>NZ_JAJAWH010000029.1 GCF_020531965.1 Pseudorhizobium xiangyangii | reverse complement strand
AGATATCTTCCGGCCCCCTCAACCCAGAAATTCGAGCCGGACGCTCAAACTTCCGCAAGATCCTTGAAGAGAACGTTCTGGTCCATCAGGTAGCGGGCGAATATCGGCAGGCTGGCTCCGCCGACGGCACGTGCCTGCGAACCTACCTTTCCCTCAATGATATCCGGCATGATGACACCCTGCAGATCGAGCCTTTCCACGGCATCGATCGTGGCTGCGACCAGTCGCTGGCGAACCCAGGATGGAAAACCGCCATCGATGACGGCGGCGCCGAAATCGATGATTGACGCTGCGGCAACGATCGCTTGTCCAAGGGCCGCGGCGCTGTCCTGTATCCACCTTTCCAGCGGCTCGCCGAAGTCGATCCAATCATCGGCGGAGTACCAGAGCGGTTGTGGATCGATGCCACGCTCCTGCAACAGGTTCTCCAGTACGAAGATCGACGCTATATCCAGCAACTGGCGTGTTTCACCATCCTTGCCGCGCACTGGCAGCGGCCCGACCGCGCCGGCGGTACCAGTTCGACCTGAGAAGACGGCAGAGTTGAGGACAATCCCGCCGCCGATGAAGGAACCGATGAACAGGTAGATGAAGTCGGCATAGGATGGCCCGACACCGAAGACGAGTTCCGCCCCGCATGCGCTGGTGGCGTCGTTTTGAAGATAAACCGGATGACGAACACGCGCTGCGACCTCCGCCTGAAGATCGAAGTCCTTCCAGGCATCCATCGCTCCTTCGGGCGCACCGACTTCGTCAGGCCAACTCCAGATCTCGAATGGCGCTGCTATGCCAATTCCCGCAATCCTGTTGCGCTTGTCAGCATCAAGCTGGCCTTCGAGCCGCTCTATCCCGGACGTGATGATCCGCATGATCTGGTCCGGCTGCGGGTAGGCATAGGTCTCGTGGTACTGGAGACGGATCCGTCCGACGAAATCCATAAGAACGAGGTCTGCGCTGCGCCGACCCATCTTCACGCCGAAGGAATAGACGGCATCCGGATTGAGACGCATCGGCACCGACGGCTGGCCAACCTTGCCTCGGACAGGCTCTCCGCGAAGAAGCAACCCCTCCTTCTCCAGAGACCGCATGATCACCGACACCGTCTGTGCCGATAGCCCGCTTCGCCGCGTGATATCCGCCTTCGACAGCGATCCGTGCAGGCGAACGAGAGAAAGCACCAGCCGTTCGTTGTAGGCCCGCACGCGGACCTGGTTCGCACCACCGGTCAAGCCGCTTTGAAGCGGCGACAACGCGTGTTGAGCTGAACTTTCAGAGACAGACATGGCTTCCTCCCCGGGGCGCTATACAGCATCCCGTTGGGAGAGTGGCACAGATAATTAATAATTCAATCCGATTTATTTATTGACAAGCGAAATCGCTTTCCTCTTAATGAGTGAGGGTTGGCTGAGGGCTTTGGAGGAGGCTTCGCAGACTTTAGCCAGGATCAGACCCATTCGCTTTGGCGACAAATTCAACTCTGGGAGGAGACCATGAAGAAATCCATTTACGCTACGGCGTTCGCTGCGCTGGCGCTGGGCGTTGCCTTTTCGGCACCGGCGAAGGCACAGGAAGTTTCCGCGTGCCTGATTACCAAAACGGACACCAACCCGTTCTTCGTGAAGATGAAGGAAGGCGCAACCGCCAAGGCGCAGGAACTGGGTGTCACCCTCAAGTCCTATGCCGGCAAGATCGACGGCGATAGCGAAAGCCAGGTAGCGGCGATCGAGACCTGCATCGCCGATGGCGCCAAGGGTATTCTTCTCACCGCTTCCGATACAAAGGGGATCGTCCCCGCCGTCCAGAAGGCGCGCGACGCGGGCATACTCGTCATCGCCCTTGATACTCCGCTCGAGCCGCTCGATGCGGCCGACATGACCTTCGCGACGGACAACCTGCTTGCGGGCGAACTGATCGGCAAGTGGGCCGCTGCAACCCTCGGCGACGCGGCAAAGGATGCCAGGGTGGCATTCCTCAACCTTACCCCCTCCCAGCCGTCAGTCGACGTTTTGCGCAACCAGGGCTTCATGAAGGGCTTTGGGATCGATGTTGTCGACATCAACAAGATCGGCGACGAAACCGACCCGCGCATCGTTGGTCATGACGTGACGAACGGCAACGAAGAAGGTGGCCGTACCGCGATGGAGAACCTTCTCCAGAAAGATCCGACCATCAACGTCGTACACACCATCAACGAGCCAGCCGCCGCGGGTGCCTACGAGGCCCTGAAGTCGGTCGGCCGCGAAGCCGATGTGTTGATCGTTTCGGTGGATGGCGGTTGCCCGGGCGTCAAGAACGTAGCGGAAGGCGTCATCGGAGCAACATCGCAGCAATATCCGCTGCTGATGGCTTCCATGGGCATCGAGGCCATCAAGAAGTTCGCTGACACCGGTGAGAAGCCGAAGGCGACCGAAGGCAAGAACTTCTTCGATACCGGCGTGGCCCTCGTCACCGACAAGCCTGCACAAGGTGTCGAATCCATCGACACCAAGCAAGCCACGGAAAAGTGCTGGGGCTGATTGCGCCCTGATCACGAACCTGGAGGGCGGCGTCGAGCCGCCCTCTCCTAGGGCCAGAGCCTTTGGGAAAGGCTTAGTCGGGAGGTACTGACATGACCGAGCCACAAGCGGCAAATCCGCATCATGAATACGAGAAGGTCCTGTCGGGTAGTTCGACACAGGTCGCTTCCTTCGACACGCATGAAAGGTCGGTGCTGCAGAAATGCCAGCACTTCCTGCACTCGAGCCCTGCAGCCGTACCCCTGATCGTCCTTATAATGTCGATCGCCATATTCGGCATGCTATTGGGAACCAAGTTCTTCTCGGCCTTCACGCTGACGCTGATCCTGCAGCAGGTGGCAATCGTCGGCATCGTCGGGGCTGCACAGACCCTGGTGATCCTGACTGCGGGCATCGACCTCTCGGTCGGCGCCATCATGGTCCTCTCCTCCGTCGTCATGGGACAGTTCACGTTCCGCTACGGCTTGCCGCCGACGGTAGCGATCCTCTGTGGCTTTGCGGTAGGCGCCTTCTGTGGCTGGATCAACGGCCAGCTCGTCGCACGGATGAAGCTTCCGCCCTTCATCGTCACGCTCGGCATGTGGCAGATCGTTCTGGCTTCAAACTTTCTTTATTCGGCGAACGAAACCATCCGCTCGCAGGACATTGCCCAGCAGGCGCCGATCCTGCAGTTCTTCGGGTCGAACATCCGGATTGGCGGTGCCGTCTTCACCTATGGCGTCATCGTCATGGTCTTGCTGGTGGCGCTGCTATGGTATGTCCTGAACAGGACCGCCTGGGGCCGCCACGTCTATGCCGTGGGTGACGACCCGGAGGCGGCCGAACTTGCCGGCGTCAATGTCAAGCGCATGCTCGTTTCAGTCTATACGCTTTCGGGTCTCATCTGCGCACTCGCCGGCTGGGCGCTCATCGGCCGCATCGGCTCCGTTTCGCCGACGGCCGGGCAGTTTGCCAACATCGAATCCATCACTGCCGTCGTTATCGGAGGCATCTCGCTCTTCGGCGGCCGAGGTTCTATCCTCGGCATGATCTTCGGTGCGCTTATCGTCGGCGTCTTCTCGCTAGGCCTGCGCCTGATCGGGACGGATCCACAGTGGACATACCTGTTGATCGGCGTCCTCATCATCGCCGCTGTGGCAATCGACCAATGGATCAGAAAGGTATCAGGCTGATGGTACAGGAACCCATTCTCACCGCCCGCGGGTTGGTCAAGCGTTACGGTCGCGTCACCGCATTGGACAATGCCGACTTCGATCTCTACCCCGGCGAAATTCTGGCGGTCATCGGAGACAACGGAGCCGGCAAGTCCTCCATGATCAAGGCAATTTCGGGCGCCGTCACGCCCGACGACGGCGAGATCCGTCTGGAAGGCCAGCTCATTCAATTCCGGTCGCCCATCGAGGCGCGAAAGGCCGGCATCGAGACAGTCTACCAGAACCTGGCACTCTCCCCTGCCCTTTCCATTGCCGACAACATCTTCCTCGGACGGGAGTTGCGCAAACCGGGCATCATGGGGAAATGGTTCCGGAAACTGGACCGCACGGCGATGGAGCGCTTCGCGCGCGACAAGCTTTCCGAGCTTGGGCTGATGACGATCCAGAACATCAACCAGGCCGTGGAAACGCTGTCCGGCGGGCAACGACAAGGCGTGGCTGTCGCACGGGCGGCCGCATTCGGTTCAAAGGTGATCATTCTCGATGAGCCGACGGCAGCACTCGGCGTCAAGGAAAGCCGGCGTGTGCTTGAGCTTATTCTCGACGTCCGCCGCCGCGGCATTCCGATCGTGCTGATCTCCCACAATATGCCGCATGTGTTCGAGGTTGCCGACCGCATTCATGTGCATCGGCTCGGCCGGCGTCTCTGCGTCATCAACCCGAAGGACTATAGCATGTCGGATGCTGTTGCCTTCATGACGGGGGCAAAGGCACCTGCGGAACCCGTCGCTGCATGAACATTGATACTGCTGCCATCACAAACGAAATCGCCACACGAGCGGCGAACAGGCAACGCTTTCTCATCGCGATCGCCGGGCCGCCGGGTGCAGGCAAATCGACGATCGTCGAGCAGCTGGCGGCAGCGCTGCTTGAAAGTGGCCTGCAGACGGCAATCGTGCCAATGGATGGCTTCCACATGGACGATGCCATTCTTCGGGAGCGCGGTCTGCTGGAACGCAAGGGTGCGCAGGAAACCTTCGATGTCCGGGGTCTTCTGGATATTGTCCGTGCCTTGCGGCAAGGCTCGGAGGACGTGCTTGTCCCCCTCTTCGACCGGACACGGGAGCTTGCCATAGCCGCGGCGCGCGCAATCCGCCCACAAGACCGGATTGTCCTCATCGAGGGAAACTACCTGCTGCTTGACGAACCACGTTGGGTGGAACTCGCAACCCTGTTCGATTTCTCGATCATGCTCCTGCCATCAGAGGATGTGCTGGAAGACCGGTTGATGCAGCGATGGCTGGAACTTGGTCTGGAACCTGCGGCGGCACAGGCGAAGGTCGAGGGCAACGACCTTCCCAATGGCAGGCTGGTCAGGGACCGCAGCCGAAAGGCCGACCTGGCCTTCAGCTGACGACATCCACCGACGGACGCTTCTACCAGAGCGCGACGTGCCGGTTGACGTCCTTGTAGAGAAGGTAACGGAACCGCCCGGGACCGCCCGCGTAACATGCCTGCGGGCAGAAGGCGCGCAACCACATGAAGTCGCCGGCTTCTACTTCGACCCAATCCTTGTTGAGCCGGTAGACAGCCTTTCCTTCCAGCACGTAGAGCCCGTGTTCCATGACATGGGTTTCCATGAACGGAATGGTGCCCCCGGGCTGGAACGTCACGATGTTGACATGCATGTCGTAACGAACATCGGCGGGATCGATGAACCGCGTCGTTGACCACTTTCCATCGGTTTCCGGCATGGAGAACATCTGCCGTTCGCTCTCATGCGTGAAGAGCGGCGGCGGCGGCTCCAGACCATCGGCAGCCTGGAATACCTTGCGGATCCAGTGGAATCGGACGGTGTAGGACGAATGGTTGCGCAGCGACCACTTGGAACCGGCCGGCAGATAGGCGAAGGACCCGGTCCGAAGCGCATGTGCCTGTCCGTCCAGCTCCACGGTCATCTCGCCCTCGGTGACGAACAGTGCCGCTTGCGCTCGGGCATCCGGTTCCGGACGACTGCTGCCGCCACTTGGCTCCACTTCCATGACGTATTGCGCGAAGGTTTCGGAAAACCCGCTCAACGGCCGGGAAATGATCCACGCGCGCGTCTTATCCCAGTGCGGCAGCACGCTCGTGACGATGTCGGTCATCACAGTGCGGGGAATGACCGCGTAGGCGTTGGTGAATACCGCTTTGCTCGAAAGTAGCTCGGTCTGCCCCGGAAGGCCCCCAAGTCTGGAAAAATAGGTCGCGTCACTCATGGTGTATATCCGGTTGGCTGGTACCTGCGCATATCTGGTTTAGGCTGCCGCGCGTTTTCAGGCAATCGCCTTTGCGTCTGGCGAAACAGACCGGCCTGTCGCGAGACTCTCTCTCATACGAACAGGTCCGAGCGGTAAAAAATAAATCCGCTAAACCGACGAAACCTTTTCGATTCACCTGCGTTCTCGGTCCCGGCTACAAGGGTATCGAAATGAACATGATGATCAGAGCCAACGTTCTTCGTTGGGCCTCACCTGTCCGAGTACGGATAGGTTATGGACTACCGGAAACGATCAGGAACCCGCAGGACGCCCTTGCCTATCTCCAGCACCGTTGGCCGGCGATTTACGGTGACCGCTACCGTCGAGCCGCTGAGGCTTGCGGTCAGGCGATCGATGGTCGCATTGCAGCAGACATCGCGCGGCAAACTTTCATCGAAGCATGCATCGAAGCCAGAATGCTGGATATCCCGGAAGATGACCTTCCGCTGGCGGGATAGAGCGTTTCCTGAAATTGAAAAGCCCTAGATCCCGTTGACTGCAAGGTAGACGGCATAAAGGCTCTTGGTCGCCGTAATGAAAAGGCAGTTGCGGCGTGGCCCGCCGAAGGCGACATTCGCAACCACCTGCGGCACCTTTATTTTCCCGAGCAACTTGCCCTCCGGCGAGAAGCAATGGACCCCGTCGCCGGCGCTGGTCCATATGTTTCCCTGGACGTCCACACGGAAACCGTCGGGCACTCCCGTGTCAATGTCGCAGAACACACCTCCATTGGCGAGGCGGCCTCCTTCAGCGACGTCGAATACGCGGATGCGCCGTGGTGCATTGATATCGTGGCTCGATGAAGAATCGGCGACGTAGAGCTTGCTCTCGTCCGGGGAGAAGGCCAGCCCGTTGGGTTGACCAAAATCGGTCAAAACCGCCTCAATCTCTCCCGAATGTGGATCGAGACGATAGACGTTGCGTGTTTCCTGCTCTGGATCCGCCGTGTAGCCCTCGTAGTCCGACATGATGCCGTAGGTCGGATCGGTGAACCAGATGCTGTCGTCGGACCGGACGACGACGTCGTTCGGGGAGTTGAGGCGCTTTCCTCGGTATTGATCCGCCAGCACCGTGAGCGATCCGTCGAGCTCGGTGCGAACAACGCGCCGCCCGCCATGTTGGCACGAGATGAGGCGCCCTTGCCTATCGCGGGTATTGCCGTTGACGAAATTGGATTGTGCCCGGAAGACGGAGACGCCGCCGCCCGACACCCAGCGCAGCATGCGCTCGTTTGGGATATCGCTGAAGATCAGGCACTGCGTGTCCGCAAACCAGACGGGACCTTCAGCCCACCGGCAGCCGGAATACAGCTCCTCCAGCGCCGCGCTAGCGACCGTCAGCCGCCGGAAGCATTCGTCGTGAACTTCATAGATCGATTGGGTTTGCGACATGATATCTGTCCGGTTGAGATGACGAAACGGCGGCGAGGCAGGTCATCGAAGAGCCTTCTTGCCGCCGGCCGCCAGAATGACGACGATGATGATGACCCCCGTAAGGATCAGCCGGGTGCCTGCGCCGAAGCCGTAGGTATTGAGCATCGAGACGACGAGGAACATGAAGAGCGAAGCACCCCAAATTCCCGGAATATTGGAGTTTCCGCCCGCAACCGCCGTTCCGCCGATGACGACGACCGCAATCGACATCAGGAGATATTCTGCACCCATGTTGAGCGCGGCGCCGCCGGAAAAGCTGGCCAACAGATAGCCGCAGATCGAGGCAAGGACAGCACAGAGTACGTAGGTGGCAAAGCGGGTGCCATCAACCGGTATGCCAGCCATTCGGGCGGCGAAAGTGCTTTGCCCGATCGCAGAAATCCAGCGGCCGTAAATGCTTTTCTCGAGCAGCACCCAGGCTACAAGCGACAGCAGCAGCGCGACGAGGGCAACGTTCGGGATTCCGAAGCTGTAGGACGTGCTGAAACCTGCCAGCACCTCCGGCGGCTTGATACGCAGGCCGCGGTTGCTCCAGATCGCGATGGACTGGACGATGAAGCTCATCGACAAGGTCGCGATGATCGGAGGAATACGCAGCAGCTTGATCAGTCCGTAATTGCCGATGCCGATGGCTATGCCGATCAGTATGGAGGCGACAAGCCCGACAACAATCATGCCGTCCTGGACGTCCATGAGTTTCAAGGCAAGTGTCCCGGACAGCGTCATCGTCGCGGGAACCGACAGGTCGATATTGCCGGGTCCCAGCGTGATCACGAACATCTGCCCGATACCGACAATGACGGAAAAGGCAGCAAAGGTGAGCGCAGCCTGCGACAGGCCGAGGGAGCTGGCACCGCCGGTGAACAGCACCGTGACTGCCCAGACGATGATCGTCGCGGCAAAGGACCAGATCCAGGGCTTGCGTACCAGTGGGCCAAAGCCGTTCATCGGTTCTTCTCCCTCTTCTCAAGCCTGTTCAGGAAAAGGCGCAAGCCCAGAACCACGATGAGGATCGCCCCCTGCGCACCGATCTGCCAGTCCGGCGAAATGCGCATGAAGGAGAGGAACGAGCCCGCGAGCGTCAGCGTCAAAGCCCCGATGACAGCGCCGACCGGCGAAACCCGGCCCCCGACAAATTCGCCGCCTCCCAGGATGACGCCTGCGATGGACAGGAGTGTATAGCGAAGTGCGATGTTTGCGTCGGCCGCCGTGGTGAGGCCGACCAGCGCAATACCGGCGAGGACCGCGAAGAGGCCAGCCAGTGCGTAGGTCGCGGCACGAATTCCGATCACGGACCAGCCGGCACGTTCGACGGAACGGGAATTGCCACCTACACCACGGATCAGAACTCCAAACGAGGAGCGCATGACCAGAAAATGCGTGACTGCGGCGATCACCACGCTCGCGACGATAGCCATCGGGACGACCGGGGGTTTGGACGTCATGAGCGCACGGGCCCAGTCGGGCGCGCTTCCGCCCGGAGACGGCAACAGGAGAACCGCCAGGCCGGCCCAGACGAAGCTCATGCCGAGCGTGACAACGATCGAGGGAAGCTCTCGCAGGTAGATGATCACACCCATGGCCGCATAGACGGCAATCGCTCCGATCAGGATCAGGAGGCCGACAAAGGGTGACGACTGAAGGAACGTGGCGGTGACGCAAGCGGCGAAGCTGACGAACGTTCCCATGGAAAGGTCGAGATCGTTGACCGCCATGATCAGCATCTGGGCAATCGTCGCGAGCGCAATCGGCACCGCTAGATTGAACAGCAGATTGAGGCCCGTGTAGCTCATCGCCCGGGGTTGCATATAGAACACCGCAGACAGGAGAACGGCGAGCGACACCGCCGGGATGATCATGCGGACGGTACCGGATGAAAGCTTCATGCTGCTTCACCTCCGGCAAAGGATGCGGCGAGAACGTTGGGCTCGGTAATGGCTTCGCCGACCAGCTCGGCCGCGATTGCTCCATCGCGAAAGACATATACCCGGTCGCAGAGACGTATCTCGTCCATTTCGGTTGAATACCAGATGAAAGTTCGTCCAGCCGCCGCCTCGGCGCGCAAGATCTCGTAGACCTCCTGCTTGGTGCCGACGTCCACCCCACGCATCGGGTCGTCCATCAGGACGACCTTGGAAGTCGTGGCGAGTGCACGCGCAAACAGGACTTTCTGCTGATTGCCTCCCGAGAGCGAGAGGATGGGGTTCTGCATGTTCGGGGTGCGGATCTCGATCCGCTTCTTCCAACGCTCGCTCACCTCGTCCTCGCAGTCCGCGTCGATCATATTGCGGGAGGACAAGGCCTTCAGAGAGGAAATGCTGAGGTTCTTCAGGATGCTCCAGAGACCGAACGTTCCGTTCAGGCCACGGTCGCCAGCGACAAATGCCATCTTCGGCTCCCGCGTAGGCCACCAGTTACTGCTCGAAGACAAGTAGAGATCGAGCAACGCCTCCGTCTGGCCGTGTCCACCGAGACCGGCGAGCCCGATGATTTCGCCACCAAAGGCTTCCAACTGTATCGTCGAGCCTGGCAGCGCCGGTCTGGACAGAACAGGAGCGCCGGACTTGGTGCCCATTGTGCGCTTCCAGCCGTGTTCCTTCACGACACTGCCCATTGTTTCCACCAGCCGTCGCGTATCGAACTCGGTGGCAGGCTTGTCTGCAACGACCTTGCCATCCTTCATCACGACGATCCGGTCGGAAGTGGAAAGGATTTCGCCCAGGATATGCGAGATCAACAGCACGGATCCGCCCTCTTTCACGAACCGGCGGACATAGGCCATCAGCTGGGCGGCAAGGCCCGCGTCCAGGGACGACGTCGGCTCATCCAGGATCACAAGCCGCGGGCGCTGGCTCACCGTCGTGAAACTGATGGCGATCTCGACCATCTGCCGCTCGGCGATGGAGAGATCTTCGACAGTGCTGTCGCAATCTATGCCGTGACCGGGAAAGGTTTCCTCCAGTTGGCGGCGAACAAGCTCAAGTCCTCTCCGGCGCCAGCTGGCACCCTTGAGGTCGGCGTGCATGACCCGGACATTCTCGTTCACCGTCAGGTTCGGGCAGAGGGACAGTTCCTGGAAAACGCACCGGACACCATGGGCGCGTGCCATGGCAACGCCGTGCAGGCCAGGGGTTCCGTCATAGGAAACACTGCCCTCCTGCGGAGTGAGGCCACCGTTGATGACATTGACGATCGTCGATTTGCCGGCACCGTTGTGACCGACAAGCCCGACGCATTCGCCCGCGCGGATGACGAGGTCGGCGCCGTCGAGCGCCTTGACCGCACCGAAGGCGACCTTGATGCCGCGTGCGGCCACCACTTCCTGTTTTGGCACTGTGTCATTCATGAGGGGCAAATATCAGCTGGATGAGAGCGGCTACAGGAGATCCACCGGATGCGGCCATTGTGACCGCACCCGGCAGGGAGACGGAGCAAATGCTCCATTACATGGCTGCGCCGATCACCTTCTGGGCATCTTCAAGCGAGTATTCAACATTCGCTACGCCACCCTTTTCGGTGTTCTCCAGATTTGCCTCAAGGTTCTCCTGGTCGATGCGCAGGAACGGCACGACGAGGTCCTTCTTGACATCCTTGCCATCGAGGATCTGCTGGGCGACCCAGAAGGCGAGGGTCGAGACCCCGGGAGCGATCGAGACGGACATCGTCTCGTATCCGCTGGCGTCCTTCTGCTGCTTCCACCAGACAAGCTCATCCTCGCGGTTGCCCATCACGATGGTCGGGGTTGGCCGGTTGGCAGCGGCGAAAGCCTGGGCCGCACCGTATCCATCACCACCCTGGGTCACGACGGCAGCGACTTCCGGCAGGCTCGGCAGGATGCCAGCAACGGCACGCTGCGCCACATCCTGCGCCCAGTCGCCGTTCACGGATCCGACGAGCTTGAACTTCGAGTTCTTCTCGACGCCAGCCTGGATGCCGGCATGGATTTCGTCATCCACGGAAACACCGGCAAGCCCACGGATCTCGAGCAGGTTGCCGCCGTCCGGCATTTTCTTCGCCAGATAATCGATCTGGCTTTCGCCCATCGCCTTGAAGTCGACCGCGATGCGCCACGCACAGGGTTCGGTTACGATGCCGTCAAACGAGACGACGGTAATACCGGCGTCGCACGCTTCCTTGACCGCACCGTTCAATGCTGTCGGCGAAGCGGCGTTGATGACGATTGCATCATAGCCTTGCAGGATAAGGTTCTGGATCTGGGCGGCCTGCTCGGTCGCCTGGTTCTCGGCGGTCGTAAACGGATCGGCAGCAGCGACGATACCCTTGCTGACGGCTTCCTTGGTGATCTTGTCCCAGCTAGTCAACATGGCCTGCCGCCAGGAATTTCCGGCGTAGTTGTTGGATAGAGCGATCTTCTTGTCAGCTGTTTCTGCCGAAGCGGAAACCGGTATGGCTGCGCACGCTACGGCAATAGACGCCAGAAGCATCTTCTTAATGGTCATGATGTCCTCCCTATTCGCCCGTCCGGGCTCATCAGCAGGGTCGCTCCTCAACGGCCCATGGATTGATGTTGCACTGGCGCTATCGCGCTCAGTAAGAGGAGAATGAAGGAGAAGCTCGATCTTGCAAAGGTGCTTCCAGGCAATGCACCTGCGGATGATCGCGCAAAATATGCGGGATCCCGCAAGACAAGAGGCGTCATGAGGCGCTTAATCCGTGTCGGGTGTCGCACCACCTGATCTGCTGGCGACTGGGAGGACGTCTGCCTATGCTGAACTCGACGAGAAGTTCGCTTTTCGACCACTATCTAGGCATTTCGCGGCTGCTGGCCGGCCAACTGGATTTCAACTCCATCATTCAGGCCGTGGCAGTCGAGATCGGGCACATCATTCCTCACGATCATCTCGATGTCTGCATCAAGATGATCGATGGAAAATACCATATCGCCTATGAAAGCGGCCTCGAAACGGCCTGGAGCAGGCAGCCACCCGCACTGCTGACGGGCAGCCCGATCCGCAGCCTGCTTTCCGGTGAGGTCGACTACCTCCTCTCGGGCGACGCCTGCAGCGATCCGCGCTTTCACTTCGATGGCGCATTCTCGAGCCCGATCATCGCGCTGTCGCTCAAGAGCCGCTTGCATGTGCCGCTTCGGGTGCAGGGAGATATCATAGGCGCGCTCAGCTGCTCCAGCCGCCAACCCGACCACTACACGATGGCTGACGTAGAAAACGCGCGTTCCATCACCGACCTTCTGGCCCCGTATTTTTTCGCCTTGCGCGCTGCAGACCAGGCGAAGCGCTCGGCGGTCGTCGAGACGGAAGCGCGGGCCCGGGAAGAGGGGCTTAGGCTCGGCGCCCTGAAACTGACGGAGGCACTTGAGGCGGAACGCCAGCGGATCGGCATGGACCTGCACGACCAGACACTGGCTGACCTGACCCGGCTCGCCCGCCGCATGGAACGATTGACCCACCTGCCGGATGTTTCCGGCGAGGCACTGGAGCCATTGGTGCGCGGCCTGCAGCACTGCATGCATGACCTGCGACAGATCATCGAGGAAGCCAAGCCCTCCGTCCTCCAGCTCTTCGGCGTCGCGCAGGCAATCGAGAACCATCTAGAGCGTTCCGTCCATGACAGCGGCCTGCCGATCAACTGGCGGATGATTGATGAATGCGGCGGCAAGCTCGAAGCGCTTGAGGAGACGGTGGCAATCGCCCTGTTCCGGATCGTCCAGGAGGCCATCAACAACGCGATCAGGCATGGGCAGCCGACGAATGTCGTCGTTCAACTTCAGTGCGACGAAAACGAGCTATATGTCACGGTAACCGACGACGGCGTCGGCATCGATAACCCACGGGAGCAGGTCGGCCACGGCATTGACAACATGCGGACAAGGGCGCGGCTGATCGGCGCTCGCTTCGACATGGGCCGCAATCCGAAACATTCCGGAACCTGCATCGGGCTTTCGCTGCACATAGCGCCCTGTAGCAAGACAACGATCTAGCAAGGAAATTCACATGGAAGTCCTCATTGTCGAAGACGATCCCCTGCACCGTTCCTACCTGCATGACGCCGTTCGTGCGGCCTTGCCGGAATGCGATGCGGTCATCGAAGCCGACAACGGCAGGAGCGGCGAAAGCCTGGCGCGGCAGCACCGCTCGGAGCACATCGTGATGGATCTGCAGATGGCAGAACGCAATGGCATCGAAGCCGCGCGCACCATCTGGAAGGAACGGCCAAACACGCGCATTCTCTTCTGGTCAAACTATGCGGATGAAGCTTATGTCCGCGGCGTCTCGCGGATCGTGCCAGAGGGCGCGGCCTACGGCTATGTCTTGAAATCAGCCTCCGATAACAAGCTCAAGCTTGCGCTACGCAGCATCTTCATGGAGGCACAATGCGTCATCGACCGCGAGGTGCGCGGCATGCAGCAGAAGAGCCTCGGCACCGTCAATGGCTTCACCGACGTCGAATACGAGATCCTCATCGACATCGCTCTCGGGCTGACGGATCGGACGATCGCCCGGCGTCACAACCTCTCGCTTCGCAGTGTCCAGAACCGTCTCCAGCAACTGTATGAAAAGCTCAACATCTACCAAAGGATGGGGGATGACAGCGAAGAGGGCCGCTACAACCTGCGCAGCCGCGCGGTCGCGGTGGCGGTCTTGCGAAAGCTGATCAACTACAGCGCCCTGGAACGGGCCGAGATCGAACTGAACGAATGGCTAGGTGCCAAGCCATAGCCACAAATAGAAATGCCGCGGCACCCGCCGCGGCATTTCAGATCAGGAATGCAAGCTGGATCAGGAGAACGTCAGCGGACGCTCGCCCTGCTCGTCGCGGATCCACGTCGGCAGGCCGATATGGTTCAGGATGTTCAGGAACGGCCGTGGCGGAAGCTCCTCGACATTGGCCATCTTCTTGATGTCCCACTCGCCGGTGGCAACCAGCATGGCGGCCGCGACCGGCGGAACGCCTGCCGTGTAGGAAATGCCCTGGGAGCCGACTTCGTTGTAGGCTTCCTTGTGGTCGGCGACGTTATAGATGAACACCGTCCGCTCCTTGCCGTCCTTGATGCCCTTCACGAAGTCGCCGATGCAGGTCTTGCCCTCGTATTCGGGAGCGAGCGACGACGGGTCGGGCAGGCAGGCTTTTACGACCTTGAGCGGCACGACTTCGGAACCGTCTGCGAGCTTGACCGGCTGCTCGGACAGAAGACCGATCGACTTCAGGACGGTGAAGACGTTGATGTAGTGATCGCCGAAGCCCATCCAGAAGCGCACGTCGGCGCCATCCATGTTCTTGGCCAGCGAATGCACTTCGTCATGACCGCAGAGATAGGCGCGACGGGTACCGACGACCGGCAGATCATAGTCCTTGCCGATCTCGAACATCTTGTTGACGTTCCATTCGCCGTTCTGCCAGGAATAGACGACGCCGGTGAACTCGCGGAAGTTGATTTCAGGGTCGAAGTTCGTAGCAAAATACTTGCCGTGGCTGCCGGCATTGATGTCGACGATGTCGACGTCGGTCACCTTGTCGAGATACTCGTCCTTGGCGAGACGGGCATAGGCGTTGACGACGCCCGGATCAAAGCCGGCGCCGAGAATGGCGGTGATGCCCTTCTCCTCGCATTCAGCGGCGCGCTTCCACTCGTAGTTACCGTACCATGGCGGCGTTTCGCAGATCTTGTTCGGCTCCTCGTGGATCGCGGTGTCGATGTAGGCGACGCCGGTATCCATGCAGGCGCGCAGTACCGACATGTTCAGGAACGCTGTGCCGACATTGATGACGATCTCGCAGCCGGTTTTCTTGATAAGAGCCTTGGTGGCCTCGATGTCCAGCGCGTCGAGCGCATGCGCTTCCAGCACGCCCGGCTGCTTCATCGCCTTTTTCTCATGCACGGACGCGATGATGTCATCGCACTTGGACTTGGTGCGCGAGGCGATATGGATGTCGCCGAGGACATCGTTGTTCTGGGCACACTTATGAGCCACGACTTGTGCGACGCCGCCAGCGCCGATGATGAGAACGTTCTTTTTCATGATGGGGACCAACTCCTTAAGTCCAATCGTCAGAAGCCTTAGGAAAGGCTGTGTTCGTAATCCGCGTAGTCGAACTCGCGGACCGTCCTGAGGCTGCCATCCAGTTCACGGATGGCGATTGCCGGCATTTTCACGCCGTTAAACCAGTTTTTCTTGACCATCGTGTAACCGGCAGCATCCTGAAACGAGATGCGGTCGCCGATCTTGATCTCTTCAGGGAAGTCGAATTCTCCGAAGATGTCCCCGGCAAGACAGGACTTGCCGCAGACCATGGCACGATGGGGCCCCTGGTTTGGGTAAACCTTTGCATTTTCACGGTAGATCAGAAGATCCAGCATATGCGCTTCGATGGACGAGTCCACCACGACGAGGTTCTTGCCGTTGTAAAGGGTATCGAGGACGGTGGTTTCGAGCGTCGTCGACTTGGTGATAGAGGCCTCGCCCGGCTCCAGATAGACCTGCACGCCGTATTCGCCGGAAAAGCGCTTCAGCCGCTCGCAGAATGCATCGACAGGATAACCCTCGCCCGTAAAATGGATTCCACCGCCGAGGCTTACCCATTCAGCCTTCTTCAGGAGCGGCGCAAAGCGCTCCTCGATCTGGCCCAGCATCCGGTCGAACAGCGAAAAGTCATTGTTCTCGCAGTTGTTGTGGATCATGAAGCCGGAAATTCGGTCCATCACCGGCTCGACCTTTGTCACGTCCCATTCGCCCAGCCGCGAGAACGGGCGGGCGGGATCGGCCAGGTCGAACGAGGACGAGGAGACGCCCGGGTTGAGGCGCAGGCCGCGGACGATGCCGGCGGACTGGCTGTCGAAACGCTGCAGCTGGCCGATCGAATTGAAGATGATCTTGTCGGCGTGGCTGACGACCTCGTCGATCTCGTAATCCGCGTAGGCGACGGAATAGGCGTGCGTTTCCTTGCCGAAACGTTCGTGGCCGAGACGGACTTCGTTGAGCGACGACGAGGTCGTGCCATCCATGTAATCGCGCATGAAGTCAAAGACCGACCAGGTCGCAAAACACTTCAGCGCCAGCAGCGCCTTGGCGCCGGACGCTTCGCGGACACGCGCAATTGTCTCCAGGTTGCGGAGCAACTTTGACTTGTCGATCAGGTAATACGGTGTCTGGATCATGGAATGGACGCCTTGCCTCGGAGCATGCCCGTCAGGAAGGGGGCGAATACCCCGGATCGTCCAGAGACTCAACCCAAATCCGCCCGGCAAGAAGGATTGTCCGGCTTTGTCCAGGCAGTCCGGACGGCTTCCATCCTCCAAGAGGCGAAGCCGTCCGGACTGGAAGCGATCAGATTACGCCAAGCGCGTCCATGGCTTCAGCCACCTTGACGAAACCGGCGATGTTGGCGCCAAGCACATAATCGCCCGGTGCACCATATTCGTCGGCGGTTTCTGCACACGTGTCGTGGATGTTGCGCATGATTGTCGCGAGGCGGGTCTCTGTTTGCTCGAAGGTCCAACTGTCGCGGGACGCGTTCTGCTGCATCTCGAGGGCGGAGGTTGCCACACCACCGGCGTTGGCTGCCTTGCCGGGCGCAAAGAGAACCCCTGCCTCCTGAAAAATGCGGATCGCGTCGGGCGTGGACGGCATGTTGGCGCCCTCGCCTACAGCGATCACACCATTCTCGACAAGCGTCTTGGCATCCTTACCGGTAAGCTCGTTCTGGGTTGCCGACGGCATTGCGACATCGCAGGCAACGTCCCAGATCGAGCCGGCGTCGGCTTTGACGAAGTAGACGCCCTTGCCCTCTCCCTTTGCGCGCAGATAGTCGGAGATGCGAGCGCGGCGGACTTCCTTGATTTCCTTCAACAGCTTGAGATCGATACCGTTTTCGTCGACGATATACCCGGAGCTGTCGGACACGGCCAATACCTTGCCGCCGAAGGACTGCACCTTCGCCACGCTGTAGACCGCGACGTTGCCGGAGCCGGAGACCACAACCTTCTTGCCGTCAAAGCTCTGACCCTTGCTCGCCAACATGGATTGGACGAAATAGGTGTTACCATAGCCAGTGGCTTCCGTGCGGGCACGCGAGCCACCATAGAACAACGCCTTGCCCGTGAGTACGGCCGCCTCGTAACGGTTGGTCAGGCGCTTGTACTGGCCGAACATGTAACCGATCTCGCGCCCTCCCACACCGATGTCGCCGGCCGGAACGTCGGTGTACTCGCCGATATGGCGGTGAAGCTCCGTCATGAACGACTGGCAGAACCGCATGATCTCGCCGTCAGACCGGCCGCGCGGGTTGAAGTCGGACCCGCCCTTGCCGCCACCGATCGGCATGCCGGTTAGCGCATTCTTGAATGTCTGCTCGAACCCGAGAAATTTGATGATCCCGACATTGACCGAAGGATGAAAGCGAATGCCGCCCTTGTAGGGACCAAGGGCTGAATTGAACTGTACCCGGAAGCCGCGATTGATCTGAACCCGGCCTTCATCGTCAACCCACGGGACGCGGAAGATGATCTGCCGCTCCGGCTCGCAGATCCTCTCGATCAGAGCGTTTTCAAGATAACGGGGATGCTTGGCGATTACGCGTCCCAAGCTCTCCAGAACTTCTCGGACCGCCTGGTGAAACTCGTGCTCGCCTGCATTGCGCCGCAACACCTCCTGCAGGATCGGCTCGAGCTTCTCGTCCACTTTTACCATTTCAGCTACTCCATCAGCCTGACGCACAACAAATGCTCAATTGCACACTGCATTAGCGAAACAAATGGAAAAGAGAACAGAATTTTTGGAATTCTGCTTATAAACCGCCCTCCATGGTGATCAAATAAGCAAATCCCGCCATGCGGGGCATGGCGGGATTTGCTACTCAGTTCCTGACGTTCGCCGCGATCAATTGACAGCGGTGAGGGTCATGGAGGTTCCCGTCGCTGCGACATTAAGTCCAAGCTGGCCCTGTACGCTGATCGTCTGCAGATGGATGGACCCAGAGGTTCCGCCGATCAGGATGTTAGCGCCGACGCCTGCGCCAACGGTCGCCTCAGCGGTGACGCCCTGATACAGCCCGGCGAGCGAACCGGAGTGATAGCCCGCCGTCGGTGCGAAGACGGCCCAGACCATCCTGCCTCGCGTCGTAAAGCCTAGGTCGATGCCCATCTTGCGGAGCGCACCCGCGTAGCTATCAGTGCGGGACCCGTCGATCGAGCTGAAAGTACAGCCGACTTCCTTGGCCGACCCCAGTACGTAGCCAACTCCACCGCCGATGTCACACGTCAGATAGCCGATCTTCACACCGTTGCGAGCGTCCGATTCCTGATAGACCGGCGCCTGTTCTTGATAACGCACGGCATCGGCAGCCAGAGCGGCTGGAGCGATGACGGTTGCGATTGCTGCTGCCGAAAGGGCGGCCGTGAGGATCTTTTTCATTTTCAGTCTCCGTTTCTGAAATTCTGCGGCATGCCCCCGTCGCGGAGGACCTGCGTGATTTCAGTTGGAGAGAACGATTGTGATGGGAGAATGATCCATCGGGGCAAATAACGGTTCGTTAACTTTTATTTCAGCCATCCCTAACCGCGGTTGCTTCGGGAATGCCAGTTCCAGGCGGAACGAATGATATCCTCGAGGCTGTATTGCGGCTGCCAACCAAGCACATCGCGCGCCTTGTCGTTATTGGCGACGAGCGATGTGGAGTCACCGTCCCGCCGGCCGACATATTCGACGGGGAACGGCCGACCAGACACATCGGAGATTGCGGACAGCAACTCCTTCACCGTCGTGCCCGTGCCGGTACCAAGATTGAGTTCGACAGTTTCCCCGCCGCCGAGAAGATAGTCGACGGCCCGGACGTGCGCATCCGCTAGGTCGAGGACATGGATGTAATCCCGGACGCAGGTTCCATCGCGCGTATCGTAATCGCTGCCGAATACCTTGAAACCATCCCGCCGACCGAGCGCAGCTTCGATCGCCAGCGGAACGGCATGTGTCTCGGGCGAGTGCCACTCGCCGATACGTCCTTCGAAATCTGCTCCCGCGGCGTTGAAGTAGCGCAGCATCACCGAGCGCAGGCCCTTGTAGGTGCCGTAATCCTTGAGCGCCTGTTCGATGACCCATTTCGTCCGACCATAGGGATTGATCGGAGCCTGCCGGTGGGTCTCGTCCATCGGCACCTGTTCCGGCAGCCCGTAGGTTGCGCAGGTGGACGAAAAGACGAATGCCTCAACACCGGCGGACATCGTAGCCGCCAGAAGCGTGAGCGCACCGATGACATTGTTCTCGTAGAAGCCAACCGGGTCCTTCACCGACTCGCCGACTTCGATCAGAGCCGCGAAGTGCAGCACGGCATCGGGCTGGTGCTCGGCGAAAACCTCGTCGAGCCGTGCACGGTCCCGGATGTCGCCTTCCTCCAACGGTCCCCAGCGAGCGAACTCTGCGTGGCCGTTCGAGAGATTATCGAAGACGATCGGCTGATAGCCCCGCTCGGCGAGAACAAGACATGTATGGGATCCGATGTAACCGGCCCCACCAACGACCAGAACTTTCTTTTGCGTCATGCGAATCTCAATCCAGACAGGTTGCGTACAACCGGCACTATAGACGGAGACACCGCGATGGAAATAAGGCGCTGCGATCCGTTGCGCACCCATAACGCAAACATGGCGCGGACCAAGCCGCGCCATGTTGTTTCGAACTCACTTCTGGAAGGTGATCAGCTCTCCCGGTCACCCGTGAAGTTCAGCAGCAGCTGGAAGATGTTCACGAAGTTGAGGTAGAGCGACAGCGCACCGAATACAGCGATCTTCTGCTGGGACTCCTGGTCGACGTTCTCGGCATACTGTTCCTTGATATTCTGCGTGTCGTAGGCCGTCAGGCCGACGAATACGACGATACCGATGACCGAGATCGCGAATTGCAGCGCGCTCGAGCCGAGGAAGATGTTGACGACCGAAGCGATCACCACGCCAATCAGACCCATGATCAGGAACGAGCCCATTTTCGACAGGTCGCGCTTGGTCACGTAGCCGTAAAGGCTGGTGGAGCCGAACATGGTGGCAGCGATGAAGAACGTGCGCGTGATGCTTGCGCCGGTGAACACCAGGAACACCGATGCCAGCGACAGCCCCATGACCGCGCAGAAGGCCCAGAAGGTCATCTGGGCAGCCGAGGCCGACATGGTCTGAATGCGGAACGTGAAGAAGAACACGAAGGCCAGCGGCGCGAGCATCACGACCCACTTGAGCGGCGACGAGAAGATCGGGACGTAGAGAGCCGGCGTCGTGCCAACGATGAAGGCAACAAGGCCCGTCACAACCAGGCCAAGGCCCATATAGTTGTAGACGCGCAGCATGTGCTTGCGCAGACCCTCGTCGAAGAGCGCCTGCGACTGTGTCGCCTGATAGCCGAAGCGGGGTGGAACAGTGTTCATATAGTTCTCCTGTGAGTTCAACGAAGATTACGGGCAAGCGCTTCGGCTTGCTGTTTAAGATCGGCAGCATTGCCGTGGTCGGCGACAAGGGCGTAGGCGACGTCTCCGGACTGCCAGTAGGACGCCTGTGCGTCAGCGACCTGTGCCTCAGACACGGGCTCCACCGAGAACGTGCCGGGCCGCACGGCAAACAGAGAAATTCGGCTATCGCCCTCCTGCCGAATTGCCATCTCGACACTGGGGCCGAAGGCGGACGGGAAGATCTGGACGTCCGTGACCTGCCAGTCGTCGGGCAGATCAGGCATTACGATGCCCGTTGCGGCACGCACGTCGCCGGCATCGAAGTCCGGGGCCTCGTGTTGCGATGGCATGCGCCCCCGCAACATCGCGGTACCGTGCGCACGAACGGCCTCTTCCACGAAAGCAGGCGTCGGTACGGACGCGATAACCTCCCGGGGTTCGAAGGGCTTGAGATAGCCGTTGGCTGCCCAACCGATCGTCACAAGTGCCAGGGCTGCGGCAAAGCGCTGAAATGCCCGGAAGAGTCGCCGGTTCGACAAGGCGCCTTGAAGCCGCCGCGCCGCTTCGCGGGTCGCCGGGCGACCGTGAACGTCAGATCGAGCAAGCGCCAGTCGCAGTTCACCCCGGACACGCAGGTCGGCCATGACCCTGGCCGCTGCCTCCGGGTATTCCGAAAGGTAGGCCTCGACCTCGATACGACGGCTGACATCAAGTTGCTCGTCGATATATGCGTCAAGGTCGCCGGGCAGTATCGGATCAGTCAGTGTCATCTTTTCCGCCTCCGATAATTTTCAGGTGAGAGTTCCGGCGCACGTCTTTCTCACTCTGTTCCAGGGCCCGCAGCTTTTCTCTGGCGCGCGAAATGCGCGACATCAGGGTCCCGACGGGGATTCCCAGTGACTCGGCCGCCTGTTGATAGGACAGGCCTTCGATTGCCACGAGATGAAGGGCATCGCGTTGTTCATCCGGAAGGACAAAGAAGGCGTTCTGCAACTGGCGCAGACGGACCGCGTGATCAGGATCGGTACGATCATTGATCTCCGTCAATTGCGCCGCTGCAGTCAGCCTCGCATGTTGCGAGCGCGACTGCCGAAGGCGATCGATGTAGGTGTTGTGAACGATCGAAAGCAGCCAGTTCTTCAGGTTGCCACCGGTCTTGAACGTCTGCTTTCGCTCATAGGCGCGAACCAGAGCGTCGTGCACCAGGTCCTCGGCGTCATCCCCGTCTCGCGCGAGCGAACGCGCGTACCGGCGAAGCGCCGCCAACTGGCCGATCACATCGAAAGGGTCTCTGCTTGAGCTCATGTCTTCATATACGTTCGCCGCGAGCTTTTATTCCGCATACCGCGTAAAAATTTTCGGACACCCGCCCGCCGAGCGTACGCCTCCGGTTACCTGACATCTTGACCGTGTCGCCATTTTCACCGATGGACCATCAAGGACCTTTCATACCCGTATGGTCTCGTGTTGAGGAGGAATACTTATGAACATGCTTATCGGTCGCGTCACCGCTGCCGGCTTCGTCGTATCCAGCCTTTGGGCTACAGGCGCATTTGCCCAGAGCACCGAAGTTAAGATCGCCTACGCATTGGCCAAGGAGTCCCATTACGGCGCTGCTGCCGATGGCTGGGACAAGTACGTCACTGAAACCAGTGGCGGCCGGTTCACGTTCACGCACTTCCCCTCCTCCGCTCAGGGCGGCGAGCGCGAAGTCATCGAAGGCCTTCAGCTCGGAACAGGCGTTCAGGCCGTCGTCGTTTCTTCCGGCGCACTGTCCAATTTCGTGCCGGAAATCGGCGTGACGGACGTCCCGTTCCTCTTTCGCGACCTCGGCCACGCCCGCGCCGTGCTCGATGGTCCTCTCGGCGAGGACATCCTGGCGAAATTCACCGATCGTCAGTTGATCGCGCTGGCTTGGGGCGAACAGGGCTTCCGCCACATCACCAATAATCGTCAGCCGATCGAGAAGCCGGAAGATCTTGCCGGCCTCAAGATCCGCACGATGGAAAACCCGGTTCACATCGCTGCCTTTGAAACCGCCGGCGCCGCGCCGACACCCATGTCCTGGCCGGAAGTTATCCCGGCCCTGCAGCAGGGCGCCATCGACGGCCAAGAGAACCCGCTCTCCGTCATCGTCTCCGCGAAACTGTGGGAAGTGCAGAAGTACCTGACCGTTTCTGGCCATGTTTATTCGCCGGCAATGCTGATCGTCTCGCCGACCTTCTGGGACAGCCTGTCGGATGAAGACAAGAAGATCTTCGCCGATGGCGCGTTGAAGGGGAAGGAAGCCATGCGCACCTTCGTCGACGATTCCGAAAAGAACGGCGTCGAGACCGCAAAGGCAGCCGGTATTCAGGTCAACGTGCTGAGCGACGAGCAGAAGGCGCAATTCCAGCAGGCCATTCAGGCTGCCTATGATCAGTACTATGAGTCCTATTCGAAGGAACTCATCGACCAGATCATTGCAACGAAATAGCAATCGGAGGCACCCCCGCCAACCTGCGGGGGTGCCATTCTTTCGACGTTCCAGCCAAGGGGGAGATGGCCATGCGCAAGGCAGAAACAATATTTCTGGAGGCCAACCGTTGGGCGCTGATTGGCATTCTGTCCGCGATGGCCATTCTGGTGTTCACGAACGTAACCCTCCGATACGTCACCAATCACTCCATCACGTGGTCGGACGAGGTCGCTCGTCATATGATGATCTGGCTGACCTTCATTGGAGCGGGGCTGACACTGCGTCACGGCGGCCTGGTCGCCATCGATAACCTGCAGTTGGCCTTAAGCGAACGCAAAGCATTCCTCGTTCGTATCCTCGTGGCCATCATCATGCTCGCCTTCTTCGTCACGATGATATGGGCAGGCAAGAGCTACGTGGAACGCACCATGTTCCAGACCACGCCCTCCACGCGAATTCCCTTCGGCTACATCTATCTCGCCATGCCGATCGGCTTCGGCCTTCTCATCGTCCACGTTCTGCTGGTCCTGAAAACCTATCTGAAGGGCGGCATGAGCGCGCTTCAAGGCGAGGATGACGCACCGCCGGTTGCTGCCTGACAGCAATCGCGCTCACTCCTCCCCGCACAAGCACCTTGCAAGAAGCCCGATCATGATCATCATTCTCTTCGTCTCGTTCTTCATCCTGCTGGCACTGGGCGTGCCTGTCGCCTTCACCCTTGCCATTGCAACATGGCTGGCGGTGGTTCTCGGCAGCAACTACCCTCAGATCGTGGTGATCAAGGAGATGTTTACGGGCGTGGACAGTTTCCCGCTGCTCGCCGTACCGTTCTTTATCCTTGCCGCCGAACTGATGACAGGTGGGGCGCTTACCCACCATCTCCTGCGCCTTGCTGCGCAGTTCGTCGGCCGCGCGCGTGGCGGCCTCGGCTATGCAAGCATCATCTCCACGACCCTCTTCGCCGGCATTTCGGGCTCGGCACTGGCCGCTGCCGCAGGCCCCGGCGCGATGTCCATCCGGATGATGGAAAAGAGCGGCTACGACAAGCGTTATGCCTCGGCTCTTGCTGCAGCCGTCGCCGTTGTCGATCCCATCATTCCGCCGTCCATCACCATGATCATCTATGCACTGCAGGACCCGCGGGTCTCGGTGGGCGGGCTTTTCCTCGCCGGCGTCGTCCCTGGCCTCGTCATCTCGGCGGCGATGTGCGTCGTGAACTTCTACATCTCGCGCAAGCGCAACTACCGTTCGATGGACATACGACCCACCGTGCGGGAGATGATCTCCAACACGTTCTACGCCGTGCCTGCAATGGCCCTTATCGTGATTGTCGTCGGCGGCATTCGCATGGGCTGGTTCACGCCAACGGAAGCTTCGGTCATCGCGGTCTTCTACGCACTCTTCTGCGGCATGTTCATCTACCGCTCGTTGAAGGTGAAGGACCTGCCCGACATCATCTTCCGCTCGGCGATGGTGACCGTGGGCATCCTGCTCATCCTCGCCTCCGCCCGCGCCTTTGCATGGGTGCTGATCATCGAGGGCGTGCCACAGTTCATGGCGGATACCATTATCGGCTGGGACCTGAGCCCGCTCGTCTTCCTGCTTGCGGTCAACGTTCTGCTGCTGGTGTTCGGCATGTTCATGGACCCGCTACCCGGCGTGATGATCCTGGTGCCCATCCTGGCACCGATCGCCTTCCAGCTGGGTATCGACCCGATCCAGTTTGCGATGGTCGTCATCCTGAACCTGACGATCGGGCTGATCACGCCGCCCGTCGGCGCGCTGCTGTTTGTGGTGTCGTCGGTCGTCAAGATCAGGGTAAGCGAGATCACCCGGGAGATTTCCCCCTTCCTCCTCGCTTATGTGGTTGTCCTTCTGCTTGTGACCTTCATGCCTACCCTCTCCACGTGGCTGCCGCGGCTGGCAGGCTTCTAAGCCCGTAGCCAGCGACATACACCACGTTTGAGCAACGTTCGCGTGGCCTCGGTCAGGCCGCGCGAACCCGCTCCACCGGCAATCAGTTCTGGTAGTAGGCCATGTACTGCTCACGGAACTGTTCCGGAGCACCCGCATCCGCGTAACGGGACAGTCGCGACATCTCGGTGTCGTTCAGAATGACGCCGATCACCTTCGATGCGATCTGTGGGTCTGAATCGAGCACGTTCTGGACCGTCTTCACGGGCGTCACGCCCCATTTCGCAACGAAAACGAAGCCGTCCACATGTGGCTCGAACGCCTTGGCATCGATGACTGGAGCAAGCGGCGCCAAGTCAACCACGATGACGTCAAAGGTTTCCCGGACGCTTTCCAGAAACTTCGTCATGCCGTTCGACGACAGGAGCTCACTGGTGTGGGCGAGCGTTTTCCCACGCGTCGCAACCGGCATGATCGCCAGCTTCGAACGCCGGTCGACGCGAACCGCTTTCGTCCATTCCGTTTCCTGGAGCGCCACTTCGACAATGCCGGTCTCAGGTTCGGTTGCGAGCATCTTGCTCAATCCCGGATTGCGAAGGTCCCCGTCGATGACCAGAGTGCGCAGACCGCTGGCGGCCAGCAGACCCGCGAAGTTTGCGGCAACTGTGGACTTGCCTTCACCGGGAAGGCAGGAGACGACGCCGATGATCCGGCACTTGCGACCTTGCAACACGATATCACAGGCCAGGCGAGTGTTCCGCAACGTCTCCGCAAAGCTTGACCGCGGCGACTCGACCGCTACCCGCATCATCTGCCGGAAGTCGATCCGTTCCCCTTCGGGCATTGTTTGCGGCAGGGTTTCGGCCTCAGTCGCGGTACTTGCCTGGGCTTTTTGTCCGCCAATATGCGGCAGATAACCGAGGAACCGCATGCCGAGCTTGTCCTGGACATCCTCACCCGTCCGGAAGAACCGTTCGCGGAATTCCAGGAAGCCCGCAATGGCACCACCGGCAAGCAGGCCGAGAACCAGCGAAAGCGCCATCGTCAATGTCTTGCGTGGGCTGGAAGGCGCGGTAGGCACGCCGGCCTCGGAAATCACCCGCGCCTTTGCGATCGGAAACGACTGCTGCTGCGAAGCCTGCTCGAAACGAGCGAGATAGGACTGGTAGAGCGTCTTGAGGGCGGCCGCCTTCTGTTCCAGTTCCGAAAGCTGGACCATCGAGACATTCGCCTCGGAGTTCCGACCAGCAACCTTCTCGATGCTATCGCGAAGCGACCTCTCCCGAGAGCTTGCCACTTCGAATTCGTTGCGGAAGCTTCCCGTCAGCTGTTCCAGCTCCGTATAGATTTGACGCGACAGGTCCGCCTTCCCCGCCTTGAGGGCAACGGCCTGCGGATGGTCAGCGCCGAACTGCTGAACGATCGCCTGTTCTCGCTCGTTGATGGAAATGAACCGCTTCCGCAGGTCCTGCAGGATCGAGTTATCTGTATCTCTCGATGAGACAACGGCGTTGCTGACAGCGGCCTCTTGTCCCTGATCGAGGATCACCTTGTACTGTTCGTATCTGGCCGATGCGGTCGCGGCATCCGCTTGGGCCACGATAAGCTGGCTGTTCAGGTCGGAAAGCTGCTGGGTCGACATAAGCTCGCCGCGCGGAGATACCAGCCCGTGTTCGGTCTTGTATTGTTCCACAGCCAGAGACGCCTGCTGCGAGCGCGTGTTGAGGTCCGTCAGTCTCTCCTGCAGCCAGACGGAGGCACGTTCCGTCGCATCGAAATTGGCGTTCAGTTGCTCCTCGAGATAGGCACTCGCGTAAGTCTTGGCGATGAGAGCGGAGAGCCTCGCGTCGGGAGAGCGGGTCGCCACGGCAATGACCGAGCTGCGCCCAACGCGCTCGACCGTCAGCGACTGCTGCAGGATCGCGGCAGCCTTTTCGCGCCGGCCTGCCCGCATGGCTTCTTCCGTTGCCGGAGGGCCGCCCGGCAGCAGCGCGGAAACCACGCTCCGCACGGTACTCTTCGCGAGATCGACAGGACCCTGCGGCGGATTGACGAGTATCTCGTTCTGGTCAAGCTGGGCGTTGTCCACGACCCGCAGTGCCAGAGCCTTTGACTTGAGGATTTCGACCGCACTCGACATGCGATTGTCGATCTGTTGTGCCGTCTGCGAGCTGTCCTCCTCCTCCGCGAAGCGGGAAAGGTTCTCGTCGATCAGGATCTGGGTCATGGCCGTGTAGACCGGCTGGGCGGTGAACAGGTAGATGCCCGCAAGAACGACCGCCGCCGCCACGCAGGCGATGATCACCCCGAGACGCCGAACGACCGCGCTCCAGAGTTTATCCAGATCGATGAAGCTGTCGCCGTCGGGCCGATCGTTGCGGAAATTGGGCCGCATTCGGAAATTTACCTGATCCATGGTCATGTCGCCTTGGGTACTCATGGTTGGAAGGCACCGCAGGAACGGTGCCTTCGTTTGTTTGGTGCTGCGCTTATGCAGCCTTCATGCGGTTTTCGCGGTCACTGACCAGCTGTTGAACCGACCGGGCGATATCGTCGCCCATGTCGGCCCTCAGCATTGCAAAGGCCACGTTGGCCTCGATAAAGCCGCGCTTGCTTCCGCAGTCGAACGTACGCCCGGCATAGGCGTGGGCGTGGAACGGCTGCGCAGAGGCCAGACGCTGCATGCTGTCGGTCAGCTGGATCTCGTTACCTGCGCCACGCTCCTGCGAAGCGAGGAGCTCGAAGATCTCTGGCTGCAGAATATAGCGTCCATTAAGGTAGTAGTTGGACGGCGCGACGGCGGGATCGGGCTTTTCGACCATATCCGTCACCTCGAAGCCATGTTCTACGGTGTTGCCGACGCCGACAATGCCGTAGCTGGACGTTTCGGTCGGCGCGCACTCCTCCACGGCGATGACATTGCCACCGACTTCCTGGTAGAGGTCCATCAGGCCGGCCATGCAGCCTTGGGAGCCGTAAGACACCATATCGGGCAGCAACAGAGCGAAGGGTTCGTCGCCCACCAATTCACGTGCGCACCAAACCGCGTGCCCCAGCCCCAGAGGAACCTGCTGGCGGGTGTAGCTTACGGTACCGGCAACCGGCAGCATCTTTTCCAGCTGCGCCACCTGCGCCGTCTTGCCTGATCGCGTCAGCGCCGAGACGAGTTCGGGGGTGCTGTCGAAATAATCTTCGATTGCTGTCTTATTGCGGCTGGTAACGAAGATAATGTGCTCGATACCCGCCTGCATCGCCTCGTCAACGGCATATTGAACAACCGGGCGATCCACGATGGTCAGCATTTCCTTGGGCATCGCTTTGGTCGCGGGCAGAAAACGCGTCCCATTGCCGGCGACTGGTATGACAGCCTTACGAACGGGTTTGGAATGCTTCATGAGTAGGTCCTTTCTGGAGGGTTTCCCTATCCGATTGGATTGACGCCGACCGCTCTCGCGAGCCGGCGCATGCGAACAGCGAGCGGCATTCGCAGATGCCGGACGGCACGCGGATTGCGGATCGCAGTTAGTAGGACCCCGCCGAGAGACTTTTTCTTGATCTCTTCGACCAGGGTGATGAAAGCTCGAGCCTCTTCGAGGCTGCGGGTGCGGCGGCTCTGAGCCGCCATGGCCTCCCCACGCAGCGGAAAGCGGGAAAGGAACACGTGATCCGCCGCCAGCATGGATTCAACGTGGTGCCGTTCCAGCACCCGGGAAATCGAATCCTCGCGGAGATGGTATATGTAGCCGGAAGACGGTTCGATGGCGCATTTCGCACCTGCGGCAAGGAAGGAGACGAGCAGAATATAGTCCTCGCCAATGCGTAGCGCCTCATCGAACCAGAGATCGTGGCGAAGCAGAAAATCACGCTCGAAGATCGGCTTCATGTAGCCGAAATTAAACGTGCTGCGGAAGATGACGTTGGAGTCGATGTAAGCCGCCAGCGTCACTTCCTGTAGCCCGGCCAGTTCGCTCTCGGCGAACATCGTCTCTGACGGGCCGCCGTTCATCGGGACGACATCCAGATTGTCGACGACGACTTGCGCGTTGGTCGCTTGGGCCCGCTGGATCATTTGTCGGGAACGGCCGGGACGAACGGCGTCGTCGGAATCCAGCACCGCGATCCAACGACCGGTCGCAGCGATGATGCCGGCGTTCCGGGTCCTGCCAGGTCCGCCGTTCGAGAGCTGCTTGATCAGGCGGACGCGGGGATCGTCATAGGAGGCGGCAACACTTGCGGTATTGTCGGTGGAGCAATCGTCCACCACCACCACTTCGACCGTGACATCCGTCTGCGCCAGTGCACTGTCGATAGCGCGAGCGAGTGTCTCTTGCGCGTTGTAAGCGGCAATAACGAAGCTGACGTCGGGGCTTTTAACAGCATCGCTCATGATGCCTCCACCATTCCGTACTGCCGGATTTCACGGACACCAAAAATTCCACTGACAGCTCCGGCGTGCAGCGCAGCCCGAAGGGCGTAGCGATTGCGCCTCACGGCCGAGAACGCGGTTGCCAGCGAACACAGGCTGCAAAACGCAAACTTGCTCACGGCAAGTCCGGCCTGCGGCAATCGTCCTGCACCGGGATGTTTCTCGGCAACCAGGCGACCATGCGTCTGGCCCGACCTGAAGCGGCGTTTGGCAAGCCATTCCAGGCTGGCGCGTTTGGCGGGTACCGGCTCTTCCAACAGGGCCCCGGACGCGAAGGCGATCCGTCCCCCCGCCTCTGTCATGGCGGTGAAGAACTGCGTGTCCTCCCCTCCGCTCTGACCAAGAGCGAGGTCGAACCGACGGCTGGCGATATGAGGCGAGTGCATGTCCAGCAGGACATTGCAGGTATAACCGGTGATAATCTCGCCGCGGACCCAGACAGGCATCGTCGAGTGAAAATCACCAGCACGCATCCATTCCGGAGACTTGCTATCGTAGATGGCGCGGACGGGACCAAGGACGGCATCGGCCCCCGTGTCACGCGCGGCGGTGTAGAGTTCAAACAGCCAGCCCGGTGATGCCGCTTCATCGTCGTCGATGAAGGCGAGAAAATCGCCCGTGCTTTCGGCAAGACAGGCATTGCGTGCGATAGAGATGTTGCCCTTCGGGCAGTGCACATATGTGATCTCGTGCGGGGACAGGCCGCGCAACTCATCGACCAGCAGCTTAGCGCTCGGCTGGGCATCGTTGTCGGCCACGATGAGCCGGATGCCGGCACCAGCGGGTATCACCAGCGCGAAGAGCGACATCAGGGTCTCGCGAAGCTCGGGCCTGCGGAACGTGCAGATCCCGATATCGATGGACGCGTTCAGGAGAGGAGAGCTGCTCATTGTATCGCCCTCTTCGGCTGACGCAGTAACAATTCGGACCAGAAGCCTGCGGACCATGCGAAATGCATGATCATCGCCGAGACGGCGGCCAGCGGGCCGTAAGGATTGCGCTGCCCTATCGCCATCCAGAAACCATAGGCGAGGCAGAGACCTGCCCAGAGAAGGAAGGGCAAGGCGACGATCCAGTGAAGGAATGCAAGCAGAGCCCCCGCAAAGGCGGGAACGACGAGGAGCGGCAAGGCCTGCCGGACCTTCGGAAAGGTACGATGCTTGAGCAGGTTCCTGGCTCGCCCTCGGCCGTAACCAAGGTACTGGCGGTAAAGTCCTCGGGCCGTAGACCTCGGATAGTAGGTCATGAAGGTCTTGCCGGTCATCCAGATCCGGAACCCGGCGTGCCTCAGCCGAAGATCGAGCTCGGCGTCTTCGTTGTGGCTGAAGCTTTCATCGTAACCACCGACGGCACGGAAAGCCGAAATCCGCATCAGAGCATGGTGACCGTGATCGACCCACTGGCCGCCACCGCCATCCCTGTGCTTCGAACCACCGTTGCCGAGCTTTGAGTTCTGCGCCGCCGCTGTCGCCTTCTGGAAAAGGCCGAAGCCCAGTGTCTTCATTCCGACGACGACGGAATCGGCCTGCAAGGCTGCCGCCTCCTGGAGCAGGGACTGGCAAAAATCATCCGGATAGTCACCATGAGCATCAATGCGGATGAGATACTCGCATCCCTCGCCGAAGCGCTCGACTGCGAGGTTGATGGCAGCGGCCTGGAGGCGCTTGGGGTTATCCAGAAGGACAAGATCCGGAAGCTCGGAAACCAGCCGCCCGACGATCTCCCGCGTCCCATCCATGCTGCCACCATCCGCGACAACAATCTTGAAACTCATGTTTCCGCGGTTTGCGGAAAGTTGCCGTAGCAACGGCTCGATAGTCGCAGCTTCGTTCAGGCAGGGGATGACGATAAGCGTCTTCATCTGGTCCTCGATCATCTCGTCACCTCAGGATCGAACAGGAGAGACAGTGGCAGATGCCATGTCCGTGATAGGTCTGGTATTCAGCGCAGCGAGGCGCGCCACGAGAGCCCGGCAGTCCTCCCGCCCCGCCAGCCAGACGTCGCGCTCGGTCGCGGCTATGGAATCGAAGAGTTCTCCATAGCGCCGGCGATCCATGGCTTCGAACAGGCTAACCAAATCGTCGGGGTGTGCCCTGTCGAGCCTCAGGCCAAGCCCGCGCTGCGCCAGGAAACCCCCCGTTTCCGTGGACTTCAACGCGATCGGAACTGCTCCATGAAGCGAACCTTCATAGAGCCGGTTCGGCAGGAGCCATTCCGAATTGAGCCCCTCCTCGAAGAAATCGATCGCCCAGACAAACTGTATGTCGGAGTAAATCTCATCCAGCTCTTCCGGATTGCGATATGGACCGAGGAATTCCACATGCGGCGCCATCTCGACCTGCCTGTCGAAATCCTCGAACTCGCTATGGGCGGGCCGCCCGCGAAGAACGACCTTGACCCGACCGTCCATGCGGGCTGCGAATTCCGACAGGATCGAAAGAGACTTCCGGCAGCGGATGGCGCCGAACCAGCCAATCTTCCATGGCTCTCCCAGTTCCGGCGGACGTGGCTGGGGCAGTGTCGTACCCACCTGCCCGTCGAGTGCCAGCACCTTGTTTTCCAGCAGCATGCTCGGAAGCCGCAATTGCGACCGTCGCGCAAAATAGTGCTCGATGAAGGCCGGCGAACTTGTGATCAGCAGCTGCGCGTTCCGGCCGAAATGACCTTCCACGGCCCGCAGCGCCTTGCCCTTCAGACCTTCGTCCAGAAGCAGCCGGTGGATATCGAGGCACTCATAGACAACGGGCACGTCCGGGCCGAAGACCGCAGAAGCACGCGCCGCAAGTGCTAGCATCTCCAGGTTTCTGGCGATGATGACATCGGGCCTGCCCACGTCGGACAGCTGACGTTTCAGGTTGAGGCTCGCCGTGACAACAGCGCCGATTCGTTGGGCAAAACGACCGTCCGACGTGCGTCCGAGCGAAATCGTCCGCACGTCCGCATCGTCGGCCAGCACATTCCCTGCCCGCTGAAAGCCGGCCACGGTAACGCGCGCGCCGCCATGCTTCAGCATGAGAACTCGCCGGCGGATGGCGGCATCGGCAAGGTCATGCGCAAGATACAGAATTTGCAATGTCACCTGATCCAACCTCCACCGGGCCTGGAAACTCTCAAGAACGATCGGCTGAGCATTCAGTCGAGCCTGCAGAGCACTGATTCAGGGAACTGGCAGTCCTCGCCAAGCTTGGTGAAGGCGATACGATCGATGCCCATACCGGTCGGTCCGGCATAGGAAAACGGGCCCATCCAGCTCTTCAGGTTGTCCGAACCCCAAAGGCTCAGGAAAATCTTCTGCGCGTTCGACGGGATCTTCGACTTGTCAGTCACCTCGTGGACCAACTCGCCATTGACGAAGTAGCGGAGGCGGTTCTCCTCCCAGATGAAGGCATAGTCATTGAAGTTCTTGTCGGCTCCGCCGGCGACCGGCACCAGCTTTTCGTTGTGACCCTTGCCCGAGATGTACTGGTTGAGCTGCACCTCGTTGGTGTTCTTGCCCAGCACTTCGAAGTCGATTTCGTCGTGCGGCTTCTTGTCGACGGGGCCGATGTAGCTGAAGAAAGCCGAGTTCAGCCCGGAACCCGTGGCAGCCTTCATGCGCACCTCGTAGGTGCCGTGGCCATAGCGCGCCCGGGTCTGGATTTCACCGCAGGCGTAGTCCCGCTCGCCGAGCCGACCTGCCGTGAAACCGAGGTTCAGGACCCCACTCTCGACCGAGACCTGCTTCTTGGACCAAGTGCAATTCTGGTGGCCGCCGTTGTTCCAGCCATCGGAGACGTACCAGAACGACTTGTCCATCTGGTCGAAGTTCTCGACGAAGGATGTTCCCGTCGCACCGGCTTGAGCTGCAGCATTGAACGTTCCCGCCGCCAACGCGGCAGCGCAGGCGAAAATGTTCAGTCCAAGGCTGGCGAATGTCGTTTTCTTTGTCATGAGTTACCTTTGCTGTTGGCTCATGGCGACCGCGCCCGGTGCACCTGCACCGGCCGGAGAATTGGGGTTTTCGGCTTGCGTAAAAGCCGGTTTCTTCCGTCCCCGGCTTCCGGTCAGAACCTGATAGAGAGCGGGAAGGCGACCGGACACGAAGCGATTTGTCAGGGTCAGCACGACGAATGTCGTGATGATGGAGCCGGCATAGAAATACGGGTAGAGCGCGGGATCGTCTCCGTTGACGCGGTTCCAGACCATCCAGAGCACCACTAGCAGCGGATAATGCGCGCAGAAAATCCAGAAGCTCAGGCTTCCGGTGCCGGCGAGCTTCTGCCCGACCCGGGTCCGGATCAGCAATGCCGACAACAGCCAGAAACCGACAGCACCCAGGATCGACAGCGTATTTCGCGCAAGATCAAGACCAAACGGGAAACTCGGGCCTGTCCAGTAGAGACCTACCGCAAGAAGTGCGGCAGCCGTGATCGTCAGCGCGACACCGGCGACGGCGTGGCGGTCGGCAGCTTTCGTATCGATACGGCGGAGCGCCAGGAAAATCCCGAACGTGAAGCTGAACAGGATCGATTTCTTCAGCACGATGCCGATCGTCACATCCGGCAACACCGCAAGAACGAACAACAGCCCGCACGTCACCATCGGCGCCCGAAGCACGAAGAACGCAAGGATCGGCGAAAGCATGATGCAGACCAGCAGGTCGCGCAGGAAATAGAGCGGCAGATTGACCGGAAGCCCTTCCAGACCGAAGGCGTGACTGAGGAATTCACGAAACGAAGCCTGCCAGAGATCGGGGAAATAGCCGATGCCTATGCCGGCCTTTTGAATGATGAGAACAAGGAGGATGAGGCTCATGTTCCACAACAGGAACGGTGTCAGCACCGTCCTGCCTTTGGATTTCAGGACTTTCCCGTAGTTGAACGCGGGCATCCCTCGCTGGAATAGCAGGTAGCCGGAGATGGCACTCAGGCAGGGCACGCCAACGCGAAAGAAGCTGTCGCCGAGAAAGACCCGAAGCCAGTCGAACAGCCCGAACGTGCCGGTGAACGGGCTCGTCGCAGGATTATGGGGCACGTGAACGAACACGATGCCCGAGATCAGTAGAATGCGCATCAAATTGATGCGGGAGGATATGTTCTGATCGACCGTCAAACGAGTTACCTCTATCAGGCGGCGCCTCCCGTCGCTGCCATTTCAATCAGAGCAGACAAGAGCCCGCGCTCGAAAAAGATCGGCTTTACATGAGAGCAAAATGTGGCAGCGCAGCAAAATAGCCACCCCTAAATCTAGCACTGGCCATTTTTTTGCTGCACCGCACCATGCGCCATCCGTCTGCCAGGCAGGAGAACTCACGAATTCGAGAGCAGCCGGAGAGGAGTGCATTTTTTCATGCAGATAGGCCGGGCAGCACGCCCGGCCCTACCGTCCACTGCGGTACTCTGGTCTGCGCGGAGCGAAATCTGTCCAAACAAAGGCAGAATTCACGATATCAGGCTCCGTCCTGCACCGGCGCGCGTCGGGATCTGACAAGTTCAACCAGCTTCCTCAACAGGGTACGTTCCGTCGCCAAGACGAAGGCAGCATAGAGGACGCCTCCAGCGGCACCACCGATCAGCAACTCCACATAGGGATTTTGAACCCGTCCCTCCAGAAACTCCAGCAGCAGTCGGACACAGACAGCCATGATGAGAGCACTGATCATCGATCGGCTGCTCGTAAGCAAACCGCGAAAGAAGGGAATGCCGTCGACCCTGAAGACGGCCCAGGAGTATCCGATGAGGGTGACTGCATTCACAACGCAGAGCGCAACCATCGCATCGATCAGATCGCCGCGGCTGGCCGACACGGCAACCGCCACAGTGGTGACGATCGCGCGGATGACGGCCGACCAGAAGAGAACCCGCCCGTGCCCCGTTCCCTTGAGATAGGGAATGAAAGTGCTGCAGGGGGTAATGATAGCCTTGGACAAGGCAAGCAGTCCCAGGACCGGCCAGGCATAGGCCCAGTCCCGCCCGAAGATCACCAGCATCGCCGGCTCGGCAACAGCCCATAGCCCGAACATCGCCGGCGCCAACAATACGGTTGTCACCTGCGTGCTCAGCATCAGCGCATCGGAGCGGCGTTTGCGGTCATTCCCCATCAGGCTGAAAGCGGGAAACAGGACACCCATCACGGCCGACAGAACGACCTGGTTGGGAATGCTGGCGAAGCGGTTGGCAACGGAATACGCTCCCGCATCAGCCAGGCCCAGGATGCGTGCGATGACGATCATGGGTGACTGGAAAGTGACGAAGTTGGCGATTTCGGATCCCATCACCCCGGAACTGAACGACAGAAGTGGCACCAGCTTTCGCGGTCGCATAACCAGCCGCGGAATGTAGCCAGACGACACGTACAGCCCGAATAACCGGATCAGAGCGGAGGCAAAGAGCTGAATGACCAGCGCCCAAACGCCGTAACCGAGATATGCCATGGCCACGGCGATCAGCGCAGCAAGCGACTCGGAGATCGTGCTCCACATCGCATCCTTGCTGAAATTCATCTGCTTCGCCAGCAACGAGTAGGCCACGTCGCCGGAAAGCTGAATCGGGATCAGCAGTGCCATCACCTTCAACAGGGTGACGCTTTCGGGGGCTCCCATCATAGCGGCGAGCGGCACGGCGCCGAGATAGAGGCCGAGTGACATCGCGATCGCCATGCCGAGATTGGCCCAGAAAACGCTGTGCGTGGTTTCTGGATCATCCTGCTGTTCCATGATCAATGCAGACGTCAGCCCGGCGCCGCCGATCATCGTCAGGAACTGGACCACCGTCAGGGCAACGGCCACCGTACCGAACTCGCTAGGGCTGAGCAGGCGTGCCAGAATAGGCACGGTGACAAATTTCAGCCCGAATGTGGCTGTCTTTGAGAGCACACTCCAGCCGACATTTGTCGTGACAGTCTTCACGCCGTGAATTGGAGACATAGATGAAGTCCTGTTCCTGGAGGCTATTTTAAGATCCAACGGCACCGCTTGCCGCTACACCAAGTCCGCACGAAGCATCAATGGCTTCCAATCCTTTGAAAAAGCAGGGGCGAAAAAATGGCGACGATCACCGTTGTTATCCCATTCTTCCAAAAAGAGCCCGGCATTCTACGTCGGGCGTTGAAATCAGTATTCAACCAGACCTACCAGGATTTCGACGTCCTTGTGGTCGACGACGAGTCGCCTCTACCGGCGGATGTCGAGCTTCAACCTCTTGATGAAGCTCAGAAATCGCGGATAAAAGTTATCAAGCAACCCAATGCTGGCCCCGGCGGCGCGCGCAACACCGGCCTCGACAACGTGCCTTCGTCTACGCGCTTCGTCGCCTTTCTCGATTCCGACGACCTGTGGCTTCCTGATCACTTGAAGAACGCTTACGAGGGCATGACAGGCTTTGGCGGCGACTGCTATTGGGCCTCGATGCAGGCAAGCAAGGAGTTCTATTACCACTTCGGCATGGCCGAGCTGGAGAAGGCTGAAGGTGGAACACGCCTGAGCGAGACGCCGCTGGTGATCGAAATTCCGGACCTTGCAAGCGTGATGCTGAAGAACTGGAGCTTTCTGCACCTGTCCTGCATGGTCATCGGTCGCGGCATCTTCGAGAAGATCCGTTTCGAGCCCACCTTGCGTCTTGCGGCAGAAGACGTTCTTTTCTTCTGCGACTGCATTCTTGCAGCAGAAAGACCACTCCTTTGCGACGAGCCGGGCGCCATGCGCGGAATGGGCCTGAACATCTTCCACAGCATCGACAACCAGTCCCCGCAGTTCCTGCGCCAGCAGTTCAACACATGGGTCGCGCTTGATACGCTCGAAACCCGCTTCGCCCGGCGACCACAGGATGTGGCGTCGATCACATCGTATAAGAACACTGCGCGGCGACAGGCCTTGTGGAGCCAGGCAGGTCGCGTCCGTCGCGGCAAAGCGCCAGACCTCGGCTTGCTCGTCCAATGGGTCAGGCGGGACCCTGCCCTTCTGCGCACGGTCGTCGAACTTGGTACCAGAAAGTTTTCAGGCGCGAAGCAATAGCCCGCGCTCACTGTCCAGATCCTTCCTGCGGAGAACACGATGAAGCCCTATCATTGGGAATCTCACCACGGCAATTTCGGCGACGATCTCAATCTCTGGCTTTGGGACTTCCTGCTGCCCGGACTAAGGGATGTGCATGAGGAGACGCTGCTTGTCGGAGTGGGAACCGTACTAAATCCGGCCCTGCTGCCCAGCGGCATCCGCAAGCTCGTCATCGGTAGCGGCTACGGCTATGGCACACCTCCGGACATCAGCGATGCGCGCGAATGGGACGTACGCTGCGTTCGCGGCCCTAAGACAGCGGAACGGCTCGGCTTGCCCCCGGCAATGGGTATAGTCGACCCGGCGGTGATGATTACCGAGATGCCGGAATTCCAAAATCTGCCGAAACGATACAAGAAGACCTACATTCCACACTGGGAATCCGCCGAGTTCGGGATGTGGCAGGCCGTCTGCGAGCCTGCCGGCATGACCTATCTGGACCCGCGCGGAGAAGCGAAAGCCGTCATCCGCGCCATCGCACAGTCGGAATTGATCGTGGCGGAATCCATGCATGGCGCCATTCTCGCCGACGCACTTCGCGTGCCGTGGATCGCCGTGACCACGTCGCGCTCGATCAACGACTTCAAATGGAACGACTGGGCAAGCAGCGTGGGCGTAACATACAGGCCGAACTTCGTGCCGGTCTCCACGCGCGCGGAGGCGGTCGCCAAGAGCTCACGCTTCTGGGGTGTGCAGTTTCAAAAGCCGAACAGTAGTGCATCGGTCGCTGACGCCCCGGCCGGCGACGTGCTGACGCAGCCTCCTCCTCCGCAGGGAGGGCTTCGTGGCATGGCAAAACAGGTCCTGGCCGCACCATCAATCCTGGCGCTTTGGCAGGCGAGCCGGGCTGAACCGCAACTCAGCCCGGATGGTGCTCTCTACGACCTCAAGAGCCGTTTTCACGAGGTTCTCGTCGGCATTCGCCGCGACTACTTCTGAGCGACGGGAACGCCAGGCAACAGGTATCGCAGGCCAGACGGCGGCGCAGCTTCGGTTTCGCTCGCCGTTCTGAACTGGCGTGTTTTGTCGCGAAAAATTCCGGCGGCGATCGCCGGCAAGGCAGCGGGGTTCTTCAGCACCCGCCGGATGGCCGCCGCCTTGCCGTGCTGCGCCTTCTCATCCAGAAACGCCCGCAGCTCGTATCGGTCGCGAATGTGCTTCTCATGCCTGGCAAGGGCTTCATCCACATCGGATGGCAGCACTGTCGCGCGACGGATCGCCTGATCCGCCTCCCATAGACGGCGGAGGTCGTCCGTCCGATGCTGGCCGCTGAGGGAGTCGGCGCGAACCACGGCGCCGTAGCCACAATGTTCGATAATCGTATAGCGCGCACCCTTGATCAGTGCCCGCAGATAAAGATCGTAATCCTCACCGAGCCTGAGGGCTTCGTTGTAACGCAGATCGTGCGCCGCCAGGAAGCTCCGCCTCATGACCGGCTTCAGAAAGCCGATCTCTCCGCGCCGCACTCCCGGGCTCGAAATATTCCCCTCGATAAAGTCGACGGTGGACAAACGATGCGCCCGGGATTGGAATGACTGAGGCTGGGTCGTGCCCTCCGTCTCCTGGGTGAAGGCAATGTTGTCCGCGATGAAATCCCAGTCCTCCTGCTCCAGCATGGCGTCGAAGCGACCCGGAAAGAAGAAGTCGTCGGCGTCCAGAATGGCTATGAGGGGCGAGGTGGAAACACTGATGGCGTGATTGCGGGCCGCCGCCGGACCGCGATTCTCTTGAAAAGAGACGATGTTGAGCCTGCCTGTGCCGTCGTCAGCGGCCGATGCCGTAGACACGGTCGCATCCTGTGAACCATCGTCAATGACGACAACTTCGCTGACTGCAGTTTCCCGCAGGGCAGATTTTATGGCGGTACCAATTGTGTTGGCTGCATTTTTTGCTGCGATAATCACGCAGACGGCTTCGGCATAACTCACCTTCAGCTCCTGTTTCCGTCGTCTCTTGTCCGGCAATAGAAGCTAGGAAGATGTCCAGGATATGGAATAGGCAGGCCCGTTAGAGGCTTATCTGTCCGTTATCTCGAGTTGATGCGCAGCGTCGGCAGGGATACCGTCGCTATTCCTTGCATCGCTTAAGCGCTGGTTTTGCATCGGGTCCGCCCCGGAGTTGTTGCGCTGGATCGTCTCACGCCGGACCAGATAAAGCACACCGATGAAGTAACCCACTTGAAGGATCACCGCGCAGATAACTGTTTGCAGAACCGTCGCGTACACTGAACCTGTCATCCAGTAAGTCACGCCTGCAAAAAACAGCAGTACGGCGGTCATGCTTACGAAAAAGCGGGGTGCATACATAATCCGTCCTCCCGGATTCACTCTAATCGGGCTACTCGGTCGCTTGGCTCCTCTCCAATCATTGGAAGCATATTGAGCTATATACGAACGTTCAAGTTGTCTTATTCGGTTTGTTGCATACTGTTCGTGAAACTTTCGTAACCTTTGTAATGTTCCGGGCAAGTTTTTCGCCGACCTGCGTTACCGCTTCACCCAAAGAGGCTTCAATTCCGCCACCTTATCGCCCAACTTCGTCCGGGCGAAGGCGATCAGGTCTGCCGGGCACCCTGATTGGTCCTGACGTTAATCAACTTTTGTTACGCTGGTGAACTCTCGCACATCCGCCATTTTGCGTTGCAGCAATGTATTGCAGTGCAGCATTTTGTGTTTTGAAGCTGCTTGTTCAAGCTTCTTTCAGACCGAAAGCAGACCGTTGCTGAAAACAAATCCGGACTTCTAGTAAAGCAACAATCACTATACCCTCATGTCTTCTTACTACATCTAAAACATTCAACGTATTAACGAAAATAAAGTTTGTAATTACGAGAATTTTTCTCAATTTTTACATTGAATTTCGATTCCCTAATAAACAGCTGTCCAGCCGGTGGCTTTTGGCAAGCCCCGCGATGCCAAAAAAAATCTCTGGCATCAAATTCCGAACACAGACTTATTATCCATTGCCACGCACGACGCGCCGCATAGGCAACGAAATCGCAAAGCATAAATGGAGACCTCTCTATGAAGTCAGCGACACGTTCGGCCGGATCGCCGTTCATGACAACCGACGAGGCCAAGCAGGGATTCCCGATTGGCGGCCTCGCGAAACGCGGCTTCGACATCGCAGCCGCCGCATTGGCACTCATCGCCTTCAGCCCGATCTTTCTTCTGATCATGGCGCTGGTGAAATTCACCGACGGTGGATCCATGTTCTATGGACACCGGCGGGTTGGCCACAATGGCAGGTACTTCCATTGCCTCAAGTTCCGCACCATGGTGGTGAACGGCGACGAGGTTTTACGGGAATATCTGAGCAAGAACCCGCAGGCCGCCGAAGAATGGAAGGCGACCCGCAAACTCCGCACCGACCCACGGGTAACGGTAGTCGGCAGTGTACTGCGCAAACTGAGCCTCGACGAATTGCCCCAGCTCGTAAACATTCTACGGGGTGATATGAGCGTCGTGGGACCTCGACCGGTTGTGGATGAGGAACTCGGCCTCTACGACAGCCATGCTGTCTACTACCTGCGCACACGCCCAGGCCTGACAGGCCTGTGGCAGATCAGCGGGCGAAACGACGTCTCCTATGAGAGCCGCATCGCCTTCGATACTCACTATGTGCAGAACTGGTCACTGGTCCGGGACCTGCATATCATCGTGAAGACCATACCAGCGGTATGCTTCTCCCGCGGCAGTTACTGAAACTCAGCCGCCTACTCACAGAAGCGATAACTGATGATGCGGACGGAAGACCTCTTCCGTCCACTTAATCTTTCGTTACGAGGACTTACCATGCTTAAACGAGCCCCGGCCCTGCGCCGGCAATCGGCCGTTGGCTGTCTATTTGGGGCACTGCTGATGGCGGTCACCCCTTCCGCATTCGCACAAGAAGGCGGCTATCGCCTCGGCGTCATGGACAAACTCAAAGTGCGGGTTGCAGAGTGGCAACCTGCGGAAGGAACCATCCGTGACTGGGCGGTAATCGCCGGCGATTACACAGTGGGCCCGGGCGGCGCGATCTCGCTGCCGTTCATCGGCGAACTCCAGGTCGCGGGCCAAACGAATGCGGAAGTGGCCGAGGAAATCGGCAAGCGACTTCAAGGCGAGTTCGCATTGCGAACGAAGCCATCCGCCTCTGTCGAGATTGCTCAATTCCGCCCTATCTTTCTTGCCGGCGACGTGACGACGCCTGGAGAATATCCCTACGCGCCGAACATCACCGTCCTGAAAGCCGTCAGCCTGGCCGGAGGACTGCGGCGCTCGGAGGCGGGACAGCGCTTCGCGCGTGACTTCATCAATGCACGAGGCGATTCCGCCGTCTACGACACGGAGCGCAGCCGGCTCATCGCACGCAAGGCAAGGCTTCTTGCCGAGGTGGAAAACGCCACCGAAATCAAGATGCCGCCTGAACTCGAGAAGATTCCGAATGCGAAGGAATTGATCGCCAGCGAAACATCGCTGCTGAAATCGAGGCGCCAACGGTATGAGCTTCAACTCGAGGCGCTCGCCGATCTCAGGGCACTTCTCGAAAGCGAAGTGCAGTCGCTGAGCAAGAAGTCCGAGACACAGAACGAGCAGCTGGAACTCGTCAAGCAGGATCGCGATCGTATCAGCCGCTTGAGCGAGCAGGGTCTGGCAACGAGCCAGCGCAGGCTTTCCATCGAGGAGCGTACGGCCGACGTCGAGTCCACCCTGCTGGATATCGATACGGCCTCACTGCGGGCAAAACAGGACATCAGCAAGGCCACGCAGGACGAGATCAACCTGAGAAACGACTGGGAAGCCCAGCGCGCCAAGGAGTTGCAGGACACCGAAGCCGAAATGGAAAAGCTGCATTTGCAGCTCACCACCAGCCGCGAGCTCATGTCCGAGGCGCTGGCGCAATCGGCCGAAGCACTCCGGTTCGACGCCAGCGGCAAGGCTGCCTCGATCAAGTACTCGGTGGTGCGCGACGAAGGCGATGGGCCGAAGGAAATTGCCGTCGATGAATCGACCTCGCTGAGGCCGGGCGACGTCGTGAAGGTCGCGTCCGAATTGCTGATGCAATGAGGTGGGCATGAGGATCGCGAAATCTGCCCTGGTGGAGCCTGGCCGAAACGAAATCTACGGAGTGGCGGCTGTCGCCCTCTCCTTCTTCGTGTTCGCTTACTCGTCGCGCTTCGGACAGATTTCGATCCTCGCCTATTACGGTGTGTGGCTGCCGTTGGTCGTCGTTGATTATCGGCGGGTTCTCGGAAACTATCTGCGATATGGCTGGATCTTCGCCTTCGCGCTGTTTTGCTTCCTGTCTGCTTTCTGGTCGGACGCCCCGTCCGTTTCGCTGCGAGCAGCCGTCCAGTACCTGACGCATGTCGTCTGCGCGCTGATTGCCATGCGGGTTTTGACGTCAGAGACACTGGTGCGTGGCGCCCTTGCCGGCAGCGCGGTCGTCCTTCTCTATTCGCTTGTCTTCGGCAACTATCTCTACGACGCGCTGGATGGCACCTATAGCTTCGTCGGTGCCTTTTCCTCCAAGAACCAGCTTGGCCTCTATGCGTCCCTCGGGGTGCTGTTCGCTTACGCAAACGTGCTGATTTTCCGCGCACGCGGCATCTGGCTTCTTGGAAGCCTAGGGACAGGATTACTTTCCCTCTACTCACTGTTTGCGTCGCAATCCGCGACCTCGGTGATAACGACCGTGGCAATCCTTGCGGCTTGCCTCGGCATGCAGGCGACACTGTTTCTCGCCCCGCGCCAGCGGCGACTGCTGTTTTTTGCCGCTCTGGTCGTGGCTGCGGGCGGCGCTGTTGCCGCGTTACAATTCGGCGCGATGGACGCGGTGCTGGGGGTTTTCGGCAAGGACTCCACGCTCACCGGTCGAACCTATCTGTGGCAACAGGGCATTCTCGCGGCAACTCAATCACCGTGGTTCGGTGTCGGCTACCAGGGCTACTGGGTGCAGGGCTTTTCCGAGGCAGAGCGGCTCTGGCAGGATTTCTTCATCACGTCCCGCAGCGGCTTCCATTTCCACAACACCTACATCGAAACCATGGTGGAGACGGGGGTTATAGGAACGCTTCTTTTGACAGGTGTCCTGTTCGCATCGCTGGTGGCGCATCTAAGGCGATTCCTGATCTTCGACAGAAGCCCCCAGTCGCTTGTGCTGGTCGCAATCCTCGCGCTGCTGGTCGTACGTTCCTTCGTGGAGATCGATATCATGCACCCCTATCACGTCGGATCGTTCCTTCTGTATTTCGCGGTCGGAAAGCTCACTCTCCAGGAACCCAAAGCTGTACTCGGCTCCGTCTCGCCGCGGGTTTCCCTCCGTCGCCAGGCGATGATCGGCTGAAGCCGCAGGAACGCCGCGACTGCCAACAGAGTGACAAGGTGAACTGAACGAATGAAGACGCTTTACGGAATTCAATACCTTCGGGCCTTCGCGGCCCTGGCCGTCGTTGTGTTCCACGCAGCCGAACGTACCGGCCAGCATTTCGCGATAGGCGCCGCGGGCGTTGACGTTTTCTTCGTCGTGAGCGGCTTCATCATGATGGCGATCAGTGACCGTCGCCCTACAACGCCGGTCGCGTTTTTGCGGGATCGCCTGCTGCGGATTGCTCCGAGTTATTGGATCGTCACCGGCATCATGATCCTGGGAGCAGCGGCAGGCCTTTTCCCCAATCTGACCTTGGACGCAGCACACGTACTGGGATCCTTCTTGTTTATCCCGGTCGCCTCGCCGAATGGCGGTCACCTTTGGCCCGTGCTGGTGCAGGGGTGGACGCTGAACTACGAAATCTTCTTCTATGCCGTATTTGCGGTGGCCTTGGTGTTGCGGCCTCGCTTGCGACTGGTCGCCCTCACGACAATGATGCTGCTGCTGGTGATAGCAGGGCTCAGCTTCGGGCCAGAGAATGCGCTTGCCCACTTCTATACACAGCCCCTGATCCTTGAGTTTGCGGCCGGTGCCGCCCTCGCAAAGCTCTGGAAGAAAGGCATATTGCCGTCAGCACCCGCAGGCCTGCTGATGGTTGTGTTTGCAATCGCCGGCTTTGCCGCCATCCACCTGCTCAAGCTCGATTTCGACGCTATCAACTGCGGCCCGCTTGCGGTCCTCCTGGTCGCTGGGACCCTTGCCGTCGAACGCAACGGAAAGCTCCCTGTCCTGCCGATCGCCACCTATGTCGGCGATGCATCATATTCCATCTATCTGTGGCACACGCTTGCGCTGTCCGTGGTGGTGAAGGCAGGCGCGATCCTCGGCCTGCCAATTCTCCTTACCGCGACAGGGGGCGTCGCGGCGGGAACGCTACTGGGGCTGATGGCATACGAATGGGTGGAGAAGCCTATCCAGGCGATGATCAAGGGCAAGCGAGCGCCGATCCGCTCCCCCGCAGTGAGCAGCTCCACACCGTAAGCCCTCTATAATCAAGCTTGCTGCCGACGCCGCACGGTAGCCGCGAGGTGCTCTCCCAGCCGAAGTGCCAGTGCGACCGCGGGCAATGTCGGATTGGCATGACTTCCCGTCGGGAAAACGCAGGCGCCGGCGAGGGAAAGGTTGGAGAGTTCGTGCACGCGGCAATCCGCATCCACCACGCCGTCCTTCAGATTGTGCGATATCCGGGCAAGACCGATCTGGTGATAGCCGTCGAACGCCTGATTGAGAACCGCCCTCCTCCGCTCCGCCTCGTCATGAATATACTCAAGCCTGCCGAGATCGTGCTCACGAAGCCAGGCATCCAGTAGGGAATGCGACCGGATAACCGAGGTAACATCGTCTTCGGCAATCCGATAGTCGACAGACAGCGTGACCTCTCCGGCGTTCTCGCGGACCGCCACGCGACTATCGGGATTGGGCGTTTGCTCCGCATGATAGCGCAGGAGATACCGTCCGCTGGGGTTTGCGAGCGCCGGACCTTTCTTGTTTCGCCAGACCTGCCTCAGGGAGGAGTAGAACTTTCCGAGCGAGGCACCCTCACGCACTATGTTTCCAAGGTGCGCGCTCAATTGCCCCTTGCGGGCTTTTCCTGAGCGCGGCGCCAGACCGCGAGACACACGCCCATAAGTACCTGAGAGCGCGAGCGCGAGGTAGAGCATCGAAAGGGTTCCGGAGCCGTGGACCGGGTCCGAGATCGATATCGAATCAAGCCAGAAGACCGAATTGAGGAGCCGCTCCTGCGCCTGGAAATGGGGTGAAAGTTGCAGACGGCGACGGATCTTGTAACCCTCATCGTCCGTCTCGAACGAGAGCTGGCGCTGCAAATGCTGATCGGTTAGCTGGATGATGGCGATGTAGCCGGTCAAATGTCCCTGATAGTATCGACCGAGCGGCCCGTCTGGTCCGCCCAGCATCTCTGGATGTCGCAGCTGCAGAGCGAGAAGCAGACGCGCAATCTCGAGCCCTCCCGTGGCCAGCACGAACTGTCCGGCTTCCACCGTTCGAACCTCGCCCGCATGACGAACGCGCAGCGCTTGAACCTGCTCTCCGTCATCGCTCAGGACGATGTCCGTCACCGCAGCTTTTGTCAGCAACGTGACCCGTTTGGATCGCTTCAGCGTCTCCTCATAGTGAGGTCCCAGTACCGGGCTTCTGCTCCAGCGCTCCATAGCGTCGGTCAGGACCAGCTGGCCCTCTTCTGCAGGGCTTCGGTCATGCGCATTGGAACCGCACAGGAGAAAGTCGGAGGCCTCTTTGTAGTGCCGACTCATTTCCGAATGCGGAAAAGGCCAGCCTGAAAACGGCACATGGTCTCGCTGTTGGAAATCGAGATCATCATAGGGCACGCAACGACCACCCCACAGAGCAGATGTCCCGCCGATGCCTTGGTGGGTTGCCGCCACCGGAGCAGCATGATGCGCGTTCGCGAAATCGATCGCGCCGCACCTGGACGCTTCATCGCCCTCCGCCGGTCCTGCTTCCAGGAGAAGAACGGTCAGTCCCAGACTTTCCAGTTTCAGGGCAAGCGCCAAGCCAACGGGGCCGGCACCAACGACACAAACATCTGCATGGGGGAGCGGCCAGTCGGCCTTCGATAAAATCATTTATCTCGAATCTCTGCGAATCGCCTCCCAATGTATGAGATGTTTAGCTGCAGCGGCGGCTTTTTTTGACATTAACCGCTCACTCCGATGATGGTGGTTAGGCCCCCTCTTGCCCCCTGAGAGATAGCATAAAGTTGGAGCGGAGCCCGTCTGATCGCCGCAGCATGACCGCTCGGTTGAAAGCAGTTCAGCCAGGAAACAGGCTTCCCTTCCGCCTATTGTACCACAAGGAAGTAGTGTTACAGAGCAGTCGCAGAGGTCTTGAGTTTCCAAGGCCGTGAAGGTAGTGGTGGGTCACCAGGCCGGGCCCCTCTGGCAGCCTTACGCTGTGATGTCGGACTGGAAATTTCAGTATGGGTGCCCGGTGGTGAATGGATAACCGCATTGATCGACTTGATACCTGTGTCCTGCACGTGCAAGCGGCAGGCAATGGATCAACAATGCTGCAGAATCGGCGCATCCCGTTAGAGGATAGGGTGACAAATGGGTGAATTCTTTACGCAGGAGGCTCTTACAGCTCTCATGCAGGTTATCATGATTGACTTGGTGCTGGCCGGCGACAATGCGATCGTCATCGGCCTTGCGGCAGCAGGTCTCCCGAAGGATCAGCGCAACAAGGCAATTCTTATCGGCATCATCGCCGCAACCGTTATGAGAATCGGTTTCGCGGCAGCAACAACGCAGTTGCTGCAGATTGTCGGACTTCTGCTTGCTGGTGGCGTGCTGCTTCTCTGGGTGTGCTGGAAGATGTGGCGCGAACTGCGGACCACTCACGCCGAGGAGGTCAATGCCAGCGAAGCCCTGGAAGACCAGGATCTCAACAAGGACGGAACGGTCGCTGGTGGGGCACCGCGCAAGACCTTCGCTCAGGCCGCATGGCAGATCTTCATCGCCGACGTGTCCATGTCACTTGACAACGTTCTGGCAGTTGCGGGCGCTGCACGAGAGCATCCGAACGTTCTCGTGTTTGGTCTGGTCCTGTCGATTGCCCTCATGGGCCTTGCAGCAACCTTTATCGCAGGCCTGCTGCAGCGGCATCGCTGGATTGCCTATGTCGGTCTGGCCGTCATTCTGTATGTTGCGCTTGAGATGATTTGGCGCGGATATGTCGAAGTTTCGCCGTATATCGGCTTCTAAGACAGAAAGGCACGGCGTTCCGACGCCGTGCCTTTTCCCATCAGGGAAAGCCCCTGCAGCCGCCTGCCGGCTTTTGCCACCAATCACATAATATCTGTGACTTGATGTCCCTCACCGCTCCCCCTATCCCTTGGGATAGCATTGCAACTGCGTGAAGATGTCATCATGGCACCGGAAGATCCCAGAAGAAGCCGCGTTACGTTACTCGATGTCGCCAGACAGGCGAATGTCTCGCGTGCGACCGCCTCGCTCGTCATCCGGAAGAGCCCCCTGGTCGGCGCCGAGACCCGCCAGCGGGTCGAGGATGCGATCGTGGCACTCGGCTACATCTACAATATGGGCGCAGCACGGTTGCGCGCTGAACGAAGCCATACCGTTGGCGTCATCGTCCCGAATCTGACCAACCCATTCTTCGCCGAGCTTCTCGGAGGTATCGAGCACGCCATCGATACTGCGGGCATGGTGGTAATCCTGGCCAACAGCGGCGACCTCCTCACGCGCCAGGCCGCGGTCATCCGGCGAATGCGCGAGCACGGAGTGGATGGCCTGATCCTTTGCCCGGCTGCAGACACAGAAGAGGCGCTCCCCGCACAAATCGGGGCATGGGGCCTGCCGGCCGTGCAGGTCCTGCGGCAAGTCACCGCGAATGCCGACTATGCTGGAGCGGACTATGCCGCCGGGATGCGCCAGGCCGTGGACTACCTGGCCTCCCTTGGCCACACGGACATCGCATTCGCAGTTCACGGGCCAGTCCACTCGGCTTACCACGAACGCGTCGAGGGCTTCCGCGAAGCGATGACAGCGCGTGCACTACAAGAGGACATGATTATCCGCGTGCCGGATCAGCTCGGGCAGATCGCGGATGCGACACGTCTGCTTTTCGAGCAACCACGACCGGCAACGGCCGTCATCTGCTTCAACGACGTTATCGCGCACGGCGTAGCGGCAGGGCTCTATGACCGTGGGCTGACCGTAGGCCGCGATTTTTCTCTCGTCGGATTTGACGACGTCACAGATGCCGAAGCCATGCGGCCTCGCCTGACCTCCGTCTCGACTGCCCCGGCTCGCATTGGAGAAAATGCGGCAAGGATGCTTCTCGAACGTATTGCCAATCCGGGCCTGCCCGCTCGCCGTAACGTAAGCGCGACCTATCTTCATATCCGCCAATCCTGCGGACCTGCTCCGCATTTTGTGACCTAAAGGACAATTTGTCCGGTTGACGGCTGCTGGCGGGGGACTTAGATCGATCTAAATCGACGCGAATAGGAGTGCGTCGGGCCGAGGAGGCTACCAAGTGTATGATTTTAACTTCGCGCCTGTCGTTGCATCTTTCGATCAGTTGCTGCTTGGCGCCTGGCTGACAATACGTCTCTCCTGCGCAGCGATGCTGCTCGGATTGATCGTCTCGATCGTCTGCGCCTGGGGAAAAACATCCGGCCCCGCGCCTGCGCGTTTTGTGATTAACGCGTATATCGAGATCATCCGGAACACGCCGTTCCTGGTGCAGATCTTCTTCATCTTCTTTGGCCTTCCTTCATTGGGGCTTCGTCTGTCGCCGAACGGAGCCGCGCTGCTGGCACTGGTCGTGAACTTCGGCGCCTACGGCACCGAGATCATCCGCGCCGGCATCGAGTCGATCCAGAAGGGGCAGGTCGAGGCCGGCACCGCCCTTGGCCTCTCGAAGCTGCAGATCTTTCGCTACGTCGTCATGAAGCCCGCGCTTCGAACCGTTTATCCGTCGCTCACCAGCCAGTTCATCTACCTGATGCTGACGTCGAGCGTGGTTTCCGTGATTTCGGCCGACGATCTCGCGGCAGCAGGTAACGACCTTCAGTCGGCAACCTTCGCAAGCTTCGAGGTCTATATCATCATCACCCTGATGTACCTCGCCATGTCGATTGGGTTCTCTGCGATCTTTGCAGCCATCGACCGAATGGCGTTCAAGTACCCGCTGAGCCGATAGGAGACTGCAATGATCAGACCTTTCGGCTGGAACGAATTCCTCATCATCGTCATGGCGGCGCAGTGGACCATTGCGCTCTCCGCTATCGCCTTCGCCGGCGGAGGCGTGGGCGGCCTGCTGATTGCCCTTGCCCGCGTCTGCGACATCCGCCCACTGCGGCTGGCGTCTCTCGCCTTTATCCGGGTCTTCCAGGGCACACCGCTGCTGATGCAGCTTTTCCTGGTGTTCTTCGGAATGAACATCCTGGGCTTGGCCATCAATCCCTGGATCGCCGCAGCGATTGCACTGACCCTGCATGCCAGCGCCTTCCTCGGCGAGATCTGGCGCGGCTGCATCGATGCGGTGCCGCCCGGTCAGCGGGAAGCCTCGACCGCACTCGGCCTGCGCTACTACAACCGCATGCGCTACATCATTCTGCCGCAGGCAGCGCGCATTGCTGTGGCCCCGACTGTCGGCTTCCTGGTGCAGCTCATCAAGGGAACATCGCTTGCGGCGATCATCGGCTTCACCGAACTGACCCGCCAGGGCCAGATCATAAACAATGCCACGTTCAGCCCCTTCATGGTCTTCGGAACGGTGGCAGCCATCTATTTCGTGCTTTGCTGGCCTCTCTCGTTACTGGCGCAAAGGATGGAAAACAAATTCTCCCGCGCAACACAGCGTTGATGGAGCCCAGCCGGCGGGAGGGCCGGTAAAACCGAAAGGGTAGGAAACGATGAGCATTTCAAGACGTACAGCAATGGCGGTGATCGGCGCAGGCCTCATGGCCGGTATGATCTCCTTCCCGGCGGCAGCGCAGACCGTCGAGAGCATCAAGTCGGCAGGCACCGTCAAGATCGGCATGATGGTGGACTTCCCGCCATTCGGCATCATGAACGAAAGCAACCAGCCGGACGGCTATGACGCAGACGTTGCAAAGCTGCTGGCCAAGGAATTGGGCGTCGAGGTCCAGATCGTTCCGGTTACCGGTCCTAACCGCATTCCCTACCTGCAGAGCAACCAGGTAGACCTGCTCGTCGCATCTCTGGGCATTACTGAAGAGCGCGCCAAGACCGTCGATTTCTCGAAGCCCTACGCTGGCATTTCGATCGGCGTTTTTGGCGCATCCGATACGGAAGTCTCCAAGCCGGAGGATCTGTCGGGCAAGACCATCGGTGTGGCGCGCGCCAGCACCCAGGATACCGCCGTCACCAAGGTCGCGCCGCAGGATGCAAAGATCCAGCGCTTCGATGATGACGCAAGCGCGGTTCAGGCACTGTTGTCCGGCCAGGTGGAACTGATCGGCGTGTCCAACGTCGTCGCCACGCAGATCGAGCAGGCAGCACCCGGCCGCTTCGACCAGAAGCTTGAACTGAGCCAGCAGGTGCAGGGTATCGCCGTGCGCAAAGGCTCGGCGGAACTGCTCGAGGCAGTCAACGCCTTCATCGCCAAGGCGAAGGAAAGCGGTGAACTGACTGCCATTCATGAAAAGTGGCTTGGCAGCCCGCTTCCGGACTTCGTGACCGAAGCCAAGTAACAGCAACGTTCAAAAAGGAGTTCCTCGCATGACTGAGGTGACTGCAAACGCATCGGCAGACGTGCGAGGAGCTTCCGATCTGGCCGTTTGCATGGAAGGCGTCAACAAATGGTACGCCGAGTTCCATGCTCTGAAAGACATCAACCTTTCCGTCAACCGGGGAGAACGCATCGTCATCTGCGGCCCTTCCGGTTCCGGCAAATCGACGCTCATCCGGTGCATCAACCAGCTGGAGGTTATCCAGAAGGGCCGCATCGTCGTGGATGGCCATGACCTGACGGCAGGCGGCAAGAATGTCGACATCATCAGACAGGAGACCGGCATGGTCTTCCAGAGCTTCAACCTCTTCCCGCACATGACGGTGCTGGAGAACTGCACGCTGGCCCCGATGAAGGTCCGCGGCAAGTCCAAGGCCGAGGCGGAAACGACGGCTCGTCAGTATCTTGAACGGGTCCGCATTCCGGAGCAGGCAGCCAAATATCCTGCGCAGCTCTCCGGCGGCCAGCAGCAGCGCGTCGCCATTGCCCGCGCTCTGTGCATGAACCCGAAGATCATGCTGTTCGACGAGCCGACGTCGGCGCTCGACCCGGAAATGGTCAAGGAAGTGCTCGACACCATGATCGACCTCGCCAACGAGGGCATGACCATGCTGTGCGTCACGCACGAAATGGGCTTCGCACGTCAGGTCGCCGACCGGGTGATCTTCATGGACCGCGGCGAAATCGTGGAAATCGGCACGCCGGACGAGTTCTTCGGCAATCCGAAGCACGAACGCACCCGCAACTTCCTCGGGCAGATTTCTTAAAATCGCTGCTGCATACCCTAGACGGAGCATTGAACGTGAAACCGCATCTATTGCTGGTCGAGCCCATGATGGGCCTTATCGAAGCACGGCTGGACGAGGCCTACACTGTCCACCGGCTCTACGATCCGGCCCAGCAATCGGCGATCGAGGCGAACCTTTCCGCCATCCGGGCGGTCGCAACCGGCGGCGGCACCGGCCTTTCCAGTGACTGGATCGAAAAGCTGCCCGCACTCGGCGTGATTGCCATCAATGGCGTCGGCACCGACAAGGTGGACCTGAAGCTTGCGCGCGGCCGAAATATTGACGTCACCACCACGCCTGGCGTGCTGACGGATGATGTCGCCGATACCGGCATGGCGCTCCTGCTTGCTGTCCTGCGTCATGTCGTAACGGGCGATGCCTTCGTGCGTGAAGGCCGTTGGGCGAACGGCGAGGGCTTTCCCCTCGGCAACAGCCCGAAGGGAAAGCGGATCGGTATCCTCGGCCTTGGGCAGATCGGCCGCGCGCTCGGCAGGCGTGCCGAGGCCTTCGGGATGGAGGTACGCTATTGGAACCGGTCTCCGGTGGCCGACAGCGACTGGACCTCGTGCTCCACTCCGGTCGAGTTGGCAGGCGACAGCGACGTCCTTGCCGTTTGCATCGCAGCAAATGCCGGTACGCAAGGCATCGTCGACGCCGACGTTCTTGCAGCGTTGGGATCGAAAGGCATTCTGATCAATGTCGCACGCGGCAGTGTGGTGAACGAGGACGCGCTTCTGGCAGCACTTACCAGCAACACGATCGCCGGTGCTGGCCTGGACGTATTCATGAACGAGCCGAAGATCCGCGAGGAATTCCTCACCGCACCGAACACGGTGCTGATGCCGCATCAGGGCAGCGCAACGCTCGAAACGCGCATCGCGATGGGAGAGCTCGTGCTCGCCAATCTGGCAGCCCACTTCGCCGGCGAAAAGCCGCCCACCACCGTCAACTGATCGGATCCGCCATGATCGTTCGCCAGGCCTTCTTCGAAGGTACCATCCATGCCGGCCAGGAAGAGGCTTTCAAGGCCTACGTGACAGACAAGCTGATGCCGATGTGGCTGCGGTTTCCGGGGGTCCGGGAAGTCCGGGTTCTCTACGCCATCGAGCGCGACGACGGCGCACCGGCCTATCCCATGGTGCTCTCAACCATGTATGACAGCCGCGAAGCGCTGGCGGCAGCGCTGGATTCTCCGGTGAGATACGAAAGCCGGGAGATGACCAAGGGTTTGCTGGCCATGTTTGACGGCCATATCCACCACCACGTGCTTGATCTCGCTGATCAATCGTAAGCCTGCCGGCTCCACACTGCCGCGCATGGGCGCGGGCGCTGAAGCCCATCGGCGGCCAACTCTCCGTCAGCATGCTGACGGA
>NZ_JAJAWH010000028.1 GCF_020531965.1 Pseudorhizobium xiangyangii | reverse complement strand
CGTCGGCCAGCTGGCCGACGTGCTTGCCGATATCACGGGCGGCTGAACGACGCGCGCAGCCGATCGACTTCGGGCTGGCAAAAGCAGCCGGGCAGATGATCGTTGACCAGCCCCATGGCCTGCATGAAGGCGTAGACGGTGGTCGGCCCGACGAAGGTCCAGCCACGCTTTTTCAGGTCCTTCGACAGACGGATGGAGGTCGGCGTCGTCGGATTGGCGCGCAGCGTATCGAGATCCATCACGTCGGGCCGCTCCCCCGCTGGCGGTTCGAAGCGCCAGAAGAAGGTGCCAAGCGTTCCGAATTCGTCCCGCAGTTCGATGGCTCGCCGGGCATTGTTGATGGTCGAGACGATCTTGCCGCGGTGACGAATGATGCCGGCATCGGCAACAAGACGCTCTATGTCATCCTCGCCGAACTCCGCGACCTTGTGAAAATCGAAGCCGGCGAAGGCAGCGCGGAAATTCTCGCGCTTGCGCAGGATCGTCAGCCAGGACAGGCCGGACTGGAAGCCTTCGAGGCAGATCTTCTCGAACAGCCGGATGTCGTCGACGACCGGGCGCCCCCACTCCTCGTCGTGGTAGCGGCGGTAGTCTTCCAATCCGCCATGCCAAGAGCAGCGGCCCTTGCCGTCGTCACCGACGATGATCCCAGTCTTTTCCATTCCAGTCCGTCCGTTAACGCGGTGAACGACGCATTTAAGGTCGATCAACCATTTTCCCAAACCAGTGGGTAACCCTGCCTAAAGGTTTATAAGCAAAAGAAGATTTGAATCGCCACCCGTTTACCGTTCTGTCGTTCTCCATCGGCAGCGTGATCTGCAACGGAGCCAGACATACGCTCCTTCGGTCCATGTGTAGCGAGTAGACCCGATGATGAACAAGATGCTTGTGCTGGCCCTCGGCCTCATTCCGATGCTGGCAACGACCGCGACAGCCAACGACCGCTATCGTGAAAGGCCCCCGATCATCGTCAGCCCGGACCTGACGGCACCGTGGATCATGCAGCTTGGCGGCGCCGGCGTGCGCCCGACCGTCTACCCTGCCCGCCCGCAGAAACCCCGCGCCCAATACCACAAGCAAGCGCCCCACGAGGTGCAGCGTCGGCAGAAAAACGTTCGACGCGGCGAGGCCCAGCCGGTCGCCCTTCGACCGAACCGCGCGATCCGCAGCCAGATCGAGCCACAGTTCCTGCCGCAGATGGTTGCGTTCGACACAAAGCACGCGCCAGGCACAATCGTCATCGATACGAACAACCGCTTCCTCTATCTGGTCGAGGGCAATGGCGAGGCGCGACGCTATGGCGTCGGCGTTGGCAAGCCCGGCTTCGAATGGGCGGGCGCGCACAAGGTTACCCGCAAGGCGGAATGGCCGCGCTGGGTTCCGCCGAAGGAGATGATCGCCCGAGAAGCTGCCAAGGGGCATTACCTGCCGGCCAGCATGGACGGCGGACCGGAGAACCCGCTCGGCGCGCGCGCGCTCTATCTCGGTTCCACCCTTTACCGTATCCACGGCACCAACGCGCCCTGGACGATCGGCAGCGCCGTGTCCTCAGGATGCATCCGCATGCGCAATGAAGACGTCGTCGATCTCTACGAGCGGGCGAACGTCGGGACCAAAGTCATCGTCATGTGACCGGATAGCCACGATGTCGGACGGTTATGGTCGTCCGGAAGCCGATATTCGCCTTGACTGACCTTGCCGTGAGCGACCAACCGAGACATTTTGTCTCGCTTTTCGTGAAACGGCCAAAGGGGGGCTGGATGAAATCGGGTAAATTGTTGATCGCCATCATGGGTATGGCAATCGCGCTGACGGCGGGGCAAGCGACAGCGCAGTCGCGGCAACCGCAAACGACGGCAAGCGACGTGGCGCCATCGGTGCGCAACAAGCCCGTAGCTGAGAAGTTCAAGCGCCGCGTGGTGCGTTTCTCGACCACGGAGGCGCCCGGCACGGTCATTGTCGATACCAACAACAAGTTCCTCTACTACGTCGAGGGCAAGAACCGCGCGACCCGCTACGGGATCGGCGTCGGTCGCGAAGGGTTCGGTTGGTCGGGCGTGGTCAACGTCGGTCGCAAGGCCGAGTGGCCGACATGGACGCCGCCGGCGGAAATGCGCGCCCGCGAAGCGCGGCGCGGCATCACGCTTCCGGTCGTGCAGAAGGGCGGCCCGGACAATCCGCTCGGCGCCCGAGCCATGTATCTCTACAAGGGTGGCCGCGACACGATCTTCCGCATTCACGGAACCAACCAGCCCTGGTCAATCGGCCTCAACCTGTCCTCCGGCTGCATCCGCATGATGAACAAGGATGTGGAGCACCTCTACGAGCGTGCGTCGATCGGGACGAAGGTGGTCGTCATCGGGCCTGGCAACAAGCACGGCGATGTTGCCTTCAAGGACCGTGGCGTCGACATTTTCCGTACCATTTTCGGCGGCTGACGCATGTATCAGACTGGCGGTGGGTAATGCTCCCGCCAGTTAAGGATGTATTAACCATAACGGCCGTACCTTGTGGCTCGAGTGATGCAATAATGACACAGACGCCGGCCTAAACCATGGCTACATTGCCGCCACATTTCGAGCTCCTCTCTGATTCTCAGGCTGTCTCATGCGCACATTGACTTATCTTTTCGCAGCTCCCGCAGTTCTAGGGGCTTCGCTCATTTTCGCGGCCCCTTCCATGGCCGGCGAATGGGAGTTGTCCACTTACGGTGGCTACCAGAGCGCGCCGCACAGCGATGTCGAAGTGTCCGACGGAACCGACTTCAACGCCGGCTGGGAAGGCAAGTCCTTCGCCATGCCGCTCTATTGGGGTGTTCGCGGAACCTACTGGTTTGAAGGCGGTCAGCTCGAGAACCTCGGCATCTCGCTCGACTTCAGCCACGCCAAGGTCTACGCCGACGACGAGACCCTGACCAAGGCGGGCTGGGAACATTTCGAGATGACCGACGGCATCAACCTGCTGACGGTCAACGCGCTCTATCGCTTTCCGATCGAAAACAGCCGCTTCACGCCTTACGTCGGCGCCGGTGTCGGCATCAACGTGCCGCACATCGAGGTGACCCGGCCAAGCGGCACGACCTCCGAGTACCAGCTCGGTGGTGCAACCCTGCAGGCGCAGGCCGGCGTCAAGTTCGACATCACCGACCGCTGGGCAGCCTTCGTGGAATACAAGGGCAACTACTCGTTCGTCGACGTCGATATCGACAGCGGCGACTCTCTGAAGACCGAGATCTTCACCAATGCGGTGAATATCGGTGTCTCGTTCAAGTTCTGAGACGACAAGCATTTTGATGAAAAGCCGGCCTCAAGGGCCGGCTTTTTTTATGCCACGTTTTCGGGCTTCGGGCCGCCGTAGGCCCAATCCAGCAGCTCGACGGTGTGGACGATCGGGATAGACGTTCCGGTTCCGATCTGCGTCATGCAACCGATGTTTCCGGTGGCGATGACATCCGGGCGCGTCGCCTCGATGTTCTTCACCTTGCGGACCTTCAGCTGCGCCGAAATCTCCGGCTGCATGATGTTGTAGGTGCCTGCGGAACCGCAACAGAGGTGGCCCTCCGCCGGGTCACGGACCGCGAAGCCCGCATTCTTTAGCAGGGTTTTTGGCGCCATGGTGATCTTCTGGCCGTGCTGCATCGAACAGGCCGAGTGATAGGCCACGGTCAGGCCCTTAGCCTCTGCGGTCGGCAATTCCAGTGTAACGAGATACTCGGTGATATCCTTCGCCAGAGCGGAGACCCGCGCAGCCTTGTCCGCATAGGCCGGATCAAGCCGCAACATGTGGCCATAATCCTTGATCGTGGTTCCACAGCCGGAAGCGGTGATGATGATTGCATCGATACCGCCGTTCTCGATCTCGCGGGTCCAGACGTTTACATTGCGGCGGGCGAAATCGAGAGCCGGATCTTCCTTGCCCATGTGGTGGACAAGCGCTCCGCAGCAGCCCTCCCCTTCGGGAAGGACGACTTCCACGCCGAGGCGGGTCAGCAACCGGATGGCAGCCTCGTTGATGCCGGGATCGAGCACCGGCTGGGCGCAGCCGGAAAGAATGGCGACGCGGCCCCGACGCTTCGCCTCTGGCGGACGGGGGTGAACATGGTTGGGATCATACGCCTTGATCCTGCCTTTTGGCGCAAGATCGAGCATTGCCGCAACCGGCTTGAGCGCCGGAAATCCCTTCAGCAGAGGCGCGAATGGCCGGCCGACCTTCGCCAACAGCAAGGCGGCGCGAAATCGCTTCGGATAGGGGAGTATTGTCGCCAGCAACTGCCGGATAAGGCGATCCATCAGCGGGCGTTTGTAGGTCTTTTCGATGTGGACGCGGGCATGGTCCACGAGATGCATGTAATCCACGCCTGACGGACAGGTGGTCACGCAGGCAAGGCAGGACAGACAGCGGTCGATATGGGTTACCACCTCGGCATCCGCCGGGCGACCATTCTCCAGCATGTCCTTGATGAGATAGATGCGACCGCGCGGGCTGTCGAGCTCGTTGCCTAATGTCACATAGGTAGGACAGGTCGCGGTGCAGAAACCGCAATGGACGCAGCGGCGCAGGATCTTTTCAGATTCCGCCACATGCGGGTCAGCGAGCTGTTCTGCTGTGAAATTGGTCTGCAAGTCTATACTCCCGCCATTTTCCCGGGACTGAATATGCCAGCCGGATCGAGCTTCAGCTTGATCCGGGCTGAGAGGGCCGCGACGGCATCGCCCTGTGGCTCGAATGCCGGCGTCGCCAGCCTCAGCCTCTCGGGGGCACGGACCAGCGTTGCGTGCCCGCCGCCAAGACCGCGAACGTAGCGGCGCAGCAATTCCGCCTCAGGATCTGCCTCCATCTGCATCCAGACCAACCCGCCCTGCCAGTCGTAAAAGGCATCGATGCCGGCTTCCAGCCTGAGCGCCGCCACCAGCTGGTGGCCAGCGGACGGAGCGATCGAGACGCGCCAGAGCGGCTTTTTCGGCATCCCGGCATAAGGTGTAACGTCCCGGACTTCCTGCCACAGCCGCCTGCTGTCGTCAGGACCCAACCGCGAGACCGGTCCGAACCGCGACATTTCCGACGTCAGCTTTTCGGAGCGCACGGCGACCGAGGCTTTCAACCCTTCGAGGCGTAGCACGGTCGCCTCACCCTCCGGCAGTTGCCCGCCCAGGAAACGGCTGCGAACGGTCTGCGGCAGATGAGCTGCTCCGGACACCTCGACAGACAGCGCCATCGAAACCGCCATTGCCCTTGCTGCCGCCGCATCGTCCAGATTGGAGATGACGATGGTCTCCGCCGTCTCGGGTACCGGCAGGACGCGAAACGTCACTTCCGTCAGAAAGCCCAGTGTGCCGTGCGAGCCGGCCAGCAGCTTGACGAGGTCCAGACCGGTGACGTTCTTCATCACGCGCCCGCCGGCACGAATGATTTCGCCGCGGCCGTTGACGAAACGGATCCCGAGCAGGCTGTCGCGGGCGGCGCCGGCAACGAAACGCCGGGGGCCGGATGCATTGGCGGCGAAGACACCACCGATGGTCGGTTCACCCGTCGTACCCATGATGCCACGGTGGTCCATCGGCTCGAATGCCATCATCTGGCGGTTGGCGGCAAGTGCAGCCTCTACTTCCGTGACCGGCGTGCCGGTCTTGACCGTCATCACCATTTCGGCCGGATCGTAGTCGACAATGCCGGACAGCCCACGAGAACTCAGGACGTCCTCGAACGCAACGGCGTTGCCAAATCCGCTGCGGGTATCGCCGCCGCAGACAGCCAAAGTCGTGCCTTGCGCCGCAGCATTGCGGATCACGTAGGCCGCATCCGTTTCTGTATTGGGGATCAATGTCATGCTGCCGGGCGCCCCTCGATCGGGAAGACCTTCGACGGATTGAGTAGCCAGTCCGCATCGAACGCCGCACGCACGGCCATCTGCTGGTTCAGGTCGGTATCCGAATACTGGTGCCGCATCAGATCGCGCTTCTCGATGCCCACGCCATGTTCCCCGGTCAGGCAGCCGCCAACATCGACACAGAGCTTCAGGATCTCGTTGCCCGCTTCCTCGGCGCGCGCGGCGTCCTCCGGATCATTGGCATTGAACAGGATCAACGGATGCATGTTGCCGTCGCCGGCATGGAAAACATTGGCGACCCGAAGCCCGAACCGCTCAACGATCTCGGACGTCTTCTCCAGCACGTAGGAGAGCTTGCCGAGCGGCACGGTGCCATCCATGCAGATGTAGTCGGCGATCCGGCCCGTGGCACCGAAGGCCGATTTCCGGCCCTTCCAGATAAGGGCTGCTTCCGTTGCGCTCTGGCTTTCGCGCACTGTCTTCACGTCGTGGCGGTTGGCAATTTCGACGATGCTTTTCAGCATCGCGTCCATTTCCGCTTCCGAGCCTTCAACCTCGATGATCAGCAGCGCGCCGACATCCAGCGGATAGCCCGCATGCGCGAAGGCCTCGCAGATCTCGATTGCCGGCTTGTCCATGAATTCTATCGCGACGGGAATGATGCCGGAGCCGATAACGTCGGCCACGCAGGCACCCGCCTGTTCGGAGGTGTCAAAGCCGAAGAGCACCGGGCGCGCGCCTTCCGGCTTGGCGATCAGGCGCACGGTCGCTTCCGTCACGATGCCGAGCTGGCCTTCCGAGCCGCAAACGAGGCCGAGCAGGTCGTATCCTGCCGCGTCCAGGTGCTTGCCGCCGAGGTCGATGACCGTGCCGTCCACCAGCACCATCTTCACGCCGAGAAGGTTGTTGGTCGTCACGCCGTACTTCAGGCAGTGCGCGCCGCCGGAATTCATCCCGATATTGCCGCCGATGGTGCAGGCAAGCTGCGAGCTGGGATCGGGCGCGTAAAAGAAGCCCTCAGGGCTGACCGCATCCGAAATGCTAAGGTTTGTGACGCCCGCCTGCACCGTCGCCGTGCGGTTGGCAGGGTCCACATCGAGGATGCGCGACATTTTCGAAAGCCCGAGGACAACCGCATCCTCCTGGGGAATTGCTCCCCCGGAGAGCGATGTGCCCGCGCCACGCGGGACCACCGGAACACCGTAGCGATGACAGTACTTCATCACGGCCGCCACCTGCTCCGTCGTCTTCGGCAGCGCCACGGCCAGCGGCAGTCGGCGGTAGGCGACAAAGGCATCGGTCTCGAACGGCACCAGTTCGCGCGGCTCATGCACGAGACACTCCGGCGGCAGCAAATCCGCCAGATCCTCGATGATTGCGCGACGCCGTGACATCACATTTTTACGCGGTTCCAGAAACTTTATCGCTTCGGACACGGTTACGCCTCCCGGACCTTGCGCCATCGCTGGCTCACTGAATTTCGTCTACCGCGCTTAGCATGGTCGCAAGCCTGAGACCATGCGCTTGGTTTCGCGCCCACTGAAATGAAAAAGGGCCTCAACCGCATCTTTTCGGTGACTTAAGCGGCGAGCTCCCTGCAAACGCGCGATAAGCATATTATATTTGAAGGACCAAATAATTCGAATCGCTTTTTATGCTTCCGGATGGCGCGATCACCGCATGGCCACCTGAAGCGCCCGAAAGAAAGGACGTCCCCAGATTGAGCCTTCTCGCACGCCTTATGACAGAAATCGGCCTGATGATGAGGCGCCCGCCGAAGCAACAGTACGCCGCTATCTGTTATCGCGTGAAGAAGAAGGGCGTCTACGAGGTCCTGTTGCTGACAAGCCGCGATACGGGCAGATGGGTCATACCCAAAGGTTGGCCCATGGCGGGCAAGAAAGCGCACGCCGTTGCAGAACGGGAAGCCTATGAGGAAGCGGGCGTGAAGGGGAAGGCCGAGAAGGACCTTTTCGGCTTCTACCACTATCGCAAGACCCTTTCGAACGGCTTCAAGATTCCGGTGCAGGTGCAGGTCCATCTGCTCGAGGTTCAGGAGATGTTGAAGGACTTTCCTGAAAAGGGCAGCCGCCGGCTGGAATGGGTTTCGCCAGCGGAAGCTGCCGAACGGGTGAACGAGCCGGAATTGAAGGCCCTGTTCCACCGGGTAGCCGAGCTGATGCAGGTGCCGGCATCAGCGCAAACCAAGGCAATCGGCTGACGTACAGCCCGAATGGTTGTTTTCAGTCGCCATTAAGATTACTGCAATGAAACGAACCACCGACCAGACGAATGGTCGCCGCCTCCCAGGAAATCAAAGATGGGGACACGCAGGTCGCGGCTCACCAAGCCGACGCTCGACAAAGATCTCGAGAAGTTCTCTTCTGTAGAGGAAGCCGCGCGTCAGATGTCGCGGCGGCTCGCGGCGCCAGGAACAGGCCTGCTGTTCCTGATCGTCGTAGCGCTCTTCGCCAGCGCCTATGCGAGCGGACAACCCGGCTCGCTGGTGGTGATCGGCGCTGCTGCGCTGGCAGCCTACATGGCCATGAACATCGGCGCCAACGACGTCACCAACAACATCGGTGCGGCGGTCGGCGCACGCGCCATGACGATGGGCTTCGGCCTGGCGCTGGCGGCCGTTTTCGAGGTTGCCGGTGCGGTCATCGCCGGACGGGGCGTTGCCGACACCATTGCCAACGACATCATGCACAGCAGTGCCATCGGGGATCCTTCGACGCTCATTTGGGCGATGATGGCCGCCCTGCTTTCGGCCGCGGTCCTGATCAATGTCGCCACCTGGCTCGGCGCACCAATCTCGACGACGCATTCCATCGTCGGTGGCGTCATGGGTGCGAGCATTGCCGCTGCAGGGCTCGACGCCGTCAACTGGGCTACGATCGGCAGTATCACCGCCAGCTGGGTCATGTCGCCGCTGCTCGGGGCTCTGATCGCGGCGGGTTTCCTTTATCTCCTGAAGGAACTGATCATCTATCGCGAAAACAAGATCGAGGCCGCCCGACGATGGGTACCGGTCCTGATCGGAATTATGGCCGGCACTTTCACCTCCTATCTTGCCCTCATCGGCCTTGGGCTTCTGGTCGAGGTTTCCGTGCCAACCGCCACCGGGCTCGGCCTCGTCTGCGGCGTTGTTGCGTGGAGAGCGCTCATTCCGGTGATCCGGCGGCAGGCCGAGGGACTGGAAAACCGTAACCAGTCGCTGCGCAAGCTGTTCCGCATCCCCCTGGTCTTTGCTGCCGCACTTCTTTCCTTCGCGCATGGCGCCAACGACGTATCCAATGCCATCGGCCCGCTCGCGGCAATTGTCTCCACGGTCCAGTCGCAAGCCAGCGGCAATGTCGAGATCCCATTCTGGGAACTTGTGATCGGGGGCTTAGGCATCTCGCTCGGCCTGCTTCTCTTCGGACCCAGGCTCGTGAAGCTGGTCGGTGCCGAGATCACCAGGCTCAACCCGATGCGTGCCTATTGCGTGTCGCTATCGACGGCGCTCACGGTCATCGTCGCGTCGTGGGTCGGCATGCCGGTATCCTCGACGCACATCGCCGTCGGTGCGGTCTTCGGCGTCGGCTTCTTCCGGGAATGGTACACGCGCAACTCCCGCCGGCGGCTGGAATACATTCGCGCTCAATCCGCGAAGTTCGACATCGATGAACCTGCCGAACGCAACGACAACGAGCTGAACCGACGCCGTCTCGTGCGCAGATCGCACTTCATGAGCATCATCGCCGCCTGGATGATAACGCTTCCCGTCGCGGCGACGCTCGCCGCCATCTTCGCGACCATCCTGTTCGCCATTTTCCGGTAAGGATCTCACAATGCGTGCCAATTTCCGGATGCAGCGCCTTTTCCTCGACGCACCTCTTGCCCACGAGGCGGTGGTGGAAGCCACGCCCGAGCAGTTCAACTATCTCGTCAACGTGCTGCGCCTGGCGGAAAATGCGGAGGTCCTGGTCTTCAACGGACGGGATGGCGAGTGGAAGGCGCGGCTGACCTTTGCCAGCAAGAAGCGGCTTCAGCTGGCCTTGGTGGAACAGACGCGATCACAGCCGGAGGCGCCGGATCTCCACTATCTCTTCGCCCCGCTCAAGATCGGGCGCCTGGACTACATCGTGCAGAAGGCCGTCGAAATGGGGGCAGGTGTCCTGCAGCCGGTCATGACCCAGCACGTCCAGGGCAAGATTACCAATATCGACCGCCTGCAGGCGAACGCCATCGAAGCCGCCGAGCAATGCGGCATCCTTTCGATCCCGCAGGTAGCGACACCGAGAAAGCTCAAGGATCTTTTGGAATCCTGGCCGCGCGAGCGACGCATCATCTTCTGCGACGAGGGCGACGAGAACAAGAACCCCTTGCCGATCCTGTCCCGCATCACCGAGAGACAGTTTGCCCTGCTTATCGGTCCGGAGGGTGGATTTTCGGAGGAGGAGCGAAACCTGTTGCGCAGCCGCGACTTTGTGACGCCGATTCCGCTCGGCCCCCGCATCCTCAGAGCGGATACGGCTGCCGTTGCAGCCCTTGCGGTGATACAGGCAAGCATCGGCGACTGGCGCTGACGAGGTCTTGATTTTCTGAAAGCATCTTGAAAGAAATTCACTTGCACCGCACATCATTCCGGTTCAAGCAGCCGGACGCGACAGTTCTGTCCGTCCTACAAGGTAGTTTTCATGGCACGTGACACCACCGACCAGACACCGCTGACTTCGGTGTCCGAGCTTTCAGACTACCTTGCAAGCGGTGCACGTCCGAAAGAGCAATTCCGCCTCGGAACAGAGCACGAAAAGTTTGCCTTCTTCCGCGCCGATCATAGCCCGGTGCCCTACTTTGGCGACGCCAGCATCTCCGCTCTGCTGAAGGGCATGGAGGCCAAGCTTGGCTGGGAACCCATCCTGGACCGCGAGCATATCATCGGGCTGGCCGAACCCACGGGCATGGGCGCCATCTCGATCGAGCCCGGCGGCCAGTTCGAGCTCTCGGGAGCACCTCTCGAAACCATCCACGAGACTTGCCGTGAATCGAACCGGCATCTCGAGGTCCTGCGCGAGGTTGCCGAGCCGATGGGCATCCGCTTCCTCGGCATCGGCGGCAGCCCGAAGTGGAGCCTTGCCGAAACACCCCGCATGCCGAAGTCTCGCTACGAGATCATGACGCGATACATGCCGAAGGTCGGCGCGCATGGCCTCGACATGATGTACCGCACCTGCACGATCCAGGTGAACCTCGATTTCTCCTCGGAAACCGACATGGCCCGCAAGATGCGGCTTTCGATGAAGCTGCAGCCCGTGGCGACCGCATTGTTCGCCTCGTCGCCGTTTACAGAAGGCCGGCCTAACGGACTGCTGTCCTGGCGCGGCGATATCTGGCGCGATACGGACAACCAGCGCTCGGGCCTGCTTCCCTTCGTATTCCGCCAGGATTTCGGCTTCCATGACTATGTCGAATGGGCGCTCGACGTGCCCATGTACTTCGTCGTGCGTGACGGCAAGTATCACGACTGCACCCACGTCACCTTCCGCCAGTTCATGAACGGCGCTCTCAAGGGCGAGATCGCGGACTGGGAACCCACGATGGGCGACTGGACAAACCATCTCTCGACGCTGTTCCCCGACGTCCGGTTGAAGCGCTTCCTGGAGATGCGCGGCGCCGATGGCGGCCCATGGCGGCGCATCTGCGCCCTGCCCGCCTTCTGGGTCGGGCTGCTCTATGACGAGGGAGCGCTTGCCGCAGCGGAAGAATTGACGGCGCAGTGGTCCTACGACGACGTGCTTGGACTGAGGAACGCCGTTCCCGCAGCCGGGCTGAAGACCGAGATCGCCGGCCGGCCGCTGCTTGACGTGACCCGGGATATCCTGGCGATCTCCTCTGCCGGCCTCAAGGCGCGTAACCGCCTGAACGAAGAAGGCCAGGACGAGACAGTCTTTCTAGCCTCGCTCGAAGAAATCATCGCCAAGAAGGCGACGCTCGCGGAAGATCTGCTGATGCTCTACAACGGGCGCTGGAACCAGTCGGTCGAGCCCGCTTTCGACGAGTACCAGTACTAGGACCGAAATACCGGTTTCCGTCGCTAACTTTCCGGATATATTGGCTTATAGCCAACCGGAAAGGATGTGCCATGCTGCCGTTGTTCGACATGATGCTGAAGGCACAGAACGGTGCGGCCATGGATGCCATGGCCAAGCAGTTCAACCTTGCCCAGGAGCAGGCGGCGCAGGCCATGGCGGCACTGATGCCCGCCTTTTCATCCGGGCTCAAGCGCAGCACCACCAACCCATACGACTTCACCGCGCTGATGAACACGATGATGTCCGGCACCTATGCGAAGTATTTTGAGGATCTCGGCCGGGCCTTCACACCGCAAGGAATGGCGGACGGAAACGCGGTGCTCGAGAAGCTGTTCGGTTCGAAGGAGGTTTCCCGTGCCATCGCCGCGCAGGCGGAGCAGCTCACCGGCGTCGGGCAGGACGTTCTCAAGAAGATGATGCCGGTCATGGCCGACACCCTGATGGGCGGCCTGTTCAAGCAGGCGACGGGCCAGATCCAGCCGGACAGCGACTTCTTCGCATCCACACCGATGGGCCAGATGGCGAAGCAATGGCTGGACGGTCTCGGACTGCAGCCGAAGGCATCCACCGCCAGGACACCGGACCCGTTCGACAATCCCTTCATGCAGAGCCTTCGCAGCCTGTGGGGCCTCGACAAATCAGCTGCGCAGCCATCCGCCAAAGCGGAGGTGGACGACAATCCGTTCGCCGCCGCCGCCCGAAACATGATGGGCGCATTCGGGCAGTTGCCCACAGGCAAGACCGCAGAAACGGCTACGGCCAAACCCTATATGGACGCCTTCAGCAACATGTTCGACAGCGGCCTCGAGGTCCAGAAGACCTACCAGAAGAACATGGAGGCCATCTTCGACAGCTATCTTGGAAACCGTTCGTCAGGGAGCCCGGCGCCGGAAACGTCCAAGGACAAATAAAAAAGCCCGGCCGGGAAACCCGGGCCGGGCAAAGAGCAGGGTTATTGGCTATCACCCTGCGGGGAAAAATGATCGATCAGACTTGCCGGAGACGCTCGAAGCGGGTCTTCGCCCGAAGCCGGGCAGTCTCGGACAGAAGCGCCGCCGGGTCGTCAAATACGCCTGAACCATAAGTGGCCTTAAGGACATCATCCCGGGTCAGGCCGATGTCGTCCAGTTGGCGGTCATCGAGTTCGTGCAGCCGACCGGCAGCCCATCGGTTACGCAGGACACGCCAGAAAGACTTCGTAAAATACGCAATCACCGTGAGAGGGCCGCGAACCGTAGCCGGTGCTCGAGCGAGATCGAGTTCAACAGTCTGGATCGTGCGCATGGTCCTGTTCCTTTCCGTTGGCACGAGCGCGACCGCCCCCTCCGCAGAGGTCCGGCGGAGGAGTGGTCAGCGTCAGCGGGCGCAGGGAATGATCGCCCGTGTGAGTGATTTACCGTGACGTTATGTAACAGGCCTATTGATCAGTCCAACGAATGTTTCTAATGGTTGGCATCAGCCAATCTGATGGATCATCGCCATGGCCGCTCCTCTCGATATCGACCAGCTTCATACTTTTCTCGCCATTATAGATACCGGCAGCTTCACCAAGGCCGCCGATCGGGTGTTCAAGACCCAGTCCGCCGTATCCATGCAGATGCGCAGACTGGAAGAACGCATCGGCAAGCAGCTCTTTGCCAAGGACGGTCGCGGAAACCGGCTGACGACCGAGGGCGAGAAGCTTCTCAATTATGCCCGCCGGATCATCCGGCTGAACAACGAGGCAATCGCAGCCTTCGACGACAATCGTCTTGAGGGAACGCTCAGGATCGGCACGCCGGACGATTATGCGGATCGGTATATGCCGGAAATCATCGGACGGTTCGCCAAGACCCACCCGAACGTGGAACTCTACATCGTCTGCGAGAACTCATCGAGCCTTGCCGAGCGGATGGCCAAGGGAGAGCTGGACATTGCGCTGGTGACCCACAACCCGCGGGCGCGCATGTCCGACGTGGTGCGGACGGAGCCTCTTTGCTGGGTGACATCGGCCAATCATCCCTTGCGGGAGAATGCGCCTGTGCCGCTCGCAGTCGGGCGCCGCGACTGCCTCTGGCGCCAGCTGGCCTGTTCGGCGCTCGATGCCGACGGACGGGAATACCAGATCCTCTTTACTAGCTGGTCGTCGACAGTCGTCGCCGCGGCGGTCCTGGCCGGCATGGCGGTTTCCGTCTTGCCGGAATCGACCTTGCGGCCGGGCATGAAGGTCCTGACTGCGGCAGATGGCTTCCCGCCCCTGCCACCGGTACAGATAGGCCTGATGAAGCGTCCCGGCCTTTCGCCGTCGCTTCTCAACGCCATCACCGATCACATCACCGCTTGCCTGGATAACATCTCGCCGGCAGTCGTCCCGGACGATCTCGACGGGGAACCCAAGGGCATGGGCCGGACGCTCAAGCTGCGCGGCGCACAAATGGCCACCAGCTGGTAGACAATAAAAAACCGGGGCCGAGGCCCCGGTTTTCGTTTCGTGACACGTTCCGATGTTACTCGGCCCGATGTTACTCGGCAGCGGTCGGCTGTGCCGAAATGGTATCGGCCTTGTAGCCGTGCAGGCTCGCGAGAGCTGCGCGTACGCCGCCTTCGTAATCCGCGTGGATCAGCTTGAAGTGCGCGAGCTGACGCTCGATGATCTGCCCCGGGACACCACCCATGGCGGCGGCGAGGTTGGAGAACAGGCGTGCCTTCTGTCCCGCATCGAATAGGTTGAAGAGCGCACGCGGCTGCGAGTAATCGTCATTGCCGATGCGGTGGCTGAAGCGGTCGGCATCACCCGTAAGACGCAGCGGCGGCTCGGAGACTGCAGGCACTTCGACCGGAGAACCAGCAACCGAGTTGGGCTCATAGTAGGCGTCCGGGTTGCCCGACGTGATGCCGCCGAAGAAGTTCATCGCGCCATCCTTGACGTAGTTATGAACCGGGCACTTCGGAGCGTTGACCGGCAGCGCTTCGTAGTGGGTGCCGATCCGGTGGCGGTGTGCATCAGCATAGGCGAAGAGGCGGCCCTGCAGAACACGGTCCGGCGAATAACCAATGCCGGGAACCTTGTTTGACGGCGAGAAGGCTGCCTGCTCGATTTCGGCAAAATAGTTCTCGGCGTTGCGGTTGAGCTCGAAATAGCCAACGTCGATGCAGGGATAATCCGCATGCGGCCAGACCTTGGTAAGGTCGAAGGGATCGTATGGCGTCTTGTCCGCATCCATTTCCGGCATGATCTGGAGCTGTACGGTCCAGCGCGGGAACTCGCCCTTGTCGATGCCGCCGAACAAGGCTTCCTGGTAGCCCTCGCGGGTCTTGCCGATGACGGATTCGCCTTCTTCGTTGGTGAAGTGCTTGTGGCCCTGCTGCGTCTTGAAGTGGAACTTGACCCAGAAGCGCTCGCCCTTGCCGTTCCAGAGCGAGTAGGTGTGCGAACCGTAGCCGTTCATGTTCATCGGGGTCTGCGGCAGGCCGCGATCCGACATCAGGATGGTGATCTGGTGCAGGGCTTCCGGCGAAAGCGACCAGTAGTCCCACATGGCGGTTGCCGAGCGCAGGTTGGTCTTCGGGTGGCGCTTCTGCGTGTGGATAAAGTCGGCGAACTTCATCGGGTCGCGGATAAAGAAGACCGGCGTATTGTTGCCGACGAGATCCCAGTTGCCTTCTTCGGTGTAGAACTTCAGGGCAAAGCCGCGGACATCGCGCTCGTGGTCGGCAGCACCCTGCTCACCGGCAACCGTCGAGAAACGTGCCAGCATGGGCGTTACCTTGCCCTGCTGAAGACAGCTGGCAATCGTGTACTTGGACAGGTCGGCCGTGATGTGCAGGTCGCCGTATGCGCCCCAGCCCTTGGCATGCACGATCCGCTCCGGAATACGCTCGCGGTTGTGGTGCGCCATCTTCTCGATGAGCTGGTAGTCTTCCAGCAGGATCGGGCCGCGCGAGCCCGCAGTCAGCGAATACTGGTTTGAAGGGACTGGTGCCCCTCCGGTCGTCGTCAACTTCGGACGATCGGTCATAGCTATCTCCTGCTTGAATTCTGGAACCATTCTAGGTCACCGATTGACCTTGGCATTCAAGTTCCATAGTTTCCAATATTATTTCCTTCAAACAACGATAGGAAAATATTATGGCGCTGACACTGCGGCAAATGCGCTATTTCGAGGCTCTCGCAAAAGAAAAGCATTTCGGCCGGGCAGCTGAATCGGTATACGTGAGCCAGCCTGCACTGTCCGCCCAGATCATGGAGATGGAACATAACCTCGGCGTCAAGCTCGTCGAGCGAAGCCGCGCCGGCATCCTGCTGACCCGCAAGGGCGAAGAGGTTCTGGAGCGTGTGCGCAACATCCTGGAACAGGTGGAGCAGCTCGAACATTGCTCCCGCACCGGGGGCAGCATGCTGGATGGCCTTGTTCGGATAGGCATCATTCCCACGGTTGCGCCCTATCTGGTACCGACGCTTGTTCCCGTTTTGCGGGCTCGGTACCCGTCTATCGAACTCGAGCTGAAGGAAGCCGTCACCGACCGACTGGTCGTTGATCTGCTGGATGGAAAGCTGGACACCGTGGTTGCAGCACTTCCCATCGAAGCGGAGGGCATCGAGACCCTGCCACTCTTCTCCGACCGGTTCTTCATGGCGATGGCGAACAATAACGAGGCCATCCTGATGTCTCCGCTCATCGAGACGCAGGTGGACGCGGAACGCCTGCTGCTTCTGGAGGAAGGGCACTGCCTGCGGGAACAGGCCCTCTCCGTCTGCGGCACGGCCGGCAAGCGCAGCCTCGTCAATTTCGGCGCGACATCAATGACGACCTTGCTGCAGATGGTCTCCCACGACATGGGAATGACGCTCATTCCCGAGATGGCAATTCCGACCGAGACGACACGCAACGACATTCGGATCGTGCCCTTCGCCGAACCGGCGCCTTCTCGGCAGATCGGCCTGGTCTGGCGGAAATCCAGCGGGCGGAAAGACGAGATGAACGCGCTGGCCGAAGTGGTCGCCAGTTGCGCCCCTGCCAAGAGGCAGCCCGTGCCGGCCGCCGCCGGCGGTTTCTGAACCCTGCACGCCCCGTCAGGACAGGTTTTTCTTGAAGAACTCTACCGTGCGGCCCCAGGCAAGGTCTGCCGCCGCCTTGTCATAGCGTGCCGCCGATGTGTCGTTGTTGAAGGCATGGTTGACGCCTTCGTAGACGTGGATTTCGTAGGTCTTGCCGTTTTGGTCGAGGGCGGCCTTGTAGGCATCAATACCTGCATTGATGCGCTCGTCCAGTCCGCCATAATGCAACATCAGCGGAGCCTTGATGGCGGGGACATCCTCTGCGGGCGGCTGCGAACCGTAGTATGCGACACCGGCATTCAGTTCCGGAGATTTGGTCGCCATGCGATTGACGAGGCCACCGCCCCAGCAAAAGCCGACGGCACCGACCTTGCCGTTCGTTCCGTCGAGGCCCGCAAGGTAGACACGCGCCGCCTCGGCATTGGCGGCGGTCGCATTGGCGTCAAGCGAACTAAACATCTGCCGCGCCTGGTCCTCGTCGGCAGGGGTACCACCTACCGGCGACAGAAAATCAGGCGCCAGGGTCACAAACCCTTCCAATGCCATGCGCCGTGCAACGTCGCGGGTGTGGGGATTGAGGCCGCGGTTTTCATGAATGACGATAACTGCCGGCAAATCTGCGGCAGCGTCCTTCGGACGAACGAGATAGCCCTTCATCTCGCCCTCGGCACCGGGATAGGTGACGTCCTCGGCGGTGAGGCGTTCGTCACCCTCCGCGACGATTTGCGCCATCGCGCCGTTTGCGGCGAGAAGTGGAGCGATGACCGCGGCCGCCGCTCCCGACCCCGCCAGCGCCGTCAGTTTTTCCATGAAGCCGCGGCGGTCGAGCGAGAGATGCGTGTACTCGTCGTAGGCGTTTATCATCGCCTGCGTGATCGTCGGCTTGTCCATGACATGATCCTCCCAATCGGATGTGACGGCACGTCCATGCTCGACGGCAAGCGGCCGGACGAACGAACGGACGACCAAAACTAGATCATCCGGCCGCTGTTCGGGGCACACATCTGCGTGATGTTTTTCGGTCGACGCCACCCTCAGTTCAAGGCGAGCCAGACAGCCAGCCAGACCCACAGGGCCACCAGAATGAAGTATCCGAAGATCCAGATGGGCCGGCGGTGACGAAGGCGGTTGCTGGTGAGGTGAACGTAGGAGTGCAGATAGCGCGACAGCACGAACACCCACGCCAGAGCGACCGTCACCACGTTGTCGGCCGTCGTCATGTAAAGCACGATACAGACCACATGAAACAGGACAGGCAGTTCGAACTGGTTCTTGAGATTGTTGTGGACCAGCAGGCTCTCGAGCGGCTCCTCGCGGTTTTCCTTGAACTGCTCCGCCTTCACCCGGCCTTCCCGGACGGCGCCGACCCGCTTGCTGGACAGAAGAAAGTAGAGCCCAAAGACCAGGGCCGCATGGGCGACCATCGGCCAGAGCATTGCTTCGCTAAACGTCATTTCCTCTCCCCAAACAGATACATCAACTGGCAATCGATGTGCCACGAGACCGGCAGAAACAACAAGGCCATGGCGAAACAATCGCCATGGCCTTGTTCAAGCGTCAAAACGCGAAAGCGTGCAGGGATGCCAGCTTAGCCGCCCGAACCCGGATAATTCGGGCTTTCGCGGGTAATCGTGACGCCGTGCGGATGGCTCTCCCGCAGGCCGGCGCCGGAAATGCGCACGAAAGTGGCCTTCTCCTGGAAATCCTTGATGTCCTTGCCGCCGACATAGCCCATGGCAGCCTTCAAGCCGCCGGCCAGCTGGTGCAGCACGGCCGAGACCGGACCCTTGTATGGGACCTGGCCTTCGATGCCTTCCGGAACGAGTTTCAGCGTATCGCGCACTTCCGCCTGGAAGTAGCGGTCAGCCGAGCCGCGGGCCATGGCGCCGACGGAACCCATGCCGCGGTAAGCCTTGAAGGAACGACCCTGGTAGAGATAGACCTCGCCCGGGCTTTCGTCCGTGCCGGCCAGCAGCGAGCCGACCATAACGGCCGATGCGCCGGCGGCAATCGCCTTGGCGACGTCGCCGGAGAATTTCAGACCACCGTCGGCGATAACCGGGATGTCGTGCTTGTTGCCTTCCTCGACGGCGGCCATGACGGCGGCCAGTTGCGGAACACCGACGCCGGCGACAATGCGCGTGGTGCAGATCGAGCCCGGACCAATACCGACCTTGATGCAGTCGGCGCCGGCATCGATCAGCGCCTTTGTGCCTTCCGAGGTGGCGACGTTGCCGGCGATGATGCGAATGGCGTTCGACATCTTCTTGACTTCGGCAACGGCGTCGAGAACCTTCTGGCTATGACCGTGGGCCGTATCGACGACGATAACGTCGACACCGGCCTCGATCAGGCGCTCAGCGCGTTCACGACCGTCGTCACCTGTGGAGATGGCGGCGGCGACGCGCAGGCGGCCTTGAGCATCCTTGGCGGCATTCGGGTTGAGCTGCGACTTCTCGATGTCCTTGACGGTGATGAGACCGATGCAGCGGCCTTCGTTATCGACCACCAGCAGCTTTTCGATGCGGTGCGAGTGCAGGAGGCGCTTGGCTTCGCTCTGGTCGACGCCGTCCCTGACCGTGATCAGGTTCTCGCGGGTCATCAGCTCGTAGATCTTCTGCGACGGATCGGACGCGAAGCGCACGTCGCGGTTGGTCACGATGCCGACCAGGCGGCCCGGGCGGCCACCGTTCTCGACGACAGGAATGCCGGAAATGCCGTGCGCCTTCATCAGCGACAGGGCTTCGGCCAGCGTCGAATCCGGTCCGATGGTGACCGGGTTGACGACCATGCCGCTTTCGAATTTCTTGACCTGGCGGACTTCTTCGGCCTGCTCGATCGGCGTCAGGTTGCGGTGGATGACACCCATGCCGCCGGACTGCGCCATGGCGATGGCAAGGCGGCTTTCAGTGACGGTATCCATGGCCGAGGACAGGATCGGAAGGGAAAGATCGATGTCTCTTGCTATGCGGGTGGCGATGTTGGTCTGCCCCGGCATGATCTCCGAGTGCCCCGGCTGAAGAAGGACATCGTCAAAGGTTAGCGCTTCCGCGCCGGTTGCCGAGATTACGATGCGTGCCATGGCCAATTTCCTTCGGTCAGAAAATGAGAATCACGCTCCGGAACGACTCATCGTCCGCCCGGGCGCTCTCAGGAGTATTACTCGGAAGTTGGCGAGGGCTGGTAACACGTTCATGACAGGAAGGGAATAGTAAAAACCCGAAGGCGAGCCTTCGGGTTTTTGGAGTGCAAACGTCGTCAGATATCGAACTGATAGCTCTTCGGGACAAACCTGAAGCCGGCTTCCTGTTTCTCGACATAGCCGACAGCCGGGAAAGGCATGTGGTAGCCCAGGAAGGCGACCTTGTCGGTGGCAATCATGTCGAACACTCGTTTGCGGGTCTCCGCTGCGGCAGCCTTGTCCATGTCGAAGCGCACTTCCCAGTCCGGTCGTTGCAGGGACAGCACGAAATGATTGGCGGTATCCGCCGTCAGGACCAGCCTGCGACCACCGGACTCCACGTTGAAGATCAGATGTCCAGGCGAGTGGCCGAAGGCTGCGATACTCGTGATGCCGGACACCACCTCTGCACCGTCGCCGATGAACGTCGTCTTTTCCGCCAGCGGCTTCACGTTGGCGAGGACGCCCTTCTGGCCGTTTTCGGCAGGCGTTCCCGCGCGTGCGGCATCCGTCCAGAAATCGTATTCCACCTGGCCGGCTATGTAGCGTGCATTCGGAAATGCGGGCTTTCCACCCTCCATCAAGCCGCTGATATGATCCCCGTGCATATGGGTCAGAACAACAACCGTCACGTCCTCTGGTGCATAGCCACCCGCAGCAAGACCTTCGAGCAACCGCCCGCCGCCCTGAGCCCGGCCGCTCTCGCCGAGGCCCGTATCGAACAGCACGACATCGCTTCCCGTGTTGATCAGCGTCGGCGAAAAGCTGTTGGCGAACTGGTCGGGCGGCAGGAAGTTCGCTTCCAAGAGCGCTCCCACGTCTTCTGCCGACTGGTTCGTGCCGAATGTCTCATTGGGCGCTCCGGAAGGACGTGCACCGTCCTTGACCACGAACACCTCGAATTCGCCCAGCTTGAAGCGATGCGTTTCCGGCGGCATGGCGCGATCTATTTCCAACTGCTTGGTTTCCTGCGCAAAGGCTTCGCCCTTCAATATCGCAGGCGCTGCGATAACACCCAGACCTGCCGAGCCGAGAAGTGCGCGGCGTCCCAACAATGGCATGCTCATCGTGATCTCCCTCGAACGTGAAAGCCGGCTTGAACCTGCCGGTGCCGCACAAGATAACAGGCGATCTCGCAAGGGAAAGCGGTGTCACGCAGACGTGATGCGATGCCAGACCTAACCCCGTGAGGTGATTGGCAAATCCGACCTTAGGGGCTAAAGACGGTTCGTCCAGCCTGCCGATAGGCCACCGATGAACCGCATAGTTCCCCTGATCCTCGCCGTCGCCCTGTTCATGGAGCAGATGGATTCGACCGTCATTGCCACCGCGCTGCCGGCAATTGCCGCCGATCTGGATGTCGGACCCATCACGCTGAAGCTGGCACTGACCTCGTACATGGTGGCGCTGGCCATCTTCGTTCCGATCAGCGGCTGGATGGCCGATCGATTCGGCGCAAAGAAGATCTTTCGCCTCGCCTTGTTCGTTTTCATCATCGGGTCGATCTGCTGCGCAGCCTCCAGTTCACTCCTGGAGTTCGTGCTTTCGCGCTTCCTGCAGGGCATGGGCGGCGCGATGATGACGCCGGTCGGAAGGCTTGTGCTGCTCCGGACCACGGATCGCAAAGATCTCGTCTCCGCAATGGCGCTGCTGACCATTCCTGCCCTGATCGGCCCGCTGACCGGACCACCGATCGGCGGGTTCATCACCACGTACTTCACCTGGCACTGGATCTTCATCATCAACGTGCCGATAGGCCTTCTCGGCATCTGGCTCGCCAGCATCTATCTGCCCGATATCGAAGCCATACGCCCGCCGCCGATCGACTGGCTGGGCTATTTCCTCGCCTCCATGGCAGCTGCCGGCACCGTATTCGGCCTGTCCGTGGTCAGCCTTCCGGCCCTTCCCCCGGCCTTCGGCGCCGCGGTGACCATGACCGGCATCCTGTGCGGCATACTCTATGTCCGGCATGCACGACGTCATCGCTCGCCTATTCTCAGCCTCGCTATATTCAAGAACGATGCCTTTCGTGCGGCCACGACGAGCGGCACGATCTTCCGCATCTCGACGGGCGCCATTCCCTTCCTGATGCCGCTGATGCTGCAGATCGGCTTCGGGCTGAACCCTTTCCAATCCGGCATGATCACCTTTTCCAGCGCCATCGGTGCGCTGACGGTAAAGTTCATTGCCCGCCGTGTGTTTGCGGCAACCGGCTTCAAGGTGACGCTGATCGCGGCCGGGCTCCTCAGCGCTGTGACAACCGCTGCCAACGGCTTCTTCACGCCGGAGACGTCACACGCGCTGATCATCGCGTTCCTTGTGATGTCCGGGCTCTGCCGGTCGTTTTTCTTCACCGGCGGCAATGCCTTGAGCTACTCGGAAATCGACAACGCGCAGGCCAGCCAGGCAACATCGATCTCCTCGGTGCTGCAGCAGGTAAGCCTCGCACTTGGCGTGGCGTTTGCAGCCTTCATTCTGGAGGCCTCGTCGGTCCTGTCCGGTTCACACCTGCAGCTCGCCGATTTCCACCTGGCGTTCTTCGTCGTCAGCGGGATATCGCTCTTCGCCGTCGTGCCGCTGTTCAGGCTCGACCGGCATGCGGGATCGGCGGCGTCCGGTCACCGCATCGCGCGCGAGCCCGACGCTGCAGAATAAATCAGTCCTCTGCGGTCTCCGCGGCAGGCTCCACTTTCCGACCTTTGAAATGCTTGGCAAGCAGGAACATCTCGACCGATTCGGCGCGTGATGAACCCGGCTTCACATGGATGACCTGCCGGAAGTTCTGCTTCAGCATGTTCAACAGGTCACGCTCCGTGCCGCCCTGGAAGGTCTTGGCGAGGAAGTGACCGCCTTCCTGCAGCACCTCGACGGCGAAATGTGCCGCGACTTCGCAAAGGTGCATGGTGCGCAGGTGGTCGGTCTTCTGGTGCCCGGTGGTCGGTGCGGCCATGTCGGACATCACCAGATCGGGCTTCCCGCCAACCGCATCGACCAGCAGCTGCGGAGCGGATGGATCCAGAAAGTCCAGTTGCAGGATCTTCACGCCGGGCAGCGGCGCCATTTCGAGGAAGTCGATGGCGGCCACACGGATGTCCTCATCCGTCGAATCGGTCACCTTGGCAGCGATCTGCGACCAGCTTCCCGGTGCCGCACCCAGATCGATAATGCGATGGGCACCCTTCAGAATCTGATGCTTCTCGTCGATCTCGAGCAGCTTGAAGGCAGCCCGCGCCCGATATCCCTCAAGCTTTGCCCGCTGGACGTAGGGGTCGTTGATATGGCGTTCGATCCAGCGCCGCGAGGACGCCTTCAGCTTGCCCTTCTTGACCTTCTGGCCGAGTTTCCGGCCTGTGCGATTTCCCGCGATGGGGGGTTTCGTCATCTGCGCGCTCCCTGTTCATCGCGTTCCATGGCGGACCGGCGGTGGCGCAGGCGCCGCCAGGCGCCATCGTCTGCCATCATGTCGGTGAGTATTCCTTCCCGAAGGCCTCGGTCGGCGACGCGCATGCGCGGGCTCGGCCAGCGTCTGCGGATGGCCTCGAGAATGGCGCATCCGGCCAGCACGAGATCGGCTCGGTCCGGGCCGATGCAGGGATTTGCGGCACGACCCGCAAAGTCCCAGGACAGGAGTTTCGCCTGCATGGCCGAGACTTCCGCATCGGAAAGCCACAAGCCGTCGACCTTCCTGCGGTCGTAGCGCGGCAGATCCAGGTGCACCCCGGCAAGCGTGGTGACGGTGCCCGACGTGCCGATGAGATGGAAGCCTTCCGAGCCGCTGCGATAGTGCTCGCCGAGCTCCGGGGACTCGAACTTGAGCAGCATCTCCTCCACCTCCGCGACCATGGCCGCAAACACGTCCGGCGTCACATCACGTCCGCCGTGGCGTTCAGACAGCGTCACGACCCCGACGGGCAGTGACGTCCAATGGGTGATGTGGTTTGCAAGGCGGTTGGAGCGGTTGTCGTCGATGCGGATGACCGCGATTTCCGACGAGCCACCGCCGATATCGAAGAGCACGATGGAGCGGGCTTCGCGCCCGACAAGCGAGGAACATCCGGAGACCGCCAGCCGGGCCTCCGTCTCCCGATCGATGATCTCAAGGTTGAGGCTCGTTTCCCGAACGACGCGATCGAGGAATTCCTCGCCATTATCGGCCGAACGGCAGGCTTCCGTCGCGATCAGGCGCATCTTGCGGATGGGCCGGTTCGACAGCTTGATGGCGCAAACCTTGAGGGCATCGATAGCCCGGTCCATGGCCTCCGTAGACAACCGGCGGTTTGCCGCGAGCCCCTCGCCAAGCCGAACGATCCGGGAGAAGGCATCAACCACGCGGAATTGCCCCGGCCGCGTCGGCTGTGCAACGAGGAGCCGGCAATTGTTGGTACCAAGGTCGAGCGCCGCATAAAGGTCTTCGCGGTATGGCTGACGCGGCGCTTCCGCTTGCGGTCTGGGCGCTGCCACGCCAGTCGACCTTGCCGTGCTCGGCGCAGCCATTGCGGATGCGCGCGGGCTGAATGCCGGCTCGGTCCGCGGCTGAGCAAGCGGACGACCTTGCGGGCCGCGCCCGCCGCGATTCTTCTTCCGGCGCTTGCGCGCCTTGCCGCCATCGGTCGCCCCGACGCCATCGCCGGCGCCGGCATCTGGAACCGCCGTGCTTTTTGGGGTCTCGATCGACGGGCTAGCCACCACGGCGGACCGGGCACGCCGGCGCTTGCGCTTTCGCGTGGGGTTGCCAACGTCGCCTGCACCGGGTCGCGCGGTCGGGCCAGTGCTCTCCACTGGTCCACCATGCAAGGAAGGCGCCGCGTTACGGTGCTTGCCGTTCCGCTTCGCCTTGCGGCGACGGGAGGATTTCCCCTCGCCGCGCCCTGCAACCGACGCCCCGCCTTCTGGCGGCTTTCCGCCGCTATCGGGGTCCATCACTCTATGTCCATCTCGCCGCGCAAGGCCTCGAGGGCATGCAGCTGACGTTTATTGTTTCGTTGGGCGGAAGATAACAGCGGCAGCCGGTTTCGCCAACGGCTTTTTAGCCATTGCCGATCTCCCCGGCCCGACTGCAATGCGGGCTGCAATTTTTTTCACAAAAGGTATTTGCATCCGGCGGCGCTTTGGTTATAAGCCGCGACACCGAGCGACGCTGCGGCGCCGCAATTCCTTGGGGAATAGTTCAACGGTAGAACGACGGACTCTGACTCCGTTAATCTTGGTTCGAATCCAGGTTCCCCAGCCAACCTTCAGTAGCCCAATAAATAAAACACTTGTAGCCAGATCAACTTACTGGTGCCGCTATTCTAGGTGACCTTCATAGGTGTGGATTTGCCCGCCATCGCGGCAGGGTGCCTAAGCAAAACCTAATTGCTTCCTTATCGCCACACTGCCACCTGAGCTTGTGGCGAAGGTTCAAGAGGTATTGGTCCTCACATCGGCGTCCCCTGTGGCGGACAGGCCCGCTTGCTGACGCAAGCATCTTATTTTACTTAATCACTCACCTTACCCATTACTTCTGCCGTTACCGCATGCCCGGTGCCCGTCTTCATGAGCGTATTACTATCGTCAGCATCGGTGCATGTCGCACCGTCCATCTCCCCAGAGGCCATGATCTTGCTGGTCGCGCTCCCGGCTTTGAAGACATCGTCTTTGTAGCAATAGGCTTCAACAGCCGCTTGGCACGCCCCTCAGAGGCGCATCGGCACGGCTGCCACTTGTGCTAAACAGGAGCGGGACGCACTCGCGGCCATAGGAGTAATGCTGGCTACCATGATGCTCGTCCCTATGGGCACAAACAATTGCGCCGCCTCTCTTTCTGGCTTAGGCGAGAAGCATGAAAGTCCTTCACTTCTTCAAAACATATTGGCCCGATACGTTCGGCGGAATCGAGCGCACGATTCACGCGATATCCAAAGGGGTGCAAAAGCACGGAATCCAATCGGAGGTCCTGACTCTCAGCAGGACACCCGAAGCAAATTCAATCGCCTTCGAGGACCATTTTGCTCACAAGGCCAAGCTCGACTTTGAATTTGCGTCGACCGGGTTTTCTCGTGCCGTCTTCAGCCGCTTCAAGCAACTGAGCCGTGAAGCCGACATTGTTCACTTCCATTTTCCGTGGCCAATGATGGACGTTGTCCACTTCGTGACAAGCAATCGGAAGCCCGCAATCGTCACGTACCATTCCGATATTGTGAAACAGAAGGCGCTCCTGCGCCTCTATGAACCCCTGATGTTCCGCTTTCTCGGCGACATGGACAGTATCGTCGCAACCTCACCAAACTACCTGCAATCAAGCCCCGTGCTTCAGAAGTTTCGATCAAAGGTCGAGGTTATCCCGCTTGGACTTGACGAGGCAAGTTATGCGCCTGTCGAGCACAGCATGCGCGAAAAATGGAGAGCAAAGCTTCCTCCACGTTTCTTTCTGTTCGTCGGCGTTCTCCGTTACTACAAAGGCATCCACATCTTAATGGACGCTGCGGAGAAGAACGGCATCGAAATCGTGATGATAGGAGATGGCGACGCAGGGAACTTCCAACAGGAGGCGCAAAGTCGCGGCATCAACAACATGCATTTCCTGGGGAGCCTCCCCGATGAGGACAAGATGGCGATCCTTGACCTCAGCATTGGTCTCGTTTTTCCATCCCACCTTCGCTCGGAGGCATTCGGACTGTCGCTGGTGGAGGCTGCCATGCGCGGCAAGCCGATGATTTCCTGCGAGATCGGAACAGGGACCAGCTACGTCAATCTCCACGGCTCCACGGGCTTGGTGATCCCGCCAAACGACAAGGACGCACTTGCCGCAGCGATGCTGCGTTTAATGGATGACGATGCCCTCGCACAGGAATTCGGGCGCAATGCCCGCCAGCGCTACGTCGAGAACTTTACCGCGCAACGAATGGCAGATTCCTACGCCAGCCTGTATCGGCGCATTCTTCAGGAGAAGGAAGGCGCCGGCAGATGAGCCTTGCCGCTCCCGAGTAACGCCTCATGTGTGAATAGATTGCCTGCGCAAGAAAATTGCAGGCAATCCTTTCCGCGGGCACCCTGAAAAGATACGGCTCTAGCTTCTGCCGAACTCGTCACTAATGCGGATGATATCATCCTCGCCAAGATAGGAGCCGGTTTGAACCTCAATGAGCTCCAGCAGAATTTTCCCTGGGTTTGCGAGACGATGAACCTCGCCGAGCGGAATGTAGACCGACTCGTTTTCCCGCAGCATCTGAACATTCTCGCCCACGGTCACCTCGGCGGTGCCCTTCACCACGATCCAGTGCTCGGACCGGTGATGATGTTTCTGTAGCGACAGCTTCTTTCCCGGAGTCACGAAGATCCGCTTCACCTGGAAACGTTCACCGTTGAGAATGGAGGTGTAGCCACCCCAAGGACGGTAGCAAGTCGGGTGGTTTTCGGTCAGCCCGGAGGTCATCGGCGCCGAGGACAGGATCTTGACGAGCTTTCCTACATCCTGACTGTTGCCAAGGTGGCCGACATAGACGGCGTCCTCGCTTGCCACAACTGCGACGTTCTCCAGCCCGTGAACGGCAACGTGGGCGCCACGGCTGACCACCAGCGAGTTCCTGGTTTCCAGAACGGTGGTATTTTCGCTCAGTACGTTACCGTCTGCATCGATGTTGCCGTTCTTCCAGACCGAATCCCAACTGCCGAGGTCGGACCAGACAAAGGACGATGGCACCACCGCCGCATTTTCTGTCTTTTCCATCACCGCATAGTCGATGGAAATATCCGGCGACTTTGCAAATGCCTCGGGATCAAGGCGGATGAAATCCAGGTCGCGGACTGCCCGTGCCACTGCTTCGTTCGCCGCTTCGAGGACTGCCGGGTTGAACCGCTCAAGTTCGGCCCGCAATCCGGCCAGCGGGAACATGAATATCCCTGAGTTCCAATAGAACCCGCCAGCACCGATCATTTCGAGAGCGGCATCGTGGTTTGGCTTCTCTACGAAGCGGCGCACGCGGCTGACGTTGTCGTTCAGTGCTTCCCCGGCTTCGATATAGCCAAACCCCGTGGCAGGTTCGGTAGGCTTGATGCCGAACGTTACAAGCATTCCTGAAGTTGCGGCCTCGCTGGCCGCCCGGATTGCGTCGAAGTAAACGCTGTCAGCTTCGATTTTGTGATCGGAGGCGAGTACCTGCAGGACTGCGTCATCCCCAAACATGGGCTGGGCAACTGCGGCAGCCGCCGCGATGGCCGCAGCGGTATTTTTGGCGAAAGGTTCCAGCACGACAGCGGCGAGATCGATACCCAGCGAACGGGCCTGCTCCGATACCAGAAAGCGGAACTCCTCATTGGTCACCACGATCGGGGCTTCAAACAGTGTCTTGTCTGAGACCCTTTCAAGGGTGGTTTGGAAAAGCGACTTGTCTCCTACCAATTCAATGAACTGCTTGGGTGCCGCGGCACGTGACAGTGGCCAAAGCCGCGTGCCCTTTCCCCCAGCCATAATTACAGGAACTATTTTCTTTTCGACCATGGTTCTTCTCACTGATGTCAATGCGTTCAAAACTGACCGGCTTCTACCGCAGTTACTCTTCAGACAGAATTTTAGCGTCCGGAGCCATGCCTTCGAGTAAGGTGCCTACCGCACTCGAAGCACCTGCCGCCACAAAAGCCTCCTGCCCCGATGAGATCAGGTTGAACAGAATGCACTTTGCAGCTTGCTCGTCTTCCCTTGAGACAGCGCCTTCCAGCTCCTCCAGAGCAGTTGCAACCTGATAGTTGGCGACTGCGGAGGAATCGGCTCTCAGGATTTTTGCGTGACGGGTTTGCAGGGCGTTATCGCGATCGTAGAACAACTCCTCGAACAGCTTCTCCCCCGGCCGCTTTCCGACGACCTCCACGGGGATGCCCTCGTCAGGACTGTCCACGCCGCGAACCTTGAACCCGGCCAGGCGGATCATGTTCTCAGCGAGATCCCCGATGCGAACGGGCTCTCCCATGTCGAGGAGAAAAATATCGCCTCCCACCGACAATGCACTGGCTTGCACGATCAGCTCTGCCGCCTCGGGAATAGACATGAAATACCGCGTCATGTCCGGATCGGTGACGGTAACAGGCCCGCCCGCTGCAATCTGTCCTTTGAAGAGAGGCACGACAGATCCGTTCGAGCCGATAACATTGCCGAAGCGGACGGCGCAGAATGTCTGCCGTGAACCAAATTCCTGAGCTTTGAGGGCCTTGTGCCGGACGATCAGCTCAGCCCAGCGCTTTGTCGCACCCATGACGTTGGTGGGACGCACGGCCTTGTCCGAGGAAATCAGAACGAATTTCTCGATGCCTTCCTCGAAGGCCACATTGGCAACCGACAAGGTGCCAAAGACGTTGTTGCGGATGCCTTCAAGCACATTCGCTTCGACCAGAGGCACATGCTTATGCGCCGCCGCATGGTAGACGACCTTGACATCATACTGCCTGATGGCGCGACGAACACACTGAGCGTCGAGGACGGATCCGAGAACCGGGATGATCTCGCAGGCATGGGCCGAAAGCTCCTGCTCGATCTTGTAGAGAGCATATTCATTGGCCTCGAACAGAACCAGCCGCTTCGGTTTCCACCGGACAACCAGCCGACACAGCTCAGACCCGATCGATCCGCCCGCCCCAGTGACCATGATCGAGCGGTCTTCCAGAACCTCGCGCAGCAACTCGGCGTCAGGCGGAACAAAGGAACGGCCAAGAAGCTCGTCGATATCGATTTCTCTGATCTGATTGACGATGTACTTCCCGTCAACGAGGTCGGAAATGTCGGGGAGGCTGCAGATCCGGACACCGAGACCGGTCACTTTGGCTATGACCGCCTGCCGGGACTGCGCCGGAATTGAAGACATGGAGAGAATGATTTCCCGGATTCCATATCGTTCCGTCAATGTCGGGAGCATTTCCGGAGAAAACACCCGATAGCCCGCGATATCCCGGCCATGATGGACAGGATCATCGTCGATGAAGCCCATTACGTAGCGATTGCTGTTCCCCTGAAGCGCTCCGGCCAGTTGGACGGCGGATGCGCCGGCACCGTAGATGAAGATTGGCTCCTCATCTCGGCGCAAGCCTGTACCGCTGCTCAAAATCCATTTGGCGATGAACCGGCTGCCTCCGACGACGGCTGTGCCTATCGCCAGATAGAAGAAGGGAACGGAACGCGGCACGATCCCCTGACCCGCCATCTCCATCACGAAAATCAGCAGCACCCAGATCATCGTCGCAATGACCATGGCCTTGATGATCGTCCAGATTGCTGCTTCCGGCAGGTAGCGGATTACGGCCCGATAAAGCCCCATGCGGATGAAAACGGGGATGGCGACAGCCGGAGCGAGAATTGCGAGAACGGCGCGATCGGGGGTAATGCGCGGAACCCAGACGGCAAAGCGCAACGCGTAGCTTGCCCAAAGCGCCAACGCGAGCGCAACCACATCAAATGCGATCAGCAAGACGCGTTTCCAAACCCGCGGTGTACGCACGGTGAGATCGCGAAGGGATTCAGCTAGTCGGTCGACGACATCTCTCCATCGTGCAGAAGCCTTGCCCATTCGTCGGCCTTCTATCCTATACTCTGGTCCAGGTGACCGCGCCTCGTCCTTGGATAATCCATCATCGCTCGCCACGGTATCGGAGGGTTGTTCCTAGTGAATGACGCCGCGCCTGCCAATGACTTTTAGAGCCGTCAGCACCAATATACGGCAATCGAAGAGAAAACTCTGTCTCCGGAGATATTCTTCGTCGAGGCGTACTTTTGCGGGAATCGCGAGTTCATCTCGTCCGTTCACCTGTGCCCACCCGGTGAGCCCAGGCAGAAGTGCACTGACCCCGCACTCCGTCCGCAAGGCTATCAGATCGTCCTGGTTATAGAGCGCCGGTCGTGGGCCTACGAAACTCATATGTCCGACGAGGATGCAATAAAGCTGCGGCAGTTCGTCAAGGCTCGTCTTGCGCAGGAACGAGCCGATCGGAGTAAGATAGCTGTCGGGATCCTGGAGCAAATGGGTGGCAACAGCAGGCGCGCTCGTCCGCATGCTTCGAAACTTCGGCATCCAAAACAATTGATTGTTGCGACCGACGCGCTCCGACCAGTATATCGCCGGTCCCGGCGACGTAACCCTGACCGCAATCGCGGTAATCAGCATAGGGATGGCGAAGAAGACGATGCTCGCGAGAGCCAAAGCAACATCGAAGGCACGTTTCCACATGGGGTACAGGCTCTGAGATTCCGCAAGGTGGTTGCCCATGGGTCGCGTCCACGATGCATGGCGCGACTTTCTAGCCCACGGCCGACCTGCGTGCAACCGACGACGGCAGCGCAGGGTTCATCATCATGGAAAGTTCCTTCGCGGTGTCATCGTTGGGCTGCCAACCCGTTGCCTCAAGCGCGGCTGTGCTGACCCTGAGATCACCGGCCAGCGTCTCCCACTGGCCGCTGCTGAGGATGAGACCGGTCGCGTGCTTCAACAGTGCTGCCGGGAACGGAAATACCAGCGGCCGGCTGTTGAGCCCCCTCCGCAGAGCCGCCACTATTTCTCCCACCGTCAACGATTGCCTGTCCGCCACAATGTAAGTGTTGCCGTCCGTTTTGGGCTCGATGAGACAATGGGAAATGGCCTGGCACAGTGATTGCCGACTAAGCAAAGATCGTCGTCCGGGCAAGCTGCCGAGTGGCAGCGGAACCTTCATTCGCGCAAGGTTTTGAAGTGTGGCCATGTTGCCCTTCACCCCACGGCCGTAGACGAGAACCGGACGAAGTATCGTGAACTGCTCGGGGCCAAGTATCCGCGCTATTGCTTGTTCTGCGGCCAGCTTGGTCCGCCCGTATTCATCGGTTGGCTGCGCGACGTCCGTTTCCGATACAATGCCGCTCCTCGCATTGCCGCATTGAGCACGAACAGACGAAACGAAGAGGAATTTTCCTGGCAGTCTCTTGCGAGCCGCAGCGTTCGCCAGACGCTCGGTCAGCACCAAATTGGCATATCGGTAGATGTCTGCCGCATCGCCGCCCTTCACACGGGTATGTGCCAGACCGGCAAGATGCACGACATGGTGGGCTCGAGACAAAAGGTTATCGAACTCGTCATCGGAGGCATCTGTTGGGGATGGCAGGAGGACATCGTCCACTCCTTGGCCCGTTGCCCTGTGAGACCTCGATGCGGCGATAACTCTGTAGCCCAAGAGTGTAAGGTGCTCGACGAGTGCAGCACCCACGAAACCCGCTGCGCCTGTGACGAGCACTACTTGATCGGTCTTCTTCAAAATGACACAGGCCCTCCGGTTATTCTTGGCGTGCATCAAGCCACATCAGCCAGGCTTTGGGTGCGGGCGAACCCTAGCGATGCGCTAGGCGCGGCTCCGATAGCGCCTTCCTCGTTGCAAGCGACACCGCAAAGACCGCGGCGGCGGTTACCAGAAAATAGCTCTCTCCAATCGCAAGCCGGTTGTTGGAATTGGACGCGATCGTCACGAAGAAAAAGAAGCTCAGGCTATAGAGGTACAGCAAGACACCAGACGGGATGACACCCTCCGACCAGGCGCGGTGCAACCTTCGCGCCGACACTGTGACGAAGATCCCGAGCATCAGGGCTCCGAGCACACCATGTCGAACCAGAAGCTCCAGGTAACCGTTATGAAGCAATTGATGCTTCGTGTTAGAATACGTTCCCTGACGCCACTCCCGCTGCCAGAGGTTTCCCCATCCCACCCACGGCGACGATTGCACGGTATCCAGCGCATTCGTCCACAGCTTGAGCCGTTCACGCATCGAATGAGGGGTCCCGGGATCTTCAATGGTCAACCGCGCGGCATCTAACGGATCGGTGTGATCGATCGCCCGTTCGGACAGCTCGGCGGTTGACTCGATCGTTGGAGCCGCCACGCGCAAGACGCTGTCGCCGGCGGCCATAGCCACCACGCCCGCAACCAGAAGGCTGGCTGCAATGATCGCCCACCGCCATCGTCCTGCATAGAATAGTATAACCAGGCCGATCGTGAACGCTGACGTCAGCGACAGTGCCAACCACGCGCCTTTCGATTGCGACCCCAACAAGCCGGCGATGCTCAGCAGGACGGTTGCCGTTCCCACAAACGGGATCGCACCGGCCTGCCAGCCCACCAGCCGGTTGCTTTCTTTTGCATAGAGCACCCAGAAGACGCTCGAAATCAGTAGCATGCCGCAGCCTACGCCTGCATGGATCGGGTTATTGTGGAACAGTGGGAATACCCGCTCGCCAGCACTGAGCGCACCCCAGTCAAGCGTTATCAAAAGGCCAAGCAAGCCCAGACAGATCAGGGTGGTGGCCACCGGGAAGAGACGATCCCGGGCGCAATATAACGCCACGCCAAGGCCCGGGAAGAAAAGCGGGAATGCGTAGAGCCACTCCGACGTGCCTTTTTCATCGTAGACAACGACACCGACGACAAAGCGTAGGATTACGTATCCAGCCCATACCCAACACAGGATGGCCAGCCAATCACGCGCAACAAGCCTGAGATCCTCCCTGAACCAAATGAGGGTCGAAGAGGCCAGCAGGATGGCGGCATAACGGTAGGCATCGCTTTCCACCAGCATGGCCGATGCCATGATCACCCAGAGACAAGGGGTCAGCAGGGGTTTCAGCCTGGCGGTCGGGAAGGCCATGAACTGCATCTCAAGAACTCTGAAGGGTGTACTTTAACCGACTGATGTAATCCCGAGTCCGTATCCAATGGGTAGGAAAACGTCGCCACCACGCGAATTTCTTGGTTCGGTAAACGGCCCGGGTCGCGATTGTGCTCGGAGGCCGTTTCGACACTACAATGTCCCGATGAACGGTAAACACTTCGGTGCCGGTTGCCCAACCCCGTTCCAGAGCGATATCCAGCGGATATTCCATGATCCTCAAACGGTCGAGGAGCTTGATCGCGCCCACACGCGTGACGACGTAGCACGCTGCCGATCCTGTCGGCCCATGGAAGGCCCGCCCGATCCGGTCTCCGTGAGAGGTCGTGGCATAGTGACGGAAGCCGACCATGCGGTGGTTGAAGAGCTTTATCAGATCAGCGTGCGGCAAAGCCTCAAGCGCTGCCGCTGCGCGATCCGGCAGATCGGCGATCAAGGCGATATCGTCTTCAATGATCACGCCTGCAGCAAGACCGCTGTCCACAAAGGCGGACAGCGCCTTGAGATGACTGTGATAGCAGCCGTATTCGCCGGGCAGCATGTCACGGCCGGTGTTAAACTTGAACGCTGGCTCATCCCAATCCACGCGCTCGTCCTCGGCAACTTTGGCACCATCAATTGCCTCTATCCGCTGCAACTCGAGACCCAACTGCGCAGCCTGCTCGCAAAGCTCTTCCCACCGATCAATGGAGCGATCCATGTTGATCGCATATATCCTGACTTCCAACGAATACTCCGGCCATTTTCCCCTTATGAGGGCGTCACTATCCCAGGCATCATGAACAAACAACGCTCGCAAACATCATTGCAGCTACTGTGAGCAGAAACCAAAACTCGAACGAACAGATTTAGACCCACCACCACGCAATCTGGCCAAAATGGCGGCAAAGGGCGACTTATCCGCTACTTCTCGAACCAGATGGATTGCACGTACCGTGCAGAGTGTCGAGATGCCGCTTCAGCTTTTACAAGATGTCCTGTCGCGCCAGCCGCTGATCTAGAGAAGGTTCAGACGCCGTCTTAGCGAATCGCACTTTCTGCGTTTGTCGTGGCGGTTCAACCACCGCGACCAGCTCTTGAGAGGAATTGCTGCCGTTTCCCCATAACCGTCGATCATGACTACTCGGAGTTCTCCATCTCTCCTGTCGGACAACACCATATTCCCCACACCCGTATCGTTTGCCACGATGGGGCTTGCCTCCAGCCATGCGAGAAACGCCTCCAAAGGCTGACGCATGTGATCCTTCAGACCCCCGTCGGTCATGATCTTATGGAGCGTCGGTGCGATTTCGCCCTGGTAGGTTTCGCATCGCACCATAAGACCGGGCCCGAGATCCGTTTCAACAAGACCGATGACCTCTTCCAGATGGGGTGATGCTCTCCCTTCCGCGGCAAGGACCGCAATCTGCTCCTCGAGGACGCGCATGAAATTCTTCAGATGGAAGTAGCGACGCCGCCGGCCGCGAAAGAAATCCCATCTTGCGTTTGCACGTGCTATCGCCTCTGGCTTGACCACCTTTACGAGCGTGGTCTCATCCTCAGGATGGCGATAGACCTCCGAGTTGTTCCCCGCCGCGACAGGGGCGCGGTCCTTCAGGTAAATCATGCACTGCTCCGCAAAAGACGCGTTGTGACATTTCTGGCCAAACACGGCCAAGGATCCGAGAACGACGTGTTCGCTTTGACCTGATCAAAATCACAAACTCGCCTTCTCAACGGAATGACGAAGAATATCAAGCCCGCGCCGGACCAACCTCCATTCATCCTCCGGAATTGCGATGAGGATGGGGCTGCAGGATGGAGCTTCCGCGATCTGTCGAGAAACGTCAGTACTCCTTGTTGCCGGTGACACTGGCCTGAGCGATGCTTTCGGGCGGCATCGCGAGCAGCGGCGCCGCAGCTCTCGATATCAATTCCGCCAGCCGTCCGGCCGCCTCGGCCACTGCCATCTGCTCGACAGGCGGCAATTGCGAAAAGCGCTCGATGAACGCATCGCCCATCGGCTCCGGTGCCTGCGCCAGCAAAACGCTTCCCGCCTCTGTCAGCCTGGTGTGAACGATCCGCCGATCATTGCCTGACCGATAGCGCTGGATCAGTCCGCGCTCTTCGAGATTGTCGAGAATGGTCACCACCGTGGCGGGGCTGATATCCGCATAGACGGAGAGAGCGGCGGAGGTCACCTCACCCAGTTCCGAAATGCCTTTCATGATGACGAACTGCGCTGCTGTCAGGCCACATCGCTTGGCGAGCGCCCGCGACTGCAGGTCATGGGCCCGCACGATGCGCCTCAACGCCTTCTCGATCAGGCGAATTTCTGGAGCCTGCAACCTTTGTCCCTCAGTACCGTTTTCGCTGGCACTCATTTCTTGACCTAACTCATTCGAACTCTAACTATTAGATCTATAATCAATTCGACAACTGTCAAGAACGTTGAAAGGACCAAGCAAAACCGTGTGTGGAATTTGTGGTGAAGTACGTTTCGATGGGGCGCAGCCCTCGCATCTGGCACAAGCCAGGATGATGGACGCGATCGCGCCGAGAGGGCCGGATGGCTCCGGGCTGGTGATCCACGGCAATGCGGCGCTCGGACATCGCCGGCTGTCGATCATCGACTTGTCGGAAAAAGCCCGCCAGCCCATGGTGGATGCGGAGCTTGGCCTGACCATCGCATTCAACGGCTGCATCTACAATTACCCGGAACTGCGCAAGGAGCTCGAGGCGAAGGGATACCGCTTCTTCTCGCACGGCGATACCGAGGTCATCCTCAAGGCCTGGCATGCCTGGGGCACTGAATGCGTCAAGCGCTTCCACGGGATGTTTGCCTTCGTCATCCACGAGCGCGACAGCGGCCGGGTGGTGATGGCGCGCGATCGGTTCGGCGTCAAACCGCTCTATTTCGCACGGATCGGCAACGGGATCCGGTTTGCCTCCTTCCTGCCGGCACTTCTGAAGGCGGGCGACGTCGATACGTCGATCAACAAGACGGCGCTCCACCACTACATGACATTTCATGCCGTCGTGCCGCCGCCGCACACGATGGTGAACGGGGTCAAGAAACTGCCGCCAGCGACGATCCGTGTCATAGAACGCGATGGGCGTGAGAAGGACACGGTCTACTGGAACCCTCCCCACCAGCGCGACGCGTCCATGGCGAACCTGTCGTCCAACGACTGGCGTGACATGGTTCTCGACGCGCTGAAGACAGCGGTCCGCCGTCGAATGGTGGCGGACGTTCCGGTCGGCGTGCTGCTTTCCGGCGGCGTCGATTCCAGTCTCATCGTCGGCCTGCTCGCGGAGATGGGGCAGAAGGACCTGATGACGTTTTCCGTAGGCTTCGAAGAGGCCAACGGTGAAAAGGGCGACGAATTTTTCTATTCCGATCTCATCGCAAAGCGGTTCGAGACGGATCACCACCAGATCTTCGTGCCGTCCGAGCGGCTCATGGAAGCCCTTCCCGGCGTCTTCGCGGCGATGTCGGAGCCGATGGTCTCCTATGATAATGCCGGCTTCTACCTTCTCGCGCAGGAAGTCTCGAAGCACATTCGGGTCGTGCAGTCCGGTCAGGGCGCGGACGAAATATTTGGCGGCTATCACTGGTATCCGCCGCTCGCCAGTTCCAATGACGTAGCAACCGACTATGCCAAGGTCTTCTTCGACCGGTCGCATGAGAAGCTCGCACGCCACCTCAATCCCGAATGGCTGACCGATCGCGATGTCAGCTTCGAGTATGTCAGCAACCACCTGAACGCGCCGGGCGCCGATACCCCGGTCGATGCGGCGCTTCGTCTCGACAGTCAGGTCATGCTCGTCGATGATCCGGTCAAGCGGGTCGACAACATGACGATGGCCTGGGGCCTTGAAGCGCGGGTGCCGTTCCTCGATCACGAACTGGTGGAGCTGGCGGCCAAGATCCCACCGGAGGAGAAGCTGCGCGAAGGCGGTAAGGGCGTGCTGAAGGATGCCGCTCGACTTGTCGTGCCCTCCGAGGTGATCGACCGCAAGAAGGGTTACTTTCCGGTGCCGCAGCTGAAGTACGTCGATGGACCCTATCTCGACATGGTGCGGGACGCACTGACCTCCCAATCAGCCAAGGAGCGCGGCCTCTTCCGCGGCGACTATCTGGAGCAATTGTTCCAGAACCCTACCGACCACATTACCCCCTTGAGGGGATCGGAACTTTGGCAGGTCGGCCTTCTCGAAATGTGGCTGCAGACGCATGGGGTGTAACGGATGACGAAGACCACGACTGACGAAAAAGCCGGCCGTCTCCGTTCGGCCAAGGCTGTGGCCCATCGCCTGAAGCGGCGACATGCCGATTATTCCAGCCACGCTCATCACGCTCGGGCGCCGGACGCAGCGACCGGGGAAGAGGAAGCCCAGGTCGACTGCGGCTGGGGGCGCCTGCTTTTTGCCCAGACGTTCAAGGAGCCGGCGCGATTGATTGCAGCGTTGCGCGAGGAAGCGCCCGAACACAGGGATATCGCCATCTATGTCGGCGATCCGCACGTGGTGCTCGCGACAGCACCCCAGGAGCTGTTTCTGGACCCCTCTCATACATTTCGGCTTGAGCTTCCCACCTATCGTGGCAGCCGGAAGCAACCGCGCGGCTTCTTCGTCCGTCGCCTGTCCTCGGAGGTTGATGCCCGCGCCGTGAACCGCATCTACGCATCGCGCGGAATGGTGCCGGTCCGGCCCGACTTCTTCTGGTCCAACCGCGATAACCGCTCGATCACCTACCTGGTGGCAGAGGACGAAAACACCGGCGAGGTGATCGGCACCGTGACCGGCATAGACCATCGCCGTGCGTTCGACGACCCGGAACAGGGATCCTCGTTATGGTGCCTTGCCGTGGATCCGCAGGCACGTCACGCGGGCATTGGAGAAGCGCTGGTGCGCCGGCTTGCAGAACACTTCAAGGCGCGGGGCGCTTCGTTCATGGACCTCTCCGTCCTGCATGACAACGAGCAGGCCATCGGGCTCTATGAGAAGCTGCATTTCCGGCGAATCCCGGCCTTCACCGTCAAACGCAAGAACTCCATCAACGAACGCCTCTATGCCGCGCCGCTGGAAGAGTACGACGTGCTCAATCCCTATGCCCGGCTGATCGTGGACGAGGCGCGGCGACGCGGCGTGAATGTCGAGATCACTGACGCGGAAGGTGGGTTTTTCCGTCTGTCACAGGGCGGACGCTCCGTCCACTGCCGCGAAAGCCTTTCGGAGCTGACCTCGGGTGTTGCCATGTCCATCTGTGACGACAAGGCAGTCACCCGTCGGGTGGTCGAACGAGCCGGTCTCCTCGTCCCCGCGCAGATGACGGCAGCCGACGACGATGCAGCACTTTCCGCGTTTCTCGAAGAGCATGGGCGTGTCGTGGTGAAGCCTGCCCGCGGAGAACAGGGGCGTGCCGTCGCCGTCGGACTGGACGGTCTCGATGCCGTCAAGCAGGCGATCAGCGATGCTCGAGACGTCTGCGACCGCGTGCTGATCGAAGCCTGCTTCGAGGGCGAGGACCTGCGCCTCGTGGTCATAGACTTCAGGCTGGTGGCCGCCGCCGTTCGACGTCCTCCGCACGTCATGGGCGACGGGCGCAAGACGATCCGCAGCCTGATCGAGGCGCAATCGCGCCGGAGGTCCGCCGCGACTGGAGGAGAGAGCACGATCCCGATAGACGGCGAGACCGAGCGCTGCCTGAAGCTCAGCGATCTGGCACTCGACGACGTGCTTGAAAAGGGACGGGATGTCGTCGTCCGCAAGGCTGCCAACCTCCATACCGGCGGCTCGATCCACGACGTCACCGAGATCGTGCACCCGCGTCTGGTGGAAGCAGCGATCACTGCTGCCCGTGCCATCAACATCCCGGTCGTCGGCATCGACTTCATGGTTCGCAGCCCAACGGAACCGGATTACGTCTTCATCGAGGCCAACGAGCGCCCGGGTCTTGCCAATCACGAGCCGCAGCCGACAGCGGAGAAATTCCTGGATCTGCTGTTTCCGCTCTCAGGGCACCGGGCAGCAAGCCTTGCGCTCGGAAAGCTGTAGGCCGTGCCATGAGTATCAAGATCGATGAAGCCTATCTTATCGGCCAGTTAAAGGCACTTCTCTCCATCGACAGCCCCACCGGCTATACGGACGAGATCGTGCATTACTGCTCGCGGGAACTGGAGCGGCTTGGCCTCAAGCCGGAACTGACGCGGCGCGGTGCAATTCGTGCCGTTCGCCAGGGAAGCCGCCGTCAGGGTGCGCGCGCCATGGTGGCTCATCTGGATACGCTCGGAGCGCAGGTGAAGTTCGTCAAGGACAACGGACGGCTCGAGCTTGTACCCATCGGCAACTGGTCGGCTCGCTTCGCCGAGGGTGCCCGTGTCGTGATCTTCAGCAACGCCGGAAGTTTCCGGGGCACGATCCTGCCGCTCAAGGCATCGGGCCACACGTTCAACGAGGAAGTCGATACGCTTCCCGTCGGCTGGCGGTACGTGGAGTTGCGGATCGATGCCGTAACGCGCTCTCAGGAAGAAACGCTCGCGCTTGGCATCGACGTCGGCGACATCGTCGCAGTCGATCCCATGCCGGAGTTTTTGGACAATGGCTTCATCAACTCCCGCCATCTGGACGACAAGGCCGGCGTCGCCATCGCACTCGCTGCCATCGAGGCTCTGGAACGCTCACAAGCCACGACACCGGTCGATACCCACTGGCTGTTTACAATCGCCGAGGAAGTCGGCGTCGGCGCGTCCTCCATCCTGACGGGAGAGGTCGCATCCATGCTGACCATCGACAACGGCACCAGCGCGCCGGGCCAGAATTCCTCCGAGTTCGGGGCAACGATCGCGATGGCGGACCAGTCAGGGCCCTTCGACTACCATCTTACAAAAAAGCTTGTCGAACTGTGCGGGGCGGAAACGATCCCTTACCAGAAGGACGTGTTCCGCTACTACCGGTCGGACTCCGCCTCGGCCATCGAGGCCGGCCATGACGTGCGCACGGCGCTGGTGACCTTCGGTGTCGATGCCTCGCATGGCTACGAGCGTATTCACACCGACGCGCTCGTCTCCGTGGCGCGGCTCGTAGCTGCGTTTGCGGTCAGCCGGGTTGATATCAAGCGTGACGCCAAGGAGATCTCCGGTGTCGAGGGTTTCACCCATCAACCGACCGAAGAGGCGGACAATCCCAAACCGGATCCATCCAGCTGAGATGCAGAGGCAAGCTTAGGCTGCCCACTGCCTGATGCGTTCGAGCCCGGCATGCAGAAGCGCTTCTGCCGCCTCATCCGTTTCTGCCTCGACATAGCACCGCATTTCCGGTGCATTGCCAGATGGGCGGAAATGGATGGTACGTCCGCCGACGAGAGCCACTCTCAGTCCGTCGATGTCGGTCTTGCCCGCAACCTCGCCGATCGGCGCCAGAAACACCGCCAGGTTCTGATCGTCCTCTCGCAGATGGGCCATCAGGCGAGCGCTGGTTTCCGTCGGAAAGTTCTCCAGGCGGTCGGCCGCGGCGACCGGAAGACGGAAGGCGGCGGCGAGGTGCGACAAGGGCTGCTTTTTCTCGGCGGCGAGCGACAGGACCGCCAGCATGGGCAGGAAGCAGTCCCGGGTCGGAAGGGCACGAACAGTTGCGCCGTTAATCGAAAAGTCGGTGGCTGTCAGCAATCCGCCATTGGCCTCGAAGCCCATGACCAGATCGTTGCCGTTGGCAACGGCTTCCTCCATGGCGGCAATAACGAAGGGAGAGCCGACACGGGTTCTGACGACGTCAAACGATCCCGCGCCTTCTATGCCGGAATTGGACGTGACCGGCGTGACGACCACCTTGGCGCCAAGAAAGCCGGCGGTGATCAACCCCAGCAGATCGCCGCGAAGGGGATTGCCCGTCTCGTCGGCCAACAGGGGACGATCACCGTCACCATCGGCAGAAACGATCGCATCCAGCCGGTGTTCGTGAGCCCACTGTTTCAGCAGGGCAACCGCCTCGGCGGAGACCGCCTCGGTATCCACCGGAATGAAGGTTTCGGAACGTCCCAGCGGCACGACATCCGCACCATAGTGGCCGAGGACCTCGACCAGCAGGTCGCGTGCAACGGTACTGTGCTGGTAGACGCCTATCCTCAGGCCCGCCAAGGCACCTTTGGGCAGGAGCGAGCAGTTGCGTTTCAGGAAAAGCGCGCGGCACTCCTCAGAACGATCCACGGTGTCGGGATTTTCCGAAGGAGCTTCAGGCGCGGCGGAGGGGGCTACCGCAAACGCGCTGATGCCGTTCTCGTCCTGCTTGTCGATCTCGCCGTCCGGCCGGTAGAACTTGATCCCGTTGCGGTCAGCCGGAATATGGGAGCCGGTCACCATCAGCGATGCCGAATTTGTTTCCAGGCCGAAGAGCGCCAAGGCCGGCGTCGGTACGGTTGCGCAGTCGACGACCTTGAACCCGAGAGCGGAGAGCGCCACGGCGCAATTTCGGGCGATCTGCGGGCTCGAATCCCGAAAATCCCTCCCGAGCAGGATGCTGTCACCCACCCGTGCCTTGCCGCCTTCCAGCAGGTAACGTCCGAACGCGGCGGCATATGTTCCGGACGCAGGCCCCTCAAGGTCCACCGACAAGCCGCGAAGGCCACTCGTTCCAAATTTCATGCCCGTCTCCTGCCAGCGCGTCAGCGTTTTCGCATCGTGATGTAGTCACCTTGTCAGGAGCAGGCAAGCGGATCGCCGAATGCTCCAATAATCCACAGGCCGCGGCAATTTTTCATTTGCGCCGCAGCTATGTCCTCGGCATGTTCGCTCGAACGAAATATGGAATGAAAGTGCAGACATGACAGCGGATGCGATCGTACTCGGTGCGGGCATTATTGGCGTTTCTACGGCGCTGCAACTGGCCCGCCGCGGCAAGTCGGTTGTACTCGTTGACCGCCGCGGCCCGGGCGAGGAGACCTCCTTCGGCAATGCGGGGCTGATCCAGCGGGAGGGTGTCGTTCCCTATGGCTTCCCGCAGCAGTTCGGGTTGATCATGCGCTACGCACTCAACAACCGTATCGATGCCCACTTTCACTGGCGCGCCATTCCATCGGTCAGCTCCTTCCTGGCAAAATACTGGTGGCACTCCAATCTCAGCCGTCACCAGCTGATCGCCAGAGCCTATGCGCCGCTGATCGAGCATTCGATCTCCACGCATAACGAACTCATCGAGGAGGCCGGTGCTGAGGATCTCATCGCGAAGGACGGCTGGACGGAAGTATTCCGCACATCGGCCAAGCGCGATGGGGAATTGAAGGAGGCTGCTCGTCTCCACAAGGAGTATGGCGTCGTCTTCAAGGAACTGACACCGGCCGAACTGTCAAAAGAGGAGCCGAGCCTCAGCAATGACTTCGTCGGCGCCTTGAAGTGGGAAGACCCCTGGTCGGTTCGGGACCCGTATGCGTTGACGATGGCCTATGTCCGCCTCTTTGAAAAACTCGGTGGTCGCGTCCTGAAGGGCGATGCCAAGAGCCTTTCGCAGACTTCCACGGGTTGGCGGGTCGTCGCGGGCGAAGGCACCGTCGAAGCCAAGGACGTCGTCGTGGCGCTCGGCCCATGGTCGGACACGGTAACGAAGCCGCTTGGCTACCGCTTCCTGGTCGGCGTCAAGCGCGGCTACCACATGCATTACGGTACGCAAGGCAATGCCAAGCTCAACGGCTGGACCATGGATGCGGAGCGGGGATATTTCCTGGCGCCCATGAACCAGGGCATTCGTCTCACCACCGGCGCGGAATTCGCGCTGCGTGACGCCCAGAAGACACCGGTGCAGCTGGACCGTGCCGAGACCGTGGCCCGTTCGATCTTCCCTCTCGCGGAGCGGCTGGATCCGGAACCGTGGATGGGCGCCCGCCCCTGCACGCCCGACATGATGCCGGTGATCGGCGAAGCGCCGCGTCACAAGGGACTGTGGTTTGCCTTCGGCCATGCCCATCACGGCCTGACCCTCGGACCGATCACGGGACAGGTCATCGCCGAGGCTATCGCGGGGGAAAAGACGCGCATCGACATTTCCGCCTACCGGCCGGATCGTTTCGCGGCCTAGCTGGTGTTCCGCCAATGACGGCGCTACACTTCGAGAAAAGGAAGACGCGGCCTGAGCGGGCCGCGACAGCAAGATGATCCGATATCTGATCTACAACGCCTGAACCGATCACCGTTAGCGGGCTTGCGGCCCGGAGCGCGGCAATGCCGCCGGTGAAAAGGTTATTTGGTGTTTCATGGATGATATAAGCTACGCGCAGATCTTCTTCGAAAACAATCCGGACATCGAGGTCCTCGAGGCATTCGTCATCGACGTGAACGGCGTGCCGCGGGGCAAGTGGATCCCGCGGGAAAGGGCCCTCGACGTTCTGTCCAATGGCATGGCAATGCCCCGCTCCGTCTATGCCCTCGACGTCTGGGGCCGCGACGTCACCGCGGCCGGACTTGCCGAGGGTACAGGCGATCCCGACGGGCTCTGCTTTCCCATTCCCGGCACCCTGTCGCGTGTCGCCTGGCTCAACCGTCCAACCGCCCAGGTGCTTCTGGGAATGCGCAATCCGGATGGTAGCGGTTTCTACGGCGATCCCCGCCAGGTGCTGGCCAACGTCCTCAAAGGTTTCGCCAAGCTTGGCCTGACGCCGGTCGTCGCCACGGAGCTGGAATTCTATCTCATCGATCTGGTCCGTTCGGCACTCGACCCGGTTCGTCCGCCGAACTCCCGCGATGGACGCTGGCATACCGGCCAGACACAGGTGCTGTCGATTTCGGAGCTGCAGGATTTCGAAAGCGTCTTCCACGGCATCTCGTCGGCCGCGCGCGCCCAAGGCATTCCGGCAGATACGACGTTGCGGGAAAACGGCCCGGGCCAGTACGAAATCAACCTGAACCATGTGCCCGATGCCCTGAAGGCCGCCGATTATGCTGTGCTACTCAAGCGTATCGTAAAGGGCGTCGCGAGGGCGACCGGCTTTGACGCGACCTTCATGGCCAAACCGTACGGCATGCAGGCAGGCAGCGGCATGCATGTGCACTTTTCGCTGGTCGATGAGAACGGCGTGAATGTCTATGTGGACGAGAAAGGCCCCTCCGAGATGCTCTTCCATTCCGTCGGCGGGCTGCTTGAGAACATGAACGAGAGCATGGCCATCTTTGCCCCACATGCGAACTCCTATCGACGCCTGAGGCCCAGCGAGCATGCCCCAACCTTCGCGTCCTGGGGCTTCGACAACCGCTCCGCGGCTGTGCGGGTGATCACGGCCAGCAAGCCGGCGACCCGCATCGAACACCGTGTTGCCGGCGCAGACACCAATCCGTACCTCGTCCTGGCCATGATCCTCAGCGCGGCTCTCACCGGCATGCGGGAGAAGCGTAATCCCGGCGGCGCCATCACAGGCGACGAGCACGCGGTGAGCCATGAACCGCTACCGACGAACTGGGACCACGCGCTGCAGCAGTTTGCCCGGTCCACTTTCGCCTACGCCACACTGGGACCGAAATACCGAGGGCTTTACACGGCCTGCAAGCAGCAGGAACTCTCGGAGTTTTCCCTGCGCGTTACCGATGTCGAGTATGACGCCTACATCCGGACGGTGTGACATGACCTACAAGACCAGTGGCAACCCGAGGCATGCAAATTCCTGGTACGCAGCATCCGCCAACGACAAGCGGGTGCGGCCGGTCCTCCAGGGTGACATGCGGGCTGACGTCTGCATTATCGGCGCAGGCTTCACCGGCGTTTCCGCCGCGCTGGAGCTTTGCGAGCGTGGCTATTCAGTGGTCGTTCTGGAGGCAGAGCGGATCGGCTTCGGCGCCTCCGGCCGCAATGGCGGACAAATCGTCAACGGCTACAGTCGCGACCTCCAGACGATCGCCGGACGATACGGTCACGACAGGGCCGTCAAACTGGGTGCCATGTCGCTTGAAGGCGGCGACATTATCCGCGACCGCATTGCCAGGTACAATATCGACTGCGCCCACGTGCCGGGCGGCTTCTTCGCAGCGTTCACCGACAAGCAGATAAGCGAGATGGAGTCCCACAGGACACATTGGGAGAAGCACGGACACACCGGCCTGGAAATGGTCTCGCGGCAGGACGTCGGGCACTACGTAAAAACCGACCGCTATGCCGGCGGCATGATCGACCGGCTCGGCGGCCACATCCACCCTCTCAATCTGGTGCTTGGCGAGGCGGCGGCGGCGGAAACGCTCGGAGCACGGATATTCGAAGGCGCTCGGGTTATCGGCATCGACGACGGCGAAACGCCGACGGTGCGAACCGCCGAGGGCTCGGTGACAGCGGATTACGTTCTCGTTTGCGGCAATGCCTATCTCTCGCCTCTCCTGCCGGAGATCCACGGCCGGATGATGCCGGTCTCGAGCCAGGTGATGGCGACGGAGCCGCTGGACGCCGGCCTGATCGAGTCCCTGCTGCCGGCCAACTATTGCGTCGAGGATGCCAACTACATCCTCGACTACTACCGGCGCACTGCCGACAACCGGCTGCTTTATGGTGGCGGTATCGGTTACGGCGGACAAGACCCGAAAGACCTGACGAGCGTGATCCGCCCGAACATGCTGAAGACATTCCCGCAGTTGAAGGATATCCGGATAGACTATGCGTGGAGCGGAAATTTCGCCCTGACGCTCACCCGCATACCGCACATGGGACGACTGTCGGACAAGGTCTACTTCTCACATGGCGACAGTGGTCACGGAGTGACGACCACGCACCTGCTCGGCAAGATTCTGGGCGAAGCCGTCGCTGGACATGCGGAACGGTTCGATGTCTGGGCATCGCTTCCCAACCTGCCCTTCCCCGGCGGAAGGACGTTCCGGGTACCCCTGACCATGCTGGGAGCATGGTGGTACGGACTGCGCGACCGTCTGGGACTGTAAGCCCCGACCACCTTTCGTTTCAGGCGTTCACATTCTCTGAAGAATCGATGAAGTACCGCATCTGGGTCATGGAAGCGGAGGTGAAATCCGCCATGATATCCTCCGCCTCATCGTCGTCGACGAGAAGCGACAGGCGAACCGCTGCCGCGGCGAGATGGAACATCAGGAAGACCTTGCGCCTGAAAGCCTCCGCCTGGTCGCTCGCGACGAAACGGATTGTCGCGTCGGCAAAGATCTTGCTGTGGACACGTGACGCGCCGAGATCGAGAAGGGCCAGAGACTTATCCGCCAGTGTCGCATTCAAGAGGTCCAGTATCGCAGGCCTCTCCTTGACATTCTGATAGTAGATGCCGATCAGCCGGTTGACTGCGGCGAAGGCATCGTCCGCTGTTTCTATCCCGGAGGAGCACATCTCCACAAATACCTTCACCTCCTCCGAGTAGCGCTCGTATAGCGTCGCAACGATCGCCGACTTGTTGGGGAAATACTGATAGACCGAGGCAATGGGGCCGCCAGAAAGTGCCGCGATCTCCTTCATCGTTACTGCGTCGATGCCCTTGCTGCCGATCAGCTCCATGGAGACCTTCAGGATCTCGTCTATCCGCTCGCGGCTACGCTCTTGCTTCGGTATGCGCCTAAGCAAACCTGGACTCACACCCCGACTGGTATTCGGCATTCGCAGTATTTGCTCCGTCATATGTACGTCGATGCGCCGTCGCATCATCGTCAACCGATTTGAACATGGCCACAGGTAAGGGCACGTCCAAATCACATGATCTACATCATGTGCGGAACAGTTGTATCATCACATTCGTATGTACTAAGTTATTTTTACGGCCTTATGCTCAAAGTTGGCCGTCCAACTTCTGCAAACCGGAATAAGCTGCGTCAACGATCTCTTCCAGGGTTGCATCGATGTTCACTGTCACGACCCCATGCTCGCCCTCCGGTGTCTCCAGGGTGGCGAGCTGACTGTGCAAAAGAGACAGCGGCATAAAGTGTCCGGTTCGCTCGCCCATGCGGACCTCCAGCAATTCGGGACTGCCTTTCAGGAATACGAACCGCAGATTGCCGCCCGCAGCCTCTCTCAGCCGCTCGCGATAGATCTGCTTCAGCGCCGAGCAGGAGAGTACGAGGCTTTTTCCGTTCGCTACAGAATTGGCCAACTCCTGTCCAACGAGATCCAGCCAGGGCCAGCGATCCTCGTCGGTCAACGGCGTGCCCTTGGCCATCTTCTCCACGTTGGCTGCAGGATGCAGCCGATCACCCTCTGCGAAGCCGCAACCCAATCTTTCCGCCAGCCGCTCACTGACCGAGGACTTTCCCGCGCCGCTGACACCCATGACGATGATGGCCGAAGGAGCTTGTGAGGTCATAGCTGAGACTTTCGTGTACCGGTGACAATATGGCTGCAGCTAGCGACGTCCGGCACGGATAACAAGTGACGAGGCCTGCTTTTCACAGATGAAAGCTACTTTGCGCCGAGATCCTTGCGCAAGGCGAAGGGCATCAGGCCCGACAGGATCAAGAGGCGCAAAACATGATGTGCGCCCACATAGGTTGGCTGGGCATTCAGCATCACCGCCATGGCTGCCATGGTCTCCAATCCACCCGGCGCAAACGCGATCAGCGCCGCATCGACCGGCACCGCGGTCAACCGGGAGACAATGGCCGCGATCACTGCCGCCAGCGCTACCACGACCACCGTCACCACGGCACCTGCGAAAAACGCCGTCCGCATGGCGCGCAACGAGGCTCCGGAGAACCGAGAGCCGATCATTCCACCCAGCAGGACGTAAGTCGGCGTCATGATCCAGGCGGGAATACTACCCTCGACAAGACCTGTAAGATGGGTGCTGCCGGCCGCGATCATGCCGCCGATCAGCAGGGCGGCCGGGACGCGCCAGCGCAACAGGAAATAACCGATAAGCAGAGCGGCGGCGAATGAGGCTACCAGAGGAAGGGTCTTCATCGTCGTTACCGCCGGCAGCGAAACAGGCACCAGCCCCATCCCGTCCACGATCAGCGGAACCGTCAGCGTCAGGGCAAGTACTCTGACGCTTTGTATGACACCGATTGCCATCAGGTCGCTCTTGGTATCGGCAGCCAGGCTGAGGACGAAGCTTAGATGTCCGGGCGACGCGGCCAGCAATGCCGTCGTGCGATCGTAGCCGAAGAAACGCTGGAGAACCCAGGTGGCTGAATACAGCAGGATGAGAACCGCCGCCGGAACCATCAGGAAGCTCAATGGCCATGTGCGCGCTGCCACGAACACCTCCGGCGTCAATCCCGTTCCCATCGAAAGTCCAACGACGACGAAGCAGGCATTGCGCACCAGACGCGGCACGTCGAGCGACAGGCCAGCCAAGCCTCCAATTGTGACGGCGAGAGCCGGACCAACCAGAAAAGGTGCCGGGAACGAAAGGAGGTATGCCGCAATGGCGCCAGCTGACGCGACCAGCGCGGTGAATGCAAATATTCGGATTTCCGGGAAGGACATGCAGCGGCCTTTGACGGCTTGAAAGGAGCTTCTCCCTAGGAAGAAGATGTCCTTCTATTGCATGTCAGGTGGAGGTCAACCTCGGTGCCGTCCGATCGGGCGGCACCGAAAAAGGTCGATCAGGCCGCAGGCGCGGTCACGGCAGCAACTTTCGGAAGACCTATGCGGTCGATTCCAAGCAGGAAATTGATCTGCGGACGTGCCTTCACGAGGTCATCAATGGTGTAGTCGGCCAGGACGTCAAAAAACGCGTTGAGAGCCTTGCGCAAGGCCGAGTTCAGGCCACAGCTGTCGACGAGTGGGCACTCGGCAACGCCGTCCTCGAAACATTCCGCCATTGCGAAACTGTCTTCCGTGACCCTGACGACGTCAAAGAGCGTGATCCGGTCGGCTGCGCGTCCAAGACGAACACCGCCGTTGCGACCACGCACGGTCTCGACCAAGCCCGCCTTGTTAAGGGGCTGAAGGATTTTGAACAGGAAGAGTTCCGACACGCCGTATGCCCTGGCAATCTCCGGAATCCGGCTGAGACGCCCTTCATTCGCAGCGCAGTACATCAACATCCGTACCGCATAGTTCGTCTGTTTTGTGAGCCGCATACTTAACTCCCCGAGTCTTCTAAGCGCCACATATAGTGGCTCCGCTAGTTTTGAACAATTCAAAAATACGAAAATCGCGATCAAGTTATGGGGGCCACAGACTTGCGGGTTTCGACCCACCACCAATGGTGAGCTTTCTGGTCGAGAAATCAAGCAAATAGAGGAGATCCACAAACTCCAGCTCACTCAATTCCAGCTTGGCCGACCAGGCTTAAAAACCACCAAGGTCCAGCGCGGCTGCCAGAAATGCCGATGCTCCCAGTGCTGCCGAGGCAGCCAACCCAATGACACCGACCCTGATCCAGTAAGCGCGCCGGGCGCGCTTTTCGTCCCACTCGTAGAACATGATGCCCACTCCTACAGTGACCGTAAATTAGAGTAGGAGCAAATAAGGTCAACGAAATTCTAATATGCAAGAAGGCCGCCCTTAGGCGGCCTTCGATAACCGGGCTACTTCATTGTCGGTATGGAGAACTCCGCACCGTCCTTGATGCCGGAAGGCCAGCGGCTCGTGACCGTCTTGACACGGGTCCAGAACCGGATCGAGTCCGTGCCGTGCTGATTGAGGTCGCCGAAGGACGATGCTTTCCAGCCGCCGAACGAATGATAGGCAAGCGGAACGGGAATAGGCACGTTGATGCCTACCATGCCGATATTGATGCGGCTCGTGAAGTCACGGGCGGCATCGCCGTCGCGGGTATAGATCGAAACGCCGTTGCCGTATTCGTGCTTCATCGGAAGCGACAGGGCTTCCTCATAGTTCTTGGCACGAACAACGGAGAGAACCGGCCCGAAAATCTCGGTCTTATAGATATCCATGTCAGGCGTGACGTGGTCAAACAGGCAACCACCGACAAAGTAACCGTTCTCGTATCCCTGCAGCTTGAAATCCCGGCCATCGACGACGAGCTTGGCGCCCTCCTCGATCCCGCGATTGATCAGTCCCGTCACCCGAGCCTGCGCTTCCTTGGTCACCACAGGACCGAGATCTGCTTTTTCGTCCGTGTATGGGCCGATCCGAAGGCTCTCGACCATCGGCACCAGCTTGTCGATCAGGCGGTTCGCAGTGTCCTCACCTACCGGAACAGCAACCGAAATCGCCATGCAGCGCTCACCGGCAGAACCATAGCCCGCGCCGATCAGCGCGTTCGCAGCCTGATCAAGGTCGGCATCCGGCATGATGATCATGTGGTTCTTGGCGCCGCCGAAGCACTGCGCGCGTTTGCCGTTTGCCGTCGCGGTGGCGTAGACATAACGGGCAATCGGCGTCGATCCGACGAAAGAGACAGCGCCGATATCCTCATGGTTCAGGATCGCATCGACGGCACCCTTGTCGCCGTTGACGACATTGAGGATGCCGGCCGGCAAGCCTGCTTCCATCATCAGTTCCGCAAGGCGCATCGGCACCGAAGGATCACGCTCGGACGGCTTCAGGATGAACGCATTGCCGCAAGCGATGGCAGGCGCAAACATCCACATCGGAATCATGCCTGGAAAGTTGAACGGCGTGATGCCCGCGCCGATGCCGACAGGCTGGCGGATCGAGTACATGTCGATACCGGGGCCGGCGCCTTCGGTAAACTCGCTCTTGGAGAGGTGCGGGATGCCGATGACGAACTCGCAGACTTCGAGACCGCGCACGATATCGCCCTTCGAGTCTTCAACCGTTTTCCCGTGTTCGCGGGAGAGCAACTCGGCGAGTTCATTCATGTTGTCGTTCAGGAGCTGTACGAACTTCATGAAAACCCGGGCACGGCGCTGCGGGTTCGTCGCCGCCCAGGCCGGCTGAGCAGCCTTGGCCGCCTCGACCGCAGCGTTCAGATCCGCATCGCCGGCAAGCGCTACGGTTGCTTGAACCTCGCCTGTCGCAGGATTGAAGATATTCGACGTGCAGCCACTCGTGCCGGCAACGCGCTTTCCACCAATGAAATGGCCGATTTCATACATGCTTGTTCCTCCGGGATTCCGTATGACCCAACACTGACATTCAAATTTGCACAGAGCAACGCCGTAGTTTACGCATCCGTTGTGCAATTATCGACATAGGTGCCAAGTGGATTGGGATGATGTTCGCATGTTTCTGGCTGTCGCGCGAAGCGGGCAGCTGCTTGCTGCCTCAAGGCGCCTTGGGATAAACCACGCCACGCTGGGCCGAAGGATGACGGCCCTGGAGGACACGCTGCGAACGCGCTTGCTCGTCAGACGAACAAACGGCTGCGAGCTTACCACCGAAGGAGAGATCTACTTTCGGGCTGCCGAGCGCATGGAAGCCGAAATGTTGAGCGCTCAGGCTGCGACCGGCCACATCGGCACAACCATTGCCGGGACTGTCAGGCTTGGCGCTCCAGACGGTTTCGGGGTGTCGTTTCTTGCGTCTCGCCTGGGCAAGCTCATGCAGCAGCATCCGCAGTTGAAGGTGCAACTGGTGCCGGTCCCTCGGTCCTTTTCGCTTTCGCAGCGCGAGGCGGATGTCGCGATCACGATCGAGCGTCCCGAGCAGGGTCGCCTCATCTCGTCCAAGCTGACGGACTACACACTCGGCCTCTACGCCTCGCGTGGTCACATAGAAACCCATGGAATGCCAAAGTCGGTGGACGACCTGAAGCGCCACCCGCGCATCGGTTACGTGGAAGACCTGATCTTCTCGCCGTCCCTCAACTTTACCGGGGAAATCATGCGCGACTGGGATCCGGGATTTGAGATATCCAGCGCCACCGGGCAGACGGAAGCCGTTCGCTCAGGCGCTGGTATCGGCATCCTGCACGATTACATTGCCCGCCAGTATCTTGAACTTGTGCGAATTCTACCCGAAGTCGCCATTCGACGCTCCTACTGGACTACCTATCACGAGAGCAGTCGCGATCTGATACGGATCAGAACCCTCGTCGATTTCCTGAATGCGATCGTGCACCAGGAGCGGCATATCTTCGTATGACGCCGCGGTCGTCGTCCGGTTACTCGAGAAGGAAAAGGCGGCGGACAAAGCCGCCACCACTATCAAAGACTGGGATCAGGCGACCAGGAATGCGGTCGCGGGTAGGCCAAATGCAGCAGCGATGCGTTGCAGTTGAGCGGGATCACCATCATCGCCGCTCTCGATCGCCACCAGTTCATCGACGGTGAGCCCGGTGGTTACGGCGACCTGCTCCAGCGTATAGCCGATAGCCTGACGGGCCTCGATAACTGCGCTTGCAACGTGCCCCGCAGAAACCTCGTTCTTTGCAGTCGGCTCGAAATTGCTCATGGAAATAGACATAGGAAAAGCTCCTTCTACGAGTGTTTGCCGCAGCAGAATGTAACGAAATACAACAGGGCGACATGCGCCGTTACTCTGGCGCAACGTAGGCTCTTAGGCTTCATTAGGCAAGACTGATACGAAGCGAGCTCGGTTCAGACATTGCCGGCGACGGCTCTCAAGGCCGTGGATCGCGGGTCGCAGATGCAAACCCGAGGATGGTTCACGCTGTTTCTGGCCAGAAGGACCTTCGGAACAGCGAGCTGTTTGTACTATGACAAAGAAGAAATGGTACGGTTGGGGGGAATTGAACCTCCGACCTCAGGTGCCACAAACCTGCGCTCTAACCAACTGAGCTACAACCGCACAAACAAGCCGCGACAGGCGCCGCTTTCGGCTCAAATACGAGCATCGAATTCTTTTTGCAAGCCCTTAAGCGCAAATGAGGGCCAGTGTTTTTATCACCGGCCCTATCGGGATGCCATAACGGCTTTAAGCGGCCTTGAAGGTGGCCATCACCTTTTCCGCAGCTTCCTTGCCCGGCTGGCCGACAGTCTCGGCAAGCTTGCGGGACGCATCCTGGATGCCCTTCGCCTGTTCGACGCTCAGCTCGGCCTGTTTGCGGATGAAGCTGGTCTGCAGCTCCACGAATTCCGCGACGGACTTGACGCCGAGAAGCGATTCCATGTGCGAAAGGGACAGGTCGGCATTGTTGCGAAGCGCGTCGATCGCCTTCAAGCCGATCTCGACCGAGCCAGCCTGGGCGGACTGCATCGTAGTCTCGACCGTCTTGGTCGCTTCTTCGGTCGCAGCCTTTACCTTCGCGTATGCCTCACGCGACTGGGCAGCTCCCTTTTCGGCGAAATCCCGGAAGCTCTCGGTGAACTTGGCCGGATCGAATGCGCTGAAGGAAAAGATATCATCGGGACGGTATGCCATGCTCATATTCCTTTTTGAGGAGTGCCCCGGCAGGTGGCCGAAGTTTCATGAGCAGAATATAATCCATTCCATTGTGCGTTGCAACATTATTGTGCAGCGCACAATGTGGCACGTTAACCTTTTCAGCGGTTAAAGTGCGGGCTTGGTGGACCAAAAACCGCCCTGAGGTTATTAACGCTGTGTTAAGAACTACCGTCGCGCCAAGCCAGTTTCGGGTTTCGTCATGCCAGTCATCCACTACCCGTTTATCGACATAGCCGTGCACGAACATGTGCGCGACCGGTTTGCGGCGGGCGAAGCCGTCGTCATCTTCTCGCCCGATGTCAAAACGGTGCTCTGGTCGAATGGCCGCGGTGCGCGCCTCTTCGGTCATGACTCCGTTTATGACTTTCTGGATCAGGGACCGCGACCACAGGATCTCGTTTTCCGCCAGATAGAGACCGCCGGCCGCCGGCTGGCGACAATCGGCGACGCTTCGACCCTGACCATTCGGGTATCGGCCGGTTTCCAGTCCATTCCGGTCAGCGCCCGTTGCGAACTCGCGGAAATCGCCGGAGACACCGTCGTCCTCTTTACAGCTCCCATCGAGCGTGCCGCCGTTTCCCAGCGCCGGTCTGCGGCCGGGATGCTGGAGGGCCTGAACGACCCCGATACCCATATCGCGGTTCTCGATTCCGATGGCGGCGTGATCGCTGCCTCGCAGGATTTTGACAGTCTGGGGCTGACCCTACAGACAGCTCGCATGCTGGTGACACTGGCCGGGAACGACCCTACACGCCTCGTGAAGCGTCCGGTCTCAACCGCCAAGGGCTATCTTCCGACGGCTCTCGGCAAGCTGTCCGATGCCCCGGCCCTGCATCTTCTCCTCATCGTGGAGGCAAGTCCCGCCATGGTGGATCCGGCACCGGAGCCCGACCATTCGGCACCATCGCCGCCGGAAATCCTCCACGCGGCGACAGCTGCCGAAGGCAGCTTCGCGGACGTCATCGACGCGGTCGCGAGCATCGAGGAAACGGGCGAACCTCAGGAGGCCATTGTCCTCGATCTCGATATTCCCGACCGGGAGCCGACACCGGTCCCAGCACCGGCACCGGCACCGGCA
>NZ_JAJAWH010000027.1 GCF_020531965.1 Pseudorhizobium xiangyangii | reverse complement strand
CGCGCGGCCATGGCCGCGCGTTTTGTTTCCGCTGTCGGAAACGACGCCGCCAGGCTTGCTGAAAGCTGACGGGAGCCTCGGCGGGGGCAGGGGGAATGTCGAGGCTCCCGGCCGCGATAGGGGGAACGCGGCGGAGGCAACATGGCGTTCTAAGTGATAACGTCGAGGCCGTCTTGCGGCGGTGGTTGACTACATCCTAATTCAACGACCGCTCGTCTCGAAGCGGTGCAGAACTCCCGAATGCAGGCAAAAAAATGCCCCACCGAGCGGCAGGGCAATAAGGGGAAAAGCCCGGCTTTCTCAATCGGGCAGGGCGTGTGTCGCATGGGCGGCAGACTTGCGCGAGTGCAAATCCGGCCGTTCCGGTACGGTTGGAACATTTTCGTTGCGGACCTGTCCTTGGGGTGGTCTGAAGCCGCTATCCGTTTAGGCAGCCCTTGGTTCAGCGTCCGGAAACCCAGACCCGGCGTCCATCGCGAATGATCCAGCGGCCATCCCGGTCGTGGTCCGGGCGCGATGCGTGCGGCCGGTCACTGTCGCGGCGGTCTTCCGCCTGATTGCGCCAACCATCGCGATCAGGCCTGCCGCCTCGATCGTTCCGGTCGTTGTCATGACGCCAGTCGCGCCGATCATCCCGGTCATGACGGCCGCCATGCGGTGGCGGTGGTGGTCGACGGTGGTTGTTGTCGATTCGGTCGTATTGCGGTCTGCTTTCGTAGGCGACGTACGACCCGCCCCCGCTTACGCAACCGGTTGCAGTGATGCAGATCAGTCCGAGAGCGGACAGAACGGTGGCTTTTCTATTCATGATCTCTCCTTGCGTCTCTGACACCTGCTCGATTCGCGAATGCCAGGAGCGGCGGAAACTATTCCGCGCCAGATGAATGCAAGGTGTATGGGCTGGGGCTCTACGGCCGTTGTCGGCGCATCATGTTCCAAGGAGGTGCGGACTGCCAGCGACCGGGAGGTCGTTTAGTCCACCATCATTCCGGGTATGTATGGTGCGGACGACGGGGGTCGAACCCGTATGACCAAGGTCGAGAGATTTTAAGTCTCTTGCGTCTACCAATTTCGCCACGTCCGCGCGCCCTGTCTTTCAGGCACTTGGTGGATTTCGTCAAGCAGATGTTTTGCAGGCAATTTCTGGTGTTTTGCAAAATCAGTTCTACTGCTGTTCCACCTTCCTGGCGCTTTTCGCTTGGATTGACCGGGTCACCTTGGTCCCGTTTTCGACGTGTGTCCGCAACCGACAAAGACCGCGTTGCACCAGCATGAGCTGGCCCATGTCATCACCCGTGGAAAGGCCGTATTTGGCTTATGGTGCCAAGATTGCTAGCCTGCTGTGGTATCCGCTTTGCGTTCGTAAGAGGGTAGCCAACCGCGAGTCATGCCGTGGCTCATCGCGCCTTCCGTCAACGCGAGTTGCAGCTTGAGATGCCGACAGTCATCGAGCAGCGTCCGTATTGCCTGCCGTGCATCGCCTTCATGCCATGCGAGGACCGCTTCTACTTCGAAGGCGGGGTCGTTCCCGAGATCAGGCACTGCCGGAGCATGTGTCTCGGATGTCCGTTCGGTTGCTATGGCTTTCGGCAATGCAGGCACGACTTCTCCTTCGCGCCAAGGCGCGTTCTACACAGGTTCGAATTTCAGGTGGAGCGCCGCCGCCATGCAGCTCATGTGTTCTTACTATGTTCTCAATCGGGAATGAGTCAAGACGGAATTTTTGGGCGCTTATGAATGCCGTCGGGCGCAAGGCAAACAGTCGCCCCACCCGTCCTGCAGCAGCAAGCTGCGCATCTATCACCGGCACCACTCGACAGTTTCGCCACTGCGCCGTTCCTTGGCAAATCCCTCATCCAGAAGCTGCCGACCGATCTCCCGGCCGTTGACGTAGAGGTTGACCAGCAAATGCCTGTCGCGATCATAGCCCTCGGCGATGATCCGCACGTTCTCCCCATCGATCAATTGGTTCAGCCTCTCCCTCGCCAGCCTGGCGAGGTCGCGCTCCTTCTCGCATTTCGGTGTGCGCAGGTCCGGCGCGTCGATACCGATGCCTGACCCAAGAAGACGCAGCGTCTGGTTATTGCAGCGCAGCGTATCGCCATCGCTGACCGAGAGTGAAGCGCAGAGGATTAGGAATGAAACCATCTCGTTACCTCATGGGATATGAGGCTGATCCCCGAACGCTTGAACGTCAAGAGAACATCGCATTCCCGACATACGGGCCTGTGGTATTATGAGAGACAGTCCTCTTGCGTCCGCCAATTTCACCACTTCCGTGGGCGATTCAACACATTGCGAGAAAGGGCTGCCGTAGCCGAAAAATGCATTCTCGTTTCTTCTATTGCCGCCAGAAGATGGGGGTCAGCAGAACGAGGACCGTGAGAATTTCGAGGCGGCCGAGCAGCATCATCAGAGAAAGCAGATAGAGGGCTGGGTCGCCGATCGTCGAGAAGTTGCCGACAGGGCCGATGATCGGACCTATGCCGGGGCCGACATTGGCAAGGCAGGTCAGCACGGCGGACGTCGCCGTCAGGAAATCATAACCCATCGCGCTCATGGCCATGCTGCCGAACGCCCAAAGGGCAAGGAACAGGCTGACGAACAGGAAGACCCCGCGCTGCGCGTCTGGCTCTACCGTGATGTTGCCATAGCGCACCGGATAGACCGCATTGGGATAGATCAGCCGCTTAAGGCCGCTTCGGATGATGTTGAAAATGATGACGAAGCGGTAGGTCTTGATGCCGCCGGCGGTCGAGCCGGAGCAGCCGCCGATCGCTGTGGCGAAGAAGGCCAAGGTCACCGCAAACGGACCCCAGAGGGTGTAGTCGTCGCTGGCGAAGCCGCCGGTCGAAAGGATCGAGGCCATGTTGAAGAAGGAATGGATCAGTGCAGTGTCGATCTCCACGCCGTTGCGCAGGTGGTGGTAGACGCCAAGCAGGATCGAGAACGCGCACAGATAGCTGATGAAGACGAGGATCTGTGGATCGCGCAACGTGTTAAGGCGTCGGCGGACCGCCAGCAGGATCAGGACCGAGAAGGGCAGGCTCCCGATCGTCAGGAAGATCGTACCGATGACGAGGATCGCTTCGCTGTCGTAATAGGCAAACGACATGTCCCGGGTGGAAAACCCCGCCGTGGCAACAGTCGACATCGCATGGTTCAGCGCGTCGAAGTGGCCCATCCCGGCAATGTCGTAGGCGACCATGCAGGTAAGCGTAAGCAGGAGATAAATGGCGATGAAGGCCCGCGTGAAGCTGGCCAGCCGGGCGAACGGCTTGTCGTTCGTGTCGGATGACTCCAGCTTGAAGACCGACATGCCGCCGACCTTCAGGAAAGGCAGGATGAAGAGCCCGAGGGCGACAATCCCGATACCGCCGAACCAGCATAGCAGCGATCGCCACAACAGGATGCCGCGCGGCATGGTATCGAGACCCGTAATGACCGTCGAGCCGGTGGTGGTGATGCCTGAGACCGATTCGAACAGCGCCTGGGCGAAGCTCAGTTCGTTTTCCGCCAGGTACAGCGGAATGGCGCCGACGATCGAAAATGTGGCCCACAACAGGTTGACCAGCAGGAAGCCGAGGCGCTTGTTGAAGGCGGGCGGAGGGCCGCGGGTGGCAAGCGCGGTCATCATCGAGAGGCCACCGACCATGAAACCGGAGAGCGCGAACACCTGCCAGTCATCGTGCCCGTAATAGAGATCCATCATCGCCGGCAGGAACATCGCCGTCGCGAGATAGAGCCCGCAGAGCGCCGCGATATAGATGGCCGGCCGGAAGAGACTGGCGTTCAAGTTAAAAACCCGGTTTGCGTGGCGTCCGGGAGATGGCTTTGCCTCTCCCGGTTGGCTATGGCATAGCGGGATACCTGACGGAATTCAATTGGATGGGAGCGGACGTGACGAAGACGGGTGTGGACGAGGCCATGACGGCACTGCGGGAAATCTTCCCGGAAACGCCGTTACAGTTGAATGAGCACCTGAGCCGTCGCTACGGCGCCGATATCTGGCTGAAACGGGAAGACCTTTCCCCCGTCCGTTCCTACAAGATCCGCGGAGCCTTCAATTTCTTCCGCAAGACGATGACGACGGGTGCGCAGGGCCGGACCTTCGTCTGCGCCTCGGCGGGCAATCATGCTCAAGGCTTTGCCTTCGTCTGCCGCCATTTCCAGGTGCCGGGCGTGGTTTTCATGCCGGTGACCACACCGCAGCAGAAGATCGACAAGACCCGCATATTCGGCGGGGAATTCATCACCATCCGGCTGGTCGGCGATATCTTCGACCAGTGCTACGCGGCGGCCAATGCGCATGTCGCCGAGATCGGCGGTGTGATGGTGCCGCCGTTCGACCACCCGGACATCATCGAGGGGCAGGCAACGGTCGCGTCGGAAATCCTTGGTCAACTGCCGGAGGGCGTCAGTCCGGATCTGGTGGTTCTGCCTGTCGGCGGCGGCGGTCTGGCATCGGGAATCACCGGATACCTGAGCGACGTTGTCCCGCAGGATGACTTTGTTCTCGTAGAGCCGCTGGGCGCACCCAGCTTGAAGCGCAGCCTTGAGGCCGGTGCTCCGGTACAATTGCCCAAGGTGGACAATTTCGTCGATGGCGCGGCGGTGGCCCGGATCGGCGAGCTGAACTTCGAGGCGCTGAAGCGTTTCCACCCGGATCAGGTTCTGCTGGCGCCGGAAAATGCCATCTGCGTGACGATTACGGAAATGCTGAATATCGAGGGGTTTGTCCTGGAGCCTGCCGGCGCATTGTCCATCACAGCGCTCGACATGCTTAGTCTCGAGCGATTGAAGGGCAAGACCGTCGTGGCGGTCGTGAGTGGCGGCAACTTCGACTTCGAGCGTCTGCCGGACGTCAAGGAAAGGGCGATGCGCTACGCCGGATTGAAGAAATACTTCATCCTGAGGCTGGCCCAGCGGCCCGGCGCGCTGCGGGACTTCCTCAACCTGCTGGGGCCGGAAGATGATATCGCCCGGTTCGAATACCTGAAGAAGTCGGCACGCAACTTCGGTTCGATCCTGATCGGCATCGAAACCAGGAATCCGCAAAATTTCAAGGGTCTGCTCGAGCGTTTTGAAGCTGAGGATATCGGATACCAGGACATCACCGACAACGAGATCCTGGCGAATCTGATCATTTGATGGCTGTCACTGCTCGGTGACGGGTGTCGCCGGACCTGGAAGGTGCCTGTAACGAACGTCCCGCGTGCGTCCACAAATTCCTCAATTGGCGGCGCTCAGGAAATATCCGATCGCGGCAACTTCGGAACTCGCATCTTTCGGGACTTGTTCGAGTGTGCTACGCAGCCGTCATGGCTTCGTTTCTTTCCAACATCCTTTCCATGTTCGCCGGCGGCTCCAAGGGCGAGGCGCCCGCAGCGCCTGCGGCAGAACCGCAGGCCCATGGCGATTGCCTGATCCATGCGACACCGATCCGTGAGGGCAACCAGTTCCGTCTGGCCGGCCGCATAGAGAAGGATGTCGACGGCGAATTGCTGGTACGCAATTTTGTCCGGGCCGATGTGTTCACCTCGATGGACGATGCCCTCGAGTGTACCTTCCGGAAGGCACGCCAGATCATCGATCAGAACGGCACCGCGCTGTTTTCCGACGGCGAGAAGTCACGCTCTACCTGAGCGCTGTCCTCACGCGCCTGCGCTTTCTCCGACATCCTTCTGCTGTTCGATATCATCGTCACACAAAAACGGCCGCGACATTGCCGCGGCCGCAGGTAGTTGGCTTGCTCCACGCGCGGATCAGGCGGCCAGGGCGAGCTTGGAGATGCGGCTCTGGACCTCTGCCATTGTCTTGTCGACCGCTTCCGGACCAAAGGCCAGGCCTTCTACCGGAACCACTTCGACATCCGTCATGCCCAGGAAGGCCAGCACGGTCTTCAGGTAGGGGATGGCGTGGTTCATCGCGGTCGCCGGGCCTTGCGAGTAGACCCCGTCGGATGCAACCACAAGATAGACCTTCTTGCCGGTAGCCAGGCCTTCCGGCCCCTTTTCGGTATAGCGGAAGGTCTTGCCCGAACGCGCGATGTGGTCGATCCAGCTCTTCAGCGTCGAGTAGATGTTGAAGTTGATGAGGCCGGTGCCGATGATCACGGTGTCGGCAGCGAGCAGTTCGTCCACCAGCACGTCCGAAAGAACGGCAGCAGCGGCCTCGGCTTCGGAGCGGCTCTCGGCAGGCTTGCGGATCGCCGAGGTGAAGACTGCATCGATATGGGGCAGGGGATTGGCGCCGAGATCGCGGTGGATGATGGATTTTGCGGAGCCCGCCGACGAGAGGGCTTCGGCCAGTTCGCGCGCGACCTTGGAGGAGCGGGAGGATTCGCCGCGAGGGCTCGACGTGACGAGGAGGACAGGGGACATGACATTCTTCCTTGCGGTTATGCAATCGGCAACTTGGGAGCTTGCAGGCGAGGTGGATCTCGCCGTCGCTGGTTAGATAGTGGTGGACGGTCATCGATGAAACTGTGATAATCTAGAAGCTAACTATCGACAGATTGGATGGATGCCATGGATGCCAATCCCACCCTGGACCAGTTGCGGGTCTTCCTCGCCGTCGCGGAGACGGGCAGCTTTTCCGCCGCTTCCCGCACGCTCAACCGGGCGCAATCGGTGGTCAGCTATACGATCGCAAACCTCGAGGCACAGCTTGAAGTGCAGCTGTTCGAGCGCAGTGGCCGTCAGCCCAAGCTGACCGAGGCGGGACGTGCCATGCTGCCAGATGCGCGGCGCATCGTGGCGGACATGCAGGTCATGCGGGCACGAGCAAGGAGTATGAAACAGGGGCTGGAACCGGAACTCTCTCTTGCCATCAGCGTCATGGTGCCGGCCGACGCCGTGGTCAACGAACTGCGGGAGTTCGGCAAGCGCTTCCCCTCCGTTGCGCTCAGCCTGAATGTCGGGGAACTCGGCATGGTCATGGACATGGTGGCGAGTGGGCGGGCCAGTATCGGTCTCGGTGGAGCCCTCCTGAAGCAGGATGACACGATCGCTGCGGAGAAGATCGGTCATTCCTTCATGCTGCCGGTCGCGGCGGCCGACCACCCGCTCGCCCGGATCGAAAGGCCACTGACGCTCTCGGACGTGCGGGAGGAAACGCAGCTTGTCGTGATCGATGCATCGGGCCTGACCAAGGGCCGGGACTTCAACGTCCTGTCCTACAAGACGTGGCGGGTGAGCGACATCGCCACCAAGCACCAGCTTATTCGCGGTGGGCTCGGCTGGGGAGGCCTGCCCGCCTCGCTCGTACGCGAGGACCTTATCGCTGGCCGACTGGTGGCGTTGAAGCTCGATGCCTACGAGCAGGGGGAGTACCCGATCTATGCGCTACGGAAGGTCTCCAATCCACCAGGCCCGGCGGCGAGCTGGCTGATCGATGCTTTCCGGAGCCGCCTGTCGGCGTGTCCCAACCATGCGGATTTTGCCGAGGCGATGGGGCTCCATCTGCCATCTGCGACGGCGGCGGCGGAGTGACCGCGGGCTGAGGTTGACGATTTCAGGCTCTGTGGTAAAAAAAAGTCCACGGTCAGCAGTTCACCGAGGCGTCGCCGTCCCGCAAGGGAAGCTAAACCTGCGATATTCAAGATCATCAGCACTTATCCCGTGCCGAAGTCGACAAGACGGCGACCAGTGACACTCCGAAATGGAACGGCGCGCCGAGGATAAGAGATGACCAGAACCATCTTTCCGATGGAAGTCGCCGATATTTCGGCCTTCGCAAAATCGCTGCGTGATCAGATCGGTAAGCTCGATCACAAGCCCAGCCACGTCGAAATGCTCAACGCCCTTTCCAAGGCGGGCGGCTTCCGCAACTTCCAGCACTTTCGATCGACCGTCCGGACCACCGACACGCTCCAGGAGTGGAGCCTGGAGGCCGAGGCTCCTCCCGCGCCCGACGAAGCGCGGGTGAAGAAGACCATGCGGGTCTTCGATGGGGCGGCCCGGATCACCCGCTGGCCAGGCAAGCGCTCGCAGCAGGAGTTGTGCCTGTGGTTCCTGTGGTCGAGGATCCCCTTACCGGAAACCTTCACCGAGCGCGGGATCAGCGCATTGCTGAACACGTTCCATCTGTTCGAGGATCCGGCGCTCCTGCGCCGTGATCTGGTGGACCTCGGCCTGATGCGCAGGAACAGGGACGGCAGCGATTACCGGCGCGTCGAGAAGAAGCCGCCACCGGAACTGGAACTGCTGACACAACTGCTGGGCGAAGCGATGCAGAAGGCTGCCTGAGCAGTCTTCCTGTCACCGGCTGGTGATGTCTCGCTTAGAGCACCAGCCGGAACTTGGCGAAGCCTTCCGCTCCGTCGCCAGCTTCCTCGATCTTTGCACCCTTGATCTCGCCGGCATAGTCGCGCCCCTTGGGACCCGTCTCGAAGACGGCGGTGGTACCCTCCATCGGCTTGAACGACCAGTTGGCATCGGCGGAAGGGTTGATGGTGCCCTGCTCGATGATGTAGCGGACGATGACGTCACGGTTGGTGTCGGGGGCCACAAAAATCACTTTGTCGCCCGCAATCTCCGGGAACTTTCCGCCACCGCCTGCGCGGTAGTTGTTGGTGGCAACGACGAATTTCTGTGCCGGGTCGATAGGCTTGCCGTCGAACCGGAGATCCACGATGCGACGCGCGCCGGGATTGACGAGCCCGCCGTCCTTGTCGAAGCGCACAGGTTGCGACAGGTCGATCTGGTAGGTTACGCCGTCGATGACGTCGTAGTTGTAGGATGGGAAACCGTCGTTGATGAGCGGGGCGTCCTTGGCACCTTGCTCGACCTGATTGAACATGCCTGCCGACATTTCCAGCCAGTTCTTCACCTGCTCGCCGCTGATCAGCACCGCCTGCACGGTGTTCGGATAGAGATAGAGGTCGGCGACGTTCTTGATGGCAATGTCACCGGCAGGGACATCCGTGTAGTACTCAGGCCCGCCGCGACCGCCTGCCTTGAAGGGGGCAGCGGCCGAAAGCACGGGCAAGTCCTTGTACTGACCGTCCTTCAGCATGTCCTTGATATACCAGGTCTGCGCGTTCGAGACGATTTGGACCGACGGATCGTCGGCCACTAGCGCGAAATAAGAGTAGAGCGGCGCCGAGGTCTTGCCGACAGGGCGGCGGATATAGGCGAGGGTGGCCTCGTGCTCCTCCGTCACGGTGGCGGTTACGTCCGATTTGTCGCTCACGTCGGCGACTACCTTGCGGTCTTCGTCGCGGTGGTAGATCGGCCGCGCCTCGGTGGTGAAGTCGACGATCTTCCAGCTGTTTCCGTCTTTTTCCAGCAGCAGGTCGATGAGGCCCATGTGCGAGCCCCAGAAGCCGGCCATGACGGTCGGTTTGCCCATCAGGGTGCCCTTGGTTGCGTCGGCGCCGGCTATGCCCTCGAAATCCTTCGGGCCGGGGAAGACGAGGTGCTGGTGGCCGGTAAACACGGCATCGATCCCATCGACGCCGGCCAGATAGAGCGAGGCGTTCTCCATGCGCTCGCTCATGCCGGAGCCGTCGATGCCGGAGTGGGAGAGGGCGACGACGATATCCGCGCCTTCCTCCTTCATCACCGGCACCCACGCCTTTGCGGCATCGACGATGTCGCGAGTCTGCGCCTTGCCATCCAGATGCTTGGCATCCCAGACCATGATCTGCGGCGGGACAAAGCCGATGAACCCGACCTTGACCGGGCTCGTTTTACCCGCGCCGTCGCGGATCTGCTTTTCGAGGATCACGTAGGGCTTGAAGAACAGGTCGTCCTGCTTCGGGTCCGATGCCAGCTGGCCCTTGGTCAGGTTGGCGCAGACATAGGGGAAACCGGCGCCCGCCAATGCCTTGAACATGAAATCGAGGCCGTAGTTGAACTCGTGGTTGCCAAGAGTACCGGCGTCGTAGCCCAGCACGTTCATGGCCTTGATCACGGGATGCTGGTCGCCTTCCTTCATGCCGCGCTCATAGGCGATGTAGTCGCCCATCGGATTGCCCTGAAGGAAATCGCCGTTGTCGATCAGCATGGAGTTTCCGGCTTCGGCGCGGATCGAATCGATGATGGAAGCGGTACGCGCCAGGCCCATCGTGTCGTTGGGTTTGTCGCCATAGTAATCGTACGGGAAGACGTGGACGTGGATGTCCGTGGTTTCCATCAGGCGCAGATGCGCCTGGTTCGCCTGAGCCCGCGCCGCAAACGGATGCAGCATGACGAGCGCCGAGGTGGCGACGAAGCCCCCCATCAGTGAGCGGCGCGTGATGGGGTGGAGGGCGGTAGGCGACATCGAGGACTCCCTGGATCGTTTTGCCGGCGCGAGACTAGGCGCATTCACATGGAAGTGCACCGGCAAAATTACAGGATCTGAACGATGGGATCTTCGTCTTATCGTGTCAGAACAGGTCGCACGTCCTCATGGAAGAACCGGAAATAGGAGGAGACCTGCGCCAGCGCGTTGCTGTTGAGGTGAAGCTCGATCCCGATGCGGCTTCCGCGACACCAGCGCACCGTACCTTCGATGAAGCCGAGCTCGTCGCTCTCGATCTTCACCCTGCTGCCGTCGGCCGCGTTGAACCGTTCCTCGAGTTCCAGCGCCATTCCAGTCGCCGAAAGGTCGACGACGCGGCCGCGGGCGGACTGATTGTAGTAGCGAACCGTTGCGAAAATCCGGGTCCTTGTACGTGCGGCAGCCCGCGAGGACATTCCAAGATTGTTCTGTTCCATAAGGTGCTCCACTTTCTCAGGGAAGCGACATTCAAGCAGGAAATAGTTGAAATGGCTTTGATCCGAATGGTTAAGGATCTGCAACGCCGCCGCCCGTCACAATCCGACATTTGGGCGATCGATAACCTCCCGCAGGGCGAAGCTGGAGTTGATCTTGACCACGTGCGGCAATGCCGAGAGCCAGTCGCGGTGAATCCGCTCGTAGTCTTCCAGGTCCTTCGCCGCCACGCGCAGGATGTAGTCGTATTCTCCCGACATGAGGTAGCAGACCAACACGTTCGGGCAACGCTTCACCGCCGCCTCGAATTCGGTGAGCGTCTTGGCGAACTGGCCCGACAGCGAGATGTGGACGATGACCATCATCTTGTAGTCGAGAGCCTTGTTGGACAGGCGCGCGTGATAGCCGCTGATGGTGCCCTTGCTTTCGAGGTTGGCGAGGCGGCGGGAGCAGGCGGACTGGGAAAGGCCTACGCGCGCGGCAAGATCGGCGTTGGAGATGCGTCCGTCCTGCTGCAGAACCCGCATCATCGCAAGATCGATCGCATCCAGGTCGGACATGTGCAATAAATCCTCTATATTAGCTCTTCCCTGCAAGTATCTGCGAAAATCTCCGGAAAGCCAATCCGCCTTCGCAAGGACATTGTCCGCGTTTTCTGTTTTGGTTTTCACCTGACAATCAGGCGAAATGCCATAACAAGAGAGGAACGCTGAATGCGTGTCGGATGCCCGAAGGAAATCAAAAACCATGAATATCGTGTGGGGCTCACGCCCGGAGCGGTGCGGGAATACGTGGCCCATGGTCATGAGGTTCTGATTGAAAGCGCCGCGGGTGCCGGCATCGGCGCAGATGACAGCGCCTATATCGCCGCTGGCGCCCGGATCGTGGGGTCCGCAAAGGAAATCTTCGAAAAATCGGACATGGTCGTCAAGGTAAAGGAGCCGCAGCCGCAGGAATGGGCGCAGCTCCGTGAAGGCCAGATCCTCTACACCTATCTCCATCTCGCTCCGGACCCGGAACAGACCAACGGATTGCTTGCCTCCGGTGTGACCGCCATTGCCTACGAGACGGTGACGGATGATCGTGGCGGTTTGCCTCTCCTGGCGCCTATGTCGGAAGTGGCCGGCCGTCTTGCCATTCAGGCTGGAGCCACCGCCCTGCAGAAGGCGAACGGTGGACGGGGCATCCTCCTCGGCGGCGTGCCAGGTGCCATACCGGCGAAGGTCGCCATCATCGGTGGCGGGGTCGTCGGGCTCCATGCGGCGAAGATGGCCGTGGGGCTTGGCGCCGATGTTACCATCATCGACCGCTCGCTACCGCGCCTGCGCCAGCTGGACGACATTTTCAACGGCCGCGTGCATACGCGATATTCGACGATCGGCGATCTGGAGGAAGAGGTCTTCGCCGCCGATCTGGTGATCGGTGCCGTCCTCATCCCGGGTGCGGCCGCGCCGAAGCTTGTCAGCCGCGAAATGCTGTCGGGCATGAAGAAGGGCGCCGTCATTGTGGACGTGGCGATAGACCAGGGCGGCTGCTTCGAAACCTCCCATGCGACGACCCATTCGGAGCCGACCTATGAGGTCGACGGCATCATACACTACTGCGTCGCCAACATGCCCGGTGCCGTCCCCATTACCTCGGCGCATGCGCTGAACAATGCGACCCTGCAGCACGGACTCGCGCTTGCTGATCGGGGCCTTCGTGCCATCGCCGAGGACAAGCATCTGCGCAACGGTCTCAACGTTCACAAGGGACGCATCACCAACCATGCGGTTGCGGATGCCCTGGGGCATGAGGTTCATGCGCCGGAAAACCTTCTTTACGTTGCCTGATCAAGATACAACGAATCGATTGGAATTCTGGATTTCCATTCGAAGCCATGTTCTCAAGCGCCGGTTCCAAAGTGTTCCGGCGCTTTTTCTTTGAGCAGCCGGCGCTTCGTTCCGTTGGGGCAAGCCGGGCCGCTAGGATTGCCCACCCGGCCCGTCGATGCGGCACTGATAGCAGTTGTTGCGTGCGGAGCGCACGTGCAGGTAGGCGACATCACTGCGTGCAAGCATTTCCTCGGCACGGTCCCTGATCCGTTCCGTGGGCGTTACCGCACCCGTTCCGTAGACGATGCGGTCGTCGGTGCCATAGCCGCGTACGATATAATCCGGGCTCGAGAGGATGGGCGGTAGAACCTCGGATGCCTCGTAACGCTTGCACGGCTGCTTGTGGAGGAAGATCGGCCCGGTTTCCGCATAGGGCTGCAGCTCCGGAAAGGGCCGATAGGCCAGCACCAGGAGCTCGTCCCCGGCATCGATGTTCCGCAGGCAGTGGCGGCAAGGATAGCCGGGACCATCCGCTGCCCTGGTTTCGGGCACGAGACCGTAGGCGTCCGTGCCGCCGCGCCAGAGCCGGGCGGCATCTTCCGTGGGCATGGCAGTGAAGGATATGGTCATGGCAGTTCTCCGCAAGGAATTGCCATAATGAATGCCGCTTCGAATGCTTAGCCGCCACCCGATTCTTGCGTGCCCAGATGCGCAAAGACGAAGAACTGGCTGGCGAGAAGCGCCAGATAGGCGGCAAGCTCCGCGATCTCTTCGACGAGCTGCGCGACACCGCTGTCGGCCGCGAGCTGAAAGCCGAAATGTCCTTCGGCGGCGGTCGAGACGATCATGCTGAGCGTTACCACGGCGAGCGAAGCGATCGGCAGGCGGCGTCGTTTCGCCAGTTCGAGGGCGAGAGGTGCCAGTTTCTTCACGACGACAATTGCAATGCATGAAAGGATCAGTGCTGCCACGAGTGGCGTCACGATTGGTTTGTACCAAAGGGCGCGCGAAGCAAAGAGCGGACCATGATCGGTCATGCCGGTCGGCGCGAAAAAGACCGCCCCCCAGCTCAGCTCACGGCCGACCAGAACAAGCCAGACAGGCGCTGCGGCGAGACCCAGCCAGCGGGCAGGGCTGCTATCGGTTCCGAAATAGATGAGCGCGGTCACCATGCCCAAACCCAGCAGAACAACCTGTGCGTTCTCGACGGGCTGGTTTTCGTGGCTCCACCATTCCGGCAACGCGAGTGCGAGCGGATAGGCGGCGAGAAGCAGAAGCACCGACAGGATAAGTGAAACGTTGGCGGCGACGCGCCAGCGGAGAGGTGTGGTAAACATGCAGCGGGTCTAGGACGGTCCTGCGGTGGTTGCAAGACACACTTCGGCTCCAATGGGCCAGCAAGTAGCTAAGGCACGCCCTAGCTGTCCAGAACCTTCAACAGTTGCGCATCCGTCATCGGAGCAACCAGCGCCTCGTAGGTCGATACCGGGGAGAACCCCATCATCTGATAGAGCTGCAGCGCGCGGGGATGATCAAGGGTGTTGGTGGTTACCGTCACCTTGCTCGGGTTGTCCTGCCAGGCGGCATACAATGCCTGAAGCAGGAACCACTTTCCGATGCCCAGCCCGATCGCTCGCTCGAAAAGTCCGAAGTAGGACAGTTCGACAACTCCTTCGCTCTGCTTTTGCAGCTCGAAGAAACCCGCTGGTGCGCCATCGACGTAAAGGACGGTCACGGAGACGTGGGGGGAGTGTATCGCCGCCGCCAGCTGCTCGTCGGACATCCGCAGCCGCTTGTACCAGTGCCAGCGCTTGCCGACCTGACGGTAAAGGTAGCGGTAGTAATGGAGCGGAATGTCCGGGGCGCGAATGATGGCGGTCTGCAGATTGACGGGCACCGGCAGGCTGGCCTTCAGTGGCGCGGTCATTTCGAGCTGCGTGACGTGAGCCTTCAGAGAAACGGGTTTCTTCGGCATGGTGCTATGCCGCCTTTGGCGATGGCGGACCGGTCACGATCGGCGTATCGGTGCGACCACCCCATTCCGTCCACGAGCCGTCGTAGAGCACGTTGTTTTCGTGGCCCAGTGATTCGAGCGCCAGTGTGATGATCGCGGCAGTAATGCCGGAGCCGCAGCTGGTTGCTACCGGCTGGCTCAGGTCAATGCCGGCATCTTCGATGATCCTGCGCAGTTCCGGTAACGTCCGCAGCTTTCCGTTGACGGCGAAGTTGCCGGCCGGGAGGTTGCGTGCCCCCGGCATATGACCGGAGCGAAGGCCCTGCCGCGGTTCCGGCTCGGTGGCGGCAAAGCGGCCGGCGCTGCGGGCATCGGCGATCTGCATGGAACCTGCCTCGATGACCGATTTCATCTCGCTTATGTCTATGACTTTCGTGGGCTTGAACGACGGCGTGAAGGTCTTGGGCGAAGGCGAGGGAATGCCGGTCTCGACCGGTTTGCCTTCCGCCTTCCAGCCGTCGAGCCCCCCATCCAGGATATGGACGTTTAGGGCGCCCATGGTCCGGAACAGCCACCACGCGCGTGGCGCGGAGAAAATTCCCGGGCCGTCGTAGATCACGATTCTATCCGTCTCGCTGATGCCCATCTTGCCCAGGGCTTCGGCGAAAACGTCTGGAGCGGGGACCATATGCGGCAGATCGGTCGAATGATCGGCGACCTTGTCATGGTCGAAGCGCACCGCGCCCGGAATGTGTCCGGCGGCATATTCCGCATCGGCGTCTCGGTTCTGCGCCGGAAGATAGAAGGATGCATCGACGATCCGGAGATCGGAGCTTCCCAATTCCTTCGCCAGCCAGTCGGATGTGACGATGAAACGGCTGGTCTCGCCCATGAACTTTTCTCCCATATGCAAGGTCTCAAGCCTCGGTTGCGGCTTCACCGAACCGGATGCGGAAGCGCCGGTTCTCCTTGCCCTTTTTCTCGATCTTGGCGATGTGGATAGCTCCCACTTCGCTGGTCCGGGCCACATGTGTGCCGCCGCAGGGCTGGCTGTCAACGCTGGAATTCTCGCCGATGCAGACAAGGCTGACGCGGCCGAGACCGATCGGCGGACGGACGTTCTTCGACTTCACAATGCCGGGATTGGCCGCGAGTTCCTCGTCGGTGATCCACTGGACGTAAACCGGGTGATCCTGCTCCACAAGCTCCATCAGCCGGGCGGTGACCTCGTCCTTGTCAATGGTGTCGGTCATGTCGAAATCGACCCGCGATTCCTCCTCGCCGACAGCCGCACCCGTAATCGGATACTGGCAGACGACGGAAAGCAGGTGGCAGGCGGTGTGCATGCGCATCAGGCGGTGACGGCGATCCCAGTCGAGGTGCAGGCGCAGGCTTTCACCCACGATCGGCTGGGGCTCCCCCTCCAGCGGCATGTGGATGATGATGTCCTTGGCCGGTCCGTGCCTGGTCTGGCCGAGCGCGATCCGCGTGCCGTCTGTGCGTTCGATATAACCGGTGTCGCCGGGTTGACCGCCGGACGCTGCGTAGAGACACGTTCGGTCGAGTTCGATCCCGCCGTCTTCGTGGATCGCGGTCACGACGGCATCGACCGTCATCAGCTGGAAGTCGTCGCGATACAGGGCATCAACAGGCATGGAGGTTCAAACCAGTTCAAACGGGACAGTGATCTTGTTTCTCTGTGTCAGCCATTGCGGTACCGGCAGACCCTTCGACCGAAGGAAGTCCGGATTGAAGAGCTTTGACTGGTAGCGGTTGCCGTAGTCGCAGAGGACCGTCACGATCGTATGGCCTGGCCCCAGGTCATGCGCAAGGCGGATGGCGCCAGCGACGTTTATCCCTGAAGAGCCGCCGAGGCACAGCCCTTCCTGCTCCACGAGGTCGAAAATGACCGGCAGGGCTTCTGCGTCTTTTATGCGGTAGGAATAATCGGGCGTGAAACCTTCGAGGTTCGCGGTGATGCGGCCCTGGCCAATACCTTCGGTGATGGATGAACCTTCCGACTTCAGCTCGCCATGTGCATAGAATTCGTAAAGTGCAGCACCTTCAGGATCCGCCAGGCCGATCTTGACGTCGGCCCGCTTGGCGCGCAGCCCCTCCGCAACGCCAGCCAGCGTGCCGCCGGAGCCGACGGCACAAATGAATCCGTCGACCTTGCCGCCCGTCTGCTCCCAGATTTCAAGCGCCGTCGTCTCGACATGCGCAACCCGGTTGGCCACGTTGTCGAACTGGTTGGCCCAGATGGCGCCTGCGGGATCGGTCTTTGCCAGTTCGGCGGCAAGTCGGCCCGACACCTTCACGTAATTGTTGGGGTTCTTGTACGGCACGGCCGGGACTTCGACCAGCTCGGCACCGAGCAGGCGTAGCGCGTCCTTCTTTTCCTGGCTCTGCGTTTCGGGAATCACGATGACCGTGCGGTAGCCCAGCGTCTTCGCAACGAGAGTGAGGCCGATGCCGGTATTGCCGGCGGTTCCTTCGACGATCACTCCGCCCGGCTTGAGCAGGCCCTTCTTTTCCGCGTCCCGGATGATGTAGAGCGCCGCCCGATCCTTCACCGACTGGCCGGGATTGAGGAACTCCGCCTTGCCAAGAATTTCACAGCCCGTCGCCTCAGACGGACCATTGAGCCGGATGAGAGGCGTATTGCCGATGACGTCGAGGACGGATCTGTGGGGGGTCATGAGAAAAGCCTTCTTGTTCGGGCCTAGATGTAAATCCGCTCTTGTTGACGGACAAGGCGCAGGGCGCAAGAAATGAAATTTCCAGGGCGACCTCAGGTCCGAAAATTTTGTCTGCCAGAATACGCTCGCCCGTCATGGAAGGGGAGCGATGATCCAGTCGTCAGGTGCGATCATGCCGGGCGGCCGACCATGAAGAAGCCCCGCAGTGGCCTGCGGGGCTTCAGACTTCTCGGGTCGGGCCTGATCATTTGGGCGTGGTCAGTCGAGAACCTGAATGACGGTGTGGGTTCTGGGGTCGACGATCACGCGGCGCTCGTTGACATAGGTATACGCGTAGTCGGGTGACTCCGGCACCGGTGTCAGCACGACGGTCTGGGGCAGGGGCTCGCCAACGACGACCTGCCTTTCGACCACGACCGGCTGGGTGGGAAGGGGCTGTTCTCGGACGTAGGTGACGACCCTTTCCGGCGGCGGATCGATGGCGGTGCCGGCCGCTGCGCCGACGATGCCGCCGACAGCTGCACCGATCGGGCCACCGACGATGGCGCCGGTTACGGCCCCTCCGACCGCGCCGCTGACGGTGCTTTCCTGGGCAGCTGCGCCGCTCGCGGCAAGGCCTGCAGCGGCGGCAATCATAACGATCTTCCTCATGGCAATCTCCTCATGGTAGGGCCATGGGGCAGTGAACGTGGATTATGATGTTTCGTTCCGCAGCGTCCCAGGCAAACAGGCCGGCGCCCCGTAAGCGGTGAGGGTGCCCAGGAGCTTTTTATCGCTCTTAGGCCATCGAACGGCTCTGGTGGCAGACATGAGCTCTCCCCATATCACCTGCAACCAAACGGAGAGAATTTCGTGTCCGAATTCATCAGCTATCTTTTTGCCCTTCTTGTCGTCGGCCCGCTTCAGGCGGAGGTATCAGAACGGCTTCAGGGAATTCCATCGGCGGATATCGTCCAGGCCGGACGGGTATGCATCACCGAAGAAGCTCCTCGGCTTCTTCAGCGGGCACAGGATGATTGGGCCTGGGCTGCCGCCAATGCGATCGGCGTCGGCATTGGCGCGGTCGATCCCCTCAGTCTGCTGGCCGGCCAGAGTCAGGATTGCAACCGGATGTTCCAGGTCTTGTCGAACCGGGAGGAAGGCGAGCGTGAGGACGTCTGACGGGCTCTGACCGTTGGCCCGCGCAATCCGGAGAACGGGCCGGCTCTATCGATTGCGATGGTAATCTGGGGATTTGAAAAGTGGGGAACGCGGGCGGCACCTGAATGATCAGGCTCAGGAGTTGCTGGGCAGCGGGGCTCCTGCTCGTCGCGTCCCCGCGCAAACAACGATATTCGAACCGGAAAGGTTGCAGCGCCTCAGCTCACTGTACGGTAGCTTACAGAGACATCTCGCAACCCGGCGGCCCGACTGGCAACGGGTTTGCCGGTCCCTGTCATTTCCACATCGTCCGCATCCTGGCGCCGACATCGATGCGAATTTGACGCGCGCTGCGCTCACTCGCCGCGGCGGACACTTTGGGCCAGCTGGTAACCTCGAAGTATTGCAGCAAGGTCGCGGGGACAAATCGGGTCCGTGACGCGTAGACGTGTCGATCCCCTTGCGTGTTCTGTCCGTAGGTAAAGAACCGCTGCGGGGTCAACAGTGTCAGGCTGTCTCTCGCCCTGGTCATGCCGACGTAAAGCAGTCGGCGCTCCTCCTCAAGCTCTGCCGTGGTGCCTGCTCCAAGATCGGATGGTATGCAGCCGTCCACCACGTTCAATATGAATACGGAGCGCCATTCCTGGCCCTTGGCCGAATGGATGGTCGAGAGGATCAGGTAGTCCTCATCGAGCAACGGAACACCCGCCTGATCGCTGGTTGCGTCCGGGGGATCAAGCGTCAGTTCGGTCAGAAAACGTTCCCGGCTGGTATGGCCGGCGGCAATTTGCTCCAGTTGCAGCAGATCGGCCTTGCGCGTCTCGGCGTCCTCATGAATGCGGTCGAGATGTGGTTCGTACCAAGTGCGCGCTGCTTCCATCTCTCCCGGCCAACCGCCTTCGGTCCTGCGCAGCCCGGTCAGCATGGTGACGAAACTGGTCCACTCCTCGCCTGTCTTTGGTGCCGGTGGTACTTCGGCCAGCGACAGCAGCGGTTCAGGATCGGCAGCGATCGTGTCCAGGATCTTGGCCGCTGTCTGCGGTCCGATACCCGGCAGCATCTGCAGCAGCCTGAACCCCGCGACCCTGTCCCGCGGATTTTGCGCAAAACGCAGGACGGCAAGCAGGTCTTTCACATGGGCGCTGTCGAGGAACTTCAGCCCGCCGAATTTCACGAAGGGAATGTTGCGGCGTGTCAGTTCCACTTCCAGGGACCCGCTGTGGTTGGACGACCGGAACAGGACTGCCTGCTGCTTCAGGAGGGTGCCGACCTCACGATTGGCGAGAACCTGCTCAACGATATAGGCAGCCTGGTCCGTCTCGTCCTTGACGGTCACGAGGAGGGGGCGTTGCTCCGATTCCCGGTCTGTCCAGAGGTTCTTCGTATAGCGCTCCCGGGCAAGACCGATGACGCCGTTTGCCGCAGCCAGGATTGGCTGGGTCGAACGATAATTGCGGTCAAGCGTGATGACATCCGCCGGTTTTGGCGAAAACTCGTTCGGGAAGTCCAGGATATTGCGAACGGTCGCGGCCCGGAACGAATAGATAGATTGCGCATCATCGCCGACGACGGTCAGGCCACGACCTTCCGGCTTCAATGACATGAGGATGGAGGACTGGAGGCGGTTGGTGTCCTGGTATTCGTCCACAAGCACATAGTCGAATCGGCATCCGATATCTTCGGCCAGCTCCGGCTCGGAAACCATCTGTGCCCAGTAGAGCAGGAGATCGTCGTAATCGAGGACGTTCTGGGCCTGCTTGGCTTCGACATATCCGGCAAACAGTTCCTTGAGTTGTTCCTCCCAGCCCACCACCCATGGGTATGCCGACTTGAGTACCTCGAGGATTGAACCCTCCGAATTGACGACGCGGGAATAGATGGCAAGGCACGTTCCCTTGGTGGGAAAGCGGCTTTCAGACTTCGAGAAGCCCAGCTCGTGCCGCACGAGGTTCATCAGGTCGGCACTGTCCTCGCGGTCGTGGATGGTGAAATCGACGTTGAGCCCGATCTGCTCGGCATACATGCGAAGCAGGCGTGCTCCGATTCCGTGGAACGTGCCTGCCCACGCCAGGGCGTCGGTCATGACGGCGGCATTGTCGCCAAGGACTTCCCGGCAAATCCTCTGAACGCGCCGCGTCATCTCGGATGCGGCGCGGCGCGAGAAGCTCATGAGCAGTATGCGACGCGGGTCGGCACCGTGGACGATCAGGTGCGCCACGCGATGGGCCAGTGTGTTGGTCTTGCCCGAGCCTGCACCTGCTATGATCAGGAGCGGCCCGGCGATCCCGCCTTCAGGCTGGCCGATGCCATGTTCGACGGCTTCGCGCTGACGGTCGTTGAGCTTTTCCAGATAGATCGCGTTCATGTGTCCCCGTATGCATACGACATGGCCATCTCTACATCCCGTTGATGGGACCAAAGAGGCGCCGCCCGTTGGGTGCCGGCAAACGTTATTAGCCCACTGGCCAGCTTCATTCCCACCGACTCACGCCGACAACGGGAACAAAAAATGAACATATCAGTTCGCTTTTTGGGTGAAAACCCCAAGGCCTTCTGGCTGTGCCTAACATTGTGGAGGTCAAAATCGATGCCAGGCCCGGGCATCTCCTAGGGTGAAGGTCTCACGCTCGATATCTCGGTTATCTGCTGAAAACAGCGCAAGAAAAAAGGCCCGTGATCTGCATCACGGGCCTTTGAAATTGGCTCCCCGGGCCGGATTCGAACCGGCGACCTGTCGATTAACAGTCGAATGCTCTACCGCTGAGCTACCAGGGATCAACCGCTTGCGGCGGTGTGAGCGGGGTAATACAAATGCTTTTGGGTTTTGCCAAGCGATTTTTCTAAAAAAATGTCTCTTGCTTGTTTTGCAGTGGGTTTCGCACCATCTGGAGGGTCCCGGATGGGCGAAAGGATAAGTTCGAAAGTGGCAGATAGGCGCAAGACGACACGTTTTGGGATGGATCACCGTAGCGGCAGGTTGGCCTTGGGTAACTGGCACCTTCCGATGCCGCGCTCGCGCCTTGGCCGCATTACGATTGGCGGCGTGTTGATTGCCGGCGGTGCGTTGGGCTTCTTGCCGATTCTCGGATTCTGGATGCTGCCGCTCGGTCTTCTCGTACTCTCGCACGATCTGGCCTACGTGCGCCGCCGGCGGCGCCGCACAGCCGTGTGGTGGGCGCGCCGCCAGCAACGGCAGGCAGGCGCTAGCCGAATATCGACGCGAGACCCTGACCCGCGCTGAAGGCCATGTAGCCGAGCACAGCGAAATAGATGACCGTGATGACGATGAATGCGTAGCCAGCAAGGACGACCATGCCGTCACGCTGGATCATTCCGGTCGCGAGAAAAAGAATCGCTATGCCGGGCAATGTGTTCGACAACGGAATAAGCCCGAGCGGAAACATCAACAGCACGCCGCTGAAGGCGATGGCCAGCCCGTTGATGCGGTTCATCATTGCGCCCGCCACGAACGCGCTCATGCGTGGTTTCAGATAGGCGTCGAGCCTGGCGACAAGCGAGGCACCCTTCTGCAGAGCCGGCACCAGCTTCTTCGTCTCCAGCTGGCGGTCGAGGATCTTTCTCGGCAACCACGGCAGCCTGTTGAAGGTGATCGACAGGCTGATGAGGATGATGGCAAATCCGAAGACGGTGCTAACCCCCGGTATCGATACCGGAATGAGAAAGGGCAGGGACGCCACGGCGCAAAGCAGCAACAGCCCGTGCTCGCCGACGGCCTGCATGAGCTCACGCAGTGTTACGGTCGGCCCATCGATCCGGGCGATGACGTCCTTAAGCGTCGCGCTGAGCGATGCCGTACTGTCCTGAAAGTGGTTTTGATCCTGCAACGTATGCCTCCGTTAAGGTGGAGGCCGGATGGATAGCAGCATTCAGCAGGTGAGCAAACCCACGACGCGCGGCCCTCTCAAGCGTGGCTTGCGTTCCTACTTGTGCTGCGCCCATCGATCGTATGCGCCGCAGACAAGAACAATTGCCAGCACGGCGAGCACGAGCGGATTGATGGCCGTAAAGAAGTCAAGATACTGCATGGCGGCTTCCTCCTACCCCATGGATGTCGATCGGCAGTCTCCCCCCGCCTTGCGACATTGATATTCTAATGGATCTAGCGCGTTACGCCAATATTCAAGGATGAAATATCGTCCGTCCCTTCGCATGCGAAAAATCATGCCGATTGGCGACAATGTCCTGTCGCGAACGCAAAAGTCCGGTGCGGGAGGCGCACCGGACTTGAACTTGACCGGCAGCTGGGAGGAGGGAGGGCGGCCGGTCCTGTCGGAGGCATTTGGGAGGAGGAGTGATTCCTGCGACAACTCCCAGATAGGTATCAGGCCGCCGCCTCGTTAGTGGACAAGTTGACGCACGCGTGGGGCGGTGTGCCGACTGCATTCAGCCGCCGACGGCAACAAACGTTGACCTGGAAAGACGCGCGGGATTACGCCGTCGCCGGATCCGCCGTTATGCGCTAATTCAAGAAGGAAGGATGGAGGCCTCGCCCGGAATTGAACCGGGGTACGAGGATTTGCAGTCCTCTGCGTCACCACTCCGCCACGAGGCCATCCAGTGCATAAAAGCGAGTGATGGCGGGGCTTTAGAACGAATCCAGTTGCGAAGCAATAGTCTTGTTCCGAACGTTATCCTTTTTTCGTTCTGAACGCTTGTTCGGAGATTGTCCATTGGCGATGCCGTTCAAGCTTCGTCGCCTCTAGGCCGCGCCTCCTCCTTTGTGGATATATGCTGCGCGACTGAGAGGTGCGTGCCTTGATATGGCAGCTTTCGAACGGCGTTCTGTCGCAAGCGTTGCCGGCAGGTTGGAGAAAGTCCGGCAGGTTTTTGAAGAGGAAGATGGCAGGCGTCTTGAAAGCGGGGCTGCAGCCCAGTAAAGACGGCTCATTAAGGTCAAGTTGGGACAGCCGAAATGATGGACTTCGAAGCCGCACGGACAAAAATGGTCGAAAACCAGATCCGCCCGACGGATGTGACGTCCCATTCGGTGCTGCATGCGTTTCTGGCGGTTCCGCGCGAGGAATTCGTTCCGGCCAAGATCAAGGCGCTGGCCTATATCGACCAGGACTTGGAAATTGCGGCAGGTCGTTACCTGATGGAAGCGTCGCCGCTGGCCAAGCTGCTGCAACTCGCGAGGATCAACAAGAACGATCTGGTGCTGGAGATCGGCTGCGGCACGGGTTACGTGTCGGCGCTGCTGTCGCTGCTCGCCGGTTCGGTCGTCTCGCTGGAGGGCGATGAAGCCCTCTCCGCTTACGCAGCCGACAAGTTGTCGAGCCTCGGCTACGACAACGTCGCTGTCGTTACCGGCGACATGGAGAAGGGTTGTCCCACAGAGGCTCCCTTCGACCTCATCTTCGTGAACGGCGCCGTCGAAGAGGTGCCCGCAACTCTTCTGGAACAGCTCAGGGATGGCGGCCGTCTCGTCGCCGTCATCGGATACGGCAACGCCGCCCAGGCAAAGCTACTGGTCAAGGAAAATGGCACTGTTTCCGAGAGCGCGCACTTCAACGCATCGGTAAAACCGCTTCCAGGTTTCCGCCTTGAGCGGACCTTCGTTTTTTAGCATCTGACTGATGCGGGTGGTCTATCCTGTGTGACCACCCGGACTCACTCGAAAACAATTCTGTGTATCCCGCAAGCTATTGGGACTCCTGCGATTGTCTCACGCACTGGCATCCGTAAACTGGTAGCGAATCGGCTCTCACCACTTGGTGCCGATACAGTCGGCAGTTGCGGGAATGTAAAATGGCTCAGCCAAATGTAGCGCGCGAACCCTCGATGGAAGAAATTCTGGCGTCCATTCGCCGGATTATCGAGAGCAATGAGCCGCAGGCCGAGAATGCCCTGCACGATGGCCTGCCTCCCGTTTACGATATTGATGAAGACGAGATCGAGATTGTTGCCGAAATGGCCGCCAATGATCCCGGGCAGCCGCGCTTCAGCGAAACCGCGCAGGCTGCGGCGAGCGAAGGCGTTCAGGAACGGTCTCTCTCGCTGGCTGATGTCGCAGCCCGTGTCCGCGCTGCCTCCGCACGTCAGATGGAGAACGGCACTGTCAGGCTGCCGACACCGCCTGCAGGCTTCTCAGAACCGGCCGTTCAATCCAGCGACCTGAAGGCGCCTTTTGCTGCGCCGGCCGATGTTGCACCGTTGCGCCCTCAGACAAGCGGCTCGATGACGAACGATTCCTTGACGCGCGCATCCGTTGTTTCTCCGCATATCGCGCCGCGGCCCGAACAGGTTCGTTCCCCGGTGGTCGAGCCCTTGGTTCAGCCCTCCGGCGCGATCGCTGTTGCGCGCGCTGAGCCGGTGAGCCTGCCGGCTAAGGTCGAGGCTGCGGCTGCACTTTTGTCCGAAGAGGCTGGCGCTCAGGTTGCTCGCTCGTTCGGCGAACTCGCAGCCGTCTTCGATGGTATTGCGAACCGCTCGATCGAGGACATGACGCAGGAGATGCTGCGGCCGATGCTCCAGGAATGGCTGGATGACAATCTGCCGACGCTCGTGGAACGTCTCGTGCGCGAGGAGATCGAACGCGTCGCCCGTGGCCCCCGGCGCTGATCAGCCGCATCTCTGGATGGGGCCGCTCCGGTGACGGAGCGGCTTTTTTATTGACTTGCCATACCCCATCCTATTTACAAGCCAGCCATCAAGAACCTTGAGATAAGGTCGAAAAATGCTCGAAAAAACCTATGATGCCGCCTCCGTTGAGCCGAAGATTGCGCAGGCGTGGGATGACGTGGATGCTTTCCGGGCGGGCGCGAATGCGCAGCCTGACGCGGAGACTTTCACCATCGTGATCCCGCCCCCGAACGTGACGGGTTCCCTGCACATGGGCCACGCGCTCAATAATACGCTGCAGGACATCATGGTGCGGTTCGAACGCATGCGCGGCAAGGATGTGCTGTGGCAGCCGGGCATGGACCATGCGGGGATCGCCACGCAGATGGTCGTCGAGCGTCAGTTGGCCGAGCGGAAGCTTCCCGGCCGTCGTGAAATGGGCCGCGAAGCCTTCATCGACAAGGTGTGGGAATGGAAGGCCGAATCCGGTGGCGTGATCTTCAACCAGTTGAAGCGCCTCGGCGCTTCCTGCGATTGGTCGCGCGAGCGGTTCACGATGGACGAGGGGCTTTCCGAAGCTGTTCTTGAAGTCTTTGTAAAGCTTTACAAGGAAGGGCTAATCTATCGCGGCAAGCGCCTGGTCAACTGGGATCCGCAGTTTGAAACGGCTATCTCGGACATCGAGGTCGAGAATCGCGAAGTCGACGGCCATATGTGGCATTTCAAGTACCCGCTCGCTGGCGGGGAAACCTACACCTACGTGGAGAAGGATGCTGACGGTAACGTCCTTCTGCAGGAGGAGCGTAACTACATCTCGATCGCCACGACGCGCCCCGAAACGATGCTGGGCGACGGCGCGGTCGCGGTCAATCCGTCGGACGAGCGCTACGCGCCGATCGTCGGCAAGTTCTGCGAAATCCCGGTCGGACCGAAGGAACATCGCCGGCTGATCCCGATCATCACCGACGAATACCCGGATCCGACGTTCGGTTCGGGTGCGGTGAAGATCACCGGGGCGCACGACTTCAACGACCACCAGGTCGCTCGCCGCAACAACATTCCATGCTACCGGCTCATGGATGGCAAGGCTTCGCTGCGTGAAGACGGCGAGCCCTATGCGGACTGCGCCGCGCAGGCGCTCGAGATCGCGAGGTCCGGCCATGTGCCGTCCGAATCCGATATCGACGACATAAATCTGGTGCCTGACGAATATCGTGGTCTCGACCGCTATGTAGCCCGCAAGCTGATTGTCGATGCAATAAACGCCGAAGGCCTTGCCGTGACGGTCAAGGACGCGGAAGGCAATGACATACCCTATGTCGACAACAAGAAGCTGATGCAGCCCTTCGGCGACCGCTCCAACGTGGTCATCGAGCCGATGCTGACTGACCAGTGGTTCGTCGATGCCAAGACGCTTGCCGAGCCGGCGATCGCTTCCGTGCGAGAAGGCCGAACCAACTTCGTTCCGAAGAACTGGGACAAGACCTATTTCGAGTGGATGGAGAACATCCAGCCGTGGTGCATCTCCCGGCAGCTCTGGTGGGGTCACCAGATCCCGGCCTGGTACGGGCCGGACGGGCAGGTTTTCGTCGAGAAGACCGAGGAAGAGGCGCTACACGCGGCGATCCAGCACTATATCGCACATGAAGGTCCGATGAAGGCCTATGTCGAGGACCTGCTGGAGAACTTCAAGCCGGGCGAGATCCTTACACGCGACGAGGACGTGCTGGACACCTGGTTTTCCTCCGCGCTCTGGCCGTTCTCGACGCTCGGCTGGCCTGAGCAGACGAAGGAACTGGAGAAGTATTATCCGACCAGCGTACTCGTGACCGGCTTTGACATCATCTTCTTCTGGGTTGCCCGGATGATGATGATGGGCCTGCACCTCATGAAGGACGAGGACGGAAATCCTCTCGAGCCCTTCCATACCGTCTATGTTCATGCGCTTGTCCGCGACAAGAACGGGCAGAAGATGTCGAAGTCGAAGGGCAACGTCATCGACCCGCTGGAATTGATCGACGAATATGGCGCAGATGCGCTGCGCTTCACGCTTGCGATCATGGCGGCACAGGGCAGGGACGTGAAGCTCGACCCGGCGCGGATCGCCGGCTATCGCAACTTCGGCACCAAGCTCTGGAATGCGACGCGCTTTGCCGAGATGAACGGCGTCAAGCGTGATCCGCATTTCATTCCGGAAACGGCAACGCTGACGATCAACCGCTGGATCCTCACTGAACTGGCCGCGACCGTTCAGGACGTGACGGAAGCGATCGAAACACAGCGCTTCAACGATGCGGCTGGCACGCTTTACCGCTTCGTTTGGAACCAGTTCTGTGACTGGTATCTGGAACTGCTGAAGCCCATCTTCATGGGCGAAGACGAACAGGCCAAGGCCGAAGCGCAAGCCTGTGCAGCTTATGTCTTGGAGGAAACCTACAAGCTCCTGCATCCGTTCATGCCGTTCATGACCGAAGAGCTTTGGGCACATACGGAAAGCCGCGATGGCCTGCTGTGCCACGCCGACTGGCCGGCGCCTGAGTTCATCGACGAGGGCGCTGCGGCCGAGATCAATTGGCTGATCGACCTCGTATCGGGCCTTCGCTCAGCGCGCGCCGAGATGAATGTGCCGCCGTCGGCCGTCGCACCGCTGATCGTGGTGGGCGCCAATGAAGTGACCGAAAGCCGCCTGAAGCGGCACGATGCGGCGATCCGCAGGCTTGCCCGTGTAGAAAGCATCGAGACGGCGCCGGCTGCTCCCAAGGGAGCGGCGCAGGTGGTCATAGGAGAGGCAACCGCATGCCTCCCGCTCGGCGCGTTGGTCGATCTTGCCACTGAAAAGGCCCGTATCGAAAAGGCGATCGGCAAGACAGAGGCGGAGATGGAACGCATCGGCAAAAAGCTGGCGAACGAAAAATTCGTTCAGAACGCCGATCCGGAAGTCGTCTCCGCTGAGCGCGAACGTCACGCGGAGCTTGAGGTGCAAATGGGAAGCCTCAGGACCGCCGCGCAGAGAATCGCTGAAGCCGGCTAAGAGAAACAGACCCTGCAAGCCCCGCGCGGAGAGACGCCACGCGGGGCTTTTTTGTGCGGATCTGCCTGGGCGAGCCGAGTTTTGATGCAAATCCCAATAGGTTGCCACGATGTTGCCACTATGTCACAGCGTCCGCCTTTTGGATAAATATGTTCCATCTTTATACGGATGGCACCACCGCCTTAGGAATTATCATCCAAAATTGTCCCACGGAACGAATGTTCCAGGTGGGCTTACGTAAATCGGTATGGGGTTGCTGGCTCCAGACGCCCGATCACGCAAAGTTGTCATTTACCTTGAAGTTTTTAAAGTCCGATTTCATCGCGTACCGGGAGGTTGGGAGAGAATGAGAAGAACAGTAATTTCCAGAGGCATTCTGATGCTCGCGGCAGGCTGCGCGTTGCAGACGCCCGCGCTCGCCGGCGGACTTGAGCGCGGCGGCTATAACATCGATCTGCTGTTCGATCCGGGCCGGTTTGCCGCCGAATCGGCTGTCACATTCGTAGCGCCTCAGCGGAAGCTCAAGAATGTGCGCGACGTGGATACGACATCTTCGGCCTTCCCCTTCAATGGAACTGGACCTGGTGTTGGTGGTGGTGATCTCAACGGGCTGTCCACGTCCGCCGACGGTAGCGAGAATTATTGGGTTCCCCGGATCGGTGCGAAAGCAGCGATCGGCGATGCCGCGGACTGCATGTTCGACTATTCGGAGCCGTGGGGCGCGCACAAGGACCCGGGCAGGGACTGGGCTGGTGCGAATGAAGACATCGAAACCAAGGTCGAGAGCCGCAACTATGCAATGACCTGCTCATACCGATTCGACGCCGGTCCAGGCCAGCTTCGATTGATTGGCGGCGCATTCTATCAGGAAGTTTATGGCTTCCAGGAGCGCCTCGTGCAGGATTTCACCGGCGTACCACCTGCTTTTGGAGGGGGGCTTTCGGGCGTAGGCCGTCTTGATCTCGAAGCGGATGGCTGGGGCTGGCGCGCCGGTGTGGCCTACGAAATTCCTGAATATGCATTCCGCGCGAGCCTCGTTTACAACAGTGCCGTCAAGCTGGAAGACATTACCGGTACGCTCGACCTATCGCAGGTGAATGGTGCCCCGCCACTCGACGTCCATGGCTCGCAGGATATGCCTGATGTGCTCGAGTTGAAGGTTCAGTCCGGGATTGCGCCGGATTGGCTGGCCTTCGGCTCAGTGAAATGGGCTGACTGGAGCCAACTCCAGAAGGTTAGGTTCTTTTGCGATGCTCCAGGAGTAGCGCTTTGCTCATTGCCGACTGGCGCCACATCTCTTGACCTTGGCTATCGCGACGGCTGGACGGTCACGGGCGGCATTGGACACAAGTTCAATGACCAGTGGAGCGGTGCGGTCAACGTGACGTGGGACCGTGGCACCTCGCAGGGCTTCGGAACCAACACCGATACCTGGACGCTGGGCGCTGGTGCGGCCTATACCCCCACCGAGAACGTCGAGTTCCGTTTCGCGGGCGCCATCGGTTTGCTGAAGGGCGGCAGTTCCGATACCGTTGTCATTGGTGGCCAAACCTATGGTCAACGCGCGAACTACGATTTCGACGACGATATCGTAGCTGGCCTGTCCACATCTCTGAAAGTCCGCTTTTAACCCCAAAGGTTGGTTGTGCTGTGAAAAAAGCCCGGTCTCAGTGCCGGGCTTTTTTTCGATAGGCTTTTATCCGCATGTGGCACCGAGCATTTTGTGACGGTTTGGCAACACATATTTGAGAGAGTCGGTAGAGGCTCGGAGATGGGCAAATATGTCTACTTCCCGCCACAAACGGGGAGCAGCGGTAAGTAACGAGAGCGGCGGACCGCGGGGGCGGCGAGCGCAAGTTGGAGTGTCATGGGCGGGATTTTCATAGGAATGCATGGCGTTGCGCGACATGCAGGCGGCAGCCGGGGGGCGGCGACCGTATTATACTTCCGGAATCAGGCTGGTCCTAGTGTTGCCGAAAAAGGCGCCTACGATTGTTCTCGCCTCATCCAGTCGGGATCGAGGCGAGGGCCGGTGATCCCTCTTGCTGCCACACCAGGTAAGAACGACCCAGGGCAGTCCGACGCTGCCGTCATCCTGTCGGCCGGAAGAGTCTGAGCGATGTCCTTTTGTGATCGAAAATTGATGAAGGTACTGCTGCTGGGAGGCTCCTTGGCTTTCGTCGCGGCTGGACCGACTGCTGCCTTCGACATCAAGTCCGGGGTAACCAAGGAATCCGGACCGTTTGATCTCTTCAAGTTCGGATTCAAGGCCTACAAGAACGGCCAGAAGGAAGAGGCGGTCGAAGCCTACCGCTATGCGGCCGAGAAGGGGCATACCGGATCGCGCTGGGCGCTGGCCAACATGTATGCCTATGGCGACGGCGTTGCCAAGGACGACTTCGAAGCCTTCAAGATTTACAACGAGATCGCGGCTGCGGGTGTCGAGCCCGGCTCGGAAGATACCGGCTTCTTCATCAATGCGCTGATGTCGCTGGCCGGCTACTACCGGGACGGTATTCCCGGAACCCCGGTCAAGCGCGATCTTTCCCAGGCGCGGCAGCTGTACTTCCAGGCAGCCTCTGCCTTTGGCGTGCCGGAAGCCCAGTTCGAACTGGCGCGGATGATCCTTGCCGGTGAAGGCGGATCGGCCAATATCCATCAGGCCAAGAAATGGCTGAACCAGGCCCGCAAGAATGGCCATCCCGGTGCCATGGCGGTTTTCGGGGACGTCATCTTCCAGGAAGGGCAGACAGTCAGGGGCTTGGCGTTCCTGACCGCAGCGCTCGACCGTTGCAGTCCCACGGAATGCGGCTGGATGCAGCAACTGCAGGAGCAGGCGTTTTCGGTCGCCAACGAAGAGGATCGCCGCGTTGCGGTCGTTCTGTCTCAGGAAATGGTCAGCGGCGTGGAATAGCCGCTAGCGCTTCGTCCGCTACGCCGCCTCGAAATCGAATACCGCCGTGACCGGCACATGGTCTGACGGCTTTTCCCAGGCGCGGACGTGCTTCTCGATCGCGGTCGATTTCAGCCGGTCTGCTGCTTCCGCCGACAGCAGCATGTGGTCGATCCGGATTCCGTTGTTCTTCTGCCAGGCTCCCGCCTGATAATCCCAGAACGTGTAAAGCTTGGTCGCGTCCGTCGTCGATCGCACGGCATCCACCAGCCCGAGGTTTTCCAGTCGACGAAATGCGGACCTGGTCTCTGGCAGGAAGAGCGCATCCGTGGCCCAGACCGCCGGATCGAAACAATCGTGCGGTTCCGGAATGACGTTATAGTCACCGGCGAGGATCAGCGGCTCCTCCAAAGCCAGGCAGTTCATGGCGTGCACTCGCAGCCGCTCCATCCAGCGCAGCTTGTAGGGATACTTGACCGGGTCGTCGGACGGATTGCCGTTCGGCAGGTAAATCGATGCAACGCGGATGGCGCCGCCGCGAACAGAGAATACGCCCTCGATATAGCGTGACTGCTCGTCTCCGTCGCCTTCGGGCAAGCCGCGAACCACTTCGTCAGGGCGGGTCTTGGACAGGAGTGCGACGCCGTTGAAGCCCTTCTGGCCGTGCGTTTCGACGTGATAGCCCAGCGCTTCGATCTCGAAACGCGGAAAGTTCTCGTCGACGGACTTGATCTCCTGCAGGCAGACGATGTCGGGGGAGGAGTCGGCCAGCCATTGGCGCAGGTTGTCGATTCGCGCCTTGACGCCATTGATGTTCCAGGTGGCGATTTTCATGCCGCATCCGCTCCTCGTGGTCGCTCCCTTTTAACGGAAGGAGCGGACTTTGAAAGCACGAAGTCGGGTCTCAGACGGAGAAGCTCGTGCCGCAGCCACAGCTTGCGACGGCATTCGGGTTCTTGATCTGGAAGGACTGCCCGAGCAGGTTGTCGACAAAGTCGATCTCGGATCCTTCCATGTAGATGAGTGAAAGGCTGTCGATCAGCACCTTTGCCTCGCCGTTGGCGATCACGACGTCGTCTTCGGTCGGAGATTCGACCAGATCGAACTTGTAGGAAAATCCGGAGCAGCCGCCACCTTCGACCGAAACCCGCAGTGCCTGCTTGCCGGATTCGCCTCCGACGATTTCGGTGATGCGCTTTGCTGCAGCATCGGAAAGGATGACATTTGGTGTGGTCATGTTGGCTCCTGCCGAGTTCAAGGCTCGGGAAAGGTTCACGGTCTCGGCTATGCGCCGCATTGCACTATAGGTATGAAGGCTTAAATGGCACGTCAATGGGTGCGCAATGGCAAAGGTCAGGACAGTTAGACGATGACGATTGACAGGCAGTCCCTCGGTTTCGGAAGTGGTGAGAAGGCGGTCTACGCCGCCGATCCATGGGCGTCGCGCGGGCGGCTGCTTCCCGAGGATGGCAGCCTGACGCGTTCGGAGTTCCAGCGTGACCGCGACCGCATCGTTCACGCGACCGCTTTTCGGCGACTGAAGCACAAGACACAGGTATTCATCAGCCCTGACGGCGATCACTTCCGAACCCGCCTGACCCATACGGTGGAAGTCGCGCAGATCGCCCGCGCGCTGGCGCGCGCACTGAAGCTTGATGAGGATCTTGCCGAAGGCGTGGCGCTTGTCCACGACTTCGGTCACACGCCCTTCGGCCACACCGGCGAGGACGCGCTCGACGAGGTGCTGAAGCCCTATGGCGGGTTTGACCACAATGCCCAGTCGCTCCGCATCGTCACCAAGCTGGAAAGGCGTTATGCGGATTTCGACGGTCTGAACCTCACGTGGGAGTCGCTTGAAGGTCTCGTAAAGCACAACGGCCCGCTTCTCACCCCGCAGGGCGAGGGGACGAAAGGACCTGTTCCTCAGCCGATCCGCGATTACAACGCGCTGCACGACCTGGACCTGGCGAGCTTTGCCAGCCTGGAAGCCCAGGTGGCCGCCATCTCCGATGACATCGCCTACAACACCCACGACATTGATGACGGATTGCGTGCCGGCTACCTCACGTTCGATATGCTGGAGGAGGTGCCTTTCCTGGCGGGATTGATGAGGGAAGTGCGCGACCGCTATCCCCATCTGGAGCCGAGCCGATTTACTCATGAAATCACGCGCCGTCAGATCACCCGCATGGTCGAGGATGTGATCAGCTTCACGCAGGAAAACCTGAGCCAAGTCAGGCCGAGTTCCTGTGCGGATGTGCGCGGCTGCGGTCAGGTGATCGCGAACTTCTCGGCGGAGATGGCTGAGACCGACCGGTTGATCAAGAAGCTGTTATTTTCGCATATCTATCGTCATCCGGAGATCATGCGCATCCGTGAAGGTGCGGCACAGATCGTCGCAGACCTGTTTCAGGCCTATATGCGAGACCCTTCCTTGATGCGCAGCCACTATTGGGTTGAGCACATCGTCGGCCTGTCGGAGGCTGCCCGAGCGCGCCACGTCGGCGATTACCTCGCCGGCATGACCGATTCCTATGCAGTCCGTGTGCATGGGGAGCTGTTTGACCGGACTCCCGATTTGCGTTAGGCAGCGCGCCAACAGCAACGGTTTCTTAAGGATCCGCGTTTTGCGGAATGATTAGATATGAACCTCTTCGCCGACTTCGAGACAAGAATTAAGAACGCGCTCGAAACCATCGATCTGATCAAGGAAAAGCGGACAGAGGTTGACTTCGCTCGTATCACGGTGGAGCCGCCCCGCGATCCAAGCCACGGGGATGTCGCCACCAATGCGGCGATGGTTCTGGCCAAGCCGCTCGGCACCAATCCGCGGGCATTGGCCGATCTCATCGTCGAGCGACTGAGGAAAGAGCCAGACGTCATCGACGTGTCGGTGGCTGGCCCCGGCTTCATCAATATCCGCGTCGGCAAGGAATACTGGCAGCGCCTGCTTGCCTCGATGATCGAGGCGGGAACCGATTATGGCCGCTCGACGATTGGTGCCGGTCACAGGACGAACGTCGAGTATGTCTCCGCCAATCCGACGGGACCGATGCATGTCGGGCATTGCCGCGGCGCCGTGGTGGGCGACGCGCTGGCGAACCTGCTCGCTTTTGCCGGTCACGACGTGACGAAGGAATACTATATCAACGATGCGGGCAGCCAGATCGACGTTCTGGCCCGTTCCGTCTTCCTGCGTTATCGGGAAGCCCTGGGTGAACAGGTCGGCGAAATTCCTTCGGGCCTCTATCCCGGCGACTATCTGGTTCCGGTCGGCCAGGCGCTGGCGGACGAATTCGGCGTCCGGCTGCACAACATGCCGGAAGAGGAGTGGATGCCGCTCGTCAAGGATCGCGCCATCGATGCGATGATGGTGATGATCCGCGAGGACCTTGAGGCTCTCAACGTCCATCATGACGTCTTCTTCTCCGAGCGTCAGCTACATGCCGAAGGCGCACAGCGCATCCGCGCCGCAATCAACGATCTGACCTTCAAGGGCCATGTCTATCGCGGCACGCTGCCGCCGCCGAAGGGCCAGTTGCCGGAGGACTGGGAGGATCGCGAGCAGACCCTGTTCCGCTCGACGGAAGTGGGTGACGATATCGACCGGCCTCTGATCAAGTCGGATGGCAGCTACACCTATTTCGCGGCGGACGTTGCCTATTTCAAGGACAAGTTCGACCGTGGCTATGATGAAACCATCTACGTGCTGGGGGCTGACCACGGCGGTTACGTAAAGCGGCTGGAGGCACTGGCGCGGGCGATCTCGGGCGGCACGGCGAAGCTCACCGTTCTCTTGTGCCAGATGGTAAAGCTCTACCGCGACGGCGAGCCTGTAAAGATGTCGAAGCGCTCAGGCGACTTCGTGACGCTCCGCGACGTGGTCGACGAGGTTGGCAGGGACTCGGTCCGGTTCATGATGCTCTACCGGAAGAGTTCAGAGTCGCTCGACTTCGACTTCGCCAAGGTCACCGAGCAATCCAAGGACAATCCTGTCTTCTACGTGCAATACGCTCACGCGCGCTGCATGTCGGTGTTCCGCCAGGCCGCCGAGGCTTTTCCGGACCTCGATTTTGATTCGCTCGATCTCGCTGCTGCGGCCAAAAACGTCAGCGATGACAATGAAATCCAGCTGATTGCCAAGCTTGCCGAATATCCACGGATAATTGAGGCGGCGGCACAGTCGCAGGAGCCTCATAGACTTGCGTTTTACCTCTACGATCTGGCAAGTTTCTTCCATGCCCACTGGAATAAGGGCAAAGACCAGCCTGAATTACGGTTTGTTAACGATAAGAACCGAGAATTGAGTATTGCCAGACTTGGGCTGGTGCGTGCTGTCGCCTCTATTTTGAAGTCGGGATTGGCCATTACGGGCACTGCCGCACCAGATGAAATGCGATAGTATCGCCACCATTTCCCCATAAACCACTGGCAATGCCCTTTGTAGTGTAGGTGGGTGGACGAGGTAATGGCAGACAACAACCTTGCGCGTAACCGGAATGATGGTCCGGATATCTTTGCTGACGACGATCCGTTGGCGGAGCTGGCTCGCATCGTCGGATATGACGAGCGCCTTGTGCCGAAGCCGCCGGTGGCGGAACGCCGCGAGCCCGCCTTCAATCTTGAAGATGAACTGTTGCAGGAGTTCGAGCGCTACGATTCTCCTCGGCCGCATCAGTCCGTCGTGCAGCCGTCAGTGGCTGCAGAGCCCGACATGGTGCCTCTCGTAGAGGAAGCCGCGGCGGAAAGGGCGCCAGCATTCGAGCCGGCTGCCGTTGAGGCCAGCCAGGATGATCTTGCGGAACTCGAATGGTCCGCCGTCGAGCAAGCCTTCGCCGAAGGTTTCCCGCAGGTCGAGGCCGGGACTGCGACTGTCGAGCCGCTGCTGGATCTCGGATTGCCGCAGGGCGATGTCGAACCGGTCAGCTGGAACCTCGACCGCGGCGCTGCCGCCGAAACTGTATCTCTTGAGCCAGTCTTCGCTGACGATTTTTCCGAGCCCGCCGAGTACGCCGCCCCGTCGGACGAGCCGGTTCTCGATCTGGCCGACGAACTTGAACTTGCCCTCGGTGAACTTGATCTCGAACCGCTGCATCAGGAGACTGGTCTTCATCAGGAGATTGGTATTCGGGCCGAGGCGCCAAGACCCGGTATTTATACGCCCGGCTTCCGCATGCCGCTTGCAAACTTCAATACGAAACGCGAAGCGCTGCAGCCGGTAGCCGCTCCCAAGGCCGAGCCAGCGTTTGATATTGAACCGGACCTGACGGCTGGCGATCTGGCGGTTGAAATCACGTCTGACGCGATCTCTTCGCAAGAGACCGCGCAGCCGGCCGCGTCTGAATCAAATTCGGCCGACATGTCGATACTGGACGCGTTGATCAACGACGTTTCGCGCTACCCGGTGCCGCAGCCGGAACCTCAGCCAAAACCTCAGCCCGAAATTCAGAACGAGGCAGTCTCTCCGGCGGTGGCTGTCGATAGCTGGAACGCCCCGCGTCAGCAGGCTGCGGAGCGATTTGTAGAGCCGACCGAAGCTAGGACAGTTCCTGCCAAGGCGCCCGAGGCTGTCTCCAAGCCGGCTGATTTCTCGATTGATCCGCTGATCGACGACGAGTTTGAACTGGCGCTCGATGATCTCGAACTCGATCTTTCCGACATCATGTTAGACGACGATCTGAGCGTCTTTGCCGAGCCGAAGCCTGCTGCGCCGGCGATGGCGCCCATTGAGCCGGTTCGTCACACGGCAACCTGGTCTCCTGTTGCGCGGTTCAATCCGTCCCAGGCCAAGTCGACGGCAGTCGGACCCGCTGTTCCTGCAATGTCGATTGCCTCTGCTACATCTTATGCCCAGGATTTGCCTGCCACTCGCGCAGTTCTTGTCACTGCTACGCCCGCACCGGTTGCGGAGCCGGAAAATCTACCGGATTTGCCGTTCGATCCCGCGCTTATTTCGGAAAACGAGGAACAGCCCGAGCCGGTTGTCGAACTCGACGTTCCGGAGCTGCATATGGAAGAGCAGAACCAGGCGCCCGTTTATCGCAACGACTACGACATAGACATCGATGCGGAACTCGCATCCCTGTTGCAGTCCAGCGCGCCTGCCTCGGCCGCCGACGAGATCGAAACTGCGGAACAGGACCCGACGCCTCGTCATCACGCTGCGCAGCCGGCTGGTTCGCAGAACTATCCGGATCTCGACGACTTCGAACGCGCGCTGGAAGAGGATTTCCGTCGCAGCCTCACCACGCCGCTCCCGGCACAGACGGACTTGGGAGATGCCGGCGCGCGCGCTGGCAGCCGCTCGTTCGAAGGTTCGCGCTGGTCGCTTTCCGCCATGGTCGTACCGCTTGCCGTGGCGGGCGTGGTCATCGCCGCTGGCTCGATCGGCTACATGATCTTTGGCGGCGACGGCACATCGGTCTCATCGAACGGTGAACCCGTCGTGATTGCCGCCGATGCCGACCCGGTAAAGGTCTTGCCGGAAAACCCGGGTGGCAAGACAGTTCCGAACCAGGACAAGGCAGTCTACGACCGCGTCGCTGGCGCAGCCATGGAAGCGCCGAAGCAGGAATCCCTGATCTCCACGAGCGAAGAGCCGATCGATGTCGTCCAGAAGACGCTGATGACGGACACGCTGCCGATGGAAGGTGAGGAGTTTGCCGGGGCTGCCGATGCAGAGGCCAGGGACGATCGTCTGCTGCCGCAGGAAGATCAAGTGGCGGGTCTCGCGCTTGAGCAGAACCAGCAATCGGTCGCCGTCACGCCGCGTCGCGTCAAGACCATGATCGTTCGCCCGGATGGCACATTGGTGGAGCAGGAGGTTCCTGCCACGCCATCCCCGGTCGCCGCAGCAACTACGCCGGCTCAAAACGACAAGCTGCCGGCCGCCCCGGCAAGAACTGTGGAGGTCGCCTCGGTGCCCGACGCACCGGCTGCCGGCCAGCCCGATACTGCAGGCCTGGTTCCCGTATCGACGAACGGCGGATCGGCCCAGCCCACGGACCTTTCTGCCACGGCAACGCCGCCGACGACTGGAGAGGCGTCGGTCGGTACTCCCGTTCCGACGGCCCGCCCCGATGCGCAGCCGGCAACTGACATGGCTGCTGTGACGAACCAGAACAACGTTCAGCCGGCACCGGTAGCACCGGCGGCGGCACCGGAAGTTGCTGCTCCCGCCACTCAGGTCGCGGCTGTGCCGCCAGGTGGCTACGTGATTCAGATCGCGTCGCTGCCAAGCGAGGCGGATGCCCAGAAGTCCTACCAGAGCCTCTCATCGAAGTTTTCGTCGGTGATCGGTGGTCGCGGTGTGGACATCAAGCAGGCTGAGATCGCCGGGAAGGGCACCTTCTACCGTGTCCGCATTCCTGCCGGCAGCAAGGCCGACGCCGTAGAGCTTTGCGAGAAGTACCGTGTTGCAGGCGGCAGCTGCCTGGTCGCCAGGTAAGCGTCGTTCTCCGAAGAGTACCAAACGGGGCCGTCAGGCCCCGTTTTACATTGTAGCCTGACCTATTCGCATTTGCCGTATCCGCGATTTATGATGCCGCCATGAGCGAATCAAAAGCAATGATCCTGGGCGCGAGCGGGCCCATACTGACCGCCGACGAAATTGCCCTCTACAGGAACGAGCGTCCCTGGGGCTTCATCCTCTTTGCCCGCAATATTCAGGAGACGTCGCAGATCTCGGATCTCGTGGCGGCCATGCGGGATAGCGTGGGCAGGCCGGACGCACCGGTGCTGATCGACCAGGAGGGAGGACGCGTCCAGCGCATTCGTCCGCCTTTGGTGGAGAAATACCCGTCCGCAGCCGAACTTGGTGCGCTGTACCGGCAGAACCCGGAAAAGGGCCTTCGCGCGGCGTGGCTGCTGTCGCGTCTCCACGCATTCGATCTGATGAAGGTCGGCGTCAACGTTGACTGCCTTCCTGTGCTCGATGTGCCCGTCGAGGGGGCAAGCAATGTCATCGGCGACCGCGCCTACGGTTTCGATCCTGTGGTGGTGGGCGAGCTGGGCAAGGCTGCTGCCGAGGGCTTGAAGGCGGGAGGCATGCTGCCGGTGATGAAACATATCCCCGGCCATGGCCGAGGCATGGCCGATTCCCACCATGAACTGCCGGTCGTGACCGCGAGCCGCGAGGAACTGGAGGGTCACGATTTCGTTCCGTTCAAGATGTTGAAAAACGAGCTGATGGCCATGAGTGCGCACATCGTGTTCACGGCCATCGACCCGGACCAACCCGCGACGACCTCCGGCAAAGTCATAGAGGATGTGATCCGCGGTCAGATCGGTTTTGACGGCCTGCTGATGTCGGACGACACATCGATGAATGCGTTGAAAGGCACGATCGGCGAACGAGCCCGACGAATTGCTGGGGGCGGTTGTGATATCATCTTGCATTGCAACGGCGTAATGGAAGAAATGAAGGCGGTTGTTGAAGAGGCAAGACCGCTCTCGGGCGAAGCGCTCCGGCGCGCCTTGGTCGTGGAATCTGGCTTTGGCCGTGCCGACGCTGCGGACGAAATCGCTCTGCGACAGGAATTCTGGGGATTTCTCTCAGTTTCTTGATCTGGTGCAAGAGGTGGGAATGGCAATGAACATCGCGCAAGGCGCCATTCCGATGGACAAGCTCTGGCAGGACGCGCCGGAGAAGTCTGCCGACGATCCGGAGCTGCTGATCGATGTTGGCGGCTTTGAAGGGCCGCTTGATCTTCTTCTGCACCTCGCCAAGGTGCAGAAGGTCGATCTCGCCAGGATTTCGGTCCTGGCGCTTGCTGAGCAGTATCTGCAATTCATCGACAGCGCCCGGCGCGTGCGAATTGAGCTTGCCGCTGATTACCTCGTCATGGCCGCATGGCTTGCCTACCTCAAGTCGAAGCTGCTGATCCCGCAGCAGGCGAAGGGGGACGACGGTCCGACCGGCGAGGAAATGGCAGCAACGCTCGCGTTCCGCCTGAAGCGGCTTGAGGCGATGCGCGAGGCGGCCACACAGTTGGTCAACCGCAACAGGCTGGGACGGGACGTCTTCGCGCGCGGCGCACCCGAGCACATCCCGCATCGGTTCAAGTCTGCCTATGACGCAAATCTCTTCGATCTCCTTTCCGCATACGCGAACCTTCGGCAGCGTCAGGCGGTGACGCAGGTCACCATCGAAAGACGAAAGGTCTGGTCGCTCGCCGATGCCCGGGCATTGCTGACGCAGATGCTGGGCGAAATAGGCGAATGGACGGCCCTGCAGCAATATCTTCTCACGTATCTGCCGCCGGCGGATCGTGTGACGGCCATGGCCAGCGCCTTTGCAGCCTCGCTCGAACTGGTGCGCGAGGGTAAGCTGGAGATCCGGCAGGAGGGTGCCTTCCAGCCGATCTATATGCGCGGCGGCACCAAGGCGGATGCTGCCGGGGAGGTTGTGGTTGACGGTTTCTGATCGGGATGAGCGCCCTGCAGGCCAGCAGGATCCGGCAGATGCCTCGGGCGAGACCTTCTCGCAGGCCGAGATTGAGCGCCTCGCGGAGGCGCTGGTATTCGCATCCGCGGAGCCTGTTTCCGAGGCTTTCCTTGCCGAACGCCTGCCGCGTGGAACGCATGTACCGAGCGTCATGCACAGGCTTGCAGAAGTCTACGCGTCGCGTGGCGTGAACCTCGTCCGCAGCGGTGATCGGTGGGCCTTCCGCACGGCTGCCGATCTCTCTTTCGTAATCCGCAAGGACGAGAACGAAGCCCGCAAGCTGTCCCGCGCAGCATTGGAAGTACTGGCAATCATCGCCTATCACCAGCCGGTGACGAGGGCGGAGATCGAGGACATTCGCGGCGTCCAGACATCGAGGGGAACTCTCGATGTGCTCATGGAGGCGGGCTGGGTTCGCTTCCGTGGCAGGCGCCGGACACCAGGTCGCCCCGTAACGCTTGGCACGTCTCCGGATTTTCTTGATCATTTCGGCCTCGAAGAGTTGCGCGACCTGCCGGGGCTGGAGGAACTCAAGGGAGCGGGCTTGCTGTCGGGCCGTATCCCTCCGAATTTCCAGGTCCCGCTTCCGGGCATGTCGGACGATTTTGCAGAGGACGAGGATCCGATCACGCAGATGGATCTCGAAGAGCTGGGGCTCCTCGCGCCGAGCGGCGAGGAGCAGGACTGAATTGACGTTGTACAAGACGTGCGCGTTATGCCGCAGGGACGTCGGTGTCGACGCTCTATTGTCTCACGGTGATTTGCCGGCCTCCCAAAACTCCCGGAATTGGCCGTATTTGGCCATGAAATCCGCAAGGGGGCGTGTTAGGGCAGACCTGTGTCCGGTAGATCTCACCGAAGTTACTCGCGATAAGCTATCACCAGCACATATTGGTGTTTGAAAAGTCCGGGCAAACGTCATACATCGAAGTCAAACGCAATTAGGAGTTGGCGTGATGGGTTCTTTTAGTGTTTGGCACTGGTTGATCGTACTGGTCATCGTGCTCGTACTGTTCGGCCGAGGCAAGATCCCGGAATTGATGGGCGACGTTGCCAAGGGCATCAAGAGCTTCAAGAAGGGCATCAGCGAGGATGACGCTTCCGATACGTCGAAGACGGTGGAGCACAAGTCCGAAGAAAACAAGGAAACGACCCGGACCTGATAAGGCCGGGTTTTCCAGGAGCCTGCTTGAATGCTAGATATCGGCTGGACCGAGCTTCTCGTGATCGGCATCGTCCTCATTGTGGTGGTCGGTCCGAAGGATCTACCGCCGATGTTGAGGGCGTTCGGAAAGATGACCGCTAATCTGCGTAAGATGGCGGGAGAGTTTCGGACGCAGTTCGATGAAGCGTTGCGGGAGACTGAGATGGACGAGGTCCGCAAGACGATTGCGGATGCCCAGAAGCTCAATCCCTCGAGCGCACTTCGCGATGCCATCAATCCGTTGAGGCAGATGGGGCAGGATATTCGCAGCGATCTGGAGAAGTCGACCCGCGTCGACAAGGCTCCGGTGACCGCGAAGGTCGACGTGGAGGCGCAGGAGGCCATCGAGGGCGTGAAGCCCGCCGAGCAGCCAGCGCCGTTTACTGTGCCGCAGCCGTCGATGAGCCTGCCGTCCACGCCGCCGCTGATGGCCACGCCATCCGCGGTTGCTGGCGGGCAGGGAGTGGCCGCAAAGGCCGCAACGCCGGCCCGCAAGAGAGCAAGCGCCAGCACCGCCAAGGCGGATACTCCTGTGGCTGAGGCTGCCAAGCCGGCACGAACGCGTACGTCCTCCGTCAAGAAGGCGGATGAGGTCGCAACATCTGCGGCGGCGCCTGCACCTCGCAAGCGCGCCAGCAAGAAGACCGAGACTCCGAAGGATGAAGCATGAGCGGTGACATCGAGGACAAGCCGCAGCCGCTGATCGAGCATCTGGTCGAACTGCGCACCCGGCTGATGTGGTCGTTGGGTGCGTTCTTCGTGGCATTCATCGGCTGCTTCTTCTTCGCCAAGGATCTCTTCAACCTGCTGGTGGTTCCCTACAAATGGGCCGTCATGTGGGCAGGGCTCGACGTAACGAAGTCGGAGCTGATCTATACGGCGCCTCAGGAATTCTTCTTCACGCAGGTGAAGGTGGCGATGTTCGGCGCGGTTGTGATTGCCTTTCCGGTCATCGCTTCGCAGATCTACAAGTTCGTGGCTCCGGGCCTTTACAAGAACGAACGCTCAGCGTTCATACCGTTCCTGATCGCCTCGCCGATCCTGTTCCTGCTGGGCGCCGCGCTGGTCTATTTCTTCTTCACGCCCATGGTGATGTGGTTCTTCCTCTCCATGCAGCAGGCGCCGGAAGACGGAGAGATGGCGATCTCGCTCCTGCCGCGGGTCTCGGAATATCTCAGCCTGATCATGACGCTGGTTCTGTCGTTTGGACTGGTTTTCCAGCTTCCGGTCGTGACCACGCTTCTGGCGCGTGTCGGCCTGCTCACCAGCGACTGGCTACGAGAAAAGCGTAAGTTCGCGATTGTCATCGCCTTTGTGGTGGCGGCTGTGCTGACGCCGCCTGACCCGCTCTCCCAGATCGGTCTTGCTATACCAACCATCCTTCTCTACGAAATCGCCATCTATGCCGCGCGACTCGTCGAGCGCAAGCGTGCCGAGGAAGCTGTCGCCGAATCCGCCGCGTCGGACCTTGCCGAAACGGACAAGGCCTAGGTCCTTCTGCCTTGCGTGCGACCGTGCTGCGTTCCGCTCGAAAGGCCCGTGACAATGCTCGATATCAAGTGGATCCGTGACAATCCGGACGTTCTAGACGAAGCGCTGAAGAAGCGGGGTGCCGATCCTTTGGCAGCCACGCTGCTCGGTCTGGACGATACACGCCGCTCCGTGATCCAGAGGCTGCAGGACATGCAGTCGCGCCGCAACGCCGCCTCCAAGGAAATCGGCGCTGCGATGGCGCAGAAGAATACCGAACTGGCCGACAGGCTGAAGTCCGAAGTGTCTTCGCTGAAGGACGCCATGCCGGGACTGGAGCAGGAAGATCGGGAAGCGGTCGCCGCGCTCGAAGACGCGCTGTCGCGCATTCCCAATATTCCATTCGATGATGTGCCGGAGGGCAAGAACGAGGCTGACAACGTCGTCAAGCACGTCGTCGGCACAAGGCCGGGCTGGAATCATCCCGCGAAGGAGCACTACGAGATTGGTGAAGCCCTCGGCTACATGGATTTCGAGCGCGCCGCCAAGCTTTCGGGTGCCCGCTTCACGGTTCTGACCGGTCCGCTGGCCAGGCTCGAACGTGCGCTTGGCCAGTTCATGCTGGACCTGCACACCATGGAGCATGGCTATACGGAAGTGTCGTCGCCGCTGATGGTCCGCGACGAAGCCATGTACGGTACCGGTCAGCTTCCGAAGTTTGCGGAAGACCTTTTCAGGACGACGGACGGCCGTTGGCTCATCCCGACTGCGGAAGTCACCCTCACCAATCTGGTTTCGGCCGAAACGCTGGAACAGGACAAGCTGCCGCTGCGCTTCACCGCGCTGACACCGTCCTTCCGCTCGGAAGCCGGTTCGGCCGGCCGAGATACCCGCGGCATGTTGCGCCAGCACCAGTTCTGGAAGTGCGAGCTGGTGTCCATCACCGATGCCGATAGCTCCATTGCCGAGCATGAGCGCATGACGGAGTGCGCCGAGACCGTGTTGAAGCGCCTCGGCCTGCATTTCCGTACCATGACGCTGTGCGCCGGAGACATGGGTTTCAGCGCCCGCAAGACCTATGACATCGAGGTGTGGCTGCCCGGCCAGAATACCTATCGCGAGATTTCGTCCTGCTCCGTCTGCGGCGATTTCCAGGGGCGTCGGATGAACGCCCGGTACCGCGGCAAGGACGACAAGGCTCTGAAGTTCGTTCATACGCTGAACGGTTCAGGCACCGCGGTCGGCCGCTGCCTCATTGCTGTGATGGAGAACTATCTCAACGAGGATGGCTCCATCACCGTGCCTGATGCACTGCTGCCTTACATGGGTGGCCTTACGAAGATTGAGCGTGCGGCCTGATGCGCATCCTGCTCACCAATGACGACGGGATTCATGCCGAGGGTTTGGCGTCGCTTGAACGGATCGCGCGCCAACTCACGGACGACGTCTGGATCGTCGCACCCGAAACGGACCAGAGCGGGCTTGCCCATTCGCTGACGCTCTCCGATCCGTTGCGGCTGCGCAAGGTGGGCGAAAAGCATTTTGCGCTGCGCGGCACGCCAACGGATTGCGTCATCATGGGCATCCGCGAAGTGCTTCCGGAGAAGCCCGATCTGGTTCTGTCAGGCGTCAATGCCGGTGCCAACATGGCCGATGACGTCACCTATTCTGGCACGATCGCCGGTGCCATAGAGGGCACGCTGCAGGGGGTCCGCTCGTTTGCGCTGAGCCAGGCCTACCATCATGACGAGGATGGCGGTCGCGTGGTGCCGTGGGAAGTTGCGGAAGCGTATGCTCCCGATCTGATCCGCAAGCTGAGCGACGTGGAACTGCCGGACGGCACGTTTCTCAACCTCAACTTCCCGAAATGTGAACCCAAGGACGTGCAGGGTGTCCAGGTGACATCCCAGGGCAAGCTGGATTTTGGCCTGACGATCGATGCGCGCCGGGATGGCCGCGGTCTGCCTTACTACTGGCTCCGCTTCGGTGAGCGGCTCGGTCATTTCCGCGAAGGCACGGACATCCACGCGCTGAAGCACAACAAGATTTCAGTGACGCCGCTTAAGCTGGACCTTACAGACTATTCGGTACAGGATCGTGTTGCGGAAGCGCTTGGATTCGGAGTGGCCGATTGAAGTCCGGTATGGTCGAGAAGGAAGGGTTTGCCGCACTCGTGCTGCGTCTGCGGTCCGAAGGCATTTCCGATCTCGACCTGCTGACGGCTGTCGAACAGACACAGCGGTCTCTCTTCGTGCCGCCGTCGGCCGCCGAGGACGCCTATTCCAGCCGAACCATTCCGATCGATTGCGGTGCCTTCATGGAGGGAGCCGACCTTGCGGTGCGCCTTCTCCATCGCTTGCAGGTCAAGCCCGGGCAGCGCGTGCTCGATATCGGCACGGGTAGCGGGTTCACGGCGGCAGTGCTGGGCCGGATGGCCGAGCGGGTGCTGACGGTTGACCGGTACAAGACGCTGACCACCGGCGCCCAGGGTCGCATGGACAAGCTCGGCCTGCGCAATGTGGTGGTTCGTCAGGCGGACGGCATCAACGGGATGCCGGGCGAGGGCACATTCGATCGGATACTGGTTACCGGCGCATTCACAGCGATGCCGCGTTTCTATGCCGAACAGCTCGTGTCCGGTGGCGCCATGATTGCGCCGCTGATTCAGGAAGACGGTACGTGCCTGATGGTGCGGCTGACGAAGACGGGCAGCCGGTTCGATCGCGAAGATCTTTTCACCGTGCCTTACCTGCCGCTCGTTCCCCGGATTGCCGCAGCACTTTGACATGGCGGCTGCTCCAGCACGTCGCATGGTTACCAAATTAGAAAAAAATCAAATTCAGTAGCGGTGCCTTAACCCGCCAGTAAGACTAACGCGCTTTAATGAACCTAACGATGGTTGCGTCACGTTAGGTCGAGTCATGCGTATCAAGAGTTCGCTCAAGTCCAGTAAATCACTTCTCCGGATTGCAGGTGCCGTCTTGCTCGCCAGTGTAGCCACTGGTTGCAGTTCGGATGCTACCCGCTTCTCCGGATTGTTTTCGGATACGGATAATCTGACCACGGCCTCTATCCCGCAGCGGCAGGGTAGTGGTGCGTACGGGCAGGCTCCCATGCCTCGCGGCGATATGAACAATGGCATGGCGTCCGCCCCTGCCGGCGGTTACGGCAATCAGAACCAGGCGATGAACCAGCCTTACCCGTCCTCGGGTGGTGGCTATGCGTCGCCGGCACGTTCGGCCTCAGCGCCGGCCGCCGTCCAGCGGGGAGAACTCGCAGCTCCCGGTGGAAACGGTCCAAGCTCAGGCGGGGACCTTTCCAACCGTCAGCAGGCAATGGCGCAGCCTTTCCCGTCCAGCTCGCAAGGCGCAGTCGCGCCGGCAAGGCAGGCTCAGGCCGACAACATCACCACCGGGACGGTCGGCAAGACTTCCGGCTGGTCCACGGTGAACGCGCCGAGGGTGGCCCTGAAGGCTGGCGAATCGGCTTCCACCCTGTCGCAGCGCTACGGCGTGCCGGAAAAGGAAATCCTCCGGGCAAACGGCGGCAAGCTCGTTGCCGGCCAGTCGGTCGTCATTCCGACATTCGGTCCTGCCAGCAACTCGGCCAAGGTCGCTGCCGGGGATATCGATCTCCAGAACAAGGCGCCCGCGCCGGTTCAGAATCAGGAACAGAAGGTTGCCGTTCTGCCGAACGGTGCACGTGACAAGGGCCAGGCCGAGGCAGCCAAGCTTACGCCGCCAGCCGGCGCAGGCGGCACTTACGCCGTCAAGCCTGGCGATACGCTCACCAAGATCGCCCGTAAGAACGGTTTGTCGGTGGATCAGCTGAAGGCCGCAAACGGCCTGGCGAACGAAGGCATCCGGGTGGGGCAGGTCCTCAATCTGAACCCTTCGGCCGTACCTGCTGCTCCCGATCCGGTCCAGACGGCCTCGGTTCCCGCGAAGCCTCCGGTCCAGGCGGCAGCGCCTCAGGCCGCGCAAGCGGCAGCTCCGGCTAAACCTGCGCCGGCCGCCACGCAGCCCGTTGAAACTGCGTCCGTATCCGAGGCCGCGGCCAAGTCCGACGTAACGTCGATCGCGCCGCAGTCCACCGGGATCGACAAGTATCGCTGGCCGGTCAGCGGTGCGGTCATCGCCGGCTTTGGCCAGAATGTCGATGGCAACCGCAATGACGGTATCAACATCTCGGTTCCCGAAGGTACGCCGATCAAGGCTGCCGAGAACGGCGTCGTCATTTATGCGGGCAATGGGCTGAAGCAACTCGGCAACACTGTTCTGGTCCGTCATGACGATGGCAAGGTCACCGTCTACGGCAATGCGGCGAGCCTTGGCGTCTCGCGCGGCCAGAAGGTCACCCGCGGTCAGACAATCGCAAACTCCGGCATGAGCGGCGGGGCAAAGCGCCCGCAGGTTCACTTCGAAGTCCGCAAGGACGCGACCCCGGTCAACCCGATCACTTTCCTTGAATAAAGTATTGCGTCTCAGGGAAGTAGGAAAAGCCCGGCTTTGCCCGGGCTTTTTCGTTTTTAGCGCTTCAGCGGAATCCGGAGGCGTCCTGCGAGGTCCTGGATATATTGCCAGGCCACGCGACCCGATCGGCCGCCCCGCGTGGTCGCCCATTCCAACGCCTCGTGGTGCAATGCCTTCTGCTCTAGGCCGAGATTGAAATGGTCGGCATAGCCGTCGATCATCGTCAGGTAGTCGTCCTGGCTGCACTTGTGGAAACCGAGCCACAGCCCGAAACGGTCCGACAGTGAAACCTTTTCCTCGACGGCTTCCGACGGATTGATGGCGGTCGACTGCTCGTTCTCCATCATGTGGCGCGGCAGCAGATGGCGGCGGTTGGACGTGGCATAGAAAAGAACATTGTCCGGCCTGCCTTCAATCCCGCCGTCCAGGGCGGCTTTCAGCGACTTGTAGGCGGTGTCGTCGTGGTCGAAGGAGAGGTCGTCGCAGAACAGAATGACGCGCTGATCAGAGATTTTCAGGATATCCAGAAGCGCGGGCAAGGAGGAGATGTCCTCCCGGTGAACCTCCACGAGTTTCAGCGAAGCGCCGGCAGAGGCGCGAACATCCTCGTGGACTGCTTTGACGAGCGAGGACTTCCCCATCCCGCGGGCGCCCCAGAGGAGTACGTTGTTGGCGGGAAAGCCTTCTGCAAAGCGCAGCGTGTTCTCGTGCAGGATATCGCGCACATGATCGACACCGCGGATCAGCGATAGAGCCACCCGGTTCGGCCGAGGCACGGGCTGAAGGCGTTGGTTCGCCGGCACCCAGACAAAGCAGTCGGCCGAAGACCAGTCGTTGACCGCAGGCGGCGGGCCGGCCAGTCGGTCCAGCGCATCCGCCAACCGTTTTACCTCGACAAGCAGGCGCTGGTTGAGCTCCGGATCCATGGTTTCCTCCGTTCGAGACGCCCTGTGGGCATGATAAAGCCGGTTACCATGGCTATTTCCTCTGCAAAAGGTGGAGACCCGTGGATTTGGTACGGCGAACGTCCTGTTTCGGTTGCATTCGGAGGGATCGCAATTATATTCCGGCCACTTGCAAATGGGGGCGTAGGGGCTCCTGCCAATCGAGGAGTTCTCAATGTTCATTACAGAAGCATTCGCGCAGGCCGGCGACGCAGCGGGCGGCGGTTCCGCGCTGGGATCCGGCATGGAAATGCTGTTTCTCTTCGCACCCCTCATGGTGGTGTGGTATTTCTTCCTGATCCGTCCGCAGCGCGCCCAGGTGAAGAAGCGCCAGGAAATGCTGACGAATATCCGCCGTGGCGATAACGTTGTTCTCGGTGGCGGCATCACAGGCAAGGTGACGAAGGTCATCGACGATGCCGAAGTCGAAGTCGAAATCGCTGACGGCATTAAGGTCCGCGCGCTGCGCGCCTATGTGGCCGAAGTCCGCGTCAAGGGCGAGCCGGTTAAGACGGAAGCAGCCGCTTCCTGATCCGCGAGCGGCGCGCCCCGTCCGGATCCGTGATCCGGGGCGCGCCCAGCGCATTGTACTTTCAGAAAACCGTGACTGATTCTGAAAGTACAATGCGCATCTTGGTGCTGCAGCGTCCTTTGCGCGTCATATATGACGGACGGCGCCGTAAGGCCTCCGCTCGAAATCTCCAGGGAGGCACGATTAGATGTCCAAGGGAATCGAAATACGGGATGCCCATTTTCCGGGCCGCGCTCCCATCGATGCATACGGCAACGGGGGCTTTCGCTTTGCCGATATGTCCCACCGCGGTTCGCTTCTATGTCTTCCGTCCGGTGTCTATGGCTGGGACTTCTCGGAAGGCGACACTCTGACCATTGATGCTCTTTCCAGGGTCCTGGATGAAACGGAGACGATTGAGGTCCTGCTGGTGGGGACGGGCAACGAACTCCGTCCGCTGCCGAAGGCCCTGAAGGAAGCGCTCAAGGCGCGCGGCATCTCCTCCGATCCCATGAGCACGGGTGCCGCAGTCCGAACCTACAACATCATGCTTTCCGAATCGCGCGCCGTGGCCGTTGCGCTGGTAGCGGTTGATTGAACCGGTGACCGATCCACAAGACATATTGCTCGCGACCCTGCGGGACACCGATCGTGACCGGTACCTCGCATGCCTGCTGTCGCCGCAGGAAAAGCGCGCTCCCTTGGCTGCGCTTTATGCATTCAATGCCGAGATTGCCAGGGTACGTGACGTAGTGCGGGAAGCGCTTCCCGGCGAAATCAGGCTTCAGTGGTGGCGTGATCTTCTCGAGGGAACGGCGCATGGCGATGCCGGCGGCAATCCCGTAGCGGTCGGTCTCCTGGCCGCCATCGACGAGTACCGGCTGCCGCGCGATACGTTGATGGCCATGATTGATGCCAGGATACGCGATCTCTACGACGATCCGATCGCCGATCGACATGAGCTGGAGGGTTACGCGGGCGAGACCGCCTCGGCGCTCATCCAGCTGGCCAGCCTGATCCTCTCCGCTGAGGATGCGCCGCGTTCCGCCGAAGCGGCGGGCCATGCGGGCGTTGCGCAGTCGATTGCGGGCCTCATTCTTCTCTTGCCGCTGCATCGACGGCGCGGCCAACTCCACGTGCCACTGGATATCCTGGCGGCCACCGGGCTCGACCGTGACGCCTTCCTTGCCGGGGACGAGCGAGATCGGATATCTGCAGCAATCGAGGGATTTGCCGGGCTTGGCCTGGAGCATCTTTCCAAGGCCAGGCGGGCGGGCAGCGTACCGAAAGCGCTGTTTCCCGCATTCCTTCCAGTGGCGCTCGTCGAACCGGTTCTCGGACGAGCACTGAAGGAGCGTGCAGCGGTTCTCGACCATGACATCCAGCCACCCCAGTGGCGCCGCCAGCTCCGCCTGATGAAGGCGCAGTTTCTGCAGCGCTTCTGACGGGAGTCCACATTCGCGCAAGGCTCAGCGGCTATGGGCGAAGCTGGTCTCTAAGCTGGGAGTTGCAGCGTGAATTCCGTCATCGTCTGGTCTATCGTCTTCGGACTTGTGGTGCTGTTCGCCTATTACACGGTCAGAATGGCGCGCCGCCGTGGCGATGAAGACGGCGTGTACGATTTCGGCTTTGCCATTCTGGAGCTCGGTCGGGCCTTTCCGGGCGAGGCGATCCGGCAACTGCACGCGACAGCGGACGGACGGTCGATCTTCGTACGGTGGCATAACGAAAAGGCAGGCATCATGCGCAGCCATGCCAAGCACTATGCCTGCCATATGATCAGGCCCGGGCGGGTTCGGGTCCAGGGGCTGCCGGACCCGAAGGGGTTTTCCGCCGAGTTTCTCGACGCGCCGAGCAACAACGGCGTGTTCATCTTCAGAAGCGAAGCGGAAGCCGCCGAAGTCTCCCTATGGCTGCTTGGGAACTACGTGAGTTCTGCCGACAAGGACGCAGCAGCGGAAGAAGCGTCCGCCTGAACTTCCCTTGCGGGGAGGCCGAGCCAGGAAGCGCAGTCACGCAGTGCCCGTGCAGACATCAGTTGCTTCTTCATGATCGTCTTGTCCTTGCCGCGGAAGCGCTTGATTCCATCCGGCTTGACGATCGAACCGGGTTCCAGGTCGGGGAACAGTCCGAAATTGATGTTCATCGGCTGGAAGGAGCGTTTGCCCGGCTCGTCGTCTGACGTGAGATGGCCGCCGGTGATATGGCCGATAAGCGATCCGAACGCCGTCGTGGCAGGCGGCGGCGCAAGCTGCTCACCCTTGCGCTCGGCGGCGGCGAAACGTCCCGCCAGCAGGCCGATGGCAGCGCTTTCGACATAGCCCTCACAACCCGTCACCTGGCCGGCGAATCGCAGGCCCGGCCTGCTTTTCAGCGTCAGCGTCTTGTCGAGCAGCGTCGGCGAGTTGATGTACGTGTTCCTGTGCAGGCCGCCGAGCCGCGCGAATTCGGCGTTTTCCAGTCCCGGGATCATCCGGAAGATCTCGGCCTGCGTTCCGTACTTCAGCTTCGTCTGGAAGCCGACCATGTTGTAGAGCGTGCCGAGCGCATTGTCCTGGCGCAGTTGCACCACCGCATAGGCTTTGACTGTCGGGTTATGGGCATTGGTGAGGCCCATGGGTTTCATCGGTCCGTGTCGCAGGGTCTCGCGTCCGCGCTCGGCCATCACCTCGATAGGCAGGCAGCCGTCGAAATAGGGCGTGCCTTCCCATTCCTTGAAACCGACCGTGTCGCCGGCCGTCAGCGCGTCGATGAAGGCATTGTACTGGGCCTCATCCAGGGGGCAGTTGATATAGTCCTTGCCGGTGCCGCCCGGACCGACCTTGTCATAGCGCGACTGATACCAGCAGATATCCATGTTGATGGACTCGCGGTAGACGATCGGTGCGATGGCGTCGAAGAATGCCAGCGAATCTTCGCCGGTTTCCGCCTGGATCGCAGCGGCAAGCGAGGGCGAGGTGAGGGGCCCGGTCGCGATGATCGCAAGATCCCACTCGCTGGGCGGAAGGCCATCAACCTCCTCGCGAACCACGGTGATCAACGGATGCTCCGAAATTGCCTTCGTGACAGCGTCGGAGAACCCGTCGCGGTCCACGGCAAGCGCGCCGCCGGCCGGGACCTGGTTGCGATCGGCGCATGCCATGATCAGGGAGTCTGCCAACCGCATTTCCGCATGGATGACGCCGACGGCGTTCGCCGATGCGTCGTCGGAGCGGAAGGAATTGGAGCAGACGAGTTCGGCAAGGCCATAGGTCTTGTGCGCATCTGTGCCGCGCACCCCGCGCATTTCATGAAGAATAACGGGTACGCCGGCCTGCGCGATCTGCCAAGAGGCTTCCGAGCCGGCCAGGCCGCCGCCGATGATGTGAATGGGGGAAAATGTTCTGTCAGTCATGCGGCGCTCTTATCACGGCTGCCGCCGGACAGGAATCAAAAAGGCACCCAATGGGTGCCCCTGATATCAAGTCTTGCTGTTCTTCCACTGATGCCTGGTCGCGGACTGTGCCGCGCCCACCGGGCAATCAACGGAAGGAACGAGCAGCGACGTGACGGATGTCGTAGCGGGTCAGGCCAATGTCGTTGAGTGCCTGGTTGGACAGGTTGCCGAGTTCGTTGACCGTGCGACGGTAGCTGAGCCAGTTCTGGGCAAAGCGGAGCGGGTTCATCTTAGTTCCTCAAGTGTTTATGCCGATCTCGTTCGGCGATGAGGAACTTATACGCCTGAATAATAAGATTGTGCAGTGCAGAATTTGTGCGACTGCCATGCGTTTGTGCAGGGGGTTGACCAAGATAAAGGCGACGCCGCTTAAATGGGCAGTCCAGATTGCTGATACGACAATAAAAAAACGCCCCGAACGGGGCGTTTTTTTGGAAGGCATGTAAGTGGCTATCAGAAGCCAACGGCCGTGCGCGCAACGCGACGGATATCGCCGCGGCCGATGCCGAGATCGTTCAGTTCGCGGTCGGTCATGCGATCGAGCTCAGTGACCGTCTCGCGATACTTGCGCCAGTTGCTGAGTTTGCGTGCGATGTTCATGGTCTTGCCCTTTTGGCTCTTCGCCGGCTGCCTCTAGGCGCTGGCCTGATTTGATAGCCGTTCTATATGGTGCGCCGCACACCGAGAACAGCGCCAAAGGCGTATGCCACCTATGCGTCAGATGCATCTCTTTGAGGCACGGTGAGCGATTGATAGGCAGCCAGCAAGGGAGGGAAATAAAATAGCGCCCGCCGAGGGAGGGTCCGGCGAGCGCTATTTGCAACGGCCGGCGGCATGGGGCAGCGCCGGCATTTCGACAGCACCTGGGGAGGAGGGGTGTGCTGTCGAACTTGAATTGAGCATCCAACTGCACACGAACGCTCAAGTTCCAATAAAATTTAGAGACATCTTATATACAGAAAGTAAACAACGCGTTAACCTTGTTCTAGTGTCGCTCTTGGCCCCGGTGCCTTCAGCCATGCGAAATGCGTGTCGCAAAGCCTTCATTTTCCCTTTGCGCGGGAAAAAACGGGTGATATAGAGACGCGCGCTCCGAAGGCCTCCTTGCGAGGTTTGAAGCGGCTGGAGCGCGGGTATGGTGAAATTGGTAGACACGCCAGATTTAGGTTCTGGTGCCGCAAGGCGTGGGAGTTCAAGTCTCTCTACCCGCACCAGAGCCGCAAGGGCAGGATCGGGAGCCGGTTTCGGCTAGAGATTCAGCGTTGCAGAAGTCGCGGCCGGTCACTCAGGTTCCGGCGTCGTGCTCATCGAAAACCAACGGCTGTCTGAGCACCGCCGCCACGATATGAAGGTTTTAAAATGCAGGTTACCGAAACGCTCGCTGAAGGGCTGAAGCGCGAAATCAAGGTTGTCATCCCGGCCAAGGACATGGAAGCGCAGATGAATGTGCGCCTCGCCGAAGCCAAGGATAAGGTTCGCATCAACGGCTTCCGTCCAGGCAAGGTCCCGGTCGGGCATCTCAAGAAGATGTACGGCAAGTCGATCATGGCTGAACTGGTCAACGAGATCGTCCGCGAGCGCCCGACGAAGATCCTTTCCGAACGTGGCGAGAAGTCGGCAACGCAGCCGTCCATCACCATGACCGAGGACGAGGCGGAAGCCGAGAAGATCCTGTCGGCTGAGGCTGATTTCGAGTTCACGTTCTCCTACGAAGTGATCCCGGCTATCGAACTGAAGTCCACGGACGGCATCAAGGTCGTTCGCGAAGTGGTCGAAGTTTCCGAGGACGAGGTCAACGAGCAGATCTCCAAGATCGCCGAAAGCGCACGTACCTTCGAAACGAAGAAGGGCAAGGCCGCCGACGGCGACCGCGTGACCATGAACTATCTCGGCAAGGTCGATGGCGAAGCCTTTGACGGCGGCGCTGCAGACGATGCCGAACTCGTTCTTGGCTCGGGCCGGTTCATTCCTGGCTTTGAAGACCAGCTTGTCGGCGCCAAGGCTGGTGACGAAAAGACCATCACCGTGACGTTCCCGTCCGACTATCCGGCTGCGAACCTCGCTGGCAAGGAAGCCACCTTCGACGTCACCGTCAAGGAAGTAGCTGCTCCGGCAAAAATCGAGCTGAACGACGAACTGGCCACCAAGATGGGCATCGAGTCGCTCGACAAGCTCAAGGAAATCGTTCGCGGTCAGATCGAAGGCCAGTATGGCAACGTCACTCGCCAGAAGGTCAAGCGTCAGATCCTCGACCAGCTGGACGAGATGTACAAGTTCGACTCGCCGCAGGGCCTCGTCGATGCCGAGTTCGAAAACATCTGGCGCCAGATCAACACTGATCTTGCCCAGTCGGGCAAGACCTTCGAAGACGAGGACACCACGGAAGAGGAAGCACGCGAAGAATATCGCAAGCTTGCCGAACGCCGCGTCCGCCTTGGCCTGGTTCTTTCCGAAATCGGCGAAAAGGCCGGTGTAGAGGTTACCGAGGAAGAAATGCAGCGCGCCCTGTTCGCGCAGTTGCAGCAGTTCCCGGGCCAGCAGAAGGAAATCCTAGATTTCTTCCGCAACACTCCCGGCGCTTCCGCTTCGCTTCGCGCGCCGATCTTCGAAGAGAAGGTCGTCGACAAGCTGCTCTCCGAAGTCAACGTCACCGACAAGACGGTGACCAAGGAAGAGCTGATGGCACAGGACGAGGACGAAGCTGCGGATAAGCCTGCCAAGAAGAAGGCCGAGCCGAAGAAGAAGGCCGCGGCAAAGGACGAGGCCGCTGAAGAGGCTTCGGCTCCGAAGAAGAAGGCTGCCCCGAAGAAGAAGGCCGCTGACGACAGCGCCGAGTAACCTCGCTTCGATACGAATCAAAAAGGCCGGGCAATGCCCGGCCTTTTTTGTTGCGACGCTTCCCGTGGAATTTCGGCAGCTGAGAATCAGTCGGCCTGAAGCTCCTTCATGTCCGCATCGTCCAGCTCGTTGGCGCGCAAGGCCGCTGGGCGTGATGTCATCCGCTCCATATATTCACGGAAACCGGGGCGCTCCTCGATAGAGCCGAACTGCATGCCCCATGACAGGTGCGCACCGACGTAAACGTCGGCAGCGGTGAAATAGTCTGCGGCGATGTAGGATTTTCCGGAAACGGCCTTCTGCAGCGCGTCGAGAACATCCTCGTAACTGCCGTAGCCGATCATGCCTTCGCGATCCGGCGGGACCTGGAAGCCGAGGGTCCTGTTGCCCACCGCAGCTTCCACCGGTCCGGCAGCGAAGAACATCCATCGGTAATAGTCGGCACGCTCTCTCGGCGGTGGCGCAAGGCCGGCCTGAGGAAACGCATCGGCCAGATAGGCGCAGATCGCGGCGCACTCGCTGACCACGTTCTTTCCATGGACGATGGTGGGGACCTTGCCCATCGGGTTCAGCTGCCGATAGTCATCCGCCTTCATCGTGCCGCCGAATGTCAGGATTTTCCGGCGATAGGGGATGCCGACTTCTTCCAGCATCCATCGTGCGATTCGCCCACGGGACATCGGGTTGGTGTAGAGCACCAGATCGTCAGATACTGCCTTCTCCATATGCGCTCCCTCCATGTTCCTTTGAACAGCCCTGAGCGAAACTGCAGCTCATAGCTGCTTGCGATACTGCACGAAACCCGAAGCCTGCGCGATACGGTCGTAAAGTCGCCGGGCGGTGACATTGCTTTCCTGGGTCAGCCAGTACAATCGCCCCGCCTTGTTTGCTCGGGCGAAGTCGGCAACGGTATCGATCAAAGCCTCACCGGTCCGTCGTCCGCGACGGCTTCCATCGACATAGAGATCCTGAAGGTAGCAGGTGCAGTCCGCCAACCAGGTGGAGCGGTGAAGGATGGCATGGACGATACCCACCATCTGGCCATCGGCGTCAAAGGCGCCGAACGCGTACATCGGTTCGGCAGGATCGTGGAAACGAGCCCAGGTGACGTTGGTCGTCCCTTGCGAGATCTCGACGTCATAGAAGCGCTGGTAGGCTCGCCAGAGCGGCTCCCAGGCCGCGCGGTCTGTCAGATCCAACGGTCGAATTGCAACGCTCATCGAATTCCCCTGCAACGAAAAACGGCGAGATTGCTCCCCGCCGTTCCGATACTAGCCGATTTTGATGACTTAGGCAGCCATCGCCGTCTTGAGGTTCTCGTCGATCTTGTCG
>NZ_JAJAWH010000026.1 GCF_020531965.1 Pseudorhizobium xiangyangii | reverse complement strand
CTCTCTCTCTCTCTCTCTCTCGCGCGCGCGCGCATGAAAGTTTCAATTCGCTGAGAGATCTCCGGATCGTCGACGGGCCGACGTATCGATTCCATTCGACGCCAGTTTCGTACGATATCGAAATACCAGTACCACTTGCGCTTCACGGTCGTTTCGATGAAGTGCTCCTCAGCGGGAAAGACAGCCATCCCCAGTCCGAGCTGCGCTGGCATGGACTGCTGTACGGGATAGACATGGCTTCATGTTAGCCTCCATAAGTTCCTGCTAATTTTGAATGAGTAACGACCGAACTTGACGGGGAGGGGAGGGGAGGGGAGGGGAGGGGACCCGTAGTATACAGCTTGAGGAGCGCAAAAGTTTGGAATACGGCACATGCCTGACGTGCATGTAAACGAGCTCCTCCCGCAGAGTACCGCAACCACGCGTTGTTGCCACCTCTATCTTCGCGCCATGCCTAAATGGCGCTCTTCCAAACACGCCATCAAAACAATAGGTTATATTTTTAAAGGCACGACATTCATTAGCCTCTTCTAAACTCCGCCATCTCAACCCAGCGACCTATGATCACAGGCGGTGACTAAGCGGCCACGAGAAATATGCCTTATCCTGTCGCCGAGTACTGCACGATCCGGCGTCCCTCAATAGCGCAGCTCCCCCGCGCGTGGATCCGGTGTGCTTCAGGCTGTGCGTCGCGAGAGTATCCCGGACGTTATGTTGCCACTGCAGGAGCCAAGCGTTTGTCGAACCCCGGCATGGCTACACCCGAGCACTCGAACTCCGGAGGATACAAGCTATTCGCCTGCCGGGTTAAAACTAGGCGGAAGGAGAGGGGACCCCGATGCCCCAACCGATAAATTTGGGGGGTCGTATCAAGGCACCGCCAGATCACTCGTCGAAATGCAGCTCACCGGACATTTGACCCGAACCTGGTGACGAGGGGTCAACCGTGGAGATCGAAATTCGTCTGCGGATAAGATCCGAGGCGATGTCGACTTCGGAACAAACCGTCCTCCAATGGGTTATTCAGCGCGCATTCGAAACTGACTGCAGAATTGGAGGAACACCATGAAAAAATTCACTTTTGGCCTTGCAGCCATTCTTCTCTCGACGTCTGCGGCCTTCGCTCAAAGCGAGACGCCCAAGACGTCGCAGACAACCCCTGCGGTGAATACCTCCGGCGAAACCAATCCCGGCGCTCCGGTTGCTGGAAAGAATAGCTTCACCGAAGCGCAGGCAAAGTCCCGCATCGAGGAAGCTGGCTACACCGAAGTGTCGGGTCTCAAGCTCGACGACCAGGGCATATGGCGTGCCATGGGTACGAAGGACGGGAAACACGGCAATGTGGCACTCGACTTCCAAGGCAACATCACAATGGCCCAGTAACCGCAAAATAAGCGAAAACGACAACAATAACAATAACTAAGAGGACTTCCCATGAGAACGGTTACAGGACTTTTCGACAGCTACGACGACGCGCGCGCAGCCGTTAAGGCTCTTGAAGACGCTGGTGTGTCTTCCGACGACATTAGCATTGTCTCCCACAAGGACGGCAAGGAAGACGTCGAAGGTCAGGGCAATAACGCCGCTGAGGGCGCGGGCACTGGTGCCGGTATTGGTGCCGCTGCTGGTGGTGCCGGCGGCCTCCTTGCAGGCCTTGGGTTGCTTGCTATTCCAGGCGTTGGCCCGGTCGTGGCTGCTGGCTGGCTTGCTGCAACCGCTGCGGGCGCTGTTGCAGGGGCCGTCGCTGGTGGCGCCGCAGGCGGTATCGTCGGTGCAATGATCGAATCCGGCGTGTCTGAGAATGACGCCCATCTTTATGCCGAGGGTGTGCGCCGCGGCGGCTCGTTGGTCGTTGCCAAGGTGGACGAAGACAAGGTTGCTGCCTCGGAGGCCATTCTCAGCCGTTCGCGTGCAGTTGACCTTGCCGAACGTCGCGCCGCGTACAGCAACGATGGCTGGACACGGTTCGATCAGACGTCTGAGCCGTACACAACGGATCAAATAGCGGCCGAGCGCGGTCGATATCGTACTGAACCGCGCATCTAATAAATGATTGGCATACAAGGGCGGCCGTCGAGGCCGCCCTTGTTCACATACAGCTCGCCAATCTCAGACTTCCCACCAGGCCAGACTTTCTACCGCACGTTTGGACTATCCCTCCTGATCGTAAGGATCCGATCGCCCCGTGCTGCCAGGTTCGGCTTGAAGCTAAGGGCATCTCACCTCCCAAGGAAAGATCAGGCGGGCAAGGGCGTCTATAAAACTCTGGAGCATTGCCTTGACGAATACCCCGGGGCCCTGCTGCGATATTTATCCTAGTCGCAGACATGCAGGCGATGCTAGCCCCCAGCCCTCATGCTCTCCTGTCCGTTTGCCTTCAACAATGACATGACCATCGGGCCCAGTGAGAACTCTCCACGCTCGCTCCGTCGGGTCAGATCCCTCAGATACCCTCCCGCCGAGTTGATTGTATTCATTCGCTCCAAGATGCAGCCGATAGCTGTTGCAGCGTTTTCAGGTCCCATGGCTTCGCAGGCATCCTGGTAAGCTGAAGGGCTCACTCCCAGCACAGAGCGAACGACCACACCTGCCGACATCAGATCCCGCCAACTTCCGATCGTGCCGCCCGGCCCATAGTCGGCAATTGTTGGACAAGCACGAAGCACCATACTGAGCGGAAGTGCCTTTATCGGCTCGCTCCTCGTCTGGCTTATAATACTCGGCTTCGCGCCCTGCTCGTTTCTAGAGCATGGTTCAAGTTCATTAGGAGATTCGGATTTTGAATTCTGTATGTGGCGCTCAGTATGAGCGGCATTGGTGCTATTATTTTCTGGAAACTGCTGGATTTCCAAGCGATTAACGACCTCTTGCTGAAGCAGCTGCATTTCGTCCAGGGTCGCCTTGATAGCGTCGAGCGTGGGGACGCGCGGGATTCGGCTCACGAGTGCGACGTAAACCTCCTCTGCGGCCTGCCAGTCACCATCCGCGCCCTCTTCCATGGCGGCGGTAATGAGCTTCCTGACGTCCCGGCGGCAAATCGTCAAAGCCTCCTTTGCGTTCCTCAAGGCTGCGCGCTCAGCCATGACCTGCTGCGCCAGCATGGCAAGCTCCTCGCTGCGCGCAAGCAGCGGAGACAGGTCAAAGCCGAACGCGTTCTCGATCTCCCCAGCTTGGTCCTTCCGAGCGTACCGCTTGCCGTTAGCGCTATCCTTGCGAACGATCAAACCCGCTTCCACCAACACTGCAATGTGCCTGCGCAAAGTCGCCCCGGCCATGCCATGAGCTCGCAGCGAGAGTTGTGCGTTTGACGGAAAGACGATCAACTTCGCGTCCTGTCGCAACTCATTATGGGGATAGAAGCTCAACAATGCGTCGAGGACAGCAAGGCTGTTGGACTGTATCCCAAGGACGTTCATCGCGGCGGAAGCATCCCGGAAGACCTTCCACTTATCCGCCGTCTTTCCCTGTTTTATATCGGCTAGTGCAACCTGACGCCGCGCAAGCGCAAGCGTCATCGGCCGCCGCCCAAAAGGCGTCGTTACATTTCCCGTTTGCATCGTCTCTCACCTTTCAGAAGGCAAAAGAAATCCGCTCACCGAAACGGTGCCAAGACTCTTGACGAGGTTTCATGGAAATGCGATTCTCAAGCTGCTAGACATCGAGAAGGGCTTCCACGGACAACCGTTGGGGGCCTTTTTCTTTTCCCGGCTTACTCTCCGTTTTTCCGTTTATTTTTCACACGGTGCTCCTCGTAGAGCGCCGGCAAGCGATTGAGGACGAACGTCGCGAAGTCCGGCGTCGCCTTTTTGTCGATTACGATTTCGAGTCTGACCTTGCTCTGAGTCACCTGCGCAAGTCTGTCACCGTTAGGCGCCGACATGACCTGCGGAAGTCCGCGCGCGATCCGCTGAGGCTTAAGATAGGCAACTACGGACTTAAAGCGTTCCGCTGACGGCAGAGCCTGTACCTCGGTAGACATCACATATCGTGATGCATCTGACGGAGAAGGTGCCTTTTCGACGAGTTCCGCCAACTGCTGCCAGCTCGGTCGTCCGACACCGGGCGCCGCGCCAATCCCATCGATGAGATCAGAGGGGAGCGCATCGACGAGTAAAAGCATTTTCGACAAGTTGCTCTTGTCGACAGACATCGCCGCAATGACGACCTCTCGTGGGAACTTTTTATTCAGATGGTAGGCAAATCGGGCCTTTTCGATAAAGGTGAGATCTTCCCGCTCATTGTTCTCTTGTCCTTGCGCAACAACAAGTTGCTCGTCCGTCAACTCGCGCACTACCGCCTTGACCGGAAGACCGAGCTCTGACACAGCGCGCAATCGACGGTGGCCAAACGCTACCTGATATCGCCCGGATCCCTCAGGATGAGGACGGACAAGAATGGGAACCTGCTGACCCTGCTCCCGGATTGAGGACACAAGTCCATCGATATCACCCGGCATGCGATCCTGCACAAACGATGGCTCAATCGTTGAGGCGTCCAGCTCAATTACAGCTTGGCCTTCAGCCAGGCGACGCTCTATCTCTTCAGCGCGGCCGAGGCGATCATTCTGCTCACGCAGTGCGTTGCCGATATTGGCGGTCAGCTTCGTCGCGGGATCACGCTCCCGTCGGGCGACACCGATAAGTGGCAAGGACCGACTTTTTGCCGCCCGGTTGTCAGCAGACTGTGTTTCAGCGACGTCTGTGGCAACGCCAAGAATGTGTTTCCTGCTCATGTGGATCTACCCCATGCTTTCTTGATCAGGCTTTCAATTTCGTCATTTACCGCGTTCATCGCCTCCAAGGCGCGATCGTAGGTCGATCGAGTAAACTGACTGCGCTCAACTTCGAAGAGCGTTTGATTGGTCAGGCCCGCGTCCGAAACAGCCGTGGTCTTCAGCATTGGGAAATTGAGCACATTCTCGCCGAAGATCGAGCGCAAATACCCGACCATCTGATTCTGTGGACCGTCGCTTGGCTCGAACCGGGTGATCAGATAACGCATCCAATTGAACTTGAACTGAGCACCGGCATTCTCGATTTCGCGCAGCAGGTTGGATGTCATAGCCAGGAACTGATTCATCGACATCACGTCCAACATCTGAGGATGAACAGTGACAAGAATGGAGGTCGCAGCCGTCAAAGCCGACAGCGTCAGGTAACCGAGCTGTGGAGGGCAGTCGATCACAACGACATCGTAGTTGTCCGCGATATCCTCGATCACTTGACTGATCCGTCCGTAAAAGAGCGTATCGCCTTCCTTCCGCTTCATCAGTGCACGCGGCGTATCGTGCTCAAACTCCATCAGTTCCAGATTACCCGGTATCAGGTGCAGGTCAGGAATATATGTGCCTCTGACAACTTGCTCGATCGGGACCCGCTCTTCATCGTATCTGATTGCGCCGTAAAGCGTTTCGTTCGGACCAACATCAGTCTCTGGCTGGCTGCCAAAAAGAGCGGAAAGACTGGCTTGTGGATCCAGATCGATCGCCAGGACCCGATATCCACGCATAGCGAGATACTGCGCAAGATGCGCGGCGGTGGTGGTCTTGCCGGAACCACCTTTGAAATTCATCACAGATATAACTTGGAGCTGCTCACCATCGCGACGGTGCGGTAGATAGCGCCTGCTTCCGCGACCCACGAGGTCCATATGCTTGCGAAGAGCATGGATATCCTCGATGGAGAACATGCGTCTGCCACCAGGGCTCATACTGACATTCAACTCTGGCATCTCTGACGCGGTCTGCCGCAAGTATGACTCGCCGACTCCAAGCAGTTTTGATGCCTCTGACGGCCCAAATGTACGAATCCCTTTTTCGGCTGTAGGCGGGAAAACCTTGATGTGATGTGCCTGAAGCTGGCTGGAGAGAGCGTCCGCGTGGCGCTCCAACAGAGCAGTCAATCCTTCGAGTACAGGCGCTGCTTTTGCGGCGGTTTTCGCCATCTCAAAACCCATTCCATGCCAGTGGCGATATTTTTCGCGAAACCCGAATAGTTTCGCCACCAACAGTAAGCGTCGATTCTGCCGTTTGGGCAAGGCCTTTTTGGTTAATGCCCGGTTAACCAAAAAGGCCTGGAACATCAAAGCCAATTAGAATGTAACCGACTTTTCATAATGTTAGAGAACCATTCCCTCTCCTACGTTCACGGTCTGTTTTACGGCGAATCCTACAATTATACCGTGAGTGTTTTAGCCACTACCTGGCCGCTCCGTTTACCGTGGATGACAATGAGGGTCCGACTCACCCGATAGAAGCTTGTAGGATTCTACAACTGTCGCCTGATTCCCGTCTGTGTTGAAATCTCCGCCAACAAACCAAGGCGGAGAAATTCATGCAGGGTGTTGCGATCTCGACCCCGACAAATGTCGGGCAAGCCCACTTACTCCTCAATCATTTCTATCTCGGAGTTGAGTTGGGTCCCGTCCGTATCGGCTGGAAAGCTGGCGTTGCCAACGGCTCCAAAGGCCATGTTCACGCCAACTGCGTCCACGACCCGGCGGTCGGCGCAGCGCGCCAGGTGATCGGTTCTCGCTTCCGCTTTAGTACTATCCATGAAGAGGAGGGAGAAGCTCTCCCCGGGAAACGACACTCACCCGAGTTGCCGGCATCCCCGAGCGACAAATCGCGCGCAAATGCGACGGCCAGCGACCTCTGGTTCGGCAGGAGGCTTTCCTGCCTCGGCTTGCGGCTCCGCCAGACGACGAATGCAGGCTTATCAACTCCCCCGTCAGCCAGCCACAAAAGGAGAGGTGCGTGACACAGCTTCGTTCCCACCCCAGGCTTGTTCGCAAACTCCAGGAGGCGCTCGGCGATCAACTCTGCGCTGCGCTCGACGACAGTAATGTCGCCGAGATCATGCTCAATCCCGATGGGAAGCTGTTCATCGAACGTCTTGGCCATGGTGTCGCCCCTGCGGGGGAAATGTCATCCGCCGCCGCGGAAACTGTCATTGGCACGGTGGCACATGCGCTCCAATCGGAAGTCGACAGCGATCAGCCAATCATTTCGGGCGAACTTCCTATCGGCGGGCATCGCTTTGAGGGCTTGCTGCCCCCGATAGTCACCAAGCCCGCCTTCACTATCCGCCGGAGGGCCTCACGCCTGATCCCTCTCGATGACTATGTCCGCACCGGCGTCATGACGGAGATCCAGGCTGGTACCATTCGCAGCGCTTTAGAGGCACGCCTCAACATCATCATTTCCGGCGGGACCGGCTCGGGCAAGACGACGCTTGCAAATGCCGTGATCAACGAGATCGTTAGTGTCGCTCCTGAAGACCGCCTGGTCATCCTGGAGGATACAGCAGAAATCCAGTGCGCTGCAGAGAACGCGGTACTCCTCCATACAAGCGATACGGTCGATATGGCCCGTTTGCTGAAAAGCACGATGCGGTTGCGTCCCGACCGAATTGTGGTGGGCGAGGTTCGCGATGGTGCTGCTCTGACCCTCCTGAAGGCATGGAACACAGGCCATCCTGGCGGTGTAGCGACGATCCACTCGAATACCGCCACCTCAGCACTTCGTCGCCTGGAACAATTGACTGCCGAAGCCAGCCAGCAGCCCATGTGCGAGGTAATCGGCGAGGCGGTTGACCTGATCGTCTCCATCGAACGTACGTCCCGCGGCCGGCGGGTCCGCGACGTCATCCATGTCGAGCGGTTCGGCGACGACCAATACGAAATCCACTCCGATCAGCTCACAGCAGAACAGGAAGCGCGCCATGTCGCCTGACAAGTCCATTGCAGCCGTTTTGCTCGTCGCCACTCCGATCTTCCTCGCTTCCGTATTCCCGGTGTCCGCAAGTTCCGGCGGCAGCCTTCCATGGGAAGGCCCGCTCGAACAGATCCAAGAGTCGATCACAGGCCCGGTTGCTGGCTACATCGCATTGGCCGCCGTCGCGATTGCCGGCGGCATGCTGATCTTCGGCGGTGAGCTGAACGACTTCGCACGTCGGCTGGTTTATGTGGTGCTGGTGGCAGGTATCCTTCTCGGCGCCACTGCCATCGTCGGACTGTTCGGTGCGACAGGCGCGTCGATTGGTCTACCCGACGAACTGACCTCCCCTCAACCCTTCGCGGCTGGGGAGGACACCAATGGCTGACTATCTATCCGGATCTGGACTGCGCCGAAATCGCATTCACCGGGCGCTGTCACGCCCGAGCCTGCTCATGGGCGCCGATCGAGAGCTGGTGCTGCTCACAGGTCTCGCGGCTGTCATTTTGATCTTCGTTGTCCTGACTATCTACTCCGCGCTTTTCGGAGCGGCCGTCTGGTTCGTTCTCGTTGGTATTCTTCGCATGATGGCAAAGGCCGATCCGCTGATGCGGAAAGTGTACGTGCGGCACATATCCTACAAACCACACTACAGGCCTACCGCGTCACCGTGGCGCAAGTTCTAAGGAAACGGCAATGGCAAAACTCAGTCGCTTCCGCGACAGCGGTCCATCCTTCGCGGATCTGGTGCCGTATGCCGGCCTGATCGACAACGGCATCCTGCTTCTCAAGGACGGGAGCCTTATGGCTGCCTGGTATTTTGCCGGCCCGGACTCGGAAAGCGCGACGGACCTGGAGCGCAATGAGCTTTCGCGTCAGATCAACGCGATCCTATCGCGGCTTGGCAGCGGATGGATGATCCAGGTCGAGGCCATACGAATCCCAACCATCGACTATCCGTCAGAGGATCGATGCCACTTTCCGGATCCGGTCACCCTGGCAATCGATGAGGAAAGGCGCGCGCATTTTGGCCGAAGCCAAGGTCATTTCGAGAGCACGCACGCTTTGGTCCTGACCTACCGGCCCCTAGAATCCAGGAAGGCCACACTTAGCAAATACGTCTACTCCGACAAGGAGAGCCGTAAGAAGTCCTATGCCGACACCGTGCTCCTTGTCTTCAGGGACGCCATTCGGGAGATTGAGCAGTATCTGTCCAATGCCATCTCGATCAGGCGGATGGAAACGCGCGCTGTTTCCGAGCGAGGAGGGGACAGGATCGCTCGCTACGACGAGCTTCTTCAATTCATCCGCTTTTGTATTACCGGTGAAAATCATCCGATCCGGCTCCCCGATGTTCCCATGTATCTGGACTGGATCGCAACCGCCGAGCTGGAGCACGGGCTAACACCAAAAGTCGAAAGCCGCTTCCTGGGCGTGGTCGCGATCGACGGCTTACCGGCCGAGAGCTGGCCCGGCATCCTGAACAGCCTCGACCTGATGCCACTGACCTACCGCTGGTCATCGCGCTTCATTTTTCTCGATGCCGAAGAGGCGCGGCAAAAGCTCGAGCGAACCCGTAAGAAGTGGCAACAGAAGGTGCGCCCCTTCGTCGACCAGTTATTCCAGACCCAGAGCCGGTCGCTCGATCAGGACGCCATGACCATGGTCGCCGAAACCGAGGACGCGATCGCCCAAGCATCGTCCCAACTGGTGGCATACGGCTACTACACACCGGTCGTGATCCTCTTCGATGAGGATCGGGAGACGTTGCAGAATAATGCCGAGGCACTCCGACGTCTGGTTCAAGCCGAGGGCTTCGGCGCCCGCATCGAAACGCTCAACGCGACAGATGCCTTTCTCGGCAGCCTGCCAGGGAACTGGTACTGCAACATCCGGGAACCGCTGATCAATACCTGCAATCTCGCCGATCTCATCCCGTTGAACTCGGTATGGTCCGGCAGCCCGATCGCACCCTGTCCGTTTTATCCGGCTAACTCGCCTCCGCTCATGCAGGTCGCCAGCGGATCGACACCATTTCGGCTGAACCTGCACGCCGATGACGTCGGCCATACCCTGATCTTCGGTCCGACCGGATCGGGAAAGTCCACGCTGCTCGCACTGATCGCAGCGCAGTTCCGGAGGTATGAATTCGCCCAGATCTTCGTCTTCGACAAAGGTAACTCCCTTCTACCGCTCACACTGGCGTGCGGTGGCGATCACTATGAAGTGGGAGGGGATGCGTCGGAGGAGGGGAGGGGGCTGGCGTTCTGTCCTCTTTTCGATCTCTGTACCGACGGAGATCGTGCATGGGCAACCGAGTGGATTGAGATGCTCGTTGCTCTCCAGGAGGTAACGATCACACCTGACCATCGAAACGCCATCTCTCGTCAGATTGGCTTGATGGCCAAGGCACCCGGTCGATCCCTGTCAGACTTCGTCAGTGGCGTGCAGCTGCGCGAGATCAAGGATGCCCTCCATCACTACACCGTCGATGGACCTATGGGCCAGTTGCTAGACGCGGAAGAGGATGGGCTCACACTGAGGGCTTTCCAGTGCTTCGAGATCGAGCAACTCATGAACCTCGGCGAACGCATCCTCGTGCCGGTGCTTACCTACCTGTTCCGACGGATCGAGAAGCGTCTCGACGGATCTCCGAGCCTCATCCTCCTGGACGAGGCCTGGTTGATGCTCGGTCATCCGGTGTTTCGAGCCAAGATCAGGGAATGGTTGAAAGTCCTTCGCAAGGCAAATTGCGCGGTCGTCCTCGCTACGCAGTCGATTTCCGACGCCGAACGGTCCGGGATCATCGATGTCTTGAAGGAATCCTGTCCGACCAAGATCTGCTTGCCTAACGGCGCTGCTCGTGAGCCGGGAACCCGGGAATTCTATGAGCGCATTGGCTTCAACGAACGCCAGATCGAGATCGTCTCCAGTGCGACCCCAAAGCGAGAGTATTATATTGCCACACCCGATGGTCGACGCCTGTTCGACATGTCGCTTGGTCCCGTCGCACTGAGCTTTGTCGGAGCGTCGGGAAAAGAGGACCTGAAGCGCATTCGCGAACTCAAGTCCCAACATGGCCGAGACTGGCCAATCCATTGGCTTGAAACGAGGGGAGTTCCCGATGCCACATCGCTGCTCAACTGTGGACAAATGGCTCGCCGCAACGGCGATCGTTCTGGGATCCATGACCACTGTCCACGCCGGCTCGGCCACGGGCGCAGCCACTGAATGGACCCAGCTCGCCAACAACGCTCAGCTCGTCGATCTCCTGAAAAGCTCGGGGCTGCAGGTGGACAATCAGCTCACCCAGATCAGCCAACTGACGGAGCAGATCCACAACCAACTGAAGATCTACGAGAACATGCTGCAAAACACAGCGCAACTGCCCGATCACATCTGGGGCCAGGTCGCCGGTGATCTGAACCAGCTTCGTGCGATCGTGGACCAGGGGCAGGGCATCGCCTTCTCCATGGGCAATGCCGACGATGTCCTGCAGCAACGCTTCAAAAGCTATGTGGACCTAAAAGAAAATCTCCCCACGGGCGAGAGCTTTTCCTCAAGCTACCAGAGCTGGTCAGACACAAACCGGAACACAATCGCCAGCACGCTGAAAGCGGCAAGCCTCACGGCGGATCAATTCGACAGCGAGGAGAGTACTATGGCTGCTTTCAGGAGCATGTCCGAGTCCTCTGACGGACAGATGAAAGCACTGCAGGTCGGCCATAAGATTGCGGCCCAGCAGGTCGCACAAATGCAAAAGCTTCGCGGCCTGGTTTCTCAGCAGATGACCATGATGGGGACGTGGCTGCAAACGGAGCAGTCAGACAAGGATCTCGCTCAAGTCCGTCGAGAAAAGTTCTTTGCGCCGGCAAACCGGGGAATTCCGACAGGGCAGATGATGGAGCCGCGCTGGTGATCCGGATCCTCTATATCGTACTCGCCACTGCCACCGTGAGCGTCGTTCTCGTAGGGGAGCCTGCGCTCGCTCAATCTGGGCAGGTTATCTCCGAACTTGAAAACCAGGTTGTCACAGCTGCAGAGGGCTGGGAAACAACCGTAATGGACGCGGCTCGTTCGCTGTTTTGGCTCCTGGCGGTGATAGAAATAGGCATTGCCGCTGTTTGGTTAGCCCTTCAGGCCGCGTCGCTCGATAGTTGGTTTGCCGAGCTCGTCCGACGGATCATGTACGTTGGTTTCTTTGCGTTCATTCTAGACCAGGGACCGACATTCGCCAGAGCGGTTGTCGACAGTCTGTTTCAAATCGGGGCGGGTGGCGTGTCGGCGTCGCCAGCCGCCATTTTCGATGCCGGAATCGAGGTGGCGAGCAAAATGTCGGAGCACGTTCAATTCGGCCTCTTCGAGGATAACGCACTCGCAGTCGCAGCCGTAGTTGCAATGGTGGTAGTGATGATCTGCTTCTCTCTGGTCGCCGCCATCTTCGTGTCCGTTATAATCGAGATGTATGTTGGCCTGCTCGCGGGCATGATTATGCTCGGCCTCGGCGGATCTTCTTTTACGAAGGACTTTACCATTCGCTATCTCATTTACGCATTCAGCGTTGGCATGAAGTTGATGGCGCTGGTCATGATAGCCAAAATCGGCTCACAGGTCCTTATCGGCCTTGCACAAAGCCCGGTGGGTTCAGAGCAGCAATTCATTACAAGCCTTTCAATCGCGGGCGTCTCCGTCGTCGTTTTCATTATCGCAATGTACGTTCCGAACATCATGCAAGGCGTTGTTCAAGGGGCTTCTGTTTCAAGCGGCATGGAGACGATCCGGCACGGCGCACAGGGGGCATCCTTCGCAGCAGGCGGAGTCGTTCTTGCTATCGGCGCAGCCAGCGCTGGGTTTGCGGCCGGTCGCGCAGCCCGAGCCGCGGGCTCTTCAATCGCAGAGGCCGCTATGCGGGGAACAATCGCTGGAATTGGTTCTGCCGGACAGGCTTTGGGATCAGCAGCCAAGGAAAAAGCTATTGGCTCTCCTGGCGCCTATGCCGGCTCCATCCTCGGTCTTGCCAATGCGAAGCTGGACGAAAGTCGCGGCGGGCTCAGCGGAAAGACGCCACCTCCAGAGCGCAACGACAAACTTTGATCTAGAAGGGGATGCCGAATGGCCGCGAACCGCATCTACGAGAACCCGTATCTAGCCGCACGACAGGAGTGGACGGAGCGATACGGCTCCTATGTCCAGGCCGCGCGCGCCTGGCGGATGGTCGGCATTCTTGGCCTCAGCATGGCCGTGATCGGCTTCTCCTATGCGATGTATCTCAGCACGCAGGTCAAGCTTGTCCCCTACATCGTTGAAGTAGACAAGCTCGGAGCATCGGTAACGGGCGGCTTCCCGCAGCAGATCGAGTATGCTGACGCCCGCGTTGTGCGGGCAGCGCTTGCAAATTTCATCACAAGTTTCCGATCGATCACCCCGGATGCGGTGGTTCAGAAGCAATACATCGACCGCACCTATGCGCTTTTGCGCATCTCCGATCCATCGACCCAGAAGATCAACGCCTGGTTTCGCGGCAATTCGCCGTTCGAGAAGGCCAAGTCTTCAACCGTTGCCATTGAGGTCAACAATATCGTGGCGCTCTCCAACCAGACCTACCAGATCGATTGGACCGAGTATGAACGCGATCGCAAGGGCAAGGAAACAGCGACCCGGCGGTTCCGCGGCATCGCAACGGTCACCCTTACTGCACCGCTTGACGAAACGACGATCCGCCTCAATCCGATCGGCCTCTATGTCCGGGATTTTGACTGGACGGCGCAGCTTTAAAAGCAGGAACCTCCACATGCCCAGAACAGGAATGATCGCGGCCCTCGGCTGCATGATAGGGCTAACCGCGGTAGCCGATGTGAACGCGCAATCCATGACGTCAAACGAGGTGAAGGGTACTAGCATATCCAGGAAGTGGCGGGGCACGCCTGGCTTGGTGACAACTGGATCCGACGGCAAGGTCGTGTTCCTGTTCGGCGAGATCCAGCCCTCCGTCATTTGCTCGCCGCTACAAGTTTGCGACATCGAACTCCAGGGGGGTGAGATCGTCCGTGACGTCCTCGTTGGCGACACCGTCCGCTGGAAGGTCGAACCGGCGACTTCGGGAGCAAGCGGCGAGCAGGCTATCCATTTGATCGTAAAGCCTTCGGAGGCTGGGCTTGTCACCTCCATGGTTGTGACGACCTCTCGCCGGACCTACCATATCCAGCTGAAGTCCCATCCGACCCAGTACATGGCACGCATCGGATTCGAATATCCAGAGGACGTCTCGACGAAGCTTGCCGACATCAATGCGCGGCTGGAGGCCGGCGGCATCCCAGGTGCTGCGCCCGACAAGCTGAACTTCTCCTACTCTGTAAATGGTCGCGCTGCCTGGAAGCCGAAGCGAGTTTATTCGGATGGCGAGAAGACCTACATCCAGTTTCCCAGATCGATCTCAAGTCAGGACGCTCCTGTCCTCTTCGTGGTGAGCGGCGGTCAAAACCGGATCGTGAATTATCGGATGAAGAGCGGCATGATGGTTGTCGACTACGCGGTGGAGCGAGCGGTCCTCATATCAGGGGTCGGCCGGCGCCAGCAAAAAATCACCATTCGGCGCAGGGGATAATCCAATGCAACTCGCTCCTCTCGTCCTCCTCATGGCCGTGCTCGTCTCGAGCTGCCAGACAGCCGACCATCCACTCACCACCAGCTCCACGCCGGTCGTGGTGACAGGCCCGGCTGCAGACGCTATTGCCGGGGATATGGCAAGCCGGTTAGCCGAGCAGATCGGATCGGCCCGCACAAGGGCGATCAAGATTGACAAGGACACCACGGAATACGCGACAGCCCTTGGGGCCGCGCTCAAGGGCTGGGGCTACAGCGTCATCACAGACGGGAAGAGCGGCAAGGACCAGGCGCCGATCCAGGTCTCCTATTCGCTTGACAGCTTTGACGGTCAGATCCTCGCTCAGCTGACGACCTCATCGCTTTCACTTGGTCGCGCCTATACGGCAACCGCGAGTGGGGCGACGCCTTCCAGCCCCCTTTCCATCATACAGCGAAAATGAGGGAGCGGACGAGGATGGCTCAGTCACTTCAGCTCGGCGCACCCAACAATGCCCAAAATCAACAGGGGATGCGCCGGCTCAATCGGCTCCCTATTGTGATCGCGATCGTCATTGTCATCCTGTTCTTCGGTGTAGTGATCATCGGCCTTTCGTGGCACGGACTATCGTTCAGTCGAGACGCCGATCTGGATAGCGCATCGAGCACGCCAGCAACGAATTTCGGAGACCAACTCAAACGCGGAATTACCGACGGCATTATCGGAGAACCTGAAAAGCAGGAGGTCTTCCAGCCAAACCCTTCGGTTACTCGAGGGTCGGAACGCCAAAAGCCTGTCGTCGAACCTGAGGAGGTCCGGCCGGTCATTCCCTCAAGGATCGAACAGCAAGAGGATTGGAAAGCAAGGCTGAAACGGGAACAGGATGAGCAATACTTCCGTGAGATCCAACGCCAAAGGATGGCGCGACTACAAGCCCAGACCACTGCCCTCGACTCACCCCTGACGGTCGACGTTTCCGAGCTGGGGGCATCTACCACCAAGATCACGGAAAACAATCGCCTACCTGTGGGCGAACCATCGAACAGCACCTCTGAACTCTATGATTCAGCGATGAAGTCCGGTCTTTTGGGCCAGACCGGCGACCCAAATAGGCAGGCCACCAAGGAAGACTTCTTCAATCAGGATATCAAGGATCTGGGTTACCTTCCAAACCAGGTCGTACCGCAATTGTCGCGCTACGAGCTGAAGCGTGGCTCCGTCATCCCCGCAACCTTGATCACCGGGGTGAACTCCGACCTGCCCGGAAGGGTTTCCGCGCAGGTCAGCCATAATGTATACGACAGTGCCACGGGTTATCGCCTCCTGATCCCGCAAGGTGCCAAACTTTTCGGGCGCTACGATTCAAAGATCTCGTTCGGCCAGCAGCGCGTCCTCGTGATTTGGACCGATCTTATCTTTCCAAATGGATCGACACTTCAGATCGGCGGGATGGCGGGCACCGACACCGAGGGTTACGCAGGATTCAGGGACAAGGTCGATCGGCATCTCTGGCGGACGTTCGGATCCGCCGCTCTCATCGCATTGATCGGTACCGGCATAGATACGTCCATGCCGGAGAGTTCGACCTTGGCGACGCAGGACACGGCATCGGATGCGGCGCGTCGAAATTTTGCGGAGTCATTTGGACGTCTGGCCGAACAAACCATCTCAAAAAACTTAGATGTTCAGCCGACCATACGGATCCGGCCAGGCTATAATTTTAGCGTTATTGTCGAGCAAGACATCATCTTTCCATCCGCTTATCGCTGACATCGTATTTCCGCGCGAACCTTCAATACAGAAATTCTGACAGTGGCGTTTAATCGTAATTTCTGATTAATTGTCATTTTTTTGTATTGACGGAGCTTGAAAGACGCTTTAGCCCAAGATGGCTATTGTACACGCTCGCATGACTGCCTGACGTAATTTAGCATCCCGAGTGTCGTGCCATGCTGGATTGTACATTAGCAATCCGATGCCCAACCGGCTGTTGCCGCATAGGCCGCTCGCACTGCGGGAGGTTGGCCTTCAGAGTATCCCAGCAGCCGGCATTGAAGATAGGAGGATAGTCCGTGGACGGAAATCTTCGCTCGCTTATCGACATGATCGAGGCTGCTCAGGACGAGCATATGATCAAGAGCGCTCTCAAGGAATTTGCTCAATCTTGCGGTTGTGACCGTTTCTCCTACCTTCAGACCGAGGGTCTGGAGATCAAGACGTTCAACTCGTATCCGGGACAGTGGCAGGACATCTATCTCGGCAATGACTATTCACGTGTGGATCCGGTCATTACTGAAGCCAAGCGTTGGGGCGGCGTCTTTTCCTGGGCTGCTGAAGATTGGGCATCTCGAGGGTCCTCCCACTTCACGCGTTTTCGTGATGAGGCAATCGACCACGGCATTCGTTCCGGTGTGACTATCCCTGTTGAAGGAAGTTATGGCTCAACGATGATGCTCACCTTCGCCTCCGACGAAAGGAAGGTGAGCATTTCCAGCCTACTCGACTCCAGAACCTCTGTTCAGATCGTCATGGCGGTCCACTACAGATTGAGGATGATCAGCGCGGCCACGATCATCACCCCTAAGAGGTCCTTGGCGCCGCGTGAGATGAGATGCGTCATCTGGGCTGCAAAGGGTAAGAGCACCCTCGATACCGCGATGCTGACAGGTATCAATGCGAGAACGGTTCAACATTACCTCGACAACGCGCGTCAGAAGCTTGATGCTAGAACATTGCCGCAGCTTGTCGCTCTGTTGAAGGATCGTGGTCTATTTTAGGTCGGACTCGTTGCAATCGAGGGCGACATCAGGAACATGTCCGAGGACCTCAAGAATTTCAGAAAGCTCATGTTGCTGAGCCTCTGCTCTTTCTTGGCGGGCCACATATTCATCCTGCAGGCTCTTAAGAATGGAACTGGGTGTGGTCGGATCATCGTAGGCACGCATCCATTCCGCATAGACAGCCTCATCCGCTTCGATGAGCCGGCGATGTTCCCGAATGGCGGAAATGGCCAATGCCTTCAGTTCCGACTTGGGCATTGAGCGGTATGGATGCCGGGGGCCGTGTGCCTCTTGATCGGTCGAACGCTCGTCTTTCATTCGCCTATCTAATCACATTTCTCTGAGAGAGAAATCCCTCGATCAGTCTCTTAAGTGATCGGGCCAAGGAAGCACGCTGCCGCGCGTCAGACATGTTGTCGCGCTATTAGTCAAGGAGAGCAACCGTGGCGGCCTGGGGCTGAAGGACCGTTGAGATCGAACTCATTATTGCCAGTCTCGGGTAGTTCTGTCCCACGTCTCATAACGAAGGGGACCAAAGCATCAGTTGTCAGATAGGTCCATCGATCGGATCGAACCCGAAAACAAATCCCTAACCCGCAAGCTGTGAGACCCCGGTCAGGCCGACAGGCAGGCCGAGCAGGCCTCGAACTGAAACTGAACACCACATGCGCCTCTAACCCCGGCCTTCCGAGGTTTTTTCGTAGCAGCCAGCCCGTTATAAGGTCTTGGCGGACACTTATAACGGCGATGTGAGATGAGTGAAGACGTACTGTTCAGACTGCTGAAGAAGCAAGGCCTGCCCCTGAAGCGCATTGTCAACGACAAGCCTTTCCCGGGCGTTGATAAAACAACGTGACATCGCCGGAATTTGACCAAGGGGGAACCGCGATATCAGGATCAATCTGCTCTGGGCAGCAGGTCCCACAGGTCGGGATGATGCCCACCAGAGATCGTGTCCCGTCGAGCCGCGGTGCCGTCGGGTGCCTGTCCTAAGACGCCTCACCAGGAAAGGTCGTTCTTCGACATAGTCTCGATCATCGTCCATGTCTGCACCCACGGGCGATCGGCTCCTGCCTAAGCCCTATCAAGGATTGGAATGAACGCAAGCACACGGTGGAACGGGCTGAAAAACTGATCTTGCTTGAAGCCATTATCGTCTCCGCTGGGGCAACACAAATGAGCGCGGCTTGAAGATTGCGACAACTGCCAGCCGTTCGAGCCGATCAAATCTGAAGCGCTCGCAACGAACTGGCCGGATGCGCGTTGTCGTCCATCGGACGATGCGGGCCGTTGAGCCGCTGGACCGACCAGGGGAGGGGAGCCATGGGTGTTGATCCATCTTCCAACAGCGCTGCGCAAAACGGTGCGGTTCAGTCCGATATAGTGCAATTAGCTGCATGGCTTGTGGCCGCGACTGTTTTCATCGGCGGCCTTTATGTCGGAAAAGGCGTCCTAATTCCCCTTGCCGTGGCTTTCCTGATTGGCTTCGCGCTGAACCCACTTGTGACGTGGCTCAGCCGTCGAGGTGTTCCAAGGGTGATGGCCGTCATCACGGTCATGTTGGTTCTCTTAGTGCTGGTGGCTGGGATCGGCTTTCTTGTGGCCTCGCAGGTTCGCGGCCTTGCCGACGAACTGCCCGTTTATCGGGCGACCATTCGCCAGAAGGTCCATGATTTCAGCGCGGGGTTGAAGGGGCCTGGCGTTCTGGATGAAGCACTCGAGACAGTGGAGGCCGTTCAGACCGAGGTCAGTGGCGCTGCTGATGAAGATGTGCCCTCCAGCATGGAAGTTGCTCCACCCCAACGTGTTGAGATCGTCGATCCGGCCTATACGCCGCTCAAGACCGCCCTTGAATGGCTCGCTCCGGCACTGGAGCCGATTGCAACGGCTGGCATCGTGCTTGTCTTCGTGTTTCTCGTCCTGCTTGACCGCAGCGACTTGCGTGATCGCCTCATCAGGCTTCTCGGCGGAAACCTGCAACGATCAACCGATGCCATGCAGGAAGCTGGAAAACGCATATCAAAATACTTGCTTATGCAGGTAGTAGTGAACATCTCCTACGGAATTCCGATGGGCCTCGGCCTGTGGTTGATTGGCGTTCACGGCTGGCTCTTATGGGGGGCACTCGCCGCGCTGATGCGCTTTGTGCCCTATATTGGGCCCATGCTTTCCGCGATTTTCCCACTTGCGCTGGCCTTCGCCGTGGATCCCGGGTGGAATATGGTGCTGCTGACCTTGGGGCTCATCCTGGCTCTCGAGCTCATCAGCAACAACATCGTGGAGCCTATGCTCTACGGCACAAGCACTGGGCTTTCCGCTATCTCACTCATCGCCGCTGCCACGTTCTGGACAGCATTGTGGGGGCCGGTGGGTCTTATACTGTCGACGCCTCTCACCGTATGTTTGCTGGTCGTGGGCAGGAGCCATCCGCAGCTCCAATTTCTCGATACGCTGCTCGGCTCCGCCCCCGTTCTTGACATCCCGACAAGGATCTATCAGCGACTACTCGCAGGCGATCCGGAAGAAGCTCTCGAAATCGTCGACAAGGCTGTCGTCGAAGATGGGATCGTCGACTTCTACAATGACCACGGCATTGAAGTTCTGCGACGCGTCAGCGACGATTATCTAAGCAATTCCCGGGCCGAGCATCGCCTGCGCGTAGCGAACGGCATGGACGTGCTTCTGGATGATCTGAGGGAAGAATATCCGCCGACCCTCGACCCCGCGGCACCGCCGCGCGTGGCATGTATCGGTGGCAAGTGGGAAATCGACAGCGTCGCCTGTGAAATGCTCGTGCATGCGCTGGCGATAAGCGAAATTCCCGCAACCGAGCGCCGCGAGGGCGTGCTGACGGCCCGCTATCTGGACAAGCTGGATCTGCACGGCATTGATATCGTCTGCATCAGCTATTTCAGCCGAGAGCCGGAAACCGCCGCGAGAACATTCTGCCGCCGCCTTCGTAAGCGCTGGCCAGGTAAGAAGATCGTACTGGCGCTTTGGAACGCGCCGGCCGTCAAATTCGAAGATGAATGGTTCGAACAGCTTGGTGCCGATGTGGCCGCCAACTCCATACAAGAGACGGTAAGGCGCATACAAAGCATGATCGCGCCCGAAGTATTGCGCGCAACCCAGACGGTCGAGGCCCCGGAGAATGATGAGGAACGGGTCAAGGCGCTCCACGATACCAAGGTCCTCGATGGCCATGCCCGTGAGGAACTGGACGGGCTCGCCAAACGAGCGGCCGACATTTTCGACGTCGGTCTTGCTGTCATTTCCGTCATAGATGATGTGGATGAATTCATCGTCGGGCAAAACAAAGATCTGCCCGGCAAGCGAACCCGTAACGGGACCGAGATGATCACCATGCCCCGAAATGAGGCCATTTGCGATCAAGTGGTGAGCACGGGCGAAGTGCTTATTGTGGGCGACACGAAGCGTGACCCCCGATACGCCGATCATCCGGCCATGAAGCTATGGGCGGCGCGGTTCTACGCCGGCGCCCCCGTGACGACCGTGGATGGCCTGGTTCTCGGAGCCTTGTGCCTGCTCGACACAGAACCACGCAACCTCGAGGATAAGGATCTCGCACTCTTGGAGGCAATGGCCGCCGATGTCGCTTCGACCATTACGGGAAACCAGGTGACACAAGCGACGCCCGAGCGTGACAATAATTCAGCGAGCACCACCACTGGTCAAAAGGTGCCCGAATAGCTGGTTCAGCGACGTTTGCCACAGCCGACTAATGTGAAGCCTGCGCACGCTATTCTCTATTCGTGCGACCTCCAATTTAGAACGGGATCGATAGAATGCGGCCAACTTTGAGTTTCATCACATGCTATTTCTGACCATTGATCCTTCTCAGATCAATCCGGATGCCGGCATCATCCGGTTCGCTCGGTATCTGAGAGGGTTCATCCGGACCGGCCTCCGCGCCATCGACTTCGCCGACCGGTGCTGAAAACCCTGGCTCCGTCTGCATGACCGCTCCTCCCGGATCCTGCGCCTGAAACACGTTCTGTCCCTCGAATTCTCCTGTCCGCCAAGAATGCACCGCATCATCGAACAGTTGAGGGAAGACCTCGTCGCTGGTCGGGTTCCCATACCATCGGGCAACGATGCGGAGGATCCTGGCAAACATTGCTGTTCCGATGCGAAGGTTGGAGCAGGGTTCAACAAGATCCGGTTTCAATTCTGATACGCCTGTGAGGCCAACTGCGGCCGGAAATTGCGTCAGGCCCACCCGCACATTGGATCGCTTGATGTTTTCTCGCACGATCTCAATGGCTTCCGCCGGCGTCTTCGGCTTCGGAACCAGGATCAGACGACCTGCGGCCCTCACGGTAATGGCGAGTGGGTCGTCCGATCCCACCGCTTCGACGAATTGCTCGACGATCGCCGGCTTCAGCGATGGGTCGGCACAGTCGTTGATCAACGCAGCATCCAGCATGCGAGCTCCATGTTTCAGGTGTTGAATGAAAGCACCAGAGGCAGATCGAACAGCCGTGCCCATGCCGCACTGGTTGCCCGCTGAATTTCGATGATCGATGTACCGGCGGTCCACCAACCGTTGCCGACCGCGACGATGGCGTCGGCGCGATGGAAAGCGGATTGCAGGATGGGCCAAACGAGAAGCTGCTCGTAGCAGATCAGCGGCGCGACTTTCACGGCACCCAGGTCGACAACAGGATTTGCAAAGAAATGCGCTCGGGCGCCGGCCCCGTCTCCGATCAAGCTTTTCCATGGTTGCCACATGGATCCGGGGACAGGCATGCGCTCACGATAAAGAATGTCGCTGCCATGCGACGATGTCGTCACCAGCACATTATCATACCCGCTTTCGTTGATAATCGCCGCGCCAGCGATGACGACGATCCCTGTCCCGGCGAGCTTTCCCTCCCAGAGGCGGCGAACGGTCGGCGTCCACAAGCCAAGGGCGCTTTCGGGAAGAACCAGCGTGGTCCCAGGTGGATGAAGGCGGACGAGGCCCATAAGCGCCTCCTGCCGCGTGAGACTGGTGTCGCGGCCCAAGGACACGCCAAATTCAAGATCGACACCTTGCCACGACGCAGGTGGAATCGGTGTTGTCCACCCAGCGGCGGACCACAGCCATAACCCTGTAATAGCGATGGCTGCAGCCGGCCGATAGCGTGTCGTCATGAGCGCCAGGCCGGCTGTCATCGCACCCAAGCCCCACCACCCCCACGCTGGAAATACAACGCCCGCCGCCGAAATCGGATGCGCCCATCCCACAATCCCGAAGGGCGGGATCGCCATAGCGATAGATGCGGCGAGGTAACGCGCCGTCCGCCGCCATCCAGCGCGGCTCGTCCAAAGTGCCGAGTGCACGATCACGAACGCCGCCGAGGCGACCAGCCACAGCAGCAGGCCCGTCCAGAGACTGGATGAATGAAAGCTCGCCACGCCCTGCGGCAATCCACGCGATGCGGCGAGGAAGTAGACCGCCGAGACGGTGGCCGCTTGCCCGCGCGTTCTCGCGAGAGACCAGAGGGCGGGGAAGGCGACAGCCACCGCGAGCAGAAGCACATTCCCGCTCCAGGCAACCCAGCCGACTGCGGTCGTGATCGCGACGAGAGAAACGAAGCGAAGATGATCACGGCGCATAGGTCCAAACCTCCTGCGCCAGTCCCAGAACATGTCGTCCCGGCAGGGGACCGAAATATCGAGAGTCAAACGACCCCGGAAAATCGGAATGCAGATACACAGTGCCTGACGCAACGACACCGCCCGCATAGGGCACAATCTGTCGACCCTGTCCGTCCCTGACCATCAGCTGCGAGTGCAAAAGCCGCCGCCCGTCAATTCGAACATCATCATCAATTTCGACGACCTGACCGGATGTCGCCGCAACCCGCTTGATCAGCGGCGCGACGCCGCCGGCGCAAAGCCCATGGCGTAGATAGCCCCGTGTGCGCGCCTCGCGCATGGCGGCGCTGGCCGGCGGGCAGATAAAAATGAGATCACCGCTACGGGTCGCGCGATTCAATGGAAGTATGCGCCAAAGGCCTATCGGTTCGCTCGGGGTGACGTTGACCCGGAAGCCGGCCATCCCAAAGGGGATGAACGCGGCGCACGTGATGAGCAGCGATGCGCCAAGCCACGCGAGGAACATCCCTCGTCTGCTTCGGAGCGGTATGGGCTTTTCGACCGATGTCGTCATTTGAAGGTCAGCCCCTGGCTCTTCGCCTGGCGCATCGCCTCGGACGCTTTCGGTGCTGTCACAGTGCGCTCATGGGCCGACAGCTGCTGCACCGTCCGCATCATTGCCCAGGCTTGCCGGACTTCGTTTTTCTGCACGGCATTCATGTCGGCGGTGACCCGTTGGAACGCATCCCCATTCGTGTCTTTGGCCGCAAGCGGCAAGAAGGTTCGTTCTCCAAACCGCTCGCAGACCGCCTTCGCAAAGCCGTCGAGTTCAGCTGCCACGGTTTTGTCCGCCTGCACATATTCAAAGCCTGCGGAAAGGTCATTGCGAGCGACAGCACCGCGCACATGTTCGAGCGCGTGCTCCGCATTGGCCGACAGGGCAGGGATCTCCAAGGCGACCTGTCTACGGATGGCCAACTCCTCCGCGTAACTTCGTCGTTCCGCTTCACCCCGTTTGCGAAGAAAGTCGCTCAGGCTGTCTGCAAGCGCCGTGACGTTCGTGAGTGCACGGTCCCGATCCGATTTGTCGGCACGGCTCGCAAGGACACCGGTCTTTCCCTTGAGCGCCCCAAACGCTAACGGCTCTGCAGCGATCCTGGCTATCGTCCTCGTCGCCGCCCTCTGATCTCGCAGCATCGCGGCTACATCGACAGCCCTGAACGCAGATTCAGGCTGGGCATAGACATGGTGGAAGCGCATCGACACCTCTTCCCACTGCTTTGTCAGCGCCGGGTCGGCCCCGAGCTTGTCGTCGACAGCCTGGTCGATCGATTTGGGGAAGGTGGTGATCCCGGCTACCATGGGATTGGCCTCCTTGGCTGTAGTTGGGATTACTTTTGCAGTGCTCTCGGCAAGGCCGATCCTGGCGCCGATGCCCGCCAGCCGGCCTGCAAGATCGACGAGCCTTTGTTTCTGGCGCACAGTCCATTCCAGACGGTCGCGGAGGACAGTTTTGGCGACGCTGACGAGGTAAAGGCCGCGCGCCTCGGCAAAGCGAAGCGCTTGCCGGTAGAAGCTTCCGGCCGCGTAATCGAGCGTCGTCTCCTTTGAGTTCTTACGAGAAAGGGTCGGGATCAGGCCACCCGCCTTGGCGAAGGACCGGCGGCCGTAGTAGACCCCGAGATCTTCTCTGTGACGGGTCATCGCGACATAGGTCAGGTGGCGATCGAGGGATAGGGAGGCCAGCACCTTGACCTGGTCGACAGTCGCGCCCTGGCTCTTGTGTATCGTGGTGGCGTAGCCGTGATCGACATTGTTGTAGAAGCGTTGCTCGACCAAGACCTGGCGGCGATGCCCTCCGTCACCGATCTCCGCGACGATGCGACCGGGAGCTGCCTCCACCAACTTGGCCAGCATGCCGTTCTTGACACCGATCGAGCCCTCGTTCTTCAGGAAGACGATCTGGTCGCCGGCGGCGAAGTTGCGATTGCCGTCTGCCGTCTCGAAGGTAAAACCGGAAGCAATAATACCGCGCTTGATGAGCTTGGCGCGCGCCAGCTCGTTCAGCATCCGGACATCGCGGCGCAGGTGTGCGAGGATAAGAGTGGACTTCGCAGGATCGTAATCGCGGTTCCAGTCCTCGATCAGGTTCGAGACTGCTTCAGCCTTCAGCTCGGCCCCTATCATCCTTCCATTGGCCCGATAAGCTTCAACCGCTTTGCCGACGTTGCCACGAGCAAGATCAAACGCAGCATCGCGCATCCATTGCTCGCGCTGGCGATAGATGGTTTCGAGTTCGGTATAACCGATACGATTGGCAATCGCCCGAAAGGCAGCACCGGCCTCGATCGGCTGTAGCTGCTCTGGGTCTCCCGCTAACACGAGCTTGGCGCCCGTCCTCGTGGCTGCTTCCACAAACAGCGCCATCTGCCGGGACGATACCATCCCTGCCTCGTCGAGTACAAAGATCGTCTTGCCGTCGAGCTGATCACGGCCCTGGCTCCAGCGCAATTCCCACGACGAAAGCGTACGGGAAACGATACCGGCTTCCTTCTCCAAGCCTTCCGCCGCCTTGCCCGCAAGCGCACCACCGACGACACGATAACCGGCCGCTTCCCAGGCCTCCCGGGCCGCTTTCATCATTGTCGTCTTGCCGGCGCCGGCGCGGCCGATCACAGACGCGATCCGCTCCCCTCCGGCTATGTGCTCGATGGCCGTCCTCTGCTCTTCCGACAGTCGACCTTGGCGTGCAAATGTCGCCTCGAGCACCTGTTGCCCAACGCGATGCGACGACCGCTGGGAAAGCCAGATCGCCCGATTGACCATCTTAGCTTCCAGCCGGATCAACTCGTGCGTCGTGTACTTGGCCGGTGAACGCAGGCCTGTCGCAATGTCGATCCTCTCGCGATCGAGACGTAGTGTCTCCGGGCTTTGGAGAATACGCGCCATCAGGCTTTGGAAGAGACCTGTTTCGTCGATGTACCGATGCAGGATCTTGGCGATATCTCTCTCATCGAAGACGCTCTTCTCTCGCGTGATGAGATCCAGGACCAGATCCGGATTGCGCCGGATGCGTGTGGCATTCTCGGCTCGCCGCTGTTCCTGTAGCTCCAGCCGTTCAAGCGAAACCTGCTCCGCAGCTCCGTCTGCTTTCCGGTCGATTGCCGTGGCGCTGACGCCAAGGTGGATGGTAGGAGTAAGGTCGATGCCCTGCCTCTCGAAGGATCGACCATCGATGCGAATGTCGAGACCCGCCAATGCCAGATGCCGGTTTTGGCAGGCGAACCAGCCATCACGAAATGCGTTGAAATCGCCGAGCCCACCGGCCCAGAGTTCGTAGACGATCTTTCCCGCATCGTTGCGCAGCGGATTTCCATCCGTTCCTGTCACGGCCACCTTCTTCGGCCCAAACCCATCCGCCGTCAGCGGCCGCAGTGTGGTCATCAGATGGATATGCGGATTACCTGGCGCGTCGTGGAAGACCCAATCAGCCACCATTCCCTGGGTCGTGATGTGCCTTTCGACGAAATCCCGGACAAGATCGATGTTCTGCGTCACTGAAAGCTCGATTGGCAGGGCGATGGTCACGTCCTTGGCGAGCTGGGCATCGGAGCGTTTCTCGAAGTCCTCGACCGTGTTCCAGAAGGCTTCGGAGGCACCGGACACCGAACGATCGGAGATCATGGACCGCAGCCATTCCGGCGCCTCGGCCGGGATGACGAACTCCTCGTGCAGCAGATCCCGCTTGCGGGTGTAGTCGATCGTGCGCGCTTCCCGCTCATATTCCATTTTGGCGCAGTGCCGGTAGGCCGCAGACAGCACCGCGCTGCGGCCGGAGCCGCGGGCCACGATGCTGACTGAGAAATGCGGAACGGCCATGGGTGGCATCGCCTTCTATGATTGAACACTTGCAACGGGTTGGTCGCAAGCGGAGGCCCCGCCAGGGTACAGAAGCAGACCGTCGCATCAGCGACGTATAATTGCGCCCTTGGAAGCCGCTCCTTCGGAACGGTCGGGATCATTCACCAAAGCATCGCCCTTGGCGATTGTAGGATTCACAGTAGTGCGTCCCGCACTCCGGTCTGAGAATCTCTCCTTCCAGCATCGAATTCCAGCCACAGGAGACAAACCGAATGAAGAAGCCATCCTCGAAAATCCGTGAGGAAATCACCAAACTCCAGGAAGCACTGAAGGCAGCGGAGACACGTGAAGCCGAACGGATTGGCCGGATCGCGCTCAAGGCCCGTCTTGGCGAGATCGCAATCGATGAGGGCGAGCTGCAGGCAGCTTTCGAGGAAGTGGCAAATCGGTTTCTCGAACGCAAGCCAGGATCGAACGGGAGAGAGAGGGGAGGGCTTGATCGCACCGAAACGTCATCGGTCCCAATCGACGCGGCTCAGAGCGGCGCTGGCGAGGCTTGAGCGAATGGCAAGAACCATGGCATCCGATGCCCGCAAGAAGGACACGCGCGAAAAGATCCAACTCGGGGGTTTGATCGTGAAAGCAGGTCTTCGCTTCGAGAAACGGGCGATATTGCTCGGTGCGCTGATAGAGCTCGGCCATCGCCTGAAAGCGGATGCCGGTGAGCGGGCAAGGCTGATAGCGATCGCAGCAGAGGTCTTCGGCAATGACAACCAGTAGATTTTTCCTCTTCATCGTCCCGGCGGCGCTGATGATCGCGGTCACGGTTGGATCGACAGATATCGTTCAATGGCCCGTGACCTTCGGCAAGACCGACGCCGCAAGGCTGATGCTTGCACGGGTGGGAAACGCGACACCCTATCTCGCCGCCGCGGCTATCGGCATAATCGCACTTTTCGCATTTGCGGGATCCGCATCCATCCGGGCGGCCGGCTGGGGTGCGGTCGTAGGAAGCCTTGGCACTGTCCTCATCGCCGCTGCGCGAGAGGTATGGCGCCTTTCGGCATTCGCCGACAAGGTCCCCATTGATCAATCCGTATTCACCAATCTCGATCCCGCCACAATGGTTGGCGCGGCAGGCGCACTCATGGCGGGGTGCTTCGCGCTCCGGGTTGCGCTGATCGGCAACGCAGCCTTTGTCCGCCCTCAACCAAAGCGGATCACCGGAAAACGCGCAGTCCATGGAGAGGCCGACTGGATGAAGCTGAGCAAGGCCGAGAAGATCTTTTCCGAGGCCGGCGGCATCATCATTGGCGAACGATATCGCGTTGACCACGATGGTACAGCAACCTGCGGGTTCCGGGCCGACGATCGGGATAGCTGGGGAAGGGGCGGCAAGGGCCCACTCCTGTGCTTCGACGGTTCCTTTGGTTCTTCGCATGGGATCGTGTTCGCGGGTTCGGGCGGTTTCAAGACGACGTCGGTGACGATTCCGACCGCACTTAGATGGGGCGGAACGCTGATCGTTCTCGACCCCTCGAACGAAGTCGCCCCGATGGTGTCGCACCATAGGGAAGGGGCGGGACGAAGGATCCGGATCCTTGATCCCCGACAGCCCAAGACCGGCTTCAATGCGTTGGACTGGATCGGCAGATTTGGCGGCACCAAGGAAGAGGATATCGCCTCCGTCGCATCCTGGATCATAAGCGAGAGCGGACGTGCGAGCGGCATCCGTGACGACTTTTTTCGTTCCTCTGGTCTTCAGCTTCTCACCGCGATGATTGCCGACGTCTGCCTGTCCGGTCACACGCCAACCGGGCAGCAGACGCTGCGCCAGGTGCGCGCCAATCTCTCCGAGCCCGAGCCGAAGCTACGCCAGCGCCTGCAGGATATCTATGACAATTCGGAATCCGAGTTCGTGAAGGAGAACGTGGCCGCCTTCGTCAACATGACGCCCGAAACCTTCTCCGGTGTCTATGCCAATGCGATCAAGGAGACCCATTGGCTTTCCTATCAAAACTACGCATCTCTTGTATCCGCATCGGCATTCTCGACGGACGACATTGCGTCGGGCAGGACCGATGTCTTCATCAACATCGACCTTAAGACGCTCGAAACACATGCGGGGTTGGCACGGGTGATTATCGGATCGTTTCTCAACGCGATCTACAACCGCGATGGCGCCATTGAAGGCCGCGCTCTCTTTCTCCTCGACGAGGTGGCGCGACTTGGCTACATGCGCATCCTTGAAACCGCGCGCGATGCCGGCCGCAAGTACGGCATCACGCTGACGATGATTTATCAGTCGATTGGCCAACTGCGCGAGACCTACGGTGGCCGCGACGCTTCGAGCAAATGGTTCGAGAGCGCCAGCTGGATCTCGTTTGCTGCTATCAACGATTCCGAAACGGCGGACTACATCTCGCGGCGATGTGGCTTGACGACCGTCGAAATCGACCAGGTCAGTCGTAGCACCCAGTCGCGGGGATCGTCACGCACGCGCTCAAAGCTTCTCACATCCCGCCCGCTGATCCTGCCACACGAAGTGCTGCGCATGCGGGCCGACGAGCAGATCGTATTCACGGCGGGAAATGAACCATTGCGATGTGGCAGGGCCATCTGGTTTCGTCGGAGCGATATGAGATCTTGCGTGCGCCAGATCCGTTTCCAGCCCCCCTGAATTTAACAGGCCTATATAGAACTCCAGCGATTGTCCCGTGTACCCAGAAGCTTCGACAGAGGCCGCGATTGCCCCGCCGGTCGCACGCAACCCGTAATCAGCGCACACCGAAGCGCTGATTATCTCGGCAACCCGTTCGTGAACGGAAGACCTCCGCGTAGCGAGTTGGCTGGCTCGGCTGCGCGTCAGTGGTGCCTGGCAGGTTGCGCCTGCTCCGAGCCGCAGGATCGGTTAGGTACGGCTGCCGAACCACGAGCCACGCGGCCTAACCGGACGCCCCCCGTATAGCCACAAGGCCCTGTTCCACAGCCTCGCGCAATGCTTCCATACCGTATGGCTTGGTCACGACGACGGCATCCGCGGGAAGATCGGCAGAAGTCCGATCATAACCCGTTGCATAAACAACACCTATGGAGGGATGCCTGCGACGAGCTTCCGCCACAAGATCGGCCCCGCCCATGTCCGGCAATCCAAGATCCGTCACGATGAGGTCTATGACCCGGTTGTCGAGAAGCGTGAGGGCCTCCGCACCAGTCGCGGCTTCGGTTACCGTGTGTCCGAGCTCGGCGATTAATTCTGCCGTGTTCATTCTGATGATGTCGTCGTCCTCCACCAGGAGTACCGATATCTGCACCGGCTGCTGTCCGATTATCTCGACGGGGACGTGGGAGGGATTGGCAGCCTGGATACGCTGGGCTCGATTGGAAAGCACGTGTCGCAGTTTCCTTGCGAGCGCCTCGCGGGTGTAGGGCTTCGAAAGAAGGTCGACGCCCGGATCAAGCCGACCACCGTGCACAATCGAGTTCTCGGTATATCCCGATGTGTAGAGAACTGCCAGGTCTGGTTGACGTTCGCGGGCCTTCTTCGCCAGCTCCGGGCTCTTGAGGGTGCCGGGCATCACCACATCGGTGAACAGAAGATCAATCGCTGCCCCGGATTCGATCACGATGAGGGCATTATCCGCGTTTGGAGCCTTGAGGACGTTGTAGCCAAGGTCCGTCAGGGTCTCCACGACGGTCTCGCGCACTTCGTCGTCGTCCTCAACGACCAAGATCGTCTCGGTACCTCCAACTACGGGGCCAGTCTGCACGACAACTTCCCGGTCTTCCGTATCCGTGGCGCGTGGAAGGTAGAGCTTGACCGTCGTTCCGTGACCGACTTCGCTATAGAGCTTGATGTGCCCTCCGGACTGGCGCACGAATCCGTGGACCATCGACAGGCCAAGGCCCGTTCCCTTGCCTTCTTCTTTGGTCGAATAGAAGGGCTCGAACACCCGGTCGAGTATTTCCGGAGGAATGCCTGTCCCAGTGTCACTGACCGAAAGCACCACGTATTGACCCGGTGTCACCTCGTCATGAGCCAACGCATATGCGTCATCCAGATAGGCATTGCCGGCCTCGATGGTGAGCCGACCCGTTCCGCCCATACCATCCCTTGCGTTGATTGCGAGGTTAAGAAGGGCGTTCTCGATGTTCGTCGGATCCACGAAGCAATTCCAAAGGCCGCCTGCAATGACGGTTTCGATCTCGATTGCTTCTCCAATCGAACGCCGGAGTAGGTCATCCATACCCTTGACGAAGCGGCCAATATTTATGACTTTCGGATCGAGCGCCTGGCGACGTCCAAAAGCGAGTAGCTGGCTCGCCAGCTTCGCGCCACGGCTGACGCCCGCCAGGGCATTGGTGACGCGCCGCTCAGCACGTTCGTTTCCTGCCACATCCTTCATCAGCAGCTGGAGATTGCCTGACACGACCTGGAGCAAGTTGTTAAAGTCGTGAGCGATGCCTCCTGTAAGCTTGCCGATTGTCTCCATTTTCTGCGATTGCTGCAGTTTTGCCTCTGTCCGTCGGCGCTCCGTTATCTCCTCGACGACACGTGACTCGAGCGTCTCGTTCAATTGGAGCAGCTGTTCCTCGGCATGCTCCCTCTGCTGCACCTGCCGCTCGAGATCGCTTGTCCGTTCCTTCAGAGCCTCTTCCGCCAACCGCTGCTCAGTTATGTCAGTATGGACGCCCAACCATTCAACAATATCGCCTGTCCGCGAGACGATCGGCACCGCGCGAATGAGGAACGACCGCCACACGCCATCACAGCGGCGGACACGATGCTCGAACACAAAGGTTCGCCGCTCGCAAACCGCTGCTTTCCAGGCGGCGAGGGTTCCGGCTCTATCCTCCGGATGGATGCTGTCAGCCCAACCGTACCCTTGATACTGTTCGGGTGCCTGTCCCGTGAGCGTCGCCCATCCCGGCTGCTCACCAACCATTCTTCCGTCTGCAGTGTTGGTCCAGAGGACACCATGGACAACGTCCATGGCCGCCCTGAAGCGACCATTGCTTTCGGCAAGCGCGAGTTCCGAACTCTTTCGGTCGTGAACGTCAATGATGAGAACATAGATCCCCCCGGTTCCGTTTTCCATTCGGCGCGGGATATAACGGACCTCGGCATGACGGCTTTGGCCGTCAGGTCTGGTCATCAACGTATCGGTGACGACTGTCTCGCCTGCCATCGCCCTTTGCAGCAACGGCAATCTGCTTTCAAAGTAGTCCCGGCCGAGAACGTCCGCGACGGAGCTTCCAACGACTTCTGCAGGCGTTCGTCCGAACCACTCCATGTAGGCATCGTTGGCAAACCGGTAGGTGAGATCATTATCGATGAACCCCACCAGAATGGGCAGCGCATTCGTCAGCTGAATAAGTTCGGTCTTGCTTTCAGCTAGCGCGGTCTGCGCGATGTACTTTTCTGTGTTTTCCAGAACGGTGCAAAGCACACCATCAACCTTGCCATCCTCAGAGTATATCGGCGTGTAAAATAGATCGAAGATGACAGTTTCGGGCTTTCCCGTGCGGTTGAGAACGAGAGGCTGGTCGCGAAACGACTGTACTTCGCCCCTCAGTCCCGCTTCGAGTATCCGGCTGTTCCAGTCCCATATTTCGGGCCAGATTTCAGATACGCGCCCACCGAGCGCACCCGGATGATAGCCGCCGGCGATCTCTTTGTAGCCGTCGTTGTAGATCATGACGTGGTCGCTACCCCACATCAAAACCTGCGGGATCGGGGAATTGATGATCGAGCTTACCTTGATGCGAAGGTGACGCGGCCAGTCCGATATGGGGCCAAGGGACGTTGAGGCCCAGTCATGACAACGCACCCGCTCGCCCAATTCGCCGCCGCCGATCGGCCAGTGCTCGGCAATCACCGTCTCTGCTACCACGTTCATCTGATGCACCCTGAAAACCCTCCTTGCCTAGTAGTGGCTTTTGGCTGAACATTCCAGCACTAGCTTCGAAGGTGTTCCCCGGATGTTCGCTGGTCGCCGCATCACGTTAAGAACGGCTGGCTGAGTTAACGGGTGCGCGTGCTGACTTTCCTGGTTCGGAAGCGGAGCATTGATCAAAAGAGTGGGTCATGAGCAAAGTTAACGAAAACCCCGAATGGTACGGAGTATTGGACTTCTGGTTTCCGGAGCGGCTCAATCCGGACTTCGACGACGCCGCACATCGCGAATATTGGATGTGGAGGATGCGCGGTGGAGCGGACGAAGCGATCATAACCCAATACACCGACTTGACTGAACGGGCATCGCGGGGCGAACTGGATCATTGGTCGAGCGCCCCCCTTGGCAGGCTGGCGCTCATCCTCGTGCTCGACCAGTTTCCGCGGTCGATCTGGCGCAGCACGGCCCGCGCTTTCTCCCTCGACGAACAGGCTCTCGCGGTAGCTTTAGAAGGTTACTCCAACGGCCACTACGACGCTCTGACCACACCTTGGTACAAGACAATGTACAATCTGCCACTCGCCCATTGCGAAGGCCCCGATCATCTCGAGCGGATCGAGAAAGTGGTGGGGTTGGCACAAGATATTCTGGCGGAAGCGCCGGAGTTTCTTCGGGCGGGATATGAGTTTGCCGCACAACAGCCGGTCGAGGTGCGCAAGGTGATCGTTGCGTTCGGACGCCATCCTCATCGCAACGAGCAGCTCGGGAGGATATCGACACCTGAGGAAGAGAGGTACATCGCCGAAGGCAGGTTTCCGCATCTGCGGGTCCCGCCAACCACCTGAATACTTCGTTAGACCACGCCCGCGGATTGTAACCATCCCTGCGGCCAAGCCGACAACGCATCCTCTGGTGCAGGCTCAAATGGCGCCAAACAGCCCGCGACCGGAGCGCTTTCATGTGGCGAGAAATCAACCGATCGTTCGGTGGGACTGATGGTTCCGATGTCCCTCGAACGATCGGTGACGAGTTAGTTCGATACTGCCTCAGGCTTCCGCATTCTGGTTCACGACAGAGGTCGCAATTGAGGTCAGCGCGAGATCGGTCTCCTGTTCCTCATCCAAAGTTGTCTGCAACAGACCTGCGGCGTCATTCAAACCAAGTTCCAGAGCCCAGGTACGCAACGTGCCATAGCGCGACATTTCATAATGCTCTACCGCTTGTGCCGCGGCCAGGAGCCCAGCGTCGAGCGCAGGCGAGCCTGCGTATTCCTTCATAATCTCTGCGCCTTCGTCGGTGATACCCAGAATGGCGGCGCAGGTCTTTGGTTCGGGCTTCTTTCCGATGATCTGGAACACCTGCTCAAGACGTTCAATATGGACCTTGGTTTCGCTGAGGTGCTTCGTGAAGGCGGCCTTCAGCTGGCTATTGGATGCGGCCCGTTCCATTTTAGGCAGCGTCTCCACGATCTTTCGCTCGGCGAAATAGACGTCTTTCAGGGTGTCATGGAAAAGATCGTCAAGTTTCTTTACGTCGGCCATAACGGCTCCGTTCTGTTGGTTATTAAACCGGGGGAGGATCCCGCCGATTTGTTGTCACCTGGTGCGGGCTGGAGCTGGACGGACGAGGAGAGCATTTCGCTTGGTCCCCGATACGCCGCCAAACCATCCAGCAACGGCACCCAGTGCCAGCGCGATAAAGCCAAGTATGGCTCCTGCCGACACGACAGCGGCAGCCGTTTCGGCAGCCTCGGCAGCCCGCTGCTTGGCGGCTTCCAGGTTCTCGCGGTACGTCTGCTCGTACTGTTCAACCTGTGTGCGGGCTTGATCGACAGGAATACCCTGTGCTTTGGAAACCGCGTCAGCCGCACGAGTGCGTGCTTCCTCGGCCGCTGCTTCGTCTCCCGTGACAAGAGCCCTGACCGACGATATGGCAGCGCTCTGAAGAGCCTGCGGGTCATTGCCCGTGGAAGAACGTATTTGCTCTTCAATTCCCGCCATCGGGTTGGCTGTATTGGCGAGCGCAGGCGCCGCGGTTGTAGCCGCTGTTGCCGCAGTCTGACCGACTCCGCCGATGATGCTTGTCAGTCCGCTGAACGCACCGCCGACAAGAGCGCCTATCGAAGTCGTCAGCAGGTATAGAACGACCAGCGTCGTAACCGCCCAGGTCGTTAGGCCGTGATATCCGCCTGTCGACTTGCTCGGGCGTCCAGAAAGGCGGCTAGAGATGTAGCCACCGAGGAATGCCGCCACGATACCCGCCAGGACAAACCAGATACCGCCACCAATGGAGAATGTGCTGGCTGCCGGATTGTCGGAAGTCGTCGGGTCAAGGACGGCTGCGCCGATTCCGACGCCAACTAGATTCAGGAGGAACTGGGCAGCGAGAGCGATCGCGACACCCGCGAAAATCGCCCCCCAGCTGACTTTGTTATATGCTTCTGTTTCCGACGCGCTGCTTGTGACGGCGGTGTGGGGACCGTGGGTCGAGACGGGGATTGTCATAATGGTGCTCCAGGCACTACTCGGGATCGAGAGTGCCCCCCTAACGTCCAGAAGGCGCGCTAGTTCCCGTATAGACTTCCGTCACCGGAGCTTCGACACCATCGAGGCGGGCGAGCGTTGCTTCCGTCGGTTGAAGAAGACCGAAGGGTCAATTCTATCTGGGGGAGGCAAGGGGAGTTTGTGATCGTCCTGTCTCGAAGTTGACAAGTCGCGGCGGAAAGGGAGGTGTCGCCCTTCCGCCGCGTCCCTTTTGCCTCATCATCTCACTCAAAATCGCCCCTCTGGACGGCGCACCAGAGGTCGTTTCCTCCGGTGTTCCGCAGTCTAGCGCAGCGTGAGATCTTGAATTGTACGGGCACCCTTCGACGGCATCTTCACGATACACTTCGGATTTCGTTGGTGTGGTTGAGGCAACTGAGGTTCTTCGCCCCGCATGCACGCTAAGAAAAGACCCTGCAGGCGCGAACCTCGTGCTATCAATGAGGAGTGCCGGGTTGCCGCTTTCAGTAACTCTTTCAGCAAGGCGCACCAGGAAGGTCTAACAATACCGTGACATCGGACACAGACGACAGCCATCCCGATTGGGGGCTAGAACAATTTCATCGCGCCATTGAAGCCGCCGGCGTGGCCTTGTGGTCTTGGCAGGTAGACACAGACCGCCTGCTGATGGACAGGTATGGGTATGCGCTTTGGGATGTGACACGAGATGTCCCCCTGAGCTTTGAACATCTCTCTGAGAAGATTCACCCTGCCGACCGGGACCGCGTAAGAGCGGCTTTCTCCGCAACCAGAGCCATCATCGGACCTTACGAGATCGACTTCCGCATTCTCGTGGGCATGGAGGTTCGGTGGATATCAGCACGTGGACAAGGGAATGATGACGGGATGAAGAACCGCACCATGACGGGCATTTTTCTGGACGTCACAGGGCGCAAGCAGGCAGAAGAAAGCCAGGAGCTTCTTGCTGGGGAGATGAGCCATCGGGTCAAGAACCTTCTAGCGATTGCCTCCGGCCTAACCTTGATCACGTCGCGTTCCTCTACTTCGATTGAGGATATGACGAAGCAACTGACCAATCGCCTGACGGCGCTCGGTCGAGCCCATGATCTCGTTCGGCCGCTACCGAGCGGGCAGGGCCATGCTGCGCTCCTCGGGGATATTTTCACCGTCTTGCTTGCTCCATATGACGACGATGGAGCATTCGCCGGAAGGATAAGAGTGGCAGTCCCGCGCATTGGTGTTGGCGAGGGGGCGGCGACGGGCCTGGCGCTGGTCATCCACGAGTTGGCGACAAATGCCCTGAAGTATGGGGCTATGTCCGTCTCTGAAGGAACCTTGGACGTATCAGGAACGATGATCGGAGATGACGTCGAAATCCGGTGGACGGAGAGAGGTGGCCCCGAAGTCATCGCGCCGGAGGGACCCGGTGGATACGGTAGCAAGCTTTTACGCCGTACGTTGGCAGGCCATCTAGGCGGAACTCTTAAGCACGAATGGTCAAGCGGAGGTTTGCTGGTTACCCTGCGTATTGATGGACATCGCCTGTCCAGCTAGCGATGGACGCGGATGGCCTGTTCTGCCAACGGCCCCCACCTACTTTTTGACCGGTCGAACGGCTGAAGACCATGGTGAATCTACAGGGTTTCGAGAAGTAGCCCGCAGATGTTGGACGACAGATCCAATTGGTCAACTCGCAGTCAAACTCGCTTAGATGATCCTCAATTCCGTCCCCATGGCTGTGGCCTGCGGCAGCGTGGTCGCCCCGAGCGCAGCCTTGGCATTGCGCAGGTGAAAGGCGACATTACCGGGCGTGTCATTTTCGATGACGGCGATATCCCTCATTCGTTTGCCTTCCGCGCACCAGCGTAAATAGATGCGTTCAGCCGCCTTCAGGCGGATCCTGGTCTGATCTGTCGGCCGTGCGCGCAGCATGCGCAACTGACAATGCAACTGACCTATAGCAGCTGCAGCCAGGACCGGACTAAAGGTACAGCTGGATGCGAAGCCTGGCTTGCTTGATGCAAGCGTCAGCATGGCGAAGCGTGAGAACCCCGTCCTGATCGGGATCGTGATGCCCGATTGGATGCCGAATTCTGCGGCTTCACCGAAGAAGGCACGCAGTTCCTTCGAGACGGTGTGGGAGGCGCTATTGGACCACGCAAACCCCTCCATGCCATTCCATGCGCGCCGGATGACCGGGTCGATGCTTGCGTAGGACTTTTGAAAATAGAGCTGCTGCCATTCCAGCCGGTAATTGGAGATTGCTTCCTGATTATCGGCATAGAGGCACAGATACGCATAGGACTCGAAGCCTGCCTCGAGCGCCAGCTGCTCCAGCGCGTCCTTCACCATGGCATCATCCTGGGCCATCGTTACATGTTCGATGAGCCTATCAAACCATTCATCCATTCTAGATCCTCCCGACGCGCCTTCATTTCGGGCGCACCTCAGCTGCAATTATGAGTAGTCCCCAAGTCGCAGGTGCAATTATACTTCGCTCACCGACAAAAATATGACGATCTATTACATATTGGGCATGCGCCCTCTCAATTGATGGAACAGGTCTGCAGAAGATCAATCCTCATAGCCAATCAATCGCGACCATTCAGTATTGGTAATCACCTGGCGCCGCCGTCCAGTGTTGCAGGACATTCAGCAATGGAGGAGCGCAGGCGTGAAGATTTCCAGACTCTTAGCCACACTTGGCATCATTGGGACGGGGCATGGCGCCTCCGCGGAAGAGTTGATCGTCAACAGCTACGGTGGTCCCTACGAGGATATCATCCGAGAAAGGATCATCGCGCCTTTCGAGCATCAGTTCGGCGTAACAGTCATATATGACGCCGTCGGCTCGGCATCCCAGGACTACGCGAAGATCAAAGCTACTGCCGGTCGTCCAGGCTTCGACGTCGTCGTTATGACAGCCGCGCAATCGCTCGATGGCTGCCGCGACGGCCTACTCGAGCCACTAACCCCCGACGCTGTCTCCAATATTGCAGCCCTTGATCCGAATGTTCGGGCCATGGCTGGTGAGTGTGGAGCGGTCCACGAACTTCAGTATCTTTCCCTCGTCTGGAGGAAAGACAAGCTGCCTGTCGCGCCAACATCCTGGTCTGCCCTTTTGGACGACGGTTTGAAAGGCAGGGTCATCCTGCCGACGTTCCAGAACGTCATGGCCGCCTACCTCGTCGAAGTCATGTCGGTGAGCCATGGAGGGGATCTCCTCGATGACATCGGTCCCGGTTTCGAAGCGACGGCCAAGCTCGCCAAGCATTCGATCGGCTTCGAGCAGGCGTCTGCGGTCATGGAGAACTACATCAAGGACGGCCGTGCATGGGCGATGCCATTTTGGAACGGCCGTGCCCAGCTGCTGATGGATAGTGGAATACCCATTGACTATGTAAGGCCGAAGGAAGGAACTGTTCCGCTCATCGCCACCTTGAACGTGCCGAAGGGCTCGGAAAACAAGGACTTGGCCCTCAAGTTCGTGAACTTCTGGCTGGAAAAGACGAGCCAGGAGGCCTGGGTTACCGGCTACAAAGTCGGGAGCGCCCGTCCCGATATCGACGTTCCGGATGATGTGCGGGCGCGGCAGATAACGACCGAAGCGGACTTAAAAGCGCTGCTACTGCCAGACCTGACCGAGCTGTCAAAGCGGCTGCCCGAATGGGGTGCTCGGTGGGAACGCGAAGTCGTGACACAGGCGAGGTGATGTGAGGATGTCATCCATCGAGACATTGTCTGCCCTGCGCCAGCCAACCCATCTCCCCGTCCGGCTCAGTCGATATTTCCCGCTTGCGCCGCCGCTCATCGTCCTGATGATTGCGTTCGCCATTCCCATGGGAATGATGATCGGGTTGAGCTTCCACGATGCGGATACCGGGATACTGACGCTCGACAACTACGTGCGCTTTTTCGGCGACGATCTAATGCTGGCCGGTCTGTGGCGCACCGCGCTGATGTCGGGTCTTGTCGCACTTTGCGTGACCGTCATGGCCTATCCGGTCGCGTACTATCTCGCGCGATCGACCTCACGATGGCGCGTGGTCGTCTTCGCGCTTGCGATCACCCCGGAACTCGCAGGAGTTGTCCTTCGGACGTATGGATGGCTGGTTATCCTGGAAGATCACGGTGCGATCAACAACCTCCTGACATGGTCAGGGCTGATCTCCGAACCTCTGCCCTTGTCCAAGAACCTTATCGGTGTGGTCATCGGGCTGACGCATGTCGTCCTGCCCTTCGGGATCCTGTCGCTATTGACGAGTATTCAGGGCATTGATCCCAATCTGGAGCGTGCCGCACAAATCCTGGGCTCATCGAGAGTGTCGATCATCCGGCATATCATCCTGCCGCTGTCCGTGCCCGGTATCGTGAGTTCGCTGCTGATCGCGTTCACTATGGCTGCCAGTGCCTATGCGACGCCGGCCCTTCTTGGTGGCGCGGGCTTCAAGGTCATTGCGACCATGGTTTACGAACAGGTCCTTTTCTACATCGACTGGCCGTTCGCTGCCGTCATGGCGGTCATCCTGCTTGTGATGATGCTGACCATCGCTTTCATCGGGGCGCGTGTGGAAGCGCGCCTCCACAGAAAACTCCATATCTGAGGGATGGCAATGGACCGGTTCCTATCGATCTTTTTCCAGCTGTCGCTGATCCTGATCCTCGCGTTTATCGCTCTGCCAATCCTGGTGGTCTTTGCTGCGTCAGTCAGTCCCACAGCGACCATTACATTCGATCCATCGCAATGGACGTTGCGCTGGTTCGCAGCATTGACGGCCAGTCGCTGGCTTGATCCTTTTCTTCTCAGTCTCAAGCTTGCAGCCGTTGTGACGGTTCTAAGCGGTCTGCTTGGCCTGCTTGCAGCCTATGTCGTAGCGTACCGGAAATGCCCAGGGCACGAGGCGATCATGGCGCTGCTGGTTTCTCCCTTGGCGGTTCCGCAGATCGTCAAGGGTGTCGCGATCGTGCTGTTCCTCTCATCAGCCGGGTTCTATGCTCTTTTGGGTACGCCCGGACTGATCATGGCGCATATCGTCCTCACGCTTCCGTTTGTCGTGCGGATGATTGCAGGGGCGATGTACAACTTCGACAAAAGGCTGGATCAGGCCGCACGCATTCTCGGTGCAACTTCGTTTCAGCGGATACGCTTCATCCTGCTGCCCATCATCAAGCCGGGCTTGTTCTCGGGCATGACATTCGCCTTCATCCTGTCCTTCAACAACATTCCGCTTTCGGTTTTTCTGGTGCGGCCCGGCGAGACGACGCTTCCGATCACCGTGATCAATCACATGGAATACAGCCTCGACCCCGTCCTTGCCGCGGTCAACGTGGCGTCTCTCGCCTTCATCCTTGCTGCCATCCTCCTGTTTGAGAGAATAGGCGGCTTCTCAGCTCAAATTCACGGGGGAAGCAAATGAACTCGAATGACATCGAAATGGTCTCGGTCACGAAGACCTTTGGAAGCAATCTCGTCGTCAACAATATCGACCTCGCGATACCCACGGGAGAATTTGTCAGCATCCTGGGGCCATCCGGATGCGGCAAGACGACGACGCTCAATATGATCGCTGGCTTTGCCCAGCCTTCGAGTGGAGAGATCCGCATTCGCGGAAAGAGCCAAAGAGGGGTGCCTCCCGAAAAGAGAGGCATTGGCATGGTGTTCCAGAACTACGCGCTCTTCCCCCACATGACGATCGCGGAGAACGTCGGCTTCGGCCTCAAGATGAAAAAGCGACCCGCCGGCGAAACTCGCGATGCAGTCCAGAATGCGCTCCGGCGCGTCCATCTCGATGGCTTTGAAAACCGCTACCCAAAGGAACTTTCCGGCGGGCAGCAACAGCGCACGGCACTTGCGCGTGCCATTGCGCCGGAGCCATCGCTTCTCCTTCTTGATGAACCGCTTTCAAACCTTGATTTGAAGCTGCGGGAAGCAATGCGGGTCGAGCTGAAGGACATCCAGGAGCAACTCGCGATGACCTTCGTCTACGTCACGCATGATCAGGACGAGGCGATGGCCATGTCGGATCGCATCGTGGTCATGCAGGATGGTGTCATCGCCCAGACGGGTCGCCCGGCTGAGATCTACGAACATCCCCGCTCAAGTTTCGTCGCCGACTTCATCGGCAAGTCGAACCTTCTCCCCATTTCCGATATTCGCCAAATTGAGAATGATTGGTTCGTCTCCCTGGGGACGAAGGGGCTCACCTTGAGCGTGTTCATACCAGACGGCATGTCCGGCCACGATGCGCGCTACTGTTGCATCCGTCCCGAGGCCGTCCGACTTGCGGTAACGGACGAGGGAATTCCTCCACTCCCCAATCGCCTCGAGGGAACGCTTAGCCGGATCGTCAATCTTGGCGCCTATTTCGACTGCTTCATCACATTGAAGGACGGCACGGTCCTCAAGTCGCTGGTTCGTTCGACCCGCCTACCGGGGCTCGCCGTCAACCAGGCGGTCTTCCTCTCGATCGATCCGGACGCCGTCCAGCTTCTGTCGCGGTAACCATTGTTCCAGCTGTGCGATCAATCGAAGCATCTGCGTATTGGCGTCACGCCGTCACGCTTCCCTACTGTGCAAATGCAAACCGCGAATGGAAAGGACAACGCATGCTTAACATCAAGAAGGTCTCCGTCGTGCAGGATGGAAACAATGTCTGCGCCGATATCGTCGGGTTCGACTTCAATGCCTATGATAAGGATGACATCGCGGAAGTGCGAAAGTACTGGCTGCAGTATGGCGTCCTCCGCTTCAAGAACGCTGCGATCACAGATGAACAGCATATCGCTTTTTCTCGCCACTTCGGCGAATTCGTCATCCATCCAAAGCAGCTCCAGGAAGGCGGACACCCTGTTCACAAGGAGATCCTGGTGATCGCCAACACGATGAAGGATGGAAAACCGACCGGGGCGATGGGCAATAGTGAGGCGACCTGGCACACCGATACATGGTTCTACGAGAAGCCTCCCGCGGGTGCGATTCTACATGCCGTGGAGGTCCCGCCAGAAGGGGGCGACACTTACTTCCTCTCCACCTATCTCGCCTATGAAACGCTGCCCGACGACCTTCTCAAGGCCGTTGATGGGCGCCAGATTTTCTTCCAGCGCGTCTACGACAAGACCGGGAAACTCCGGTTGGGAAAGAGCGTGCCTCGCAGTGAGGATTTCCGCGAGTGGGAGGGCGTGGTTCATCCTCTTGTGCGTACCCATGCCGACACCGAGCGAAAATCGCTTTATCTCGGGGGTACGATAGAAGGGGCCTGGATCGTCGGCATGCCCCTGAATGAGAGCAACGAGCTCCTCGCGCGACTTTGGAAGCATACGACCGAAGGCGGGCCGGTTTTTGTCCAGAAGTGGGACAGGGGCGATATCATGATGTGGGACAATCGCTGCACAATGCATCGTCGCGACTCGTTCGATCCAGGTTTTACAAGGATCATGCACCGGACGACAACGTCCGGCGAACGCCCGATCTGATGCTAGCGAGTGGTTCATCCAATGAAACAATATCGAATCGGGGAGGGCTCACCGGCCCTCCCGGCGGATCTGTGCGATCTCATGCAGGACGTTGAGACAGCCACGATAGGCCATATCGAGCATTTGGGCTTCCTGACATCGACAATGCGACCGGTCTTCCCCGCAAAGGTTACCGGTCGGGCCGTGACGGTCGCGGCACCAGGTCGTGATGGCACGATCATCTACAAGGCCATAGATGTACTGCTACCAGGTGATGTTCTGGTCATTGCACGTGTCGACCAGGATGACATTGCCTGTGTGGGAGGGGGTGTCGCAACGGCGGCAAAGGCGCGAGGCGCAGCGGCGATCGTTGTCGATGGACCATGCACCGACGTTGCAGAAATACACGAGGTCGGCCTTCCCGTCTGGTGTCGAGGCGTTTCGCCCAAGACAACGAACCGCGCCTACCAAATTGGTGGCTCGATCAATGTCCCTGTCTCCTGCGGTGGTGCTGTCGTCCTACCGGGCTACGCTATTCTCGCAGACGAGTCCGGCATATTCACCGCCGCGCCAGGCCATATGCATTTGCTGGCGATGCAAGCCCTCGAGCGCCAAAACCGATCCAAGGAACTGCGGTCTCATCTAGCCGCCGGCCTATCCATATTCGACTTCAAACAGGAGGGACACCGATGAAGGTCTCGCTGATCCAGATGAATTCCCAACCCGACGTTGCAGGTAACCTGGAACAGGCAGAGGTTCTCCTGAGGCGGGCGATCCAAAGGGATAATCCTGACCTATTGGTCCTGCCGGAGCATTTCGACTGGGCCGGCGGAACTGCCCAACAGAAGATCATGGCGGCCGATAGCATCCCCGGTGGCAAGGCTTATGAAATGTTGCGAATGGTCGCGCGACGCCATCGGGTCTGGATTCATGCCGGGAGCATTCTCGAGCGCATCGCGGGCCAGACGCAAATATTCAACACCTCCGTGATCTTCAACGACTTGGGCGAAGAAGTTGGCCGCTACAGGAAAATTCATCTCTTCGATATCACGGCGCCAGACGGGAAAGCTTATCTGGAGTCGGCCACGGTCGCCCGAGGAAAGGACCTGTTCGTCTATGAAATGCATGGTTTGAGGATTGGCTGCGCCATCTGCTACGATTTGAGGTTCTCACGCCTATTCGACGCTTTGGCATCAAGACAAGTCGATGTGATCGTTCTGCCGGCCGCGTTCACCCTGCAGACCGGCAAGGATCACTGGGAGGTGCTATGCCGGGCGCGAGCAATCGAGTTCCAGAGCTACTTCGTCGCCTGCGGACAATGGGGTTCCTACAGTGCCGCCAATGGCGAGACGCGAAGCTACTACGGCAATTCGATGATTTGCGATCCCTGGGGACAGGTCGTGGCGCGTGCCTCTGATGGTGTTGGTATTATCACCGCCCATATCGACGCGGCTCGGCTACGCGACGTGCGTCTTCTCATTCCAATGGGCGCGCACCGAGAGGATTTTCCAAAGTGCCGGATCTGCCCGGCATTCGATACACCCTCAAGCGACCGCACCGCCGCTGAATAGGGAGGCACGCGGACAGAACATCGACCCGCAGGCCCTCCCATGCGGCATGGCTTCATGCGCAGATCCGATCTGCACACACGTGCGCTGAGATCGCGATCCACAGCGCCCATACACCGCGGGTTACTGTAAATCTGCGGCAAACAAGCGTGCAGCGTTTACCGAAGATTGTCTTTCCTTGAACGGAGATCAAAGTGACAATTCTCTCCAGAAATGGAGGGCAGACCATGGCCGTCGAGAACCGCAGGACAAAACCGACCTCTTTTCGGTGGTACAACAGCGACGATATAGCGGCATGCAAGGGTGTTCTCGATGGCGCGCGCCTCCACGCTATCGCACGCCGAGCCTGGGCCGACATTGCCTCTGGGAAGGCTTATGGTCTCAAGTCCGCGTTCTCCCAGCGCAACCTTCGCGGCATTCACCAGCTTCCTTGCGTCACGGAAGCGCGCCTCACCCGTCTCGCGCTCGGATAGGTGAGGTCTGACCATGACCATCACGAGACTATCGTCCGGCGGTGGGAGCGCCGATAGGGACCCATTGTCGCGACGGCCAAGACCAGTGCCGTTGGCGGGCCTAGAAAACGGTTTGGGTTTGGCCTGCTTCGACGTAGTCAGCTTTTCCAGGGGTCAATGATCTCGAGCCCAAAGCCTGCGAAATCCTTTGTGTTACGCGTCACAAGGATGAGATCGTGTGCGATCGCGGTTGCGGCGATTAACCCGTCCAACGAGGCGAGCCCCCGACCATTTCGCTTGGCAAGCGCCATGAGGTCACCCCAGGCAAGGGCGACGGACCCTGCCACCGGAATAACCCGGCTGTCGAACCGTCGCGGGAAATCATGCACTAGCCACTCCGCCAAGGCGTCACGTTTTCGCCCGCTGTCCATCAAAGCAACGCCCCGGCGAATTTCTGCAATCGACACGACACTGATGAATGTGCGGTCTTCATCAAGCCCATGCAGCCATTGCAGAACACGCTCGTCGGGACGGGGCTTCGTGACTTCCGACAGAACATTCGTATCGAGGAGCAACCTCACAGCGACAAGTCACGGGGTTCATCACGTTGCCGCTCAAGATCCAGATCAGCGCCGTGGAGAGGCGATTCCAACAAGAACTCCGCAAGTGATCCCTTGCGGGCGGTTTTCCGCTGCCATTCTTCTGCTGAGACGACGACCACGCTCGGCTTTCCGTTCCGGGTGATCGTCTGGGGCGCCGACTGCGCTCTCTCCATGACCTCCGACAATTTCGCCTTGGCACCGGCCACCGTCCAGCTCATATCCTCATGTACTGATGGCTGCATAAGGTCGCTCCTAACCATAATGACTATGTTGACTATAATCCATGGAAGAAGCGCGCGCAACCGCTTGGGGAATGGCCGACGCTCGTCCCGGCCGGTAGTCGTGCACCTAGCATTCTTTTGAGCAACACTACGGCGTAGAACATCAGCACCACCGACGTGACGGCTGAGAAGGCGATCAGAAGCTGGCGCGATATGCGGAAATTGGCAAAGACTTGGAACATCAAGAGAGGTGTTGTCCAGCCTCAGCGAATAAGCCGCTTTCATTGTTAAGGGACGTTTCCGCCCGAAGCTGTGATGGAGACGAGGAAAATTAATTGAATGGCGAAGACTTCATGTTACGCAATCTGTGCGTGTAGCGGCTATTTAGTAGAGAGGCCCCGCCGAATGGCGGAGCCTCGACTTCCTCAGTCCCGGTTCTGGCGGGACCAGATCAACTGAAGGCCTTCCTCGCCGTCTACCTCGGCGAGCGTTGCGTAGATCGGAGCGGGAAAGCTCGGGTCGTCGAGCTTGACCGAAAGGTAGTCGCGATCGGTCTGTTCAGATCGCTTCAGCCAGGCAGCGCCGAGTTCGACGGCGCCCGCGTAGATGCGAAACTGCGGGCCCTTGTCCGAGGAGTTTTCAACCCGCGCGATGCGCACTTTGACATTGAGGGCGAGAGTGCGAATAGAGCCCGTGAAGCCGTTTTCGGTGGAGGTGAATGTGCCGATGGTAGCCATTGTCATGTTCCTTTCGTTGTTCGGGGCCGCGCCATTGCGGCCTCGATGGCTGTCGCAATGATCGGGGACGATCGAACCGCACCTGATAAGGCCGCAATGCAATGGAGGGCGGCAAGTCGCAGATTTGTTAGTTGGTGAGGAGGGCGGCGAACCGGGGTCCCAGCTCGACTTCCCGAGTGGGGTGGGTTCGGTCCGGGGTAAAAAATCTGGGACATGCCGTTGCGGTAAGGCGATCGAGGTGAAGCCGGTCACCGTTCAGACATGCCTCATCGAGACCGCTGATGAAGCGTCGGAAACTTGATTAAGGAGATTACAAAGGCATTTCTCGGTGTCTCTTTTGCCTTGACCGTGCCTTCGCCGGTTCGACAGGGAACTCCGACCGCCTTGGCAACAGCTTTTGCAGCGGATCAGCGATCGGGTTCTATCGTTCGCTTGAGGTTGCCCTGGTGACGTATTGTCGGAAAGGCACTGGCTACGGGAGACTTTGGTGGGGACCTTCAGAAGTCGCGCCTCACCTTGACTGAGATTTGATTGTCGGATGCGTGGATTTCAGCCTTGAGGGCTAGGTAACTATACCTCATTTCAGCCAGTCAGGGCTAATCCCCCGTGACGACCGACGACCCTCACGATTTCAACGATAAGGCTCTCGAGAGCCTGATTTCTAGACCTACGTGCCCGCCGCACAACGTAAGCAAGGGATGGCGGCATAGGTAAACGGTCGGTCATGATCTGCATCTCGCCATGGATATGGCGGTCGCTCAGCAACGCTACACCCATTGTCGCATTCACGGCGGATACAATTCCAGCGGCGCTTGAACACTCGAATACCGTTTCGAGAACCGTATCGACCTGGCCGATGTCCAGCGCCCACTGTCGATAGAAGCATTCGTCATCGAACGACAAAAACGGGATCGGTTCATCTTTCCCGATCATCAACTCGGGATGCTTCACCCAGTGAAGCTTTTCCCTGTAGAGGACCACATCGTTCGGTCGCACCTCGTGGCTAAAGACCTGGACGATTGCGGCATCAAGTTCTCCGCGCTCCAGCATGGCGCGAAGCACCAAGCTCATGCGTACCTTGGTGCGGAGCGTGACGTTTGGGTGAAGCCGCCGAAAGCGGCCAAAGATGCGAGCGAGATCAGTACATGCGGTGTCTTCGGTGAGGCCTAGTAGAAGTCTCCCGGCGAGCGGTGTTTTGGAGAGACTTATCATCGCCTCGTCGTGCAATTCAAGGATGCGGCCAGCGTAGTCCAGCAGGTCTTCGCCAGCGGCCGTGAACATCGGCCCTCCCGATTTCCGTCCGAGCAGCGCGCAGTCGAGACTAACCTCGAGCCTTTTGATTTTATGGCTCACGGCGGACTGGGATAGACCGAGTGCAGCTGCTGCTTTGGTAATTCCGCCGTGTTGACGAATTGCGGAAAGCGCCCGCAGAGCGTCGATTTCGAGGCGGCGACTGTTCAGCTCGTTCATGGCCATATCCCTCTTACGTCCGTCGAACGATCCTTACCACGAACTTCAGGTCATGACAGTGAGTTAAGAGATGTCATGTGCTCATCGATATTTGTCATGTGCGATATCTGCGCTTTCCCTTTACCGGTAGCTCGTGTTCCTCGCTATTGGCCCCAATGACCGACAACTTTCTCACTGCCGTCTCTGCCAGTCGCCATCCTCTGTTATGGCCATTGCTCGCCACGCTTCTCATCATTGGATGGAGTTCAGGCTTCGTCGGCATCCGGTATGCCAACCAGGAGGCAAGCGTCATGCTTTTGCTCTTCTGGCGGACATTGCTTTCAGGACTGATCCTCCTGCCCTTCGCGTTGGCAATCGGACCGAGAATAACGATGCGTGCGCTGATAGATCAGGCGTTGTTCGGCATCATGGCGGTCTTCCTATATCTGGGAGGCTTCGCGCTCGCCATAGAGCAAAACGTGCCCACCGGGCTGGTCGCGCTTATTGCCGACCTTCTTCCCCTGGCGGTTGCCGCCCTTTCACAACCCGTCCTTGGTGAACGGCTGACGGCACGTCAGTGGCGGGGCACCGCGATTGCCGTCGTCGGCGTCTTGATCGTATCCTACGACAGCCTCAGTTTCGGCATAGCTCCGGCCTGGGCATACGGTCTGACGGCGGGTTCGATGCTGGTGTTTGCCATCGCCTCGGTCCTGCACAGGAGACGCAAGAGGCAGCATATGCCAGTCCATCAGAGCCTTTGCATCCAGACCCTGATGGCTTCGGTTCTCTTTGGCCTGTGTGCATTGACGCAGGGTAGCCTTGTGCCGCCAATGACACGAGAGTTTGCAATCGGAATGGTCTGGCTGGTGCTGATCGCAACCTTCCTAGCCTATTCCGTGTACTATACCAGTCTTCGGCTGTTCCCGGTTGCAAAGGTGAGCGCCGCCATCTACCTCAGCCCACCCGTTACAATGCTGTGGGCGTGGATGTTGTTCTCGGAGCCTTTGACCTTCGCGATGTTTGCCGGGCTCGCGGTGACATTGGTTGGCGTATGGATGACATCACGGAGCTAACCAGGTGCGCAATCGGCCGTTCCATTGCATCGGAAGATCGGTGGGCCTAGGGCAGTCTCTAGCAAACGTTACCCGGCCAGATCATTCCAATTGAGCAGAGCATCGACCTGGCTCTGTTCATGCCCCCTAACGATGGCTGTGCGGGTCAAGTAGGCGCGCGGTGCGGACGACGAAAGCGATGGTCGCCCAGTCTCCGCTCCAGTATTGAGTCCCGAAGGGCGCGCTTTTAGATCGAGAGCTATCAGTGACCACGACAGCTGGTGCTGGAAACCGTACTTCGAGAAACAAAAATGCGCGCGCTCAATCTCGATGTCCAAGCCACGACCCAGCGTCTGATGCTCTAAGGAGACGGCAAGAGGTCACGTGCCACACAAGGTCAGCCAGACGACACCTGCAGAGCAGAACGGTATGGCAAACAAAGCAGACCACCACACATATTTCGCAACCTCATGCATAAATTTGATTGTTGGGTCGGTCGATCTGCGACTCAAGTGGCGTCCCCTAGTCCTCAGAAAGGCGATGAGGAAGAAGCCAAACGACAGGAGGAGGAGGCTGACAAGTACAAGGCGATGCGCAGTAAAGCTCCCACTCACTACACTCCTATCCCAAGCGAGGTGGCAGCCGGTCGCCTGTACGCCATAGAGGAGCAGGAAGATCACGCTCCACAGCACAAAACCTGTGATGATCGAGATCAGAGGATGGCTTATCATGGCGAGCCTCCACTGATCAAACCTGCGAGCAACACGGGAAATAAGGCGGATATGGCTCCCAACAATGCGCTGTAGGTGTGCCAGATTTCCCCCAATCGAAGGTCGAGATTGCGTTTGTCTGAAACGAAGCCCTTCCGGATCTGCCAGATACCATAACCCGCAAAAACGGTGCCGATCCCGTGGTGGAGCGCGGCATAGAGAAGGACCACAAAGGCTGAAGCTGCTGCCGCGTGAGTGCGAGGGTCCGGAGCGACGAACAAGGCAAGCCAAACAAGGATGGCTGCCGCAATGGCGTGTGCCAAAACAGCCAGATAGAGCCAACCAGCGCGGCATCGACCGGACGCGCTGGCCATCCGACCGGCCAATACAATGGTTCCCAGAGCAACAGCTAATACAGCGAATGGTACGGCACTTCCGACCTCCAGGCCTTGTTGTGGGGGCCAGTTGGGCGCGGAGATCCAGAGGAAAAGGCTACCGAACAGGAGTGAAACATAAGCTGTAATATCGGCGATGATCGCGAACACCATTGCCCACCATGACGGCGGACGCTCTGCTTGTATATGCGATGGCAACGCCTGGCCGTGACCGATCGCCAGCAGTCCCGTGTCATGGTTCAGGGCCGTGTCGCGTGTCCATCCGAGGAAGACTATAATGGTGGCAGCCAATGCGAGCGGTGCCAACCAATAGAGCTTGAAGAGGATCGAAAGGAAAAACGCTGCGGTGGTGAGGGCCGCCACGAGCGGAAGATATGTGCGGTGTGGCAAGATGACGACCTGTTCTGGTCGGCCGCTTACGATCTCCACGCCCAAGAGTTCCATTCGTCCATTGCGGGTGAAGCCGAGATACCCCTGCCCAGACGCGAGCAGCGGCCCCAGCCGATCCGGCTCCAGAAGGTCGGCGCGTCGATCCACGATCGGCAGGGAAGCAAAGTTGTAGGAGGGAGGAGGGGTGGGCATCGCCCACTCGAGCGTTCCTGCACGCCATGGGTTTCGGCGAAAAGGGCGCCCAAACCGGAAGATCAGGATGAAGTCGAGCGCGATGAGCGCGAAACCCATTGCCATGACGAAACTGCCCATGGAGGAGATGAAGTTCAGCACCTCCCACCCCGCCTCCGGTGGGTATTCGAAAACCCGCCGTGGCATGCCTCGAAGTCCGGTCAGATGCATCATGAAGAATGTGACGTTGAAGCCTATAAAGACCATCCAGAAGGCGGCGTGGGAGAGATGCTGGACCGGTCTGCGCCCGCTGATATGCGGCAGCCAGTAGTAAATCCCCGCAAGCATTGGAAACACGAAGCCGCCGACCAGCACATAGTGCAGGTGGGCCACGACGAAATGCGTGTCATGCGCCTGCCAGTCAAACGGAACCATGGCTAACATAACGCCCGTCAGCCCGCCGATCACAAAGACGAAAAAGAATCCGAAAATGTGGAGCATAGGGACAGAAAATCGAGGGGTTCCGTGGCTAATGGTGGCCAGCCAAGCGAAGATCTGGATGGCGGTCGGCACGGCGACCAGAGCGCTGGCGGCCGAGAAAAAGGATAGTCCGACATGCGGAATGCCTACAGTGTACATATGGTGGACCCACAGACCGAAGGACAGGAAAGCCATGGACACCAGGGCAGCGATGATTATGCGGTAACCGACCAGCGGGATGCCCGCAAACACCGGAAGGATCGTTGAGATGGCACCGGCGGCCGGTAGAAAAATGATATAGACTTCCGGGTGCCCGAAGAGCCAGAACAGGTGCTGCCAAAGCAGCGGATCGCCACCGCGGGTCGGATCGAAAAAGGGCAGATCGAAGGCCCGCTCCATCTCCAGCAGCATGGATCCCAGTATCAGTGGCGGAAAGCCAATCACCATCATTGTAGCCACGACCAGCATATACCATGCGAAGATCGGCATTCTGTCGAGCGACATGCCGGGCGCTCGCAGCTTCAGGATGGTAACCATGATTTCGATCGCCGCGGAGAGAGCGGATATTTCCACGAATGTGATGCCCAGCAACCAGACATCGGAATTGATCCCGGGTGAGTAGACCGACGACGATAGCGGGGTATACATGAACCAGCCGCTGGCCGGCGCAACGCCGCCGAGTAGAGCGACAATCAACATGCTCCCGCCGAACAGGTAACACCAATAGCCGTAGGCGCTCATCCTCGGGAAGGCGAGGTCGCGGGTGCCGAGGAGCTTCGGAAGAAGATAGATGGCCAATCCCTCGAAGAACGGGATGGCGAAGAGGAACATCATGATGGTACCGTGCATGGTGAACACCTGCGCGTACTGTTCGGCATCCATGAAGGCACTCTTGGATGATGCTAGCTGCGTGCGGATAAGCATGGCCAGAATTCCGCCGATCGCGAAGAACACAATAGCCGTCAGCATGAAGCGCTTGCCGACGGTGTTATGATTGACGGCGGCCAGCCGTCCCCAGCCTGGCTTCGTCTCCCATATTCGTTCTAGGGCATGATGTGATGCCACCGGGGATCGATGCTGCTCGCCGCTCCTGCTCATCGGCCGCCCTCCTCGGCGAGCGCCGCCAGATAGTCCTCTTGTGTATGGGCTTGAACTACAAAGCGCATCCCCGCATGACCGGTTCCGCAATATTCCGAGCACACGCCGCCGTACCGACCTGGCCTGTCCGCACGCAGCCGCAGATAGTTCGTATGACCAGGGATGGCGTCGATCTTCCCAGCCAGACGCGGAACCCAAAAGCTGTGGATCACATCGCTGCTACTGACGCGAATTTCTACTGTCCTTCCGGTTGGGATATGAAGCGTTCCTGACGTGGGCGTTGCGCCGCGGATATCGGGATATGAAAAGCGCCATTGCCACATTGTGCCGTGGGCCTCGACGCGGAGGGGGGATTGCAAGGGGAAACCGCCGCCTCCACGCAACAGATACTCGCCCTGCCAAAGCGCGTAAAAGGTGAGCGCTAAAAGGATTGGCAACGGCAGGAAAATGCCGCCGCCGATTATCCAGTTGCGGGGCGAGATGCTACGTCCAAAGCGCGGGACAAAGACAGTAGCCAGGAATAGGCCGACCACCAACAGGAACAACAGGATTGAGCCTGCGAGCATGACCCACCAGAGGTGGGCAATTGATCCGGCCGATGGTCCGGCCGGATCAAGCGCCGACAGATCTCCGCTACAACTTGCAAGGAGCAGGATACCTGATCCCAAGAGAGCCTTTCGGAACCAATTTCGGAACAGGTGTATTAAGGGAAGGACAGGAGACAGTTCATGGATGAGACGGCCGACAGCGAAAATCCGGTCATATCGAAGATCGAGGAAAAGGACGCGAGCTCGGCTATCGCGGTGGCGGGACACCCATTGCACGCAATGACTGTTCATTTTCCAATCGCACTTGTGTTCGCCACCTTGGCCGTAGATCTCCTTTACTGGTGGTCGGCCGATCAATTCTGGGTCCGCGTCGGCGTCTGGTCCTCCGGTGGGGCGTTCTTCATGGGTGTCGCAGCGGGTATCGTGGGCACGATCGAACTGCTTTCGGTTGCCGGGATCAGAGAGCGTGTGGCCAGCTGGGCACACGCTATCGCCGCCATGATGCTGATTGCCGTGGCCGGATTGAACTGGGGCCTTCGAGTGACGGAAAGTGCTGACGTCTTGCCCCATGGACTCCTGGTCTCGGTGCTGGCGGCAATCATCACCGGAATGGCGGGATGGCATGGAGGCAAACTTATCTTCGATCATGGTGTTGGCCTCATGGTGTCGCCCAAGGATTGACAGCTTCGATCAAAGGGTGGAGCCCGCCCGGCTCAAACAGGCTTCCGGTGAAATCGGCATGTATTGCTGGCTTGGCTAGAGCGACAAACAGAACTGCAAGCACAAGGATACAGGTCACAGCGGTTGCCATCACGAACCGCCATACTGGATATGTTTCACCCTCGTGAAACAACCGGATGATAACCAGCCCCGTCAGCACATGCAGGATGACAAGACACGCCACGAGGTACATCTTGATGGAGAACCATCCCGCAAATGTCTGCTGGCCGAAAATCAACATCAAGCCTGTGACGACAGCCAGGAAGGCCGCTGGCGAGATTAGCGTGACGTAGGCGAAGCGAACCATCATCTGTAGCCGATAGAGCGCTTCCTTGTCACCGACATGGGCACGCTGGACATACAGACCGGGCAGGCTGATAAGCCCGGCCGCCCAGATTGCGATGGTCGTAATATGCCAGAATTTTAGGACAGCTATCATGCGGCGCGCCTTTCGAACGGTGCTGCGCACGCTACCGCAGACATGCAATTGCCCTCCAGATCGGCAAGGGACTGGATAAGCCGCGTGATTTGGACACCGTGGAAAGGATCTTGATACTGTATTCGATTACCCCGTAGGTCCTTCGATCCCAGGCATCGCCAAAGGTGGCTCTCGTGGTTATCGGCCCGGACTTAATTCATAACTCCAGGCAGGCAATTCCATTCTCCATTACTAGGCGACACGACAGTGGGAAGGGGATTGCCAGCCGCACCGGCAGGGGTCTGATGGAAAAATGCCGTATGGACAGCCCCTTCTTCATTCGAGTGCTAAACGGAAGAGACCGGGGTGGGTTCCACCCGCCTACTTATCTACGCGTTTAATTTGAGCGAACCGACGGAAGATCGAATGCTTGTCGCGACCGCTCCTTCTGATAGATCGCCGACCAGCCGGTCGACAATGCATCGTCTTCCTAACGATTTTCACGAGCGCGCCGACGCGCTTCGTCAATCCTCTGAAAGGTCCAGATCGTCGCAGACAATCTACGCTGTCGACCGGGAAAGCTACGGCCGGCAATAAGCAACCTCTGTGTCAGACTAATGCAATCGGATGCTTCCCGGTTGCCTCCATCGACGACAGTTGTTCAGAGGTCTGTGGCTTTCCGAATAGATAGCCCTGCCCCTGTTGGCACCCGAACTCCGCAAGCACGCTTCGCTCGCCATTCTCCTCAATTCCTTCGCATACGGTGATCATATTCAGCCCCATAGCCAGCGATTGGACCGCCCGGACGATGGCTTGGTGAGCAGGATTGTGGCTAATCCCCCGCACGAAGCTTTGGTCGATCTTAATCTTGTCGAAGGGAAAGCGCGAGATGTAGGCAAGCGATGAATAGCCTGTCCCGAAATCATCGAGCGCTATTCCTATACCCTGTGATTTCAAATTGGAGACCTGCCGAAGAAGTCCTTCTGGATCTACAAGAAATGCGGTCTCAGTCACCTCGATATGAAGTCGATGAGGTTCCAGGCCCGAGAGGGTTAAGGCCTCGCGGGCATCTGAACAGAGATCCCCCTTTGCAAATTGAAGTGCTGATACATTCACCGCAACCGAAAGATGGCGCGGCCAGGAAGTTGCCGCCGAGCAAGCTTCCTCAAGAGCCCAGCGCCCGAGGTCACAAATGAACCCGTTCGCCTCTGCTACTCCGATAAAGTCGATCGGTGAGACGAGGCCGAGATCAGGATGCTTCCAGCGCATCAAAGCCTCTGCTCCCACCAGCCTGCCGGAGGCAAGCTCAACTTGCGGCTGATAGAGAAGAAAGAACTGACCGTCTTTGAAGGCAGCGCGCATATCCCGCTCGAGGCGCATCAAACGGGCTTGTCGAGCCGCCGCCACGGGATCGTAGATTTGCCAGCCCGATCCACCAACCGCCTTAGCCGCGTCCAGTGCAAGCTCCGCGGCTTCCACAGAGGCGAGGGCGCCTCCGCGTTCCGTTGCTAAACAGACACCGACCCTTACATCCAGTTGAATCCTGGATCCTAGGGCGTCGAGGGGTTTGTTGAAGAGCTCCACGACAGATTGTGGAAATGTTGCCAGATCGCCCTCGGGGGGAAATGCTACCGCTATAGCGAACACATCTGCGCCAAGCCGGCCGACATTGGCGCATGCGGGGTCTTTCGAGAAGGCCTGGGCACCGGCCATGAGCCGTCGGACGCTTGCGCACAGCAACTGGTCACCAACAAGTCGGCCAACGGTCGCGTTGATGGTCGCGAAACGATGGAGATCGACGATCCCAACCGCGACTGTTACACCCTGCTGCAGAGACTGGTTCACCCGGGAGACGAATTCCCGCCGATTGAATGCACCGGTTAAATCGTCGAGCTGAGCGAGCCTTCGTAACTTGGCCTCGTACATTTTGCGAGCCGTAATGTCCCGAACGGTTAAGCAGCGGACAAGGGAGGCGTTCGTGGCGGCTCTTGGTTCGTCCAACTCAAGACGCGAGGTCGTCACGATAACGTCAAAATGGCGATCTCCGACGTCAGTCGCTAGCACGAGCTCATCTCTCGCGGACGTTAGAGTTTTCTCACCCGGCTGCGAATGCATTGGGAGCCGGTCCACCAGCCCAACAAGCGGCGCTGGAGCCAAACAAGCGAATTCTCCGCCTCGTTCGAAGCGATTGGAGGTGCCAAGGAATGTCATTGCTGTACGACTAAGCTCCACGATACGTCCACTTCCGTCGAGAACAATGACGGCGTCGGCACTGTCGCTGATTACCCGCGCAAGAATGCGGCGCGTATTGCGTCGCCGCAGATCGGCAACTTCGAGGAGCCAGGAACTGAAGTTGACCTTTTCGGAGAGCAGAAGTCCGAGGCCCATGGCGAGCATGAGGTGATAGCTGGTCGTGCCCAGATGAAGAGACCATTCTTTCTGCAGGACGTAGGCTATCAACTCAATCAACGAGAGGCAAAGAAACACCGAAATACAGGCGGTTCTGGCTCGTCCTGTGCGAAGCCCGACGATCCCAATCATGATGACTATCGTGAGCAGTACGCCCGATGGCCAAACTGGCAGCTGTTGAGGAAGCCGGTTCTGCAAGAGCGTCTCCGCAGCAAGGATGTGGAGCATCGGGCCCGCGAGCACCCCGTAAATCGGCACAGGAAACAGGTCCTTCAATTCACTCGCATAGGCTCCAACTACAACCGCGCGCCCATCCAGACGCTGGGGAGCAATCTTGCCCATAAGCAAATCGGTGATTGAGATCACATCGACCGTGGCAGGGTCTATTGAGAAGTCGACTTGTAGTTCTGTTGCGCCCTGATCATGTGCGCCGGCAAGCACCTCGGCGGCCGATAAAAGCTCTTCTCCATTTAGAGAAAGATTGTTCGAAAAGCTCCAAAACTGTCCCTGATCGTCAAGGACAACATTTGCGGCTACCGGCCACGCGAGATCGGCAAAAAGACTTATGGGCTGTGTTAGCGTTGTTGCGGAACTGTCATCTGCGCGCTCGGTTTGTTCGAAAACCGGTAGAAGTACCCCGCCGCCCGCGCGAGCAAGTGCCGCCGCGAGTTCCTGATCTTCCGAGGGAGACGATGCGGTGCTAAAGTCCACATCAAGAAAGATGTCAGAAGCACCTCTCGCCACCAATTCGTCTAGGACTTTGGAATGAACTGAGCGGGGCCACGGCCAAACGCCAATGTGCTCCAAGCTTTCCTTGTCGATGGCCGCGAAAATGAACCGGCCGGACGCGGCTCGAGGAGAAAGCTCGGCGCGCAGATCGACGAGCTCGCTGTCAATCTGCCTGATCGTCGGGATCCCCGGTAGGACGAACGGCAACAGGAGCAGAATGGCAGCGGCAATCAACCTGCGAGGCTTAACGGAGAATTTGAGTGACCGCCTCATGCCTGTCTGAACTCCTATTCAACTGACATCGTATCCTTGTCACCTTCCATTCCCATTCCCATTCCCATTGGCGCCGCCGTTCCCGTTGCCGTTTCCATTGTTGCCGTTCCCGTTGCCGTTGGCCCCACCGTTTCCATTGTTTCCATTGTTTCCGTTGCCGTTGCCGCCGCCGTTGCCGTTGCTGTTGCCCCCACCGTTTCCATTGTTCCCGTTCCCGTTACCACCGCCGTTGCCATTGCCGTTCCCATTGCCATTGCCGCCGCCGCCGCCGCCGTTGCCGTTGTTCCCGTTCCCGTTCCCGTTGCCACCACCGTTGCCGTTCCCATTGCCGCCGCCATTGCCGTTTCCGCTCCCGTTGCCCCCGCCGTTTCCTTCAGATCTCTGGGAAGACTGCGTGGTGCCCGACGAAGCTGGGCTTTCCGAATTAGCGGTCGCTCCCTGCGGTCCTTGCACGGTGTCATCAGGCTCTCGACCAATCGGAGTTTGCTGCCCAAGAACTGGCACCGACGCCGCACGAGGTGATACCGAGACAACCGAAGGCGTTGCAACTGCGCCTGCAACGGACATCCGCTGGGCTCCGTTAACGGTTGCCCGCTGACCAGCCCCCACGTTCGTTCGTTGTCCTCCGGTGAAGGAAGTGACTTCCACAAGGCCCTCTTCAACAGAAACAGTCGCCTGTTTTGCCGTGACCGCAACCTCGAAGGTTGTTCCTTTGACGACGGCTGCCAAAAACGGCGTGTGAACATACGTATGGGGCCGGGCGCGCTTTTCTATCTCCAGCACTAGTTTACCGGCTTGTTGAACAATCTCGGTCTTACGGGTCAAATAGCCGCTTGTGATAATTGCCGCGAGAGTTCCTGGTTGTATCTGGATCCGCTCCTGGCCTCGCGAGAGGACGGCCCTGCCGCGTGGGCCGGTTGAAATCCATGCCTTGTTGGGAATGGTCTGCCCCTGTACCACGGCATGCCAGTTTTGCTTGTCGATCGTGAACTGAACCTGTTTCGTAGCTCTTTGAACGAGCCATTCCTGCGCATGCGCTCCGGAGGCAAAGACGAAGCCGAGCGTGATGATTGCGATTATAGGACGCAGTATTTTGAGCATGGAATCCCCCGTTTTGCGCACCTGACCACAAGGTGATTAAGATTGCCTTCAAGGGGCGTCTAAATTAGAAATTCCGTCGGAAGCACTCAATAGCACCTGGTTATCCTGGCGCTCAGGAGAGCGTGCCTGCGTTAACGAAACAATAGGGTGGTGACCTTAGAACGGTGATGGATACCACCGGAGGTCGACATGAAGATTATTGCTTTGTTTGCTGCTTTGCTGGCCAGTGGGTGCGCGACGAGTTCCCCAACTTCGGACTTCACGCCTCCAACTACGCTGCCCGTTTATAATTAGGATCGGCGTTGAGCGTAGATAGCAACTTTCCTGAGTCGCTAGTCTGCAAAAAGGCACCGTACACTGCCTTTAAATCACGGCCTCCAGATCCCTCTGCCGTCCTTATTCTTTCGCCTCTTCAGGATCGCGGAGTACCTGAGCGGGCGTGTCCGTGCAGGGCAGCGTACGAAGATGGCCCGACGTCTAAGTGCAGCGAGTACGGTGATCCGTAATTCTGAGGTGAAGAAGCTGGACGACTGAGTGCTCAAGCTGAGCGCATTCTCGGGCGCAAAACTATGGAGAACGAGATTATCCGCGAAGCCCAGTGTGCCTCACTGAGGTTGGTCTGACACCTGGGAGGCGGATACCACTGGTCGTCGGGTAGACGTCGCGACGACCCCGAACGCGACAACCCCAACGAAACCAAGTGCCGCGTTCACGATGAGGGCCATGCTGATCCCGAGGTTCTGCATGGCGATCGCAAAGATGAACGGCGCGGTGGCTCCGATGGCGAGCCTGGCCGCCGCCATCTTGCCTGTTACCGCTCCGTAGCCGTCGGAGCCGAACAGATACAGTGGCAGACTGCCTTGTGCGATGCTGTTGATACCGGAACCAAGGCCAAGGCAGATAGCAAAGGCTACTGCGCCCGGTAGCCAGTTGCCCGAAAGTCCGAGAATGAAGACTCCGCTGACCATAAGCAGCCCTGAGGTCACCGCGAGCATGGGTGGTGAAAGCTTCGTGCCGAAGATCATGTTGATCAGACGGCTGGCGACCTGTGCGGGACCGAAGATCGATCCGACTACGACTGCCATGGTGCCGAGGCCAAGCGTCCGCAGCATCGGCACCAGGTGGGCTAGGATCGCCGCAAGTGTGAAGCCGAGGATGGCAAACGCGAAGGACACCATGATCATGCTCCGTCGGCGGGCTTCGGGAGGTAGAGCGCCGACAACGATATTGGGCGCCCTGTTCGGATCAAGACGAGAAGCGGCCTTGCCTGCACGCATGATCCAGAAGTGCAGCGGCATGCAAACGAGCAGGTTCAGGGCTGCGAACACGAGGTAAATTTCACGCCATGTGAAATAACCGGTGAGGGCCGCCGAGATTGGCCAGAAAATCGTCGATGCGAACCCGCCTATCAGGGTTAGGTAAGTGATGCTCCGGGATGCGGTCCTGGGCTCGTTTTCGACGAGCGTCGCGAACGCAGCTTGGTACTGCACCATCCCCGAAGATATCTCCAGCATGACGATTGCAAGGGCGAAGACCATGACAGAGGGCGACCATGCGCACAGCGCCAGAGTCGCGGCCGCGATGGCGGACCCTGCCGTCATCACTGTCGCGGCTCCGACCTTGTCCATGTGCCGCCCGATAATGGGTGCGAACATCCCTCCGACGAACAGCGACAGCGAGAACACGCCAAAGACCCATTCGAGGCTGAGGCCGAGGTCCTTGGCTATGGCGGGCGACAGGATCGAGAACGAGTAGTAGAGGGTGCCGTATCCGATGATCTGCGTCAGGCCCAGCGCCGACACGATGCCCGCGGGGATTTTGATGTCACGCAACGGTCGCTTCCTGGCTTTTCGTCGACCCGTCGCAACACTCTTCGGAGCGCTCAAGTGAAGCCCGGATGCCTGGGTGACCCGAACAGCAATCTTCCATCAGGAATTTCACGAGGTCGGCGAGAGCATCATAGCTGGCACTGTAGACGATGGATCGAGATTCCCGCCGCTGACTGATCAGACCCGCATGGCCCAGTTCTTTCAAATGGAAGCTGAGGTTTGACGGCGAGACGTCCAGCCCCTCCGCAATCGAGCCGGCGGCCAGGCCGTCCTGACCTGCGACGACGAGTGTCCGAACGACCTGGAGGCGGGTCTCCTGAGACAACGCCGAAAATGACGCGAGGGCTTGACGGTCATCCATACTTCAACGATCCTTGTACTATTGAACCGTAAGGAGTAGCGCAGATGGATACTATAGACAAGACTCTCTCCGATGCTGGTGACATCAGTCTCGGGAAGCTGCTCGAAATGAGCGACGCCAACCAAGACCTTCCGCTGGTATTCACCTATGACGGCCGCGCGATTAAACCCGGTTACCATGTCACCGAGGTCAAGGCGGGGCATTTCTCCGCTCTGGACTGCGGAGCTAACCCAGAGGCGTGGTCCGAAATCTTCGTCCAGCTCTGGGATGTTGACGAGGACGGACGCACGCCTATGACCGCGGGGAAGTTTGCCGCGATCGTCAGGAAGGTATCCGAGCATGTGAAGTTGGATGGCAGGGCGAAGCTGACCTTCGAGGTAAGTGATGGGGTGGGCCCGATGCAGCTTTTCTGCGCGAGCATTCCGTTGCTGGAAGACGGCATGTTGGCAGTCGAGCTCATGCCGAGACCAGCCAGTTGCAAACCCCGTGACCGTTGGTTAGCCGAGAAAGCAGGGAATGAGGCGCAGTACCGTGGCCTTTCGGCCAGGAGTAGTTGTTGCGAGTAAGGTGCCCAGTTTCCACCTTGGGCGCGATTGCGGCCCTCAAGCATTTGCGCAGCTCTTCGGCGCCGTCTGTCGGTGCGACCAAGAGGCGGATGGCGAGAGGGGAGGGACTCACATCGTGCGCGGCGACCGGCTCTTCCACCGTCAGCTGCTGGTGGGGCAGCCCTTGACACTTCTCTGCGGCCGCGTCCACCGGAGGCAAACGCAACCATCAAGATCGCCCGGTCGCGCAGATCCTGCATGCTTCCCGGTCCACAGGCCGCCAGGAGCTTGGTCAGAACATCGCCCGTAGTCATCTTGGCGCCCTGCTTTTTTCGGGGCCGCGGCGCCGGACAAGCAGGATGGCGGACTTAAGGGCAGGAAGGTAAAAGCGAGCCTCAGGCCGCACCAGTTCGTCAGGGTTGAACCGACGGCCGGCGGACCGTGCCCGGCGCATGTGGACCGGCCGTCCTTAGAAAACGCTGATCCGGAAGGTTCTCCCCAATCCCTCACAGGAGACAGGGTCATGGTTAGCAAAAAAAACTGGCCCGCAGAGGGCCAATCGGAGGTGAGGGGCCGCAGCGCTTGTTGCCCATCCCTTCATTAATCAGATGCGCCGTGTTTTTACGCCCGCGTTCATCGGATCTGGGCTCGCTGTTCTCCGCTCGTTCACTTGCCGACGATGCGCGGCCCAATGTTGTACCATGGGCTGATCGTTTGGATGCCTCGTGACCGGCCGCACCCGGCCCGGCTCAGCTGGCCGCGCTCTGCCAAGCCCTGAGCTGCGCCCATTGACGCTGGGCGAATTGCTGGAAGTCGAGTTTGATCTCGATGGCGCGTTAAAGAGATTGTTGGCAGCTATTTCGCAACGACTTTGATTGCTGCGGCCGATCAGAGGCGAGCTGACTTGATCGCCTTCGCAAATAGCTCACGAGCATGGTCTGGAGATGCCCGGCCGTGGAGAGCGTTGAGCACCGACTTGGCCGCTGCGGCGAAATCGCTGTCCTTCACTCCCGCCCATTGCGTCATCATGAACAGCTGAGCTTCTCTTGGTCCAAAAATTAAGCTGTTACCTGCTTGTACAGGCAGATCCCAAAACATCGGCTCGTTAGTGGCTGTTCTACTCAATATTCTACCCTTGGTTATCTTAGGCAACCGCCTCGACTAGTACTTGTATCACACGCGCATCCGAATAGCCATGGTTGCCCCTCCCAGCTTGTGATGCTGGTCACATAGTTCCAGGCTACGGCTATTGTTCCATGCATACTCTAAAAGCGTTTGTTGATGCCGATTAGGGAGGTGCTGCCATGACCAAAATCACATAAGCAAAAGACGTTACTTACTTCGTTCACGTAGTCTTGCTGCAACAAGCGGGGCTCGTCTGTAGGTTCGAGCTACTCCAGATTAGCGGTCAGCTCAGTGTTGAGCTTTTCAACGACTTGCGCGAACGCGACATCGTCGTCATCGTGGGAGCGATTCATAGAAGCCTTCTTCCGCCATGTCTTCCTCGCCTAGGAAGATGGAGACAATTAGGTCGCGATGAGAGCAACAATATTTGCTTTGACTTATCCCGTGGTCATTTCACCGTACATGCTCACTCATAGGAGAGAGCACGGGAGGGACTCGTAAAGGCCATTCCGTAGATCCTGCTACCTGAACGGATTTCGCTCCAAAAGAGAACGCTGTTCGGCCATGCTTTCCGGCATGGGGTCTCCTACATAGTTGAACACCTGAAATCGTATTTGAATCTGGGGCCTTGCATCTCAGACCCTCGTGGCACGCTATTCGTGAGGGTTAACGTCCCTCTCTTGCGGTGGTCTGTCTGTTGTGTCACCGAGCCCGCAGCGGAGCTGCCTTCACTTCGCGGGCCTCAGTTGCAAGAACCTGCTCTTCAACGGCATTGCCTCTTGTAAAGAACTGGCTCTGCGTCTTGGCAAAGGCGCTTTCTGCCTGCGGGGAGGTTCTGCTTAATGTTTGCGTCATGTGGGGGAATTCCAATCCATAACTGACTGATCACAGCCATAAAAAAGCCGGGCGTGATGCC
>NZ_JAJAWH010000025.1 GCF_020531965.1 Pseudorhizobium xiangyangii | reverse complement strand
CTATCAGGGCTATCGCAACCCTGAGAACTTTATCGTTGTGTCGGATGCCTATCCCACGATCACGGCAATGTCGGCCGACCTGATTCTACCGGCGGCCATGTGGGTCGAAAAGGAAGGTGCCTACGGCAATGCCGAGCGCCGGACCCATGTCTGGCATCAATTGGTCGATGCTCCAGGCGAGGCGCAATCGGACCTTTGGCAGATGGTGGAGTTTTCCAAGCGCTTCACGACGGATGAAGTCTGGCCAGCTGAAACGCTGGACAGCCATCCGGAATATCGAGGCAAGACACTATTCGATGTCCTGTTCAAAAACGGCAAGGTCGACCAGTTTCCGCTTGAAGAGATTAGCAAGGACTATGCCAACCGGGAGGCGGACGCATTCGGTTTCTACATCCAGAAAGGCATGTTCGAAGAATATGCCGAGTTCGGACGCGGTCATGGACACGACCTCGCGCCCTATGACCTCTATCATGAGGTCCGTGGCTTGCGCTGGCCGGTGGTCGATGGCGAGGAAACCAAATGGCGGTATCGCGAGGGCTATGATCCCTACGTCAAGCCCGGGGAGGGTGTGAAATTCTATGGCCGCAAGGACGGCAAGGCGGTGATCCTCGCGGTCCCCTACGAGCCGCCGGCGGAATCTCCGGACGAGGAATTTGACGTTTGGCTCGTGACCGGTCGCGTTCTGGAGCACTGGCATTCCGGCTCGATGACCATGCGCGTGCCGGAGCTTTTCAAGGCCTTCCCCGGTGCCTGCTGCTTTATGAATGCGGATGACGCCCGCAAGCGAGGCATTAACCAGGGCGCCGAGGTGCGCATCATCTCAAGGCGCGGCGAAATCCGCTCGCGCGTCGAAACACGCGGCCGTAACCGAATGCCGACCGGCGTTATCTTCGTCCCGTGGTTCGATGCGAGCCAGTTGATCAACAAGGTCACGCTCGACGCCACCGATCCCATTTCCAAACAGACGGATTTCAAGAAATGCGCAGTCAAAATCGTTCCCGTCGTCTGATCCGTGGCCCGATCCGATTGGTGGCAGCCTTCGCCGCTCTGTTCATGGCGACCATAGTGGTGGCGCAAACGGTTCCGCAGCTTTCGGGCAGTCCGGGCCAGATGGAGACGTTGCCGGCAAAGCCGTTGCCGAAATGGACTGTCGATGACATCCGCAAGATGCGCGCCTATCCGGATCAGCCGCCCGTCATTCCACATTCGATCGAAGGCTATCAGCTCTCGGTCAACTCGAACCGCTGCCTTTCCTGCCATAAGCGCGAATTTACCGAAGGCTCCGGCGCGCCCATGATCAGCGTGACGCACTACATGACGCGAGAAGGGCAGATGCTGGCGGACGTGTCGCCACGCCGCTATTTCTGTACGGCCTGCCATGTGCCGCAGGCACAGGTCGGTCCTCTTGTTCCAAACCGCTTCCGCGACATGAGCGAGATGGGCGTCAAGCATCTCGGGGAGCAGGAGCACTAAGCATGGGCAAACTAAAAAGACTTGGGGCGTGGATCTGGAAAGTTCTCAGCACCCCGGCAGCCACATTGAGCCTTGCGTTTCTCACGCTCGGCGGTTTCGTCGGGGGGGTCATCTTCTGGGGGGCATTCAATACAGCGCTCGAAGTTACCAACACCGAAGCCTTTTGCGTCAGCTGTCATGAAATGCAGGCAAACGTCTACGAAGAACTGACACGGACGGTGCACTTCTCGAACCGCTCCGGCGTGCGGGCATCCTGCCCGGATTGTCACGTGCCACACGAATGGACTGACAAGATTGCCCGCAAGATGCAGGCCTCGAAGGAGGTCTGGGGCAAGATCTTCGGTACGATCAATACGCGCCAGAAGTTTTTGGATGAACGGCTGCGGCTTGCGCAGCACGAATGGTCACGTCTGAAGGCCAATGACAGCCTGGAATGCCGTAATTGTCATTCTTCGGTCGCCATGGATCTTTCAAAGCAGACGCAGCGAGCGGCAGATATCCACACACGATATCTTCTGAGCGGCCGGGCAACCTGCATAGACTGTCACAAGGGTATTGCTCACGAACTCCCCAACATGCAGGGCGTCGAGCCGGGCTGGCAGATGCCTGATGAGCTGGAAGGGGATGTTCTGCCCAGCGCGTCCGCAGTGGACGAACTCAGACGGGCAATGGACCGCGCCCATGTGGGATTGGTCAGCACCAACCAGTAATGGTGCCAACCGTCCGATCGGACCGGGCGCGTTCTTCCGCCAAGGGGTAGCCTAAAGCCAGGCTACTCACAGCGCTGCAGAATTGGCTGTATCGCGTGCCCGGGTTACCCACGCCGCACCGACCTTGGCATGATGGAAGCCATTGGATAGCGGAGCCGCAGGGTAGATGTGACGAAGCCGCTCTATAGCCTCGTCAGGCGCCAGGGCACCATCGAGAACGGACCGGTAGAGCGCGGCAATTGCCACCATGTCACAGTCCTGCGGTGACAGACGGAATGATGTGATGCCGCAGGCGGTGAGATCGGCAAGCTCGCCAAGCAGCGTCTGGCAGGTGTGAGAAACTGTCTGCACACCGTTCAGCACCAGAAACGATTGGCCGTCAAGTGTCCGTACAGGCAGACCGTCGGGCTCTTCGCCGCACACGAAAAGGCAGTTGTCCTTGATCTTTCCTTTTGATCTGGCGTGCGCACATCGAGCCGAAATTGCCAGAGGGATGCGTCCGAACGCGAAGACCTCGAATGCGACATCCGGGCCATCGGCGGCAATTCGACGAACTGAGGCGAAGGGCAATTCCGGGGGCAGGCAAATACGCCCAGCACCCCGGCTATGCAGTAGCCGGGCCGTGGGAGCGTTGTAAACGTTCACGAGCGGTCCAACCGCGTGCGGCTTGCCATTCAACAGGCCCAGTGCGGACAGATCGTTGGCCTCTATCAGATGATCGCTGCCCTCAATCAGATCCCGGATCTGGCGGCTCTCGCGCTCCAGAGTGACAAGAGCCATCGTGGACAGGATGACGGTCTTTCCGGCTGCTTCCAATCGCTCCACCACTTCTGCCAGATGTGGCTCGATAAAGTGTTGTCGCTTGGAACAGACAGTTTCGCCGATCACCACGCGGTCAAAAGCTGCCTCATCGGCAACGCGAAAGTGGAAATCGCGCCACTTTGGTCCGTCCCACAGGTAGTACACGGGGCCCATGGTCAGAGAAGGCGAGTGGGTATTAGGCATGGTTTATCTCCAGCGCTTGTTATAGGCACCCGACGTCGTCTTTTGCCCTTCACTGAGACCTTTCAAGCGAGAGAGCAAAGCGGCCCGTCGTTGCGGGTTGGCCGACAGAGCTTCCTTCAAGGTCTTGACGACTTCGGAGACGTAAGCCTTGCCTCGCTGACGGCCTTCTATCTTCAACGCGCAGACACCTGCGGCTGTGAGTGCGTCGAGTTCGCCCATCACGTCGAGTGAGACGGGGTCTTCGAAAGCATAGCCTCGTGTGTCGCCGACATCGAACCGACCCTTGCATAGAGTGGGATATCCCGCTGCCTCACCCGACGAAAAGCGGTTGATCGTGTAGTCGCCAAGCTCTGATACGAGCGCGTCCGCCTCCTTGCGATAGTGCACATGGCTTGCCGGAGAACACACGCCGTTCATGTTTGGCGATAGTCCGGTGGCGTAGGATGAAAGCGAACAGCGTCCCTCTGCCATGACGCACAGCCCCCCGAAGACGAAGACTTCTATCTCGCAGCGGATCTTCGGCGCGATACGGGCAATATCGGCTATGGTGAGTGTGCGGGGTAAAACAACGCGCTTGGCGTTGAAGGCCTCCACGAGGAAATTGATCGCGTCCACGTTTGACGCGGAGGCCTGTACCGACACGTGCAGGCGTTGTGCAGGATAGATCTCTGCGACATGCGCCATGAGGCCGAAATCGGCCAGGATGAGCGCATCGACGCCAAGCGCCACGGCATCTGCGGCAGCGCGGTACCAGATCTCCTCGTCGCCGGCACGCATGAAGGTGTTGAGGGCGACGAATGTCTGGGTGCCGCGGCTGCGCGCATAGCCAACGGCTTCGCGCAACTCCTCTCGGGAGAAGTTCAATCCGGGGAAGTTCCGGGCATTCGTCTCGTCGCGAAAGCCACAGTAGACCGCATCAGCACCGGCATCGACCGCCTCGCGGAATGCTGCCGGGGTCCCGGCTGGGCAGATTAGTTCCATTCTTGGCCCTCCTTGGCGAGCGCGTGGCGCCGGAAACGTTCGCCGAAACGAAGGAATAAAGGTGCAAACGGGCCGGCGAGCGGAGCCAGGTCGCGTGGCAGGTCGATTGCGAAGTCATCGAGTGCGTTGCGCATTGCCAGTACGGCCTCCATGTCACCCGTCACGTTGAGGTCCCGCGAAAAGAACAGGGCGTCAGCATCACTGCGGCCCTCCAGCAGCGCAAGCAGCATGAACAAAGGCCCTTCGACGGACGCATCGACGGGATGGGAAATCTGACCCTTGCGTCTTGTCAGGATGGAGTTATCCGACGGCCGGACAATGAAAACGATGGGTAACTCATTGGGAATGAAAGCGAAGCTCTTGGTCCTGTGCTCCCCCAAGCGTTCAAACAAGCCTGGATGTTGCTTGAGCAACCGATTGAACAGCATGCGGGAGGTTTGCTCGAGCACACCTAGCGGTAAAATACTGATTGGGACGGCTAGGGTTGCTGCGAGTTTCATGTTGGCATGTCCTGATGGAATCGCGCGAATGTTAACGCCCGCAGACCAAGCCCCGTTTGCGCTAGAACAAACGGCCGCCGACTTCATCGAAATGGTGAGCGGAAAAGTTTTGGTGGATTCATGGCGTTGAGAGCTTCAGCCTTCAGCTGGGCATCGGCTTTCACAGGGGGTGCGGGTTGGGATCACCGTCGGGAGAGCGACGAACGAACGAAGGTCAGCTCTTCCTCGACTACCTCGTTGTTGCTGTCGAGGATTGCGCGCCACATCCGGTTTCCAAGGCGAACGCTTAGCCTGTGGGATTGCGCGTCTTCACCTTCGCCGCGTTCCACAGTGCTGTGGACGAGTTTGGCTCTCAGTCGGTCTCTCAGCTCTTCATCGGAGAGGCCGAAGCGGGCCGCAAGTTCGGGTGATGCCAGGACAAAATCACCGTTTGCGTCGCGGCTGATCTGCATTCCAGTCCCCCGTCTCTCGTCTGCGTCAGTTTGCTGCTATGTAGTTGCGATTTGGGCCACCTGATGGAGGTTCCCCTTCCCAGGATCGTGCAATGGGACCGTCCGGCAATGCAAGCAGATCTATCGCCCGACAGGCCAGGTCATCTATGATTTGCTCGACAGTCTGCGGCTTGTGGTAGAAGGCTGGTGTCGGAGGCATCACGATTGCCCCCATCTCCGTGACTGCGCACATGTTTCGCAAATGGCCGAGGTGCAGCGGCGTTTCCCGCGCAAGCAGCACCAGTCGCCGCCGTTCCTTGAGCTGCACGTCGGCCGCACGCGCTACCAGCGTGTCGGCGTGACCACAGGCGACAGCGGAAAGCATATGCATGGAACAGGGAGCTATGATCATCCCTCGTACATGGAAAGAACCACTGGCGATCGCCGCACCGATGTCCCCAGAGGGATATACTCTATGGCTCAGGGATCGGATATGCGAAAACGCCTCCGCCCCCACCTCATGAACCAGGGTGCGTTTGGCTGCGTCGGAGACGACCAGATGGATTTCTACCGATTGGAGATCGGCGAGCCGTTCCACGATTCGTACACCAATGGACGCTCCGGAAGCGCCGGATATGCCGACGATGACCCTCTCATGCACGGTCATGGGGTTCGCCCAAGTCCAAGGGTCGGCCAGAGCGAATCCACGCGACTGACCACATCAGGCGACATGGCCAGTATCCGTCCCCATTCCCGGTCCGTCTCCGTGCCCAGCTTTGTGGTCGCATCGAGGCCCATCTTCCCGCCGAGGCCGCTCTTCGGGGATGCGAAGTCCAGATAGTCGATCGGCGTGGAATCCACCTGCAGGATGTCCCGGCTTGCGTCGAACCGGGTGGCCAAGGCCCACATGACATCGCCCCAGTTCCGGACGTTTATATCCGGATCAACGACAATGATCAGCTTCGTATAGGTGAACTGTGGTAAGACCGACCACAGGCCCATCATTATTCGCCTAGCCTGTCCAGGGTAGCGCTTGTCGATGGAGACGACCATCGTGCGGTAGGAGCATGCCTCGGGCGGAAGCCAAAGGTCCTTGATCTCAGGGAAACGTTGCGTGATCAGCGGTACGAACAGCTCGTTCATTGCTTCGCCGATACGGGATGGTTCGTCTGGGGGGCGACCGGTGAACGTGGAGAGATACACCGGTTCGCGCCGCATGGTGATAGTCGATAGCGTCAGGACGGGAAAAGCCTCGACCGAGTTATAATAGCCGGTGTGGTCGCCGTAGGGACCCTCATCGGCGGTCTCCACTGATGAGACGTAACCTTCGAGCACGATCTCTGCTGATGCCGGCACGGGAAGAGGAACATTTACGCCTGAAACGACGGACTGACGGCGGCCTTGCAGGACACCAGCAAAAGACAGCTCGCTCATGTGGTCGGGCAGCGGCATGACTGCGGCGAGAATTGTTGCGGGATCTGCGCCGATGACTACGGCGACGGGCATGTCTCTCCCTTGAGCCTTCCACATTCTGTGGTGTCGGGCGCCGCCGCGATGGGCCAGCCATCGTACGATCAGCCGGTTGCCGCCAAGCTTCTGCATGCGATAGATGCCCACATTGATGTCGGAAGGATCATCGGGAGCGCAAGTTATGACTAGCGGCCACGTGACGAGAGGGGCTGGCTCGTCCGGCCAACATGTCTGTATCGGCAGCCGATCGAGGTCCACGTCCGGACCCTCCCAGATAACCTCCTGGCAAGGTGCTTGAGATACCTGGCGCGGCCTGAGAGACAGAGCGGCCCGTAGATGGGGAAGCTTTGACCAGGCGTTACGCATGGAGGTGGGTGGCCTCGGCTCCTGCAACTCCCCAAGAAATGCGCCGAGTTTGGGCAGCGCGCCAGCGCCGACGCCTAAACCCCATTCGATCCGTTCGCGGGATCCGAATAGATTGACGAGGACAGGCATCGAGGAAACATTTCCGGCTGCATCGACCGGTTTCTCAAAAAGTAGCGCCGGACCATTCTCGACTAGAACCCTGCGGTGGATTTCCGTGATTTCATGGACTAGCGAAACCGGTTCGCAAATGCGCTTCAGATGCCCCCTTTGTTCGAGGAACGCCAGGAAAGCTCTGAGATCGGTATGCCGGGGAGGGACTGGCTGATGCGTGTTCATGTCGCCGTCTCTACTGGAAAAGACGTATGCAGTCTTTGCGGCCGCGCAAGAACGACGGCTAATCGGATCACGCCGCGGTTTATCTCCCTAAAGACAAGACTGCTCGATCGGGCTCAAAAATTCGCGACACTTGACGACGACGTCAGCCGGTATCTGGACTCCTTTGGTAAAGGACTACCGGCAGAAATGGCATGCCTCTGGCATCGGATCAGGTGCTGTCCTTTCGACGAAAACTCGTCCGTTTTGCGAAGGCCATGTCCTTGAACGTCGGGCAACGTGCAGTCTCGAGCAGGCGGATTGAGAACCCAAAAACTTGGCTCGGAGGCAACAATTTCCTCCGGCAGATAAGGATAGACCTTGCGCATTCCCACAGCTGCATGGTCGCTCCTCCCAAACAGGTTCAGGCCGCCCACGCCTGCAGCCTCGAGTTTTTCTTTGAGGGCAAGCATCTGGTGACGAACCGGAGGTTGGACGGCAAGGGCGCTTGATCGCCCCGTTCCATTGTCCAGATATCGAAGGATTGCCCAGAATTCCGAGGGACTGTTGGTCAGCATGATCGAGTCTGTTGCTGATCGTTCTTCCCAAGTGCCAACAAGCTCGCTGTATCCCTCCTTTTCGAACCTCGCGGTATAGTTGACGCTCGCTATGAACATAAGCATCAGGACCGCCACTGCCGTCGTCTGTTGTATCGGCATTCTGGCCCGAAAGACCGCATCGGCATAAATGCCCAAAGCGATGGCTGCAAAGGGATGAAAAAGACCGAGCGTCCGGTAGATGAACACCGGTTTGAACAGCATCGAGATCCATATCAGCACGCAAAGCGGCAACAAGACCAGCATTCCTGCCGTCCACCGCGCGCGTGGCTGCGTCATGGGTAGCAGGAGAATGAGCGGCAAGATGAGGAAGCCTGCCACCGTGGGCCATGGGAACTCCATCCCGAGAAGCGTCAGGGTTAGATGAATCCCGATCGTGGGCAGATCCCAGGCCGCGATGCCCTCAGTTTGCCGGATCATCCCGATGGCCAGGGGATAGAGAGCGCCAAGTGCGACGAGTGCATAGGCTGCGATCAGGCGGAACATCTCGCGCCGGTGAGCGAGATACATCAGCCGTAACGCCGTGCTTAAAAACAGGAAGAATGCGACGAAAAAGCCAAGCCCATGCGTGAAGGTCAGGGCGAGACCCAGACCAAGGACGGCCCACAGGTGTCGCGTCGATGCACGGCCGTCCTGCTCGATCCTCTGGAGAACATACCATAGGCCGATCGCCAGGATCATAACCATAGGGTACATGCGTACATTCTCTGCGAAGAATAGCTGCAGCGGCATCAGCGCGAAAATCGCGGCTGCCCAGATCGCCGGTCCGAAGCCGAAAAATTTGCGGCAGGACATGAAAAGCACAGCGATGGCAGCAATGCTCTGCAAGGTCGAATTCATGATGAACCAGCGATCACTATCTGCGACGGCTGCCCAGCCATGCAGCTGAAGATAGTAGAGGGGTGGATGTGTATCAAACCTCAGGGTTGCAAGGACGACATCCACTAGCGGGCTCTCCGCAAGAGAGACCGAGAAAATCTCATCGGCCCATAGAGAGGGTTCCATGAGAACATTGACGATCCTCAGCGTGACGCCAGCAAGGATCAAGAGGGTCAGGAAGACAACCAGAGGTCGTCGCCGGCTTGTATCGATGTCCATGCTTTCCCGCGCTCCGAAACGGCAACCAACCGATGCAACCTCGCCTGTGGTCGGGCGGCTCTACTGCTCGCTCCGATACGTCCCCGCGTTTCGTTGATCTTAGGCCGGCGCTTCGGCTTCTGCCGATTCCTCCTTTAGGGGGTGAATCGGTCCTGCGGTCGCTTGCGTCAGGATGGGTGAGACCATTTCACACTATGCTCTACGCCTTTCGGACAGGCTGAAGCATCGCTGTTCGACTTGTATCTTCCTGTGATGGGCAGGTCTTGCGACCGCGCTGACTAAAACTTGGAGAGATGATGACCCTTCCCCTTGGCGAGATGATCATAACGCCGGCGCAGCACCGGTCGAAACGGCTTCGATCCCGGACCGCTTTCCGATCGGCGATGCTCGCCGCGCTACTGGCATTTCCCACTATCGTGCATTCGCAAGGTGTCGAAGCGGGCGTCTCGCGAGACTCGGCGCAGGTCTTTTATTCTGGCCACAGTCTCATAGACAATCCGTTGCCCGACTGGGTCGAGCTGATCGCGGAAAGTCTTGGCAAGAAGATCAGCTGGGAACAGCAGATGATCCTGGGCTCGCCAGTGAGGCTTCGCACACGAGGGGAGGGTTCGACCGGATGGAAGGGCTACCATTATGGAAAGAACCGTGATGGCGAGGGGCTCGACGTTATCGAAGAACTACGTGTTGGCCGCAGCGCTGGGACAGATCACCCCTATGATACCCTCGTTGTGGCGGAGAACCACGGTCTTCTCGGTTCGATCATCTGGGAAAATTCCGTGGGGTATCTCCGGCACTTCCACGACAGGCTGATCGATGCCAATCCGTCAGGCAGGACCCTCTACGTTCACACTTGGCTGGGAATAGACAGGGATGATCCGCAGAGCTTCGTAAGTCGCGAAAGCGGCATCTCGCGTATATGGGAATGCGTCGCCGAAAGGGTGAACCTCTCTTTGGAAGCAGAGAAGCGTCCAGCCAACCTGTCGGTTGTACCGGCAGGCTCGGCACTTGCCATTCTCGTTCAGCAGGCTCTCTCAGGCAAAGTCGCAAACCTGACGGGAAGCCAAAAGGAAATATTGGATGGGATCTTCCGCGATGACGTTCACCTGACGGATCCGGGGATCTATTTCCTGGCGGCGATTCAGTATGCGTCGATCTACGGCCAGTCCCCGGAGGGCGCAGCGGTACCCGGTTCCGTGCCCGCAGAGTTGGCGGCAGAGCTGCAAACTCTGGCCTGGGAGGTCGTGGAACGCTTTCGCGAGAATGGGCGACCAGAAATGGCGGAATGCCGTCGTATCATCGTCGATTCCGTGTGCAAGAGCTACTGGAGCTTTACCCAGTCCTTTGACGAGATCGGCCGGTGCAAGGGATACTTTTCGCAGACCAAGCCCGAGCCGGGCGGCAATCCGTTTATCTGGCCGGATGCGCAGTGGACCGCGCTTCCCGCTCCACCGTGATGTGATGTGGGGCGCGTGCCTTTTGTCCATGGGATCAGAGATCGAAGTACTGTGTAGGACGGATTTATGGCTCGATGCGACGCTTGGCGATGGGTGGTGCGCTGAATGCCTGAACATATCAGGGCACTGCTCTACATCCTGATTTTGGCAATGCCGGCATTCTTTGTGGCGGGTCGGCTGGCGATCCCGCTTGTCGGTGCCAGGGAATTTGCGCTCTGGAGAAATACGTGGATCGTCGCGACGTGTCTTGCGTTTCTCACGACGAATTTCCTGATCTTTGTAGCCCTGCTGACGTTCGTCATATTCTTCGTACGAAAGAGGGCGGATCAGCCGCTGCATCTGTACATCATCCTGATGTTTGCGGCGCCTTGCGTTTCAGCGGGTGTGGGGGTTCCAGGCCTTTTCAACCGGCTGATTGACCTGAACCTTCCCCGTGTTCTGGCGCTTGTGATCCTCTTGCCTATCGCCATCAAGCTCTGGTCTCAGCCGGAAATGAGAAGAATACGTGGCATTGACGTTCCCGTCATCGGTTTCTGCCTGATGCTTTGCCTCTTGGCGTTACGCCACGGTGATTTCAATTCCGTCTTCAGAGTTGTTCCGAGTTATGTGATCGATATCCTGCTGTCCTATTTTGTCTTCAGCCGCTCCATTCGCTCGGGTGATGCGCTGAATCGATGTCTGGTCGCATTTGTTGTTGCGGCCATGCCCTTGGCGCTTGTTGGAGTTTTTGAGTATCTCCGGGACTGGCGAGTCTACTACGTCGTTGTCCTGCGATGGGATCTCACGCTGATCAGCCCTTACGTTTTTCGCGACGGGTCGCTACGCGCGGCTGCCACTGCTGTCGAACCCATCGCATTCGGCTTCTTGTGCATGGTTGGCGCCAGCGCATTGATAGCCGTCCGATCTGCCAAGACCGGTGTTCTTTGGTGGTGGATAGCTATGGCTATGTTGGTGGGCGGGCTTTTCGCGAGCCTTTCCAGAGGGCCGTGGCTCGGATTCGCCCTTTGCGTCGTGGTCGTCATTTTGGCCAACCCAAAGACTCTAATCAAGCTTTGCCTGCTTGCCGTCCCAATCGCTGCTGTGATGCAGCAAATAGGGCCCGTGGCGATGATTGATCGTTTCATCAACCTTCTCCCATTCGTGGGGCATGCCGACGAAGGCAGTGAAGCTTACCGATCCGAGTTGCTGGACAATGCGCTTCTCGTGATCGGACACAACCCACTGTTCGGCTCGCAGGATTTTCTGAGCGCTCCCGAATTGCAGATCATGATCCAGGGCCAGGGCATCATCGATATCGTCAATAGCTACATCCAGATCGCTCTGGAATACGGCTTGGTGAGCCTTACTCTCTTCGTTGCGTTCTTTGGGGCCATCCTTGCAAACCTCGCCTATCTGACCTTGACCGACAGGCGAGCACCCGTGCGTTATCACACCGTTTTGGGATTGATGCTCGGGATACTCTTCACGATCGCGACGACAAGCAGTGTGTCAATCATACCGCACATCTACTGGGCCATGAGTGGATTGAGTGTAGCCGCGATCGGTATGGCACGAGCCCGCAGTTTCAATGCGCCGGTCGCAACCACCATACAACGACATTCTGAAACGCGAAGTGAGACGCCTGATCCGATCAGTCCTCCAGCGGTTGCTGCCATGCGTGTCCTGGGGCGCGGGATCTAGCGGCACACGTATGTGGCGAAGTCATCGAGCAAAGTGTCAGGAAGGGTCATTGGTTGAAGAAGGCGAACATACAAGGTCTGGTCGCGGCGGCGGACGATGGCTCGTTCAGCAGCCGAATTCGCGCGTGGCGCCTGTTTGGTGGCTTCGCCTGCACCGCTCTGACGGCAGCTTCCCTGCTATTCGCGGACTCTTATGCTGCAGAAATGCGGATGGACACCAATAAGCCGCTTGGGCCGCCTCCGCCGATAACGGCATCGGACGTTTCGGCCTTTATTTCCGGACATAGTCTGACGGCGGTGCCGTTCCCCGTTTTCCTCAGCGAGATGACATCAAGCACGGGGCGGACAATGGACTGGAGCATGCAGCAGGCCAGCGGATCCTCGATAAAGGATCGCCTGGTGATGGGGCACTCCTTCCACGGCAGTTCAAAGCCGTACGATATTCTGATCGTGACCGAGATGCACGCCTTGCTGGATTCGTTGATGTGGCATGAGACCAGTGCGTCGCTAATTGACCTGCATAATCGGTTCATCGCGGCCGCGCCCACAGGACAGACCTATTTCTTCACACCCTGGCTTAGCTTGTCAGACCGCAAGGACCCCCGGAGTTGGATAGACTATGAGCGTCGGGCGTTTCCGGTTTGGGCGTGCATCATTGAACATCTGAACGAGCGGCTTGCGAATGACGGTCGGACCGACCGGATTCACATACTGCCCGCTTCCCTGGCTTTGGCTTTTCTGATCGATCGTCTGCAATCATTGCCGAAACCCACGCATGGTGCGGGTCCCGAGGCGGATGAAGGCCGATGGATCGCGTCCATTTTTGACGATGATGTCCACCTCAGCGCGCTTGGGAACTACTATCTTTCTGTCATCAGCACGACGTGGATTGTTGGCGCTAAAGCGGAAAACCTTCCGATGCCGACGTCTGTCGATGGCCCCGATGCCGATCTGGTTAGAACCATCGCGGGTGAATTCGCCACGCATTTTGATCAAGCTCAACTGGACGGACGGCAAGCTTGCCAAGCACGTGCACGTTTCGCCTTCATCGGCCACTACATACGCTACACAAACGCAAACCTGAGCTGGAATGACTTCCCTGCCTTGACAAAGGAGGTGGTCAGACTGGTGCGGTTCGCCTGGCATTTCAGGCGCAGCTTTCACATTGACCCACGGTCCTCGTAGCGCTCTATTTCCTTACCACTTCGCTTATCAAGGTAGGCCCGCCGACGGATGCGACGTTACAGTGATCGCCCTATGAGGCTGGGAGCGCTCGATCCAACAATTGCCGCTGAAGGATCGGGTAGAGCTGGGGAACAGCCTCGGGTGACATTCCGTAAATCGTGTGGAGGTGCCTGAAGGCCATCAGCGTTCCGCGGGTGCGGGGAAAGTCGAATGTCGCGGCTCGAACATCCTTGACGAGCCTCAGCAGCAGGCGTTTCCAGAGAATGCGGCGCCATTCACGCTCCAGCCGTTTCTGGTCGTTTCCATAGTAAACCTGCATTGCTGCTGGATTGAGGTCGGCAAGCGCGATTGTGAGCCAGAGAGGAAGACGGCCACCGGCGCTGCCGAGATGATAAATCGGAGCATTGGCAGCCAAGAGAAGCACGCCATGGTTTTGGGCTCGATGACTGAAATCTTGATCCTCACCGGCGGCATAGGCATCGAGGAACGGGCAAAACCCTACGACTTCGACGACTGTGCGACGAAAGGTCATGGCAAAGCCGACCATGACATCCAGTCTCGCCGTAGACAGCGATGCGACCTGCGGCGAAAGTTCAACCGCCCTGAGGCTCGCGCTGTAAGGGAGGAAGTAAGTTTTTTCTATTCCTGCGGCTTTCCGAGCCCACGCCGAGAGCCGGGCGGCAATAGTAGGTGTCTGTTGCTTCAGCTCTTCATCGACCAAGGTATCCGCCTCGTCTTCGCCGGGAGGCCGGCTTGTCGGGCAAGCCATGATGCCGGCGACTTGAAGCGCGCTGTCCGCATCATAAATACGCATGATTTCTGCCGCGGAATGCCCGTAAAGAAACGCGTCGTCGTCGATAAGGAAGACGATGTCCGCAGTGGCAAGAGCGACGCCTTGATTGCGTTGCGCGGGGATCGAACGGCGCTTCGCGGCTTGATGGATCAGACGGATGCGGGGATAATCCCCGGCTACCGTCGCGATAGCGGCCTTGGCAACTTCAAAATCCGCGGATGCATCGACGATAATTACCTCATCGGGAGGACGCGATTGCACGAGGGCAAATCGAAGGCACTGGGCAAGGACATCCGTCCTGGAATACGTGGCGATCACAAGGGCCCATGAAAGGGGCCCCATGGCCGGGGCAGTACCTTCCAGCTCGGATGATACGCCGGACGCTTTGACATCAATCGACACTGATATTGCCCGTAGTTAGGTTACAGCAGCAATATCGGGTAACAGGCAGGCACTGAGGAAGCTGGCCAAAGGATTCAATCCTACCGCCATTGGGTTAGGCAAGCGCGGCGACATCTCTGAAATTGCGGACACGGTCAGCAGAAGAAACGCACGGATGTATCCATTGCGAACGGTCCCCACGCGCTGACTGAAGATCGAGGCGGCGCATTTGTGCCACCTGTGAACTCCCCGTTCCGGGCGAGAGGTTATGTTGCCATCAGGATCGGCAGATCCTTTTCTCTACCAGGTGCTGTGATAACCATCCGGCCTGCCTGCAAAGGCCGCATGCCTATCTTCTCGGCTACCCGAATAGACGCGCTGTTATGAGGATCGATGTCAGCGATAACGCGATTGATTCCTACGGTTTTAAAAGCATGGTTCAAGATCGGAAGCGCTGCTTCCGTTGCATAACCTTTGCCCCAGGCCTTGCGGTTCAGGCGCCAGCCGATCTCGATCTCAGGGGCGGTCACATCTTCGGGTGTCAGCAGTACCCATCCCATGAATTCATCAGAATTATGTTTTGGGAAAATAGACCAGTAACCGAGGCCCCTCCCGTATGGGTGTTGGATACGCTGCTTCAAGAAGCTTTCGTGTTCAGCGGAATTAAGCCACGGGCCCAGGATGAACTTGGTGACCTCGAGATCGCAATCCATGGCCAAGCAGGCGTCAAAATCGCCCATGGTGCGGGGGCGAAGAAGCAGGCGCTCTGTTTCGAAAGTCGGCAGCATCGCGTTCTCCGCTCGTATTTTGTGAGTTTAATGACCGGGACTTGTCCAGAGAGAACTGCCTCAAGTAGCCGTCGCTACCAAGTGGATATGACGACTAAACAAGCCTCTGAGTGGACTTCTCGACGAGACAACCCGCGCCACGAGATCGAGTTCCGCCGAAGGTGGTAGGTCTCATCCCATTGCCATCCTCGTCCCACGGCAAGAGCATCGATACAGTTTCACCAGGAAGCAAGTGAAAGAGGTCCCATGGCTGCTCCCGATCTTAATGCGTTTGCCCAGCGATATGGATCGATCGCTGTTTTGGCGTTGTCGCTTCTGGCGCTATACGTCGTCGGTATCCAGGGTCTGTTCAAGGCCGCGCCGCTTGGAGACGACTTCCGGGTTTTCTACAAGGCTGGAAGCCTTTTCGCCGAAGGGCGGGACCCCTGGCTCACCATGATGGATACCAGCCAGCCCTTTTCCTATCCGCCGCACGCAGTGTCGGTGCTTTCGGCCTACACGGTATTTCCCGAGCATATCGCACTTGGCTTGCACATCATCGTCAGCCTGCTGTCGATAGCGGTATTGTGTTATTGCGCCAATCGCTGGTTTCTTCACATAGGTGACTTCCGTCACATAACCTTGCCGCAGTCGATGGCGCTCGGGCTGATTATCGGCAATCCTTACACCGCGACCAGTCTCTACCAAGGGCAAATGACGCTGGTGGTGACGGCCGCCTTGTCGCTGTCCTTTCTGCTTTTGCAGGAGAAGAAGAGAGTTGCGGCTGGAATTCTTTTGGCCATAGCGACCCTCAAGCCGCAACTGGCAATTTTCTATATACTGTGGCTGCTCCTCTCTCTCGAACTCGGCGTTTTGCTGGTCGGGGGCGTGGTTGCCGTCTTGTGCATCATTCCAGCTTCGATCATCCTTGGACCGCTCACGCCGATGACAAGTTGGCTGGCGTCGCTTCATGGCTACGCAGATGTGGCGATCAACATGCCTGGCTCACCCTATGTCGCAGGCTTCGAGAGTTTGCTTGCGGCGCACGGTCTCTACGCCGGTGCTTTGCCGTTTGCCGCTCTCGGTGCCATTTTCGTCATTACCGCGTTTCTGCTGTGCCGATGGATGGAGCCCTTTATGGCGCTGCAGCTGTTGCTGGTTACGGCTTGCAGCTTTCTCTTCGTGCATGACTACGATTACGTGGCCGTCATACTCGTATGGAGTTGCGCTCTCTACCTTGCATTCCAACAAGTTAACTGGGGCCGTATCGCGACTTTCGTTGTCTTGGCCGTTCCATTCTTCATGCCGCAACGCTTGATCCGCGACATCGAATTGCCGGCTATCGTGCACGCGCGCACGCTCATTCTTGTGGCGATCTTCGCAGTGTTCGTGCTGTGGAGGTTGGACTGGGAGAAAAGGAGCGCGCAGGTGATCCGGGCTGCGTAGCTGGCGATCCGGATGGGTGTTGGGCTGCGCGCTCAGGGTTGATCGGCTGAACGCCGTAGCATCGCATCCATCGCGACAAGATTGTCGGGCGCGGCGGGAGCTTCTATGTCTTGCCGGAGCAGGTAGATCGGCCGCTGCTTGATCTCGTTGTAGACCCGCCCCAGGTATTGCCCGAGAATCCCGATGCCGACGAGCTGGATGCCCCCCAGGAAGAGCATGCTGACAAGCAGCGATGCGTAACCTGGAACGTCGATGCCCAGGAAAACGGTTTTGATGATCGTGAAGGCTCCATAAGCGAAGGAGCCGACCGATATGACACCGCCGATATAGGTCCAGATTTCGAGTGGAACCGTCGAGAAGGATGTGATGCCTTCAAGGGCAAAGTTCCAGAGTTTCCAACCGGAGAACTTGCTGGTTCCTGAAACGCGCGCATCCCGGACGTAGTCGATGACGGCCGTCCGATAGCCAACCCAGGCAAAGAGGCCCTTCATAAAGCGGCGACGTTCCGGAAGTCGCTTCAGCGCTTCGATGACCTGACGATCAACGAGACGGAAATCGCCGACATTGCGCGGTATTTCCTGCGAGGCAATCAGGTTGTGCAGGCGATAGAAAAGCGTGGCCGTCTGCCGTTTCATGTAGCTGTCGCTGGAGCGGTCGCAACGTCTGGCCAGCACGACATCAAATCCCTCCCGCCATTTTCCCACAAGCAAAGGGATGAGGGTAGGCGGATCCTGCAAATCGACATCGATCGGGATGGCCGCATCGCCGCGACAGGCGTCGAGCCCGGCGGTCATTGCTGCCTCTTTGCCGAAATTGCGCGACAGATCCAGGATCCGGATGCGGTTGTCCCGGTGTTGCGCCTCGATCAACTGTTCCAGAGTTGTATCGCGACTTCCGTCGTTCACGAAAAGGAACTCGAAGTCGATCCCCCGGGCACGCAATGGATCGACTGTCTCGTGGACCGCGGAAAGAAACGGCGCAATGGCAGTTTCCTCGTTGTGCACGGGGATGATCAGGCTCACCATTACGTTCGGTCGGTTGTCAATCGAGACCACTGTCATCGTTGTCCCTCACGCATCGAGAGAGTTTAAGGTGGGCTACTGAACATGCCCAGTTAGGCTTTTGATAGCGACCTACGTCCGAAGGTTGAGGCCGGGTGAAGTTACGCACTCGCGCGTAATGCCTTTTCGCCGATCAGACGTGGAGGGTGCGTTGTACAGCGTCCCATTTTGGCCGCTTGTCGCCTTCGAACTCAAGCAGGCCCCAACTGCCCCACTTGCTCGGCTCGCCCATGGACGCAAAGAGGGCGTAAAGATCGCCTCCGGCCTCCGACCACACCTGAAGATGGCGCTCGTAGAGCTTACCCATTCGCTCATCGCGATTGGCGGCGATGAACAGTTCTGTCAACTTGTCGTTGTTTTCCGCGCCCGCGTGACCGACGAGGTGCTGGCCGCCTTCGTAGGCGAACAGGCGCAGCCCGTAGCGCCGGGCGAGGGCTGCATGGGCGGAAATCTGCTCTCGGCTTTCCCTTTCCACCTCCTGCGCCAGCACGTTGAACAAGCGGTCGAGGCTCCAATCCTGAACCTGCGGAGCTTGTTCGGGAGAACCCAGTGAGCCACCGAAATAGGGAGCGATGGCGAGAATGTCGGCATGGCGGGCCACGTCCTGCGTGCCGAGGATGATCTCGCTGGTCCAGGGATTGGCCGATTGCGCGGCATAGACGCCGACGATCCGGGAGGGATTGTGCGAAAAGACATCCTCCCATATCTGGATGATCTGCGTCGATCGTCTCGCATAGAAGCGGAGCTGAGCTTCATAGCCGTCGTCCGAAAGACCAAGCTCCAGCCCTTGCTTTCCGGCGTAATCAGCCTGCCCGAAAATGGTGTTCCACACCTCGTTCGAATACTCGACATGAATGTGCAAAGTGGGGTCGAGGTCATGTCGGACATGCTCGGCGAAGGCGCGCACATAATCGTCGTCGGCAAGATGCGGAATGTTAAACCACGGAGAGATGCCTGCGGTGTTGCAGAGTTCGATCATGGTTTCGATAGGCACACCGAGGATGGACTGGCCAAACCGATTTTCCAGGGGCCGGTCAGCCCATTTTGTTACCGTGGAATTGTTGGTCCCCATCCAGTCCATGAACCGCAGAACCGACATATTCTGGAGGCGTGCGAGAAAGTCTGGGCGAAAAGTTGATGTCGGAGGTGCCTCCTGTTCGAAGACCCGGATGTTTCTGATGGGATTGTCTGAATCAGTTTTAACTATGCGGGCCGTGAAGGCATCGTCACGGCGCAGGTTGCGCACGACATCGCAACCCGGCCTTCTCTCCAGTATTTCTGCGCCGCCGACATAAGCGATCCTGCCTTGCCCCTCGTAGTTCACGTACAGATTGACCGGCAGATGACCTCGTTTGGAGGTAAAGATGAGAAAGCTATCCATAAACGCGCCTTCGGGAATGATGGTCGGATAGCCGTCCTCCGTCATCGGCGGCAGGGGATCGTCCCAGGTGAAGGGTGCGTCCCTCACTTGAGTGCGCCACCTGGAGGCGTTGTACGCCAAGTTTGAAAATGGCTGCTCGGTAAGCCAATAGCTCATCCCACTCAGATTGAGGCCAAGTTTTGGATGATGGTTTCCGGATGCCCTTTTCGCACTGGATAGGAGTGGTGCACAGAGACCCGCGGACAGCATTTGCAGTACGCTTCTACGGTTGATCATCGTCCCGCGCTCCATTTGATCGTACCCCATGGGGCACGAGGTTTAAGGCAAGGGCAAGCGCCAAAAACGGACATTCCGGTAGGGTATGGTGTGATCGCATTACGCCTTTTGGCTAGGGCTGGTGCCGCCCGGATCATCCCCTGTGGGTTCGGCCAGGCTTCTATTTGTACTCGATCAGGGCCGGTCGCCCGTTGGTGATCCGGCGCGCGAAAAAGCGAAGCGCCCCTTGCATCTCCGCAAATTTTCCGAGCATCAGGAGGAGGGCAGGAGCCCAGCGATTTTCGCGTCGTTGCAGGCGGACGATCTGGATGGGATAGAGCAGCAAGAGAAGCAGTGCCGCTGGATGAAGAGCCAGCGACAGGCCGATGCTCAGAGGCAGCAGGAGCGACCAGAAGGCGCTACGCGCGAGATTTCTTCCCCATATGACCCACGGAGTTTTGCGGTGGAGAAGGTAGACTTCGGCGTAGGCATGGCCCGCTCGCATGGTCCGCCGCCACCATTGGCTCAGGTGCATGATATTTGCGTCGTGAAGCGTCATGTCATGGCTGAGGCGCCAGATCCGATAGCCCTGCCGGCGCAACCGCACACAGAGCTCGGGCTCTTCCCCTGCTATGAGACGCTCGCGATATCCCCCGCTGGCACGCATGACCTCAATTCGTGCAAATACGTCGCCTCCGCATTCCATCGTCTCGCCCGACACTCCGTCCCATTCCCGATCACACATCGCATTGTAGACCGACCGCTCAGGATGGCGTTCACGGCGACGGCCAAACACCAGTGCAACATCGTCGCGTGTCTGGAGGAAGTTTTCAGCGACTGGTATCCAGCTGGTGTCAAGTCTACAATCGCCATCGACGAACTGTACGAATTCGAGATCGGGCCAGGTTTCGATGATGTAGCCCAAGCCCAGGTTGCGGGCACGGGCGGCGGTGAATGCAACGTGTGGGTCAAGCAGGACGACGTGAACGCCTTGTGCCGCAGCGGCGCCCTGGCTGCCGTCGGTGGAGCCCGAATCGACATAGACTGTGTGATCCCGCAGATCACCTAGCGATTGCAGGCAGTCGATCAGGCGCTGTCCCTCGTTTCTGCCGATCACAACAACGCCGACCCTGCGGTTATCGCAGTGGTGGTCAACCGCCCGGACGGCAACAGTCCTTTTGTTTTTCATCGACGTCCTTTTCGCGGGCATCGGCCAGGTGATGCCTTGCCACACTCCTTTGAAAGCTGATAGTCAGAACTAGCGTCGCGCGAGGAGGGCAGGAATGATCGTGGCATGCCTGCTCGGGAGCGCCGCCGGGTTCCTTCTGAAACCGCTATCGCTTGTCCCCATTGCTGTTGCCTACGCGGTCATCGTTCTTGCAATTCCCACGGTCTATTCCGGCCTGACGAGGCCGTCTTTTGGCGAGCTCGTGATGGCGCTCATCACCCTCAACCTCGGATACCTTGCCGGTGCGTGGCTACGAAAGTTGCTGTACGCGCGATAGCGAGTTTATCGAGAGCTCCCGCTGTCTTCTGGGCATAGTGAGTACTGTTCCCGCAGGTGTAAACTTGTCAAAAGGGTGTATCGCCTGGAGCTTGCATCCCACTTTCGGGCATCTGATGAACCTCCCGGATTGCTGGTATCTGAATAGGTGAGAGGCCTGTTGTCCTGGCACGGCCAAGATGGTTCAGACGGTATGCGGATAGGCTATTTCACCAATCAGTATCCAGCGGCGAGCCATACCTTCATCCGACGAGAAATCCGGGCTCTGGAATGCCGGGGGCATGACATCCATCGCTTTGCAGTTCGGCCTGCAATGGGGCAGCTGATCGATGCCGATGACCTGGAGGAAGCCGGGCGGACACGTCATATCCTCAGTCAAGGGTCGCTGAGTCTCCTTGTCGATTGTCTGAAAACAGCGGTCGGTGTACCGGGCGACGTGCTGCGGGCAAGCAGGATTGCCTTCCGCCTCGCCCGGAAGGCAGGCCATATCTACGGCCTCCACCTTGTCTACCTCTTGGAAGCGATGGTGCTTGCATCTTGGTGTCGGCGCGAGCGGATCGAACATCTGCACGTCCATTTCGGCACCAATTCGGCGACAGTTGCGCTTCTTGCCCACCATATGTCGCGGGTTCCTTTCAGCCTTACCATTCACGGTCCGGAAGAGTTCGATCGCCCTGAGAAGCTTTTTCTAAGCGATAAAATGGCATCAGCGGACTTCACTGTGGCCGTCAGTTCTTTCGGGCGAAGCCAATTGCAGCGATGGGCGAACCTTGAACATTGGGAACGGATACACGTTGTCCCTTGTGGTTTGGACGAAGCCTATCTTGACGCTGAGCCGTGTGATCCCGGTCTTCCAGGCAGGCTCGTCTGTATCGGTCGCCTCTCGGAACAGAAGGGGCACCTCATTCTGCTGGAAGCCGCAGCGCGCCTGCATCGCGAGGGCGTCACTTTCAAGCTTGTGCTCATCGGTGATGGTCCCCTGCGCCGAAACATCGAGAACCGGATCCTCACCCTCGGACTGACGGAGGTGGTGCAGCTGCTGGGTACATTGCCGCAGGATCAGGTCCGTGACGAGCTGATGAAAGCGCGTGCGTTGGTGCTTCCAAGTCTAGCTGAGGGTCTCCCGGTCGTTCTCATGGAAAGCATGGCGCTACGTAGACCTGTCATCTCAACCTATATCGCCGGCATTCCCGAGCTGGTTCGTCCGGACTGTGGCTGGCTGGTTCCCGCAGGCGACGTTGATGGGTTGACTGACGCAATGCGCACGGCAATTTCCCTGGACGATCAGCGGATAGGCCTGATGGGGCAAGCTGGACATGACCGGGTACGCCAGCGCCATGATATCGCCCGTTCCGTCGAGATGTTGGAGCGTCACATGCGCAATGCCGTCGCCAGCAGCATGGCCTCCATTCCGGCTCAACAGCTATCCCTTGAGACCGAGCCGTTCGCTAGGCCAGACGTGAGTGAGAAAATCTCTTAACAGATGCGGGGGGCTATCCAGTGGTTTACGTTCGATACGCCGGCGCAATTGCCAGAGAAGCTGTCCACTAAGCCAGGCAAGATCGGCGACCACCAAATACGCGGTGCCGTGATGCTTGAGAAAGTAGCGGCGGCGTGATTGAAACCAGTATGCCGGCCTCCTGTTTGGCGTCCGAAGTCGAGTGACGCCCGTCGAGCAACCGACAAGATGGACGATCCTGCTTTGGGGCACGTGCCAGCATTGCCAACCGGCCTTCGCGGCGCGCAAACAGAGATCGACCTCTTCGTAGTAAAGAAAATACCGTTCATCGAACCGGCCAATCTCGTCAAGGACGTCTGTCCTGACCAGCATGCCTGCCCCCGATACCCAATCGATCCTGCTTGCTTGCTCTGCCATTGGCGGGGCTATAACCCATCCATCAAGTAGACGCGTGATGGGACCGAGCTTCGCTTCGCTCTCGATCTCGCCTAGAACCGTCGGAAAGCGGAAGGCACATGCCTGCGGCGTTCCATCGGGATCCTCCAATCGCGCACCGGCGATCCCGATTCGTGGGTTCGTTTCCACGGCCTCGAGTAGTGGATGCAAGGCACCCGGTCGAACGATCGTATCGGGATTCAGGAATAGCACGTGGCGCGGTCGTCCAAACGCCTGGATTGCGTGTGCCAGGGCCTGGTTGTTGGAGTAGGAGAAGCCACCGTTGACCGCCAGTGGCAGGAGTTGAGTGCGGTCTTGCCACCCATTCTCTTTGATTGCCGTCTCGATTTGTTCGACGGAGCCATCTTCTGAGGCTCCGTCGGCGACGACAACATAGCTGTTTTCCGGTAGCGTCGCGTCGGTAAAGAGTGACCGCAAACAATCTACGACAAGTTCCGCGGTACGATAATTGACGATCAGAGTGACCAGGAGAGGCCCTGGATACTTTTGCTCGGCAGAGACCGAATTCACAAGCCATGCCTCCGTGCTTTGTTGAGAACGACCTGAACTTTCTTGTCCTGAGAGAAGAAGGTTTGACTGACCTCGAATTCACTGCGGGTCGTCTGATTGCTGGCGACGACGAGCACGGTGCTGTCGGCCAAAGCGAGTAATTGTACGGCCGTATCACAGTGCAGTAGCGCCGCGAGATCAAGGATAACAACACTCGGCATCAGCGCTTGCCGCACTCTTATGATATCGGCTGCGATCTCATCGGAGGCCAGAGTGCCTGGGGCAGAGCGGGCCGCATATGGTCGCAGCAAATTGATCTGTGCACCAGAAGCATCGACAACAATATGCTGGTTGCCAGGTGCGCCCCGGGATCGAGAGGGCAGGGGCGCCAATCCCAGCAGACGCTCAGAGGCGGGGGCGGTCAGGTTTGCGTCAACCAGCAGCACCGGCCTGGTGGACAGCCGAGCAAAGCTAAATGCCAGATTGATGGCTGTCACGGAAGTCCCACAACCCGGTGAGGGCGCGGTAACTGCAACGATAGGCTTCGAGATGTCCGCATGCTGATGGGCGAGCTGATTGCGCAACATATCAAAGGCGCGCGTGACGCGATGATTGGCGCGAAAGGCTACGATGCGGTTGCGATCCAGATGTTCTTCCGAAAGCTTATGGATATCACTCCACACCGGCACAAAGCCTTCAGACGAATCGATGGATTCTGGCAGCGAATTCCGCGAGATTTGCGTCAGATCTGAACGTGGTGCCACCACCCGATCTGTCAGACGGGTATGTGGATGGATGTTTGTTATCATTTCCATTCAAGCTGTCCCTATCTCGCACTATGGCGACGAATGGATAGTGATTCCACGCCCATTCGAAGTCGTCGGCCTAGTTCTTTGCCCCGATCACGCAGCTCGTCTCGGAGACTGAATGGCTCCAAGCTCCAGTCCGGGATCATTACCAACGTATGGTCTGGAAGAGCCGTCTTGAGATCAAAAGTGCCCCTAACGCGCCGATCCAGGACGTCGAAGGTGAGCAATCCTCCCAATCCGGCGCCAGCTGACGCTACGAGCAGGGCTCCATACATGAGGAGACGTCGCGGACCTGAGGGGCTGGTGGGCATGAGTGGCGCTTCGATGATTTCGGAATTCGGGGCGCTTTCACCGAACTCGAGCCGCTCGCCCATCATGGCAGTAGAAAGGCGACCTTTCATCTCATCGAGAGACTGGGTCAGAGTTTGACGCTCGGTTGTAATCGCTGCCAGCTTTCCTTCAACATCCGTAGCCTGTGCAATCTTCAGCTTCAGTTCGGCGAGCTTTTCCTGCAACTGCTTGTGCATTGCGCCGAGCCCTTCCTGTCGAGCCTTGACCTGAGTGAGGCGTTCCGTCGTCACGATGAGGTCTGGAGATGAATTGGTCGCCGAGTAAGGATTTGCACCGGCCTCTTCAGCCGTTGCAGCCTCGTAGGCCGACGCAAGTTCATGTGCCCTTTGGCGCAGTGTCCGCATTCGTGGATGATCGTCCGTGTACATCGTCCTGGCTTCGGCAAGTTGGATATCGACTTCCCCCAGCTGGAGCTTCAATTGCTCGGCCGGTCGCGAAGCCTCCATGCTGAGACGTAGCTGGGTCTCCAAAAGCTTGATTTCCTCTTGGCCTGCAGCCCGGGCTTGTTCCGTGGCGGTGAGATCTTGCTCTCTGGCCTGCAGTTCGATCAGCATCGTCGGAACCCGATTTGGCTGTGCATCCCGAACCTGCTCCAGGAAACCGGCCCATTCGACCTCTCGACGCGCAAGCCGTTCGTTTAGATTGGACACCTCACGCTCAAGAAACCGTGTCGCCTCGGAGGCACGTTTGGTGCGAAGGTGTCGGTTTTCATCCATGACCATCTGAAGCAGCGCCGAAACGACTTCGACAGTCTTTTCTGGCTGGACATGCTTAAAGCCGATTACGACGGAGGCACTCCCTGCAGGTGAGTCACCGGTTTCGGAGAATGTTGTGCGAACTGTGAGGTTGCGACGTACCATGCCGGCAATCCATTCCTTGCTGGTCGCGGCTGGCAGATCGGGATAGAGATTTAGCCGCTCGGACAAGGCGAAGAGATTGGCTCGGGAAAGCACCCGCTGGTCGATGAATCGCAAGCGATCATTCGCGACGGTTGGTGATACGAGTGATGACGGGATCTGCTGAAACTCCATGACCAGCAGTCCTTCGCTATAGTAGGGTCGGACGATCCCGGAGATCGTGATGACGCCGGCGAAAAATACCAGAAACGTAGGTAAGACCACGTACAGAGGATGGCGAAAGGCCAGTTCGAGGTAGTAGAGGGCATTTCGCCAGGCGAGTTCGATCATCGTTGGGCACCCTCGGTTGGGATCACACGGGAGGCGACCGACGAAGGTTTCTCCAGCCCGGTCCCAGTGCCGGCTTGTGCATCCGCTGCTTCGTCGGCGCTTTGATAGCGTACCCGCACCAGATCGCCGGGTTCGATGGGAGTGATTTCAGTGGCATCAATTTCTGATGTCGTGCCATCGCGTCGCCGTAGGATCGAGAACGTGATCGTCTGATTGGAGCGTCGCTCGTTCGCCATGGCGCTTGTGCCGTAAATCGACAGGATACGCCGGCCGTCAGCGACGCGCTCGCTTGTCTCGTCGTACGTGCGGCGGGCAGCCTGAAGTTCGGCCAGCAGCTGGGTTTGGCGCTCCTGGATTTCGGTCCGGTACCGCGCCGTTTCAGCCGTGGTCCCTCGTTCATTGAGAACCAATGCCGCTTTCATTCGGCTGAGATCACCTTCGATGTCGGCGATTTCCGCTTCGTGTCTATTCGTTTGGGATGCCTCGGCACCGCCCTTTTGAACAAGATTGGAAATAGATTTGAGCCGGTCTCTGGCCAGTTCGAGGCGACGATTGGTCGTCGCCACCTGCTCTTCCATTTCTTTCGTGTTACGCTCGTTCAGCTCATCGACCTGGCGCTGTGCTTCTTCCATAGTTGCCAGACTGCGGCTCCGGGCCTCAAGCAAAGTCTGTTCCTGGACCAGTATCGGGTCCGGAGCATCGTCGCCGGGATCGATGATGGTTGTACGTCCCTCGATCTCAGCTTCGAGACGTTTGATTCGTGCTGCTAGTTCTCGAAGCTTTTGAGTTCCCTCGGCCACTTGCCCAGAGACGATAACCGAGCGATCCTGGTCGGCAGGCAGCACCGCCGCACGGTAAATTCCACCGGCAACGCTAACGGCATGCAGGACAGTCATCGCCGACCTGAAAGGAAAGGCACCGGGTGTCGTCACTTCTCCAACCACGTAGACAACCGGTTCCTGTCCCGGCCGTAGCATCAGAGTCAGGGAGGGATCCTTGAAATAGGGGCGAAGACGCTCTTGCAGGGTTGCCTCAAGCTCAAGCAGGGTCATTCCCTGCGCTTGCAGATGGCCGGCAAGAGGAAGGGACAAAATGCCGTCAGGTCCGATAACCACGTCGCGCTGCAGATCCTCGGACTGTGCCATCCAGACCTGAATGGTATCGCCCGCCGATAGCGTGTAGGCGTTCTGGCCAAAAGCCGGAAAAACACTGCCCAGCCCCCCTGCGAGCACAGTGATAGCCGCCAACCGACGCATCGCTCGTTTTCTAATCATCGCATAGCCCCCAAGCCCATCGTAGATGGTCGGGAGATAGTACGATCCTTGCAGAGGCACTGGAAACAGCGCTCAAAGAGGTAGGACTTGCTTCCATCGAAGGGTGGATGTCCGCAGCCTGACTTACCTCTTTGTCGGTCTCCTACGACATTTGACGCCATTGTTCGCGTCCGGCTGCGCGATACGATCCAGTTTCGCCTGAACACTTGTCTTCAGGGGTCTGCGGTTCTGATCAAATCAATCCTCCAGGATTGCGTACCTCGTAAGCGCGCCGGGGATGATGAAATGCAGACGGCAGACGGTAGGGAGAACGAACATGAGCCTTGAGATCGGGTTCTTCATTCCCGAGTTTCCGGGACAGACACATATCTTCCTATGGCGTGAGCGGCAGGCGCTTGAACAACTGGGTATCCACACGACACTCGTGTCCACCACCGCTCCGCCAAACGCGATCAGTTCGCATTCATGGGCGAAGGAAGCCTATCGCAGTACCGACTATCTGCTGCCATTTACTTTGTCGGACGCATGGAATGCGTTGAGCGAACTCCTGCGTTGCGGCCCTCGCAGGTGGTATGAAGTGGTGAAACTTGTTGCTCGTTCGACAGACTACTCCCCGTTAATGCGACTGCGCCTGCTCGCAATGCTTCTACCTGCGGCCAAGCTTGCACATATCGCGCGGCTGCGCGGATGGTCGCATGTCCATGTCCACTCCTGCGGGGATGCGGCTAACGTCGCCATGCTCTGTTCGGTGGTGTCCGGAGTGTCCTACAGTTTAACGCTGCACGGCCCGGATCTTGAAGACTACGGGCCCAATCAACGTCAGAAATGGCGTAATTGCTCCTTCGCGACCGTGATCTCCAGACGGCTTTACGACGTTGCCGTGACCCAGCTTGGGCTGATCGACCCGCAAAAGGTAAGGATCGCTCCGATGGGGGTCGATCTCGACCAAATTCGCCGCACCCAGGACTACGCTATCTGGACGAGCGGCAGCACCTGCAGACTTTTCAGCTGCGGGAGGCTAAACAAGGTCAAGGGACATGACGATCTGCTGCGGGCAGTCAGCCTGTTGCGCGAGAGAGGGCTGAACGTGCAATTGCGCATCGCGGGCGAAGACGAACAGGGCGGGAGCGGATATCGCCGGGAACTCGAAGAGGCGATTGATGCGGCTAACCTGAGGGACCATGTTTCCCTTCTTGGGGCTATCAGCGAGGAACAAGTCCGGCAGGAACTTCAAAGCGCGCACATTTTTGTCCTGGCAAGCCACAATGAAGGGATTTCCGTGGCCATCATGGAGGCGATGGCAATGGAGGTTCCTGTTGTGGTGACGAATGTCGGCGGTAACGCAGAACTGGTCCAACACGATCGCAATGGTTTGCTGGTGCCCGATGGCCGGCCGGACAATATGGCTGAGGAGATTGTCCGGGTCTTAGCCGACCCGGATCTTGCACACCGGCTGCGCCTGAACGCCCGTGCCCGCGTTGACGCACACTTCAATCATCATATCAGCGCCGCAGCGCTATCCACCCTCCTGCGAAGCCATGTCGAGATTGCCGCACGAGGCGAGGACACTACGTCCAAGTGGGTAGATCAATCACCGCAAAGTGGACCGGCAATTGGTGTCGATGTGTGAAATTATTCTGTCCTGAACTGTCCATTCCGGGGTGGAATGGCGAGGAGCTAGAGGTTGAGGAAAGTGATTTCCTGGCGGCCAATCCATCACGTAGGCAGGAAGGCATTGGGCTTTCCAGGAGCAAGCGCCGAAGCTGCCGCTGCGGAGCGCTGGATGATTTCCCCCGGCATCAAGCGCTTCATTCGACCTGCGCTTTTCTTGCCTCATCAGCTCGAAAAGATACGCTCGACAGAGTTCGGCAACGTTGCGGAGGTCGTCCGAGGCTTCAAAGGAAACTACGAGAGCTACCAGTCGCCAACCTGGGGTGTCCGCCTCAAGGATGTCGATCTGATCGACGGTACAATCTACACCGGCCGAGGCGCCTCTGTATTGCGGCCCGACAGGCGACGGTTGCCGATTTATGTGCGACCAAAGCGAGTGATGAAGCAGGGCAGCCTCTTCGAGAGCTGGATGGGCAATCGCTGGTTTGGAATGTGGCTGCTGGACGATTGTTTGACATACTCGCTGGCGCAGGAGCATGGTCAACCCGTCCGCACGATGGCCGCCCAATCGCCGCATCAGCGTCAATATGCCGAGCGGCTCGGGTTTCATATGCAGCCGGTGGAAGATACGCATTTTGAAGAACTGACCATCTTTCTGGATCAGGGCCAAAACGATAGCAAACGTGTTCGCGCCGATCGTATCCGCCAAAAGCTTGCAGGCGCGGCTGACAAGCAGCGGCATCCAGGTGTCTTTCTTCTAAGAGGTCGGACAGGCGAGCTAAGGCTTCTCCTGAATGAGTGGGAAATCGCCGAGAGACTTGCTGTTGAATACGGCCTGACCGTCCTCGATCCCGCAACAGTACCGTTATCGCAGATGTTGCACGCCTGTGCAGGCGCACGCGTGATCGTTGGCGTAGAGGGTAGCCATCTGACGCATGGGTCGATGGTGATGCCAAACGATGCCGCACTTCTTGTCATTCAGCCCCCTGATCGTGTTCTGCCTCTTTTGAAGATATCCTGCGACCGTCAGGGCCAGAAATTTGCCTTCGTGGTGGGAAATGGTCCCAAACACGGGTTCCATGTCGACTGGCAAGATGTTGCGAAAACAATGGACCTGGTGTGCGCATGAGGTACAGACGCGTTCTATTTCTCCCTTTTCGATCAGTCGACGGTCCCGTCAACACACTGGCCGGTCCCACTTCGCTGTTTTTTGAGCGGGTGAGAAATGACTATCGTCGCCACGGCTCCACGACGTTCAATGCGGCATTTCTTGCCCTTCTGGCCTACCGGTTTGGACAGTGGTGTGAAAGCCGTCGGTATTCCTGGTCAAGGCGGCTGTCGCGCAAGGTCTATGGCGCGGTGAATGCCCCGATTGCAATTCTCACGCGGATTTGGATTCCACCGGCAGTGGTTACCGGTGAGGGGTTCCACATCATTCACGCTGAAGGATCCCTTTCGATCCATCCCGATTCCGTGATCGGCAAGCGGTGCGGCGTCATGCACAATGTGACGATCGGCACCAATATGATTGGCGGCGCGCCGGTGATTGGGGACGACGTCTTCATCGGCGTTAATTCGACAGTCCTGGGCGAGATACGGATCGGCGATCGCGTGCGAATTGCCGCCAATACGGCTGTGACGACGGATGTGCCGTCCGATTCTGTCGTTGTTGGGTCGCCTGCACGTATTTTCCCCCGGCTTTGCCCATTCCCGAAGGAAGGTCGGCCGCCGGCCGAAAGAGGGTAGCGATGAGCGGTCTTGCAATCACATTCTATCACCTGCTGAGCGACAATCTTCCTGTTTCGGCTGCCAAGACAGCGATCGTTGATGAGAATCTTGACGTCACCTACCGGGAGCTGAGCGATAAAACGGATCGTATTGCCGACCATCTTCACCTGAGCGGGGTCAGGCCGGGTGACCGGGTCATAGTACAACTGCGCAAGAGCGTGACGGAAGTGGCGGCGATGTTTGCCGTTGCCAAGCTCGGTGCCGTCATCGTCAATGTGAACAGTCAATGGACGATCGAGCAATTGCACTATGTTGCTCGCGACAGTGGAGCCGTTTGCCTGGTCGTGGAGCCGAGAGTTGCTATCCGACTGGCTCAAGGTGACCTTCCCGATGCCATCCTTCACGTCTTGGTCAACGGTGTCGCGCCCGAGCAGGACCATTTCCGCCGGTGCGATATTCCAGCCATGAAGGGGTCTGCCAGCGAGGTGAAGCGGCTTTCGACCGACCTGGCAATGATCATCTACACTTCTGGCTCTACGGGCATGCCCAAGGGCGTGATGCTGACGAATGGTAATCTGGTTGCCGGAGCACGCTCCGTGACCCGCTACCTGGGTTTGGGATCGGATGACCGGCTGCTGAGCGTGCTTCCCTACAGTTTTGACTACGGTTTGAACCAGCTGACGACGATGATGCTCGTCGGAGGCACGGTGGTGCATCAACCGGTGCCGCTTCCCGCGGAAGTGATTGCTACCATGGAACGGCAGCGCGTCACCGGACTGGCGGCCGTTCCACCGCTTTGGAGCCAAATCGTTCGCGTTCTGATGCAACGGCCTCGACATTTTCCGGCGCTCAGAAGGCTGACCAATTCAGGCGGTCGGATCTCACCCAATATCCTGGAACAGATGCCTGTCGTATTTCCGAATACTGATATTTACCTGATGTATGGGTTAACGGAGGCGTTTCGCTCGACCTATCTACCGCCGTTCAAGTTCGGGGCTAAAAAGGGATCGATCGGTCAAGCTATTCCCGATGCGCAAGTATTTGTCATCAAGCCGGGCGAAGGGATCGCAGGGCCTGACGAAGAAGGGGAACTCGTTCACCGTGGGCCGCTGGTAAGCCTGGGTTATTGGAGACAACCAGAGTTGACCGCGCAGAAGATCAGGCCTTGCCCGGAACTCTTTGAACTGATTGGCAACGAGCCCGTCGTCTATAGCGGCGACACCGTGCGAATGGATGCAGACGGCGACCTCTGGTTTATCGGTCGCCAGGACACCATGATCAAGACGAGTGGATTCCGCATCAGTCCGGATGAGGTGGAAGACCTCGTTTACCGTAGCGATCTGGTCGCTGAAGCTGTCGCTTTCGGCATGCCGGACGATGATCTTGGCGAGATCGTTCACGTTGCCGTAACGCCGCTCTGCGGCGCCCTCGATGAAGATCATCTTATCCGTCACTGCCGCGCCACCATGCCAAGCTATATGGTGCCGCGCCACTTCCATGAATGGCCGGAAGCCATGCCGCGGACAGCAAGCGGGAAAATTGACCGGCCAACTGTCATACGGCGCTGCAAGAACGGGACTAGTCCGGTGAGAGTTTCCGTCGATGATCGCCACATTGGTCAAACGGATCATGCAAAAGGGGAGGCCGTGCTTTGAGCCTGACACAACGCAATCTAATGGACTATCTGCAGGGCCCAATGGCGATGAGTGACGTCAGTATGTCGAGCGAGCTGTTCTCGACAGGGTTACTGGACTCGGTGTCGATGGTGAACCTGATCGCTTTCATAGAGCAGTCGAGCGGACATTCGATACGCGCCGAAGATGTCACGTTGGAAAATTTTGATACGCCCGAACGGATATTGCGGTTTACGGAAGCCGTTGCGTGATGGAGCGGACGCCCGTCGTCGATGCCTGGCTTCAAGCTGCGGCATCCGACTTTGGCACCCCCTGCTACGTCTATTTTCTCAGTGACGTTGCCAAGCGGCGTGAACACTTGGTCAATTCCTTTGGTGGCCGGTTCCAGCTTTCATTCGCGGTTAAATGCAACCCCAACCTTCATTTGCTCAGCCGCATGAGGACGTTGGTGGATTTTCTTGATGTGTCGTCGATCGGCGAGTTCCGCTTGGCGCTCAACGCGGGATGGTCGAGCGAGCAACTAAGCTTTACTGGACCGGGAAAACGCGAACCAGAACTGGCAGAGGCTATCAATGCAGGACTGGGAGAGCTTGTCGTCGAGTCGGTCGGAGAGGCAGTAACTGCTAGTCGGATAGCGACTGCCCTTGGACGACGGCAGCGCATACTGATCCGGCTGTCGCCCAATTCGGTTCCCAAGGGCTTCGGTGATCAGATGGCGGGCAGGCCATCCCCCTTTGGCATCGATGTGGAAGACATCGGCGAGGCGATACCGGCTATCATGGCGCTTCCGGGGCTCGACATACATGGGCTGCATATCTATGCCGGAACGCAATGTTTGAAGGCCGCCGCCGTATGCGAGAATTACCGCAACTTCATGTCCATTTTCGAGGCTGTCTGCGGCACCTATGCCCTGGCGCCAAAAAAACTCGTTTTTGGCTCGGGACTGGGCATCCCCTATCATATGGGAGATGCCGCCATTGATCTTGATGAGGTGGCCGCTGATACGAATGAGCAGCTAGACGTCCTGTCGATGAAGCCAAGCTTCAAGAATTGCCGTTATGTGCTTGAACTGGGACGCTATCTTGTCGGAGAGGCGGGTTATTTTGTCACCCAAGTCGTTTCCATCAAGGAATCACGGGGTACGCGGATTGCGATATGCGATGGCGGCATGAACCATCACCTGCCGGCAAGCGGGCATTTCGGAATGGTCATGCATCGCAACTACCCGATGCACAAAGTCGGTGATCATCAAGGGCCGATTGAAGCAATCAACCTTGTTGGTCCTCTATGCACATCCATCGATCGCCTTGCCAACGGCATCGCGCTGCCAAGGCTCGAGGTCGGCGATCTCGTGGCAATCCACTCAAGTGGCGCTTATGGACCGAGTGCCAGTCCGACTGCTTTTATCAGTCATCCGCGGCCGCGGGAGATCCTGATCGCAGAGAGCGGGATGTCTGATGTCACGGGATAGCGATGTCGCGATGGCATAGGTTCAATACACGTCACGGAAATCGTGGAACAGGCACACCGTCCGGCAGACAATTTTGAGATCGAGCCACAGCGACCAGTTATTGATATACCAGAGATCATGGAAGATGCGTTCCTCCATCTTCTTCAAGTCCGGTGTCTCTCCTCGGCATTTATTGATCTGTGCCCAGCCGGTAAGGCCAGGCTTGACGTGCCGCCGAAAGACGTATTCTCCGATCTGCGCATCAAAGTATTCGTCGTGGGCGTTCGCGTGCGGGCGTGGGCCAACTACCGACATCTCGCCTTTCAACACATTCCAGAATTGCGGCAATTCATCCAGGCTTGTTGACCGGATGAATGCGCCCACACGGGTTATGCGTGTGTCTCCTCTGGTCGCTTGCCTTACCTCGTCGCCGTCTTCCATGACAGTCATGCTGCGGAATTTGACGATACGAAACGGGCGTCCGCCATAGCCTTTGCGGGTCTGTCTAAAGAAGACAGGTCCTTTGCTGTCCAGTTTTACGGCCACTGCCGTGATCAGCAGGATCGGTGAAAGGGCAAGCAGCGTGGTTAGAGAAAAGCAGATGTCGAACAGACGCTTGAGCGTACTTTCATAAAGGCTGAGAGGAGGACGTTGTGTCTGGAAGGCCGTCATGCCTCCGATCTTGGTTAATGTGCCTGCGACGATACCGCCCACAAGCCCTTCGAAGGTGACGCTGACCGGAAGTGTTGAGCGCCGAAGCTGCCCAAGATAGTCGTCGAGCTTGGTCATGTCCGCACTACGCCAGACGATGACGACTTCATCGATATGGGCCGGAGGGGCGCCGGCGAGAAGATCCAGGCATCGCAGCGGCACGTCGCCGTCTTCGGATAAACGCGCGACCTCTGTGACCGTGGTGCCGACGCCGGCAGCTCGAGCCTGAAATTGCAATACCGGAAATCCATCGCCGCAGATTAGAAGCACGCGCCGGCGACCAAAAACCCCCCGCGCGAGTGCAAATGGGATGAACGCCCGCCAAAAATATCGGAGGGCTATGAGCCCGGACAACGAAGCAATGGTGGTGAGAAGAATCGAGCCTCGTGATACTGAGGAGCCGAGCTTGAAAAAGAAGATCACCGTTAGCAGGAATGCCAGCGTCGTGGGGGTGAGGATGCAGATCAGGCGGATCTGATGGCGCAGCAGGAGCACCTTTTCCGGCCGATATGCCTGAGCGCTATGCATCGCGAGCACGAAGCTCATGGCGATGACCATTCCGATGCCGACATACCGACTGGGATCCGCGACCAGCCCGAAAGTGATCTGTTCGTAGAGCAGGAAGCCCGTGGCACTTGCGGCGAGCAGAAAGACAAAATCGACCAAGGCGATGACCCAGGCAATCGCTTCGTGCGCCAGCCCGTTCCATCCACTGGATTGGCCACGCGAGCGATGAATAAGCCCGCTAGGCGATTGTACTTCTCCAACCATGGTTAATAACCCCCAACTCAATCGTTAAAATACTCGGGCAGGGTGGGCGCAAACAATCATGCCGCGCTACACCTTCCGGAGGATTGCATCATGGCCAAACGTCGATGGTGACTGCTCTGGTTAGGCATGCTGTATGCTTCGCCGTCTCAATTGAGCTGAACAGCATGGTGTGCCGGAACGAACTATGGTCGACTCGTCCGTTAACCAATCAGGGACGCTTGAAGCGAATTGGTGTCGTCGATTGGCAGGGTTGCCGACAGCGGGGAACCAAGCACCGGAAGGCTGCAAATGAAATGGGACGTTGCAATCGTCGGAGCCGGAATGGGCGGAGCAGCCTTGGGATACGCGCTGGCAATGGCGGGCCACCGGGTAGTTTTTCTCGAGAAGGGGGTCTGGACGAGCCGCGAGGAGATATCCGACGACCCTGAGGCTTCCGACCCAAGGGTCCGGCTTGCGAATGGCCGGTGGCCAAACCGCATCAGCGGTTGGATCGACGAAGCGCCCGTGTCCTTCTATCCGCCGTTAGGCTGCGGAGTGGGCGGATCGACTTTGCTTTATGCGGGTACACTTGAGCGCTTCGCTCGGGATGATTTCGAGCGCCACGATGACAGCGGAAACTCCTGCTGGCCGATAAGTTATGATGCGCTTGCACCGTTCTACGAACAGGCCGAGGAACTCTTCCGGGTCAGCGGTGGGCCTGATTCCTTCTACAGTGGCCCGGCGGCGCCTTTACGTCAGCCGCCGCCCATGAGCCGATCCGACAGCTATTTCTTCAACGTGCTGCAGCGCAATGGGCTAAAGCCATATCGGGCCCACAATGCAGGCGATGGAAGGGGCGGAGACGAGCGTGGCTCGGACGGAACACCGTCGGGACATAGGTATGATGCGCGAAAAGTGTTCATTGAGCCGGCCTTGGCGACAGGCAATGCCACGGTAATCGACCAATGCACCGTGGAACGCGTCGATGCCGGTGCAGATCGTGTCCACAGGTTGACCTGCCAGCGCCAGGGCGAGGAAATTACCGTCCATGCACGATGTTACGCGCTTGCGGGTGGCGCTCTCTCGACGCCTTTTCTGCTGCTGCGCTCGACCAGCAGGGTTTGGCCTACGGGTGTTGCCAATGGGTCGGGCATGGTGGGACGCAATCTCATGTTTCATGTCTCCGACTTTGTGGCGGTCTGGCAGCTTGGGCGAAAAACCATGGCGGGACGCTCAATCCTCGTCCGTGACTTCTACAAGCTCGGTCGGGCCAGCCTCGGTGTAATACAGTCGACGGGACTGGCTGCCGATGCGCACAATGTGGTGCATGTCCTCAACATGGCGATCGATGCCGGATCCTGGAAATGGCTACGCCCGTTGAAACGCTTCCTGCATGTTCCAGCTCTTTTGGCGGCCAAGCTTCTTGGCAGGGCGACTATCTTTGCAACGGTCCTCGAGGACCACCCCTATAAGTCGAACCGAGTTTGGTCGGACCCTGAACAGCCCGATACGATTTGCTTTGAATATACCATCCAGGATGAGCTCCGCAGTCGGGTACGGGAGTTCCGGCGACTGTACAAGGTGGCATTCCGGCGACACCTGATGGCGATCCTCACACCAAGCATCAATCTCAATTTCGGACATTCCTGCGGCACCTGCCGGATGGGGTCTGACAGTTCGCTGTCCGTCCTCAATAGCGAGTGCCGGAGCCATGATCTGGAGAACCTTTACGTGGTCGATGGTTCCATCTTCCCGACCAGCGGCGGCATCAACCCAAGCCTCACCATTGCGGCGAATGCATTGCGGGCGGGTGCGATAATGTCCGCGCGATTGAAGGCATCAAGCGGAAGCAGGCCGGTCGATGTGGAAACCTGACTCGATAAATCTGCCGAAGTCGTACGAAACGTCCTCTTTCGCTGCAGATATAGGGCGGTAAGTGCTGCTTTCGCCTTTGTTCACTTAGTCCGCAATAGCCTCGTCAGCGTGCCGCCATGACGTCAGGAGGTCCCTTCAGGGTCACCTGTGCCCCTGTCGGTTCGGATCCAACGGGTGGGGCGCCGACGCAAGAGGCTCGCATACAACGCCAGTCTTGTCCCCACATGAGAGAACGTTGCAGCGATGGCAGTGAGAGGCAGGGTCGATCGGCCGTGGACGTACCAAATGGCGGTGATGACGCTGATGAAGCCAAGGGCGGTGACGAGTGTAGCCAGGAAAGGCCATGGTGGTGCGCCAAGCAACAGCGATAGGCCAGTAAACGCCATATTCGCCGTAATGGCTGCTGCGAGAAGAGTTACTGGGGGAATAAGCGCGTCGACAAGCAAAACGACCAACCGTGGTCGCCGATAAGTTGGCCATTGAAGGAGCAGGCTAAGTGCTGAACGGGTCAGGATGAACCTTCCTTTCTCCCAGCGAAAACGCTGTGAGGCTTGCCCACGCGTGGAGAGCGGGAACGGGCTGGTGATGATCGCTTCGTCGCAATACCGTGGAGCCAAACCCGCTTGCGCCAGATCCAGCCCCAGCTTCATATCCTCGACCAGGTGATCGTGAGACAGATTGGCTGCGAAAATTGCGTGCCAGGGAAATGCCATCCCCGAACCGGTGAGCTGGCAAGCGGACCTCAGCCGGGAAAGGCCTCGGGGCCGGATGCAATTCTTGATCATGAATGCGAACTCCGCCAAAGCCGTCTGTGCCTGGCGTGGTGGCGGCGTGATCATAAGGTAGCGACCCTGCACAGGCCGCCCAGATTGCACGGCCATAGACGACAGGCGGTCGATTGCTCCGGGGGAGACGATGCAGTCGGCATCCACAATCACGACAATCGCAGGTGGCAACTGTGCCAGGTGGCGGATGCCAGCTGCGAGTGCGTAACCCTTCCCACAGAGGGTTTCGTCGTATCGTTCGATCACTTCGGCACCGGTTGCCCGGGCCAGTGCGGCAGTCTGGTCACTGCAGTTATCCGCAACGACAACGAGGCGGTCGCCAACACGCATCTGCTCACGCAAGCAAGCAAGCGTCGAGAGTATCCCCTCTTCCTCGTTGTGAGCGGGTACCAGGATTGCGCAAGGCTGGCGGTGATCGTCGAGACGATCCGGAACGGGCTTGTTGGAAGGCAGGCAACCGACCACGCATTGGATAATAAAGAACGCAGTCGCTGCGCAGAGCGGCACGGTGGTTGCGACAAGTAGGGCGTAGACAACAGTTTCCAGCATCGCTTTCCCCGGCAGTGACCGCCTTGAACACGGATTGATGATAACTCAGGGGCGGTATCTGCGCGCACGCGACATCTACCACCTTTGCTGGAAATCGCCCTCCTTCTTTCGAGCAGATCTGCTGTGGTTTGCGTCGTTTTACAACTATTTGCTGCGGTCCGGAGGCGTTGAATGTGTCTCCCGACACCCGATAGGATTCAGCATTGAAATCAAGAAAGTAGACGCCTGACCTTAAGGTAGTCGCATCGATTTTCTGCTGGCTTTTGTCTGGGAAAGTGGGGGACGTCATGGTTGCGATTGATAAGGCGCTTTTGGAGTGCAGTCGCCGCGTCTTTCTGGAAACGCCGTTCGATTTGCTGACCGACAAGATTGTCCTGGATATGTTGAGAACGAGCCCGCCGGAACGAGCCTTCCGGTACGTTGTCACGCCGAACGTCGATTACGTCGTGCGACTGCGCACAGATAGTGATCTGCGACACTATGTTCGCGATGCCTGGCTGAGCGTGTGCGACAGCAGGCCGATTTGCCTGTTGGCAAGGATGCTGTTCATCAAGCTTCCGCTGGTGACAGGGTCGGATCTCACCATCGAACTTTTCCGGTCCGTCATCGAGGCTGGTGATCGCATAACGCTGGTGGCGCCGAACTCCGATGTCGTGGAACGGTTGCGCAGTTCTTTCCCCCATGTCGACCTTCGTGCCATCGTTCCACCTGCCGGCTTGCGCGATAACCCTGAAGCGATGAAAGCCTGCGTGGATTTCGTCGCGGCTCAATCATCTCGATTTGTCTTTCTTGCTGTTGGATCTCCGCAATCAGACGTCATTGCCCATCAGTTGGCGCACCACCCGCAAGCTTGCGGGATCGGTCTTAGTATCGGCGCATCCCTGGAGTTTCTGGTCGGTACAAAGCGGCGAGCTCCAAGATGGGTGCAACGGATGGGGCTAGAATGGCTCCACCGTCTGTTGTCGGAACCTCGACGCTTGTGGCGCCGGTACGCCTATTCGGTCGTGCCACTTGTCAAGCTATTTTCGCATGAAGTTGTGGCGCGGCCATTCCGGCATGGGTAGCGGATAGGTTCCAGGCTGGCATGGGAGTTAGGATCTTCGACTGGTTGGCCTGCCAGTTCCTGCAATGCCGTGGCCAGCCGCGCCAGTTGCAGCGCAATCCCCGGCAAACAAACTGCCGAGGCCGGCTCTTCTTCCATCATTGGTCCTAGTGCACGGTGTCGCCGTCGTCTTCGCCGAGAAAGGACTCGATCCCGTCCCGCTCGGCGGTTGCAAGGAACTCCTCCCACGCGTCCTTGTCAGTAGCGAAAGGCTCCTCCCAAGTGGTCAGATCCTCCGCCTGCGAAATGACCTCCATGGTCCAGCCATCCTGGCTCCCAGAAGGTCTGAAAATGTCGACGAGCACGGTGATGCCGTTGTCTTCGAATTCGCCGGAAAAATCCGAGTGTTCGAGTTTTGGTGGCTTTGCCATTGATATTCCCTTGGGCGGATGACTTCGACGCGGTCAAAGCAGACTCTGGTATTAGTATCGGCTGGCAGCTTTTTTGGATAGGCGCTTTGCGGACCTCGCTCCACCTCGAGGCCGCCTCTAGGCTTACTTCAGTTCAGCTGCCGCAGCCTTCGCCATTCCATCCCCGGGAATGGGGTGCTGTCGGATTCGGTGTTTGCCACGTGCAAAGATTTACTGCAACCGAACGACAATGGTTTCGAATGGGACGACGAGCACACGGTGATGATGCGCGTGAGCGACGCCAGTAGAGCCATTTCCAGCGCGGGTCCATCGGGAAAGCGGGAGGAACATTGGCGACACTTGATCGTGGCGCGAGGGCGGTTACCCTACGGGCGAGTTGGTCCCCGGCGCTCACACAAGGAGCGTGGGGTTCGACAGCGGCAAGATCATGGCTGTAACGACATGTCCATGCACGAAGCGGAACCTGCCGACCAGCCTTCCCGCATTTGAGAACGGTGGCAATGGGCGTTGAAAAACGGCTGAGAAGACGCCGCTATCGGGGTTCAGCTCAATGCTCAAAGCCTCGAAGCCAAGCAAGGTTCCTGTCAGCCCATACTGGCATTTGTAGACACATTCCTTGGCACTGAAGATTGCCGTTAGCAGCCGCCGCTGATCGATTGGTGGCTGCCGTTCGATCCAATCCCGTTCTTGCGGGAGGCAGATCTCGCTCGCCAGCGCAGGCTCCACCGCGTCGTCGCATTCGATATCGACCCCGATAGACGCGAGATGGGGACTGCAGCGTCCCACGGCCGCCACGCAATACGTCTTGCTGTGGCTGATGCTTCCGGTAAAGCCCGGCGGCCAGATCGGAGCTCTGTCTGGCCCAACCGGAATCGGTTGGGGCTGCAGTCCAAGTGCCATGAAGGCATGACGAGCGCAGGTCCGGCCAGCCTGAAATTCCTGCCGCCTGCAATCGACGGCACTCCTTACGGACCGTGCTTCAACGTCGTAAAGCGGTGCCAGTGGCATTCCGACATGCCACTCACAGGTTGCGATATCTGATGCGAGTAAGCCCGTGAGCAACATGGTCACACAAGGGCATCGTTACGCGAGGTGCGTGACTGACGCTCCTGCATAGCCTGACGTCGTTGCGTAGCACGGTCCGATGCCCTCGAAAGCCGCTCGACTGAGCTGTCCTTGCCTGAGATGTGTTCGGCAAGGGTGGCGACAGTCGGAAAGCGGAAGACATCGGTTACGGTGAGAGCGGGAGCTATGGAAGCCTTGAGCTCGCGATGCATTTGCACTGCCAGGAGCGAGTGGCCGCCAAGCGCGAAAAAGCTCTCCTGGCGCCCGATCTGCGCGCGGCCAAGTAGGCGTGCGAAGATGGACCCTATCGCCTCCTCAATATCGCCGGCCGGGGCAATGAAGGGCAGGTCGGCAACGGGAGCTCTGGCTGATGGCGCGGGTAATCGATTTCGGTCCACCTTGGCGTTCGGCGTAAGAGGGAATGTATCCAACGTGACGATGTCCGTCGGGATCATCGCTTCCGGCAGCCTGGACTTGAGATGATCGCGCAGCTTGGTCTCGCAAACGTCGATACCGTTTTCCACGCGGATATAGCCGGCCAGACGTGCACCGCCGGCCTGGTCCTTTCTTGCGGTAACGACCGCTTCCAGAATGCCGGGGAAACTTGCGATCTGCGACTCTATTTCTCCCAGTTCGATGCGATAGCCGCGGATCTTGACCTGCTGATCGTTCCTGCCGAGGAAATGAAGGGTTCCCGTTTCGTCGAAGCGCGCGACATCGCCGGTGCGATAAATACGCCCGGCAGCGAACGGGTTGGCGAAGAAGCGCTCACGGGTCAGTTCATCTCGGTTCAGGTATCCACGGGCAACGCCGTCGCCACCGATATACAACTCACCAGCGTCGCCGGGTGCTACCGGACGCTTGTGTCCGTCCAACACGTACAGCTGTGTGTTGGCAATTGGACGTCCGATGGGCACCAGACTGGTACTCGTCCGGGCGGTGAAGGTGGAGGACCAGATCGTGGTTTCTGTCGGGCCATACATGTTCTCGACGCTGGCCTGGGTACATGTCTTCAGCGCAGCGACAAGAGAGCCATGCAGGGCTTCGCCGCCGATCAGTATGTGAGTGATCTGGCCAAGGGCGGTGCGATCGTCGTCCGACATCATGAAGCCCCGCATCATAGATGGCGTTGCCTGCAGGTGGGTTATCTCGTGATTGGCCACTTCTGCGGCGAAGCTTACTGTTTGGCGTATTTCCGGCGCATGACGGGCCTGTTCGACGACAGCGGCGAGCGGTATCAGCCCGTCCAGAACAAGATCCTCGGGTAGTCCCCAGTCAATCAGGCAGGCGATCTCGTCTACACCAACTGCCTTGACCTGTTGCAGACGCGCGAGGGCATCTTCGATAGTTCCAAAAAGGCCGCTGTCGTTGAAATAGCGCTGGAATGCAAATTCCAGTATGGCGTCCATCTCCTCCGCTTCGAGTGTGCGCAGGTCGATGTCCATCGGCTGGCTAATACCGTGAGGCTTCTTGAAGGCTGGAAACGCCCAGGCGTACTGTTTTATCAGTGCAGCGGCGCTTTTCAGATAGTCCTTCATTGGACCGCGCGCCTGCTGCTGGACCTGATCGCGGCCCTCACCGATCAGGGTATGGAGCATCAGCGTTACCTTGTAATCGGAAGGATTGCGTCCGGTGTGTGCCAGCTCCGTCCGGTAGAGTGCAATCTTCTCGGCCAGTTCATCGATCGACTGCCCGAGGAGATGGGTCAGCACATGTGCACCCGCACGGGCTGCCTCCTTGTAACTTTCGGGGTTGCCGGCAATCGTCAGCCATATCGGCAGTTCTTTTTGGACCGGGCGCGGTTGCGTCAACACCTGGACCGGCTTTGCCCCCAGGTCAAAGCTCACGTCCTCCCCACGCCACAGTTTGCGCAGGACATCGATGTCGCTCAGGAGTTTCGCCTTGTTGTGAGGCGGTGCGTTCTCGGGGCGCAGGACGAAATCTTCCGGCATCCAGCCAGATGCGACGGCGATGCCGACACGACCATTGCTAAGATTGTCGACAACTGCCCACTCTTCGGCCACCCGGATCGGATGATGCAGCGGGAGAACGCAACTGCCCGCACGGATGGAAAGGTTCTTGGTGACGGCAGCTACCGCGGCGCCGGTTACGGCAGGGTTGGGAAAGGGGCCGCCGAACGCATGGAAGTGCCGCTCGGGTGTCCATATGGCGTCGAACCCGTTCTCGTCCGCAAATTTTGCGCCTTCGATCAGCAGGCGATACTTGTTCGAACCCGCAGACGCATCATTCCCCCAATAAAACAGGCCAAAGGAAAAATCTGTTGGCAGCGACACCTTTGCATTGGCTTTCGCCTGGTGCGTTTCCGGGGTGTGGATGACGACCTTGAAACCTCGCGCAAGTGTCCAGAACAGTTCCAGCACCGAGATATCGAAGGAGAGGCTGGTGACCGCGAGCCAGACGTTGCGACGGTCGGCCAGCACGGGAACGCGTTCATCCATGCCGGCGAAAAAATTGACGACGTTGCGATGCTCGACCATCACGCCCTTTGGCAGACCTGTCGAACCGGATGTGTAGATAACATAGGCCAAATGATCTGACGTTGCATTGGAGCGCGGTGCGCTGGCCTTGTTGGCTCTCACAGCCTCTTCGATGGTGACTACCGCGACAGAGGCAAGCGCTGGAGCGAATGAAAGGTCCCGGCTGGAGATGACGAGTTTTGTCTGGCTGTCCTCGATCATGAAGGACAGGCGATCTGCGGGAAACTCGGGGTCGAGCGCCAGATAGGCGCCGCCCGCCTTCCATATGCCGAGGGCGGCGACCACCAGGTCGACGGTGCGCGATAGATGCAAGCCGACGATTACGTCAGGCCCTATGCCTTTGTCCAAAAGGCATGCCGCGACGTTTTCGGCCTGCTCATTGAGTTCTCGGTAGGTGAGACTGCGTCCGCCACTGGACAACGCCTCGGCATCCGGTGTTATCCGTACCTGGCGTTCAATCAACTGATGAACGCAAGCATTGTCTTCGTAGCCCTTCTGGGTGTCGTTCCACCCGAAAAGAACCATTTTCCTTTCTTCCTCGTCCAGTATCGGAAGGTCAACCAGCGCCGCCCGGTTGCTGGCGTAATAAGGGGCGAAGACCGCGAACTTCCTGGCGAGCGAGCGGGCATGGCTCTCATCGATCCGATTGCGATCGAACAGAAGGTCTGAATTGCAGGTGCCTATCCTGAAATTGAGGGCACAGCCGGGAACTGGTTCAGCGAGCGTTGGCATGCGGGCATCGATGACAGCGCAGGTAAGCGGACCTGCCGGCAGGTCCGGGTATCGATCGCGAAGGTCGCTGAGATACGTAATCTGACGGTCAAGGCGGTTGAGACGTCGTTCCACGAGTGCTGTGATCTCGCGGGGCATGGCCGCGTCACTGGCTTCGACTTTGAGTGGAACAGAAGGCGAGAAGTATCCTGGGTGAGCTGCACAGAAGTCGGCAATTCGGTCGCTGGAAAAGGCAATGTCGAATGTCGTCTGTTCGGACAACCTTGCAATGAAGGCGCAGACAAGAGCAATCCTCTCGCCACGATCCATTCCCTCGCATCCTGTCAGCGGCACGGCCTGAAGATCCGGTGCGGTTGGAGCATCAGCGTTGCCGATATCGCTCAGGGCAACGTCCATGCTCTGGCGAAGAGCGACGCGAAATTCGGGTTCAAAGCGTGCAATTGTAGAAACGGCGCCCGTCAGGTCAGCCCGTTCCTGAATGTTTCCGCACATGAGCTGTTCGCCCGGCTGTAGCCGGGAGACTGCCCGCAGGTTTGGCGTCTCGTCACTGTGTCTGATGGATAGAAGCACGGGGCGATCTGCCGTCGCCACGGTCATCGTGCCGCCTTCCACCGCGAGTATTGTTCCCGGCTCTGCGGCGGGACCACCATCCAGAACCGTCAACCCCGCCACGTGGAGGATTGCAGAGCCGTGGCGAATTTTTGCGGTTGCGAGGGGGTTGCCGTAAGTCTGACCAAAATCCAGCGCGCGCACCAAACGGTCTAGTTCGGCTGCTGTCTTGCTGAAGTCCAAGGTCGCAGCTGCCGGAGGCCGATCCGACTGGCGATAGATGCGGACTGGAGGGCTCGCCGGGCGCTGGACGCTCAGGCGATTGTCCGCGATTGCGGTGACCAGGTCTGCAAAGCTCCCAAGCCCAGCCTCGAAGCACTTGCTATTCAACGTAAAGGCGGTTTCGTCCTCGGCAATTTCGAATGATGCCTGGGCATAGATGTCACCGGCATCGATTTCGTCCGTCATTGCGTGCCAGGTGACTCCGTGAACACGGTGCCCCTCCAGAATGGCCCAAGCGGGTGTGTTGAGACCGGCTTGCTCCGGCAGAAGAGCATCATGGAAGTTGATAGCTCCAAGCCTGGCTCTATTCAGCACCTGCGGTGGAAGAAGCCGAAGGTTGGCGATACTGAACAACCAATCGAAGTCGCAATCGGAGATCTTGTCTTCCATCCCTTCTGGGTCGCAGATCGGTATGGCCCGGCCTTCGGCCCAGGCGCGGACCTGGGGATTTGAACTGGCTACCAAAGCAATGCCGTGGCCCTTGGCAGCAAGCACCTCAGCGCACGCGACAAGCAGCAAGCCGTCACCTACCAACGCGGATTGAAAGCCGTTCATGTCCCTCGGTCCCCTCTGACACCCGGTATCCAAGCCATCGATACAAACGGCGGCAGGGACAAAGATCAACATGCGTACCCGCAGCCATAGGGTGCAGAAGAGCTACATCCAAAGACAGGTGCAAACTGTTGTATCGGTCATTGGGATAGTGTCGTCCCCGAAAGGCGTAATTGCGCATCCCAGATCGGTCGCGCGAAATGGCGAAGACGACACCGGCGCGCCGCCTGTGCAGGATGAGCACCCTTCACACATGGCAGGAGATGACCGCGAGACGTCCAGACGACGGGAGACGGGGATAATGCTTGATGCAAAGTATCAGGTTGGTGCCAATGACATCGCGATTGTTGGCATGGCGCTTCGAGTGCCGGGTGCTCGCAATCTTGATGAGTTCTGGAGCAATTTGCGCAATGGGGTAGAGGGCGTCCGCAGCCTTTCGCAAGAAGAGCTCATGGCGAATGGCGAGGACCCTGGGCGGTTACACGATCCCCGGTATGTGCCACGAGCAGCAGACCTTCCCGATATGGAGTTGTTCGACGCGGAATTCTTTGGTCTGTCGCCTAAAGAAGCGGCGATCATGGATCCGCAACATCGGCAGTTCCTTGAATGCGCTTGGGAAGCTCTCGAGAATGCGGGGAAAGTCCCCTCGGCGTCCTCTGCGCCGGTCGGCGTATTCGCTGGCTGCGGCATGGGGACCTATTTCTACTTCAATGTCTGCAGCAATCGGAGCCTGGTAGACGAAGTGGGGATGTTTCTGCTGCGTCACACCGGCAATGACAAGGATTTCCTTTCGACGCGCGCCTCGTATCTGTTTGACCTCCGCGGGCCGAGCGTCAACGTCCAAACGGCCTGTTCGACGTCGCTGGTTGCAGTTCACTATGCCGTCCAAAGCTTGCTGAGCGGCGAATCTGACATGGTGATCGCCGGCGGAGTGACGATAGAGCTTCCGCACCGTCGCGGCTATGTTTTCAATCCAGGCGAAATCCTCTCCCCGGATGGCCATTGCCGGCCATTTGACCATCGTGCAGCAGGCACGGTTTTTGGCAGCGGAACAGGGGTCGTGGTGCTTCGACGACTGGATGACGCGCTGCGCGACGGCGACATCATTCATGCGGTCATAAAAGGCACAGCCATCAACAACGATGGCGGCAGCAAGTCGGGCTACCTAGCCCCCAGTGTTGATGGCCAAGCCGAGGCAATCGTGGAAGCACAAGCGATTGCGGACGTCAGCGCTGATTCCATTGGCTATGTGGAATGCCATGGCACAGGCACCTATCTTGGCGATCCGATCGAGATTGAAGCGTTAAGCAAGGCCTTTCGCCAAAGTACCGATCGCACCGGCTTTTGCTATGTCGGCTCGGTGAAATCCAATATCGGCCACCTTGACACGGCCGCCGGCGTGGTCGGGCTGATCAAGGCGGCACTCGCCGTCAAGCACGGTGAAATTCCACCGACCCTCGGCTTCGAACGGCCTAACCCGTCTATCGATTTCGCAAATAGCCCCTTTAAGGTCGTGGACCGTCTGCTGACTTGGCCAGCCCATAACGGCCCGCGTCGAGCAGCCGTCAATTCTCTCGGTGTCGGTGGCACCAATGCCCATGCTGTGGTCGAGGAAGCGCCACAGCGTTATCGCACCTCAGATTCAGCTGCTACTGACGAAGAGGGCGCCGATCCACTCCTGCTACTATTGTCCGCGCGCAACCGTAAGGCGTTGGATGCAGCGGCGGACCGTCTAAAGGACTGGCTCGGGGCCAACCCTGATGTCCCTTTGCAGGATGTGGCCTACACGTTGTTCAAGGGCCGCAAGCGCTTCAATGAGTGGATGGTTCTGCCGGTCAGGGGCCGGCAGACCGCACTCGACGCGCTCACCGATCGTGATGCCCATGCGATGTTCCAGACGAGCCTGGAAAAAGCCAGCGGATGCGTGTTCATGTTCCCCGGTGGGGGCGTCCAGTATCCTGGAATGGCAAAACAGCTCGCCACACGCGAGCCCATTTTTCGCGCCGCGGTCGAAGAAGGATTATCCTACTTGCCGGCGGCAGTTGGTGCCGAAATCCGCACCGCTTGGCTGGATGATACCTGCGCCGATGCGGCCAACCATTTTCTGAGGCCATCGGTTCAACTACCGGCGATCCTTATTGTCGAGATTGCTCTTGCCCGTCTCTGGAGTGCACGCGGTGTGCAGCCGAAGGCCATGATCGGGCATTCCATGGGAGAGTATGCGGCTGCCTGCGTATCGGGCGTCATGTCGTTCCGCGACGCGGTTTGTCTGGTGCGGCGGCGGGGAGAGCTTTTTGAAACAGTGCCATTGAGTGGAATGTTGAGTGTTTCACTGGACGAGCGGTCGCTCATGGAACTGTTGCCGGCCAGTCTCGATCTCGCCTGCGTCAACGCTCCCTCACTATGCGTGGTATCCGGCAGCAATCGGGATCTGGAAGCGTTCCGTCAGGAACTGGCGGATAAGGGCGTTGAAGCAACGCGCATTCCAATCGATATCGCGGCCCACTCGCGCCTTCTCGATGAGGTGCTGGACCCGTTCAAAGCATTCGTCGCCGGCCTGGTTCTCAGCCCGCCGAAAATCCCGATCATTTCTAACCTTACCGGCTCACCACTGACTGCCGGAGAGGCGACCGACCCAGCTTACTGGACAGACCATTTGCGAAAGACGGTCCGGTTTTCTGATGGTCTTGCCGCCATTGCCGGCGATCCATCGCTTGTCTTTGTTGAGGTTGGGCCCGGTCGTGTCCTGTCTTCGCTTGCCAAGGGGCAAGGAACGATTGCCGCAGGGCGCATCATCAACAGCTTGCCTCACGCCAGTGCAGGTGTCGATGACCGGGATCACTTCATGGCAGCAGTGGGACGAGCATTCGCCATCGGGCTGGATGTTGATTTAGGCGCATTGGTTGAGCAGTCCTCCGCGCAGCGGATAGCCTTGCCGAGCTACCCTTTCCAACACAAGCGTTATTTCATCGAGCCGAGCAAGGATCTGGGTAACCGCGGACGCCGCCCTGTGCTGACCAAGCAGACGGACCTTGATACCTGGGGATACCGACCTGCTTGGGCGAGGTCCTGGCCAGATTATCACCCAGACGCAGAGGATCAGCCGTCGACATGGTTAGTCTTCGTCGATGATGATGGTCTCGGTGCAACGCTGGTTGCCCGGTTAAGGACGAAGGGGCATCGTGTCATCACCGTCCACCGCGGCGATAATTTCCGCTCTCGGGGAGATGATGCCTACGTCCTGTGCGCCGAGCTTGGTAAACAGGGATACGTGGCGTTGCTGGGAGACCTGCAGCAGCGGGACGCCCTGCCGTCGCGTATCGTCCATATGTGGCTGGCCGATGAAAAGGAACACGTGAGACCAGGCTCGAACAGTGTTCATCAGCATGAGGAGCAAGGGTTCTACAGCCTCACCCATCTTGTTCAGGCCTGGGCTGACCTTTCTCTCGAGCGTGAACTGTCAATCACTGTTGTCACATCCGGTATGCAGCAGGTGAATGAGGATGATGCGCCCAATCCGGACAAGGCATTGGTGCTCGGCCCCGCCTTGGTAGCACCTAAGGAGCTGGCGGGTCTCTCAATAAAGGTGGTCGATCTCGACCTTCGTATCGAGAATCCGGCGGCACCAGCCGGGCGGCTGTTCAGCATCGGTCGGCGGGGACAAGCCTCGGATGAGGCTGGAAGGCGGCGATGGGCTGTGCTGGAGGAGCTTTGGGAGGAGGTCCATTCCCGCCCGGCAAGTGAAGTGGTTGCCTGGCGCAACAGTCGCCGGTTCCGGCATGGATACGATCGCCTTCCGCTATTGCCGGGTGCACCGGACGCTGCCGTTTTCCGGCACAAGGGTGTCTACCTGTTTGCAGGTGGGCTAAGCGAAATCGCGCTGGCCCTGGCAGCGGAGCTTGCAGAAAAATATGCAGCCAAGCTGGCGATTCTCGCACGCCCCGTCTTGCAGCCGCGTGATGAGTGGCATCTCGTCAACCGCACCCTGATCAGGCCACGGGTGAGGCGTGCCATGGCGGCGGTCGAGCAGCTGGAAGATAAGGGCGCCGAAGTCCTTTATCTGTCAGCGGACGTGACAAACAGCGAGCAGATGGCCGAAGCTGTCGCTGCGGCACGAGCGAGATTTGGCGAAATCCATGGGGTGTTCCACAGTGCCGGTGCTCTGGACGATGGACTGTTGCAGACGAAAGACCATCACGATATCGAACGGGTCTTGGCCCCCAAGGTCGCAGGACTGAGAGTCCTCGATGGCGTCTTGAAGACTCTCGATATCGATTTTCTCGCACTGTTTTCGTCAACCAGCACAGACATCGCGCGCGCCGGCCAGACCGATTACCTCGCCGGCAATGCCTATCTCAACAGCTATGCACAAGCGGCCCGCAGGAAGGGAAGGCGAGTCATTTCCATTCACTGGGGTGTTTGGAACGAGGTGGGGCTCGCCGCACGAGCTGTCGGTGCACGTACGACAACGGCATCAGATGGAAGTCATTCTGCGGCTGGTCCCTTCTTTGAAAGGTGGATCGAATGCCAGGAAGGCAATCTGTGGCTTGAAGTATCACTCTCCACCCGGTCGCACTGGATCTTGGACGAGCACCGGATGCTCTCGGGAAGCGCTGTGTTTCCAGGAGCCGCCTATCTGGAGATGCTGGTTCAGGCCCTTCAAGAGTACGGCCTCGGGCAAGATGTCCGTATCAAAGACCTTTCCTTCATACGGCCGCTTGTGGTCGAGGATGATCGGTCGAGGTTGCTGAGGTTGCGTCTGGAGCCGAGAAATGGCGGATTCGATGCATGCATCGCCTCCAAAGAACCAGGCGAAGGTGACGACCGTCTGGTGATCCACGCGAAAGCGAGCATATCCGCCAACGCTCGGATCGACATTGCGCGACTTGACCTTGATACCGTTCGTGGCGCCCTTCCTGCCCGCAGTTCCGCAACGGGCAACGAGACGCTACCGTCGTTCCAGCAGGACCGTTTAAGATTTGGGGAGCGATGGTCCATTCTGCGTGCGAAAGCCGTAGGGGAGGTCCAGGCGATTGCGGATCTTCGTCTCTCGACAGTATTCGCAGGCGATCTATCGCTCTACAAGATGCATCCCGCGCTTCTCGACATTGCAACAGGCTTTGCTCTCGAGCTGGTTCTCAGCGATGACGATGGTAGATCGCTGTGGGTGCCGACCAATTATGGCGAGGTGGTAATCCGCAAGCCGCTGCCTGCCACCATCGTGAGCTGGGCCAGGATCGCCGACAATTCTGACCTTGGCGATGGATTTGCGGCATTCGATGTGACGATCACCGACCCGGCGGGCGAAGTTGTCGTCGAAATCAAGCGGTTTGTGATGCACCGGATGGAAAAGGCCTTGGAGCAGACGACGGGCCAGAACCTGCCCGCGGAGACATCGCCGGGGTCAGAACGGGCGGCGATGTCGCCCGCATTGCAAAGGCTCAGCCTGCAGGTGGCAAATGGCATCAGGCCGGCGGAAGGTTTGGAGGCTCTCGAACGAGCCCTTGTCACGTCGCTTCCCGAGGTCATCGTCAGTTCCATTGACCTTGAAACGCTTGCGCATTTCGTTGATGAGCCGATTAACAGAACTGAAGGTGTGGGCGATGGGTTTGAAAGGCCGGATCTTGAAAACGATTATGTGGCGCCCACAAATCGGATCGAGGAGACCCTTGCCGAACATTGGCAGAAACTGATTGGCGTCGAACGAATTGGTGTCAACGACAATTTCTTTGACCTTGGAGGCCACTCTCTAATCGCGGTGCGCCTGTTCCGGATGATCAAGAATGAGTTTGGCGCAGATTTGCCGATTTCGACGCTTTTCGAGCGCCCGACGATTGCCCTCTGTGCGAGCAAGATTGCCGAGCTGGTGGACGTCACTGCGGCGACGCCTGAAGACGCGTCCCCGGTGTCGCGTACGACAGTCGCCGGGGACAGCATCCACCTTGTTCCGATGGCACCTGGTCCATCTGCATCCCAACCAGCAACGCCTCTGTTTATCTGTGCAGGCATGTTCGGGAATATCTTGAACCTGCGGCACGTGGCGTTGGCCATTGGCCGAGACCGTCCAGTCTATGGCTTGCAGGCGCGGGGTCTTTATGGTGAGCAGGAGCCGCACCGCAAATTCGAGGACATGGCACGCGATTACATCGACGCCATCAAAGCCGTTCAACCTGAAGGCCCTTACCTTCTTGCAGGGTACTCGGGAGGGGGCATAACTGCTTTGGAAATGGCGCGCCAACTCGTGGGGAACGGTGATGTGGTCGCCCATCTTGCACTTTTCGACACGCCTTTACCCCGGCAGCCGGCTTTGTCGACCAGTGACCGCGTGCGTATGAAGCTTCAGGATATCAGGCGGCACAAGGTCTCTTACCTGTCGAAATGGTGGCGTGATCACCAAGTCGTCATCGCGGGCAAACGGATGAAAAATTCAGCCTTGGCCTCAGCGCACGAGTCGGAAAACTTCAATAGCGTCAAACTCGAAATGGCCTTCCGAGAAGCCGCCAGTGTGTACGAAGTCAAACCCTACTCGGGCCTGGTGACCCTTTTCAGGCCAAAGCTGGACGTATTTTACCGGTTGCCGGGAGGACGTCTCCTGCAGGAGGGCCGCAATATTCTCCTTGCCGACAATGGCTGGGGGCCAGCTGTGTCCCGCTTGTTGGTTTTTGAGGTTCCCGGCGACCATGACAGCATGATGCTTGATCCTTTTGTTCGAGTGCTCGCCGACAGGTTGCGTCGGCTGTTGCTCGATGCGTGCGAGAGGTCTCAGCACGATCAGGATAATCCGCATGAGACAAAACCATTGCCTTCGCATTCAAGAATGCTCGAGGCGGCCCAATGATTGGCGGCGCCGGCTCGTGGCGCGGTCAACAATTTCGAAAAACGTCAGCGACAGCAACCGAAACTAAAGGGGGGCTTCCAGAGTGGTAGTGGCCAGTTTTCTGACGCGGCGCAACGCACTTGCAACGCGAGCTGCATTGATGCCTCGCAAAGCGATCACGTCACTGCGTGACGATGAGAAGCAGAGCCAGAACGAGGTGCCGGTGCGCCGCTTCCGTACTGCTATATTGCAGGCGGCGGGTTGGACGTTGGGCGGTTATGTCGCCGTGCAATTCCTCAGGATAGCGAGTAGCCTGATTTTGACGCGCCTTCTGGTGCCTGAGATGTTTGGCATAATGGCGATCGCCACGATGGTTCAGGTGTCCGTCGCGATGCTTTCGGACGTCGGACTGCGCCCAGCAGCGATACAGAGCCCGATGGGCGGCCAGAAGGATTATCTCGATACCGCATGGACGTTGCAGTTCATCCACGGATTGTGGATATGCCTCGTTTGTCTCGTTGCGGCAGTATTCCTGGAGATCGCCAACCGCCATGGAATGTTCCCTGCCGGATCTGTTTACTCGGATCCGGTCCTTCCGGCCGTCATCGCTGGCATCTCAATCACGACCGTTATTACCGGATTGCAGTCGGCGAAAATCATTACCGCGTATCGCGATCTCACATTGTCGCGTGTCACCGCCATTGAACTAGCGGCTCAGATAGTCGGTGTGGCCGTTGCGGTTGTGCTGGCGTGGCAGACCCGCTCCATCTGGTCTTTTGTAATTGCGGCCATCTGTTCAGCCGTCGTGTCTACAATTTTAAGCTTTGTCTGGCTTCCCGGGCCTGGCAACAGGTTTGCGCTCGATCCAACGGCGCTGAAAGACTTGGTACGTTTCGGCAAATGGGTGCTCTTGTCGTCTTCCTTTACCGTGCTTGCCGCAAATGGCGACAGGCTGCTCCTCGCGGGATGGACAACCCCGATGATGCTTGGCCTCTACATCCTGGCGTTTAATCTTGTTGCCATGCTGGAGGGCGCTGGTAGCCGCTTGTTTTCGTCCGTGGCAATGCCCGCGCTCAGCAAGGTGTACCGCGACGATCCTGACCGCCTTCCTTCCGTCTTCAGTAAACTCCGGATTCCCTTCGACGTTACGTTTGTCGCCGCGGCAGGAGCGACCTATGCGGCGGCCGAAGCCATTATCGCGTTCCTTTACGACTCCCGATATGCGGGGGCCGTCGAGATGCTGAAAATTCTTTCATTCAGCTTGCTGCTTGCGCGCTATGGACTGCTGGCGAGTGTCTACCTGGCTATTGGCAAGCCCGGTCACCTCACGTTGCTGAACCTGGTGCGGACTATCTCTATCTTCACTGTTCTGCCCCTTGGTTACTATTTGTTCGGTTTTGATGGCGCCATCTGGGCCGTCGCGCTCCATGGTCTACCCGGCGCGCTGCTACTGTTTTACTTCCATGCCCGCCATGGTCTCAACTCGTTGCGCCTGGAACTGGCACTCCTTCTGGCCTGGCCCCTCGGTTTCCTGGGAGGTCAAACGTTTGCCTGGCTGCTTGCACTCATGCAGTCGTGATCCTGTCATCCTATTCATAATGCTGATGGGGGTAGATGGCCTACCCCGATGGGCGTAGTGCCTTGCCGCTTCTGCTAGATTGCTAATTAGGCGTGACCGCTCTTACGATCGACAGTGGGTAAAGGGTCGTATGCGCCGCCAAAACAGTCTGTTTGGCGATGGATGCTTCATCTCTAACTGAATTGTTAGGTCTTTGGGATGCGTGTCCTGGTGCAGGTCATGCAGAGGGGCGAGTGTGCAGTCGTGACGAAGGTCGCAAAAACCGAGGTTGATCCCTCTGCCGGATCGTTGCCGCCGTGGTTTGACGGCAGCGTCTCCGGTACGACAAAGCGGAATCCGGGAACCGTGCGCCCGCTCTTGATTGCTGAAGCGGCCAACCCGGAATGGACAAGCGTCCCACTCGTAGGCTGGAATCTGACAAGGGCTATTGCGCGCCACACCGGAGCTCTGGTGGCGACACAGATCAGAAACCGCGAGGCATTCCTTCGGGCAGGCCTTCGGGAGGAGATCGATTTCATAGCCATTGACAATGAGCGCCAGGCTTCACGCCTGCATCGCATTGGCGAGGTCCTGAGGGGCGGGGACAACAAGGGGTGGACGGCGGTTACGGCCCTATCTTCGATCGCCTATTACAGCTTTGAAAAGCAACTATGGCGAGTGTTGAAGGGCCGTCTGACCGAGGGTGAATTCAGTCTTGTCCATCGTGTCACGCCTGTCAGCCCGACGAGTCAGAGCGCCATCGCCAAAAAGCTCAAGTCCATCAATGTGCCTTTTGTGGTTGGACCGATGAACGGCGGTGTCGCATGGCCACCTGCGTTCCGGTCGGTCCGGCGACAAGAGCTGGATTGGTTGTCGCCGATGCGGCGCCTGCACAAGCTGATGCCTCATTATTCTGCGACCCGTCACTTGGCGGCGGCACTTATAGCAGGTTCCCGCGCCACTTTTGACGAACTTCCCAAATCCTGCCTCTCAAAATCCTTCTGGTTGCCGGAAAATGCGGTCGAGCCTGACCGCTTTCCATTTACGCAGAGACGACGAGACAGCGGACCTTTGCGCATCGCATTTGTGGGTCGCCTTGTACCCTACAAGGGCGCCGATATCTTGATCGAGGCGGTAGCCAGCTGCCACCATTCCAGCGATCTCGAAATCGTGATCATAGGAGAGGGGCCGCAGCGGCCGTTGCTTGAAGCCCTTGTTCGCACCCATGGACTTGAGGGTCGAGTGCAATTCCGGGGTTGGATCCCACAGGAAAGACTGGCCCATGCTCTCGCCGACAGTCATGTCCTGGCGCTGCCGAGTGTGCGAGAATTCGGCGGAGGGGTGGTGGTCGAAGCGATGTCGCTTGGCATTGTTCCGGTAGTGGCCGACTACGCGGGACCGCCGGAACTCATTGATGTTCAATGCGGAATAGCTGTGAACTTTCACGATCGGCACAGCCTCGTGCAGGGGTTCGCAAATGCATTGGTCAGTTTAGGAAATGCACCCGAACGCCTGGCTTCCATGAGCTGCGCGGCAGCGTCACGGGCGCGGTTGATCTTTACGTGGGATGCAAAGGCCAAGCAGATTCTTCAGGTTTACGAATGGGTTCGAGGTAATTCCGCCAAGCCTTCCGTTAATCTAACAATGCCCGTATATAAAGATAAAGAAGATTACGACTTGCTTAATCAGTTGTAGCGAAGTAAGCTATTAGTTGTAGGGAAACTGTGCACTTTGTCTTCTGTAAAGAAGATATTATGCAATATCATGAAGAATACCAGGAGTGCCTAAAGCAGATATCACTCGTTGAGTACAAGGGGGACGCCATGAATACGGCAGTAGGTGGTTATAGGGCATCAGCAATATCGGCGAGGGCTTTGCCCACGCAGGACGTAACTGCGGTGATGAGGGACAGTGATCGGTTTCTGGCTGTGGCCGACGGCGAGGGCTGCCTTCTTCTTCTGGATGGGCGGGCCCTGGATCGGGAATGCCTTGCGAAGGCGCTGATCAGTCGCGGTATGGACCGGGAGATTCTTGCCGTTGGATCTGTCGACGAATGGAAGAGAGAAAAAGACTTCCATCCGCCGGTAGAAGCCATTCTTTTCAACATCGGCGGACGTCGCTCTAGCGATCCCGACATGATGAACGACATGAGCCGGTTAACGTCGGAATTCCGTTCAATCCCGATTGTTATCCTCTCGGATTCTGACGACCTGCCACAGGTTTTGCAAATGCTGGAGTTTGGCGCCCGCGGCTTCATACCGTCTTCGGTCGGTGTCGCAGTGTGCGTTGAGGCGGTTAGTTTGGCGATGGCCGGGGGGATCTTCGTGCCGGCGACAACCGTTCAGGCCATGCGCCATCTGATTGCGGACCCAGCGGCGGCAAGTGCCCGCCCGCTTCTCGGAATGTTTACTCCGCGACAGGAGGCTGTCGTGGAGGCTCTTCGCAAGGGCAAGGCAAACAAAATTATAGCGTACGAGCTCAACCTTCGTGAGAGTACGGTCAAGGTCCACATTCGCAATATCATGAAAAAGCTCAAGGCAACTAATCGAACAGAAGTTGCCTACAAGCTCAATGATCTTGCGGCCGGCACCATGTACCATTCTGTCTAGAGATTGTGGCAGTGACGATACCGAAAATACAAAGGCCATGGGGGGCAGGACCTCGCCATGGCCTTTCACCATCAAACTCGCGGTGGACGCTGTTACAGAGCCACGGGCAAATTTCCATCTGCTGATAGCGCATATGTGGTATGTTTTGATTTTTACTGGTAAGAGTAGCGCCTAGTAAGACTGTTTCGTCGAAAGACATATACATTATGTTTGTTTGCATACCCATAAATCACCCGAATTGTTTTCTTGTTGTGGGGGAAGCGTTCTTCAGCCCGAAGAACGCAGGGAGCTGTGTTTTTTATGGCAGTGTATCTCGTTATACTGGACTTGGATCGCATCGGTAGAAACTACACATTGGTCCGCAAAAAGCTGGTCGCGCTCGACGCGTTGCAGGCGCAGGGGGCGGTCTGGTTCGTAAAGCATGAGGGACCTGCGCGGGACCTGCGCGACCATCTCCAGGACTGTTTGGGGAATAATGACCGGTTGTTCGTAAGTTTGATTAACAGCGATTGGTCAAGCTTCAACATGACCCCATCAAGTCGTTGGCTGCGTGATCAGGCCTCTTCAGATACTGCCGAGTGAGACGCGAACCTGGTGATCCTGCCCCGTGGCTCCGATCGACCAATTGAAGCCGGGTGCGGTCAATCAGGAAAGATGTTTTCCTTTGCGTTGTTTGCCGCAGCAATCCTTAATTGCTCGGAGACGATCGCATCGAGCCGCTCGGGCAAGACCATAAAAAGAGGGTCCGATTGTCTCAACGACAGACCTGGCAGTCTCCGGTCAACGTGCAATGCGCCATCGGCCCCGATCGGAATGCCTCTGGACCAGAAAAGGTCAGAACATGCTTCCGTTCTTCAGTAACGTTGAATGCTCAGGTCATTCTTCCCCAGCCAGGACAGAGGCCTCTATGGCCGCTGAAATAAAGAGATTACGAGACTCCTCGACTGCCGCGCGGCGATCAGCCGCCACCCGGCACTTGCGCTCCGCGAGATCGTGATAGAAGCCCTCCAGCATCGGCCAACGCCGAGCGAGGTAGTCGCATGCCTCAGCCGGACCTCGAACTAGTTCCGCTGTCCCGTAGCCAATCCTCACAGTGACCGGTGCCCGCCATTCGACATGTATCGTTCCTGGTTCCATGTCGCCTCCTCCCCGCGAATTTTACAGATTATCATCTCACGCATCGAACCGGCCGACGACCTGGGGGGCGGACATCAAATGGACGTAGAGGTTCGCCGAAGGAAGGGCACTAGTCATCTTATTGGAACTTGGTCGGGGGTGGGCTGCGACGCGTGCCAGGATCGCTCGCGGATGCGCCACAGGATCGGCTCGTGTTTCACACGGCGGCGAGTTGCTGTAGCGGTGGAATGCGCTCGGCTCCGAGGCTTTCATCGTGCAGCAGCCGGCGAAGGTAGCAACCATAAGCGCTTTTCGCATGCTGCTCGGTGCAAATCTCAAACGTGTGTAAGTCGATATAGCCCATCCGGAGTGCAACTTCCTCGGGGCAGGCGATCTTAATGCCTTGGCGCCGCTCCAAGGTCGCGACAAATTCGGCCGCCTCCAGCAAGCTGTCCGGTGTGCCGGTATCGAGCCAGGCGTAACCACGGCCCATTCTCTCCACGAGCAAATCGCCCCGCTCAAGATAGACATTGTTGAGGTCGGTGATTTCCAGTTCTCCTCGACTGGACGGAGTGAGATTGGAAGCGATGTCAGCGGCCGTCTCATCGTAGAAGTAAAGTCCGGTCACTGCCCAATTGGACCTGGGTCTCAGCGGCTTCTCCTCGATGGAAAGGGCCTGCATCCTGGCATCGAATTCTACCACGCCGTAACGCTCGGGGGCGCTGACCTGATATGCGAAAACGGTTGCGCCGGTGGACGCTTTGGCCGCGTATTGCATCATATCTGCCAAGCCATGTCCAAAGAAAATGTTGTCCCCGAGGATCAGGGCCGACCGTTCGCCGGCCACGTGATCGGCACCAATGATGTAGGATTGCGCCAGACCATCCGGGCTCGGCTGAACCGCGTATGATAACGAAATTCCCCATTGCGAACCATCGTGGAGCAGACGTTGAAACGCGACCAGATCATGAGGCGTCGTGATGATCAGAACTTCTCGAATACCTGCAAGCATGAGCGTGGTGAGCGGATAGTAGATCATCGGCTTGTCGTAGACAGGCATCAATTGTTTTGAGACCGCCTGATTGATCGGATAGAGTCTGGTCCCGGAACCGCCGGCAAGGATAATACCCTTCATGATGCAAGTTCTCCCACCTTTTCCTGGATAACCCTCTCTACGACGCCCGGAAGCGAAGCCTGCCAGGGCGGCAGACAAATCCCAAAGGCGGTTCGGAGTTTTGTCGTGTCCATCGTTGAACGGGCAGGTCTTCGAGCCGCGGTGGGATACTCGTGTGTAGCAATTGGCCGCACCGCTACAGACTTGCCTGTAACCATGGCGTAGCCACGGAATACTTCTTCGGCCAGCTCTGCCCAGCTGGCGTCTCCTTGAGGTGCAAGGTGGAAGATGCCACGCAGGCCGGCGTCCTTACTGTCGACCAGACGCTGAGCTATCGTGGCAATCACATGAGCGACATCGAATGCAGAGGTAGGGCCGCCCCGTTGATCTCTGACCACGTTGACCTGTTCGCGGTGGCCCGCCAAGTCGATCATTGTGCGCACGAAGTTGCGCCCGAAAGGAGAGTAGAGCCAGCCAATACGAAGTATTACATGGTTGCCCGTTGTCTCTTCGACACGCACCTCTCCCTTGCGTTTCGACAGCCCATAAATCGAAAGGGGCCGGGTCACATCGGTCTCCCGATACGGCGATGCCTGATCACCTGCAAAAACGTAATCGGTTGACATGTGGATGAGCGGTGCATCGAGTGCCGCTGCGGCCTGCGCTACCGCACCGGCACCGTCAACGTTGACGGAAAAGGCTGTGTCTACCTCCGTTTCGGCAAGGTCAACTGCCGTGTAGGCCGCCGCAGAAACAATGATATCCGGCCGCGCGCGGGTAATTGCCGCAAGGACAGAAGCGGGCTCCATCAGGTCGAGTTGCGGGCGGCCGACCGTGAGGATTTCAAGGCCCAGGCTTGGTGCTATTTCCTGAAGGCACCTGGCTGTCTGTCCCTTGGTTCCCGTCACAACGACACGCATGTGTTCACCTGCTCGAGCAAGCCGATGCGCTCGCGGGAAGAGCCACTCTCTTCAATCGACAGCCACCACCAGTCATTGTCCAAGAACCAGTCAACTGTTTTGGAAAGCCCACTCTCAAAATCGTCTAATGCGCGCCATTTGAGTTCGGTCTCCAATCGGCTCGCGTCGATGGCATATCGAGCATCATGGCCAGGTCTGTCGCTAACAAAGTGGATAAGTCGGCTGTGTGGCGCATGCTGGGGACGACGCTCGTCCATGAGTGCGCAGATGCAATGGACGACGTCGATGTTGCGCCGTTCATTGCGCCCGCCGACATTGTATTTGCGGCCCGGCACCCCCTGCGTGGCAACCAGCACCAGCGCTCGCGCGTGATCATCGACGTAAAGCCAGTCGCGAACGTTGCGACCTTCGCCGTAGACTGGAAGTGGTCGGCCATGAAGCGCATTGAGGATTGTTAAGGGAATGAGCTTTTCCGGAAACTGGTAGGGGCCGTAGTTGTTCGAACAATTGCTGATCACGACAGGCAAGCCATAGGTCCGATGCCAGGCGAGGGCCAAATGATCGCTGGCGGCCTTTGAGGCTGAGTAGGGGGACGACGGATCATACGGTGTTGCTTCGTGGAACAATCCTGTCTCGGAAAGCGATCCGTACACCTCATCGGTGGAGACATGCACGAAGCGGAAGGAGGCCTGTTCCTCAGCAACAAGCCCGTTCCAATACTGTCGCGCCGCCTCGAGCATGCTGAACGTACCGACGATATTGGTGCGTACGAAATCCGAGGCGCCGATGATCGAGCGATCCACGTGGCTCTCTGCTGCCAGGTGAATGATTTTATCGGGACGGAAAGCAGAAAGTGCCTGAATGATCCTGTCTGTCTCGCAGATGTCTGCGCGAAGAAATCGGAAGTTGGAGGATTGCTCGACGGAGACCAACGAGGCCATGTTCCCCGCATAGGTCAGGTTGTCGATCACCAGGACATCGGCGCCGATCTCCTTGATGAGATGGCGCGCGAGAGCGGATCCGATGAATCCTGCTCCTCCGGTGACGACAATGCGCATCAGCTATCGACCCCCACCTCTGTTAACGGACGGACGAACGTCTCGTGCAGACGCGGTTGCATGCTGTCTCTGGAGGAGATCTGAACCTGCTGCTGGGTAAATGGCCAATCGATCCCGATGTCCGGATCGTTCCAAAGGATACCTCCTTCATGGAGGGCGCTGTAGGACGCCGTGACCTTGTAGTTGATAATCGTATTCGGCTGGAGGGTCATGAACCCGTGAGCAAAGCCCTCCGGGATCCAGAGCTGCGCGCCGTTGTCCGCTGACAGATGGGCGCCGGCCCATTGACCAAACGTCGGAGAGTCAATCCGGATATCCACAGCGACATCGAAAATGGCCCCCGTGACAACCCTGACAAGCTTACCCTGTCCGAATGGGGGGTGCTGAAAGTGAAGGCCCCGAACGGTCCCCAGTTGCCAGGACAGCGACTGATTGTCTTGAACGAAGTGGACGTCGTTGATGCGGGCTCCGAATAGGTCCTCGCGATACAGTTCACTGAAATAGCCGCGGTTGTCTCCAAAACGGGCTGGTGTGATCTTGATGACTTCCGGAAGTGACGTGGCTTCGATATCCATATTGGGTCACCCTCTCAAAAGCCTTACGATGATGGTACTTGGCGGGAACAACACGCGGCGCGGGGCGAACTAATGGTTCTCGTGCTGCTTTCCTCCCACTTCTATTCGTAGGTGAAAAAGCTCTGTTGGCGCAGTTGACCTTTGGGTGAAACGTCCACCCCTTTAGGATGATTTAGAAAGATTGACACTTGTCGACGGATTGATGCTCAGCTCGCAAAGGCGTTGTTCGTGCATGGTTATCCCGTTTCAGGGACGAGGTAGGCGATACCCCGCAGGCGGGCTCCAGCGGACTGAAAACGGACAGTACGGAGGCAACCCCTCCAGAACTATTTGCAAGGCAGACACCTTGCCATTGCTCTGGTGTAGATCGCTGGCCAGCTGTCGCCGGCAGGCGTATACTTCTCCCTGCACGCGAATTCGGTTCCATGGCACTGTTCGTCGCACGAGTGCCCATTCTGACTGGTGCTATTCGCGGCGGATCGGAGGAACTGCAATGACACATTTTCATGTGATCGCTGGAGGCAATGAGAATGTCGCCCAGCCTAGGGTTCGGCGCATTGGCATGGGTGATGTATTCGCGTCCCTGCACCAGGGGCTTGACGATTTCTGGGCCAAGCCGTCCCACTATGTCTTTCTTTGTCTGGTCTACCCTGCGGCTGGTATCGTGCTTGCCTATTGGACCTCCGGGGCCAATGCGTTGCCGTTGCTGTTTCCGTTGATGTCAGGCTTTGCCCTGATAGGCCCGTTTGCCGCGCTGGGGCTGTATGAAATCAGCCGACGGCGTGAGCTTGGTCTCGATACGTCCTGGAATCATGCTCTTGAGGTCAGGCATTCTCCGGCAGTGCCAGCCATCCTTGCCGTCGGCCTGATGCTGATGGCAATATTCGTTCTGTGGCTTGTGACCGCTCAGACGCTATATGTTAGCTTTTTCGGCCCGGAACAGCCGGAATCGCTGATGACTTTCATCAAAGAGGTGTTCACGACAGATAGAGGCTGGCAGCTCATCCTTTATGGCAATGCCATCGGCTTCCTCTTCGCCTTGGTGGTTCTTGCGTCCACGGTCGTTGCATTTCCGCTGCTTCTAGATCGCGATGTGGGCGCAGCGGCAGCCGTTTTCACATCGGCGAAAGCCTTCCTGATCAATCCGGTCGAGGTCATTGTCTGGGGGCTGATCGTCGCAGTGCTTTTGGCGGCGGGTTTTGCCGTGCTCTTTGCCGGTCTTGCCATCGTGATCCCGGTGCTTGGACATGCGACCTGGCATCTCTATCGCAAGCTTGTCGTACCAGAGCGTTGATCGTTCCTGGGGAACACCTCGCCGGATAGGTCGGTGAACCGACGCCGCTGCCCCTCGGTCAAGGGGCGGTGCCGAAGAAGGCGAGCCGGGTAAGAATGGTGTGGTTTGCCTCCGACACCATCAGTGCGGTGAAGGCTAGAACTGCTGCTGGTGGCAGCAGTATCGCGTAGACGAGTGCCAGCCGTTCCCAGGCCATGTGCATGAAGACAGCGACGATCAGCCCTGCCTTGAGCATCATGAACAGGAGGATTAACGACCAGCGCAGATAGCCTTGAATGCCGATGTAGTCGACCATGTAGGAAAAGGCGCTGAGCACGAAAAGCAAGCCCCAGACAAGAAGGTAGAGCCGGATCGGATGATGCTGCTGCGCAGTTTGCGTATGTGCAGTCATTTCGCTCATGACGACCTCACCACAGATAGAAGAACGCGAAGATAAAGACCCAGACCAGATCGACGAAGTGCCAATAGAGGCCCATGATCTCGACGGATTCGTAATGTCCCTTCCGGCTCGTGAAAAAGCCGCGTCTCTCCGTATCGAAATCGCCCCGCCAGACCTTCCGGGCGACGATAAGGAGGAAGATGACACCGATTGTGACGTGGGTGCCGTGAAAGCCGGTAATCATGAAAAAGGATGAGCCGAACTGTGCAGCGCCCCAAGGGTTCTCCCAGGGGCGCACACCTTCCGAGATCAGCTTCGTCCATTCAAAGGCCTGCATGCCGACGAACATGGCGCCGAGCAGAGCCGTTGCCAGCATCAAGGCGGCGGTGATGCGGCGTTCGCGGCGGTAGCCGAAATTGACAGCCATCGCCATGGTGCCGCTGCTCGAGATCAGCACGAATGTCATGATGGCGATCAGGATCAAGGGGACGTCCTGGCCTCCGATGTGCAGCGCGAAGACCTCGCTTGGATTTGGCCATGGGACAGGTGTCGATATGCGTGCAGTCATGTAGGCGATGAGGAAGCATCCAAAGACGAACGTATCGCTCAGGAGGAAGATCCACATCATCGCCTTACCCCAGGAGGCCGTCTTGAAGGCGCGTTGGTCCGACGAGAAATCGGCGACGACGCCCCGCATTCCCTCCGGCAGAAGGGTCTGTTCACGGTGGGTCGGGACAGACTGTTCCATCAGGAATTCTCCCTAGCTGAACAACTGGCGGCATAGATCGACGACATCGTTCGCCCAACCGGCAAAGAGCGCAAAGAGGATGAGCCAGACGGCGAGCATAAAGTGGAAATAAATGCTGCAAAGGCTGACGCTGAGGCGAAGCCGCGCTGACGGTATGTCATTCGCGAACGCCCTGACGGTCGTGCGACCGATAACGACAAGCCCGCCAAGTATATGCAGCCCGTGGAATCCGGTCAGCATGTAGAAGAAGCTGTTGGCCGGATTGTCGGCAAGCACGTAGCCGTCCGCGATCAAGCTCCGCCAGGCCTGCAGTTGTCCGACGAGAAAAAGGCAGGCAAGCGTGAAGCCGAGAGCGAGCATTGGTCGCAAGATTTCCATACGACCATCCTCCGCCTCGATCCTTGCCCATTGAAGCACGGCGCTTACGGCAACCAGAACAACGGTATTGAACCATAATACCGTCGGAATCGGCATTGCCCCCCAGTCGCCAGCCCCCATGCGCATGGAGTACGCGCTGATGAAGAGGCTGAAGAGGGCGCCGACGACGCCGAGGAAAACATAGAGGCCAACCTTTGCCGCCAGACCAGGTACGTCCCGCGACCCGGTCGCCGCCACTTGTATCGCGCTTGCTTCAAGCCAGGGCTTCGAAGTCAGGCGTTGGCCCGCCATCCACCAGAGGATGATGGCGCCGAGGACCGCGAGGAAGAGCAGCATGACGTTCATGCGACTACCTCCCGCGTGGGGATGTCGCGAGCCGGTTCCGTCTGCGGTATGAAGTCCTCGGGCGCACCGGGTACGCTGTAGTCATAGGCCCAGCGATAGACGACGGGGAGATCCTTGCCCCAGTTGCCATGGGCAGGCGGGGTTTGAGGCGTTTGCCACTCAAGCGTCGTGGCGCGCCATGGATTGCCGCCAGCCAGCCTGCCCCGGGAAAGGCTCCAGACCAGGTTGAAGAGGAAGACCATCTGTGCCGCGCCGACGAAAAGCGCCATGATGGTTATGAAGATATTCAGTGAGTGTGCCGAAGGGGGGACAAATGCGGTTTCACCAAGCTCATAGTACCGGCGCGGCACGCCCAGCAGCCCGAGATAGTGCATCGGAAAGAAGATTGCGTATGTGCCGAGGAAAGTGATCCAGAAGTGGACATGGCCCAGCGTGTCGTTGAGCATGCGCCCAGTCACCTTGGGGTACCAGTGATAGATTGCTCCGAAAATTACAAGGATCGGCGCGACGCCCATCACCATATGGAAATGAGCGACGACGAACATCGTATCCGATAGCGGGACATCGACCACGACGTTGCCCAGGAACAAGCCCGTCAAGCCGCCATTGACGAACGTGACGATGAAGGCGAGTGCAAAGAGCATGGGCAGCGTCAGGTGAATGTCGCCACGCCATAGTGTCAGGACCCAGTTGTAGACCTTTATCGCCGTAGGAATGGCGATGATGAGGGTCGTGGTAGCAAAGAAGAAGCCGAAGTTCGGATTCATGCCGCTGACATACATATGATGGGCCCAGACGATGAAGCTCAGGGCGCCGATGATGACGATTGCCCAGACCATCATGCGGTAGCCGAAGATGTTCTTGCGTGCGTGGGTGCTGATGAGGTCCGATACGATGCCGAATGCTGGCAGGGCAACGATGTAGACCTCGGGATGTCCGAAAAACCAGAACAGGTGCTGGAACAGGATCGGGCTGCCGCCGCCATGCTGTAATTGTTCTCCCATCTCGACAATGGCCGGCATGAAGAAACTTGTGCCCAGCAAACGGTCGAACAGCATCATGACGCACGCGACGAAGAGTGCGGGGAACGCCAGCAATGCCATGACAGTGGCGGTAAAGATGCCCCACACGGTCAGGGGCATGCGCATCAGCGTCATGCCGCGAGCGCGTCCCTGCAGCACGGTCACCACATAGTTGAGCCCGCCCATGGTAAAGCCGATGATGAAGACGATCAGCGAGGACAGCATGAAGAGGATACCCATGTCCCTGCCGCCGGGTGTGCCGGAGAGGACGGCCTGGGGCGGATAGAGCGTCCAGCCGGCCCCTGTCGGTCCGCCGGGGACAAAGAAGCCGGCAACCAGGATCAGGACCGCAATGAGATAAATCCAGTAGCTCAGCATGTTCGCGTAGGGGAACACCATATCGCGAGCGCCGACCATGAGTGGAATGAGGTAATTGCCGAACCCGCCGAGAAACAGCGCCGTCAGGAGATAGATCACCATGATCATGCCATGCATGGTGATGAACTGATAATAGCGGTCTGCATCGATAAAGGCGAAGTAGCCGGGAAACGCGAGCTGCAGGCGCATGAGCCAGGACAGAACGAGGGCAACGAGACCGATCGAAATAGCCGTAAGCGCGTATTGCACGGCAATGACCTTGGCGTCCTGGCTGAAGACATACTTCGTCCACCAGCTTTTCGGATGATAGAGTTCCATATCCGCGACTTCCGCGGCGGGAATAGCGCTCGCACTGCCGGCTGGAATCTCGACCATGACGCCTGCTCCCTTCCTTCCGATATGCATTCTGCTCCGGTCAGTCTGTCGTCTGTGGCTCTCCCGATGCCACAAGCTGGGTAAATGTCGATTGCTGCTCCAGCCAGGCCTGATAGTCCGCCGCTTCATCGACCACGACCGTTCCTCGCATCTGCGAGTGGCCGATGCCGCAAAGTTCAGCGCAGAGGATCTCGAAAGTGCCTGTGCGTGTCGGCGTGAACCAGAAATAGGTAACCATCCCCGGGATCATGTCCATTTTGGCGCGGAACTCCGGGACGTAGAAATCGTGGAGAACATCGACCGAGCGCAGCAACATGTGCACAGGCTTCCCGACCGGTACATGCAACTCGCCGCCTTCAATTATGACGTCGTCGAGGCCGCGCGCATCGTCCGTGTTCAACCCCAAGGGATTTTCTGCGCTGACTTTACGGGTCTCTGCGTGGCCGAGCGTTCCATCGGCGCCAGGTAAACGAAAGCTCCACAGCCATTGCTGGCTGACAACCTCGACCGGCGTGGCATCGTCGGGCACTGTAACGAACTGGTGCCACACCACGAGGCCGGGCGCCAGCATCGCCGCGACACCGACAGCAGTCCCCGCTGCCAGCAGCCACTCCAGCCTGCGGTTTTCCGGCTCGTAGGCAGCACGGTTGCCGGGCTTGTGGCGGAAGCGATAGACGCAATAGGCCATGAAACAGACAACCGCCACAAAAACGGTGCCTGTGATCCAGAAGGTGATGATGAGCGTGGTGTCGATATAGGACCAGTTGGACGCAATCGGCGTCCACCACCAAGGACTCAGGATGTGAAACACCACGGAGCCAAGTGCCAGTAGGACGAGGATCAGCACTACAGCCATTTCCGCTCCTCCCGAGCCGAACCGACCGTTGATATGAAACTGCTCTCAAATACCGGGGTACTATCTCACAAGCGGAAGATGTCGGCAATTACCACAGTCTGGGAGGCTTTTGCCCGCCCGACAGGCCCATGCCCTGGGTCGGAAGCCGGGCAAAAAAAGGGTTCATAGGGAGGCGGTCCCCATGAGCCCTTTTCTCATCAGCAGGTGCTTCGATGCCGAAGCACGCATATAATGCGCAGCTAATACTTAACCGAAGCTTGCCACACATCGCACAAGAGGGCTGTTCGTTCCCAGGAGGGACGAACAGCGGCCATGCTTAGCGGCTGCGGGGTGCGATTACTTTTTTCTTTGGAGCGGGCAGGAGGCCTTCGCGTTGTGCCTGCTTGCGTGCAAGCTTGCGCGTCCGGCGAATGCCCTCGGCCTTCTCGCGAGCTCTCTTTTCCGATGGCTTCTCATAGGCGCTGCGCGCCCGCATCTCGCGGAAGAGACCTTCCCGCTGCATTTTCTTTTTCAGGACGCGGAGGGCCTGATCGACGTTGTTGTCTCTGACGAGTACCTGCAAAAAAGTATCTCCTATTCGGCGTTTGCTGCTATTTCTTGATCTTGATCGCGTTTAGATTGACCCAGGACGAAGCGGTGGAGGGAGAGGTAACGCGCTCTTCTCTTTTCAAAGGCGGTTCCGTGACCCGGTCGATGTCCGCTTCCGTAACGCGCCGCTCGAAATTCTCGTCATCGAACCGTATCCGGTATTGTATGACGCCCTGAGCTTCGGGAAGAACCGAGGCGATGCGACAAGTTCGGTTGTTATCCGACCGGCGGTAAAGGTCGCTCTTGAAAACAACAATATCGCCAACGGAATAGACTGGGATCGACATGCAAATCTCCCACGTCGCAAAAACAAAAGGCCGGGACTGCTCCCGACCTTCCAAGTCACTGCCTCAAGCGTGCCGGTACATCCGTGGTCACGCGGGGCAATGGCTACAATTAGATAGCCTGCAGGTTTTCTGCGGAGCTCTTGCCAGAACGCTTGTCCTGTACGATTTCGAAGCTGATCTTCTGGCCGTCGGTGAGGCCACGCATACCAGCGCGCTCTACGGCAGAGATGTGCACGAAGATGTCCTGGCTGCCGTTGTCCGGCTGAATGAAGCCGAAGCCCTTGGTGCTGTTAAACCACTTTACTGTGCCTGTGTTCATAACGATTTCCTTTCAACCGTTGGTAGATACGGTCCACGCGACCGATCTGTAATCGACGATGAGAGGAAATCTGAAAGTCCCAGCTGGGGGGCGGACAAAGGTCGCTAGCAAAGTTCGATTGCCTACACATAGGGCGGTATTGCGGCAGAAACAAGGGGGAGGTGTGGGAATCTCCGTGTGGCCGGGCTGGGGTGTTGTGAGGGGCGGGTCGGTCCGCGGGAAAAAGAGAAACGGTTCCGTAAAATCGGCAGGTTGGATGTAAGCGTAGCGCTAGTTTTTGGCGCGTCGCGCGTTGCGGCAGAAAATTGCCTTTTTGCCGAATATTTCGTCGTGTTTGAGCAACGGAATTTGCGGTTTGGCGTTTGCATAGGCGAATTTTCTATGGACATCGTAAATCTCATTGGCTAGATAGAATGCTATATCCACTTTCGCGGTTGCGCCAATCTTTGGTTGGTGCGGTCGCAGATTTGCGACCGATGATCAATGGATTTTCTCTCCGAGGCATGCTCCCGGGGCGATAAGTTTATTCCAGCATTGTGCTGAATATAATGAAGATATCGCGGGATGCCGCGGTGCAATACTGCATTGATCTTCATTGTGATGGAGGTGTGCCTTGCCGTGGCGCAAGGTGTGAAAAATATGGAAAATAGTACTTCAGCTCCGGTGTCCGTCGAGGACGCCAAGCGAAAAATTGCCCTGAAGAACGTCTTCAAAGTCTTCGGCGAGCGGCCAGACAAAGCTCTTGCCATGGCGAATGCGGGTCGGTCCAAAACGGAGATCCATGCCGCCACCGGATGTTCCATTGGCGTCAACGATGCGAGCTTCGACATCAAGGATGGCGAGATCTTCGTCATCATGGGGCTGTCGGGATCCGGAAAGTCGACACTCCTGCGACTGCTCAACCGGCTGATCGAACCCACTGCTGGCTCAATCGAGATCGATGGTCATGACGTTACGAAGATGTCACGCAAGGATCTGATTGCGCTTCGGCGCCGTGATATCAGCATGGTGTTCCAGTCCTTCGCCCTCCTGCCGAACCGCACGGTGCTCAGCAATGCCGCTTTCGGATTGGAGGTAGCTGGTGCCAGTGAGGCGGATCGAACGGAGAAGGCAATGGCTGCTCTCAAAGCGGTCGGTCTGGAAGCCTATGCCGATAGCCTGCCCAATCAGCTCTCAGGCGGCATGAAGCAACGTGTCGGCTTGGCGCGGGCTTTGGCCAGCGAGCCGACAATTCTCTTGATGGACGAGGCGTTCTCGGCTCTTGACCCCTTGATCCGGACAGAAATGCAGGACGAATTGGTTCGCCTGCAGTCTGAGCACAGCCGGACGATTGTCTTCGTCAGTCATGACCTGGATGAGGCCATGCGTATCGGCGACCGGATCTGCATCATGCAGAACGGCAGCGTCATCCAGGTAGGGACCCCTGACGAAATCGTTACGCAACCCGCCAACGACTATGTCCGCTCATTTTTCCGCAACGTCGACGTCACGCAGGTCTTTAAGGCCGGCGATATCGCCCGCAAGACGCAGGTAACAATCGTCGATCGCCAGGGTGTCTCGGTCGCCGCTGCATTGGAGCGAATGCAGAACTTCGACAGGGAATTCGCAATCGTCGTCGGCCGCGACAAGACATACCACGGCATGGTCAGCCAGACGTCTCTGGTGGAAAAGGTGCGGGCCAAGTCTGCCGATCCTTACCGTAACGCCTTTCTAAATGGGATCGAGCCGATCGCTGCCAGCGAACCGCTATCCAGCGTTCTCGGCAAGGTGGCTGGAAGTGTGTGTCCTCTTCCCGTCGTCGATGAGTCTGGCCGCTATGTAGGCTCCATCAGCAAGTCGATCCTCCTTGAGACGCTCGACCGCGCCAGCTGACCTTTCAAAGACCGGAAACAAGTATGAATTTCGATATTGGCGACGGCGTCGACTTGGCCGTCAATTACATCCTCGACAACTTCTCGCCCGCCCTTGACTTCATTGCGGCGGCCATCGGGCTGGTCACCGGAAGCATACAGGACGTGCTGGGGGCCCTGCCGATGCCGGCGGGCATCGCCATTTTCATTCTGATTTCGCTGTGGCGGGTCGGCTTTGGCTTTGCGGTCTTCACAGGCGCGGCTCTCTGGCTCGTTGGCCTTATGGGACTTTGGCCGGCCATGATGGAAACGCTTTCCCTGGTGATCGCGTCCACCATCATTGCCATGCTGATCGGATTGCCACTCGGCATTGCGATGGCAAGCAAGGACTCGGTGGCGGTCGTTGTGCGCCCGATCCTTGATCTGATGCAGACTATGCCGGCGTTCGTTTACCTCATCCCTGCGGCGATGTTTTTCGGATTGGGTGCCGTACCGGGGACGATCGCCACGGTGATTTTCTCGATGCCGCCCGTCGTGCGGCTTACCAACCTCGGTATTCGCCAGGTGGACACCGAGTTCGTCGAGGCGGGCCATGCGTTTGGTTGCACGTCCACGCAGTTGCTCTTCAAGGTTCAACTGCCGAATGCAATGCCATCGATCATGGCAGGCACCAATCAGACGATCATGCTGTCGCTGTCCATGGTGGTTATCGCCTCGATGATCGGGGCAGGCGGCATCGGCAATACTGTTCTGACCGGCATCCAGCGTCTCGACGTGGGTACCGGTTTCGAAGGCGGCCTTGCCGTTGTCATTCTCGCGGTCGTTCTCGATCGCATCACCCAAAGCTTCGGGAAGGAGAGCCCCAGCTTCTGGCGCCGCTTCTTCCCGAAAGCTGCCCGGCAGAAAACCGAATAGGCGGCAACAGCCTGACTGCCGAGCATCACAAAGGGCAGTTGGCCCTATGCGAACCTTCCAACAAGGAGCACACATGTTCAAGACACTCGTTTCCATGGGCGTAGCCGCGGCATTGGCCGGCAGCGTTGCCACGACTGCGCTGGCACAGGATGCCACGCCGGTGAAAATCGGATGGGCCGCATGGTCTGACGCCGAATTCGTGACGAAGCTTGCCGCCAAGCTGATCCAGGACGAACTCGGCCACGAAGTCGAGCTGGTGCAGACGGATGTCGCGCCGCTTTACCAGGGCGTCGGCCGTGGCGACCTCGATGCGATGATGATGGCGTGGCTTCCCCAGACACATGCCGATTACTTCGCGAAGGTTGAAGACAAGGTCGAAACACTCGGCACCGTGTACGACGACGCCAAGCTCGGCTGGGTCGTTCCAGCCTATGTTCCCGAAGACGCGATAAGCTCGATCGAAGATCTGGCGAAAGACGAGGTCAAGGAAAAGCTCGGCAACACGGTCCAGGGGATCGATCCGGGCGCCGGTCTGACCCGGCTTTCCGAGCAGGCGGTGAAGGACTACGACCTGAGTGACTACAAGCTGCAGATTTCCAGTGAAGCCGGCATGCTGACGACGGTCGACCGCGCCATCCGTTCAGAGGAGTGGTTCGTGGCGACCTCATGGAGCCCGCACTGGATGTTTGGCAAGTACGACATCCGCTACATCGAGGATCCGAAAGGCTCGCTCGGTAAGGCGGAGCATGTCGATGTGCTTGCTCGCAAGGGTTTCAAGGAAGAAAATCCGAAGGTTGCCGGGTTCCTTTCGCGCATGAAACTGCCGATCGCAGACCTTGAGGCGGCAATGTTTAATGCTCAGGAAACCTCTTACGAGGCCGCTGTCGAGAAGTACATCGCCGACCATCCGGATCAGGTGAAGGCCTGGTTGGCCGCGGAGTGATCTGCATCACCGGCCGGGATATCCCGGCCG
>NZ_JAJAWH010000024.1 GCF_020531965.1 Pseudorhizobium xiangyangii | reverse complement strand
ATGACCTAGCGTTGTTGCCAGCCATAGCAGCCTAGCCCCTCTGTGACCATGCGTTTCGGCAGACATCCCTACGTCTTCATCAACCGGATCTAGCTGGCAGACCAGGAGCTTTTATCGCCGTATCGCGTTACTGACTTACTTCCGATCGCCCCCGCTTGAGCCTGAGTCCATGTGGGTTGGCAAGAGATGAGGTACTGCCGCGAGGATAATCAACACAATCACTGTCGATAGGACCGCGGTTGTCTCCAGTCCGAGACCCGCGAGCACGCCAATTCCGGCTGTCGCCCAAATACTGGCGGTGGTAAGTCCTTCGATCTCGCGCTGCGCCGAGCGGACAATGATGGCACCTGCGCCAAGGAAGCCAATTCCCTGCACGATACCCTGCAGTACACGTGATAGGTCGCCTATCTCCATTCCGCTCTGGAGCGGACCTATGACAAAAAGTGCTGCACCTACGGCGACCAACATATGAGTCCGGACACCAGCGTTTCTTCCCTTGCGCTCGCGCTCGTAGCCAAGGATCCCGCTAAGTACTGCCGCCATTACGAGGCGTACCGTGATAAGAGTTATAGTAGACCCGTCTGGGATGTCGGAGATCTCGCTAACTAGCGTTGTCCAAAAGGCTCCCACGGCTTCCTCCTCATGTCATCTGCGAATACGAAAAGCTTAAGCGGGTTGTCACGCAAAAGTTGCGCTGGCTCAACTAAACAAGGTGGCCGACAGTCTGACCTTGCTCGTTGAAATTCCATCTTGAAGTACGCTTTGGTCCAGAGGGCCAGGGAATGAAGCGCAGCCGTTTCACAGCAGAACATCGGCCATTTGAGGGAGCACGAGGTGGGCACGCCAGTCTCGGAGCTTTGCCGCTAACACGGCGTCAGCGATACCAGCATCTATAAATGGAAAGCGAAGTTCGGCGGCATGGGAGGTGTAGGAAGCCAAACGGCTGAAGACGCTGGAGGACGAAACACGAACCTGAAGCGCCTTCTCCGCAACTCGCCGCTACCGCCCCATGCCTTTCCCGCGAACAAAGCTACTAATGCTTCCGAAAAGCGCGTGCGAAAACTTGTGTATGCCTATAGTTCTGCCAAATCATGAGCGATCAAGCGCAGCTAGCGACTTTGCCGGGAAGCCAGACGGGTGGGTTTTACTCTGACCCAACTGAAAAAGGCTTGGGCTTTAGCCACCGACTTTGTCGTATGCATTGATCGCGGGCAGTACATCTGAACTCTGATGGCCTAGCCGTACTTCAAATAGTCGAGTTCGCTAAGGACTGATACCACGGTGTTGAGCACCGCCTCCACTTTAGGTTTCCGACTCTGCCGATGATACTTCGCAAAAATCGGCGTGTCAGCGATAGGCGGATCCGTTTTAAGGACCGAAACCATGCCTTCGCTCACTTCGCGCTCTGCCAGTTTGTTGGGATAGATCCCTAAGCCTACTCCCTTGTTAACAAGATCTGCGAGCATCGAGACGCTGTTGCAGAAATCGATGCGGTTTGGAGTCAACCCAGCGCTGGCGAACCACCCGATCATCTGTTGATAGTTGATAGTCCCGACGGGGTTCGAGATGATCGAGTGCGTGGCAATATCTTGAGGTCGCACAATGGGTGGCAGGTCAAAGCTAGTCGAGGCAATCCAGCATGTTTCCTGGGCACCAAGAGGAACGAGCTTAAATTGCTCATGCTCCGTGGGATGTACAAGAAATGCCAGATCCAACCGTAGTGCATGTAATTCGGGTTCGACCTCCGCCGAGGTGGCGACCATCAGTTCAGGTTGGAGCTCAGGGTACGTCGAGTGCAGTCGTGACACGATCTGTGGTAAGCAGATCATGGCGAAACCTTCGGCAAAACCAAGCTTGATAGGGCCAGACAGATTCCGAACAGATGGTCGTGCCTCAATCTTCTCAAGGCTGGCAAAGATTGTCCGGCATTCTTCAAGCAAATCCTGACCCCGTAGGGTTAACTTAAGACCTCTCCCGACCCGTTGTAGCGGCTTGTAGCCGAGCGCGTCTTCAAGCCCTCTTAGACGCAATGAGACGGTTGGCTGAGCGATATTAAGAACGCTCGCGGCTCTTTCAACAGAGCTATAAGTCGCTGTCCAATAGAAAGCTTCCAACTGTGCAAGCGTTATTCGCATATCAGCTTTCCTGATGTATTTCCGCCGTTCTTCCAATTTGTCATGGTCATGTCAAATGTTTAAGTTGGTCGCCAACGGGGGTACCATCATTGACAGCTGATACAATTTCCAAAATCGAAGGGTTCATTCTTCGGTGCCCAATGCCTACGGTCGCTGGCAATGCGCTACGCGTGTTCAGTGAACGATCCGCGCTTCTGATTAGGATCACGACGGCTGGAGGACAGGTGGGCTGGGGCGAGACATGGGCCTATCCTTATGCAGCAGCCGAGCTAATCAAACGTAATCTTGCGCAATACGCGTTAGGCAAGAGCGTTACTAACCCGCGCCTGATTCACCAAGCCATGCTCTCTGCCGCAGTTCCTGATCGACGGGGCCAGACGCACATGGCACTCAGCGCCTTGGACATCGCTGTTTGGGATGCGTTTGGAAGATCAAGTGGGCTATCAATATCCTCACTCCTGGGCGGCGCACTTCGCAAAGAAATTCTGGCCTATGCCAGCGGCCCATTGTTGCCCGCTGGAGAGGATCGCTACGCTGGTTTCGAGCAGGCAGTGGAGGGTTTCATCGCGGATGGGTTCCAGGCAGTGAAGATTCGCGTTGGTATCGGAGCGAAAGAAGATATTCGGGCCATAGAGGCAGCTCGATCGATCGTAGGTGATGATGCCACTCTGATGATTGACCTCAACGAAGCCTCAACGATTGCTGATACGGTCGCGCTAGCTGATGCCACCAGGTCGTCCCGTTTGGCATGGATCGAGGAACCACTCCGACACGACAATATTCCCGGGTACAGACGAATTGCTGAGAAGATCTCGGTGCCACTTTCCGGCGGGGAATCCTTCTGCGGTGTCCAGGCATTCCGGGATGTAATGGTGGACGGTTCGCTTGCTGTGCTTCAGCCCGACTTAGCTATTTGTGGCGGGATCACCGAGGCCATCAAGATTGCCGGGTTGGCGGATGCTTTCGATACGGGTGTAGCTCCCCACGTATGGGGTACTGGGGTCAATTTCCTCGCGTCGCTGCAGTACGCATCGGTGCTGTCTGCTTATGGCAAGAGCCCAAGTGTGCCCATCTTTGAATACGACAAAAGCTACAATCCGCTGCGTGCAAAGATCTTTGATCCACGCCCAGATTCCAAAGGAAACATTGCTGTGCCAGATGGTCCTGGCCTTGGCATTGATATCGAGCTCGAAGCTCTTGACGAGTACGTCGTTGAGAGCTGGGAAGTCGCAGCCTAACTGAATAATAAGTAGAAAATCGTGGAGGAAACAATGAAGAAATCTTTGCTGGCAGCTTGCCTTACCCTCGTTACGTGGACCGGTACGGCCGCGGCCGCAGATGTTACGCTTTCGCTCGGGTTTGTAGGAGGAGCGCAAGCCCCCGAGGCCATCGCGATGCGACAGTTCGCTGAGGAAATCGCCACCAAGACTGAGGGACGGATTGAGGTCGATATTCAGGGCGGCGGTGCGCTTGGAGGCGATCGCGAAGTCATTGAAAGCGTTCAGGTTGGAACGGTCGATATGGCTATCCCGAGCACTTCTGTGGTCGTGAACTTTGCACCGGAATTTGCGCTCTTCGACATTCCCTTTCTCTTCCGTGACTTTGATCACGCAGATGCAGTCCTTAGCGGTCCAATCGGGAAAGAGATGCTTGAGGGACTTCCTGAAAAAGGTCTCGTTGGACTCGCGTTCGGAGGAATGGGCTTCCGACAGCTCACAAACAATACCAAGGCCGTCAAAACGGCTTCGGACGTGGAGGGTCTGAAGATCCGTACCCAGCAGAATGAACTGCACATTGCAGTCTGGAAGGAACTAGGGGTTCTTCCCACGCCGATGGCTATTCCGGAAGTTTACACCGCGCTTCAACAAGGAGTTGTGGACGGTCAGGAGAACCCTGTCGGCGCGATCATCAACAATCGCTTTGGTGAGGTTCAAAAATACCTCAGCATGACCGACCATGCCTTTACGCCACTGGTCCTGCTGATTTCTCCCACCGCCTATGAGGCGCTGTCGGATGAGGATAAGCAGATTTTTGTCGAAGCAGCGCAAAATGCGATGAAGCGTAATCGACAGGAAGTGGAAGTGGTCCTGACAACTGGACTGGATACCCTGCGCGAGCAAGGTGTCGAAGTTATCACCGATGTCGACAAGACCTCTTTTGCTAGCCAGGTGGAAGGCCTCTTTGAGACCTTTGCCGAGCAGTTCGGCAAAGAGCGTCTTGACGCTATCAAAGAGACAAAGTGATGCAACACGAAGAAGCTTGGGCTCGGTACTTCCTTAGCTTTGAGAGCTTGCTGACAAAAGCCGCAGTCGCGTTTGCGACTGCTGGCTTGGCTCTCGCATCTCTCATCGGCCTGTATCAGATCATTGCTCGTTTCGTGCTGCATCGATCAGCGGAGTGGTCAGAACCGCTCATTCAAATGACGTTGATCTGGATGACCTACCTCGGACTTGCTGCTGCAATGCGATCCGGAACGTTGATTTCCGTCGATTGGCTTCTCAGCTTGAGCAAGGGTAGAGCTAGGCAGGTCATCCAGATTGTCATCCTGGTCTGCGTCCTCACATTGTTGGGCTTTCTGACCTGGTTCGGGATCTCCCTCGCGATGCGGGTCAAGTTCCAGACGATCGCTGGGCTCGGTATTTCAACAAGCTGGGCCTACGCCGCACTGCCCTTTGGTGCCGTTATCTCGATCTTCGCGGCAATTGCTCACGTGATTGATCCACGTAGCAATATCGACCACCAGACCCAAAACACCTGAGGCTCAAATATGCTACTGACAATGATCTTGTTGCTGATCGGCCTCATGGCGCTTTCGGTCCCCGTAGCCGTAGCGATAGGGCTTGCAGGACTTGTGGGCGTTGCCACTTTCTCAAACCTTCCGTTAATTGTTCTGCCTCAGCAGGCATATATCGCGCTCGACAAGTTCCCGCTCGCGGCCGTGCCATTCTTCATTCTTGCGGGCAACCTGATGGCGGCAGGTGGAATCTCGCGTCGTCTCGTTGACTTGGTCGAGAGCGCCATAGGGGATACCCGTGGAGGCTTGCCTGTAACGTGTATTGTCGTCTGCATGATTTTTGCGGCAGTGTCGGGCTCCAGCGTAGCTACCACTTACGCGATCGGCGCAATCCTTATCCCTGCTATGGTCGCTCAGCGTTACCCAGTGGGCTTTGCATCTTCTCTACAGGCAACGGCGGCGGAACTAGGAGTTATCATCCCTCCTTCAATTCCGATGATCCTATATGGCGTGGCAGCGAGTGCACCGGTGGGAGATCTATTTATCGCCGGGATTGGACCAGGATTCCTTATTGCCGCAGCACTCATGGTCTTCGTGCTTATTTGGTCGCGGTATTTCCACAATCCAGGCAAGCTTGAAAAGAAGCCCGTTCAGCCGTTTATGGTCAGCCTGCGCAGATCAGCATTCGCGCTGTTCATGCCCGTGGTCATATTGGGCGGGATTTACGGTGGCGTGTTCACCCCGACCGAGGCTTCAATAATCGCGGTATTTTATGCTCTTGTGGTGAGCATGGTCATCTATCGAGAGATGAGCATCATTGCGATGGTCGATGTGTTCAAGCGATCGGCAATATCCTCGGCTATCATCATGTTCATCATCTCGATGGCAGGCCTGTTTTCGTTCATCCTCACCCGAGCTGGGATTCCGGCAGCTATCAGCCAGTGGCTGGTAGAGAATTTTGACAGCGCCTTTATGTTCTTGCTCGCTGTCAACGTCCTGCTGTTCCTCATCGGAATGTTTGTCGAAACCTCCGCATCGATCGTGGTTATCGCCCCTATCCTTGCTCCGGTTGCAATTGCGTTCGGTATCGACCCTGTCCACTTCGGTTTGATAATGATTGTGAACTTGGCTTTGGGAATGATTACTCCACCATTTGGCGTCAACCTGTTCGCTGCTGCTGCAGTGGGCAATGTTTCCTTGCACCGAATGATCCCCTACCTAGTGCCAATGGTCGCCGTAATTATCTTCTGCCTGGCATTGATCACATACTTCCCGATGATTAGCCTCGGTTCCCTGTACCTGTTTGGTATGCGATAACGCCCAAGTCCTCGGCGGCCCCACATACGGTGGGATTGCTGCCGAGGACAACCTCGTATGGTCGACAGTGGCTAAACCCAGGATACTGGATCAATGCATATCGATTGTTGCGTGCGACGCCACTACCAGCGGCACAAGCGCAGCGTTTGGCGTTGATGGTCACATTCGCTATCGGCGAGGATCATCGTTCGCCGTCGCGCCATACAAGGCTGATGCCGATCTGCTCCCACAAAAAAAAGGGCTCCTTGCGGAGCCCTTTTTTTTGGTTCGATCCGAAAGGGATCAGAATTCCACTCCGAGGCCGACCTGGGAGACGTCCTGCGTTTTCAGCCGGTCTGGGTGTCGACTTTGCATTCGAATGGGCCCCGTCAGGCAAACTAGAACAAGGAGAAATGCCGTGAGCGAGAACCGCACCGACACCTACCAGCGCATCAGATCAGATCATCAAATCCATCGAAGCCGGCACAAGGCCCTGGATGCAGCCATGAGCACTGACAACATCGGCCAAACCTTCGCCCGACCACTGCGTGGCAATTCCGAACCCTATCACAGCATCAACATCCTTCTGCCCTGGATGGTATTAGCCACTAACGGCTTCCAGCGCGACCGCTTCATGACCTACTGTCAGGCCCAGGAGCTTGGTGGCCAGGTCCGCAAGGACGAGCAGGGCCGCTGATCGTCAAGTACGGGATCCCCGGGCTAATCCATCATCCGATGGCGCCAGCGATGACGAAGAACGCCGGATCCCCTTTTCAGGAGCTACTGGTAGCTAAAGTGATCTCGGCTCTTGCTCCAGAGCGAGTGCACTTTCCTTCAGAATATTGACGAACTGCGTCTGGATCGGTGTCGGCAGCCAATTCGTCCGGATTGAAATGCCCTTGTGCGCTGGCGGAAAGCTGGGGTTCCATGGCAGGACGGTCAGAAGGTTGAGCTGTTCGTCCATCTCGATCTCATGCCGGCTGACCAGCGCCAGCCGATTGCTGCATGCTAAAATCGCGCGGATGGTGGAAAGAGAGCTGGTCTCGATGAGCATGTTGGGATGTTTGTCCTGCTCTTCGAAGAGCGCGTCATACTCGCGGCGTCGCGGCGTTCCCTGGCCTGGAGCGATCCAGTCGTGGCGAAGGAGATCGCTTCGCGTGACCTCGGCCTGCGCAGCCAGAGGATGGCCCGAGCGGGCCACGATGCAATACGGATCGGTGAACAGAGGAATTTCGGCCACCTCCATGTCCCAGTCGGGCCTACGCAGTACCCCGAAAATCATGTCGATGGCACCGTTGCGCAGGCTGTTGAAAAGGATGGCGTAGGGGGCGTTGGTGACGACGACGCGTGCCTTCGGAAAACGCTCCGTCAGCCGTGCGATGGCAGCCCCGATCAGGTAAGCACCGGACATAGGCAGCGCGCCAATCAGGATTTTGCCGCTCTCCACTCCATCTAGGGAGCCGATTTCGTCGAGCGCCGCATCCATCTCGCGCAAGGCCAGCGCGAGCCTTCTCGCAAGACTTGCACCCGCATCCGTCATCCTAAGTCCATAGGGGGAGCTGGTGTAGACCCGCTCGTCCAGCATAGCCTCCAGGTCACGCAACGTACGATGAAGTGAGGACGTCGAGATGCCGCTGACATGAGCAGCCTGCGAAAACGTGGTGCTTGCCGAAATGGCGATGAGGCTCCGGATTTGGGCGCTGGTGAGGTAGCGTGCGCGGATGGGACCACCACCGGTTGCGGAAAGAAGCGCGGCATCGCACTGATCAAGAAAGCGGCGGACACGGTTCAGGTAGACTTCTCCGGCGCGTGTGAGAGCGGTGCCTTTCTGATGTCTTTCGAACAATACACGGTCGAGCGCCGCCTCGACCTTTGCGACAGCCTGTGTGACCGCCGGCTGCGACAATCTGAGCTCCTGAGCTGCTTTGCCGATACTGTTGTGACGTCCGACCGCCTCCACCGCCCTGAGGTGGCGCAGGTTTGGTAGCAGTATGTTTTCGCCAAAAATAGCCGGCTCTTTGATGGTGATTGTCATGATCGCAGTCAATTCATTTTATGACGACGGCGTCAAGAGCGCATCGAATTTGGCCGATTTCTCGGGCAGAGGTCTCCGATCACACTCGAAATAACCATTTTTTCTCAGTGGGATATTGTTTTTCTGTCGTTTAATTTCGGCTCGGATAAAGCTCCTGGTGAAGAGGGGTATCTATGAGGGTGTGCTATTTTCTTATGATGGGTCACGCACTTCCAATTTGAATTGGGCGGCTATTGTCGATGAATATGATTGTGCCGGATGGGAGTTCGGCAGGAGGGAATTTTGAGCCACAAGATGAGAGTCTCGTCGCTTGCTCGATACGAGCGGCGAACCGGAGTCGCCGTCGGCTGTCTCGGCGAACTGTCGTGAAGCGCTTCGAGATGCATTGCGACGACATCTGTATCAAGCGATACGATCCACCGTCTGCTCCCGTCGTTGTCCAGCCGTTTGAAACCCGCCGTCATGCGGCCCAGAACTGTCCGAAAGGATACTGATGAACGATCAGAACACAACCACCAATGAGTCCTCAATCAGGCAATTGGCTCAATGGACGCTGGCAGCGGAGCCTGCCTACCTGTCGAGCATTGCTCTGCGCCAAGCGGAGCTTCTGACGTTGGATACCATCGCGTGCGCCTTTTCAGCGCAGCTTGCCGGGGCGCCGCGCCGTGTGGCCGAGATGATCGAGGAGTTGGGAAGCAAGCCTGTTTGTACTCTGATCGGCCACGCCGAACGTGGATCGGTGCTCGATGCCACATTCCTGAATTGCGCCCTGGTGCGATCGCAAGACTTCAACGACGTCCAGTTCATTCAGAAGGACGGCAAGCTCCACATTGGCGGCCATTGCAGCGACGTCCTGGCCGCTGCCCTTGCTGTTGGCGAGGCGCATGGCGCGTCGGGACAGTCTGTGCTCACCGCGATCATGATGGGCTATGAGCTTTTCCGTCGCCTGCGCGATCTGATGCCGATGGACAGCGTCTGGGATGGGGCCAGTGCCGTGGGCGTGGTTGCTGCAGCGATGGCAGGTCGGATTCTTGGCCTGGACGAGACGCGCCAGGCTAATGCGCTCGCGCTGGCCATGGCGCGCTGCGCAACGCCGTCCATCGTACGCTATGGGGAGCTGTCCGGTGCCAAGAATATGGTGGGCGCGCTTCTTGCTCGCGAAGGCGTGCAACTGACGTTGCTTGCTGCGAAGGGTATGACCGGTCCTCAGCAGGTTCTGGATCACCGTTGGGGCATGCAGCAGGTGTTCGACCCTGCGCTTGGCTTCGAAAAGCTTTGGGCGCCTGTGGACGAATTGTTCATCCTGCGTTCCCACGTCAAGACGTTTGCCTGCATCGGGACGGCGCAGGCAGAGATTGTCGCGGCACTCGATGCCCATAAAAAGCTGGCGGGCCGGGTGGATGAGATCGAGGCGATCGATGTGATCATGGCGGACCTGCCGATCATCCGCAAACAGCAGGCTGAGAAGCCCCGATTGACGCCTTCCACCCATGAGACGGCCGACCACAGCTTCACGTTCCTGCCGGCCGTCGTGTTGATGGATGGCGAACTGACGCCGCGTCAATATGTGAATGAGCGCTGGGCAGAACCTGCGACACGCGCATTGACGGCAAAGGTCCGCCTGTCCGTATCGGAAGAGCTCCGCTCTCGCTCGCCGGAAGCGATGCCCTGCCAGATCAAGGTGCACTTGACCGGCGGCGAGGTCATCGAGACCGAGTGCCTCCACCCGCCGGGTCATTCGTTCCCGGACCGGGGCCTCGCGGAGGCGCCTGTGCTGGAGAAGTTCAAGAACGTAACTGCAAGCCTTCTGTCGGCTGAACGTCAGGACCGGATCATCGGGGACCTGATGGACCTGCGCAATAAAAAGAACATAGCGCCGACTATTTCGCTTTTGACTACCTGAAATGCAGACTGGTTTCGGCCCTCTCGGCCGAAACCTCAAACGGGAGGAGAAAACTGATGAAATTGAAGAAATTTGCTACTGCTGCGACTATCGCCCTGTCCACCGCGTTTCTGAGCACGTCGGCCGGAGCGCAGACCGTCGAGGAATTCTATAGCGACAACAACTTGACGCTGATGGTTTCGGCCGCGCCAGGGGGCGGCGCTGATCTCTATGCGCGTGCCTTCGCGCCATTCCTATCCAAACATCTGCCCGGCAACCCAAATGTGGTCATAGCCAATGTTCCTGGGGCTGGTGGTCTGACTGCGGCTGCCCAACTGCAGAATAGTGCACCGCGCGACGGAACAGCCATCGCCGCCCTTCAGCGCAACAACCTTTATCTGCCGCTTGTTTCGGCCGAAAAGCTCGCCTTCGATCCGCGCGAGGTGAATTGGATCGGCAGCCTGAACAAGGAAAGCTATGTGCTCATCACGTGGGAGAATGCGCCGGTGAAGACACTGGACGATCTCTTTTCCCAGCCGCTGACGATCGGCTCTACCTCGTTCAACAACGAGAACCGCACCTTCCCAGCCATGATCAACGAGTATCTCGGATCCAAGATGGACATCATCCCCGGATACAAGGGCAACGACGAAATCGCGCTTGCCATGGAGCGCGGTGAAGTACAAGGTCGCGCCGTGACCACCACAAGCCTGCTCGGAGGCAACGACGCCAGCTGGCTGGCAGAAGGCAAGCTGAACGTGATCGCCCAGCTTGCGATGCGCCCGAGTCCGGCTGTCAAAGATGTGCCAATGATCCTTGACAAGGTCACTGACCCCAAGGCCCGTTCCGTCTTCGAGTTCATGTTCTTGCCGCTGGACGCCGGCCGTCCGTTTGCCGCTCCGCCTGAAGTTCCGGAAGACCGTCTCGCAGCTCTGCGCGCCGCCTTCGAAGCCGCCGCGGAGGACCCCGGGTTTATCGCTGAGGTCGCCAAGCAGAATGCGACGGTCGAAATGATCGCCGGTGATGAGGTTCATAAGATCCTCGATGAGCTCTACGCGACCTCGCCGGATGTTCTCGATCAGGTCAAGGGACTTCTGGTCTCGAAGTAATCCTGCCCAGCCGCCTGCCGGGGCTTGGCTCCGGCAGGTCAACGCACAAACGTAAATTGGACAAATAATGGACGCTGCCGATAGTGTGAGCATGCTGGGCGCCGCCTGGGAGGCGCTGACGATCCTCGCGGATCCCATGCGCCTGGGTGTTCTTTGCCTTGCTGCATTTCTGGGTGTGGTCCTCGGGATCGTGCCCGGCATCGGAGGTCTGGCGGGCACGGCTTTGCTCCTGCCGTTCACCTTCGCCATGGATCCCTACACCGCATTCGCCTTCCTGCTGGGGCTGGGGGCAACGACATCCACGGGTGATCCGATCCCCGCGATCCTGTTCGGCGTTCCGGGCGGAGCGGGATCAGCGGCCACGGTTCTCGATGGCTTGCCTATGGCGAAGCGTGGCGAAGCCGGGCGTGCGCTAAGTGCCGCCTACATGTCATCGCTGATGGGTGGCCTGTTCGGCGCCTTGCTGCTCGGCATTTCCGTGCCGATACTGCGGCCGGTCATGCTGTACATCGGCACGCCGGAAATGCTGGCAATATCCATTCTGGGACTGTCAATGGTGGCTGCATTGTCCAGCAGTACGCCGCTGCGCGGACTGGCCGCCGCCGCGATCGGTGTGATGATCTCCATGATAGGCTCCGAGCCTCGTACCGGCGCATTCCGCTGGACGTTTGAAAGCCTGTACCTTTGGGAAGGTCTGCCCCTGGTGCCGCTTACGCTGGGCCTTTTTGCCCTGCCTGAGCTCTGCGACATGATGATTTCCCGTCATTCGCTGAAAGGCAAGCCGATTCAGAACGTAAATCTCGGCATCTGGCAGGGCGCGAAAGACTGCTTCACCGAATGGTGGCTGATCCTGCGCTGTAGCTGGATCGGTACAGCGCTGGGCGCGATTCCGGGTATCGGCGGTTCCGTCGTCGATTGGGTAGCATATGCTCACGCCGCAAGGACCGTGAAGGGGGGGCGCCAGACCTTCGGTAAAGGCGACGTGCGCGGTGTCATCGCCTCGGAAAGTTCAAACAATGCCAAGGAAGGTGGCTCGCTCATCACCACGATCGCGTTCGGCATTCCGGGCTCAGCCGGTATGGCGATCATCCTCGGAGCATTTCTGTCGCAAGGGCTTGTGCCCGGCCCTGACATGCTGACAAAAAACCTGCCGATTACCTATTCGATGGTATGGTCGATCGCGATCGCAAACATCATAGGTGCGGGTCTCTGCTATGCTTTCAGCCCGCAATTTGCTCGCTTGGCAACATTGCGTTACACGCTGGTCCTGCCGGTTGTCGTCTGCATCATCTTCATCGGCGCTTACGAGGGGTCCCGCCAGTGGGGCGACCTGGTGGCGCTGCTGATCTTTGGCCTTGCTGGCTGGACAATGAAGCGTCTGCGCTGGCCCCGTGCGCCGCTCATTCTCGGTGTAGTTCTCGGAGACATAATCGAACGGCAACTATTCATCTCCATTCGCCTCTACGGAGCAGATTGGTTGCTGCACCCGATGGTCGTTGTCATCCTCTGCGTTGCCGCTCTCGGTATCCTGCGTCCTGTGATCAGCGCCCTTCTCGACAGAGACCGGAGCTGGGATCTGAACCTCCAGCTGCCGAAGTTCTCGCCGGGTGATACCTTCCCTGTGATCCTTCTTGCCGCCATGGCTTTCCTTTTCTGGGAAACCGCAGGATGGAGCTGGTCCACCGCGCTGGTGCCACAGATCGTGACCGGAGTGGCCTTCGTTGCTGTGCTCGGCTCGCTCGGAAACGCGGTTTTCCGTCGAGGCATCTCAGCCCGTTCGCCGCTCGATGAGGCAAAGGCAGAGGCCAGCCAGGCGATACACATGGACTTGATCGAAGAAAACGAAGGCATGGCCATATCTGAGATACTGCGGCGCGCGCTTGCATTTCTCGGATGGCTCCTGGGCTTCCTTCTCTCAATGGGTACCATCGGCATTATCCCCACCATTCCGTTGTTCGTGGTTGGATTTATGCGGTTCGAAGGCAAGGAGCGTTGGAACCTGGTCGTGCCGATGGCTATCGGGGTCACACTGTTCGTCTATCTCGTGTTCGATCAATTGCTGACGATGAACTGGCCAGTAACGTGGATCGGTCAGGCATTCCCGGCCCTGCGCGTCATCCCGTCTGTTTGATCGGACCAATTAGAATGAATGCGGTCGCCCCAGACAGGGCGGCCGCATGATGCGTTTACCCAGGCGAGTGACGCAGAGAATTGGCAATTAAACCGAATAGTTTCAAATAAAAACCGGCATACTGAAAAATGACTGTCTCATTTTCTTATGCATCGTGGCGCTCTTCCAATTGGCTCTCCTCCGTACTGAGAGATAGATTGTCCCTAGGAAAAAGCAGCGGGGGCACCGCCAAATGCGTTGGACGGTGGACCGTCCCGCCCTCGCTTCTGACTAGCAAATATATACGTCCGGCGGTCGTCGGGGGCGCTTCTTCCTGGAAGGAGTTTCCGGCGGCACGGCCCCGCTTGGCCTGGCTGGTGAAGAGGAGAGACTAGCTTACATGGCTCAAAGAATTCACGACATCCACCCGCACGTCATCTCCCATGATGAGGTCGCCTATCCGCGTGCACCGCTCGGTGGCAATCAGTCGGACTGGTCCAAGGAACATCATGTCACGATCGAGGCCATGGTTGCGGCGATGGACGAGGCCGGCATTGTCAGCTCCGCGCTGGTGCAGGCCGCATCATGCTACGGCTATGACAACAGCTATGTGGCGGAAGCGGTTGCGCGCCATCCGGATCGTTTTACCGCCGTCGGAACGATTGACGTGCTTTCACCCAATGCGGTCAATGTCATGCAGGGCTGGCTTGCGAAGGGCGTCACCGGTCTGCGTCTTTACACCGGCGGTAGCAAGCTCAAGTTCGATTTTTCGTGGCTGAACGACCCGCGCTCATTTCCTGTTTGGGAAAAGGCCGGAGAGCTGGGCCTCCCGATCTGCGTACAGTGCCGCTTGCCTGCCTTTCCGATCGTGGCCGAAATGGCTGAGCGCTTTGGGAACACCCGCATCATCATCGACCATCTGGCGCGCACCGATATTGCCGATGGCCCCCCTTACGCCAACGCACGTCCGCTCTTCGAATTGGCGAAATACGAGAATATCTACCTAAAGGTTACCCCGCGCACTTTTGACCTCGCAGCCTCGGGCGCGGCATCACCAGAGACTTTCTTCCCGGTTCTGGTCGAAGCATTCGGCGCGGACCGTTGCTCCTTCGGCTCAAACTATCCGGCATCGGAAGGCTCTCTCGCGCAGATCGTGGAACGCGCCAAGCAGAACCTTTCTTCCCTGTCGGAGGCGGATCGCGACATGATCCTCGGTGGTACCGCCGAGATACTGTATCCACGTTTGGCCTAAGCGATAGCCATGCAGAAGACTTACGCAAGCCAAGGTCCAGTAACGCTCGCGACGCTCTTAGGCAGCAACGCCAGTACCAGGTCTATGAAATCTGGACAGATCGCGAGCGACCTGATCCGCTTCGATTACACTGAGTTTCCGCAGGTCTTCGACGGCTTCAAGGACATGGTTCGTCAAGATCGTTTCGACTTTGGCGAACTGGCCATCGTAACCTATCTTCAGGCTCACGCATTTGGAAAGCCATTGATTTTGCTGCCCGCAGCGATCGGTGCACGGTTTCAGCATCATTGCATCTGCTATAACGCCCAGCGCGGGGTCATCAAACCAATGGATCTGCCGGGGCTGCGCGTCGCAGTTCGCTCCTATACGCAAACAACGGGTGTGTGGGTGCGCGGTATCCTGCAGGACGACTATGGGCTCGATCCGGACAGCGTGACTTGGGTTTGTTTCGAGGATTCTCATCTCGAAGAGTTTCGCGATCCCCCCAATGTCGTCCGGGCGGAGGAGGGGAAAAGCCCGCTGGGAATGTTGCTTGCCGGCGAGGTCGATGCTGCGCTCCTGGGAAGTGACATGCCTGACGATCCGCGCCTGCAGCCCGTCATTCCGGATCCGAAGGCCGCCGGGCTTATCTGGCACCGACGAACTGGCATTGTGCCGATGAACCACATGGCAGTCGTTCATGCAGATTTGGTCGAGCAACGGCCCGATGTGGTGCGCGAACTCTATCGCCTTCTGATCGAGAGCCGTGACCGGGACACGCCTCCGGGTAATGACATTCAGATGCGCCAGTTTGGTGTGGAAGCGCTGCGCCCCTCGCTGGAGGCCGCTGCGCGCTTCGCCTTCGCACAAGGCGTGATCCCGCGCCCGATCAATGTGGATGCACTTTTTGACGACACGACGCGTCTTCTGGGCGCGCCCGCCGGCTGAACGAACCGCGGACTTTCAAGGAATGGGTGGAGAACAAAATGACTAGATTGAACTCGGTGATCGGCGCTTTCGAACAGGGGCGTAAAGCGTTTGGTACTTTCGCGGCCGCCGGCATGGAATCGGCATTGTGGGTCACCGAGGCGCCTTATGACGGCGTCATCTACGAAATGGAACACCGCCCGTGGGATCCGGCCCAGCTGCGCGATACGTTGCAATGGATGGTGAGCCGCAAGTCCATCGCCGCAACGGGCGCCCCTGCGGTCACGCCTATTGTGCGCATTCCGGCAAACGGCGGGGAAATGAACCAGTTTCTCGCCAAGCAGGCCCTGGACATGGGGGCATTCGGTGTCGTCTGGCCCCATGTCAGCACCGCCGAGCAGGCCTACAACGCGGTTGCCGCCTGCCGTTATCCCCGGCTCTCGACAGCGCCGCTTTACGAGCCGCAGGGCATTCGCGGCGACAGCCCCAAAACGGCTTCACGGCTATGGGGTGTGGGCACGGGCGAATATTATAGCAAGGCCGATGTATGGCCGCTGGCGCCGGAGGGCGAAATCCTGGTTCTCCTCATGATCGAGGACACGGTCGGGATCGCCAACCTCGATGAAATGCTGACCAGAGTGCCGGGCATCGGGGTGGTCATGATCGGGGAGGGCGACCTCAGCCAGGAGCTCGGGCATCCCCGTGAATACGATCATCCCGAGGTTGTTTCCGCCATGGCCGAGATCGTGCGGATCTGCAAGGCCCACGGCGTTCGCGTCGGCCATCCCCACGTCGGCTCCAAGAATGTCGAAAAGGTTCTGGCCGATGGCTTCGACCTGCTGCTCGCCGCGCCGGTGCGGACGTTTTCCGCACTGGAAACCGGCCGCCGTTTGAGTGGCCGTAGCTGAAGCAGATATCATAGAGAGGAATGCGCCGATGGCCGACACACTTCGCCTGACCATATCCGTCCGCAGCGCGGGCCATACCAATCCCGTGAAGAACGGCACCGTCAAGCTGGATGGAATCGAATTCGAGTTCGTCGAGGTGGAACCGCAAATTGCTGCCTATCGCCGCATGGTGCGGGACCTGGAGTTCGACGTCTGCGAACTGGCTTCCACGACGTACTACATTGCCCGCTCGCATGGCGCTCCGTACACAGCGCTGCCCATCTTCTTCGAACGGAAGTTTCATCACACCGGGTTGGTGATCCGCCCCGATGCAGGCATTACGGCCCCTAAGGATCTCGAAGGTAAGAAAGTAGGCGTGCGCGCCTACTCGGTAACCACGGGTGTGTGGACGCGTGGTGTCCTGCAGAACGAATACGGCCTCGACTGCTCCAAGGTCACTTGGGTCGTGGACGATGAGGAGCATGTGGCGCAGATGGTTCTGCCGCCCAATGTTGTCCATGCGCCGCAGGGGCAATCTCTTGCGCAGATGATGGCGGCGGGGGAGCTGCACGCCGGTTTCACGGCAAATGCAGGGATCGGCCGCGCCGGCCCGCCCACCGCCGATTGGGCCGCGTCAACCAAGCCGGCCGACAGCTATCCCGAGCTTCTCGCAAATGGCAAGCAGGCTGAGGCGGAATGGTATGCCCGTACCGGCATATTGCCGATGCATTCGACGCTGGTCATCCGCGACGAGATCTTGGCGTCAAGACCGGACGTGGCGCCAAAGATCTACAATGCATTTCTCCAGGCCAAGGAAATCTATATGGGCCGTCTTCATTCCGGCGAGGCGGCGACCAAGCAGGATGAAGGCCGACGCAAATTGATGAAGACCGTCGGCAGCGATCCGCTTCCCTATGGATTCTCTGCAAACCGCGCCTCGATAGAGGCACTCAAGCTCTATGCCGAACAACAGCAGCTTATGGCGCGTGATGTGCCCATAGACGAGTTGTTTATCGATGAAGCCGGTTTCTGAGCCCTCCCGCTGATCTAGGATAAAGCAGATGATTATCGATTGTCACGGACACTACACCACTGCCCCTGCCGCAATGCAGGCCTTCCGCGCTCACCAGCTGGAAGCCTTCAGGGCGAAGACGGCCGCGCCGCACAAGGATGAGCTTGTCATCTCGGATGACGAGATACGGCAGACACTTGAGGACAACCAGGTGTTGCTTCAGCGCGAGCGTGGCACCGACCTGACGCTGTTTTCGCCCGGAGCAGGCAAGATGGCTCATCACCAGGGAGATGCGAAGGTCTCCCAGCAGTGGACCGAAGTCAGCAACGACCTGATCTATCGCGCGACGCAACTATTCCCGAAAAGCTTCATTGGAGTGTGCCAGCTGCCCCAATCTCCCGGTGTGCCACCGGCCAATTGCATTGGCGAGCTGGAGCGCTGCGTGACCGAATTGGGTTTCGTCGGCTGCAACCTCAATCCCGATCCGTCTGGTGGCTACTGGACGGATCCGCCGCTGACCGACCGCAGCTGGTATCCGCTATACGAAAAGCTGGTTGAGCTTGAGGTGCCGGCAATGGTGCATGTCTCCTCGTCCTGTAATCCCTGCTTCCACGGGACCGGCGCCCATTACCTCGCGGCGGATACCACGGCGTTCATGCAGTTGCTGCTGTCGGACATCTTCAAGGACTTCCCGACACTGAAGTTCGTCATACCTCATGGCGGAGGAGCGGTGCCTTATCACTGGGGCCGCTACCGCGGGCTCGCGCAGGACCTCAAGCGGCCTCCACTGCCCGAGCTGCTTCTCAATAATGTCTTCTTCGATACCTGCGTCTATCACGATCCGGGCGTGCAGCTCCTGACCAAGGTGATCCCGGTAGAAAATGTGTTGTTTGCCTCGGAAATGATCGGTGCGGTCAAGGGAATCGATCCCGAAACCGGCCATCGCTTCGACGATACCAAACGCTATATCGACAATGTCACCTGGCTGACCGAGGAAGATCGCCGCAAGATCTATTATGAAAATGCCCTCAAGGTTTACCCACGGCTTGGCGCTGCGCTGGCGCGAATAGACGCGTGAGCCTGGACCCGGCACGATGATCGACTGGTCGGCGGGCAGAATAGCAAAGGCCTTTTCAGCGCTGAGCCACCGAAACTATCGCCTGATGTGGACAGGAACGCTGGTTTCCAACACCGGTGACTGGATGGATCAGGTTGCGCTGAATTGGCTCGTCGTCTCGACGACCGGTTCGGCGTTCCATCTGGCCCTTGTCAACCTGTGCCGTGGCCTGCCGATTCTGCTCTTTGTACTCGTTGGCGGCGCCATGGCAGATCGTCTGCCACGCCGCCGCCTGATGATGCTGACTCAATCAGCCGCCATGGCTCTGGCTACGTTTCTCGCGGTCATGGTTATCTGGGGCGGTGCGCCGATATGGGCCATTCTACTGGTGGCCACGGGCAGAGGCATCTTCACCGCTTTCAACATGCCGGTCCGCCATTCCCTGATTTCGGAGCTCGTGCCCAAGAGCGATCTACCCAATGCAATCGCCCTCCATTCCATGACTGTGAACCTGACGAAGATAATCGGCCCCGCGCTGGCCGGGCTCATCATCGGGACGCTTGGCACGGGGGTCTGTTTTGCCCTGAATGCCGTGAGCTTCATCGTGGTAATCCGCTCACTTCAGGCCATGCGTTTTCCGCCGGATCCTCCTCGGGCGCCGTCACAGTCGCTTGGAAGAAGTATCCTTGAAGGCATCACCTATGTTCGTGGTGAGCGTACCGTGCTGCTGCTGGTGATGATCGCGCTGGTGCCGACGTTTTTCGGCCAACCCTATCTCAGCATCCTCACTCTGTTCGCTCATGACGTCTTCCGTATCGGACCGGAAGGTCTCGGTATTCTGATGGCCTTTGCCGCAGGCGGTTCTGTTCTTGGCGCACTTTTGCTGGCGAGCTTTCCAGCCTTGGCGGCCTCCGGGTGGTGGATGACAGTATTCCTGATTGGATTCGGCGCAGTATTGCTGGCTTTTGCAGCCAGTCCCTATTTGATGTTGGCGCCGCTGCTCCTGTTTGCGGCCGGTGCGTTCCAAATCGCCTACAATGCCACCAACAACACAATCCTGCAGATGCGGGTGCCCAACGATGTTCGCGGGCGTGTAATTTCCATTCTCATGCTGAACAGGGGACTCGTGCAACTGGGCACCGCCGCGACGGCGGGCGTCGCGGGCATGATCGGTCCACGCTGGGCCATGGCCGGCAATGGCTTGGTTATCCTGCTGCTTGGGGCATTCATCCTTTTGCGGGAGCGACGCGTGACGACGCTTACCGGTAACCAGGAGACCAGTTTGAGCGACCGCGCGAGCGAATAGGCACAAGAATACGGTGGAGGCGCGTGCTGTCTCCGCCAAAAAAATCCGAGGATAGAGGAGAACCGAAATGGCTGAGACGCAGACTCCGATCTACACACTTCTGGCTGAGTATGGCGTTACCCGCGCACTTCGCAACGGCGAAGTCAGCTCCCCACTGCTGCGGCTGGAATACGCTGACTACGACCCATCGAACCTGGGCTTCAAGGCCTTTGTTCGGGAGGCGGCCTTCCAGGCGGGGGAGCTTGCGATCGTGACGTTCCTGATGGCGAAGGCGCGCGGCGCCCCGCTTGTGCTTGTCCCTGCCCCGATCTCGGGACGCTTCCAGCATCACTGCATCGCCTACAATGCAGAGAATCGTGTGCTTCAACCGCGGGATCTGGAGGGAAAGCGAGTGGGCGTCCGTGCTTACACACAGACCACCGGCGCCTGGGTCCGAGGTATCTTGCAGAACGAGTATGGCGTGAACCTCGACAAGATCACATGGGTTTGTTTCGAGGACGCCCATGTCGAGGGATACCAGGAGCCGGCGAACGTGACGCGCGGCGAGCCTGGCCAGAAGCTCGTGAATATGTTGCTGGACGGCTCTCTGGATGCGGCGATGCTCGGCAGCAACATGCCCGACGATCCGCGTCTCAAGACCGTAATTCCCGATCCGCATGCCGCCGCTCAAGCCTGGTTCGAGCGAACCGGCGTCATTCCCCTGAACCATGTCTTTGTCGTGCGTCAGGATCTTTCGAAGGATCGTCCCGACCTCGTTCGCGAATTGTATAGCATGCTGAAGGAGAGCAAGGCGAAAGCTGGATTGAAGGGTTTCGACACGCGCCCCTATGGCGTCGAAGCAAATCGCGCAACGCTCGAGACCATTATCAACTACTCTTACCAGCAAGGGCTTATTGACAGGATACTGAGCGTCGATGAACTATTCGATGATCTGACAAGAAGCCTCGAATAACAAGCACATTCCAGCCGATTTAATAGACAAATCGAACGGCTGGGCGCCGGCTATCAAAGCTCAAGTTGTGTATTCAATAGGACCTCAGCTGTGGTTTCCGGCGGTATCTGCATGAGGATGCTCTGCTAACGGATGTAGGCGCGATCCGGCGCTTTGAAAGAGATCGACGCCGATCCGGCCGAATTCGTAGCGCACGCCTTCTTGTAACTATTGGGCGGAAGCGAATTTGCTGAGCTCTCTCAAGATGAGCGCACCGACGGTCGCGCCCGCATCCTGAAGACCGACCGTTTTCTCTTGGAAGGCCGCGGCCTTGCCATGCTGGGCGACCAGCGTCTTGGTCTGTTCCAGCGCGTCTTCTGCCGCAGCCGCCGCTGCGGCAAGGGCGGGAGCCAGCGAAACGCCGGCTGCTGCCTGTTCCTCCAAGGTGCGGGCAACCGGGTCGAGAACATCGACGATGGTCTTGTCGCCAACCTTGGCCTTGCCGCGTTCCGCGATCCCGTCACGATAGGCCGCCCAAAACGCCGCCATCTCGGGCGTGCCAAGCGATGCCGCAGTTTCTACGGCCTTGCTGGCACGCAGGAAGCCCGTTGCCGTCAGCGTACCCATGGTGGAAGGCGCCGTCCGCGCCATGGTGGCGCCGGCGGTGCGCAGCAATTTGGCGATGCCGGCGGCTTCGCCTTCGGCTTCAACGGCTTCGGCCGCCGCTGCAAAGGATTTGCTCATGGTGATGCCTAGATCGCTGTCGCCGACCTTGCCGTCGAGAGCGATCAGGAATTCCCGCTGTTCAGCGAAAAGCTGCTTCCAGGCACCGAACAGGAGGATCAGATCGGAAGCTGTGATGGCGTCCATGGCCTCTCGTCCTCAGTTTGAGAAATGTTTGAAGAAGGGTGTGTTGGCCGGTGCCGCGACGAGGCGATCCAGTTCCGCATCGAGATGCAGGATCGAGACGGAAGCACCTGCCATCTCCATCGAGGTGGCGAATTCACCGACCCAGACGTGCTTCGCCTTGACACCGCGGCCTTCCAGCAACTGCGCAACGCGGCGGAACAGGATGTAGAGTTCTTCCAGCGGCGTGCCGCCGAGCCCGTTCATCAGGACAGCCACTTCGTCGCCGGACTTGTAGTCCTGCTCGGCGAAGATGCGTTCCATCATCTCGTCGACGACCGCATCGGCAGCGCCGAGCTTCTTGCGGCTGATGCCCGGCTCGCCATGGATGCCCATGCCGATTTCCATCTCGTCCTCGCCGATGGAGAAGGTTGCATGGCCGATTTCCGGCACGACGCAGCTCGAAAGCGCGACACCCATCGTACGGGTGCGCAGGCGGGCCTTCTCGGCAAGCCGGTGAACCTCGTCGAGTGACAGGCCTTCGGCTGCAGCAGCACCCGCTGCCTTGTAAACGAAATAGATGCCGGCCACGCCGCGGCGCTTGTGTTCCTCGCCGACCTTCGAAGAGGCGACGTCATCATTTCCGACGCATTGCTTGACCTGGATGCCGTCGAGATCTGCGAGTTCGGCGGCCATGTCGAAGTTGATGATGTCGCCGCTGTAGTTTCCGTAGATGTAGAGAACGCCGGCGCCCTGATCGATCGCCTTGGTGACTTGATACATTTGCTCGGAGCTTGGCGATTGGAAGACGCCGCCGACGGCCGCCCCGTCCAGCATGCCGTCACCGACATAACCGAGGAAAAGCGGCAGGTGGCCGGAGCCGCCGCCGGTCGCGATGCCGACCTTACCGGTCTTCGGCTTTGCGGTGACCATGCAGCGTTTGTCTTCGGCCGTATAGGTCACTTCGGGATGGGCGCGGTAGATGCCGTCCAGCATCTCGTCGACGAAGTTCACGGGATCGTTCAGGAATTTTTTCATGGGTTCCTCCGGATAAGCCTATTTATTGCGTTGGCGCGTGACGAAGAACGCCGCCGCCAGCAGGATGAAGACACCGACCACCAGCCGCTGCCAGGTGCTGGGAATGCCGACAAGCACGAGCACACTGTTGATGACGACGATCAGGAGCACGCCCAAAATGGTGCCGAGCACCGTGCCGGTGCCGCCGGTGATCTTGGCGCCGCCGAGCACGACTGCGGCGATGACGTTGATCTCGGTGCCGACGAGATCGAAGGGATTGGCCTGGCGGTTGGCGCAGACATGGATGATGCCCGCAAGACCGGCTAGAGCGCCGGCATAACCGAAGATGAAGATATGCAGCTTCTTCAAGTTGTAGCCGAGGCGGCTGGCAATGTTCGCATTGCCGCCCATGGCGAAGATCGCGCGGCCCATCAGCGTGCGGTTCAGGATCAGCCAGGTCACGAAGGCGGCGATCGGCAGCACAAGGAAATAGAAGGGCAGGGTGATCGTCGCGCCATTGGCGGATTCGAACTGCAGCAGCGGAAGTCGGCCGAAGGCACCCATCTGCGGCGGCAGCGACATGATCCAGACCGTGCCGATGAAGGACAGAAGAAAGCCGCGGAAGAGATATTGGGTGCCGATCGTGACGATCAGAGACGGCACCCTGAGATGGTGTACCAGCAGCCCGTTGATGACACCGAGCAGTGCGCCGCCGACCGTGGCGATCACTAGGATAACCGTAATCGGCAGGCCTGGCAGATGGTTCTGCACCAGTACCGTTAGCGAATACATCGTGAAGGCTGCAATGGCGGTAAACGATACGTCGATACCGCCGGCCGCGAGGATGACGAGAACGCCCAGCGCAAACAGTCCCATCACCACGCTGGCGCGGCCGATATCGACCAGGGTCGAAGGCTGCAGGAAGGCCGGGTTGGCAACCGCAACGATGATGCAGATTGCGACAAGCAGTGCAGCCGTGATTGTCTCAGGCCGTCGGCGAACGAGTTCGCCAATGCTGAAGGATTGCCGCTCCGCCGCGCCTTGCTGTAATTCTTCCAGTCGCGAAGTAGTCATGGGGCCGTCTCCAGCTTGGATGTCAGCATGGCCTGGTAGAGCCGGTCTTCGGTGGCCTGTTCGGCATCGAATTCGGCAACGACCTTGCCGCCGTTCATGACCAGGATGCGGTCGGCGTTCTGCAGCAGTTCGGGAAGATCGTCGCTGACGATGATCAGCCCTATGCCCCGCTCGGCGAGCGCCTGTATGGCTCGGTAGATCGTGTCTTTGGAGCCGACATCGACACCGACGGTCGGGCCGTGCAGCACCAGCAACTTCGGCTCGATGCTAAGCCAGCGGCCGATCAGCACGCGCTGCTGGTTGCCGCCCGAAAGGGCGCCGACCGGCATATCGAGATCCTTGGTGTTGAGGCGCATCTCCTCCGAGAGCCTGGCCGCAGTCTCGCGGCCGGCCCGCTTGTCGATGACGCCAAAACTGTTGCATAGCCGTGTCAGGATCAGCGCGATCTCGTTTTCGAGGATCGACTTGTCGAGGAAGAGCCCTTCCGCCAGCCGGTCTTCCGGCACATAACCGATCCCGTGATTGATCGCGTCGGCGGGACGGCGGATCGTCACCTGCCGGCCATCGAGCGTGATCGTGCCGGATCGGGCCGGCGACACGCCCGTGATCGCCATCGCAAGTTCGTTGCGGCCGGAATCCGCCAGTCCGGTAATACCGAGGATCTCGCCCTTGCGGAGACTGAAATCCAGCCGCTCCACGCCCGCGGCACTCAGGCCCTTGACCGAAAACAGTTCGCCGTCCATCGGTTCGGCCGTGCGGTAACGGGCGGAATCGATCGCCCGGCCAGTCATCAGTTCGGCGATCTGTTTCTTGGTGTAGTTTTCGATCGGCCCCTGGGCGACGCATTGCCCGTCGCGGAACACCACCGCATTGCCGCCGATCCGGTAGCATTCGTCCAGCTTGTGCGTGACGAAGAGCACGGCGACGTTTTCCTGCCGCAGCCTCTCGACCACGTGGATGAGATTGTCGACCTCACGGCGCGTCAGCGACGTAGTGGGCTCGTCCATGATCACGAGCTTGGCACGCGTGGCGATGGCGCGAGCGATTGCTACCAGCTGGCGCGCGGCCAGTGGAAGGTCCGAAACGATCGTGTTGAGAAAGCTGCTGCTAGTGGGCAGGCCGACGGTCACCAGCGCTTTTTCGGCGGTCTCCTTCAGTCGCTTGCGATCGAAGAAGCGACCAAGCCTGCCCTGACCGGACACCAGTTGTTCGTTCAGCGCGACATTTTCGGCAACCGTCAGGTTTGGCAGCAGCGAAAGGTCCTGATACACGGTCTCGATCCCGGCGCTCAGCGACTGGATCGGCGTCATCGCCGAATGCGTTTCGCCTTCGAGAATGATCTCGCCGGCACTGGGCGGAATTGCGCCGGACATGATCTTGATGACGGTGCTTTTGCCACAGCCGTTCTCGCCGAGGAGGTGATAGGCCTGGCCTAGATCGAGCCTCAGGTCGATGCCGCGTAGTGCGTGCACGCCGCCGAACCATTTCTGGATATTACGAAGTTCCAGAAAACGGCCGGATGCCTCTTTGGTGTTGGAAGTCGCCGACAATGAACAAGTCCTCTTTCATTGCGCATCGCCACCATGGGCGCGCCTGGTCCGGCCGGCGCATGGATCGCGCCGGCCGGAATGTTAGGGAGGATCAGAACATGTGTTCCTTGTAGGTCGCCTTGTCGGCCAGAACCATGCCGTTGCCGACGATCAGCAGACCGTCACCGGCACCCTTCTTGACGGTTACCTTTTCGTAGCCCGGAACGCCGAGGTCGATTCCGTCCTTGACTTCCTTCTTCTCGATCAGAAGTCTGGCGACAGCATTCATCGCCATGCCGGCCTTCTGCGGATCCCAGAAGCCAATTGCGGTGATGGCGCCGGACTCGAGCAGGTCTGCGGACGGGTTCGGCAGGCCGGTGCCGACGAGGCATACCTTGCCTGACAGGCCGGCTTCATCGATGGCGCGGCCGACGCCGAGAACGTCGTTGCCGGCCGAAGTCTGGAAGCCTTTGATATCCGGGTGCTTGCGCAAGATCTCCTTGGCCTTTTCGTAGGTGGCGTTGGCATCGTCGAAGGACTCGTTGTTCGGATCGACGAGTTGCATGTCCGGATGCTTCTTGGCGTTTTCTTCGCCGGCCGTGACCCATTGGATGTGTGTGCGGCTGCCGAGCGAGCCGACGAAGGTCGTCCACTTGCCCTTGTTGCCCATGCATTCGGCCAGGCGTACGTTCAGCGCCGCACCATAATCAGTGTTGTCGAAGGCCTCGACATCAGCGTGGGTGTTCTTCTGGTTGTCGGCCTCATGGGTGACGACGACGATGCCGCGGTCCATGGCACGCTTCAGCGTTCCTTCGATTACGGCCGGATCCATCGGTACGACGGCAAGCGCGGTGACGCCCTTGGCGATCAGGTCCTGGATGATCTGCAACTGCTGGGCTGCATCGGCGGTTGCCGGGCCGCTCTGGGTCGCGACGACATCCGGATTGGCCTCCTGGTAAGCCTCGACGCCAGTGTTCATGCGGTCGAACCACGGAATGCCGCTGATCTTGACGACCGTTGCGATGACCGGCTTATCCTGGGCCATCAGCGGTCCAACGGTGCCGGAGAGAAGGGCGGTGATTGCGACGCCGCCGATCAGAATATGTTTCGATATTGCTTTCATTTTCTCCTCCACGAGATCCCTCAGTTGTTTGGCTTCGGTGCCTGAGGGCTTGGCGCCGAAGATTTGAGTTGTCCTTTGAAAGGCATCAGGAAGCCGACGACGTCGTAGCGACCGACGGCGAGGAAGGTCAGGAGCAGCAGCCCCCAGGCGAAATCGCGCACGAAGTTGGACAGGCCGCCGAAATTCAAGAGGCTCGACATCAGCTGCAGCGCGATAGCGCTGAGGACGACGCACACGACCCGGCCGTAGCCGCCTTCCGGCTTTACCCCGGCCATCACGACGATCAGGATCGCGATCAGCAGGTAGGAGCTGCCGTAGTCGAACTTCACGTTGACGTTGCGGGCGGCTATGATCATCCCGGCGAGGCCGGACAGCGTGCCGCTGAGCGCATAGGTACCAACGATAATGCCCGTGCGCGGGAAACCAGCATAAACGGCAGCCTTCGGGTTCGTACCCATCAGCATCAGCCAGAGGCCGTAAGGGGTGAATTTCAGCACGGCGGCAATCAGCGCCGCGACGATTGCAAAAATCAGGAAGCTGATCGGCATTCCCAGAAACATATCGTTGCCGATGCGGGACAGCAGATCCGGACTGCCAACCGTCGTCGCCCTGCCGCCAGACACGACGACCGCAAGACCCATGAAGGTCATCTGGGTGCCCAGCGTGCAAAGGATCGGCGTGATGTTGAGTTTCGAGATGAGCAGGCCGTTGATAATCCCCCCTGCCAAGCCGACGCCGACGGTCATGGCCATGAAGGCGAGGCTGAAGGCCATTTCGCTGTCGGAGCTCGACAGGAAGGACGAGAGGATTACCGCCGACAGGACACCGGAAAGATTTGCGAGTGCAATTCCCGACAGGTCGATGCCACCATTGCCAGCACACATCGCCAGCATGACGCCGATCGCGAGCAGGCCGATTTCCGGTACCTGGCTTGCCATGGATTGAAGATTGAACACAGAGAGAAACGTACCGCCTGAAATTGCAGCACCTACTGCAAGCAGAACGCAGTTGATCACGACAAGCATGACCAGCTGCTCGCCGGTTTTATGCATGGTCTCCTCCCCATGTTTAGTAAACAAGCGCGAGCTTTACTAAAGGGCTACCAAAGCATTTTTCCTTTAGCAAGTGGTTTTTTGGTTGGCCTTTACGGTTGCGCGGGGCCATGAATTGTCATAACGCTCGGATAGATGACTGGACCGTTTACTAAACATACTTGGATGCTTGAACTGATTTAGAGGTCCTCAGCCCGAATGAAAACGGCGAAGAAACTGACACTTCGGGATATCGCGCAGGCGGCTGGGGTCTCCCCGGCAACCGTCTCCCTTGTGCTCAATGGTAAGGGCGATATTCCCGGCGTGACGCGCGCCCGGGTGCTGGAAGCGGTCGCCAGGCTTAATTACGTTCCGCGCAGCCTGAAGGGCGGTAGCGAAGGCGGCGGCGAGACGCTTCGATTCCTCAAGATTTCCAAGCACGGCCATACGGTGAACCGCGATCACAGCGTCTTCATCTCGGACTATATCGACGGAATGTCAGCAGAAGCGACAAGGCGGAACTACACGCTGGAGGTCGTCAGTTTCGAGGGGCAGGCGATCAGTGCCGTCGCGGAATCGCTTGCCGGCGCGCCGATCAGCGGGGTCATCGCGCTCGGCACGGAACTGACCGAAGATGACATACGGCTCATTCAGGGCATCGGCTTTCCGACCGTATTCATCGACACGTTCTATGACGTTGTGGACGCCAATTTCGTCGACATGAACAACGAGGATGCCGTCTATAAGGTGCTGTCACGGTTCCGCAGCCATGGCTTCCAGCGGATCGGCTTTGTCGCCAGCCACGTCGACACGACGAACTTCCGGCTTAGGCAGGACGCGTTTTTCAAGAACATGGCACGGCTTGGCCTGAAGGTGCGTGAAAGCGACGTCCTTTCGATCGAGTCCACCCATGACGGTGCTTACGAAGATACGCGCGTGCTCATGGAAGGCGGGCTCGATCTCGCTGACTGCTATTTCTGCACCAACGACATCATCGCCTATGGCTTCATGAAGGCGCTGAAAGAATTCGGTGTTCGGGTTCCGGCTGACGTCTCGATCATCGGTTTCGACAACCTGCCGCAAAGCGCCACGACCGAGCCATCGCTGACGACGATCGAGGTTTCTAAGCGCAAGATCGGCTACCTTGCGGTGACGATCCTGGACGACCTCATCAACGCCGCCGAAAGCCAACCTTCGGTCAAGATGCTGGTGGGTGCCGATCTGGTACTGCGGGCCAGCGATGGACAGGATGTTCCGCGACCGCGGGCGATGCCGCACAAGGCACGTGCTGTGAAACGCCAGCCGGCGGAGTGACGACGTTCTGCCTGCGGGTGGAGGCCTGCGAAGGAATTCTCACACAGTCTCTTGGAGGAGATGATGGAATATCGCGTACTGGGAAGGTCCGGATTGAAGGTCTCTGCGATCTCCATGGGGACTTTTTCCTTCGGTGGGGTAGGAGCGTTCGCCAGAGTTGCCGATCAGGGCGTCGATGATGCCCGTCGGCTCATCGACGTCTGCATCGGCGGTGGCGTGAACTTGTTCGACACGGCGAACATGTATTCGTTCGGCCGCTCCGAGGAGATTCTTGGCGAGGCGCTGAAAGGCCGGCGAGACCGCGTGCTGATCTCGTCCAAGGCGCGCATGCGTATCGGTGACGGGCCGAATGACGAAGGCGTATCTCGATTTCACCTGATCCGCGAATGCGAGCGTAGTCTGAAGCGACTGCAGACGGACTATATTGATATCTATCACATGCACGAATGGGATGGCGTCACGCCGGTGGAAGAAATGCTGTCGGCGCTCGACAGCCTTATCCAGACCGGCAAGATCCGCTATATCGGCTGCTCGAACTATTCCGGCTGGCATCTGATGAAGGCGCTGGCTGTTGCCGACCAGCGGCATCTGCCGCGCTTCGTCACACAGCAGATTCATTACACTTTGGAAGCGCGCGAGGCCGAATACGAACTGCTGCCGATTTCGGTCGATCAGGGGCTTGGCGTAACGGTCTGGAGCCCACTCGCGGCGGGACTTCTGTCCGGTGCGTTCGGCAGAGACCGCACACCGAAGGGCTCGCGGCAGGCTGCCGGCTGGTCCGAGCCGCCCATCCGCGATCAGGAAAAACTCTGGGCTATCATCGATGTGCTGGACGAGATTGCGGCTGACCGTGGTGTCACGGCGGCACAGATCGCGCTCGCCTGGACGTTGACCCGGCCGGCGGTCTGCTCGCTTGTCGTCGGCGGACTGACGGAGAAGCATTTCCGCGACAATATCGCTGCCGTTGATATCAAGCCGACCTCGGAAGAGCTCGAAAAGCTTAACCAGGTCAGTCGGGTGCCCTATATCTATCCCTATTGGCACCAGCACAATTTTGCCCGTGATCGCTTCAGCGCCGCAGATTGGGCTCTGCACGAGAGCTATGAGGACCTTGCGCAGGTGTAATGACGTCGCACGCAACTTAAATCTGGACGGTGCTGATCAGCTACTGGACGGGTGGAAGGACCCAGATCCCGTCGAGAGCATCACAGCGACTGCCACTCGCAGAGCTGGAAGAGGCTGAAGGGTACGTATCCAAAAACGTCTAGCTTTCGTGGAGCAGGCTCGCAGATCGATGGCTCGACCGCCGATGGAAGGGAACGCCGATCAGGAAGACGTAAGGCGCGGATGATGCAGATCCAGTAAGCGTGCCTTCCACTGTCCGGCAGCAACCAGTTCGCTCATCACGTCGGCCATGATCGCTGCAACTGCTGCGCTCCCGCGAGGGTTCATAGTGCGCTCGGAAACGACCACGGACAGCCGCCAGCTCGGAGTTGGCGATATGATGCTGATCGGAACCATTTCATGCCGTTCGATTTCCTCGTGAAAGGCAAAATGCGGCATGATTGCACGGTAACGTTCCCGACTGACTAGTTTCGCGATCGCTGGAAGGCTGTCGCAGTCGATAACGTTGATGTCCACATCAGACTTGGCCGCGAGCGTCTCGATCACATTGCGTAGGACATGTGGGCGACCGGGCAGGACAACCGGTTCGTCAAAAACATCCTTGAAACGCACTTCTCGCTTGCGCGCGATCCTGTCCGCCGGATGCACGAAAAGAACCAGTTCCTCGACGATCAGCTCGGTCCAGGCCACGTTCTCGAACGCTTTGTGGTCGTAGAGGAGCGCGACATCGAGCCGGCCGGACTGCATGAAATCGTCGAGATAACCGGACATTGCCTCGACGATATGCAGAGTAATGTTGGGCTGGCGTTCCGCGACCGCGCGAAACATTGGCAGCGAAAAATTGCGGGCCGCCGACGTCGGCAGGCCGACGGAAATCTTGCCTGTCGGGTTGTTCGAATGCGCCTGGATGACATCGCGGGCGCGTTCGACACCAAGCAAAATTCTGCGGGCGTGGTCGTAGAACTGGTGGCCGAGATCCGTGAGTGTTACCCCCCGGGCATGGCGTTTGAACAGCTCGACGCCGAGATCGTCCTCCAGGTTCCTGATCTGTTGGCTGAGTGACGGCTGGGCAATGCGCAGATACTCTGCAGCCCGGGAAAAATTTCTGGTTTCTGCAATCTGCACAAAATAGCGTAGCTGACGTAAATCCATGACTGCCGATGCGTTGGAGGCCGCTCACTGTGAGAATGCCCATACCAAATGTCAACGCGATGCCGGTCCGATAGGCGGGGACTGTGGCACCCATCACCGTGCTTCGTTAAGATCGATGCGTTCTAGCGGAAATTATCGTGTCACGCCCGGCGAGAAACCGCTCACAAGCCGTCCCCCCGTTCACGTTAGTGTACTCAGCCCCGGCCGCTCCCGAGCGGTACGACGCAACTGCGCGTCCCATTTGCCGCACCTGACGAGATTGCGGGCGACTTCTCCGACAAGTTGCGCAGCCGCGGAAGCGGCCCGTACGTTAGAGGTCTTCTTGGACAGGACGACCGACAGATCCCATTTCGGCGTCGGATCAACGACTGGAATGGCGACGAATTCGCCTCTTTCGATCTCACGGGACATCGGAAAGCTGGGATAAAGCGTCGCGTGACCCGCATGCACAAGCTCCGTGATCGCAGCCAGGCTGTCGCAGTTGAGCGCGATATTGAGTTCCAGGTCGCTGCGGATGGCGTGGCGATCGACCAGGCTCCGGATGACGTTCGGAGTTGCCGGAAGGACAAGGGGCAGTGTCGATGCCTCCCGGAATGTTACCGCACGCGCAGCGGCCAGAGGGTGAGCTGCCTGAACGATCAGCCGCAACTCCTCCGTCATGACATCATTCATTTCGAGGTTCTCGAACGCTCGACGATCGTAGAGCAAGGCCACATCGATGCGGCCTGCCTGAACCCATTCTTCGAGGCTGCCGGTCATTGCTTCGACAATATGGATCGAGATCGATGGATACTGGCGTGCGGCCGCCGCAATCAGCGGAACACTCAGACCGCGACAGGCGGATGTCGGCAAGCCCACGGTCACCTCTCCGCTGGGATTTTCACCCGCGTTGAGCATCGAGTGCCGGGAACGCTCCACATCGCGAAGGATCGTGCGCGCGTGCTCGGATAACAGGTGGCCGAAGTCCGTCGGGGTAACGCCGCGTGGGTGGCGTATCAACAAGGGCACGCCCAACTCTTCCTCGAGGTTGATAATGTGTTGGCTCAGGGATGGCTGGGCGACATGAAGCAGCTCTGCGGCCCGGGAGAAGCTTCCGGCCTCTGCGATCTGAAGAAAATATCGAAGTTGGCGAAGATCCATTGTGATTATGTGTCATGCGTGCGGCATGAGCGGAAGAAAAACAACAAAAATCGAGCCGTCAAATCGGCCATTGTTTGAGCATCGTGCTCAATGCGGCGTCACCTCATCAAAAGCTATAAAGTTGAGCCGTTGTTTTTCAACGGCTTGATATTTTCGATCGGCTCGAAAATGCCTAGCCATCGCTTTCTCCTATCGGCAGCAATCGGAATTTCGTCTTTCAAAACGAAAGCACACTCGGGCATGTTTGCCGTCATCACCTGAAGCCTCGATCCGCCGCAACCTTGTTCCGCACAGTCTGGAGAGACCCATTGACCAAATTTCCGGTAACCGATTTCCGTGGCTTGCTTCCTATGCTCAACCGCCGTCAGATCCTCAAAGGCGCCGCTGCCGTTGCAGGCGCGGCGGCCTTCGATGGCGCGATGACCAAGAGCTACGCGCAGGAGAATGTGCTCAACGTGCTGACCTGGCCGGGCCATGGCGATCCGGCTTTCGTCGCGCCGTTCGAAGACCAGTATGGCGTCAAGGTCGTGGTCAAGGAGTATGTCGGCGGTGAACCCATGCTCGCCTTGATGAACCAGTCCCCTCCCGGGACGTTCGACGTCGTGCTCGCCGATGCGGAATATATTGGGATGCTGCAGGAAGGTGGCTTCATCGATGAGCTGGACCCGGCAGACTATCCGCTCGCCGATTACTGGCCGGAGTTCCAGAAGTTTCCGCTGCACTGGAGTGAGGACAAGCTCTACTCCGTTATGGTCCGCTTCGGTTATCTGGGAATGGCCTACCGGACTGATATCCTCACGGCGGAGGATGTCCAGTCCTACAAGGCGATGTGGAGCGAGAAGGTCAAAGGAAAGGTCGGCTTCTTCGACTGGTACCTCCCAACCATGGGCTGCCTCAGCCTCTACAACGGCAACAAGCCCCCCTTCGACATTTCCGAGGGTTCCTTCGAGACGCTTAAGGAAACACTCTTCTCGCTGCGCCCGCAGACCAACGGCTTCTATTCCATGGCAGACCAGTTCGCGATGCTGACAAACGGCACGGCCGGCGTCATTCCGGGCATCGGCGACTGGGTGGTCCTACTCCTGCAGAACGAAGGCGTGCCCGTTGACGCCGTTGTGCCGGATGAGGGTGGCATCCAGTGGACGGAATCGATGTCGATCGTTTCCAGTTCTTCCAAGAAGGATCTCGCTAAAGCCTACATCCAGTATGCAAGCTCGCCGGAAGGCCAGTTCCGTACGGCGCGTCTGCCGGCTTATTGGGCCTCCATCCCGAACAAGAAGGGTTGGGAAAAGATGATCGCGGACGCGCCCGAGGACGCCAAGAAGCTGCGGCACACGTTCGACGCTCGCAACGTCATGGACGAATACAAGGACGGCAAGATCTTCATTCGCCAGACCCCGGTGCAGCAGGACATCGAGACCTGGAATGATGCCTGGTCCGAATTCAAGGCCATGTGAGATCGCGGGGCGCATGTGCCGGAAAAGCATGTGCGCCACTCCTTCGTAGTCGCAGGAACCGGTGTCCCTCGACCCGGACGGCAAGGATGATGTCTCAAAAACACGCTAGCTACCGTGCCGATAAACGGCGTTTCGCCGTCCTGATCGGCGCCCCGTCGCTGATCTGGCAATTGGTCTTCTTCCTCTTGCCGCTTCTGTTCCTGGTCATGATGACGTTCTGGTCCGTCCGCAATTTCCGGCTCCAGCCGGATTTCACGCTTGCGAACTGGACGATGATCCTCAACGCCGGCTTCTTTCGGAGTGCCTACCTCTACACGTTCTCGATCTCGATGATCACCGCAGCAATTGCGGCCGTCGCCGCTTTTCCGGTGGCATACCTGATCTCGTTTCGGCTCTCCCCGGCAGCCCAGCGAATGCTGATGGGTCTTCTCGTCATCCCGTTTTTCACCAGCCTGCCAGTGCGCATCTATTCGATGCAGATCTTCTTCAGTCCCTCGGGCCTCATCAACTCGGCGCTCATCGGCGTTGGCCTGTCGCCAATCACCGTGCTCAACACACCGGTCGGTGCGTTGGTCGGCTATCTGACGTTGACCATGCCTCTCGTGATCCTGTTGCAGATCTTCGCGCTGAACGGTGTCGATCGGCAGTTGGTCGAGGCCGCTCACAACCTGCGTTGTGGCAAGTTCAGGACGGTCATCTCGATCATCATACCGTCCGCGCGCGTCGGGCTCGTGATCTCGTTTGCCATGGCCTTCGTATTCGCCTTCGGTGACTATATCAGCCCGCAATTCCTGGGCGGCTCCAATCCTCCGACGCTCTCGATCCTCATGGCTGACCAGGTCAAGTCGGGTAACCACTGGCCCAGAGCATCCGTGGTCGCCATGACCATGATCTTCACACTCATGGCGATGATGGGGCTCCTGCTCAAATTCGCCTACGGCAGGAGCGGACGATGACGAAGCGCACCGGTTCGATCGGCGATACCCTCACGCTCCTGTCTCTCCGCGGCTGGGCCTTCATCGTCTTTGCCTTCATCTTTGCACCGATCGTTTCCATGGCGGCGTTTTCGTTCAATGCCGATCGGTTTCCGAGCCTGCCCTGGGCCGGCTTCTCGCTCACGTGGTACGAGCAGGTCTTCGCCGATCCGATGATCCGGCGGGGCCTCGTCAACAGCCTTCTGGTCGCCCTGGCTGTCGCTCCGCTCTCAACGGCGATCGGCTTCCTGGCGGCTTACGTCGATCACCGCTTTCAGTTCGTCGGCAAGCGTCTCTACATGGCGCTGGCCTCTCTTCCCCCGACGGTGCCTGTCGTCATCATGGGGGTGGCGATGCTCACCTTCCAGGGGCGCATCGGCTTGTCGGGAACCCTGTTCGGCATCATCGCAGCCCATGTCGTCATCAGCGCACCGTTCGCGATGGTTCTGATCCGCATGCGGCTGGCCGAACTCGGCCCGGACATAGAGGCAGCGGCATGGAACCTCGGGGCGGGTCCATGGGCGACGTTGCGCGAAGTCGTGATCCCGTTCTGCGCACCGGCGATCCTTGCGTCGATCTTCATCACCGCCGCCGTGTCCTTCGATGAATTCATGATCGCGTGGTTCATCTCGGGCCAGAACGAAACCCTTCCTGTCAGGGTCCTTGCCCTGCTGCAGGGGCAGGTCAGCCCGCGCATCAATGCCATCGGCACATTGGTCTTCACGACCAGCATGTTGCTCGTGATCCTGGCACAGGCTCTCGCATTCAGGTCGAAAGCCGGCAGACGTTAAGATGAGAAAGCGAAAGCGAACATGAGTGTAACGATCCTCGAACTCGACGGCCTATCGAAAAGCTTCGACAAGCAGTCCGCCGTTTCGGATGTCTCGATCTCCGTTCAGAAAGGTGAGTTCATCGCCCTGATGGGTCCGTCGGGCTGCGGAAAGACGACAACCCTTCGGATGATTGCCGGTCTCGACGCGCCGACTGAAGGCCAGATCCGAATCTGGGGACGCGATGTCAGCCAGGACGCTCCGTGGAGGCGGGATACGCCTCTGGTCTGGCAAAGCTACGCGCTGTTTCCTTTCATGAGTGTTCGCCGCAATGTCGAGTTCGGGCTGAAGCAGCGGGGCATGATCGCAAAGGATCGCACCGTCAAGGCCGATGAGTGGCTTGAACGGATGGGCATTGCGGCATTTGCCGAACGCATGCCGCACCAGCTTTCGGGCGGCCAGCGTCAGCGCGTCGCACTCGCCCGGGCGCTCGCCACCGAACCGGAACTCCTCCTGCTCGACGAGCCGCTGAGCGCGCTGGACCCGCACCTCAAGGTCAGCATGCAGACCGAGCTTGTACGCCTCCACCGGGAACTCGGCATCACCTTCGTCTGTGTCACCCACAGTCATTCGGAAGCCTTCGCCATGGCCGACCGGGTTGTGATCATGGATAAGGGTACCGTCCAGCAGATCGGCGCGCCACAACAGATCCACCGTCGCGCCGACAATCGCTTCGTCGCCGAATTTCTCGGCGCCTCGAACATTCTCGACGTCAAGGTCCTGTATGCGGATGCGTCCGGCGTTGCTGCCGATAGCGCAATCGGCCGTCTCAGCACGCAGGCACCGGCACTCAAGCCTGTTCAAGTTGGTGAGGCGCTGTCTCTGGTCGTCGCCATGGACCGTGTCGAGATTGCGAGATCACTCTCGGGCGCCGTCAACCAGGTGCCCGGTCGCATCGCGATGATGGAAGTGATGGGAGCATCCATTACCGCAATCGTGGAGACCGAAGGCGGTGTGACGCTGAGGAGCCAGCTGTCGTCACGCGACATCGAAAGCAATCCCCTGGCGGTCGGCGATACGGTCGTTGCGAGCTGGGATCCGGCAAGCGCCTATTTCGTCGCCCACTAATCATCCCGCCTCGCGCGGCCATCCCATGGAGATACTAGATGACGACACTGATCAAGGGAGCAACCATCCTTGCCATGGGCGGCGCCCACGGAACGGAGCCTTTCCGCGGCGATATCCTCATCGAAGGCGACCGTATTGCGGCGATCGGGGAAACGCTCGAGGCCCCGGAGGGAGCAGATATCATCGATGGCACGGATCGGTTGGTCATGCCGGGTCTGGTGAATTCCCACCTGCATTCGAACGAAGCACTCTTCAAGGGACGTTACGACAACATGCATCTGGAAACCTGGATGCTCTATGCCTATCCAATCCTCGCCGCTAAGGCTCTGCCGCCACGCCTTGTCTATCTGCGCAGCATGCTTGTCGCCATGCAGTCCCTCAAGTTCGGCGTCACCTGCATTACCGATGACCTGTACGAGAGCCCTCGCGGGGAGATAGAGCTGATGGGAGCGGCGATCGCGGCTTACGACGACGTCGGCATTCGCGCCACTGTTTCGGCGCATGTCGTCGACCGCAATTTCCTCGATACCATTCCGTTCACGCGGGACTATGTCTCTCAGCACCTCCAGGACGAGATAGGCAAGATCACGCCGATGGGCGTCGACGACTATCTCTCCTTCGTGAAGGAAGCGCACCGCCTGTTCCATGGGCGGTCCGGGCGCATCCGCACCATGCTGGCGCCGTCAGCACCACAGCGCTGCACGCCGGAACTGATGTTTGCGGCGAACGACCTCGCTCGGCAATGGGGCACGCCCTACCACACCCACATCGTTGAAACCAAAGTGCAGTTTGTGACCGGTCCGGAATTCTACGGCAAGTCGCTGATGGCCTATATGGATGAACTCGGCCTGCTTCATCCCTGGACGACAATCGCTCATTCGATCTGGGTGACGGACGACGACATCGCCCGCATGGGGCGTGCCGGGGTCTCGGTTGCCCACAACGCGATCTCCAACATGAAGCTGGGTTCCGGTACCGCTCCGGTGCGCAAGCTTCTCGACGCCGGCGTCAATATCGGTCTGGGTTCAGACGGGATATGCTCCAACGATACGCCGCGCATGTTCGACGTCATGCACGCCGCCGGCTTGATGCATAAGGTCAACAACCCGGATACTTCGCGCTGGCTAACGGCATCCGAGGTGCTTCATATGGGAACCTTGGGCGGCGCCCGGACCGCCATGCTGCATGAGGAAACAGGATCGCTCGAAGCCGGCAAGAAGGCCGATCTTCTCGTGATCGACATGACGACTGCGAACTTTTCTCCACTCAACGACATCCGTAACCATCTTGTCTACTGCGAGGACGGAACATCGATCGAGAAGGTCTTCGTCAATGGTGAAGTCGTGGTCGAAAACGGGTGCCTCACCAAGGTCGATGAAGCCGCGCTGCTGGCCGAGCTACGCTCGCTGATGCCGGAGTTCCAGCAATATACGCTGGGTGTGGAAGAGGCCAACCGCCAACTCGAACCCGCATTCACCGAAATCATCCAGCGTTGCCACGCCATGGATATTGGCCTCACCCGCTGGGCATCGGACACATGAGGACGATCATGGCATCTCGCGTAAAACTCGCCGAAATGACGTGGTACGATTTCGCCGATCGGGTCACCGAAGGCGATCCCATCGTGATCATTCCGGTCGGCTCGACGGAGCAGCATGGTCCTCACCTGCCGCTTTCGACCGACGTCATCCTGCCGGAGGAGATCGCGATGCGCATCGCCGCCCAGCTTGACGCCATTGTCGCGCCGCCGGTGAGTTACGGCTACAAATCGCAACCCAAGACCGGCGGCGGCAACCATTTTCCGGGTACGGTAAGCCTCGATGCTTCGACGCTGATCGCCACGGTGCGCGACCTCGTCAACGAATTCGCTCGGCACGGCATACGTAAGATAATTCTTTTCGATGGCCATATGGAAAACCAATGGTTCATCGTCGAGGCGATCGATCTGGCCTTGCGTGATCAGCGGTGCGAAGGAAATCGCGACCTCCAGGTCCTTAAGATCGGCTACTGGGAATACATCAACGCGGACACCGAGAAGGTGCTCTTCCCGGAAGGCCTGTTGAGCTGGGCGCTCGAACACGCTGCGGTCATGGAAACATCCGTCATGCTTTATGTCCGCCCCGATCTGGTTCGGGCGGACTTGGTTCCGGACCATCCAGCCGCAGATTTCCCGGTCTACGACAAGTATCCGATCGATCCATCCAGGATTCCTTCCGACGGCGTGTTGAGCCCGGCACGATCCGCGAGTTCTGAGAAGGGCAGGGCGGTGATCGAGCAGGTGGTGCCTGACATCGTCTCCTCCATCCGGGAGGCGTTCTCGTCATAGCAATGACCATGCGCAGCCAGCTACGAGCGGGTATTTTCGACCGCAAGAGCGTCAACCGAAATAGAACCTGGAGATTTCCAGAACCGGGAGCTTCCCTATGACTTTCGACCTTCTCGTCAAGAATGCCAACCTCGTGGATGAACGGACGGGTATCGACATCGCCGTCAACGGCGGTCGCATCGTTGCGGTCGAGGCTGGTATTTCCGCTGAAGCTGCGAGGACGATCGATGCGGGCGGCAAGCTCGTTACCGCTCCGTTCATCGATATTCACTTTCATATGGACGCAACCCTTTCACTCGGAACGCCGCGGCTGAACCGCTCAGGAACGCTACTGGAAGGCATACAGCTCTGGAGTGAACTGAAGCCGCTTCTCACAAAGGAAGCGGTAATCGAACGCGCCCTGCGTTACTGCGACCTTGCCGTCTCGCAAGGGCTGCTTGCCGTGCGAAGCCACGTCGACGTCTGCGACGACAGGCTTGTGGGTGTCGAAGCTTTGCTGGAAGTCCGCGATCTCGTGAAGGACTACCTGGATCTCCAATTGGTTGCCTTTCCGCAGGATGGGCTCTATCGCTCGGCGACCGCGGAAAACAACCTTCTTCGCGCCCTGGATATGGGCGTCGATGTCGTCGGCGGCATTCCCCATTTTGAACGGACCATGGAGGACGGCCGCCTTTCGGTGCGAGCGCTATGCGAGATCGCAGCAGAACGAGGCCTCATGGTCGATCTGCATTGCGACGAGACGGACGATCCCCTGTCGCGCCACATCGAGACGCTTGCTTACGAGACCCAGCGCCTCGGACTTCATGGAAGGGTGGCTGGCTCGCATTTGACGTCCATGCATTCGATGGACAACTACTACGTTTCAAAACTCTTGCCGCTAATCGCCGAAGCCGAGATCCATTGCATACCCAATCCGGTGGCCAACATCGTGCTGCAGGGACGCCATGACACCTATCCGAAGCGCCGCGGCATGATGCGGGTGCCGGAACTGATGGCGCTCGGCGTCAACGTCGCCTTCGGGCAGGATAGCTGCATGGATCCATGGTATCCATTCGGCAATGCCGACATGCTGGATGTTGCGCACATGGCGGTCCATACCGGCCACATGACGAGCCAGGACGCGGTGAAAGCGTGTTTTCGTGCGATTACCGAAAACGCAGCACGCGCTTTTGGTCTCGAGGGATACGGCGTAAGCCCGGGCTGCAATGCGGACTTCGTGCTGCTGGATGCCCGCGACGCTATCGAGGCAGTGCGCTTGAGGGCGAGCCGTCTTGCAGTCGTTCGACGTGGCAAGGTGATCGCCGAAACGTCCCCCCGCAGCACTGCTCTCTTGATCGAAGGCAGGCCTGCTTCGGTTAAGCCGTGGCGATATGCGCCGGTGGAGCATTCCGTTTCCTGACAGTCGAGCAACTCCACTCTAGATCTATCCTGTCTGCCAGAACTGAAGAGGCGCAGTCGAACCTGGCTGCGTCTCGGCACCGAAAGGCAGGTGATGATTCCCCTGTGCAAAATGAAATGATGACGATGTAGGCTAGCTTGAGGACAGTTGCTGTTCGACATAGGCGTGGAAGCACTGGCCCTTGATCGGGCCGTCGAAGACGCAAGGAGCCAGCCGATCTTTCTCAACGCCCGAGGAATGTCGCCGGGCGCCTCCCCCTGATGTCCGGCAATTTGCGGGACTAGCCAAGTCGGATTTCATGCTTTCGCGATAAGTTTTTGCTATCGCCAGGATGGCAACCACCGAACTATCGCTATTGGAATAGCATTATCTTATGGACAGTCCGAGATTTTAAAATGGCAGGGGAACCGGGCCTGAGATGCGCGTGGCACTTGCCAAGGGGCTGAAATAAATCTGCGGACGGCATTCCCTGCCCGTGGATGTGTAGGGGCCTTCCAAAGGCGCCTATTTTTTCTGGCGCGTGACTTACGGCTGGATACCGCGAACTGCGACGCCCTGTTGCCTTAGATCATGACCTCGCCGGATATCCGCCAGATGGACGGCATCGGAGGCGCCCATCCGCTGACCTCGAAGGTTGCCGTGACGTCACCCTCGACCCGTGGCGACGCTGACGTCGATTACCTTTCCGGGAGGTGTTTGTCGATCAGCCGATCGATAGCGATGCGCAGGCCCGCGGCAACATCATAGCCGGCGTCGATCGAGCGGGGTCTTGTCGCGAAAGTCGCGATGAGACGGAAGTCCGGTTTTACTGTCGAATATCGGCGAGGTGGGCATGGCGCGGATCCAGACCCCGAACGGCCGCGTTCGCTGTGACGGGGATACCGAGATCGCCGGAGTTCCGGGCGCACGCGCCGCGGTGTCGGGATGCTGGCGGCGGTGACGGTTGCCACCGCCGCGCTCCTTGCCGGCAGCACCGCTGCCGACAAGCGGTGGCGCCGGCCGACCATCGTTTTAGGATCGAGCATCCAACCGCGATGATGGAAGTCTTCCTCGATGTAGTCGATGACGGCTCCATTCACGGCGCCGGTACTGTCAGAACGGTGCGCAAGCTGTTCGATTGTAAAGTTTTCCCCCGATAAGAATGCGACGGCTGAAAAGCCGCCGATCACTGGGCGCAGGAGAAGTATACCGTGCAGGACAGCGCGCCGTTCGTCTCGGTTGATCATCCGCTATAGCTACTTCTTATCGGCCAGCTATAGATCTAATGCGCATTCCGGCAAGCGCGATGTTATCTCATTTGCAACGGAGGAACACGCATGGACACCCTGGGAGTTGGCCGCCAAGTTGCGGAGGACGCAAGTCTGGATCTTCTGTTTCGGCAAGCGCGGACCTATTACGGATGGTTGCTCAAGCCGGTGACCGACGCAGTGCTGACCCAGATCTACGATCTGGCGAAGATGGCGCCCACCAGCGGCAACTGTAACCCGATGCGTATAGTCTTCGTTCGTTCGGCTGAAGCCAAGCAGCGGCTGCTACCAGGACTGAAACCCGGCAATGTCGACAAAACCATGGCAGCACCTGTTACCGCGGTGCTCGGCTTCGATACCCAGTTCTACAAGCATTTCGACCTTTTGGCACCGCATGCCCTGGATCGCATTGCCGTATACGAGGCGGATCCAGACCTTGCGCTCAGGGCTGCCTTCCGCAACGGCACGCTACAGGGCGCCTATCTGCTGCTGGCGGCGCGGTCGCTGGGGTTGGATTGCGGACCAATGTCCGGCTTTCTGCACGATGTGGTCGACGAAGCGTTTTTCCCGGGAGGACGGGTGAAGTCGAATTTCCTGATCAATATCGGTTACGGCGATCCGGCAAGCCTGCGTCCGCGCGGTACCCGGTTCGATCTGGAGGATATCAGCACCATTCTCTGAATGAGGCCGCGCGCAGGCTGTAACAGGCCTATGAAACTTATGAGTATGGAAGAGATCCCATTTTATCTCGCCGCCGCATTGCCGAAGCATTTTTTGAAAGCGGCACCAGTTCGCGCGAGCTTTTCGGTTCGCCTCCATGGTCCGCCCGGAATTGGGAAGAGGAAAACCGATGACCGCTAAATTTGAACACTCCAACGCGCCAGCCGCCGGCGCATCCGTCAACGACTGCCTGCCGAACCACCGCGAACTCTATTACGGTGGCGCCTGGCACCCGTCGATCTCCGGCTGCCGCACCGGCGTCATCAGCCCGAGCACCGGGGAATCGTTGGGCGACGTTGCCGAAGCCGGCCCCGCCGACGTTGACGCGGCGGTGGCGGTGGCAGCCGCTGCCTATCTCGAATGGCGCCGGGTGGCGCCTGCCGAGCGGGCGAAGATCCTGCGGCAGGTCGCCGGCATCATCCGCGCCAATGCCTACGAGCTGGCGCTGATCGATGCCATCGACGGCGGGATGCCGGTCGAAGAGATGCTGCGCGACGTTGCCAATGCGGCGTCGCAATACGAGTTCTTCGCCGGACTGGTCACCGAGATGAAGGGCAGTTCCGTTCCGCTCGGGCCGGACTCGATCAACTTTTCCGTCCGCGAGCCGCGCGGCGTCATCGGCCGCGTCATTCCGTTCAACCATCCCTTCATGTTCTGCGCCGCCAAATCGGCAGCCCCCATGGCCGCCGGCAATACCGTCATCGTCAAACCACCGGAACAGGCGTCGCTGAGCGCACTGCGCTTTGCCGAACTGGTCGATGGCATCCTGCCGCCCGGCGTGTTCAACGTGCTGCCAGGCGGGCGTGACGCAGGTGCGGCACTTGCCTCGCATGTCGACATTGCCATGGTATCGCTGATCGGCAGCGTTGCCGCCGGCCGCGCGGTCATGCGTTCGGCGGCCGAAACCATCAAGCCGATCCTGTTGGAACTCGGCGGCAAGAACGCGCTGGTTGCCATGGCCGATGCCGATGCCGACGAGGTGGCCGATGGCGTCATCGCCGGCATGAATTTCACCTGGTGCGGCCAGTCCTGTGGCTCGACCAGCCGCGCCTTCCTGCACACGTCCATCCACGACAAGGTGGTCGAACGCGTCAAGCAGCGGATGGCAAAATTCCAGCCCGGCGATCCGACCGATCCGGCCACCACGATGGGCGCGATCATCAGCCAGATGCAGATGGATAAGGTGCTGGGCTTCATCGAGCAGACGAAGAGCGAAGGGGCGACGCTGCTGTATGGCGGCAAACGTTCCACGGATCCGCAGCTTGTGAACGGCTTCTTCGTCGAACCAACGGTGTTTACAAATGTGACCCAGTCGATGCGGATTGCCACGGAAGAAGTGTTTGGGCCGGTGCTGTCGATCTTCCGCTGGTCGGACGAAGCCGAGATGCTGCGGCAGGTCAATGGCGTCGAGTACGGCCTGACATGCTCGATCTGGACGAATGATATCCGCAATGCCCACCGGCTCGCAGCCAACGTGCAGGCCGGCTACGTCTGGATCAACGAAGTGTCGCGGCATTTTCTCGGCACGCCGTTCGGCGGCTACAAGCAGTCCGGTCTCGGCCGGGAGGAATGCTTGGAAGAACTGCTCGCCTACACCCAGGAAAAGCACATCCACGTGAACTTGAAACGGCCGGCGCGGTAGGGGAGGCCAACCACCACGGCTGACGATATCAACCAAGGGGAGAGAGAAAAAATGATTACTACAAAGCATTCGCGGTTTGCCGCGGGCACAGCCTTTGCAGCCGTTTTGCTGATCAGCGGCACTCCGGCATTCGCCCAGTCGGCCGACTATCCGTCGGACCGCATCACACTGACCGTCGGTTTTGCCGCCGGTGGGTTTGCAGATACCTATGCACGCATTCTTGGCGATGAACTCGGCAAGAAATGGAAGACCGTCGTTACGGTCGAAAATACCGCCGGCGCCGGTGGCAACACGGCGGCGTCGTTCATCGCCAATCAGGAGCCGGATGGCTACAACATCCTGGTTACAACGACAGCGATTGCCATCAACCCGACGCTCTACAAGTCGTTGGATTATAAGCTCGACGACCTGACCGGCATTGCCGTCCCGGTATCCTCGCCGGAAACGATAGCCACCCATCCGTCGCAGCCGGGCACGCTCAAGGCCTTCCTCGAGGCGCATCAGGGTAAAGAAATCACCTTCGCCACCGCCGGCGTCGGTTCCGGCTCGCACATCGCTGCCGAATACTTTCTCAAGGTGATAGCAAAGGTGAACGCTGCCCATGTGCCGTTCCGCGGCGGCGCCCTCTCGGTCCAGGCCGCCCTCGGCAATCAGGTCAACATGGTCGCATCCTCGTTCGGCGTGACTCCGCAGGTGGTCGAAAAGGCCCTGACCGGCCTGGCGGTTGCCAGCGCCGAGCGCAACCCGGCCATGCCGGACGTGCCGACCTATGCCGAGGGCGGCTATCCGTTCATCGCCGAATCGTGGGTCGGGCTGTTCGCTCCGTCGAAGACACCCCCGGAAGTCGTGGAGAAGCTCAACGGAGCCATCAACGAGATCATGTCCGAACCCGAAGTGCAGAAGAAGCTCAGCGACATGGGCTACCAGCTTCATATCCGCACCGTTCCTGAAGTCGCTGCCTATGTGAAGGAAGAGGGCGCGAAATGGGGCGAGATGGTCAAGGCCATCGGCGTGACCGTCGAATAGCCCCAAGCATTCATCGCCGAGCAGGATCGCGTTCGCGCGGTCCTGCATCGCCGGGGAGGAAACATCAGACCATGAAAACAGATCTCGTCAAATCATCGCAGAACCTCATCTCCGGGCTGATCCTCATTGCCTTCGCAGCAATCGCAGTCTGGTCACTGAGCAATCTTTCCCAAGGCACGGTCACCTCGATCGGCCCGGCCATGGTGCCGCGCACGGTGGCACTGCTGATCGGCCTGGGCGGGGTTGTCCTGGTCGTGCTCAGCCTGCTGCACGAGAGCGAGCCGTTGGAGCGCTGGCATGTGCGCGGCCCGGTCTTCGTGTCGCTTGGGCTGATCGCCTTCGCCCTGACGATCAAGGTTCCGGGCTTCCTGGTGGCGGCGCCACTGTCGATGATGATCGCCGGCTGGGGGTCGCAGGACGCCCGGCTGCGCGAACTGATCATTTTTTCCGTCGTGCTGACCGGTTTCTGCATCCTGCTGTTCAAAGTCCTGCTCGGACAACAGTTGCCGATCCTCGTCATTCACAGTCTTTCGATAAGGATCTGAATCCGATGATGGAATTCTTTGGGCATCTCGGCCTCGGGTTTGCCGTCGCGCTGACGATGCAGAATATCATCCTCTGCTTCGTCGGCTGCCTGGTGGGTACGCTGATCGGCGTGCTGCCGGGGATCGGGCCGATCGCCACGATTTCGATCCTACTGCCGCTGACTTTCGGCCTTGAGCCGACCTCGGCGCTGATCATGCTCGCCGGCATCTATTATGGCGCTCAGTATGGCGGCTCGACCGCCTCCATTCTTCTCAATATCCCCGGCGAATCCAGCGCCGTCGTCACCGCGCTCGACGGCCATGCCATGGCACGCAAGGGCCGGGCCGGCGTTGCCCTCGGTATCTCTGCGATCGGCTCATTCTTCGCCGGCTGTTTCTCGACGCTACTGATGGCCGCCATGGCGATACCGCTTGCCAGCATCGCCCTGATCTTCGGCCCGGCCGAATATTTCTCGATGATGGTAATGGGCCTTGCCTTCGCCATCCTGCTGGCCCGTGGCTCGATCCTCAAAGCCATACTGATGGTGCTGGTCGGCCTGCTGCTGGCCGGCATAGGTCCGGACCTGACCACCGGCCAACTGCGCATGACCTTCAGCCAGCGCTGGCTTTCAGACGGCATCGAGATCTCGCTGCTCGGCATGGGCCTGTTCGGGATGGCCGAAGTGTTCCGCAGCCTCGAGCACGGCGAATCCCGCGACACCGTACGCACCGCAGCTATCGGCCGGCTGCTCCCCAATAGGGCGGAAATGAAGCAATCGGCCAAGCCGATCATGCGCGGCACGCTGCTCGGCTCCATCCTCGGCTTGTTGCCCGGCAATGGCGCGGTGCTGGCGCCGTTTGCCTCCTATACGCTGGAAAAAAGGCTGGCGAAGGATCCCAGCCGCTTCGGCCACGGTGCCATCGAAGGCGTTGCAGGTCCGGAAAGTGCCAACAACGCTGGCGCCCAGACCTCGTTCATTCCACTGCTGACTCTCGGCATTCCGCCGAATGCGGTGATGGCGGTGATGGTCGGCGCCATGACCATCCACGGCATAGTCCCGGGTCCGCAGATCATCAGCAAGACGCCGGACATCTTCTGGGGCATCATCGCCTCGATGTGGATCGGCAATCTGATGCTGCTGGTGATCAACCTGCCGCTGGTCGGCCTGTGGGTGAAACTGCTGAAAGTGCCTTACCGGCTGATGTTCGTCGGCATCATGATTTTCTGCTGTCTCGGCGTGTATTTCATCCGCCGCGAACCGATCGACATCCTGATGCTCGGCGGGCTGGGGATCGTCGGCTACGGCCTTGCCAAGCTAAATTTCGAGCCGGCGCCGCTGACGCTCGGCTTCGTACTCGGGCGGATGATGGAAGAGAACCTGCGCCAGGCACTGATCATCTCGCGTGGCGACATACTCACTTTCGTCGAACGGCCGATCAGCCTGGTTTTTCTGCTGCTGGCGATCGTCATGCTCGGTATCGGATTCCTGCCCAAGGTCAGCAAGCGGCGTGAGGAAGTTTTTGTCGAGTAGCCCGTTAAGCCCAGCATGATCGTGCGGTGTCGCGGTCAAGCGACACCCTAATAGACGTCTTTTGGAAGTTATCAGATATGAATGAGACACCTGTGCGCATCTCCGACGGCCCCGTGGTATGGGGCAGCGATGTGGTCGCCGACACGATCAGGGCACTCGGCTACCGCTATATCGCGCTGGTGCCCGGATCGAGCTTCCGTGGCCTGCACGACAGCATCGTCAACCACCTCGGCAATCATGATCCGTCGATGATCGTCTGCCTGCACGAGGCGCATGCGGTGGCGATTGCCGACGGGTTTTCGCGGGTCGCCAACGAACCGATGGCGGTTGCCCTGCACGCCAATGTCGGCGTTATGAATGCGTCGATGATGATCTTCAACGCTTGGTGCGACCGCCGTCCGATGTTGATTATCGGCGCTACGGGTCCGGCCGATGCGCATAAACGCCGGCCTTGGATCGACTGGATCCATACCGCCAAAGACCAGGGAGCGTTGATCCGGAACTATGTCAAATGGGACGATCAGCCCACCTCCGCCGAAGCTGCGATCGAAGCGGTGCTTCGCGCCGACCAGATCAGTCGTACCGCACCGCATGGACCGGTTTATGTTTGCCTCGAAGTCGAGATGCAGGAAACAGCGCTCGACCGCGAAGTGAAGGTTCCGGCCGTGCGCCGCTATGCGGCCCCCGATTCTCCGGCGGCTTCCGCCGACACGCTGAAGCGCGTCATCGACATCCTACGCACTGCGAAATCGCCTGTGTTGCTGTTCGGCCGCGGCTCGCGCGAAATCGAGGCATGGGACAATCGCATCGCGCTGGCCGAGGCGCTGGGTGCCGTGGTCATGACCACCATGCACAACGCCTCCGCATTCCCGACTGAACACAAGCTGCACGTCCTGGCGCCGGTCGGCGAGCGTCCGGATGCGGCGGAAGCGGAACTGCTAAAGGGCGCTGATGTCGTGCTGTCACTCGACTGGCACGATCTTGCCGGCTTCCTCAGCGCCCGCTGTGGCGGTAGCCAGACCCAGACTCCGGCGGCAGCGACCATCATGCATTGCTCGCTTGACGGTTATCTGGCCAATGGTTGGAGCATGGATCATCAGGCGCTCGCGGCAGCCGACGTCAGGGTGCTTGCCGATCCGGACAGTTTTGTCGCGCAGCTGTTGGCTGAAATTCGCGGCGAGGGCAGTTGGACGCCGCTGGCGACGGCTGCGGATGCAGGTCCGCACTGGGCACTGGCCGCACCACTGGCGCCGGATGCCAGCCTGCCGTTCAATGCAGAGCAGCTCGCATTTACAGCCTCCGCCTTCGCACGCGACCGCGACGTCACCTTTGCCCGCCTGTCGTTCGGGTGGCCGCGCTCAGCCAGCCGCTTCACCTCGCCGCTCGACTTTCTCGGCAAGGATGGCGGCGGTGCGGTAGGCACAGGCCCCGGCCACACCGTCGGGGCTGCGCTTGCCCTGCGGGATAGCGGCAGGCTGACCATCGGCGTGATGGGAGACGGCGACTACCTGATGGGCGTGAACGCGCTGTGGACCGCCTCCAATCTGCAGCTACCGATGATGATCGTCGTGGCCAATAACCGCTCCTATTTCAACGATGAGATTCACCAAGAACGCATGGCGGTGCAGCGTAACAGACCTGTCGAGAACAAGGGTATCGGCCAACGGCTCGAAAATCCGGCGCCGGATCTGATCGGTCTGGCGCGCGCCCAGGGCTTCGAGGGCGGCGAACCCGTCACGGATGTCGTATCGCTGCGGCTGGAGCTGGAGAAGGGTGCGGGGATCGTGGCTGCCGGCGGTCGCTACATCATTGATGCCCGGATTATCGCCGGCTATTCCGACAAATAGGCCTTGGAGAGTTTCTGTGAACAAGTTTCTTTCCGTCGGCTGCGGGGCCTACGACCGGACGTGGCCGCTGATTGCAAACCGCATTCCAATCGTCGGCTATGATCTGGACTGGAAGATCCTGCCTGCCGAGGAAGTATTTTTGCGCGGCATGCTCGGTGGTGAATTCGCCATCGCCGAGATGTCGATGAGTTCCTACCTGCTGCAATGCTCGCGCGGGGAACACCTCTACGAGGCCATCCCAGTCTTCGTCTCGCGAAAGTTCCGGCACGGCGCGATTTACATCCGCGCCGATGCAGGCATCACCAAACCCGAGGACCTGCGTGGCCGCCGGATCGGGCTGCCGGAATATCAGCTAACCGCCAATGTCTGGATCCGGGGTCTGCTTTCGGATGAATACAGTGTGCGGGCGGAGGATATCGACTGGGTAATCGGCGGTATCGATGCGCCGGGGCGGGACGAGAAAATTCCGGTAACCCTGCCGGATACCTTCCGCACCACCAAGCTCAAGCCGGGCGAAACGCTGTGGTTGCTGATGCAACGCGGCGAGATAGACGCGATCATCGCGCCACGGGCGCCGCAGGCTTTCATCGACGGCGATCCTGGTATCCAGCGGCTTTTCCGCGATGTGATTGTAGAAGAACAAGCCTACTACAAGAAAACTGCGCTGTTTCCGCTGATGCACGTCATCGGCCTTCGCAAGGATCTCGTTACTCAGTCGCCGGATTTGCGCAAGATCGTGTTCGATGCATTTGAAGCCGGGCGGCGCTACGCCGTCCATGAAATGCATCAGTCAAATTTCGACGCCGTCATGCTGCCATGGATGAGCGAGCAGCTCCGTGAGGCGGAGGCGGTCATGGGGGCGGATTACTGGCCCTATGGCCTTGAGCCAAATCGACATGCTATTGATACTCTGTGCCGATATTCCCATGAGCAGGGCATTACAAACAGCCGGATGACGATCGAACAACTTTTTTACATCCCAGATTAATCTAGTTCTGCTGGTCGTTGGTGCAACCACTAATCGCTATTGTCTTCTGATCAACTCTGTCGTTCGGCAGGCATGATGAAGGGTCGCGGCTAAGCAGGAGAATCTTCGCCTGCGTCTATCCTCGATCCTATGAAATACTCAACGTAAAGTTCCTTGATCAAGACGATCGCGAGCGAGCAGATTGGTGTCGCCAGAACCGGCCTGCCGATTCGCATCTGAGAGGAGCGTCCGGCAACGACAACGGGATAGGGCGGTTGTCCTCGACGAAGAGGGTCGATCGGATTTCGGGCTGCTGCAACGCTCGCTTGGCGCCAGCGGCCGTGGACAAGGCAAGCTATACGAGATCCTGCTGCCCATGTGCCTGCAGCCCCACCATTTGCATATCCGTCGCCTCGATCCGGCCAGAAACATGGCCCGCTTCTACGAGCAGTCGATCGAGCCGACCCTGCAGCCGTCGCCTTGAGGCATGCTGCCGGCTGGCACCACCCCGCGCCTGATGAGCCTATTCATAGGCAGATAGTGAGCAAAATTCATCGATGAATGAGATGTAAGAATTTTTCTCTTAATTCCCCCCGTGGCAATCTGCCGCATGCGGCTGGAGGAGCTGCGTCATCGATTGAATTGATCGTCGGCTGCACGCGGGCAGCGCTACGAGCGCTGCCAGTGATCATGGGAGGGAAATCTGATGAACCTACGGAATATGGGCCGCACCGTTCTTGGCGGGATGGTGGCCGGCGTTGTCGCAACTGCGACCGTCCAGGCACAGGATCTGTCCGGAAAAACAGTGGAATTCGTTATTCCATTCGCAGAATCGGGGGGGTCCGCCGCGTGGGCGAACTTCTTTGCGCCTCTGCTCGGCAAGCATCTACCCGGAAAGCCTACCGTGGTGGTGCGTTATCGCCCTGGCGCAGGATCGACAGAAGGCGCCAACTGGTTCCAGCAGCAGTCGACTTCTGACGGCACCCTGATTTTCGGACCCTCCGGCAGTACGCAGTTTCCATACCTGCTCGACGACCCGCGCGTCCGCTACGAATATAAGGATTGGAAGGTGATCCTTTCATCCGGTACCGGCGGGGTGGTCTTTCTTCCCCCGGATCTCGGGGAACGGTTCGATGGCGACTTCGACGACTTGAAAAGCGAATCGTACCTCTACGGTTCGCAGGGCGCCACCACGCTTGATCTCGTCCCGCTTCTGGCATTCAAGCTCCTCGGCCTTCAGGTCGATCCGGTGTTCGGTATCGAAGGACGCGGTGACGGCCGGCTGATGTTCGAACGCGGTGAAGCCAATATCGACTACCAGACGTCTTCAGCCTACCTGAAGAGCGTGGTGCCGCTGGTGGAGCAGAAGCTTGCGGTGCCCGCCTTTACCTATGGCTCTCTCGATGCTGACGGCAACATCATCCGGGACCCGACGTTCCCGGATATTCCCACTTTCAAGGAGGTTTGCGAGGCAACCGAGGGATGTGAGACTTCCGGCATCGGCTGGGATGCCTGGAAGGCGTTCTTCGTTTCCGGCTTTGCCGCGCAAAAGCTCATCTATCTTCCTGGCTCTGCAAGCCAGGAGGTGGTCGACATGTACAGCAAGGCCTTCGAAGCAATCATCGCGGAGCCGGATTTTGCGAAGAACTCCGAAGAGACCCTTGGTGTCTATCCTCAGGGTATCGGTAAAGCGGCGCAGGTCGCCCACGAGCAAGCAATCGCCGTATCGCCGGAGGCGAAGCAGTATGTGCTCGATTGGCTGAAGGACGACTACGGTATCACGATGCAGTGACGCGTGAACCCGACGCACGATAGCGCGTCGGGTTTCCTCAACCCGCTGCTCGAAAGGTCTCACTGATGGATATCTTCAACACGGCCCTGCCGGCACTCGGCGAGGCCTTCTTCCTCCTGTTGCAGCCGCAGCAGATCATGTACCTGCTGCTCGGTGTCTTCCTGGGCCTTCTCGTGGGCGTCCTGCCCGGGATCGGCGGCATTGCCGGCTTGTCGCTGCTGCTGCCGTTCATATACGGCATGGATCCGGTTTCCGGCCTGGCGCTGATGGTTGGTCTCCTGGCCGTCAATCCCACGTCGGATACATTCTCCTCGGTGCTGTTGGGAATCCCGGGCGGTGCGTCCTCGCAAGCGACGGTCCTCGATGGTTTCCCGATGGCGAGGCGCGGAGAGGCTGCGCGTGCCCTTTCCGCAGCCTTCATGTGCTCACTCTATGGGGGGCTCATCAGTGCGCTGGCGCTGACCGCCTTCATTTTCGTTGCCCGCCCGCTCATTCTTATGTTCGGCATACCGGAAATGCTGATGCTGGCAGTGCTCGGCATGTCCATGGTGGCGATCCTGGCGGGACGCGTACCGCTCAAGGGCGTGATTGCGGCCGGGCTCGGCCTTCTTGTCGGAACGATAGGAGCGGCAGGTGCCGGCGGAAGCCTGCGGATGGCAACCTATGACATGCCGTATCTGGTCGACGGCCTGCAGATCGTGATCGTCGGCCTTGGAATCTACGCCATTCCGGAAATCGTATCGCTCCTTCGGGAAGATCAGAGCATCGCTCAGGGCAACAGCCTCGGGACCGGATGGTTGCGGGGCCTCGGGGACTGGTGGCGTAACAAGTGGCTGTCCACCAAGTGCGCCATCATCGGAGTGGTTGTTGGGATCATCCCCGGTCTCGGCGGTTCCGTCGTCGACTGGATTGCCTACGGCTATACGGTTCAATCGACCGCAGACAAGAGCCAGTTCGGGAAGGGGGACATCCGGGGTGTAATCGGACCGGAGTCGTCGGCCAATGCGAACTACGGCGGAGCCCTCATTCCAACTCTTATCTTCGGGATTCCTGGTTCGGGCTCGATGGCGGTCTTCCTGGGTGGGATGGCGCTGCTCAACCTGTCACCGGGGCCGCACATGGTGCGGCAGAATCTCGACATCACCTATACGATTGTCTGGTCTCTCGCCCTTGCGACACTGTTCGGCGCCGGCCTTTGCATTTTGCTTGCCAGCCAGATCGCCAAAATCACGAAGGTTCGTTTCACGCTCCTGGCGCCGCTCCTGTTCATGGTGATCGCGTTCGCGGCCTTCCAGTCGCGGATGTCTCAGGGTGATCTGATTGCTCTGATCTTCGTCGGGTTCCTTGGCATTCTTCTCCGGCGCTTCGATTATTCCCGACCTGCGTTTCTGATCGGCTTTGTGCTGTCGGGCCAACTGGAAGCGTTTGCCAATATGGCCAACCAGATCGCCGGCGCGCGATTCACTCGTGATTTCGCAACGGGGATGCACTACATCGCCTCGCCGCTCGTGCTCGTTATCCTGACGCTTACCGTCGCCTCCCTGTGGTTGGGGCTGCGCAATGCCAAGCACGTTATCGAGACGGAGGCTACGGCGACAGGCGGAAAGCGAACCCCGGTTTTCTTCCTCTTGTGTATTACGGCCTACGTGACGGTGGCTTTGGTCAATGCGCTTTTGATCGAGCGCGTCGGCGACAAGATCTTCCCGGTCGTCGTCGGTACGGTGACATTGATTGCCTGCGTGGTGCTGCTGATACAGATGCGTCTCGTCTCGGAAAGCCATCCCATGTTCATCGATCTGGAGACCGGCGGCGCGGAGGCAAACCTGCCGCATGGTCTATGGAGAACCCTGTCCTGGTTTGCTGCACTTCTCCTCTTGTCCGTCCTGTTCGGCTTCGTAATCGCGTTGGTGCTCTTCTTCCTAGCCTTCTTCCGTTACCGAGCCGGGTTAACGCCTCTGATGGCTTTGCTCTACACCGTGGGGGGCGTGGCAGGCATGCTTGCCTTTGCGGGGCTTCTCGGCCGTGATTTTCCGCCTGGCTTGCTGCAGGCCTACACGGATCTGCCGTGGCCCTTACGATAACTTTCGGCCGTTCCGGAGTTGTTCCGGAATGGCGATCTCCGGTCGTACGGCATGTCCTTGACCGTCACGATGATGACACCAACAGCATTGGAGCTGCCGCGTGAGTGAACGCAAGACATATCAGGTTCTCGCCGAGGCCTTTTCACAGGAGGGCGTGACCACATGCTTTGCCCTTCTCGGGGATGCCAACATGAACTGGGCGACCACACTTGCTGGTCTCGGCACCAGAATGATCTACGTTCGTCACGAACACTGCGCCGTCGCATCTGCAATGGCGTATGCGCGCAAGACAGGAGATGTCGGCGTTGCCACGGTGACCTGTGGTCCGGGCCTGACCCAGATACTCACAGCTCTGCCGGCCGCAGTGCGCGCCAGGCTGCCGCTGGTGATTTTCGCGGGCGAGGCGCCGCTGAAGGCAACCTGGTATAATCAGGCCATCGATCAGGCCCCGTTCATCCGTGCGGCCGGCGCGACCTACCAGCCTTTGCACCACCCATCCCATATGGCAGAAGCCATCCGGGACGCATTTCTGGAGGCACGGACGACAAGCCGGCCTGTGGTGGTGGGGGTTCCTTTCGATCTTCAGGACCTCCGATGGGAAGGGCCGGACGTTCTACCGGTTCCCTCGCGGGACCTCGTCCCCAAAGTCGGAGCGATCCCGCCTCATTCGGACGATGTCGCAAGGGCAGCGGAGCTTATCGGCTCGGCGAAGCGGATCGTCGTGATGGCGGGCATGGGGGCGGTGGCTGCCGGTGCCGGGTTTGCCTGCCGCCGGCTTGCTGAGCGCTGCGATGCACTTCTCGCCACCACCTTGCCGGCACGTGGGCTTTTCCACGATGATCCGTTCTCGATAGGTATCGTTGGCGGCTTCTCGTCCGCCGCGGCCCGCGAGCTATTGGGCGAGGCGGATCTGGTGATCGGCGTCGGCACCATCCTGGCCCATCACAATGCCGAGGGCGGAAAGCTGTTCGGACAGGCGCACGTCCTGCAGATCGATGTCGAGCCACTGACGGTCAGCCAGGGTCGCATTGCTGCTGACAGCCATATTCGGGCCGATGCCAGACTCGGGGTCGAAGCATTGATGGAAGCCATCGAACAGCGCCAGCCGAGGTGGCGCAGTGCACAGACGGCCCGGCTGATCCGTGAGACGCCGATCGACCCGGAGCCCTTTGCAGCAGAGCCGGGGCTTCATGATCCGCGCGATGTCGTGGAGGCGCTTGAAGCGAACATGCCGGTCGAATGGGAAATGGTGAATTCGTCCGGCCATTGCTCCTTCTATTTCGCCCACATGCGGTCGCGACCGCAAGAGCGGTTCCTGACGATCCGGGAATTCGGGGCGATCGGCAATGGCATTTCCTTCGCGATCGGCGTCGCGGCCGCGCGTCCGGATCAGACGGTGGTACTGTTCGACGGCGACGGTAGCCTGATGATGCACATCCAGGAGATCGAGACGATCCGGCGGCACGGAATGAATATCCTCATCTGCGTATTGAACGACGGTGCTTATGGCTCCGAAATTCACAAGCTCCGCTCCGAGGGCCTGTCCGATGAAGGCGCTGTCTTCGGTCGTCCGGACTTTGCCTCTATCGCAAACGGCTTCGGCATCGGAGGGGCGACGGTCAAACACCTTACCGACCTTCCACGGCTGATTGCCGAATTCGGTCGGGCCGGGGGGGCGGCGATATGGGATTTCCCCGTTTCGGACAAGGTGATCTCGCCGGTGATCCGCAAGGCTCATCCGCCGGGCAGGCACGGATGACGTGTCGGCTTGCTTGTTGCGAGTAGGGACCACGCGGCACCTGCAAAGGAACCTGCCCCGCCAGCAATCAGATGTGCATGAGGCGGTTGCGGATCAGTTCCAGCAGCGCCTCCGCGGGCGGCGAGAGGGGCGAACCCCGCCGCCTGATCGCGCCGATGTTACGCGACAGATCGACGTCGGCAAAGGGCAGGCCGACAATGTTTGCCGGTGATTGGTGCATGGTCAGGCGCGGCAGGACGGTCAGTGCGACACCCGACGCCACGAGGCTCATGGCTGTCGCCGCGTTCTGAACCTCGAACCGCCAATCCAATTGCCTGCTAACGTCTCCGAGCGAGTTTTCCACCAGCTGTCTGTTTGTAGACTGCGTCCGTATCCGCACCATCGGCTCACCCAAAAGGTCCTCACGAGTGACGCTCGTTTGTTCTGCGAGACGGTGCTGCCGATTGACGAGCAGAACATAGGGCTCCCGGCACAGCGATTCGACTTCGAGGTCCCACGGCGTGGCGCCGATAATGGTGATGCCGAATTCTGCCTCGCCTTCCTTTACCAGATCCATGATCCGGCCGGCCGGCTGGTCTAGAAGTACCACCTGAAACCCTCGGTGGCAGTCCGAAAAGGTCTTCATCAGATGGGGCAGGTAATAGCTGGCGATCGTCGGAAGGCAGGCGAACACCATGCAACGCCGCGCCTCATGGCCCGTTCCGCGGGTGGCCTCATAAAGCTCTGCCAGGTTCGCCAACTGATCGCGAACCTGCGGTAGCAGCAGCTGACCGGCCTTGGTCAGGGAAATCTCGCGCGAGGTTCTGACAAGCAGGCGCGTGTTGAGGTCCGTCTCAATCTTGCGCACCCGGTGGCTCAGCGCCGTTTGCGTCAGGTTGAGTTTGCGGGCGGCCTTCGAAAAGCTGCCGAGTTCGGCCACCGCGACAAAGGCTTCAAGACCGAGATAGTCAACGCGCATGGCCTGTCCTGTCCTAATTCTGCTGCACGGCAAAGTTTCTACGTTGGTCGATCCTACCCAACGTAACCTGTCGTGCAGGAAGTGGCGTGAAGCGGCTGGAGCAGCTTGGGCTATAGGGTATCGAACCGATGGCCCTTGTCACCATGTTCGCCCCCAGATCCCGGTTGGGGGCATTATCCGGTTGAGCTCAAATGTTTGACCTCGTACTGACATCTGGTCGGGCCTGCGGATGTTATCAGCGCCATCCCGTCAACCGCCACCCCTCTCGCGCTTCCTTGGCGTAGCGGAAGAGCGCCCGGAAGCGATAGATGCCGCACATGATACAGCCGACCCAGCTGCCGTCGAGATGGTGAAGCGTGCAGATTTTTTGGATCGCCTGCCAAATCGAGGCTTCTTGCCTGAGCGTCGCGGCAGGTTCGCCGGTGTCCCGCTAGAAGGCACGGATTTCGTACCCGTTTAAGCGCACGCTCATGCACGGTTCGCCCTCTTTTCATTGTTGCATGCATTTGTATACGATGATTATGATGGGACTTCAGCGATGTCAACGGTGTGGCATCGCAGGTCCTGTGAAGGGTAATCCATTGACGCAAGTCTTCGTACCGGCCGCCTTCTACCGTGGTGGCAGCAGCAAGGGTGTTTTCTTCCACGCCCGCGATTGCCCGCCTGATCGTGATGCACTTGACAGCATGCTGTTGTCGGCTCTCGGCAGTCCGGATCCCTATGGCCGACAATTGGATGGACTGGGCGGCGGGAGTTCGAGCCTGTCCAAGGCGGTCATCATCGGTCCGCCGACCCACCCGGAAGCGGATGTCGACTACACGTTTGCACAGGTCGCAGTTGATCGTCCAGTGGTCGATTGGGGCGCCAATTGCGGCAATCTCTCTTCGGCGGTCGGGCCTTTCGCGGTAGACGAGGGCCTTGTGTCCTTTGCCGATGGGGAGGCGCTGGTTCGCATCCATCAGGTCAACACAAAAAAGATCATCCACGCCCGTTTTCCTGTCCACCAGGACAGTGCAGTGACCAGTGGGGATTTCACAATAGACGGAGTTTCCGGCAGCGGCGCACGTATCTCGCTCGAGTTTCTCAGCCCCGGCGGTTCAGTCACGTCTGGTCTGCTCCCCACCGGAAAAGCAATCGAAATCATTGAACTCGACGGCCGCTCATTCGAGGTCTCAATCGTGGATGCCACCAATCCGGTCGTCTTCGTGGCTGCCGGGCAACTCGGAAAGGACATCTCCACTTTACCTGATGTCATCGAAGCGGACCGCGATCTCATGGCGCTTCTGGACAGGCTACGGCGTCTCGCGGCGGTCCGGATCGGACTGGGCGTTTCTCCCGACAGCGTCGGGCTCGCCAATCCCAAGATAGCGGTCATTGCATCACCCGGCATTTTCACGACGCTGGACGGCCGGCGCCTTGGCCCCGCCGAGCATGATATCGCCGTTCGAATGTTGTCGATGGAACGCGTTCACCGGGCCGTCACACTCACTGGCGCCATGTGCCTGGCGGCTGCCTGTGGCATCCGGGGATCCCTTGCCCATCGCCTTGCCAGCACGCCTACCGAGGCAGATACCTTCCGCGTAGGGCATCCTTCGGGCGTCGTTGCGGCTGGTGCTCGTGTCGCGGCCAATGGAGCCGGCTGGGACGTGGCCAGTTGCACGGTCTATCGCACAGCACGCCGGCTCATGCAGGGGGAGGTCGCCGTTGCATCATTCGCGGGAGGCCAACCATGACGCTGGGTCGGGTCGAGCACCCGCTTCGTTCACTGCTTTTGGCCGTCGGTTGGGCCGACGCTCCGGTCGAGCGGCTCATCGTCGAGGAGCGGCCGAAGGTACTCGCGACGCCTTGGCCGATCGCACCGATGGCCACTGCCGCACTAGGTGCAGTGGGTCTTGCAGTCTCCCGCATTCAGGAGTTGCGCTCGGGAAAGGTGTCATCCGTGGCCGTGGATACGCGGGCAGCCGAGGTGGCGATGGCGAGTTCCAGCTATCTCATGGTCAATGGAAGGCCCGCAAAGTTCCGCGATCCCTTCACCGGCTTTTATCCGGCGGCAGACGGCGAGTGGGTCTATCTCCACGGGAACTTTCCCCATCTGCGCGACGGTCTTCTCAATATGCTTTCAGTGGGCAAGGATCCGGAAGAAGTCCGGGCTGCGGTTGCAAGCCGGTGTGCTTACGATATTGAGGCAGAGGCAATCCGGCTGGGTTTGTGCGCGGCACGTGTGCGCTCCCGTGATGCCTGGGTGTCAGAACGGGAGAGCGTGGAGGGGGGCAGCGGATCACCGATTTCCCTTGAACGCCTGGCCAGCGGGCCCGTCAAGCCGTTTGGCCATGCATGCGGCGGGCCGCTTGGTGGCCTGCGAATGCTTGACCTCTCGCGTGTGATCGCCGGCCCGATGGCCGGCCGAACCATGGCGGAGCATGGCGCGTCCGTTATTCGGATCGCCGGTGCCAACTTGCCGTCGATTACCTCGCTGGTGATCGATACCGGCTTCGGCAAACGCTCGGCCTTCATTGATCTGGAGACGGAGGAGGGACGGACGCAGCTGCGGACATTGGCGCGCGATGCTGATATCTATCTCGATGCCTATCGTCCCAGCTCGCTGGACCAGCGCGGTTTTGGGGCTTCGGCGCTTGGCGAGTTCAACCCGAGTCTTGTCTCGGTGTCGCTATCGGCCTTCTCGAAGGAGGGGTCGTGGCAGTCGCGTCGAGGCTACGACAGTCTCGTCCAGGCGACCACTGGCATGGCTCTCGACGGCCTATCGGACAGACCCGCGCTTCTGCCGTGCCAGCCGCTCGACTACCTGTCCGGGTATCTGGCCGCTTTTGCCGCGATGGTCGCCTTGATCCGCCGCCACGAGACAGGTGGACGCTGGCATGCCGCAATGTCGCTTTCGGCGACGGCCGAGTGGATGTGGCAAATGCGCGCCGACCTCGGTGACGACCCCCTTCAGCCGCATGCCAACCCGGGCCATGCGGAAGTCTCCGACCTTATGGAAGGCTTTGACACCGCTTTTGGTCATGTGAGGGCACTGCGGCCGGCGTTGCGGTTCGATGGGTATCCGACCGCCTGGACTAGCTTGCCGGTTCCGCTTGGTACTCATGCCGCGGTCTGGCCGGACATGTGAAGGGAGGTGGCGCAAGCCAGGCTGTCCCTTCAATTCTCCGTCTTGGTGATCAGGAGGCGTACATTGAGCGCTGCCTTGATGTGGTTGATTGCGGCCTTCTCTGCGACCTCGGGATCGTGCCGGCGGATTGCTTCGATGATCGCAACATGCTCGTCGGTCGCGGTGCCTGTCCGGCCGTCCTGGACGAAGGTCGTGTCGGGCAGCAGCGCTATCGTTTCCTGGAGATCCTCGACGGCCTGGCGGAGGTAGCGGTTGCGCGCAGCGTCATAGAGCCGCGCGTGAAACTGGCGATTCCACTGCGCGGCAAGCTGGGGGTCTTCGCTGGCAGCGGCAAATTTTTCGTTGATGCGCTCGAGATTGGCTATCTCTGCGTCCGTTGCGTGGCGTGCAGCAAAGCGGGCGACGATACCTTCCAGTTCTTCGCGAATGGCGTAAAGCTCGAAGAGCTGCTGCATGGAAAGGATCGATACAGCTACGCCGCGACCGGGAGCGGCTTCCAAAAGGCCCTTTTCCTGGAGACGACCGAGCGCCTCGCGAACGGGGGTGCGACTGACGCCAAGGCGGGCCGCCACCTCTTCTTCGCGCAGTGGGTCACCGGGACGGTAGATCCCATCGCGGATCGCAGCCAGGATCGCCTGATAGGTGCTCTGTCCTCTGGTTTTGGAAAGCAGGTCCTTCTGCGGGCTCATGGCTGCCGTTTCCTCGTTGTTGCGCATTCCGGCTATAGAACCCCGTGTAGATTGTCTATGGCATTGTACATTTGCATACGAAGGTATGCAACGACTGCCGGAAAAGCTATAGCATCTCCTCATGACTGATACCGAAACGCGAGCGTCAATGGCAGGCCAGCCCGACCATTCCCTACCATACACGATGCGAACGCTCGCGCTCGGGACTGGCGGTGGGTATTGCGGTTATGCGCTCGGCCTGCCGCTCGGCTGGCTTTTGGGAGCGATGGCGGTCACCATGGCGCTGGCGGTGGTCGGCGTACGTGTGACGGCTTCACGCAGTCCGCGTACCGCCATGATTGCTGTCATCGGACTCATGGTCGGGAGCGCCTTCAAGCCGGAGGTCCTGGCGCATGTCGGGAGCTGGTGGGTCAGTCTGACGGCTGTCGGGGCCTACACCGTGATCACGGCGCTCTTCGGCATCTATGTTTGTTATCGCGTTGGCAGGCTTGCTCCGACCACAGCGGCATTCAGCGGCGTACCGGGCGGCTTGAGCGAAATGATCGTGATCGCGCCGTCTTTCGGTGCCGATATCCGCAGCGTCAGCATGGTGCATGCAACGCGATTGGTCCTCCTGATCGCTGTCGTGCCAACTTCGCTCGGGCTGTCCGGCCTGCTGGCGGACGTCGGTGACGGACGTGTCAACCGCACGATCGATTGGACCGCGACCCTGCCGCTTACCGATACCCTCGTCTTACTAGGCTGCGCCGTCCTCGGGCTCCTGCTGGGCAAGTGGCTTCGGCTTCCTGCCGCCGGTCTGACCGGTCCGCTGTCGTTGAGTGCGGCAGCGCATCTTCTGGGTTTGACGGCAGCTGATGTTCCCGGTCCTGTCATTGCCGTCGCCCAGATTGTCATCGGCGCCACGATCGGGCAGCATTTTGCCGGGGTCGAGCGGCGCGTCATGACGACAGGCATCGTCCTTGGTGCGCTGCTGACATGCTTCAGCCTCGGTATGGCAGCGCTGTTTGCCTGGGGCTTGGACCGCTTTCTTGATGTGCCGTTTGCAATTGGCCTTCTCGCTCTTGTTCCGGGAGGGCTGCCGGAAATGAGCCTGATTGCCATTTCACTCGATACAGACCCTGCCTTTGTCAGCCTGCATCATCTTTTCCGCGTCGTGCTGATCGTGGTCTGCGCCCCGCTCCTGCTGCCGGTATGGTTGCGGTTGATGGGGGCGGCGAATAAGGATTAACCAGTGGCGTCTGGTCTTGCCGAGCCGCGATGCCGCCTTCGCCAATCGGTGCTACCGCACTGCAACAGGAGCCGTTAGACCATGGGTATCGAACAACCCACAATTGGTGGAAGAGATCATGCCAATGGTCATCCTGCACAAGGTCGTCAACGCATTGGAGCGCTATTTTGCGCTCGTCCGACGTTGCAACGATTTTCACCTGCACCGCTTCGATGCGGAAATGCTGAGGCGTGTGCGGCGCGACTTCGGCCTCGACGAACAGCCGGTCTCGGTTACGACCGCGGGAGGAGCGCATGCGGCCCTTCGACCCGCTAACGGCGCGACTGGTCGTCTCGGTGGCCCAACTCGGCTCCATCGGGCGGGCGGCAGAGCGTGAGAATATAGCAACGTCCGCCGTCAGTCGACGGATCAGCGAATTGGAGGCGCGACTCGGCGTTGCGCTCTTCGACCGCTCCGTTCAGGGCGTGCGGCTAACCGCTGCGGGGCAGATCTATGTCCGCGGTTGCGTGGAGATACTTCGGCAGATCGCTGACCTCGATACACAGATGGTCGATTACGCCACTGGCGCGCGCGGGGCCTTGAGGCTGGCTTGCACCAGTTCCGCCTTGTCCGGGAGGCTTCCCGAACTGCTGGCAAACTATGTCGAAAGCCATCGGGGCGTCCGCCTCGACATCCAGGAAATGTCGGCGGCGAGGGCGCTAGCTGCCATGGATGACGGCCAGGCCGACATCGCCTTTGTTGCCGACAATAATGATGTCGATCGCTTCGAAACGAGTGTCTTCGAGGACGATAACGTCCTCGTCATATGCTCGCCCGATCATGTGTTGGCTGAGCGCCTGCGATCGGCGGTACCGATCGGCTTTGACGAGGTCGCGGAACACGAAGTCGTCGGTATCCATCACAGCGGTGCACTCGACCGGCTGTTGAGTGCCGCAGCCGCCAGTAGTGGCCGGGCGCTGGGCGAGCGGGTGAATGTGGAAACATTCTCCTCGCTGGTTCGGATGGTCGAGGCTGGCTTCGGTATCGGTTTCATGCGTTCCACCAGCCTTCATCTGCTGGCAGGAACAGATCTGGTAAGCGCCAGTCTGGCTGATCATTGGGCACGTCGCTCGCTCTTGATGGCGAGGCGAGCCTCCAGCCCGCTTTCCGGCCCGATTCGCGATTTCCTGACGATAGCGAAGAAGAGCTACATGTCGAGTTAGCTGTTCGCGGCATTCTTTGGATACAATAGTATACAAGCCGAAAATGACCTGCTACGCAGACAGTGTCGTGACACTGGCTCGGAGGAGAATGCCATGCCATCAAACGCCGGGGAGGCCGTTTTTTCCGTCGATGCGCCGCGTCTGGAGAATGCCGTCGCCGACATTTTCCGCGGTCTTGGTCTTTCCGCAGAAGACGCTGCGATTGTTGGCCGGTATCTCGTTCTCGCAGATCTGCGTGGGGTTGGCACGCACGGCATTTCGCGGATCGCTATTTATACGGACCGGCTGCGCCGGGGTGTCGTACGCGCTCGGCCGGAGATCCGCGTGACCCATCCGATGCCTGCAGCAGCGCATGTCGACGGTGATGATGGTCTCGGCTTCATAGTTGCGCGCAGGGCTCTGGAAGAGGCCATCGCTGCCGCTGAAAAATATGGCATCGGCATAGCAGGTGTGTCCAACAGTACGCATTTCGGTATGGCGGCGGGCTATCTGCTGGATGCCGTCGAGGCCGGTTACGCAGCGTTTGTCTTTACCAATGCCTCGCCCAGCATGCCCGTATGGGGCGGACGCACCCCCTTTCTCGGCACCAGTCCCTTTGCATTCGGCGCTCCCGGCGGCAACGGATCGCCACCCATCATCCTCGACATGGCGACGTCGGTGGTGGCGCGCGGCAAGATCAGGCGCGCCATGCAGAAGGGTGAGGCCATTCCGACCGGCTGGGCACTCGATGCCGAGGGCAGGCAGACCACGGATGCAGGACGTGCCTATGAAGGGATCGTGCTGCCGCTCGGCGGTCCGAAGGGCTCCGGCCTGTCACTGATGATGGAAGTGCTGGCCGGCGTCATGACCGGAGCCGCCTTTGGCGGCCAGGTTGGCGATCAATATCGTGACCGGGATCGGCCGCAGAATGTCGGGCACAGCATTATTGCCTTTCGCCCGGAACTATTTGGCGACGCTTGCGCCTATCGGACGCGCATGGACGACCTCGTGGAACGTGCACGTGGATGCCCGCGCCTTGATGAGGACCAGCCGATCCTGATGCCGGGAGAACCCGAAGCGGGACGGATGGCAGAGCGGCTTGCTCACGGCATACCCCTTGGTGAGGCTGATCTCGCCATGCTTGCGGAACAAGCCGCACTTGTGGGCCTGTCGATCGATACGAATGCTCTCTTGAAAGGACAGTAGAATGCTGCGGGTTGCGGTTCTTGATGATTATCAGGATGTGGCGCTGTCGCTGGCCGACTGGGCCTCGCTCGGACGCGACTGCGATGTCGTCCGGTTCGGGCATAATCTGGGCAGCGAGGATGAAGCCGCTCGCGAACTTTCCGGCTTTGACGTCCTATGCCTCATGCGCGAACGCATGCCGCTTCCGTCCTCACTGATCGAAAGGCTTCCGTCGCTGAAGCTGGTCGTGGTGACCGGTGCGCGTGTCCGCACGATCGACATGGAGGCAGCAGTCGCCCGCGGCATCACCGTCTGCCACACCTATGCGGGTGAATCCGCACATGCGACGCCGGAGCTCGCCTGGGGACTGATCCTGTCGCTCGCCCGCTTTATCCCGAGTGAGGATCGCCGTGTCCGCGCCGGCGGCTGGCAGGAGACGATCGGAACTGTCCTCGGTGGCAAGACACTCGGCCTTGTCGGTCTCGGCAAGCTTGGCAGCCGCATGGTAACGATCGCGAAAGCCTTCGGGATGAACGTCATTGCCTGGAGCCAGAACCTGACGGATGAGCGAGCGGCCGAAGTCGGTGTCCGTCGTGTCGACAAGAAGACGTTGTTTCAGGAAGCCGACGTTGTCTCCCTGCATCTGATCCTGAGCGAGCGGAGCCGACATATCGTTGCCGCCGACGATCTGGCGCTGATGAAACCCGGTGCTCTGCTGATCAACACGTCGCGCGGGCCCCTTGTGGATGAGACGGCCTTGCTGGAGGCGCTCAACGCCGGCCGCATCAGGGCCGGTCTGGATGTCTTCGAAATCGAACCGCTGCCTGCCGATCACCCGTTGCGCAGCGCGCCCAACACCGTTCTCACACCGCATCTTGGCTATGTCACCGAAGGCGCCTACGCCGCCTTCTACCGCGACACGGTCGAGAACATCAAAGCCTGGCGGGAGGGAAAACCCATCCGCGTCCTCGCTGCACCGAACACCAAGGAAAAGCCATGACGAACAGCCTCAAGACAGCCGATCTCGTTGATACGAACGATACCGAGGTCCGCTTCTGCGAAATGCAGTGGAAGTCATTCGGCAGCCGGAACGGATTCCACGGCGAGATCGTGACGATCAGGACGTTCGAGGACAACCGCCTGCTGCGCGAGACGCTCGAAGGGGACGGGCACGGCAAGGTGCTGGTGGTCGATGGCGGGGGCTCGTTGCGTTGCGCCCTCGTGGGCGATCTGATCGCCGCGCTGGGTCAGGCGAACGGCTGGCAGGGGATCTTAATCAACGGTGCTATCCGCGACAGCGCCGATCTTGCCGGGATGGATTTCTGCGTCATGGCACTGGGTCAGTCACCGAAGAAGAGCGGCAAGACGGGCCATGGTATCCGGGGTGTGCCCGTCCGCTTCGGCAATGTCGAATTCGCAACCGGCCAGTACATCTATGCCGACGGCGATGGTGTGCTCGTCGCCGATCGCCCGGTACACGGATAGGGTATCAAGGATGACGGTGCCGACGCGCATGGCGGCACCTTTCTGTTTCGGGGTGTTTCAGGCGAGACTGGAGATGACGGTGTCGGTGAATTGACGCGTCCCGAGTGGGCCGCCGAGATCGCCCGTACGGGTCGATGGCTCTGCGATCACCCGGTCGATCGTCTGCTCGATCCTCGTCGCGGCATCGACAAAGTGCGTCTTGTCCAGCCGTTCACCATGCCAGCGAAGCAGCATGGCAGCGGAAAGGATCATCGAAGTCGGATTGGCCTTGTCCTTGCCGGCGATATCGGGTGCCGAACCATGTTGTGCCTGTGCTACGGCATTTTCGGTTCCCGAATTCAGCGACCCTGCCAACCCAAGGCTGCCGGAAAGCTCGGAGGCGAGATCCGACAGGGTGTCGCCGTAGAAATTCGTCGTGCAGATGACGTCATATCGATCGGCATGGCGAACCAGAAGGGCGGCCATGGCATCGATCAGCACTTCCTCCAGTTCCACGTCGGGATAGTCGCTCGCGACCTTGCGCACCTCCTTGAGGAACAGGCCGTCGGTCAGCACGAAGGCATTCGCCTTATGCACTGCCGTCACTTTTCTTCGGCGCTGCCGTGCCAGTTCGAAGGAGGCTATAGCGATGCGATTGATCGCCTTTGCGGTGACCTTGCGCATCGAAATCGCTACGTCCTCGGTGGGCATGTATTCGCCGCTGCCGGCAAACATGTTGCGGTCCGGGTACATGCCTTCGGTATTCTCCCGCATGATCACCAGGTCCATGTCGGTGCCGCGGTGGAAGACCCCTTGGCGCGTCCTGGCAGGCCTGACATTGGCGTAGAGATCGAGCTGGGTTCGCAATGCGGCCGATACGTTATATCCGCCCTGCTCTCGGGGCGGATAGTCAAGGTGCGAAATGGGGCCGAGCAGCGTGCCATCCATTCCCCGGGCCATGTCCACAAGGTCCGGCGGCAGTGTCGTTCCGGTCTTTTGAAGCGACGAAAAGCCGATGTCGCGCCACGTATAGTGGAAACCGAGCGAGAGGCGGCGATCGACCGCGTCGAGGACGGCCACCGTCGCCTCGATGATTTCCGGTCCGATGCCATCGCCCGGAAGAACAAGCAGTTTCATGATATGAGGATGCTCCTGAAAGGAAGAATGCTGCAAGACTGCGATCACGCCGCAGGCTTTGCCTCATCCATGTAGGACGGCACGAACACGTAGCCTTCCATGAGTTTGCGGGCCGTGCGGATGACGCCGCCGCCGACGATCTCGATGCTATTGCCGTTCGGTCTTGTCGTCATCGCGACCTCAATGATACCGGTTGGATGTTCGATGGCGATCGTGCAGTCATGGCCCTCCGGTCGATCGGCTATTCCGTCGGCCACCGTGCCAGCCACCATCACACAGGAAGAGACGCAGAGCCCGCCGGTCACGGCAAAGGCGGCATGCGTCTTGTGCGGCACGAAATAGCGGGCGGCGATATTGCCGCCCTCGCGTGGGGCTCCAAGCATCGCCATCTTTGGTACGACCTTGCCTGTAACGTCGCCAAGTCCCATGCGTCTTCCCGCCTCCATGCGCATCGCTTCCATGCGAGCGAATAGGGCCTTGTCGGCATCGAGTTCGGCGGCTGTCTCGTAGCCGGTTTTACCGAGATCGGCGGCGCGGAAGATCATCATCGGTACGGCGACGTCGATCAGCGTGACCTTTATGCCGTCGATCTCTTCTACGGGGTGGCCGGTGGGCAGCAGCGACCCGGTCTTGGAGCCGACGATATCCATGAAATTCAGCCGAATTTCTGCCGCCGTGCCCGGAACCCCGTCGATGCGTGCATCACCTTCGTAGTTAACGGCCCCATCGGGCGTCTGGATGATGGCCTGGATCCGGCTTTTCGTGTTGATGTCGTAGATCACCACGCTTGTGGTGTTGCCCGCCACCGGCACCATGCCGCTTTCGATGGCGAACGGGCCGACACCAGACAGCATGTTGCCACAGGACGGCGAGGTGTCGACGGTGGCCTGGTCGACCGAGACCTGTGCGAAGAGGTAGTCGACATCGACGCCGTCGCGGGTCGATGGACCGACCATCGCCACCTTGCTGGTCAGCGTGTCGGCACCCCCTATGCCGTCGATCTGGCGCGCGTCAGGCGATCCCATCGCCGCCAGAAGAACACGGGCGCGTCCTTCCGGATTTGCGGGAATGTCCTGCATCTTGAAATATGGCCCCTTGGAAGTGCCGCCGCGCATCAGGATACAGGGAATGGGGGTCTGTCTTGGCATACTCGTCCTCGTTCAGATCTGTGGACCAATGGATGCGATTGCATACATCGAAAAAAGTCGTATAAACCCCGGCCCTCAGGCCGGGGAGGCAGTCAGCGGAGGGGCCAGACCATCGAGTCGTAGAAGTAGTGCTGGAGCAGGCCGCCCGGCAGGATCATGTACAGAACGGACGTGAGCATGAGCACGAACCCCACGGCAGCGGCCGTTAGTATGACCACCTGCAGCCAGCCTGCCTTGGCGACGATCCGCAGGAAGGCCAGGAAGAACCCGATCAGCGCCAGCGTAAACCCGAGCAGTCCGATGGCGGCGACGAACCCGACGAGCCATCCGACAAACCGCCAGAGGCTGCCGTTGTCCGGCCCGCTGTCCTGATCGAAGTTGAGATTACCGGCGTCCCCTTGGCCGATGGCGCCTCGATACTGATTGAACAAGACGAACGCGGCCATCAAAAACCCGACGATCCCGACCGAGATCGGAAACACGGCGTCGAGGAAGGAGTTCTGCGCCCCTTCGATAATCGTGAACACAAAGAACGCGACTGCAGCGGCAGTGAAGGCGACCTGCGGCCAAAGGTTCTTGGCAACCGCGGTCACATTCTCTTCCGGCTCGAATTCGATGTCTGTCACGATACCGCCGGGTGCGTCTCCGGCCTTCTTCTTCGACCGTGACCGGCTGGTGAACCAGAGCGAAGCGATTGTTACCAAGCCGATTGCCACCGCAATCGGACGAAGTGGGAAGGTGTAACCATAGAACTGTACCGCTTGGTAGAAATAGGTTTCCACCTGGCCGGCGAGCACGAAGCCGATCAGGAATGCCGGGCGCGGCCAACCGAAGCGCTTCAGGAAGATACCCGTGAGGGCGACAATCAGGAGCGCCAGAATATCCTCGAATGAACGTGTCGACTGAAATGCACCGAACACGATGATAAGAATCATGAAGGGTGCGAACAACACGAAGCGGATCGTCGTCAATCGGGCGATGCTTGGTGAGAGGGCGATGCAGGCAGCCGTGCCGACAACATTGGCGAGCGCAAGCGTCCAGACGACCGTATATGTCAAGTGGAGGTCGCGGTTGGGATCCGCCATGCCTGGTCCCGGCTGGAGGCCGATCAGGATCATCGCTGCAAGGAAGATCGCCATCGAGCCGGAGCCCGGAATGCCAAAGAGCAGGGTAGGGATGAGATTGCCGCCGGCACAGGAATTGTTGGCGGCTTCCGGGCCGATCACGCCCCGGATATCTCCCTTGCCGAATTGTGACTTATCCTTCGCGGTCTGGACCGTATGGCCATAGGATATCCAGTCGGAAACGCTGCCGCCCAGACCGGGCATCAGTCCAACGCAAGCGCCGATCGTGGAGCAGCGCAAGACCAACCATTTTTCCCGCCAGGTGTCACGGACGCCGGCCAGCCAACCGCGGCCGAGCTTTCCGGTGCTGGAAATGCTCGAATTGCCGCGTAGCAGATCGAGCACCTCGGGCAGTGCGAAAATTCCGAGGCCGATGATGGTGATCTCGAGGCCGCTCATCAGATAGAGCGAGTTAAACGTCATACGCTCGCCGCCATTGGCCGGCGCCGTTCCAATCGCACCAAAGGCAAGTCCGAGCGAGCAGGCTGCCACTCCCTTGGCAAGGCTGTTGCCGGATAGGACACCAACCATCGAAAGCCCAAACAATGCCAGCATGAAGAGTTCCGCCGAGGTGAAGCTCAAAATGATAGGGCGGGCCACAATAACGATAGCGGTGAGACAGAGGGCGCCAAAGAGACCACCAATCATGGAGGCGGCGAAGGACGCGCTCAGGGCACGTGCAGCTTCACCCTTGCGGGCAAGCGGGAAGCCGTCGAGTACCGTGGCTTGGGAAGCGGATGAGCCAGGTATCCCCATCAGGATACATGAGAATGTGTCCGACGTCGGAATTACGGCGAGCAATCCGACCATCATTGCAATGGCAGCCGTGGGCTCCATGCCGTAGACGAAAGGCAACAGCAGAGACATGCCCGCAATACCGCCAAGCGCGGGCAGGATGCCGACGATCAGACCGACGGCAACGCCGATCATCATAAAGCCAAGATGGTGAAGCGTCAGTAGGTTATGGAGCGAGGTGATGAAGACATCGAGCACGAATGGTGTCCTTTCGCTAGACAACGCCCTAGGCCCGCTGTTCTTGAGCCGGATCGTCTATGCCAGGATGGGTGTTATCGGCTGCGGGCAGCCAAACAAATGCCGGTGCTCGCCGTTCCGACGGCGAGCACCGCGTGGGTCAGAGCTTGACCTGATATTCGGTGGTCAGGAAGTTTCGCACCCAGTCGCGCGCTTCCGGCTTGATCGACGTTGCCACCTTGTAGAGCTGCTCGATATCGCCGCCGACGGCCTGATCATAATCGCCCAGAACATCCGCTTTGGCCTTCTGCAATTCTGGGTCGGCGACAGCGTCGGCGAAGGCCTTCCGGTAGGTTGCAACGATATCGTCAGACGTTCCTTCCGGCAGCATGCATGGCTTTTGAGCCGCAAAACCGGAGCCAAAGAACGCGAGATAGGCATCGTATTCCACGCCAGATGGCTTGGACCCATGCAGCATTTCGTAGGCTTCCACGAAATGCGGCAGATCGGGGAAGGTCGGGTCGCGGGCGACATTGCCCTGAGCATCGAGAACGCCCCAGGAGAACATCGGAACGGCGGTACCAGCTTCGACCAAAGGCCTGACGTTGGTCAGATAGGCGGAGGAGGTCTGATAATCGATGGTCGCCTCACCGCGTTCAAAGGCAAGACGTCCATCGCCGCGGCCCTGCATGCCGAACACGTGTCGCACGTTGAGACCGAGCAGGCGGAAGGCGAGCATGGGTACCAGGTCGAGCGAGGTGGCGCCCTGGCTGCCGTAAATCAGTTCCTGATCTTTGATCTTGCCCAGTTCGGCCGGAGTCTTCACCTCGAACTTGGCAGGCAGATAACAGACGCCCCCGGTCGGCGAGACGAGCACCGGGATGAGTTTGGCGTAGTCATAGCGCACGCGTGCATCACCGAGCAGGAAGGGGAACTGCGTGGAGCCGGAAGTACCGAGGATCGCCAGACCGTCGGGCCTTGCCCGCGCGACGAACTCGTTTGAGCCGGTGATGGAGCCACCGCCCGGCACATTGCGGACGATAACATTGGGATTGCCCGGCAGATATTTCGACAGATAGGGTGCGAAGAAGCGAGCCCAGACGTCGGACCCCCCGCCCTCGGAGAACGGCATCCACCATTCAACTGTCTTGCCGGCAAAGTCGACAGACGCCTGCGACAAAGCGGGCCGGACGCCTGCAAGTCCGAATGCCGCGGCGGCAGAACCGGCGGCCAGTAGTTTACGACGAGTAAGATCGATCATGTTTTCCTCCCGATATAGAACTGCGCTCATATGTATACAAACGTACACATAAAAAAGAGAAAGGGAAGCGCCTTCCTTCTCGAGACGCCCCGACCTTCTCTTGAAGTCTATGAACTTTTTAGATTATTTGGTGAAATGCAAAGTTTCAGGGAAATAATGTGAAATGCGCATTAATTGTGAAATCCTTGATCTGCGAGCCTTCCTCGCGGTGGTCGAACTGGAAGGCTTCAACCGTGCGGCGGAGGCGCTACATCTGTCGCAGCCTGCCCTCAGCCGGCGTATTCAGAAGCTCGAGGCATCGATCGGTGCGACCCTCCTCGAACGAACGACGAGGCATGTGTCACCGACAGCGCTTGGCCTCGAACTGATGCCCCTGGTGCGGCGGATGCTCGAGGAATTTGATGGATCGCTATTTGCGGCGCGAGACCGCGGAGCGCGCCGCAATGAACTGGTAACGATTGCCTGTCTACCGACAGCCGCGTTCTATTTCCTGCCTACGGTGATCAAGCAGTTCAATCGCGACTATCCAGACATACGCTTTCGCATCCTGGATCTGACGGCAACGGAGGGACTGCAGGCTGTGCTGCGTGGCGAGGTGGAATTCGGCATCAACTTCATGGGCACCGCAGATCCGGATCTTATCTTCGATCGCATCGCAGAAGATCCGTTCGTTCTAGCTATTCGGCGGGACCACCCGCTGGCGGAGGAGGAAGAAGTCGGATGGCAAGATCTCCTGCCTTACCGGCTCATTACGGTGCACCGCTCAAGCGGGAACCGGACGCTTCTCGATGCGACGCTGGCGCGTGCGAATATCGAGCTTCAATGGTTTTACGAAGTCACCCATCTCTCGACCTCGTTGGGGCTCGTGGAAGCCGGGCTGGGCATTTCCGTTCTACCGCGGACCGCAACGCCGGGACAAGACCATCCCTTCATCGTCACACGTCCCTTGCTCAATCCCCAGATATCGCGGACCATCGGTGTCGTACGCCGCCGGGGGGCTACGCTCTCACCGGCGGCGGAGCATTTCCGGGCTATGCTGATGGGTATGTGGAGCAACGAGCCTGCGGATAGCGAGTAGAATTGGATAGCTATCTCCCGGATCCTTACCGATGGGAACGGCAGAGTAGGTTCCTTCACGTCAGTTGCTGCAGTCC
>NZ_JAJAWH010000023.1 GCF_020531965.1 Pseudorhizobium xiangyangii | reverse complement strand
TGCGTCCCAGACGGTAAGAACAGCTGCCAACGGAGGTTGGCGAACCCCAACTCTACCTTTGGTCGGACCGATCGGCGATAACGGCCCGTTCCACAGGCACCTCGATGACGTCCTCGGGAATATCGTCGGTGATCGGATCGGTACTTGCGGCTTTGGGGATCAACGTATCATCGAGAGCGATCGCAGCGTCGCTGAGATGGTCGATCTCTTCTGCCATGTCAGGTCTCCGTTCTGCTTAGCTCTGGATGCACCGGCATTTCGGTCAGCCGACCAGAAGCAATTTCATCAGGCGATTCAGTCAGCCTAATGCGCTGATCTGTGCATCACAAGAACGTCTGGTTAAAGCCCTGGATGATTTTCCGAGCTGCATCGAAGGCCCAGGCTGCGTGAGCGCATCAGCTCAATGCTGGTGCGCCCGTTTGGAAGACGATTTCAGGATCTCCTTCTTCACCAACGACCGGATCGCCTTCGCGTTTCCAGACGAGGGCGCCTGCATGATGATGGGCGAGTTCCTTCACCTCCAGGATGGCGGCTTCCTCCGTTGCGGCGAGCCGGGGTTCGAACGACTGGAGAGGCTTACCTTCGTCATTGAGATCGAAAGCTACGAGGAATATGGCGGTAAACGATACTGGCATCGCGAGACCTCAGGCGGTTCCGTGTTTCGGGCATTCGGGCTACTTTTCAAGGGTTTCTCGTCCTTCTGGTTGCCTTTCGTTAGCGCCGAATGGATGCGCGCCATCTCTTCGTCGGAGGCATCGATGGGCGAACTGGAAGCGTCACGGATGTCCGAACTGGTCTGGGCTATGGTGTCGTCCGTGGGGCGGTCGTTGAGGCCGTCCGTGTTTTTGGTCATGGGGGTCTCCATCCTGGTGAGAGAACGATGTCGGGCGGGTTTTGTGCCCGCGCGTGGGCGAAATGAAGTACGGTTCCTTCCGTCTTGAAACCTTGCCGGAATCCCTCAGCGGTTGACAGTGGACGAAGGCGACTGCGGTCTCTGGGTGGGATGAGGTCTCAGTCGAGGAATTGGTCACTAAGCAAGTCCAGCACGCTCCTGATGGATTCAGTCCTCGTCGATATGCTCTTCAACGGCAGATTCGACGAGATTCGAATTCAGGAAACCCTTGCAGAGTACATCCGCACTTTGCGGAATTGGGTGAAGTGCCTGCTGCCGCATGCTCATGAACTTCGAGAACCCTTCCGAGGAAAAGGCCGCGGCCGCTCAGGATGAGCTCATTGTCCGTTTGAGCCCCGCGAGGCGGCTAAGCACGGGCTATTCTTCATCACTTCGCTTTGCGGTTCATGATGGCACACCACCGAACTCAATAGATGCGACGATCGAAGAGGTAGCTCTGATAATGCGCTCTTCTCTGCCTCAAACATATCGACCTGACATTCGTCTAGTAGCGCCCCTTACTTTGGTCTGAAAGAAGCGAGTTCATTGGTCTAAATATTGGCCCGACCTTACGCGGATCCACAAGTGGTCCGATGCGGATAAATTTAACATACGTCCCGGAATGTGGCGGCGCTGAAATGCTGTGAGGTGGGTCAGTAACTGCGCTCAAATCCCGGTCCGCATGTCGGCTCCAACAGGGGCCACTCATGAACTCGCGCACTTCCAAGGGGAGGAAGAAATGGCTGTCAAGCTCAACCAACACGACCTGGAATTCGTTCTGAAACAGATTAAGATTGCCGAGGCGCATGCGAGCGGCATCCCGTTGAACGAAATTCGTGTCGACGAGAACGGCGTCTACGGCACCGAGGGCATGTTGGCGATCAGCCAGCCGCACTTGCCCTACGGGCTGCGCACGGTGGATGGAAGCTACAACAACATCATCCCTGGCCGCGAGCTCTGGGGCGCCGCCGACCAGACCATGCCCCGCATGTTCGACCCCCACTGGCGGAACGAGACGGACGGAGACACTTTCGACCCTGACGGACCGACGCAGCCCGCTCCGAGTATTACCGACGGTAACTACAGTAGCGGCGGCGAGACACCTCTAACCGGCGGAAGCGTCGTAGATGCAGACCCGCGTACGATTTCGAATCTGATCGTTGATCAGAGCCCCAACAATCCTGCGGCGCTGATCGCCGCACTTAGGCATGCCGGCCATGAAGGTGACCTGAACGCGAAGATGGCTTCGGTGACCGCGCCCTTCGCGGTCCTGCACATTTTGAAGGTGGCCAATGCCAGGGTCGATAGCTGGCAGAAGATGTTCGACGACGTCAATGCAACCATAGAGGCTGCAGTAGAGGCGGGCGAGACCCCAAGCCCGGCCCTGACAGGACTTGTCCCGATGCTGGAGGGGAACCTCCTGGGTGCCCAGGGAGCAGCCGCGGGTGCATTAGCTACGGCCAATGCATACTCCCTTCCCGGTGTCGATGACGATGGCGATCCTGCTACGCCTACGGTTACAATCACGGGCGCGCAGAACGTTCTGAATCACGTCGCCGCGGAACTCGGCATAGAGTTCGAGGCTGATGGCACTTCGCTTAAAATTCCCAACGTCGCGCCCGATGAGGGGCTGTCTGCTCCATTCAATGGCTGGATGACCTTCTTCGGCCAGTTCTTCGACCACGGCCTGGACCTGATTTCCAAGGGCGGTGACGGCACGATCTATGTGCCGCTTGATCCGGACGATCCGCTCTATGTGCCGGGCGGCTTCACCAACTTCATGGTGCTGACGCGTGCCACGCAAGTCGCAGGAGCCGGCGTAGACGGTGTGCTGGGCACAGAAGATGACACGCAGCGCGAGGCGGTCAACACCACGACCCCGTTCATCGACCAGAACCAGACTTATACTTCGCACCCGTCCCACCAGGTGTTCCTGCGTGAGTACAAACTGGATGCGGACGGGATTCCTGTCGCGACCGGCAGACTGCTTGACGGGGCAAACGGCCTCCCGACCTGGAAGGACGTCAAGGAGCAGGCAAGGGAGATGCTTGGCATCGAACTGACCGACCGTGACGTCTTCAATATACCGTTGGTTCGCACCGATCTCTACGGCGAGTTCGTCCGGGATCCGGTGACCGGCTTTGCACAGGTCATCATCAATATCGGCTTTGATGGCATTCCCAATACCGCCGACGACATCACCATGAGTGGAACGCCGGGGGTACCCGTCAAGCTGAACCCGGCCGACGGTGGCACTGAGCCGATTCGTACCTCGCATTCCTTCCTCGACGACATCGCCCACAATGCGGTGCCGGTGCTCAGTACAACTGGGGTTTTGCTGACCGACGGCGTGCCTGTCGGAGAGGTCGATCCCGCCGGCAATGCCGTCCAGTTCAATCCACTGACGGGCCGCAACACCGAATATGACAACGAACTGCTGGACGCCCATTTCGTCACCGGTGACGGGCGCGGCAACGAAAATATCGGTTTGACCGCCGTTCATCATGTGTTCCATTCCGAACACAATCGCCAGGTAGCCGTGACGCAACTGGAAATCCTGAAGTCGGGGGAACTAGCCTTCATCAACGAATGGCTGATAACCGACCTGACGCAGGCGGAGATGGACGCCATTCCGACCGGCGGCGTGGCTCTGGCCACGTATGCACAGTCGCTGAACTGGGACGGCGAACGCCTTTTCCAGACTGCGCGCTTTGCCACCGAGATGCAGTATCAGCACCTGGTCTTCGAGGAGTTCGGCCGCAAGGTACAGCCGCTGATCGACGTCTTCGTCTTCAACACCCAGACCGACATCGATCCGGCGATTTTCGCCGAGTTCGCCCATGTGGTCTACCGCTTCGGTCACTCGATGCTGACCGAAGAAATCTCGCGCATGTTCCTTGATGCGGCTGGCAATCCTATCGTTTACGACGAGAATGGCGTTGCCAGTTCTGCTGTGGGCAATCTTGCGGAATGGTCGCAGGACATCGGCCTGATCGAGGCTTTCCTCAATCCGGTCGAGTTCGACCAGGGCGGTACAATCACGCACGACCAGGCGGCGGGTGCGATCTTCCGCGGCATGTCGCTGGTTCGCGGCAACGAAATCGATGAGTTTGTGGTCGATGCGCTGCGCACAAATCTGCTCGGCCTGCCGCTCGATCTCGCTGCGATCAATATTGCTCGCGGTCGCGACACCGGCATGCCGACGCTCAACCAGGCACGCGAGCAGCTCTACGCAGCGACTAATTCGACTTTCGTGAAACCTTATGAGAGCTGGGCGGAGTTGGCGGCGAACCTTAAAAATCCCGCTTCCGTCATCAACTTCATTGCGGCTTATGGCACGCATCCCACTCTTCTTGCACTGGAAGACGGGACACTCGATCAGAAGCGGGCGGCAGCCACGCTCCTCGTCCTCGGCGGCGTGGGAGCTCCCGCGGACCGTCTTGCCTTCCTCAATAGCACCGGCGCCTGGACCGCTGCCAGCAGCGGTCTCAACGATATCGATCTGTGGGTCGGCGGCCTGGCCGAGAAGAAGATGCCGTTTGGCGGGATGCTCGGTTCGACCTTCAATGCTGTGTTCGAAGCCCAAATGGAGATGCTGCAGGACCAGGACCGGTTCTACTACCTGACGCGTACGCAGGGGCTGAACCTGCTTAACGAGCTCGAGAACAATGCGTTCTCGAAGATGATTGCTATCAACTCCGACATGGTCGGAGCAGGTGCTGATGGGATCCGCGGTACCGAAGACGACATCGAGAGCCCGTATCGTACCGGCGTCGATTCGTTCGCCAAGCACGACTACGTCCTCAACGTCGATCTTGCCAAGCAGGTCGAGGCTGATCCGGAACATGACGATGAGCATCTGAATGCCATCGGCATGACCAAGGTGCAGCGCGACAACCTGCTGACCGACGACGATGAAACCCCTCTAAACAACTACATCCGCTTCATCGGCGGTGAGCACGTCGTCATTGCCGGTTCGGAAGGGGCCGACACGATCATTGCCGACTACGGCGACGATGCGATCTGGGGTGGTGGCGGCAATGACCGGATCGAGGGCGGCGCCGGCGTCGACCTGATCATTGGTGGTGCCGGCAACGACATTATCACTGACTTGGGCGACACCGGCGACTTCATCAAGGGCGAAGACGGCGACGACGTGATCGCCAACTCGAACGGCCTCGACATCCTGATGGGCGGCGACGGCAAGGATGTATTCTTCGTCGGTGTGGACGCCACGGAAGTGTTCGCAGGCGAGGGTGACGACTTCATACTCGGCGGCGCCGACCACGACTTTCTGCTGGGCAATGAAGGCAGTGACTGGATGGAGGGCGGCGACGGCTTCGACGTCCTCAACGGAGACAATTCCGAGCTGTTCTTCAACTCGACCATCCTCGGCCATGACGTGATGTTCGCCGGCGAGAACGAGAACGACTTCGACGCAGAATCCGGCGACGACATCATGGTGCAGGGCGAAAGCGTCATGCGCAACGAAGGCATGTTCGGCTTCGACTGGGCCATACACAAGGGCAACCGCATTGCGGCCGATTCCGACATGCGCATCCCGATCTTCACCACTGTTGCTGACGACATCCTACGCGACCGCTTCGACCAGACCGAAGCATTGTCGGGCTGGCAGCATAACGACGTGCTGCGCGGCGATGACCGAGGCAGCCAGGAAGAAATCGAGACCGAACTCGACATGACCAACCACGAACTCAGCTGGGCAGGCGTAGATCGCATCGATGGCCTCGAAGAGCTGTTGGGTGGCCTGTTGGCACCGCGTCCGACCGAACCTGGCGTCGATCTCGAAAAGGCGGTTGCCTTCAAGTCGGGCAACGTCCTCATCGGCGGCGACGGTAACGACACATTCGAGGGTCGCGGTGGCGACGACTTCATCCACGGCGACGCCTGGCTGAACGTGCGCATCCGCATCACGGGGGTCGGTCAGGAAAACACCGACGCAAATGAGATCGCGACGGTCGACACGCTGAAGCACGTCTTCGCCGCTGGCGAACTCGATACGGGCGGGCAGCCGATCCCTGCGGCCTGGGTCGGCAAGTCGCTTTATACTCTGATGCTCGAGCGGACGATCGTGCCAAACCAGATGCACATCGTGCGCGAGATCAAGTACGACGATGACATCAGCGACAACGTCGATACGGCGATCTTCGCCGGCAACAGGGACTGGTATGAAATCACGGAGTTCGAGGACGGCAAGGTCCGTGTCGCACGCCGTGAGATGGAAGAGGTCGATCCGCAGATCGACGAAGGGGTCGATACCCTTATCGGCATCGAACGCATCCAGTTCTCCGACCAGACCGTTGTCCTGCAGCAGTCCGGCAATCACGAACCGGTCGGCCGCCTAGTTATCGACGGCCTCCCTGCCAGGGAGGGCGTGACGCTCAGCGTGTCGGCAGCGGGTGTTTATGACGCCAATAATCCCGGCGTTGTCGGCAGCGGCAATGTCGGTTACCTCAACTATCGCTGGCAGATAGAGCGCAACGACGGCACGGGCGACTATATCAACATTCCTGGTTCGTTCGGCACCACCTTTACGCCGGGTGATGAGCATACCGGCCTGCGCATCCGCGTCGTCGGCACTTACGTCGATCAGGGCGGCGTCACCGAGACGGTCATGTCACTAACCACCGATGTGGTCGTCGGCACCAACGATGAACCGGTCGGACCGCTTCTGATCAGCGACATGTCGCCGACAGAGGGCCAGACCCTTACCATGACGGTGGCCTTCAATGACGCAGACGGCATCACCGATGCGTTCGAGGAAGGCCTGATTGCCTATCAGTGGCAGTGGGCGAACTCGCCGTCCGGACCTTGGACCGATGTTGCGGGAGCAACCGGACTGAGCTGGACCATTCCCACAACGGGAAGCGGCAGTAGCGACTTTGGCGGGCGCTACCTCCGTGCCGAGGTCATCTACACCGACGACCTCGCCAATGTGCATACCGTACGCTCGGAAGTGACCGAGGTTGTCGGCGAATTGATCAACGGCAGCAATGGTAACAACAACCCGCTGAACGGCAGCGTTGGCGGCGATACGATCAACGGCAATGATGGCAACGATATGCTCAACGGTCTCGTTGGCAATGATGTATTAAACGGTGGGGACGACAACGATACACTGAATGGCAACGAGGGCCACGACACGCTGGACGGCGAGGGTGAGAACGACAACGTCAATGGCGGCGCGGGTGACGACACGATCATTTATCGCAATGGCGACGATGACGACAACATCGATGGCGGCGCGGATACTGATACCGTGCGTGTGCTCGGAGCCGATGGCAACACGGCTGACTCGGTCAACGTCACCTACAATGGGACGACCATCACCCGGGTCGAATTTACTACGGGCGATGATGCCGATATAGGCAATGTCGAACACATCAGTTTGGACCTCGGTAACGGTGTCGATACGCTGAGTTACGCGGCAACCGCCGCAGCGGTCGATGTAAATCTGCTCACCGGTGCGGCGACGGGCTTCAGTTACATCCGTAACGTGGAGAACGTCACCGGCGGCTCCGGCGATGATACCATCAAGGGCGACAACCTCGCCAACGTTCTCAGCGGCGGCGCTGCCGGCGTGGACACGATCCGAGGCGGATTCGGCAACGACACCATCAGCGGCGGCACCGGCAACGACTTGCTCTACGGGGAGGATGGCGACGACGTCATTAACGGCGGTGTTGGCAATGACCGCATCGATGGTGGTGCGGGCAACGACACGGTCACCTATGCCGGCGCTGCAGTTGGCGTAATTGTCACGCTGGCGTCAGCTGCGACGACCCTGGCAGCGGCAATGGCAGCTGGTGCCGAGGACCTTCTCGTTGACATAGAAAACCTGACCGGCAGCAGCCAAAACGACACTCTCACCGGCAATGCGGGAGCCAACCGCATCGACGGCGGCGCGGGAGCCGACATCATGACCGGCGGTGCCGGCGCCGACACCTATGTCATCGATGACGTGACGGGCACGGGGGTTCAACGCGACCAGGTGGTCGAATTGACCGGGGGCGGCAACGATACGGTGGAAGGCTCGGTATCGATCGACCTGACCGCCGCCGGGCTGGTCGGGCAGGAGATAGAAAACATCGTCCTCACCGGCGGCGGAGCCATCAACGCCACCGGTAACGGTCTAGATAATCGCATTACCGGCAACTCGGGAAACAACATCCTCGACGGCGGACTTGGTAGTGATACGGCTGTGATGGCGGGCCTGCTTTCCAACACAGCCTTCGACTTCTCAGGCGGCGAACTGCGCATGACTACGGCCGGTAACGACATCCTGCGGAATATCGAGAGGATCGAGGTCGGCGGCATCGCTTTCAACGTGGTCAGCGGCAACGACAGCAACAACACGCTAAACGGAACTGCCGAACGAGACATCCTTCTGGGCATCGACGGCGACGATACGCTCAACGGCGGCGACGGGGATGACCTCCTGGTGGGTGGTGCCGGTGCCGATGCGATGAACGGAGGTGCTGGCAACGACACCTACTACGTCGACGACTCCTCCGGCGGCAGTGTTGACACGGTCACGGAAGCTGCCGCGGGCGGAACGGACACCGTCATTCTTTCGGCATCCGGCAACTACACCCTCGGCAGCAATGTCGAGAACCTGGTGGTAGTCGGCGGCGGCACCCGAACACTGAGCGGCAACATCCTGGCCAACGACATTACTGGGGGCACCGGAAACGACACCATCAACGGCAATGACGGCGCTGACACGCTTCGTGGCGGCAGCGGCAACGACGACCTGAACGGCGGAGCAGGCGATGACATCCTCATCGGGGGCACAGGCGATGACGATCTCGTCGGCGGCGCCGGTATCGACACGGCGGTGTTCGCTGGTCCGGCCAGCGGCTACTCGTTCAGCTTCAACGGTAGTGGTTCGACGCTGACGATCGATGATATTGATAACTCCAACGGCGACGAAGGTGACTCCCAGCTCGAGCAGATGGGCGGTGCCAACGGCATTGAGCGCGTGCAGTTCGCCGACCGTACCTTCGTGATCAACACTGGCACAGCCGGGGACAACACGATCGTCGCCCCTAGCACCGAGGGGCAGATTATTTTCGGCCTAGCCGGCAACGACGAGATCCGAGGCAGCGAAGGCGACGACATCATCGTCGGCGGTGCCGGAGATGACTCCCTCTTCGGTAGCAACCTCCCCGAAGGGGACAACGCCACCACGGGCGCGACCGACAACGACACCTTCATCTGGAATGTCGGCGATGGAAGCGATGCGATCAACGGCGGCTTCGAAGGCGCTGGCGGCGACACGTTCGTTGTCAATGGAGACGGGGCGAGCGAAACCTATCGCATCTACACGGTCGACGAGGCGATTGCCCGGATCGCATATGAAGATGGCGATGTCGGCGGCGATTTCGAAGCCGAGATCGTGATTACCCGCCAGGTCGGCGGCGGCGCTGAGGTGGTCATCGCGGCGATGACCGACATCGAGGAGATTGTCGTAAACGCCGCAGGCGGCACGAACAACATTCAGATGTTCGGGGATTTCAGCCTGACCAGTCTCCGGCCCAACACGATCACGGTCGTGGGCGGAGCGGGCGACGACACGGTGAATATTTCGTCGCTGCTTTCGGCGCACCGTATCGTGTTCAAGACCGGTGGCGGAGATGATGTGATCGTTGGAACGCTGAGGCCGCAGGACGTGATTGAGCTTCCGGAGGGAACAACGATCGCGGACTACGAAGTGACGATCGATGAGGGGACCGGCCAGGTGGAGCTTGTCGGTGACAACCATACGATCCGCTTCAGCGCAAGTAATGGAATGCCGCGATTCGCCTCTGATGATGACTGGATGTCAGAGTATGATGATGGTGAATTTGAAGAAGACGATGGGGAAGATGGGGACGAATACGAAGAAGAAGAGGAGGACGACGAAGAGGACAGTGATGATGACACGCCGCCTGCCGATGACGACGATCATGAGGATGAGGATGACGACGTCCCCTCTCCGGTGGGGGGAGACGACGATGACGATCCGGTTGTGCCTGGCGGCAATGACAACGGAAATGTGACCGCACCGAGACTGTTGATCGGTACGGCTGCAGCCGACGCCCTGATGGGCGCCGCAATGGACGATACGCTGCTGGGTGGGGCCGCCGGCGACATTCTGGCCGGTGAGGGCGGCAATGACGCCCTGCGTGGTGAGGATGGCGACGACGTGCTGTCGGGCGGAGATGGTGACGACACGATGAGTGGCGGTGCCGGTGACGACGAACTGCATGGTGGGTCGGGCGCGGACATGCTGTTCGGCAATGCCGGGAGCGACCTGATCTACGGCGATGCCGGCGACGACCATATCGAGGCTGGAGCCGGCGACGACAAGTCTTGGGGCGGGGCCGGCAACGACATAGTGCTCGCCACGGCGGGCGACGGATCCGACCAGTACTGGGGCGGCGAGGGCAACGATACGCTCGACTATTCCATCGCCACCGGCAACCTGACTGTGGACCTCGGCAACGGGTTCATGGGGCGTGGCCAGATCAACGGCAATGGCGCTACGGACACGGTCTACGGGTTCGAAAACGTCATCGGCGGCTCCGGCCATGATACGATAATGGCGACCACCGCGGTCAACGTCATGGACGGCGGGCTCGGCAACGACACGTTCCGCTTCCAGAGTGTGGCAGCGGTGCATGGCGATACGATCTACGGCTTCTCGCCGGGCGACAAGATCAACTTCTCGGCCATCGATTCCAACGCGACGGTGGATGGCAAGCAGTCGTTCTCGCTCAATGCCGGCACGACGCTGACTGCAGCCGGCCAGGTGGCTGTCTCCTATGACGTCCGCGATGGCAACGAGGTCACCCTCATCCGGGGCAATACCGACGGCAACCCGGATGCAGACTTCGAACTGACACTAGTGGGGCGCCATACGCTCACCGCCAACGACTTCAATGGGGTCTCCTGATCCTGACCTGACGTCGGGCTCCGGCCACCGAGGTGGCCGGAGCAGCGCCAAGCGAACTGTAAGGGGAACGTCATGACGAACAAGAAGACGAATGCCAATTACGGGCCGGACAAGGTCCGGGGCATCTTTGCCTACCTTTTCGGTCTTTCGGGTATCATCAATATACTGGCGCTGACGGGCGCCTTTTACATGTTGCAGATCTATGACCGCGCGCTGACCAGTGGCAGCGTCTCGACGCTGGTGGCGCTATCGGTGTTGGCGATCGGCCTCTATCTTTTCCAGGGGATCTTCGACATCCTGCGCTCACAGATCCTTATCCGGCTGGGTGCCCGGCTCGACCAGCAACTGGCGCCGCTGGCCCACACCGTGTCGATCGAGATGCCGCGATACGGCTATTCGACATCGGAAGCCATGGAGCGCGGCCGCGATGTCGATACGTTGCGCGCGTTCCTCTCCAGCCAGGGGCCGATTGCGCTATTCGACCTTCCGTGGATGCCGATATATCTGGCCTTCGTCTGGCTGTTGCATCCGATGCTGGGCCTTTTGACGATCGGTGGCGCTATCGTTTTGGGGCTGATCACCCTGATTGCCGAGCTGATGACGCGACGCAGCGCCCAGTCGATGATCAAGGCTTCGGTGACCCGCAATTCCGTCGCCGACTCCAATGCCCGCAACGCCGACATCCTGCACGCCATGGGCATCACGGCGCGAGCCGTCGAGCGCTTCGAGATCGCCAACCGCCAGCACCTGGAGAGCCAGACCCGGACCTCCGACATCAGCGCCACCCTGTCAGGGCTTTCAAAAGTGCTTCGGATGATGCTGCAGTCGGCGATCCTCGGGCTTGGCGCCTATCTGGCCATCCAAGGCGATATGTCTGCCGGCGCCATCATCGCATCCTCGATCGTCACTGCCCGTGCGCTTGCGCCGGTCGACCAGGTCATCGCGCAGTGGAAGGGTTTCGTGAGTGCGCGGCGCAGCAACCGCCGGCTGGCCGAGACACTGGCGGTGATCAAGGACAAGTCGGGACTGGTGGAGCTGCCAACCCCGAGCCAGAGCTTGGTTGTCGACAACATCACGACGGTTGCGCCGGCCACCGGCGCTGTCTTGCTGAGTGAAGCGAGCTTCGAATTGACGGCCGGCCAGGCGCTCGGACTGATCGGCCCGTCGGGCGGTGGGAAAACCACGCTCGCTCGCTCCATCCTCGGCATATGGCCGCTTCTACGAGGCTCGGTGCGGATCGATGGCGCGGACCTGAGCCAATGGAACGAGGATTTCTACTGTCGTCATGTCGGCTACCTGCCGCAGGAAGTTGCGCTCATGGAAGGCACGATCGCCGACAACATCTCGCGCTTCGCCAAGGTACCCGATGCCCGCATGATCATCAGTGCTGCACGGGCAGCGGGTATTCACGAAATGGTGGTGCATCTGCGCGACGGCTACCAGACGGAACTCGGTCCGCACGGGACCGCACTTTCGGCTGGCCAGCGCCAGCGCATCGGTCTGGCCCGGGCGCTCTACGGAGATCCCTTCCTGGTCGTTCTCGATGAGCCGAACTCCAATCTCGATGCCGAAGGCGAAGAGGCATTGACCCAGGCGATTGCATCGGTCCGGCGGCGCAATGGTATCGTTGTCATCGTCGCCCATCGTCCAAGTGCGCTGCAGGCGGTGGACATGGTCGGGGTGGTGCAAGCCGGCCGTCTGGTCGCCTTTGGCCCTAAGGACCAGGTCCTGCAGCCGAACAAGGCGCGCCCCGTGGTTGTGGAGCGCGCTGCCCCTATGGAGCGTCCCGCCCGGTCGCTCGTTGCTGAATAGGAGATGTCGTCATGCCCGTCATGGAAGACACACTCGTTCTCGGCCTCCCGAATGACGGCAAGGCCACCGTCGCCCCCGCGAACGCATTTCGGCTAAGCGAAGGCACACCGCGCGGGCGCGCGAAGTATGGAGTATTGCCGGCGCTGCTGGTCGGAGCGGTCGGAGCGGAGCTGGCAGGCTCCGACGACCTGGATCAGGACCTGCAGCGGTTCACCAAACCCTATGACGACGAAACCGTCGGCAGTAATCCGCCCACGGACCACAGCGTCCAGCGGATAGAGGATGTCGCTGCCTTCCTGCGGGAAATGGCCAACGAGATCGCGGCGCAGGATGGGGGCACAGGTGTCGCTCGCGTTACTTCCGTTAGGCTGCGTTATGGAGCCAGCGAGTTCTACTCTTCCTCGGCGCACATGGAGAGGCTGCTGCGCGCCTTCAATGACAACGGGCAAGTATCCTGGAACGAGGACAGTTTCCGGTTCCCGATCCGACCCCTCAACGGGTTTGGCAACCACGCGTTCAGCAACTCATGGAAAGGCACGCCGACACCTCGCCCACTGGATCGATCGGACTCAGGGCCGGATGATGGCTGGTTCCCGCAGCCCGGAGGGCATGACCCCAGACCAAGGCCCGGTGATGACGACGAAGATGATCGCCTCAACCGCCTGCCAACCACGTCCGGCCGCTCGACGCTGCCGAATACGATGATGAACTTGTCGACTCTGATCTTTCTCGGTGATCTTCTTCGACTGGTCCACGATGCCGACGGGGATACCCTGTCCATCTACAATCTGCGGGCGTCATCGGGCGATGTCGAAGCCTATGGACCGGGGCGGTGGCTTTACACACCTGACCGCGGTGCGCTCGGCGAGGTGACATTCACCTATCATGTGAGCGACGGATACGGCGTCATCACTGTTCAGGCGACGATGAGCATCGTCAAGCCGCCGCCGCGTGAGTTTAGCGGAACTGATGGCGACGACCGCCTGATTGGAACGCCGTTCGAAGATATTATCGATGGACGCGGCGGCGACGATTTCATCTATGGTCGCGAAAGCGACGACATCGTTTTCGGGGGGTGGGGCGATGACAGCCTGATTGGCGGAGATGGTAACGATCTCCTTCATGGCGATGCCGGGCGCGACATCATCTTCGGTGGCAGAGGCAACGATGTTCTCTTCGGGGGCGATGGGAACGACGATCTTTATGGCGAGGCGGGCAATGACACCCTGATGGGCGGTGTCGGCAACGACCGCCTGATGGGCGGGGAGGGCAATGACCGGCTATTCGGCGACGATGGTGATGACGTCCTCCTCGGCGAGTCGGGCAACGATCTCCTCGAAGGCGGCACCGGCGATGACGATCTGTCTGGTGGCGGCGGCAATGATGTGGTCCTTGCCGGAGCGGGCGATGACGTCCTTCGCATGGCTTTTGCCGGCGAAGAGCAACGCCAGGCCAGCCTCGCTCCTACCGATGGCGACGATGTCTACTCCGGCGGTCAAGGCACCGACAATCTGGACACCAGCGCTGCGAAGGCAGCTGTCGCGATCGACCTGAAGGCCGGGACTGCCACGGGAGAGACGATCGGTTCCGATCAGGTGGAATCGATCGAGAATGTCGTTGGCACGGGGTATGACGACACGATCACCGGCGACGACAGCGACAATGCCATTCATGCGGGTGGCGGCGATGATGTGCTGACGGGCGGGAAGGGCGACGACACCCTCCGTGCGGAGGACGGCGACGATACCATTGTTGTTTCCACCGCGTCCGACGATTGTGATGATGACGGCGACGATGTCTACTCCGGCGGTGAAGGCACCGACACTCTGGACGCCAGTGCTGCGAAGGCCTCTATCCAGGTAGACCTGAAGGCCGGGACTGCCACGGGAGAGACAATCGGTTCCGACCAGGTGGAAGCGATTGAGAACGTCGTTGGCACGGCTCATGACGACACGATCACCGGCGACGATGGCGATAATGCCATCCATGCGGGCGCCGGCGACGATGTGCTGACGGGCGGCAACGGCGACGACACCATTTGTACCGAGGACGGCGACGATACCATTGTTGTTTCCACCGCGTCCGACGATTGCGATGATGACGGCGGCGATGTCTATTTCGGGGGTGAAGGCACCGATACGCTGGACGCCAGTGCTGCGAATGCATCTGTCGAGGTCGACCTGAAGGCCAGGACTGCGACGGGAGAGACGATCGGTTCCGATCAGGTGGAAGAGATCGAGAATGTCGTCGGCTCGGGGTATGACGACACGATCATCGGCGACGATAGCGACAATGCCATCCATGCGGGTGGCGGCGACGACCTGCTCATGGGCGCCGGTGGCGATGACACCATCCGTGCGGAGGATGGTGACGATGTTGTTCTCGTCGTCGTGTCCTCTGCAGGTGACGATGGCGACGATGTCTATGATGGTGGAGATGGGGTCGACACCCTCGATCTCACGGCCCTCGTCGAAGCCGTCGTGGCCGATTTCGAAGCACGTCACATCGAGGGCAGCGAGATCGGCCGCGACACGATCATCGACTTCGAGATCGTTAGGGGCGGCCGGGGCAACGACCAGTTGAGCGGTGACGAGGCTAGCGACATCCTGCATGGTGGTGCCGGCAATGACCGCCTGAAGGGTCGGGACGGCGACGATATCCTCGTCGGCGGCGATGGCCAAGACGAAGTCCAAGGCAACGGTGGCAACGACACCTTTCTCGTTTTCGCCCGCACGGATGGGGGGGCGGTCTCGGACGGCAACGACAGCTTCGATGGCGGTGACGGCGTCGATATCTATGATACCTCCGCCACCAGGCTGGGGGTGATGATCGATCTCTATGCCGGCCATGTGATCGGTACCGAGATCGGTGCGGATCTCCTGACAAGCGTCGAAGGGGCCATCGGCGGCAGCGGCGACGACACGATCGTTGACGGGTTTGGTGTGACGATCATGACGGGTGGCGCCGGCAATGACATCTTCGTCTTCGGCCTCGGCTCCGCTGGAGGAGATCACCGCGACGAGATCCGCGATTTTGCGGCCGGAGACCGGGTTGACATCTCCAGCCTGGGCAACCTTGTTTTCGATGGCCTGGGTGTCGACGGAGAGGACATTGCCGGCGGGGCACGGGCAGGCCGCATCACCTTTTATCATCAGCAGTTCGAAGATGGGGAACAGACCGTGGTGCGAGCGATCATTGACCTCGAGCGCGACGAGGACATCGAGATCCTGCTGCAAGGTCGCTACCACCTGACGGAGCAGGATTTCCTGTTGGCCGCGCTGGAGCAGGCATCCCATGACAATGGATCGGCCTGAGCAGTCGAACAACGCAACAGTGGCGCACAGCGCTAAGGGGAGAATTTCATGGGTGAGACGATCGGGACGCCAGGCGGCAATGCAAACCGCAACCAGTTCGGCATTTCCTCACGCATCATCGTCTCGGCGCTGTTGGCCGGTTTGTTGATCGTCGGTATCGGCGGCTGGGCGGCGCATGCCAAGTTGTCCGGGGCCGTCATTGCCTCCGGCCATATGGTTGTGCCCGAGCAGGTGAAAACCATTCAGCACAGGGATGGCGGCATCGTTTCCGAGATCCGGGTATCCAACGGCGATGCGGTCAGGAAGGACGATATCCTGCTGCGGCTCGACGACACCCAGACCCGGGTGGAGCTGACAATTATCGAGACGCAGTTGCAGCAACTGGTGGCCATGCAATCGCGCCTGCGCGCCGAACGCGACGGTCTCGGCGCCATCGACTTCGCGCAGCGGGATTTACCGGCGTCCATCACCGCAGGCGAACGCAAGCTGTTTGAGGAAAATAGCCGGATGCTGGCAAGCCAGAAGGATCAGTTGCGGCTTCAGGCAGACCAGCTGGACGAGCAGATGCACGGCTTCACGGCACAGAGCCAAGCCAACGAGAGTGAAGGCGTCATTATCGACCAGGAACTGGAAAAGCTGGATAGGCTGCTCGCTAAGGGTCTTGTTCCGATCGCCCAGAAGCGCGACCTCTTGAGGCAAAAAGCGCGCATCGGCGGCACTCGCGGAGAACTCGCGGCAAAGGGCGCCGAAGTGCTCGGGCGCATCAGTGAGATAAACGTCAAGCTTCTGGCTATCGACCAGGGAGCCCGCAAGGAGGCGCAGGCCTCCATCCTCGAGATCGATGCCAAGCTCGCCGAACTGCGCGAACGGGCTATCGCCGCAACCGACCGATTGACCCGCATGGATGTGCGGGCCCCCGTCGACGGCCTCGTCTATGATCTACAGATCCACACGCTCGGCGGCATCATGGCACCGGGTGCCACGGTTATGTCGATTGTGCCGCAAAGCAACGATCTCAAGGTTGAGGTTCGCATTCCTCCAATTGACATTGACCGTGTTGCCGTGGGCCAGGTAGCAAGGCTGCGATTCACGGCCTTCAACCAGAGGACCACGCCGGAACTCGAGGGCAGTGTCGAGGTCATCGCCGCCGCCACCACGACAGACCGCGCAACTGGCCAGCCATACTATCTTGCCTCAATCGGAGTGCGCGACATTGCGCTCCTTGAGACCAACAAGCTCATGCCTGGAATGCCCGTCGAAGTCTTCATCCAGACCGATGAGAGAACTGCACTTTCTTACATAACAAAGCCATTCACGGACCAGATGATGAAGGCATTTCGAGAAGAGTGAGAGAATTATTGAAATAACAGTAGGAGAAGTATGATTGGCTCAACTATTTTTGAGTGCAGCCTTGTTGAGCGGTGTTACATGCATTCCGCGATTGCCAGCAGGATACGGTAGGATGATGGCACGCTGGTAAGGACGATCCTCCCGCCTGTGGTCTCGCCCGTTGGCAGAAAATGGATTGTGTTCGCATGCGACCCGGCCGCGCCGACGAAGAACACGGCGATGCCGGACGCCAGATGCACCTCGCGCCCGGATAGACTGCCCGCTTTACCGTGTCGACCTGGGTGTGTGTGCTCCACCGTTGCCGAATCGCAGCGTTGCGGTCCTGCCGGAGGACGGATTCGATCCGAAGTGAGGTTGGCCGCAGCGCCGAGGTTCCCCGGTCCATTGAGGCCCGCGGATAGGCAATGGCCGCGACCATTGCCAAGACGGCGAGCGCCACGGCGGTTTCCAATAGTGTATAGAGCCGCAGGTATCTCTCCGCTCAATGGCTGAGGATGTCTGCTGCGTCATCCTCTTCTCCTTTCACGACCGTCCGAACCAAAGGATATGATCTTGTAGTTCCCAGTCGGGCATCATGCTGGGGGTGGGCTCTTGCTGTTATCCACTGCGGCGGCCGCGCACGACAGACGCCGCATGGAGTGCTTGGCGGCGAAAGCGAAACCACGGCCTCTTCGCCGCCCGGATACGAGCCGCCGGACCCGGCGACGCGGCGCTTGGGATCTGATGGATCATAACGGCAAGCTCGTGAACGACGAGACGTTCCCCGGCAAGGATGCTCATCTTCTTCGGCTTTGCGGGCTGCAGGGAGGCATGCCCGGGCGCCTTGATGACAATGAGCCAGGCTCGAGAAATGGGTGACGAGGCCGACGACGTTCAGCCGCTGCTTGTCGATTTTTCGATGGAAGAGCCGGACTATCTTGGGACACGGTGGAGCGGCTAAAGGCGTTTCTGACCCACTTTGACGCGCGAATTACCCGCCTGACCGGGCGCTTGCAGGACATCGAGACTGTAGCGGTCTCTTTCGGAGCGACCATTTTACAGGGCGACAAGACGAAGGACTATTACAGTGTGGACCATACGGCATCCACGATGATGGTGGACAAATTCGGTCTGCTCTCACAGGTCGTGCCTTATGGCGACAGAGAGGGCTTGCTGAAGTACTCGCGACGGCTTCTCGCTCAATAAACTGGCGTCTGACGAGTATCAGCGCGCCGTCCAGCTTGATCAAGCGGACGGGATCACCTGTCATGATCAGGCGCATGGATGCTGGACAAGTTCCCAAACGTTCCCTATCAACAACTCGCTACGGTTCCGCTTTGGCGGATGAAAAGGGAATGCGGTGAGGTCTTTTAGGCCAATTCCGCAACTGCCCTCGCAACTGTAAGCGGCAAGCCTTTCATCAAGGCCACTGATCTTTTCGGGATCGGGAAGGAGATGAGAGGTGTTCGAGCCGCAAGTCAGGAGACCTGCCGTGGCAAGACCAACCATCACCGGACGAGGGGTTCCGGCAGGGAGATGATTATGACGCCAGCGACCTTTTCGCACGCCATGTCGACACAGACGGGTTTCGCCGTCTGGCTTCGTCCTGCCTTTGATCCCGGCATTGCCGCATCATCTGAAAGGACAGGACATGAAACTCGGCTTGATCGCCGCCTTTTTTGCAGCTCTTCCCGTAGCTGCCGTCGCCGCTCCCACAAGTTATCCGTTGAGGCTCGAGAATTGCGGCACTGAGCTTAGCGTCGCGAAAGCACCGCAAAGGGCAGTAGGGCTCGGCCAGAACAGCACCGAGATCATGCTGATGCTGGGTCTTGCGGAGCGCATGGCGGGAAGCGCTATCTGGGTTTCTCCCGTTCTGCCCGAGCTCGCTGCCGAAAACGCCAAAGTCGATCGCATTGCAGACAGCACCCCGAATTTTGAAGCGGTTGTTGCAAAGGTGCCGGATTTCATTGCCGTGCAGTTTCTGACCTCGGTCGGCCCGCAGGGCCGCGTCGGCACACGCCAGCAATTCGAGGATCTCGGCGTGCCGAGCTACGTTTCTCCGACTGATTGTGTCGTTACCGACAACACGCTGTCGGACGGAACCCGCAGCCAGATGCTGACCATGGATCTCCTTTACCAGGAGATCGACGAGCTTTCGCGCATTTTCGACATCGCCGATCGAGGCCAGGCGCTGATCGGTGAACTCAAGGTGCGTGAGGAAGCTGTTCGCCAGCGTGTCGCGGACAAGGCCGGGGACGTCAGCCTCGTATACTGGTTCTCGTCACCGGAGGTGGCTGGCGACGCGTGGGTTGCCGGCAAGAATGGTGCCTCAGGCTACATCACCGAAGTGCTCGGAGCCCACAACATCATTCAGTCCGAGCAGGAGTGGCCGTTGGTCGGGTGGGAAGCCATTGCTGCGAAAAACCCTGCGGTCATCGTGATCGGTACGATGGATCGCCGGACACAGGGCGCTGATGACCCTGTCGTGAAGAAGACCTTCCTGACTTCGGACCCTGTCGTCAGCAAGCTCGACGCGGTCGAGAATGGCAGGATCGTCGAAATGGATGCACAGGCTATGAACCCGACGATCCGGACCATTACGGGCCTTGAAACCGTCGCTGACGCACTTGATCGCTTCGGGTTGCTGAAGTGAGGCGTTCACGTCTTGGCGCTTGGGCCGCCGGCTTTGCAGGCATCTGCATCGCGCTGGCGGCCCTCTTCGTCGCCATCGCGGCCGGAGTGGCGCTCGGGGAAATGATCATTCCCATGGAAACCACGGTAGCGGCGATTACCAATCGTCTTGGGCTCACCAGTGTTGCACTGCCCCGCATCCAGGAGGCTGTTATCTGGGACTATCGCCTGTCGCGCTCCCTCGTCGCCGCTTTCTGTGGTGCGGGCTTGGCGATATCCGGCGCAATCCTTCAATCGCTGTTGCGCAATCCGCTGGCCGAACCTTATGTGCTTGGCATTTCGGCGGGCGCATCGACCGGTGCCGTCTGCGTCATGCTGCTTGGCTTCGGGGCAGGGGCTTTCTCGCTTTCGTTTGGAGCTTTTGCGGGGTCGCTCGCGGCTTTTGCCTTTGTCGCGCTTCTCTCCAGTGGTCGCCAAACGGCCGACCGGACCATCCTTGCCGGGGTGGCGGCGTCACAGCTTTTCAATGCATTGACGTCCTATATCGTTTCGACGTCGGCGAATGCCGAGCAGGCTCGTAGCGTGATGTTCTGGCTGCTTGGGAGCTTTGCCGGAGTTCGCTGGCCTGAAGTGATGCTTTCGGCATCCGTGGTGATGCTTGGGTTGGTCGTTTGCATCTGGCACGCGCGGGCATTGGATGCTTTCACCTTCGGCGAGGATGCCGCACGGTCCCTTGGTATTGCGGTACAGCGCGTGCGTGTCGTGCTCCTTCTCGTCACGGCGCTCATGACCGCCACCATGGTCAGCATGGTTGGTGCTATCGGCTTCGTCGGGCTCGTCATCCCGCACGCGGCACGCTTCATCGTTGGTCCGGGCCACAGTCGTCTGTTGCCCGCCTGCGCGCTCGTCGGGGCGCTGTTCATGGTCGTGGCCGACATTGTCTCGCGCATCATCATCGCGCCGCAGGTTCTACCAATCGGCGTCGTCACAGCGCTCGTCGGCGTGCCGTTCTTCTCGGTCATCCTCTATCGGGCGAGGAGGGCAGCATGACCCTTGCCGCCAACGCTGTCCGCTGGCTTGCAGGACGCAAGGTGATCGTCGATGACGTGACGGTTTCTATCGAGCCGGGCCAGATGCTCGGGCTGATCGGGCCGAACGGCTCCGGGAAATCGTCACTGATCCGGCTGTTGGCCGGGCTCAGGTCGCCGGCTGCAGGTGAGGTGGTTCTGGGTGGGAAGCCGATGAGCGGCCTTGGCCGGCGTGAACTTGCCCGACGTGTTGCCGTTGTCGAGCAGCATTCGATGACAGAGGCGAATGTCACCGTCCTTGACGTTGTCCGTCTCGGGCGGACGCCGCATCGTTCGGCACTTTCGCCCTGGACGAGCGAAGATGACAGGATCGTCACCGAGGCCCTCGCTCGGGTCGACCTGGAAGGCCGCTCCGACCAGTTCTGGCATACCTTGTCCGGCGGAGAGCGACAGCGTGTTCAACTGGCAAGGGCGCTGGCGCAATCACCGTCCTTCCTCATCCTCGACGAGCCCACCAACCACCTCGATATCCAGCATCAGATCGACATTCTGCGGCTGGTCGCCGAGTTGCCGGTAACGACGATTGTGGCGATCCATGACCTCAACCTGGCTGCGCGCTTCTGCGACCAGATCGCAGTGCTCTCCGACGGACGTCTCATAGGGTGTGGAGCGCCGATGGAAATCCTGACGGAAGGGCTGATCGCCAGCGTCTTCGGCGTCGATGCACATGTCTCGACGTCGCAGCATCACGGGCGGCTTCATATTCAGTTTCGCATGTAATGGCTTGCAAGATCGGAGACTATGCAGATTTTCAAAACGGGAGCGTGCCCACACCAAAGTGAGGGTGCTTGATGACTGCCGCCGCTTCAGGGCTACTGAGGATTGCGGAGCAGCGAGCTCCGCAATCCATTCGCGCGGTTCACATCCGCGTTGTGGCTAGCGACCTTTAAGCGGCAACTTCCGAAATTTCAGCTGATGAGGTGCGCAAATAGCTGACAAGGTCTTCGATGGTGACCAGGTGCAGCCCATGCTGTTCGGCGAAAACCTCAAGCTCCGGCAGGCGGGCCATGGTGCCGTCATCGTTGGCGATCTCGCAAATTACACCGGAGGAAACCTTGCCGGCAAGGCGGCACAGATCGATGGCCGCCTCCGTATGCCCCGGGCGGCCGAGCACTCCTTCGGGATTGGCACGCAATGGAAAGATGTGCCCCGGGCGGGCAAAGTCCTCCGGCTTGGCAGCCGGATCGATCAAAGCCTTGATTGTGGCGGCACGGTCTGCGGCGGAGATACCCGTCGTTGTGCCCGGCAGGTAGTCGACCGAGACGGTGAAGGCGGTTTTGAGCGACTCCGTGTTGTTTGGGACCATGAGCGGAATGCTGAGCTCATCCAGGCGCTGGCCTTCCATCGATACGCAAATCAGGCCGCGTGCCTTGTTCATCATGAAGGCAATTTTCTCAGGCGAGGCGTCCTCAGACGCAAAGACGATGTCGCCCTCGTTCTCGCGATCTTGGTCGTCAACGACGATAACCATTTCCCCGCGGGCTATGGCTTCGATCGCATCTTCAATTTTTGAGATAGTCATACGTAGGTCTTTCAAGGGTTGAGCCGGAGGCCGGCTTTTTGTTGCGCCATCTGCGCTCAAGCGCGCTTCGGCAAAACTTCCCTTGGGCGAACAAACACCGCGCACCCGCCTTGCGGAGGGTTGCAGTGACTTTGCTCTCTTCCATCCGGACTATACCGTCGGCTCCGGAGTTGCACCGGATCTGCTGACCTTCCGACGCCGCCGGAAGCGCTCGCGGGCTTCGGGTTTCCCCGTTACCGCCGGTGGGGAATTGCACCCCGCCCTGAGAACATTGAAACCATAATTGCTTCCGACCTAAAAAAGCAAGCCGTTGTCGGGTCAGAAAGAAGGTTCTGCTGCTTCGTCGGAGGTGACGCTGTGTCTAACTTCCGGCGAAGGACCAGATCATGGGATGTTTCCTCGCGTTCATAAAACGGCGGTAACGCGGGTGATCGCTTGCCGCCAGTTCTGCAAGATCAGCGAGCGGTCAGCTACGGCATGCACATTTGGCGTGAACTGGCGCAGGTCATTGTCGGACGTGTGATAATCCGCACCCAGCGACCCTAGTGCCATCGTCGCTACGCCGATCGCGCCCACTTCTGCCTGCTCACCGCGAGAGACGGGGCGATCGAGAATGTCTGCCTGAAGCTGCATCAGGGCATCGTTGGAGGATGCACCACCATCAGCCAGGAGCCCTTGAAGCTGTGCGCCAATATCCTTTTCCATGGCGGTGAAAACATCGGCTATCTGAAGGACAATCGCCTCAAGCGTAGCGCGGGCGACGTGAGCGGGGGTCGTCGCAAGCGTCATGCCGGCTATTGTGCCGGTGGCATGGTCGTTCCAATGGGGCGCTCCAAGACCCGCAAGTGCCGGTACGAACGTCACGCCGCCACTGTCCGGTACCGTCTGCGCCAGCTCGGACAAGGCGTGGGCATCCGCCAACCCCAGCATGGTGGCGGCAAACGCAGCGGCCTGCGCCGATACGGTGATGTTTCCCTCAAGCGCATAGGCAGTGCCACTGCTGTTCGTCCATGCGATCGTGCTGGAGAGCCCATGTTTCGACAGGATGCGCCCGGTTGTCACCGTCATCAGGGATGAACCGGTTCCATACGTTGCCTTCACGAGACCGGGATTGCGCACACCATGGCCGTAGAGGGCAGCATGGCTGTCGCCCATCATAGCGAGGATCGGGGTTCCGGGCGCAAGCGCAGATGTCCCCTCGGCGGTGTGGCCGAACAGGCTGTCGGACGGTTTCGGTGTCGGGAGGGCGGAGGAGGGTACGCCGAACAGAGCGCAGAGGTCCTCATCCCATGCAAGCGCCCCGGTGTGAAAGAGTTGCGTGCGTGACGCATTGGAATGATCGGTGGCGAACTCCCGTCCACCGGTCAGTTTATAGAGGAGCCAGGAATCGACGGTGCCTGCCCGAAGTCGACCCTGATCGGCCAGAGTTTGGGCCTCGGGCACATTTTGCAGAACCCACGCAAGCTTCGAAGCCGGGAAGAGGGCATTGATCGAGAGGCCGGTTGCATCAATGACAGCTGCATTGACCCCACTACGGATAAGTGCCTCGCAGGCCTTGGCGGTTCGCCTGCATTGCCACAGGATGGCTGGACTGACCGGGCGTCCGGTCACGCCGTCCCAAACCACCAGCGTTTCGCGTTGGTTTGCGATGGCAAGCCCTTCAATCTCGCAAGGGTACATAGCGACGATCTCGGCGATGACAGCCTGGACACCCGCCCAGATATCGTCTGCGGATTGCTCTGCCCATCCTGGCCTCGGGTAGTTCGACGCGAGTGGAGCAGATGCCTTGGCGACGACCTTGCCGGTACCATCCACGAGAATGGCCTTGGTGTTTGTCGTGCCTTGATCGATGGCGATGACGTGGCCGCTTGTCATGCGCGTTTGCGTACAATCGCCCGACGGGCCGCATCGACGATGCCGGGGCTGGTCAAGCCGAACTGTTGGAACAGCCAGTCCACCGATCCGGTTGGCACGAACCCGGGGAAGCCGACGCGTTCCACTGGAACGGGCACGTGACTAGACGTAAATTCTGCCACAGCACCGCCGAGGCCACCGCGAATTCCGGCCTCTTCGATGGTAACGATGGCGCCGGTGTCATCGGCTGCGGCGGCCACCGCTGTCTCGTCCAGAGGGTTGATGGTCGCCATGTTGAGAACACGGGCGGTGATGCCCTCGCGTTGCAAGGCACCGGCCGCGTCAACGGCGAGATGTACTGTCGTGCCGCAGGCAATCAACGTCACGTCGCCTCCGTCGCGCACCAGTTCAGCTTTGCCGGGTCGGAACTTCCGGTCTACGACCTGGAGATCGGGCACTGGCATGCGGCTCAATCGGATATAAACGGGACCTTCGTGGGCCGCTGCCCATTTGATGGCCTCGGCAGTTTCCCAGGAATCAGCCGGTGCAACGACCGTAATATTGCTGAGCGGCCGCAACCATGCAAAATCTTCGATAGAGTGATGGGTAGGTCCAAGCTCGCCGTAGGCAACACCAGACGACTGACCAACCAGCTTGACGTTGAAATTGGCATAGGCGACGTCGGCTTTCACCTGTTCGAGCGCCCGGGCGGTGAGAAAGCAGGCGGCAGCCGAGACGAATGGAATTCGTCCGCCGTTGGCGAGGCCGGCCCCCACGCCCACCATATTCTGCTCGGCGATGCCCACATTGATCAGCCGGTCGGGAAACTTTTTCTGGAAGCCGCCGAGTTTTGAGGAGCCGACGGAATCGTTGACGACGGCAACGATGCGTGGATCCTGCTGCGCCAGATCTTCGAGTGTTTTGGCCCAGGCGTCGCGGCAGTCGTAAAAGCCTTCCTGTTTTGCTCCGGGAGCAGCCATCAGACCAATTCCTCCATTGCCTGTCCGTATTGCTCGGCGTTTGGAACGCCGTGATGCCAGGATGCTTTGTTTTCCATGAAAGACACGCCTTTGCCCTTGATCGTGTTGGCAATCACACAGAGCGGCTTTGAACGACCACCGGGAGGTTCCGTGAGGGCATCGAGCAACGCTGCGACGTCATGGCCATCGACGACGGTAGCATCCCACCCAAAGGCGCGAAACTTGTCGTCCAGCGGATCGAGCCCGTTGGTCTCCTCGGTCCCCATGCCTTGCTGCAAGCGATTGCGGTCGACGATCAGCGTGAACTTGCCGAGCTTCCGGTTGCCGGCCGTCATAGCCGCTTCCCAGTTGGAGCCTTCTTGAAGTTCTCCGTCACCCGTCAGAACGAAGGTGCGATAGTTACTGTCAATCAACTGGCCGGCTATCGCGATCCCAAGGCCCACCGGCATCCCATGGCCGAGAGGTCCGGTATTGGTCTCTACGCCCGGTAGATAGTTTCGGTTGGGATGGCCGTTCAGCCTGGAGTTTGGCTGCATATAGGTCGCAAGCCAGTCTTCCGGATAATAGCCTGCCGCGCAAAGGGCAGTGTAGAGCGCGCCGGTGGCATGACCCTTGGACATGATGAAACGGTCGCGGTCGGCCATTTCGGGCCGGCTTGCATCATATCTCATGACCCCGAAATAGAGCGTAGCAATAATGTCGATCGCCGAAAAATCGCCGCCGGGGTGTCCGAGTTGGGCATCGAAAACCATGGTAAACGCCTTACGGCGCATCCATAGGGCTTTTTCCCGGATCGTGTTGACGGTGTCGTTCTTCAGCATTGGTCTAAGCCTTTCAATACGGGTCCTGGCTGGTCCGGCGCCTACATGGCGCCGAACAAGGCCTTCTGCGCGATCTTCAGCGCACCGATCGCATCGTGGCGGCTCTGCGCGTCCCTCAATGCTTCAATGTCGAGTGCATCAAGCCCCTTCGACGCGGCCTTGAGGAAGTCGATTGCGTGGTTTGCTGTGGCGACACTGTCCTCGCGGAACGGGAACTGGTCGAGCTGCCAGACGCCTTCCCACTTGTTCTTCCGCAGCACATAGAAGAACTCGAAGATCTCGATCGGATGCAGGCTGCCGGCAACGAGATCGTCATCCCACGAGCGGTAGTTGTCGTTGACGTCCATCCCGAAGAGTCGGCCGTAATCGATGGCGAGCTGGGCAGAATCGGCGGCTGATTCTCCGCCCATGATGGCATGGCCGAAGTCCAGCAGGATGCCGACATTCGGCAGGCCGATCTTTTCGATGCCGAGAAGCGTCCGCGCGACCGATCCGAAGCTCATTCGCACACGTGGTTCGCGCGGTTTGTATTCGATGACGAATTTCAGATCGGGGTTCTCGCTGGCGAGTTGGCCGACGCCGTCAAGCGAATGCTTCCAAAGCGTTCCGTAATCGACCTGGAAGGGATAGTCCCAACCGTCCTGTCCGGGCCACAGCTTGACATAATCGGCGCCGAAATAACGGACTTGATCGCAGGCCTCGGTTACCAATTCATGGGTGCGGCGGCGAACGCCCGCGTCAGGATTGGTGAACGAGCCCTTGACGAACTCGCGCGTGTAAATCTCAGGCGTGATGCCGATGACACCAAGCTTGTTACGATCGAGCGCTTCCTTCACCTGGGCGTTGGAAAAGTCGCCGCCGAAGAAGGGATAGTTGATGTCCACGACCGACAGGTCCTTGACCTGGCCTGCCAGATCGATTGCATCAATGATGCTGCGCGGAACGCCGTAGCCATCGGTGGCATAGCGATCGAGATAGGTGGCGAAGTGCCAGATTCCGGCGCCAAAACGTTGTTCAGTCATAGATTTCCTCCATATGTCTGATTGAGCGAGCAGCCAGGCTCGACAGGCTTTGCGTTGGTCCGCCCTTGGCTGTGCGTGTCGACGGCAGCGCCTTGGCGCTGATCAGCGCGACTACGGAGAGCAGGCGCGACAAGGGAGTTCCGGCATCCCGTGGCGATGCTTTCAACAGTAATTATTCGAGCGAACCGGCTCACATCCACTCCTCCCGAGATGGGGCAATGCGCATCAACAACCACGTACAGCAGCCTACCGACTGCTTTCGATCATTTTCGTTTAATGACTTTATCTCCCATAAAACGAGAGCGTGTTCAAGATTATTCTAGCTGCTTCGGCAAATCCGTCCTCCCGGATGCCGCATTGCAGCACGAGAACGGCCGGACACTACGCGCTATGTCGACAAACCGCAGACTCCAAAAAAATATTGACAATAAACGAAAGCAATCGATAGTCTGTTGAAGAGAAGCCACGGGAGGGTGGTTTTCCGACAACGGGAGGTTTCAATGAAATTCACTAAACGTATCCTCATGTCCGCGGCCGCGCTCGGTATTGTAGGAGCGATGTCGGGCGTGGCGCTTGCCGCCGACACCATTGCCATCATCACGCCAAGCCATGACAACCCATTCTTCAAGGCGGAAGCCGACGGGGCCGCAGCCAAGGCGAAGGAGCTGGGCTACGAGACGATGATCCTCGTTCATGATGACGATGCGAACAAGCAGAACGAACTCTTCGACAGTGCAATTGCCGCCGGCGTCAAGGCGATCATACTCGACAATGCCGGGGCGGATGCGTCGGTCGCGGCCGTTCAAAAGGCCAAGGACAAGAATATCCCATCGTTCCTGATCGATCGTGAGATCACGACAGCCGGCGTTGCGGTTTCGCAGATCGTATCCAACAACTACCAGGGCGCGCAGCTCGGCGCCGAAGAGTTCGTCAAGCTGATGGGTGAGAAAGGCAATTACGCCGAACTCGTCGGCAAGGAATCAGACACCAATGCGGGCATCCGTTCGCAGGGTTACCATGACGTGATCGATCAGTATTCGGATATGAAGATGGTCGTTCGACAGACCGCGAACTGGTCTCAGACGGAAGCCTATACCGTGATGGAATCGATGCTGCAGGCGCATCCTGACATCAAGGGCGTCATATCCGGCAACGACACCATGGCCATGGGCGCCTATGCGGCGCTTGAGGCTGCGGGGCGTAAGGACGTCATCGTCGTCGGCTTCGACGGATCGAATGATGTTCGTGACTCCATCATGAAGGGTGGCATTAAAGCCACCGTTCTCCAGCCGGCTTATCAGCAAGCCCAGCTTGCGGTTGAGCAGGCCGACAAGTTCATCAAGACTGGGTCGACCGGCCTTGAGGAAAAGCAGTTGATGGACTGCATTCTGATCAATGCTGACAATGCTCCGAAGCTTGAGACGTTCGCACTGACGAACTGATGCCGTGACGCCGCCTGGACGTCTACTCCAGGCGGCGCTTCCTGATGCAAATGAATGCGGTCAGCCGATGAAGAATTACAGCCTCCTCGTCGCGAGCATGCTCGCGCTTCTGTGCCTTTCGGGCTGCAAGCTGGTGAAGACCGGCAGTGGAAATGGCGAGGCGTCGGCGGACCCGATAGCTGAGCACGTGGAAACGACGTTTGATGCCAAGCTCGTGCCAGCACTGACCGAGAAGGCGGTGGATATCGTAGTGTTGCGTGACGCCATCCGTGGCGGTCTGGACAAGGCAGGGGAAAGCTACGGGGTCCGCGTCGGTGGAGCCGGTGGGGGCTGGAATTTTCCGGTGAAGGGAAAAGCGACCGTTGTGGCGGAGAACCGTGCCTCCAAGGCTGCTGCGGCTGAGCTCGACTTCGACGGCGACGGAAAGGCGGATGCGGCGCTTCAGCTGGGACCGGTGGTGAAGGGAACGGCGCTACGCGATACCACTAACCTTTACGACTTCTCCACGTTCAGAGACCAGATCGAATATGCCAAGCTCGGCCGTGCGCTAAACGACAAGGCAGTATCGGTGGTGCCGGCACCCGAGGGCGGACTGAAGGGCAAGCAGGTAAACTTTGTCGGCGCGGTGGTGATCCGGTCAGCGAACGAAATCCCGCTCATCACGCCGGTCGCGGTCGAGGTGGGGCCATGAGTGACTTACATCTCGTAGGCCTATCCATACGGAATGGATCAAAAATCTACCCCGGTACGCAAGCGCTGAAGAATGTCGACTTCGACCTTCGGATGGGCGCGGTCAACGTTCTCGTCGGCGAGAATGGGGCGGGCAAATCGACATTGATGAAGGTTATTTCCGGCGTCGAGCAGCTGAATGGCGGCACAATCGAGCTTGACGGGAAAGTCGTAGCCTTCGCCGACCGGACGGAAGCTGCCCGACATGGCGTTGGTATCGTTTTCCAGGAGCTAAACCTCTTTCCAAACCTTACCGTGACCGAGAACATCTTTGTGGGCCACGAAAAGACGTTTGGCGGCATTCATATCGACAGCGTAGCGCAGACCGCAACTGCGCGAGCGCTGATGAAGCGCTTGGAACAGGATATCGACCCAGACATGCCGCTTGGCAATCTGCGTATCGGCCAGCAACAGATCGTAGAGATTGCCAAGGCTCTGGCCGAGAATGCCCGTATCCTCATCCTGGACGAACCGACATCGGCACTCTCGGCCACGGAAGTCGATGTGCTGTTTCGCGTGATCGGCGATCTCAAGCGCCAAGGCGTCGGTATCGTCTATATCTCGCATCGGCTTGAAGAACTGATCCGGATTGGCGACTACATCACCGTCCTGCGTGATGGCGTCATCACCGGCTCGCGGTCGATGGAAGGCGTCGATATCCCTTGGATCGTCGCCAACATGATCGGCACCGCCTCCAAGGAGTTCCCCAAGACTGTCGAGCACACACTCGGTGATGAAGTCTTTCGCGTGGAGAACGTCTGTTTACCCAGGCCAGCGGGAGGCTATTCCGTAGACCACATGTCGCTGTCGGTGCGGGCGGGCGAAATCGTCGGTCTCTACGGGCTGATGGGGGCGGGCCGGTCGGAACTGCTCGAATGCATCATGGCCCAGCATCCAAACTCGTCCGGCAAGCTCTTCATAGGCGGCGCGCCGGTCCGGGAGAAGAGCGTTTCAGGGCGGATTAAGCGTGGACTGGCGCTCATTCCGGAAGATCGCAAGCGCGATGGCCTGGTGCAGATCATGACGATCCGTGAGAACCTGACGCTCTCGTCACTCAAGGATTTTACCCGGATTTTCCACCTCAGCCTCAAGGAAGAGGCTGGCAAGGCTGCCGAATTCGTCAAGCGACTGGCGATCAAGATCGCCAGTCTTGAACATCCCGTGTCAAGCCTTTCTGGTGGAAACCAGCAGAAGGTTGTCATCGGCAAGGCCTTGATGACGCAGCCGCGTATCCTGCTCATGGACGAGCCGTCACGCGGCATCGACATCGGTGCAAAGGCCGAAATTTTCCGTACCATGCGTCGTCTCGCCGGCGACGGGCTCGGCATACTCTTCGTTACATCCGATCTGGACGAGGTTCTTGCTCTCTCTGATCGAATTCTTGTGATGGCCAATGGCAGATTGACCGGTAGCTTTCCGGCTGGTGCCAACGCCGCGGACGTTGTCTCTGCGGCCACGCCAAATCTGAACAGGGTGGATACACTATGACCAGCATCGACACTGCAAGAGGCGCCAAGACGGAAACAGGCGAATCGAAGACATCGGCCCTTCTCGTTCTCTTGCACATGCGCACTTTCGTCGCGCTTATCCTGGTCTTTACGTTTTTTGCCATTGCTGCGCCGAATTTTCTGACCGGTGGCAACATGCTGATTATCTCCAAGCACGTTGCCCTCAACGCACTTCTGGCAATCGGAATGACCTTCGTCATCATCGCCGGAGGCATCGATCTTTCCGTGGGCTCCATCGTTGGGCTTTGCGCCATGGTTGCCGGATATCTCGTGCTTTACGGCATTGATCTCGGGTTCCTGGGCATCGGATACAGCATCCAGTTCAACACGATCGAGATCTGCTTGATGGTTCTCGTGGTCGGGGTGGGAGTCGGATGGATCAACGGATTACTGATAACAAAGCTCAATGTGGCCCCGTTCATTGCCACACTGGGCACGCTTTATGTCGCGCGCGGCGCAGCGCTTCTTTTTTCCGACGGGCGAACTTTTCCCAACCTTGGGGGAAACCCGGACTATGGCTCCGACACATTTCGGCTTATCGGATCTGGATCGTTCCTCGGTTTTCCGCTCTCTGTGTGGATCATGATCGTCGTGGCGCTGCTGGCGGCTTATCTTGCCGCCCGCACGCCACTAGGTCGTCACATCTACGCCGTCGGCGGAAACGAGCGCGGGGCTGCGCTTTCAGGCGTTAATGTCGATCGAACGAAGCTGTTCGTCTACATGTTCTCGGGCTTTTGCGCTGCGCTTGTCGGGCTGATCATCTCCTCGCAACTGCAGGCAAGCCACCCGGCGACTGGTGAGACGTTTGAGCTCAACGCCATTGCTGCCGCAGTTCTCGGCGGTACGTCGATGTCGGGCGGTCGCGGCCGCATTGGCGGCACCATAGTCGGTGCATTTGTCATCGGCATCCTTGCGGATGGCCTGATCATGATGGGCGTGTCGTCATTCTGGCAAACAGTGATCAAGGGGCTCGTCATCATCGCTGCTGTCGTGGTGGACCAAGTTCAGCAGAAGCTTCAGGCGAAGGTAATCTTGCAGCAACAGGTCAATTGAGGTTTCAACCTCCTGTCTGTTATTGTATGGGTCGCCGACATTAGAATCGAGACGCTTTCGTTTATTTGCGATTGTGGGAGTTTGGACAGGCCTTTATGGAAGCAAAGACAGAAAGCGGTAGTTCGGAGTCCATGATCGGGCTTTTGTCAGAGCCGCGGCGTCGACGCATTCTCGAGTGGCTGCAGGAGGAAGGCTCCGCGCGCGTGCGCGAGTTGGCATCGGCGTTCCATGTCTCGGAAGCGACCATCCGTCAGGATCTTGAGCGGCTTGAAAATGACGGTTTCATCACCCGGGAGCACGGTGGCGCCTATCTCAACAGCATAAGCCCGCAGGCCGGGACCATGACGCTTCACCATCAGGAGAACATGGACAAGAAGCGGCGGATCGGTGCCCTGGCGGCAAGCCTTGTGAAAGATGGTGAAACGCTGATCCTCGACGCCGGCACGACAACGACCGAGATCGCCATGCGTCTTACCAACAGGCGCGACCTTACTCTGATCACCAATGCGTTGAACATCGCCATTATTCTCGGGGCCGTGCCGACGTTTGCAGTTCATATGCCAGGCGGACAATTCAAGTCTCCGACGCTTTCGCTGTCAGGTGACAAGTCAGTGGAGTACTTCCGCAACATTTTCGCTGGCAAGCTTTTCCTTGCGACCGCAGGGGTGGCACTCGATGCCGGGCTTACCTATCCGAGCTTCGCCGACCTTCAACTGAAGGAGGCGATGATCAAGGCGGCAGCCCATGTTTACCTCGTGGCAGATTCCACCAAGATCAACAAATCGTCCTTCACCCGGCTCGGCTCGCTTGATGTCATCCATTCCTTCATCACCGATGACGGAATTTCAGACCGCGATGCCAAGGAGTTTGAAAAGCGTGGCATCGAGTTGCTGGTCGCTACCTGAAACGCTCCTATTGTAAACGGCCGTCGAGCACCAAACTGCCAAAGCGTTTCCACCGGTTTAGGCTTTGACCCAAAGGGGCTGCCGACGAGGAACGGTGTCATTCCTTGATCCGCGTCGTCCGATCCCTGGCCCTATTCCAGGTGCCCGCGTCCTGACGCGTCGCGCTGCGCCCGCGATTGTCCACAGGCATTATGGGTCCAATCGGATGTAGTCGTTGACGAAAAACGCACCGTATATACTATATCTAGTGTTCGAGGTTCCTTCGATTCGCAAGAGTTGGAGGCTAAGATGGGAATTCGGTCGGCGGACATGATGATCGCCAAGCCGGAGCTGCCCCCGCAACTGTGAGCGGTGAGTATTCGTTCGATTACGCCACTGAGGCCGCAAATGGTCTCGGGAAGGCAGAATGAATGCAACGACCCGCAAGCCAGGAGACCTGCCTCGATACGAAACGTCCACGGGCGGGGTGTCCGGAAGGTCGCGATTGGGTGCGGAACGTCCGCAATCCACGCTTCCCCGAATTCTCCGCATGAGCCACTTCGGGGTGAAGTCCATGTCGCAGTATTTCAGTCCAACGTCACGCGAGTGACCGGCCCCGCCTAGCGTTCCGGTTGCTTTCATCCCTGTTCCTATCGCCCGGATCTCGGCGGATGTCCGAACGATCCCGCATGTCTTTTTATCCGCACGAGGATTTCCATGAGCATCACCGTCTACAGCAAGCCCGCCTGCGTTCAATGCACGGCGACCACCCGTGCGCTTGACCGCCAGGGCATCGACTACGAGATCATCGACGTATCGACCGACAGCGCAGCCTTCGAACTCGTGCAGGGTTTTGGCTATCGGCAGGTTCCGGTTGTTGTTGCCGGAGAGCAGCACTGGGCCGGCTTCCGTCCGGACATGATCAGCGGGCTCGCATAGGGCAATTGGTGATGGGCGAGATCGTCTATTTTTCCAGCCGGTCGGAAAATACCCATCGCTTCGTGGAGAAGCTGGGCCTGCCAGCCCGGCGCATCCCGATCGGTGGCGATGAGACGCTGAATGCGGATGAGCCATTCGTGCTGGTCGTGCCGACCTATGGCGGTGGTTCGGAGAAAGGCGCGGTGCCGAAACAGGTGATCCGCTTTCTCAACGATGCGAACAATAGATCGAACATCAGGGGCGTGATTGCCGCCGGCAACACAAATTTCGGTGCAGCCTACGCGATTGCCGGCGACATCATCTCCGCCAAATGCCGGGTGCCGTGCCTCTATCGGTTCGAGCTTCTCGGCACGCAGGAAGACGTCGACAAAGTGAAACACGGATTGGAACGATTTTGGACACGCTAGTGCTCGACAAAACGAAGAAAAGCACCGAGACACCGCTCGACTTTCACGCGCTGAATGCCATGCTGAACCTCTTTGATGAGGGCGGCAGGATACAGTTCGACAAGGACCGGCTCGCCGCCAAGCAATATTTCCTTCAACACGTCAACCAGAATACCGTGTTTTTTCACAACCTTAGGGAGAAGATCGATTATCTGGTGACGGAGGGCTACTACGAGCGCGAGGTGCTGGACCAATACTCGTTCAATTTCGTGCGTGACCTCTTCGATTATGCGTTTGAGAAGAAGTTCCGGTTTCCGACCTTCCTCGGTGCGTTCAAATATTACACCAGCTACACGCTGAAAACGTTTGACGGAAAACGCTATCTGGAGCGCTATGAGGATCGGGTCTGCATGGTGGCGCTCGCCTTGGCGCAAGGGAATGAGGCATTGGCGCGCGACATGGTCGACGAGATCATTTCCGGCCGCTTCCAGCCGGCAACGCCGACCTTCCTGAACGCGGGGAAAAAGCAGCGCGGCGAGCTCGTCTCATGTTTCCTCCTGCGCGTCGAAGACAACATGGAATCGATTGGCCGCTCGATCAATTCCGCGCTTCAGCTCTCCAAGCGCGGCGGCGGCGTTGCCCTGTCGCTCACCAACCTTCGTGAGATGGGCGCGCCGATCAAGCAGATCGAAAACCAGTCCTCCGGCGTTGTTCCTGTGATGAAACTGCTGGAGGATAGTTTCTCCTACGCCAACCAGCTGGGTGCTCGTCAAGGGGCGGGCGCGGTCTATCTCAACGCCCATCACCCGGACATCATGCGCTTCCTCGACACCAAGCGCGAGAATGCCGACGAGAAGATCCGTATCAAGACGTTGTCGCTGGGTGTCGTCATCCCCGACATCACCTTCGAACTCGCGAAGAACAACGAGGACATGTACCTGTTCTCACCGCACGACGTAGAACGCGTCTATGGCGTGCCGTTCACCGAAATCTCGGTAACGGAAAAGTATCGTGAGATGGTCGAGGACGGTCGGATCCGCAAGAGGAAGATCAAGGCGCGCGACTTCTTCCAGGTCATCGCCGAAATCCAGTTTGAAAGCGGTTATCCCTACATCATGTTCGAGGACACGGTGAACCGCGCCAATCCGATCGCCGGACGCATCACGATGAGCAATCTATGCTCGGAAATCCTGCAAGTGAGCGAGGCGAGCACATTCAACGACGACCTGTCCTACAATCATATGGGCAAGGACATTTCGTGTAATCTCGGCTCGCTGAACATCGCCAATGCCATGGATAGCGCGGATTTCGGCAAGACGATCGAAACATCGATCCGCGCGCTGACCGCCGTGTCCGACATGAGCCACATCAGCTCCGTGCCATCGGTTGCCAAAGGCAACGATGAAAGCCACGCGATCGGTCTGGGCCAGATGAACCTGCATGGCTATCTCGCCCGCGAGCGCATCTTTTATGGCTCAGAGGAGGGTGTGGATTTCACCAATATCTATTTCTACACGGTGACCTATCACGCCATCCGCGCCTCCAACCACATCGCGGTTGAGCGCGGCCATAGTTTCAAAGGCTTTGAAAATTCGAAATACGCTGCCGGCGACTATTTCGACAAATACACCGAACAGGAATGGTTACCGGCGACAGCGCGCGTCGCCGAATTGTTCGAAAAGGCCGGTATCGCTATCCCGACGCAGGAGGACTGGCGGGAACTGAGGCGGGCCGTCATGGAGGGCGGGCTCTATAACCAGAACCTGCAGGCCGTGCCGCCGACCGGTTCGATCTCCTACATCAATCACTCCACCTCCTCTATCCATCCGATCGTCTCGAAGATCGAGATCCGCAAAGAGGGCAAGATCGGTCGCGTCTATTACCCGGCTGCTTATCTGACCAACGACAATCTCGATTACTATCAGGACGCCTACGAGATCGGCCCGGAGAAGATCATCGACACTTATGCTGCGGCCACCCAGCACGTCGATCAGGGCCTTTCGCTGACGCTGTTCTTCCGCGACACGGCGACGACCCGCGATATCAACCGGGCGCAGATCTACGCCTGGAAGAAGGGCATCAAGACCATCTACTACATCCGCCTTCGCCAGATGGCGCTATCCGGCACGGAAGTGCAGGGCTGCGTTTCCTGCGCGCTTTGATTGGCCATCTGCAAGGACAGCACTCATGAATATCGCCATCAAACCCGCAAGCGGCATCCGCGCCATCAACTGGAACCGCATCGAGGACGACAAGGACCTGGAAGTCTGGAACCGCCTTACGAGCAATTTCTGGCTCCCTGAAAAGGTGCCTTTGTCGAACGACATTCCTTCGTGGGCGACACTTAAACCCGAAGAACAGCAACTGACGATCCGGGCCTTTACCGGCCTTACCCTGCTCGACACTATCCAGAACGGCGTCGGCTCAGTGCGGTTGATGGAAGATTCCGCGACCCAGCACGAGGAAGCCGTGCTCTCCAACATCTCCTTCATGGAGGCAGTGCACGCGCGCTCCTATTCCTCGATCTTCTCCACACTGTGCTCGACGCCGGATGTGGATGATGCCTATCGCTGGTCGGAGGAGAACGAGTTCCTGCAGAAGAAGTCGGCGCTGATCATGGAGCAATACGACAGCGGCGATCCGCTGAAGAAGAAGGTAGCCTCGGTCTTTCTCGAAAGCTTCCTGTTCTATTCGGGCTTCTATCTCCCGATGTACTGGTCGAGCCGCGCGCGGCTTACCAACACTGCCGATTTGATCAGGCTCATTATCCGCGACGAAGCGGTGCACGGTTATTACATCGGTTACAAGTTCCAGCGCGCCGTAGACCGGTTGTCCGAGGTGAAACGACAGGAAATCAAGAGTTTCGCCTTTGATCTTCTCCTGGAGCTTTATGACAACGAGGCGAAATACACCGAGGAACTCTATGATGGCGTCGGGCTGACCGAGGACGTCAAGACGTTCCTGCACTACAACGCCAACAAGGCATTAATGAATCTCGGCTACGAAGCGCTCTTCCCGTCGGAGGCCTGCAAAGTCAATCCGGCGATCCTTTCGGCGCTGTCACCGAATGCCGACGAAAACCACGACTTCTTCTCCGGCTCCGGCTCGTCCTATGTCATTGGCAAGGCGGTCGCCACGGAAGACGAGGACTGGGCATTCTGAAAGCTGCCAGGGCGAAACGCTACGACCGCAATTCAGCAGCGACCCCAGTATTCTATCTGTGAAAGGCGATATTGGGGACAAGGTGCCGGAGTTTCCTAGCACCCGTCTAGGCCACCGGTTCTCAGCGGACTCCGCGTTGCGTTCGCGAGTAAGTGGAGCGCCCGTCGTGAAATCCATCCGGCCGCGCTTGATCACTCAATCCGATGGACAGAAGAGAACCGACGGGCCGTGGCTGTGAAGTCTGCGGCGTGGCGGGCTCTGTTGTTGGGTCGTCGTAGCGCTCTCTCCCAGTAATCCGGCCTGACGCGGAGCGGAGTGAACGCAGGTTCATCAGGGTTGTTGCGACAATCGCCGCCGCCAGGCTGAAAAACAAGATAACCGGCAGAAGCAGCTTCAAGGGGGGGCGGCTGGAGGACAAGGGTGGGACTGCGGGCGACACAACCCTCACGTTGTTCGACGGCTGCTGGGCAAGCTCGTTTGTCGCTTTATTGCGGCTGAGGAGTTGCTGGTAGAGTTCGCGGTCGGCGGTTGTCTCCCGCTCAAGAGCCGCAAGCTTCACCTTCGCTGCCTCTGCTTGCGAGATCGCAGCACTCAGCGTTTCAATCTCGTTTGTGAGCTGCTGCTCTTTGGCAAGGTGAATTTCCCGTTCGGACTTCAGTTGGGAGCTGACAGCATCCCGTTGCTGGGCGATCTGACGGTCGATGTTGTCGATCATCTGGTTCGTCTGAACGAGGGTCGGGTGACGGGGGCCATAGATTTGTGTTTGCTGGGCGCGAGACTGCATCAATTGCGCTTGCTGCCTGCGCAAGAATGCGAGCTGCTCACTCTCATCGGTGGTTTGTGTCGTTGACCGGCTGGAAGTGCCGCTCGTGACCTGCTCCTGATAGCGCGCCTCCGCTTCTTCCGCCGCGGTTTTCACAAGTGCCATTTGCTGGCTAAGATCCGCGAGCTGCCTCATCTTCACAGTGTTGCGCTCATCGAGATAGACGATGTTGTTGTCAGCCTTAAAGCGAGAAATGGCTTCCTCGGACGCATTAAGCTTCGCGCGGATCTCCACCAGCCGATCAGACAATGCACGCGAAGCGTCCACCGTCGCACCGCTGCGCAAGCCGTTTTGATCGTCTGCGAATGCCGCGGCAATTTCATTCGCCACTTTCGCCACTTGGCCGGCATTGTCGCCGTGATAGGAAATCCTCACCAGGTACGTGGCACCCATCCGCTCGATACTAATCTTCTTGCGTAGATCGGAAAGCGCTCTGACCTGCGCTTCACTGGCTTGCCATCCAGCCCCCTCAAGCAGGTTTAGTTTTTTCATCAGTTCGATAAGGAAGCCATCGGCCTTTACGATCTGCACCACGCTCTCGAGCACGGCAGCATCGGTCCCGATAGGCGAGAGCACCTCTTCCTGCAGAGTGACCCTCGTTTCCCGCGGGTCGATGAATACGATGGCTGATGCAACATACGAAAAAGGAAAGACGAACGCGACGGTAATGAAAATGGCTGCGACAACCGCAGTAACGGCTACTATCGTGCGCCATTTTTCGAGCAGAAGCCGTATCAGGGACGTAAGATCGAGCAAGCCGTCTGGAGACCGGGAGTGCTGTCTTGATCCCACGGCTTCGCCCGGCCACTCGCGGCCCGCGCCCTCATGTATGGGCCGAGCAGGTTCGTTGGACATGTCCCAACCCGACAAAGTTCTTCTCCTGAAGGCAAAGCTGACAGAGTTTCATAAGTGGTAAGACGAATTGTTGAACCGCCGGTTAACCAACCGGTGAGCGCCTTCCATTAATGTCATGCCTGAAAGAAGGAATCCGACAGGAAACGAAGGGCTTGAGAGTGCGGGTTGGAACCTACATCGAGGGGGGACGAGGAGCGGACGGCAGTCTTCGCCCTGCCGACGATCCTCTACCAATTCCTCCGCAACTGGCCGGCGCCGTTCGAGCAGTCCTTACTGTGATGCTCGCGATGGCCATCGTCGCCATACCGCTCCTTGCTCATTCGGTTCATCTTGTTCTTGGCCTTCTGGCCGTGATCATTGTCGCCAGCACCTGCGCCATCTGCTCGCCATCGACAAGTATCGTGGCAATCCAGTTCTCGTTCATTTTCCAGAACCTGATCGTCTCCTTGATCGCCAATCATATCCAGACCGCCGACGATTTTGACATGATCAGGGCGTATAATTTCTTCCTTCTTTGCGTCACATGGTTGACCCTGTCGGTGATCTTCCTGTCGCGCCGCCAAAGTTATCCGCCGGCGCTCATTCCATTCCTGAAGATCAGCATCGCCAGCCTCGTGGTTATCGGCATCTATTTCGTGATTGGCTTTGCGATCTATGGGCTAGCGGCGATTGCCAGCCTCCGAAATCTCGCAACGCCCCTGCTATTCTTCCAGATATGCCTTGTTGTATTCAGCTCTCATCCGGCGCGGCTTGGCCCGGCCATGACTGCTTCCGCTATTCTGGCGATCCTGTGCGGTGCCATGGAGTTTCTCTACCGAAAGGTATGGCTCCACTATACCAATGGCGAAACTTATTGGTCGCTGGCTGGCGGATCCAATTGGGAGACACTCGCCTATGACAAGCAGGCGTCGCGAACGGGGGAGGTCGTCACAACACTTTCCGACACGTTCATAATAGATTTCTTCAACTCGCCCCTGCTGAGTGACCTTGGCATCGAGATGATGCGCATGTTCGGACCTAATATGCATGCCATCAGCTTTGCCTACTGCCTGGCCTTTTTTTGCATTTTCGCCTTGTATCGAGGACATTTCATTCAGGCCGCCCTCCTTTTTGCTCTGCTCTTTCTATGCAATGCCAAAGGCCCGCTGATTGTCTTTTTCATGGTCGGCATCAGCTGGTCGATCTGGTGGCTTTTCGGAACCCGGGTCGCGTTCCTGGCGCAGATTTTCATGGTCGCGGTTTACGCGCTGGTCGGCACCATAATTGGCCAGCAGATTGGGGACTATCATGTGCTGGGCCTGATGGCCGGGATGCAGGACTTTGCTGGCAACCCGATCGGGCACGGTGTCGGTGCTGGAGGCAATCTTTCGCCACTCTTCGCTTCAATTCAGTGGGGAGATGCGCAAGCAGCGGGGCGCACGCCGTTTCCCGTGGAGAGCTCCGTGGGCGTATTGATGTACCAGCTCGGCATCTTTGCCTTCCTGGTGATCGGGACCTATGCGTGGATTTCGAGGTCGGTCATCCAATTGGCGCGACGGACGGGCAATAGCCTTCACGCTGCCGTTTCATTTGCCATATTGGCTGTCGTGGGTACCGGGCTCTTTCAGGAGGAGGCCTATTTCGCCCCGCTGTCGCTTGCGATGTATCTCGGCCTTGCCGGGATGATCCTTGGAGCGGCGATCCGCTCTGATGTGATCCGACAAGCCTAGAGAATACAGTTCGCCTCAGGGACCGCTAAACGCCGGTCTCCCATTGGTTGCGCGTCCTCACCCGGGTGCGTTCAGCGCCGTGATGGTGTCCGGGTCCGGCAGCCCGGTCTGGTGATCGATCAGACCGAAGCCGTCACTAAAGTCCCAGTGAACCCGGCCGATGCACCGGGCTTGCGCCAGGCGACTGACAGTCTCCAGCCATTGCAGGCGGGCCGTTCTCGGCGCGACAAAGGACAGGACGCCGAATTCATTTACGATCACCGGCCGCTCGTTGGCGGATGCCCAGTCGGCCATTGTGTTGAATGCCTGTGCGATGCCGGCCTCGGTCCACGGCTCCTCAAGCGCTTCATTCAACGCCTTGAGCGAGGCACTTTCGCCGGCGGCTGACAGTTTGCTTTTTATTTTTGCTATTGCTTCGTCCTCGATCGAGGCCGGAAACGGCAGATCGGCGAGGCGCTGCAATGGGTCATCTGTGGCACCCCAGGTGGCACCCTGGTGAGTGAAGAGGAACGGATCGTAGTAGTGGACCGCATAGACAATGTTCCTATCCGCAAACGGCCGCATCCCCGAAAGAGTTTCATGGCGTTGCGGGCCTGGTGGTCCCACGATAATTGTGTGGTCCGGAACGATGGTCCGAAGAAGCTCAATCAGCTGCTCGGCTGCCGCAAGCCAATTGTCCTGTCCGATTTGAGGCTCGTTGAGGAGCTCGAGTGCCACCTTTTCGGGGTCAAGCATCCGAGCCATGCGTGCGAGTGGAACCCACATCTTAGCCAGGTAGGCCGAGCCTACCGCCGGACTCTGTTCAAACAGTTGCCCTACGGTCTTATCGGGATGAAGGTCAAGTGAAACGGTATACCCGAGGCTCAACAGCAGGATGACCTGCTCATACACGCTGTCGACATAGGCGGTCGCCTGATCGCCGTCGAACGGGCCATTGTCCAGTGGCAGCCGGATGTGCGTGAAACCCTCCGCCCGAAGTGCTCTCAGTTGGTCAAGCGATGGACGCCCGGACACATCAGGTCTGTCCCATCCCGGCAAGTTGACGCCTTTGCGCATGGTTGCAAGGAGTTCGGGATTGGGGAAATCCCTTGGGGCCACACAATGGCCGTTGGCCATCGCGGCATAAACAGTAAAGCACAACAAGAAAATTGCCGACGACCCCAGGCGAACAAGCGTCTGGATCGGTGCGAAAACGGTAGTTCGCATTTGGGCGCATGCGGTGTGCGTTGGTATGGAAGGCGAGGGCACCGATCAATCCAATATTGTGCAATATTATCAGAGCTTAAGGCGTTACTTAAAGCAGGCGCCTCCTAAAGCGGTTTAACGGTCGATGGTTAATTTGTTGACTGGGCAGAGTGGCTTAGTTCTTCCCGCATTGCCGAGGACGAGCCCGCTAGATCAATGGCAGAACCGTTATTACTCCAGGCAAATCTGCGATGGCCAGACCACCAGTGGGCAGCCACCTGCGGAACGAATTAAGCATCTGCCTCAACCACGCCGTGGGCCGACGAAGCGCCGGATAATGTTTGAGGCCTATTCGCACATTTCGTCGGAGGGTCAGTTCTGCAGCGGCAATATGACCTTTGAAGGTGAGCGCCTTGTTCCATTCGTACAAGGGGCGACAGTGACCCTTTAGCCGATCCTTGTACGGAAACTCGCCCACGCCGATGTCGTAATGGTCGATCCCCCGGGCTACCGTTTCATCAAGGATGAGCATGAATGCAATGGTGCCGGGCGAGTAACTGCTCAGAGAACCACTACGCATCGTTGTAAAGATCCCGAAATGGGTGCTGTCGTGGACAAGGCCAAGGTCGGTGGCGATGCAGACGTCATCGAGAAACAGTCCTCCGAACAGCACCGTGCCTTGCGGCACTCCATTGCAAATCAAGGTGCGATAAAACTCCCTCACACCTGGGTCGGATAGTGGGTCAGGCCTTGCCACTGCCTCGAAGCGACTACGCCTTTGATCGACGAGTTCCGCAAAGAGTTGCTCCGCACCCTCAGCTGTCGATGCCACGCGGAAATCGACGGTTCCTTTCTTGCGCAGTCTGCGCAGCTGCCTCATGCCGTCCTTGTAGATCCCGGATCGTTTGTAGTGTGAAGGGCACGTTGCATCGCGCAGATCGAGAACTTTGGTTGCTATTCCCATGCTGGCGGAACCTTGCAGCTGGGCGAAGGGATTGACGGTCGCCAACCCCAGTTCTCTCGGCATTTTCTTCAGGCTAAGCAGATCCACCTGCGGTAGCGCCTCCAGGAAGGCTTGGCGTATCGCTTCCAGTTCATCTGCCGATGGCTTGAGCCCTTCCACAGCAATCGGCGCAACGTAGTCGGCAAAGCCGAGATCTGCACCTTCTATCCTGACGATGCCCGAGCTCTGCCGCATCAACAACGGCATGAGCATCAAGGAGCCGCTGTCCTCCACGCGTGCGACTTCCACGAGAAGTGACGTCGCATGGGTTCCCGCGTGCTCGTAGAAGGGGGCAAGAAAGGACGCGGCCTGAAACGCCGTGTGGGTGACGTCTCCATGTAGCGAATTCTGCAGCTGCTCTAAGGTGGCTCGGCTGACATCGGTATAGACGCGGACAACAAAACCTCCGGCATATCCGACGCCAAGTGGCGATGGAAAACACTCAGCAGATGGCTGCCGGGAGGTGTTACTTGCAACCTTTTCGATCATTAATTCCTCGTGCTGCCGTGAGCTCTCGACGTGGCCGAATACCGCGAGAAACAGGTTGGCGGCAACTATGGATTGTTTTGGACCTTACGCCCGACTAGCTAATCTTGTTTAAACATCGCACTGACGTTGATCACGGTGAGGCCCCTTTGCTTTGGGTTTCCAAAGTGGCAGGCTGCGGCTTGGGGCGTAGGAGCCGCAGTATGGTTGCGTCGAAGCCCGTTGCAGCTGTTACCAATCGGCGGAGCACAACGGCCGTCAGTATGAACGATATCGCCGTAGCGATGACTGCGCCCATGACCCCGAGGCTCGGCGTCAGAACAATCAGGCCGATCACCCGCAGGGTGGCCGCCGCCGCAATGGTAGCAAGATATCGCGTCTCATGTCCCGTCAGCATCAGGATGGACCCGCTCGGACGGGCGATGGCTAGCGCTGCGGTACCCAGGCATAAAACGAGAAGCTCGGGAAAATTGTCCGCATACGCCTCATCAATGATGCGCAATGCGAAATACCCCCCGGCGCCGATTGCCAGCAATCCTGCCCCTATGAAACCAAGAGTGATCCAGGCGATGCCGTCGAGCAGCTTGTCCAGCTCGCGACGATCCGGGCCATGATAGAGGCGCGAGAAATGCCGCGTGGCGAACAGATTTATGGCATCGGCCGCGGCGGCAAAGAGGTTCGCGAGCCGAACTGTGACAAAGTAGGCGCCTGCCGCCGTTGGGCTCATCAGTAGCCCAATCAGGAGGACGTCGATATGTTGATTGGTTGCTTCGATCGTATTGACAACCAGAAGGCGACCTGAGCGATAAAGCCATTCCCGACGGAGCACTTTCGGTCTGGTGCGTGGCCAGTCCGGTAGCGTCCGCAGAATAAGCCGTGCTGCCATGATGAAATGGGTGACGAGACCGGCAAATGCTCCGGCAGACAGGAAGGTGAAGACGCCGGACACGGTGGCAACTGTGTCCGTGCCCAGGCATGCGGCCAGATAGACGATTGCGGGGATTATCTGAAGGAAGTTTGCGACACCGTCTCCGGCTGGAACGCCCACGGCCGTTCGCAACAGATGACTGGTCACCTGTAGGGGAGCACTTAGGAAAAGGAAGGTCGTCACTGCCAGAATGGTGTTGGCTCCAAAAGCCTCTGCCGTCAGCGCGTAGAATAATGCAGCGACGACGGTGCTTACTCCCAGGCAAAGGACGAGGCTTAAATACATCGCGCCTTTTGCATGGCCAGTGTCACCGGTGGTTGCATACTCGTTCCAGGAGCGTATGACGAATAGCTCCTGGCCGGCAGCCCCGACTATGAGCAACAATCCTGCGGCCGAAAACAGGATGGAGTAGTGACCGAAGCCGTCCGTGTCGAGTGCGCGTGCCGCCAGCGCTATGAGAGTGAAATTGAAGGTCACCATCATTATCTTCAAGGCGATGACGGTGGCTATGCCCCGCATCTCGGGTCGCATTGCGATAGATGCCACCCGCCGGATCATGGAGGCGAGGCTGGTATTGCCAGGAAGAGGTGAGGACGTGCTATCGGACATGCTGCACCATCTTGCGCAATAGGTTTTTGAACGGTTTGGCGTGGTGATAGACGGCGCCGAGGGCCAGCAAACGAGGGTGGGACTGGCTATTTAAGCGCAACGCGTCCATCCGGTGAGCTTGCGTCGATCTTGAAGTCGCGCTTCGTGACGACGTCGCCTGCAATCTGCTTGCCCATCTTCTTCCACAGGAACGCCGCCGCGGCCTTCGGATAGACGTGTAGTCCCTTTGGTGCGGTCGAGGCGTTATTCCAGCCGATCGTCCGCCGCAGCACACCGTTGCCGTAATGCACTGCATACGAGTTCCAAGTTTCCCGGCTCCAGTGCTCCATCGTTACCGAGATGTTGAGGCAGTCATGGTTGTGGACCCGGTGCGGTGCATAGAGAGGCCACGTCACCATCTCCCCTGGTTGCAAGTCGATCACGTCCGCATACTCGTCGAACCAGGGCTCGTAGCGCATGCTCTCATCTGTCTCGCGCAGAAGGATTTTCTCTACCTGGTCACCGCTGATAAAGGCTTCCGAGCGAGGATAGAGATAAACTTTCTTCACTCCTTCGATCTGCCAAAGCGATTGGCCCTGGATGTCTGCGTGGTAGAAGACGTTCGCATTCGGGGACGAGACCAGCACTCCCAGGTTTCGCTTGAATGTATTGAAACCCGGCATGCGTGACTGGAATTCTGCAAAGACCTCGTCGAGCAGCTTTCGGTATTCCGGTGCCCAATCCATCACGCGACGGATGTTCATCCAGATCCGCCCCTTTTCAATGGCGTCGATGACATCCAGGCCACTTGCGTCGCCGCGTATTCCATACAGGCGATGTGGGTTGTTGGGGTTGTCGTCCATAGCTTCAAGACCGAACTCGTGCGGCGGGCAACGTTCAACAAGGCGTCCGACAGCCTCGCGGCTAAACAAGCCAGTCTCTCGTAGGCGGTGGTTTAGTTTGACAACCTCATGGCCGAACAACCGTCCGTGGCGTTGCTCCCAATTGGAGATAATGTCCTGGTTCATCACCGGTGCATTCATTGCAACTGCTCCCACAAAACTCTGCGTGTCCGGATTGCTCGCTGACCAGGCAATCTGATGGCCGGGTCGGCCGCCTTGGTGGGAACTAACCTATCTTGCCGAGCTTTAGCGTTAACGTGGCTAGAAAGAAGAGCGGATGCTTAATGGATGGTAACTAAATCCATTTTATATTGATTATTATTTTAATATAAATGTTCAACTATATGTATATAAATTTATATATTAACGGTAGTCGAACGTTTTGTTTGTGAGTTACTCCAGGTGCGACTATTCCAGCCGGTAGTGTACGCTTCATGGGTTGGGTATTGGCTTGCGGACGACAGATCATACGACAGACACAAAACCGCACGCGGTTGCAGAGCAAGCAGCGACAACCGTGCTGGGGGGGCTTCCGATAGATCGTCTGACCATCGACGAGACGGCAGACGGCTTCATTGATCGTGCGCTTGGCGCTCGCGGCGCTGACACGCGGCCATTCTATTCCACCTCGGCCAATGGCCAGGTGCTGGCTCTTTGCAATCGTACCCCGACTTATCATGATCTCATGATGGAAGCTGACCAGATCCATCCTGACGGCACACCGATGGTTCTTTTCTCCAAGTTGCTTTCTGCAAGGCCGATTACTGAGCGAGTGGCCACCACGGACCTGGTTCATGCGGTGGCAGCCCGCGCCCAGCGCGCCGGCGTCACCTTCTACTTCCTGGGCGGTGATGAGGACGTGAACGCCAAGGCGGTTGCCGCTATGCAATCGGCATACCCACGTCTCAGGTTTGTAGGTCGACGTAACGGCTACTTCCCACCGGCAGAGGAAGAGGAGGTTGTCGCCGAAATAAATGCTGTGCGGCCGGACATTCTTTGGCTGGGACTGGGCTTTCCGCTTGAGCAGAAATTCGTCAGCCGCAATCTGGATAAGCTGCAAGTCGGTGTCGTCAAGACGTCGGGTGGCCTGTTCGACTTCCTCTCGGGCAAGAATCCGCGGGCGCCTGTCTGGATGCAGCGCGCAGGCCTTGAATGGGCCTATCGCATGATAAACGAACCCCGGCGCCTTACGGTTCGATACCTCATGACAAATCCGATTGCCGTCTACGCCTTGCTCCGCCATTCAAGCTAGTGGTGTTCTGTCACAGCCGTAGCGCCGCATCGTCAGAATAGCGTGCTGGCAAACTGGCCGGCGCATCGCATCGACAGACGCGGAACGTCCTCCGGCTCCCACCCGTAACCTGTGTTTTCGAGGTTATGTGGCGGGCCGATAGATCCGGTCGACCAGATGGCGGGCAAGTGGCATTTTGGGGCGCGGAACACTGCCGTCGATGACTTCCAGCCTCCCGTTGCCATTTAGGCTGTGGAGCTTCCTGCCAGGCCAGGATGACGATCCGGGTGCGAGCCGGGTTTCAACGATCTGTGCAAACCCCTCATCGTCGAGCTTTGTCACGCGGGCAAGGCCAAGCGCCGCACCATACCCGCTTCGGCAATCCTGGACCGGGCGTAGCAACTGCCCGTTTCGCCGAACCATGGCACCAGCCGGGCGAGCTTCGCGATCGTCGATCAGAACGGGATTTGCTGGGTGCGGCTGCCATTGACCGAAGAGATGTCCGGATGACCACATAGCCAGCGCATCCGAGTAACCGCCAATTCCTTGCCGGATCACTGCAAACATCCAGAGCCGGTCGTTGTGGGCCACGATCGTCGCATCCCCCGCTTCGACATCTGAAACCAGCGTTGCATGCTTTTCCCATCGCCAAGGAAACTCTATGGCCCGATAGGCGGTAATCTGACCGCTCAATGAAGCTTCCGGGATCATCCAGATCTCGCCATCCGCTTCGATGATGAACGGATAGGAGAGGTGCCATGGCTCCTCCAGAACCGGGATCGGAGGCCCCGGGCGCCCCTCAGCGTCAAACTCGACAACCGAAATGATGCCCTTCTGGGTCTTGTGGTCCAAATCCTCAAAGAAAATATAGTCCCGACCGCGCCAGAAGACCGGGAACGGGTCCGCGTAGAAGTGATCGATTGGATCCTTCAGTATGTTCCATGTCGCGCCCCCGAGGCTTCGGCTCGCCCACACATCATTGCTGATGTTGGAGAACCGCCAGCCAACACGCCAATGCGGACGATGACAGCACAAGCTGTAGGCGGCATTTGCCGCCGCTGCCGCCAATGCCGATGCCCCATACCTGAGGGTTGCGCCGGTTGAAATTAGTGGCGCCTCGGCTGCATCCTGCAGGTCACAAGCCTGACTGCCTGTCTTTTGAAGTTCACCACGGATTGCCTTCACGAGAAGCATGGTTGTGCGCGACCAGACTGCTTCCATCGCACCGCCGATGCCTGCTGCGCTTTCGAGCGACGCGGTGCCTCCGCATATGATGGCAGGTTGTGCCGAAGCCTCGCGTTGAACGGAGATGGAAATCTTCGGCGTACCGAGGAATAAAAGGGACGATGCGAGCGCTGGCTCGCCGGCAGCTCCATTGTAGAGCGGTCTCCAAACGGGCTGAGCGTGCTTCTGTGTGCCTTTCGTCAGGTCAATGACGAAAGAGAAGGATTGGTTGCTGCGCGTCTCAAGCAAGTCGTGGATATCGGCTTTGGCTATCCGATCGGCCCAACACGGCCTGTTGCGGCGAACGATCATTTTTTCCAGCGAGAGCAGCGTCGCAAGCGGCGCCGCGTCGGAACCACTGCCGTTCGAAACTACCTCCAGCTTGACCTGAGCGGAAAACTCCCGGCGCAAGAGTGTTGCGAGTGCCGGTATGAATGCGGATAGTGCATCGCTGTCTACGACGATCAGAATGGACAGTTCAGGGTGATCCGGGAGCGTCATGCTCGTATCCTGGGATCATCGTTCTGGCGCTGGTTGTCGTTACGCTTGCCGTTGATCAGGCGCCGATAGCCCGCCACCATGGCATCGAGCGAATATCGCTCGGAGAGCCTGCGGCCTCTCTGGGAAAGATCGTGAGCAAGCCGATCGTCAGTCAGAAGCTGATCTATTGCTGCGGCGAAGGATGCGGTGTCACTGGCATCGATGAACACTGCACACGGCGACTGATCGACCTCAAGCACTTCACGCAGAACCGGTAGATCGTTGGCAATCACCGGAACGCCTGCCTGGGCCGCTTCCACCGCCGCCAATCCGAATGTTTCGGCGGCGCTTGGAAAGACAAAGACATCAAGGCTGCTTAAGAATGTGCCGATCTCGCTCGGCGGGATTTCACCGATGAAGTGCACGCGGTCTGCGACGTCAAGCTCGGCTGCCATGACATCCAGGCGCGGCCGGTCCGGTCCCTGTCCGGCAACGGCAAGATGAACCTCCGACAAGGAGGCAAGGGTCTTTATCGCCAGATCGATCTGTTTCAACGGATGCAGTCGCGCGACGGTGCCGATGAGCGGGACGTTTTGTGGCAAGCTGAACTTTGTTCGGGCGTCCGGCTTCTGCAGCAGCGCCATGCGCTGTGCAAAGCCATGGGGGATATGCACCAGGCGACGGGCATATCGGGTGGGGTAGGAGCTGTAATCACGCCACGTTGCATGAGAGTTGACCGTGATGGTATCGTAGCAGCCGGAGAGGCCGATGACGCGATCAAGCGCGCGAACCGCTCGGTTGATGGTGAGAGGTGCCGAAACGTGGTTCGCAATTATATGCGGTACGCCCAATAGCCGGCCGACAGGTGCCCCCACGACATTGCCGTAGTGCTGGAAGGTCAACAGTACATCGGGTCTGATATCACGAATGGCCGATATCAGGTTCTTCAGAAGGCCCAAGCTGGAGCGCATATTGGTCGGGCGTTCCTCTGCGGCGAAGCGAACGTTCGGAAAATGATCGCAACCCGATGTTTTCTTGTAGAGAAAGAGGTGATGGACCGCGCAGGCGGGCTCACCATCCGCCCCCTGCTGTGACAGTTGTTCTCCTAGCAGGCGCGACACCTCCTGGGCTCCCGCCATCTCCGCTTGTGTTTGCAGAAACAGAAGGCGTGGTGGCCGGGGCGTGATACTACCTGACATTGCGAACTCCGAAGCTTCGCCGTCATGCAAAACATTCAAAGATCAATTATTGATTACGGAAGGTGCAACAATCTTTCCGAACGGACTGACGAAGAAAGATTAGACAAATGAGATACCGGGCCTTGCACCCGGCATCTCTGGCTTTCTCACCGTTGCTGACCGGGCTCGATGCCCGGGGTCAGGGCCCGGTTGAGGCTGAGTGCAACCAGCGTGCAGATCGCGCCGGAAATGAGATAGCCGCCAATGAAGATGATGCCAAAATTGCTGGCAAGACCGAGTGCCACCAGTGGTGCAAAGCCGGCTCCCACCAACCAAGCCAAATCGGATGTGAAAGCTGATCCCGTGTAGCGGTAATACTGGCTGAAACGCGAGGAAACGGCGCCGGAGGCCTGGCCGAAGGACAGGCCAAGGATGCCGAAGCCGATAATGATAAAGGCGTCCTGGCCCTTTCCGCCAGCATCCAGCAGGAAGGGCGCCGAGAATGAAAAGATCGCGATGATCACGGCACCGATCATCAATTGACTGCGTCGGCCAATACGATCGGCGATGACGCCTGACAAGACAATGCCAACGACCCCGACCGCTGCGCCTGCCACCTGCACCCATAGAAACTCAGCTGGCGTCTGTCCGCCGGTGAGTGTCACCCAGCTCAACGGAAAGATCGTCACCAGGTGGAACATGGCAAAGCTTGCCAGCGGCACGAAGGCACCGAGGACCACGTCATGACCATGCTTGCTCAGCATCTCGAAAACCGGACGCGCCTGCAACTCCTGCGCCTCCATGGCTGCACCGAATTCCTTGCTGGCAACGATGCGCAGGCGGGCGAACAGAGCAACAACGTTGATTGCGAAGGCGACGAAGAATGGATACCGCCAACCCCAAGAGAGGAAGTCCTCTTCCGATAGATTGGCGACAAAATAACCGAAAAGGACACTCGCCAGCGCAAAGCCGATCGGCGCTCCGAGCTGCGGGATCATCGCGTACCAGCCGCGTCGATTCGGGGGAGCGTTAAGATTCAGGAGCGATGCGAGACCGTCCCAGGCGCCGCCAAGAGCAAAGCCTTGTCCCAGCCGGAAGAGGGCCAGCAATGCAATGGCCCAATAGCCGATCGAATCATAGGCGGGCAGGAAGGCGATGGATGCCGTGGAGCCGCCAAGGAGGAAAAGCGCAATTGTCAGCTTCGTTCCGCGCCCATAGTGGCGATCGATCCACATGAAAACGAGTGATCCGACGGGCCGTGCGATGAAGGCGAGAGGGAATATCGAAAAAGACAGAAGAGTGGCTGTGACCGGGTCCGAAACAAACGGGAATATCAGCCTTGGGAAGACAAGCACCGAACCGATGCCATAGACGAAGAAATCGAAAAATTCGGACATGCGGCCGATAATCACGCCGATGGCGATACTGCCAGGCGAAATCGGCTTGTCGTCATGGATGCGGCGCGCGTCTTCCTCAAGGCCAGTGGATGTGGGGTTGACGACGGTACTCATGACTTCCTCCTGGCAAAATTTGCCCTGCTCAGGGAAATGTTGATCAAACTACCGTCGGGATCAAGGAACGACTTGGAAAAAAGCGGAAACTTCGCTGCATTTCCCCCTCTGGTCGTTTGCGATAGCGCCCTAGATACCCACGGGCGGCCGATTTGGGCCATCAAACTACGGTAGGCAACAACTGCCAAACCGAAGCGATATTGTTCTGTTGCAGTGCGGCAGATTGCTGCGCTGCGACAAAGGACCTCATTCCGAGTGGTGCCTTCCGCGATTAGTCGGAACTAGACAAAACGCAAAAAAATTGAGCCCGAGATGCCCAATCTCCTTAAGTCCGCCCTTCGACCCCTTCTTCTGCTGCCCGTCTTGCTGCTGACTGGCTGCAATATGGTCGTGATGTCGCCGTCTGGCGATATCGCCGCACAGCAAAGGGATTTGATCGTCGTTTCGACAATCCTGATGCTCATCATCATTGTGCCGGTGCTGTTCCTCACGTTGTTCTTTGCCTGGCGCTACAGGCAATCCAATACGGCTGCCACATATGATCCCGAGTGGCATCACTCCACCCGACTCGAGGTCATCATCTGGGCCGCACCGCTGGCGATCATCATTGCGCTGGGGGCTATCACCTGGATCAGCACCCACAAGCTCGACCCCTACAGGCCGCTGGACCGCATCGATGCCGAGCGGCCAATTCCGGCTGACGTCAAGCCGCTGACCGTTCAGGTTGTCGCGCTCGACTGGAAATGGCTGTTCTTTTACCCTGAGTACGGAATAGCGACCGTGAACGAGATGGCGGCTCCCGTCGATCGCCCGATTACTTTCCAGATCACGGCGTCGTCGGTGATGAACTCCTTCTACATTCCCGCGCTTGCGGGCATGATCTACGCCATGCCCGGCATGGAAACGAAGCTGCATGCGGTGATCAACAAGGAAGGCGATTACGAGGGGATATCGTCAAACTACAGTGGCGACGGTTTCTCCCATATGCGCTTCAGGTTCCACGGTCTGCAGCAGGGGGGCTTCGACGAATGGATTGCCCGGGTTAAGCAAAATGGCACCATGCTCAACCGTGATGCCTTCCTGAAGCTCGAAAAGCCAAGCATAAGGGAGCCGGTCCGCCTTTTTGCCGGTGTCGAGGATGGTCTCTACGACGCCGTACTCAACATGTGTGTTCGCCCTGGACAGATGTGCATGCGCGACATGATGCACATCGACATGATGGGCGGCGCGGGCGTCGACAGTCACGAAAACCGTGCCAAGCTCCAGCACGACAATCGCCATGCCGGGCCGGCAGGTGGGCATGGTGAGGCAGCCCCCGGCGCGACGTTCCCCGCCACAGGCAATCCGGCGCGCAGCGAGGAACCGGCGGAAGGCGTGGACGGCGACCAGCAGCCGCCTTCGATGAACCACGACACGCACGACATGCACCAAGGCCATAAGGCGCCGGCCGAAGGCTCGGAGGGTGCGGCACCGCCGCAACTGAACACAAACGGTTCCACGCAGCCCTGAGGCCGCAGATTAAATAGAATTTGGACAGTCCTATGTTCGACGACACCAACCTGACACAACTCATCTTCGGGCGGCTTTCCTGGGAAGCCATCCCGCATGACCCGATCATCATCAGTACGTTTGTGGCGGTCGTGATCGGCGGTCTCGCCATCGTAGCCTTGATCACGAAATACAAACTATGGGGCTATCTCTGGAACGAGTGGTTCACGACTGTCGATCACAAGAAGATCGGCATCATGTACATCATCCTTGCGATCGTCATGCTGCTTCGTGGCTTTGCCGATGCCATCATGATGCGCATCCAGCAGGCGATCGCTTTCAATGGCAATGAGGGCTATCTCAACGCCCACCATTACGACCAGATCTTCACGGCGCACGGCGTGATCATGATCTTTTTCGTAGCGATGCCGTTCGTCACGGGCTTCATGAACTACGTCGTGCCGTTGCAGATCGGCGCACGAGACGTGTCGTTCCCGTTCCTCAACAACTTCTCGTTCTGGATGACAACCGCCGGGGCCATCATCATCATGATCTCGCTCTTTGTCGGTGAGTTCGCCCGAACCGGCTGGCTGGCCTATCCACCGTTGTCTGGAGCGGACTACAGTCCCGGTGTCGGCGTGGACTACTACATCTGGGGCCTGCAGGTGGCAGGGGTCGGCACGACGTTGTCGGGGATCAACCTGATCGCCACGATCGTCAAGATGCGCGCTCCGGGCATGACCTTCATGAAGATGCCGGTGTTCACCTGGACTTCGCTCTGCACCAACATTCTGATTGTCGCCACCTTCCCGATCCTGACGGCCACACTCGCATTGCTGTCGCTCGACCGTTACGTCGGGACGAACTTCTTCACCAATGACCTTGGTGGTAATCCGATGATGTATGTAAACCTCATCTGGATCTGGGGTCACCCGGAAGTCTACATCCTGATTCTCCCAGCCTTCGGCATTTTCTCGGAAGTGGTCGCCACCTTCTGCGGCAAGCGCCTCTTCGGCTATGCCTCCATGGTCTACGCGACCTGCGTGATCATGATCCTGTCCTACCTCGTGTGGCTGCACCACTTCTTCACCATGGGTTCGGGCGCCTCAGTCAATGCCTTCTTCGGCATCACGACGATGATCATCTCGATTCCGACGGGAGCGAAGATGTTCAACTGGCTCTTCACGATGTATCGCGGCCGTATCCGCTACGAGGTTCCGATGCTGTGGACCGTTGGCTTCATGGTGACGTTCGTCATTGGCGGCATGACAGGTGTCATGCTGGCGATCCCGCCGGCAGACTTCGTGCTTCATAACTCGCTGTTCCTCGTTGCTCACTTCCACAATGTGATCATCGGTGGTGTGCTGTTCGGTCTGATGGCTGGCCTCGTCTATTGGTGGCCAAAGGCGTTCGGCTACAAGCTCGACGATTTCTGGGGCAAAATGACCTTCTGGTTCTGGCAGATCGGCTTTTTCTTCGCGTTCATGCCGCTCTACGTGCTGGGACTGATGGGCGTTACCCGCCGTGTAAGCCAGTTCGAAGACCCATCGCTGCAGATCTGGTTCATCATCGCCGCTTTCGGCGCCGTCCTGATCGCGCTTGGAATCGCTTCCTTCATCATACAGCTGGTGGTCAGCTATCTGCGACGTGACCAGTTGCGTGAGACGAGTGGCGACCCCTGGAATGGCCGCACGCTCGAGTGGTCGACCTCCTCGCCGCCACCGGACTACAACTTCGCCTTTACGCCGGTCGTGCATGACCATGACAGCTGGTACGACATGAAGAATCGCGGTTACGAGCGTCCGCTTGCCGGCTTCAAGCGAATCCACATGCCCAAGAATACCGGCACGGGTGTCATCCTGTCAGGTCTGAGCATCGCTCTCGCTTTCGCCTTGATCTGGTACATCTGGTGGCTGGCGGCCGTTTCCTTCATCGCCATCATCGCCGTGTCGATCGGACACACATTCAACTACAAGCGGGACTTCTACATTCCCGTCGAAACAGTGACCGCAACCGAAGACGCGCGTTCCAGGCTACTGGCGGAACGGATCTGACATGACAGACAAGACACACGCAGAAACACCCGACGCAGCCCAGTTCTACCTCACGGAAGATCATCATCCCGAAGGCAGCACCATGCTGGGTTTCTGGCTCTATCTGATGAGCGACTGCCTCATCTTCGCCGTGCTCTTTGCCACCCACGCGGTGCTGGGGCGCAACTATGCGGCCGGGCCTTCCCCGGCCGACCTGTTCGATCTGGGGCTGGTTGCCATTAATACGGCCATGCTGCTCCTCTCCTCCATCACGTATGGTTTTGCCATGTTGCAGATGGAACGAAACGCCAAGGCGGAGACGCTCTTCTGGCTCGGCGTTACGGGAGTGTTCGGACTTCTCTTTCTGGGGCTGGAACTCTACGAATTCTACCATCTGATCCAGGAGGGTGCAGGTCCGACCCGGTCGGCCTTCCTGTCTTCCTTCTTTGTCCTGGTCGGCACGCACGGTCTGCACGTTACCTTCGGTATCATCTGGCTTGTGACGTTGATGGTACAGGTCAAGATGCATGGCCTGATTTCGGAAAATCGCCGTCGCCTGATGTGCCTCTCCATGTTCTGGCACTTCCTCGACGTCGTCTGGATCGGTGTCTTCTCTGTCGTCTATCTCATGGGAGTTGTCGGATGACCGCTAAAGCCCCTTCACAGGAAGATGCGCACGAAGCTCACCATGGCCATAGCCATGGGCACGGTGCCGGCCATGGGACGCTCCGGAGTTACGTGATCGGCTTCGTCCTATCGGTTATCCTGACAGCAATTCCTTTCTGGCTGGTCATGGGCGAGGTCCTGGAAAGCAAGACCGCCACGATTGCCGCGATCGTGATCTTCGGTACGATCCAGATCGTCGTTCACATGATCTTTTTCCTGCACATGAACACCAAGTCGGAAGGCGGCTGGACGATGATGGCGCTCATTTTCACGCTGATCATCGTCGGCATCGCGCTGGCCGGCTCGCTTTGGGTTATGCATCATCTCAATGCGAACATGATGCCCATGACGCACGAGATGATGAGGAACATGCCTTAAGGGCGATGAACAGGGTGCATACAAACCGCGAGGCACGAGAGGAAGGCGGGGCAAGTCCTGCCGGATCTCGCCTCGTCGCGGGAGCGATGTTGGCACTGGCGGCGATTTTCGTCGTGTTGGGGACCTGGCAGGTCCAGCGCTTGTCTTGGAAGCTGGACCTCATCGCCCGTGTCGAGGAGCGCATTCACGCGGCTCCGGTGCCCGCGCCGCCTCCTTCGGAGTGGCCCGACATCGGCCAGGACAAGGACGAATACCGTCGGGTCAAGGCGACGGGTTTCCTCGACCATGACAAGGCAGTCTTGGTCCAGGCCGTAACCGAAAGGGGTGCGGGGTTCTGGGTCATGACGCCAATGGTGCTGTCGGACAACTCGATCATCCTGTTCAATCGCGGTTTCGTGCCGTCCGATCGCCGCGATCTGTCGACCCGATCGGCGGGAGAGATCGGTGGAACGATAGTGATTACCGGGCTTCTGCGCATGCCGGAGCCCGGAGGCGCCTTCTTGCGATCGAACGATCCGGCAAACGGCCGATGGTACTCCCGCGATGTTGCAGCGATAGCGGCGGCGCAAGGGCTGGCAAATGTCGCACCTTATTTCATTGATGCCGACGCAACGCCCAATCCTGGCGGTCTTCCGGTCGGCGGCATGACGGTTGTCAGTTTTCGCAACACGCACCTCGTTTATGCGGCGACATGGTACTTCCTGGCGCTCATGAGTGCTGGGGCGGCCTATGCGATCCATCGTCGCCTCATCATCTAGGATCGCCGCCATCTGAACGGCACCCTTGCCGGCCGGATTCGGGCCGTGGATTTCCGCTTTCTCATCTGAAACATGTGCCCGCAGACACCATGACGCCGGCCGATGAAGCCGCAGTTTTGTGCGTTAAGAACGCTGGGAAATCGCCTCTCCTGAAGCGCGGATAAATGAACCTAGAGCTTAATTCCGGGATTCTGTGCCGGTCACAGCGAGTCGCAGGCAGCACTATACTCGCGTTGTAGGCGCATAGATTCCGGTGCGAATCCGGTCTCGTACGTCGCCGCGTTGGATAGGGGAAAGTAATGAGAATATTAGTCGTCTCGGCGCTTGCCGTTATCTCGCTCGCAGGCTGCTCCTCAACCGAACGGGGTGCGGGTATGGGCGCAGCGACGGGCGCAGTTGTTGGTGGAGTGGTTACCAATGATGTCCGCGGCGCAGCCGTCGGTGCTGCAATCGGTGGCGTATCAGGGGCTTTGATCGGAAATGCCGCGGGACGACCCGGCCAATGCGAGTTCCAAGATCGAAATGGCCGGCGCTATATCGCAGACTGCCCACGCTGACACTGAGCAGGGACTTATCACGAATGCCGAGAGGGTCGTCCAGCGGGCGACCCAGTAAGCTTCAGCCCGCCGATCGCACCGAGTAGAGGAAGTCATGGCAACAGCGGCCACCGCCCCAAAAACCACCATGCAGAGATTTCTCGACGGCGTCGAGAAGGTGGGAAACATGGTTCCCCATCCTGTGGTAATCTTCCTGATCCTAATCGGAATTGTGATCGTTCTGTCGGCCGTGCTCGGCGCTTTTGGAGCGGCGGTCACCTATGAGCGCATCAACCCTGACACGCAGGAGATCGAGCAGGCATCGACGGAAATCCGCAGCCTGCTGAATGTGGAGGGTATCCGCTTCCTCTACTCCTCGCTCATTCCAAACTTCATGAGCTTCACCGCCGTGGGGCTGATGATCGCGGCCATGATCGGCGCGGGCGTTGCCGAGGAATCAGGCCTGGTTACGGCGCTGATCCACAAGCTCGTCGTTGTTTCGCCGCGCTGGGCGCTGACCTACATCCTGGCCTTTGTCGGCATTCTGGCAAGCATCGCGGCTGATGCCGGCTATCTGGTGCTGATACCTCTGGCTGGCGTCGCCTACCTTGCCGTCGGGCGGCACCCGCTTGCCGGCCTGGCGCTTGGCTTCGCCGCCGTGGCCGCGGCCTTCACGGTCAATATGTTGATCAAGCCCCTTGATGCCGTCCTCGTGGAATTTACCAATGATGCGGCGCATCTTGTCGACCCAGCGCGATCGATTGGCCTGGCGTCCAACGTCTGGTTTTCAATAGCCTCGGTGGTGTTCCTGACGTTCGTGATTGCCTTCATTACCGATCGCATCATCGCGCCGCGGCTCGGCGAGTATAATCCTGAAGCTGCCGAAGGTCGTGTACAGAGTCAGGGAGCGACGCTCACCGAGCAGGAATCGCGCGGCCTGCGGTTCGCCCTCTACGGGCTCATCGGTCTTGTTGTAGTGTTCCTCCTTCTGACGCTTCCGAGCGGCGCGCCGTTGCGCAATCCCACCACTGGCGAACTCATCGGCAATTCGCCCTTCATGAACGGCCTTATTGCCCTGATCATGTTGGTCTTTCTGGTTTCAGGATGGACATACGGTATCGGCGCGGGCACGATGCGAACCTTGGCTGATGTCATTGCGGCGATCGAGAAGTCGATCAAGAGCATGGGCGGCACGATCTTCCTGTTCTTCGTGCTTAGCCAGTTCGTCGCCTATTTCACCTACACCAATATTGGCACGGTCATGGCGCTCAGTTTGTCGGGCGTCCTCCAGGCAGCCAATATCGGCGCTCTGCCGCTGCTGATCGGCTTCATCGTCGTGGTTGCGATCATCGACCTGCTGCTAACGGGCGCGATTGCAAAATGGGCCATCTTCGCTCCCGTCTTCGTACCGCTCCTGATGAAACTCGGCGTTGAGCCGGAGGCTGTTCTGGCCGCATATCGCGTGGGCGACTCTCCGATGAATGCCATCACGCCGCTCAATGCCTACTTCGCGCTCGTCGTCGGCTTCGCCCAGAAATACGACAAGTCCGCGGGTGTCGGCACGATCGTGTCCCTGATGCTCCCTTATGTCGTGCTGATATTCGTGCTCTGGACCGGGCTTTTCGCAGTGTGGAAAGCGCTCGGCTTGCCTTGGGGCCTGTAATTACGCCGTAACCTGATACTTAATTTCGGATATGGGATGAATGCCATGACCACCAGATCTACTCCCTCGACAGTGCCACCGCAGAAAATCATGTGACGCAGTCGTTCTGATGGCCGATCAAGGAGGGGAGGGGATGGCGTGAGTCCCATAGCGTATACAGCTCTAATCATCGCGGTTGCTGTCGTACTTTTCGTCTGGAACAAGCTGCCAGTCGTGGCGGTGGCAATGCTGACCGCTCTGTCGCTGTGGGCGACCGGGGTTCTCACGATCGGCCAGGCGCTTGGCGGCTTCGGTGATCCGGCAGTCATATTCATTGCCACGCTATTCGTCGTCAGTACAGGACTTGAAGTCACGGGCGTTACTGCCTGGGCGGGACAACTGTTGATACGCGGTGCTGGCGAAGAAAGCAGAACCCGCCTGCTCGTCCTGACCATGACGCTTGTCTCGCTTCTAACCGCGCTGATCAGCGTCAATGGGGCCGTTGCGGCATTGCTTCCGGTTGTCGTCGTCATCGCGGTTCGTCTCCGGCGCAACTCCTCGCAATTGTTGATGCCATTGGTCTTTGCCGCGCATGCAGGCTCGATGCTTGCCTTGACTGGCACGCCGGTAAACGTGCTGGTGTCTGATGCAGGTATGGACGCGGGTGTAGGCGCTTTCGGCTTTTTCGAGTTTGCGCTTGTGGGTGTGCCGCTCCTCGTAGGGACGATGGTGATCATCATACTGTTCGGACAGAGGCTGCTTCCCGAGCGGAATGGCGCGACCATGCCGGCGGATTTCAGTCAGCATGCAAAGACGCTGGTCGAGCAGTACGGCCTTGCGAGCGGGATCTACCAGATGCGGCTTCGTGCAAGCTCGCCCTACATCGGCGTGCCCCCGACAGAAGTCGATATTTCGGCATATGAAGGGCTGCAGCTTGTGGCGGTTCAGGATGGAGAGACGACGGGTCCCTTGCGCCGGCCTCTGGCGGAGGGAGATCACTTTCTCGTGCGTGGCGATGCCGAAGCCGCAGCCGCATTTTCGGCGCAGATGCATCTAGCGTTTCGGGATGATGGAAAGCATGGCAAGGGTGAGGAGACGCTATTCAACCGTAGATCCGGCCTGGCCGAGGTCGTCATACCGCCGCGCTCGGGCCTGATCGGTGAGACTGTCTTTCCGGGAATGGTCACCGAAAGTGGAGACCTGATCGTGCTGGCGGTGCAGCGTGGTGACGCGGACGTTTCTGCCGGGCAGCTAACCAGCAATGCCGGTGGTGTTGTGTTGAAAGCCGGTGATACGATGCTGTTGCAGGGCACCTGGGAGGCCCTCGACGTACATCTCGACGATCCAGACGTGCTGGTGGTCAATTCCCCGGAGCTGGTTCGGCGCCAGGCCGTGCCTATGGGCCCGGGTGCACGAAAGGCCGTCGCCATTCTGATTGCGATGGTGCTGTTGCTTGCGACCGGCCTCGTGCCGCCTGCGGTCGCTGGCTTGCTCGCCGCAGGCGCGATCGTTCTCTCTGGCATCATGAGCGTTGATCAGGCTTATCGTGCGGTCGGGTGGACGACTGTCATTCTCGTTGGCGCGATGATGCCACTGTCCACGGCCATGGTGCAAACCGGTGCCGCACAACTGATGGCGAACCATCTTGTAAGCCTCGTCGGCGATGCCGGTCCCGTTGCCCTGCTCGCAGGCTTGTTCGTGCTGACGGCGGTCATGGGGCAACTTATCAGCAATACTGCAACCGCGCTCATAGTAATCCCGATCGGCGTTGCGGCGGCGACTGCAATGGGAATTTCCCCGCGTCCGGTGCTGATGAGTACAGCGGTTGCCGCTGCTGCGGCCTTCCTTACCCCGATTGCCACACCAACAAACCTGATGGTAATGGCACCCGGCGGTTACGCGTTCACCGACTATTGGAAGCTGGGTCTGCCGCTGCTGTTGTGGTTCTTCGTCGTTTCGGTCTTCATCGTGCCGCTGATCTGGCGCTTTTGAAGTTTTCCGGTTCCTTGGGAAGCTATCTCGATTTGACCAATCCGGAGAAACCGGCCACGGCGAGAAGGCTTAAAGCCCACCCCACGATCGACTGGAAGAAGTAGTATTTCAACGTGAAAGGTCCGTTCGGCTTCATCGAATCCGGCCGCCAGAAATCCTTCTGCCCGATCGACAACACCGGCAAAAGCACGTCGAGTGAATACATCAAGGGATTGAACTCGGGGTAACTGGCGGCTTCCGGCTGATTGCGGAAGCAAGTGAGCTGGTTTTCTCCCGGTGCTGCTCGACCGCTTAGCGTCAATCCACTTGACGGCAAATAGCGGCTTTCGGATTGCTCAAGATCGCAGAGGGTCCATTCGACGGCCCGTAACACGACCGGGCTGTTGGGCTTCATCGCGCCTGCGTTGTAAGCGACCGAGAACACGCCGGTCCCGATTAACCAGAAAAGAATGACCCACAGCATCGCGCGCAGGGGCTGCCGTCCATAGCTGAGGGTCACTGCAAGTATGCCATCTATAATCGTCAGGATGAGTTTCAGGGCGGGGTTTTTGGCGCGCGCACGGCGCGCGCTGCGCTGCAACCGCTCCTTGGCAATAAGCACTTCGCGCGCATCTTCATTATGCCCCATCTCGGACAAGACGGTCGCGAGATGTTCATAGGGTTGCGGCCAAAAGTCCGAGCCCCATCGGCCAGGTGTCTGGCGCGACAACCAGTCAAGCCGGCTTGCCGCGTCGACAGGCCCGCCAGTGAAGGCGCCATATTGGCAGCGGTTCAGGAGCAGATCGCCGGACCGGGGCCAGCTCGCCTGTTCGTCCTCGATTGCGTTGATCGTCGTCGCCGTCAGGTCGAGCGCACCGTCGATGGTGGCACCCTGTCGCAGAAAAAATGCACCGTCGATCTTTGCCCGATTGAACCTCAGCGCATGACCTTCCGGGTGGGATAGTGAGGCCGATGTACAGTCTGCATCACCGCCAACGTGAGCGCCCTGGAATCTGGTTTCGCCTGCAACAGTTACTCCCCTGAGTGCCAGATCACCTCCTGCAACCATGGCGTCGCCATTAAAAGCAACTTCGCCGGGGCGTTCGATCCGGGCGCCGACCGCGTTGACATCGCCACCAATCCGAGCCGACGATAGATTAATGCCGCCCCGCACCGTGGCGCCCCGCAGCAGGACTCCTCCTCTTGCCTCGAGGTCCTCCGCGTTGACAGCGAGCCCGTCAGACGACGTGATGACGACTCCGTCAGCCTCGATGCTTCCCCCAAGTCGTGCTCCGGGAAGCCGGACTTCGCCGTTTACGGTCGCGCCCTGCAGCGACACGCAGCCTCGGGCCTCAAGCCGATCCGCCCGCAGGCCGGGCATTACCGATCCATCAAGAAACAGATTGTCTATGATTGCCGATCGCAGAACGGGCGAGGCTTCGAAGTGACAGTCCTTCAGCCCTATGTCACGCGGTACCCGGCATCCCTCAAGGTCCAGAATTCCGGTTATCCAGGCTCCGCTCAGTCTCAGTCCCTTTTCATGCAGGCGATAACCCTCCTTGCCCAGGACAAGAAGGCGAAGGAGCTCGGCACGGACGTTCCGTTCCGGGCTTTCCATCTCCGGCCGCAAACCATCACCAAGCCTGTCGAAATCGCCTGATTGCAGGTGTGCGACGACCTTTGCTTCCGCCGCACTGAGAGGATCCAGACTTGCAAGTCCACGCACACCGACGACGACAGGCCCTTTGTTCGGAGCATTCTCATTCATGGCGAGCGATCCGTTGTTGCCTCTGGGCTGTGGTCCGCACAATACACGACCACAGCCGACGGGTATCTTGCTGATTGATTTCGCTGTTTTGAAGAAGGGTCAAGAGGTCATACTCAAAACTGCGCAACAGCGGTGGCATCTAGGATTGCAAGCGAAATTTCCGGATTTTCTGCCGATCACAGCGCGGCGCGCGCGGTGCTAAGCTGCCGTTCGTCCGGCTAAAAATCCGGGATCGAAAGATGTCCTGAACGTCACGTGCATGAGTTGAGCGCCTCTCGTAGTGCCAATAGCAATCGCCATTTTTGGAAGGCCTGCCCATGCCGGAGGACCAGGGAACAACGCAACGGACCGCATCAGGTCTGCTCGGCGGCCTGATCGTTCTCTGGATTGTTTGTTTCACCGTCTGGTTGGTGATCAATTCGTCCGTGGCACCTCCTATTGTCGCAACCGGTGCACTTGTCTCGCTGGTCGTTGCAGTCATCTTCATCCGACGCGGTGATGTCTGGCGAATCCAGGCGGCTCCCCGTACGGCCTACCATCTCCTGGCCTACACCTGCGTCTTCTTCTGCGAGCTGGTGAAGGCGAACATCAATATGTTGCGCTACGTCTACGCTCCTCGCATCGATATCCGGCCCGGTATCGTCAAGGTCAACATGCCACTCAAATCTTCGATCGGTCGGTTGGCGTTGACCAACTCAATTGCCCTAACTCCTGGCTCCCTTGTTATGGACCTGAGGGGAGACGCGCTGTTCATTCATTTGCTGGACGTGAGAACGTCCGATCCGGAAGAAGCAAGCCGAATGATCATCGGTCCCTTTCGACGACATCTGGAGGCGGCATTTGGCTGACATCATCTTGCAGGTCGCCATCGTCTTGATTTTTTTCAGCATCGTCTTCGGGGTGGTTCGGCTGGTAATTGGCGCAACTGCGGTGGACCGGGTTGTCGCCATTGACATGCTAACGGTCGTGACGATCTCTCTTGTCGCCCTTTACGCCGACATATCGGGCCGCTTCGTCTATCTCGACGTCGCGCTCGTGTATGGCCTGTTGAGCTTTCTTTCGGTTCTCGCCATCGCCCGCTTTCTCGAAAAGGGGCCGTAATCGCCATGCTCGAACTGCTGGTCCTTCTGGTTTGCGGCAGCATCTTGATCAGTGGCGTCCTGGCGGTCCTGCTCAGAAACATGATGGCGGCGATGGTCAGTGCCGGGCTTGCCAGCCTGTTTGCAGCCGTCTCATACGTGCTCCTTGCAGCCCCGGACGTTGCCATGGCCGAAGCGGCCATCGGCTCGGGCCTTGCGACACTGATTTTCCTCTATTCGATCCGTAAGACCGGTGGTGAGGGACTGGGGGATGAGTGAGCTGATCGGCAATATCGTCATTCTGGTCGGTGCGTTCTTCCTGTTCTCCGCAGGTCTGGGCCTTTTGCGCATGCCTGACGTATTTACCCGCATCCAGGCGGGAACGAAGGCCTCCACTCTGGGGAACATCCTCGTTCTCAGTGGCCTCGGCATCCATCATCCGGATTGGGCGCTCAAGCTCCTGATCGTTGCCTATTTCGTTCTCATGACCAATCCGCTTTCTTCCCACGCTCTGTCGCGTGCTGCCCATGCGGCAGGCGCACCCATGGTGGGCACGGTGGTTGATGCGCTCAGGGATGAAGATGGTATCGCTGCTAAGGAGAGCTCGCCATGAGCCGCGTGTTCAGCTTGCTTGCGGTTGTAGCATTCGGCGTCATCTTCGGTTCTCTCGTCGCTGGTTACAGCGAGCGTCAGTCATTGTCGGACTTGGCCATCTATTATCTGACGCACGTGCCGGCAGATCTTGGCGCCCCCAATGTGGTGACGGGTATTTTGATCTCGTTTCGTGGTTTCGACACGCTTGGAGAGGTTGCCGTACTCTTCATGGTGGCAGCAAGCGTCGGCCTGCTTCTGGCGGAGGAGGTGAGCGGGAAACCACCTGCCCGGAAGTCATCCGGTAGCAGGGGAAAGGAACCGAGCGAACTGGTGCGCACCGGCGCGGAAATTGTGCTCCCCCTCGTCTTTGTATTCGGAGCGTACGTGATCATGAACGGCCATCTCTCGGCGGGCGGCGGATTTCAGGGAGGTGCAGTCGTTGCTTCTGGCGTCATGCTGCTGATGCTCGCCGATCCGAGGGGGCCAATCCACCACGGGTTTCTCAGCGTTACGGAATCGCTCGCGGGCGTCCTCTATGTCAGCATCGGCATCTTTGGGATGGTTTTTGCAGGCGGCTTCCTCGATAGCCGCATCCTGCCGCTGGGCGAGTTCGGGGCATTCTTCAGCGCAGGCGCCATCCCACTCATCTCGGCTTTGCTGGGTATCAAGGTCGGTGCTGAACTCAGCGTCGTCATCGACCGCTTCCGTAGTTGAGACCCGACAGACAAGGGATGGCCATGGGTTTGCCCGTATCGCAGATACTTCTCGCCACCGGATTTATGCTCATGCTCGTTGGCGTATGGGGGATGCTGACGCATCGTAATATTCTGCGCATTATCATCGGATTTTCACTTGTCGACACCGGGATGCACATTGTTCTGGTCGCAACTGGCTATGTAACCGGCGGCACGGCACCGATTATCGACGAGGCGCTGAATGCCGGGGAGGCCGCGAGCAGGGCGGTGGACCCCATTCCCTCCGCATTGGTCGTCACGGCCATTGTGATCGGTTTTTCGGTCACGGCGATCATGCTGTCATTCGCGATCCGCATCCATAAGACCAGGAAGACCTTGTCGATCGACGCATTGACGGAGTCCAGATGGTAGAGAGCCTCTTCCAGCCGCTCAATATCTTCCTGCTCGGCCTCGGCAGCGGCTTCCTCATTCCATTGCTTTCACGCATCGCCAAGCCGCTGCCGGCGATGGGATTTATCATCGCACTGCTCGGAATGACGGTCATTTCCGGCGTCTGTCTGTGGCGGATCCATCATGGTGCGGCGACAATTGAGGTTCTGACCGCAGGTAGCGTCCCGCCCTTTTCGATCAACCTTCGCTTTGGTGCCTGGGAAGGCTTCTTCTCTCTATGGGTCAATGTCGTGGCAGTGCTCGGAGCGTGGCATCTTTGGGAGCGTCTTCGCGGACGCTACGTGCTCCTGTTGCTCTACTTGATCCTGACGATGGGCATCAACGGCATGATCATGACCCGCGATCTCTTCAACCAGTTCGTCTTTCTGGAGATCGTTTCGATCGCCACCTACGGTCTCCTTGGCTCCGATCGATCGCCTGCAGCCCTGGCTGCGAGCTTCAAATACATCATGGCCACCGTCCTTGCCTCCTCCTTCTTTCTTCTAGGCGCGGGGCTGCTCTACCATGTGACCGGTACCCTCAATATCGACGAGATGATCGCAAACAGGGCACTGATCGCCGGCCCGATCGGCATCACTGCGCTGCTGTTCGTTCTGTCCTGCATCCTGCTGGAGCTTAAGCCGTTCCCGGCCAATGGGTGGGGACTTGATGTCTACGAGACCGCGAGCAGCGGAATTGCGGCAATCGTCTCGGTTCTCGTTTCAGCCGGTGTCTTCTTTGCCCTTTTGAAGCTGCTGCCGTTGTTCGAAGAAGTTCTGGGAATCCTCGTCATTTCCGGCGGCGTAACCTTCCTGTTCTCCAATCTTGTCGGGCTGAGGCAGACTAACGTTCAGCGGATGCTTGGGTACTCCTCAATTGCGCAGATGGGTCTCCTCGTGCTCGCGGTGGGGCTGCTGTGGCAGCTTGGCGCCGAGCAGGCGCTGCCGCTGGTCGTCGGTGGGCTCTTCATCAATCACCTCTTCGCCAAGGCCGGCCTGTTCTGGCTCGCGGGTATCGTCGGTCGCCGCGAGGCCAATAGCTGGTCGGATGTTGCCGGCAGCCCCTTCCTGCTGTCCGTGCTTGCTGTCTTTCTTGTCGCGATAGCCGGCCTGCCGCCTTTCCCTGGCTTCTGGGCGAAATGGGAACTCATCATGCAAGCGGCGGGCGGCGGGAGATACGTCTGGATCGCTGTCATTCTGGTCGGCTCGCTGCTCGAGGCAGCCTACATGTTCCGCTGGTTCAAGCAGGCAACGCGCCCGCTTGCCGATCAGGCGGCGATCAGAGTTGCGTCGGGCAAGTACGTGCCGTTGATTGCCTGTGCTCTTCTTCTTTTCGCAAGCGGCTACGTGGCTGCTCACCTTGCAGGCGCAATGTCACTGTTGTTGGTCGCTCCGCTGTTCGTCGGCGTCACACTCTACATCCTCGATTGGCTGCCCAGCCGGAGCAAATGTGCATTGATGTTGGTTTCGGTGTTCGTCGTCGGTGGGTGGATTGTGCGAGAAACCCAAGGGCTACCCGGATTGTTTGCCGTGCTGCTCGTCGCGGGTGGGTTGGTCATTGCTTCTGCCGGCCTTTATCGCTCCGATGCTCGTCGCGGTTTCTACCCCATGCTGGCGGTTCTGCTTCTGTCGATCGCCAGTTCGCTGCGTGCGACGACCAGTCTGGAATTCTTCTTTCACTGGGAGATCATCACCCTTTCCTCCTATTTCCTGATCGCACAGCGGCCGGGCGCCCATCCCTATGTTTTGCAGTTTCTGCTATTCTCGCTGGTCTCGGCATTCTGCCTCGTGGCGGGTTTCGGCATTGCCGCAAGCGCCAACGGCACCACGGCGCTCGCGGCATTGGCCACGTCCGGCCCGGATGCGGCAGCTGCGTTCGCTTTGCTGGCGTTCGGCTTCCTGATCAAGGCTGGGGCGGTCGGTGTCCATATCTGGCTGCCCGGCGCCTATGCGGAAGCCGATGATGACCTGTCGGCGATGCTCTCGGCCGTCATCAGCAAGGTCGCGGTCTTCGGGCTGTTCATGGTCACCTACCTCGCCATTCGCTCCGAGGCCGGCCTGGAAATGGCGCACGTCATGGGTTGGATCGGCCTCCTGACGACGATTGCCGGTGCGGTAATGGCCTTTCAGCAGAACGACATGAAGCGAATGCTGGGTTACTCAAGCATGAGCCAGACCGGCTACATCATCACTGCGATTGCTTTGATGAGCCATCTGGGCTGGGTCACGGCGTTTTACCTCGTTGCCAACCACCTGTTGGTCAAGGGCATCCTGTTTCTTGCCGTCGCCAGCGTCATCCTGCGAACTGGCACCAGGATGCTGGATCAGACCGGTGGCCTTGTGGGAAAGATGCCGGTCACCTGCATTGCAGTGATGATTGCCTTGATTTCCATGTCCGGCCTGCCGCCACTTGCAGGCTTTGGCGGCAAGTGGCTGCTCTTGAGCGCGATGGTGGATAACGAATGGTACGGCCTTGCGATCGTCGGCATATTCGCGACCTTCATCGGTTTTCTCTACATGTTTCGCTTGGCTTATACCTTCCTGGCAAGATCTAGAAAGCCGGCAGACGACGGCATCAGGGAAGCGCCATTGCCGTTGCTCCTGCCGCAGTTGGTTTTGGTGGTGGCAATCCTTGTCCTATCGTTCTTCCCCAAACTCGTGATGGATCCCGTCTCCGCTGCAATCGATCCCTATTTTGCCTCGACGCTTGTCTGGGAGGGCATGTCGCTGGAAACGATATATGGCTACTGGAATCCCGTCCCGGTCATGGTTGTCAGCGTTGCTGCCGCGGGCGTGCTTCTCGGGCTTTTCCTGGTGATCTACAGAGTCCGGCGAGGCCGTTCCACTCCTAGAGATGCCGAGCAATTCTACCGTTTTTATCGCGCTGTTTTCACACCGATCGTGACGCCGGTCGCGAACCGCTTCTGGGATGGGGTATGCGATATGACAATGGCGATGGGTGGAGCGGTCCGCCGGATCTACAACGGAAATGGCCAGACCTATGCGCTGCACGTCCTTTATTACGTGATCGCGGTCTACGTGTTTGGAAGATATGCTCTCTCAGGTCAGTGATAGGCAGCGCCTTGGATTTGCCCGCACCTGCTTCCTGCGTTCAAATCAAGATGCCTGCACCGATACCACGGTGCCGGCGTCGCTGATGACGCATGCTTTCGTTTCGCCGTTGACGTTGAGATCGACCTGATAGGTGGTTCCGTCGAGCTTGCGTGAGGCGACGGGCAGTGCGCTGCTGCCGGCGGGTGCGCTCGCTTTCGCTGCGTCTGCGCAGAGCAACTGCAGGTCGGCGGGTGCCGTATCGCTCATCGTCCGCGACATCTGGTTCGGTTCGGGGTTGTTATTGGTGGTGGTGCATGCGCTCAAGGCTACGGCAAAGGAGGCCATGCCCAGGAACGAAGTGTATCGGCCGATGCGGCAAAGATGATAGTTGTCTCTTGTCGTATGCATCTTCCTGGTCCCCGATTGCTACACGCCCTTGTAGAGCGCCGCCCCTTGCATCAATACGATCACCTTGGCTCCGACCTTGACGCGTGAATGCAGGTCGGTAACGTCGTCGTTGTTCATGCGAATGCATCCTGACGAAACGCTCAGTCCGATCGTCCAGGGTTCAGGTGTCCCGTGAATCCGATAAATTGTGTCCTGATCGCCCTCGTAGAGATAGAGCGCGCGCGCGCCAAGGGGATTGTCCGGTCCGCCTGGTTGACCGCTCGCCCATTTCCTGGCGTTGGGGTCGCGGGCGACCATCTCGGCGGGCGGCGTCCATGTCGGCCATTCGGCGGTACGGCCAACACGTACGATTCCGGCCCAGCCGAAACCCTCCCTTCCGACGCCGATGCCGTAGCGTATTGCCTGCTGGTTCGGTTGGACGAGGTATAGGAAATGCTGGTTTCCGTCGATAATGATCGTCCCAGGCTCTTCCGCGGTCCGGAATTTGACAAGTTGCCGGCGGAACGGCTCGGGAACCTGCTTGTTCTTGACGTAAAATTGGTAGGCCTTGGTTCGATCATAGTCGACCCAGGTTCGCGTCTTGATATCGTAGACCTGCGTTTCCACGGCATTTGCCGATGAACACACACTACCCAGGGCGAAAACGACGATGGCCGCTCTGGCAGCGAGTCCGCGCCAGAAGTTGCCTCTATGGGCAGGAGATGCGAAAAATCGCTTCATCTCAAAAGGACTTCTTCTCATGGCTTGACCCACGCATCGACACGCGCCGAGTTTTCCGCAAACCAACGTTTCGCAAACTCATACGGGTCCTGTCTTTCAACCTGCAGCGCGTAGCTCATGGCGATTGCTTCTTCGGGATCAAATTTCACGCGGTCCAGAAACTTGGCAATGTCAGGGTGCCGCACACGCAATGATGTCGCATAGGCAATATGATAATGCGCCGCATCCCATCCGACCGTTGCGGTTGATTTTGAAAGCCATGCCGGATCCTCCGAAGGCAGCACGATGTTCCATTTGGCTGGGTCATACGGCGGCTCGGTAAGGCGCACGATATCGTGGAGTTTGAACACCGCGTGGGGCGCATAGCAGGCGAAAACCAGAGGCTGGTCTGTCGCCTGTGCCGCGTCCACCGCGGCCATTCCCACATCCTCGGCCATTTCCAGCAGCGTCATTGTTTCTGCATAGCCATAGCTGTTGGCACGAACGCGTTCGATGGGCGTGGAGGACCAGGTCTGGGCGCCGATCCACATCTCCCCTCGACCATCCCCATCGGTGTCTAAAGCTGCAGTCTTGCTTGCGTCGCTAAGGTCGGCGACGTCCCTCACTCCGTACTTTTCGGCTGCAGAACGCGTGGCGCAGATGCCCTGCCAGGCGGGCACGCCAATCGGACTGAGCGCTACCGTTGAAGCGTCCGTGACGTACCTCTTCACGAGACTGTCGAGGTTCGGCAACCAGACTTCCGGATGGATGTCCACTTTACCCGCGTTCAATCCCGTGAATGCAATCAGGGTACCCATCTCGATCGCATCGGCTTCGATAGCAAATTTTTCCTTGAGCGCGACCTTGAGAATGTTGGCGGTCGCTTGGCCTGAGGACCAGTTTGGCATCGCGATGACGAGGTCTGCCGCGTGCACGCTGCCGCTGAGGGTAGCAAAGGCAATTGCTGCCAGTGCCATCGCTGACGACGATCGCAACTTACCTGCCATCGGAAAACTCCAGCGCTTTCCCGTCTATGGGATGGATGTTCAAAGGGCGTCCGCCGCGAGCTTATTTTACCGCGCATAAAAGTCATTGGCCCGCAGTCCCACACCTAGGCTGAGTGTCCAATTTGCAGCATATCTTGGGGGGAGCGTCGGACTGGCTGTTGGCGGTTCGGCTGCGTTACCCCTGCAGCCGCCGCAGAAGTTCGTTCAATCGTTGCTCAGGGGGAGCGTCCTGGAGATGCAGCCGGTTTGGAATTTCGCTTTTGCCTCGTTTCCTTACGTCGCTGGGGCTGTAGCCGAACTCTCGTTTGAACGCCCGGCTGAATTCTGCGCCGTCACTGAAGCCACGTTCTTCCGCGATCTGAAAAATGAGCCGCCGATCTTCAATATCCCTGAGCGCAGCATGGGCGTTCAGCAGACGACGGTGCTGAATATAGTGCATCACCCCTCCGAAGGGCTCAAAGAGGTTGTATAGCCGCGTCCGTGATATGCCGAGTTCACGTCGTACCAGTTCGCTGTTGAGGGTTGGCTCGAAGAGCTTGGTCTGGATAACCTTGCGCGCTCTTTCAAGCAGGACTGTTGCTATCGGTCCGGCTGCCGCCTCCAGGTGATCGGGCGAGGGGGCCACGCAGGCGAGGATCATCGCGTGCGTAGCGGCCACAAGTGAGGGGCTGTCGGCCGATGTGAGCGTCGGGAGGCGGTTGGCGACATCGAGCATGTAATCCGCAAACAGTCGCCCCATACCGTTGGTGAGCGTTGAAAACTCGGCTGCGTCGAGTGTTGCCGCGGTTTCAACGGAGAAATCACGCGGAACGAACAGCATCAGCATGTCGCTTCTGGTGATGTCGCCTGCAAACGCGCGACCAAGCGAATGGATTTGCACCTCTCCGGCTCCGCCCGAAAATACCGTCTTCTCTGTCTCGGTCCTGTTGGAGCCTGTCTTCAGCAGCGTCACTATCCAGTGATCGATCGGGTCTCGGCGAATATGGCCAGGCAAACTCGTGAACGCCAGTTCGTCCGTGCTGAACTGTGCGAGAACAAGGGAACCCAAATCCCAGACCTTTTGTCGGCCTTGAAATAGTGTCGGGGGCGAACCCGGGGCGATCTGTGTTAGCTCAAGCATGGACGCAAAACTGCCTCGCCATACGTCGAATTGATCAGATGGCTCGAATTCGTCTGTCGAAAACTCAAAGCACGGCAAGGCGATGGCGTTTGAGGCGAGAGGTTCCGCAGGCTCGGCTTCGCACTCGGAATTCCCGAAATTCATTTCATTCGGATGCCACGTTGCTGGAGTTATATGGCCGGCGGGTTCCTCGATCGTCATGAGGTAGCCTCCGATCCAGCCGGCCTGCTTGTCTTCAACGTGAAAGGTGGTCTTGGCCTTTGAGCCAGAACGATTGGCGATGCGGATCGAGGTTTGTGCGGCATTCCATTCTTCTCCCGATACAGGATGGCGAAGGGCTGGCTGTCAACATTCTCGTGGCGATCAGTAGAGAGTTTTTAGCGTTCGCGACTGTTACTGCGGTATGCTAGTCGCGGCTCAAATCATCACACGATCCTCCCAATCCGGGTGCGATACACAACAACTAATCTATGAAGCCGGGCAATTCAACTATCAGATATGAAAGCCGTTTCTAACTTGCTAAGTCAGTTGCGCGGTAGGTATCTGTCATTGTGTCATATTCACTCAGCTCAGCCGCTCGCCCTTCAACTTTCACACTCGCACCATGCCAGGCACTTGGCCTTGCTAGACCAAGTATTATTCCCTCACTGAAGGAGCAGAAAAGCTTGAGAGGAATCCGCAGATTCTTGGAAAAGAATAGCGCGAAGGTATCGCTGCATTGGGCCAAGTGCCAGACAGCGAGAAGGCGGAGAGAACAACCTGTAATGGCAGCCAAATCTTCTTCAGCCGACCACGGTGGCCGGCTGAACGTCGGTCGTCGGGTTCTTGTCCGGTTCGGCCTCTGCCGGAATTCTGAACCAAAGGACGTAGAGCACCGGAAGAAAAATCAATGTCAACGCGGCGGCCACAACCAGACCGCCGATAACCGTAAAGGCAAGCGGTGACCAGAAGGGGTCGCGGATGATCGGCAGCATGCCTAGTACCGTTGAGCCGGCGGTGAGAAAAACAGGGCGGAGACGCTGGGCGGTGACGTCGATCACGCCCCCCCATGTCTGCCCCTTCTCCTCCATCCGCTGATCGATCTGATCGATCAACACGACCGAATTCCTCGTGATCATCCCGATGAGCGCGATCATGCCAAGAACAGCGATGAAGCCAACAGGCGTGTTGGTAATCAGCATGATCAGCACGACGCCGATCAGTCCCAGCGGCACGACGCTGATGACGAGCAGCAAACGCTGCACGCTCTGGAGCTGGAACATCAACACAATCAGGATGATGATAGCCATAACCGGAAGCATTTCGACGACCGAGCTCAAGCCTTCTTCCGCGCCTTCGACAGCTCCGCCAACTTCGATCCGATACGCAGGGTTGGCTTGTCGCAGCTCCTCAATCTTGTCGGTGGCGGCTTCCACAACGCTGGCCGCCATAACGCCTTCTGCCGTATCCGCCTGAACCGTTATGGTTGTAGTGCTCTCGTGTCGCCAGATGACGGGCAGGGTCGTCTGGTATTCGATGGTGGCGATACTGGAGAGCGGCACGGTATGATTTGGCCCAACCGGGATCTGGAGCGCGCGGATGGTGCTGATGTCGACCCGCTGCTCGGCGGTCGCCCTTGCGACGACATTGACGAGATAGATCGAATCTCTGACCTGCGTGACCGGGACACCAGACGCGGTTGCGAACAAGGTCTGCGCGATTACCGACGAATTGAGCCCCACCAGCCGGGCCCGATCCTGATCGACATCGATCACAACCTTCCGGACAGGTTCATTCCAATCAAGGTTCGGCTGGACCACGCCCGGAGTTGCATAGAGCGCATCCGCTAACTGCCACGCAATGTTGCGCGTGCCAGGAATGTCAGGACCACTCACGCGATACTGTATCGGCCAACCGACTGGCGGACCCATTTCGAGCGGGGAGACGCGAACGATGATGTCAGGTAGCTTTTCGTCCAGGGTCTTTTGCAGACGCGCCTGCAGGTCATCGCGCGCACCGACGCTTTTTGCGATGACCACGGCCTGCGCGCGGGAGGGAGCCGGCGCCTGTAGATCCATGGAGAGGTAGAAGCGAACCGGATCTGAGCCGACATAGAAACTCCAGTCAGCCACGTCTTCGTCGGCCGATAGGACTTCTTCCGCCTTCGCGACCTCGACCGCTGTTGCCGCCTGTGAGGCGCTTTGAGGCAATGTGAGTTGGACGATCAGTTCGGGCCGGTCGGATGGCGGGAAAAACTGCCGCTTCATGGCGGTTGATCCGATCAGGGCAACCACGAACAATGCGACAGTTGCAAGCACCACAACCAATCGCATCCGCATGCAGGTATGAAGGAAATTCTTGAAGCCGCGCATGAACGCGCTGTCTTCCTTAGGCCCGGTCGCTGTCCCTGATTTCAGCACTGCGAGCCCGACAATCGGGGTCAGCAGCACGGCCACCAGCCACGAGACGATCAGGGCGAACCCGATGACGAGGAAGAGAGAACGTGCGTATTCGCCTGACGAACTGCTCGCGAAACCGACCGGGATGAAGCCGGCGATCGTCACCAGAGTGCCGGCGAGCATGGGGAATGCAGTTGACGTGTACGCGTGGGACGCCGCAGCGACGCGATCATAGCCCTGCTCGAGCTTTGCCATCATCGTTTCGACGGTGACCATCGTGTCGTCGATCATCAAGGTCAGTGCGATAATGAGCGCGCCAAGCGAGACGCGTTGCAATGCGATGCCGGTAATGTCCATGAACAGAAAAGTCAGCGCCAAAACCAGCGGGATAGAGACGGCGACGGCCAGACCGGCACGAACGCCCAGCGCAACGAAGCTGACACCGAGGACGATCACTACTGCCTGCGTCAGTGACGTGGTGAACCCGCGGATCGCAGTCTGTACCACGGCTGGTTGGCTGGCAACGTGCGTCAGGTCAATGCCGATAGGAAGGTCGTTCTCCAGGGCTTGCATTGTCGCGTCGATATCGCGACCGAGTTGTAGAATATCGCCGCCGGACGCCATGGAGATTGCAATGCCGATTGCGGGTTTGCCTTTGACACGGAAACGCGGCTGAGGGGGATCTACGGTGCCGCGCACAATGGTGGCGATGTCACCCAGTTGGACGAAGCCTGAACTGGTGGGAATGTTCAAGCCACGCAGTGTGGTTTCGTCTGAAAGGCTGCCGGATACCTGCAGGATGGTCCGATCCTGTTCCGAGGTTATGAGCCCGGCCGGCAGGACTGCGTTCTGCGCCTGTACGGTGCTGATCACCGTTGCCGCGGAAAGGCCAAGGCTCGCTAGCCGCTCTGTCGAAAACTCGATGTAGATCGTCTCGTCCTGAGTGCCGATCAGCTGGACCTTGCCTATATCATCCACCTTCAGCAGGCGATTGCGCGCCTCGTAGGCCCAATCCCTGACGTCCCGGTCGCTGAACCCATCCGATGTAAAACCATAGATGATGCCGAACGTGTCTCCGAAATCGTCGTTGAAGAAAGGTCCTCGGATGCCTGGCGGTAGCGTTGACACCATGTCGCCCACTTTCTTGCGCGCCTGGTACCAGGATTCGCCTACAAGATGGGGTGGGGTCGCATCATCGAGCGTGACATAGACGATGGACTGGCCGGCGGTCGTCAGGCTGCGCAGGTTGTCGAGGTTTGGCACTTCCTGAAGCGTTCGCTCAAGCCTGTCCGTCACCTGGTCAACCGTCTGTTCGATCGTACCCCCGGGCCATGCCGCCGAAACAATCATGGTCTTGAAGGTAAAGTCCGGATCCTCGTCACGGCCAAGATTGATGTAGGCAAAAATGCCGGCGGCTGCGCTGAGAAGCACCAGGAACAGAATAAGGCTCTGCCGTTGGATCGCCCAGGCGGAGAGGTTGAATCCCCCGTTCATTCGGTGCTTCCTTCGAGCAAGCGGACCTGCATGCCCGGACGCAACTGCTGCACACCGGCGACGACAACGTGGTCCCCTGTCTCGAGCCCTTTGGTTACGAGAAAGTCGTTCGTATCGAAGCGCTGCACTTCGACCGGCACGAGCTTGGTCGTTTTGGTCGTCCCATCGACAATCCAGACAGCGCTCCGGTTGCCCTCGCTGAACAGGGCGGTGATCGGCAGCCGTGCGGCCGGCTGGCTGGCAAGACGGATAGTTCCGCGAACGGCGCTGCCGAACCGGAAATCATCCGGCGCGGCATCGAGCCCGACGCGCACCGTGAAGTTTCGAGTGATGGGATCTGCAGTCGGCGATATTTCTCGAACGCTGCCGATGGCCTTGACGCCGGGATTGCTGAGAAGCTGCACGTCAACGCGTGCGTCCCCGCCGGTGCTTTGGATCGTAGCTTCCGGAACCTGGAAGACCGCGTCTCGCGTTCCGAGTTGTGCAACACGGACCACCATCTGGCCGCCGCCGACGATCTGGCCGACTTCGCCGCCGATTGCGGTCACGACACCTGCGGCGTTCGCCTTCAGGACACGGTTGTCTAGATTGGTCTGCGCGATCCTTAATGCCGCCTGTGCGGCATCGACGCCTGCCTGTGCCATGCTGGCCTGGGCAACGGCGGCTTCCACCGCCTGACGCGTGGAGGTGCGTGGATAGAGCCGTTGCTGGCGTTCTCGCTCGGTCTCCGCATTCTGGAACTGGGCCTGGGCCGAAAACAGGTTGGCTTCTGCCTTCCGCAGCGCGTCCTGGGCATCCTCGGGATCCAGACGAGCAAGAACGGCTCCCGCCTCAACCCGGTCGCCAATCTCGACGTCGCGTTCCCGGATCTCGCCTCCCTGCCGGAAGCTGAAACTGGTCTCCGTACGAGGTCTGATCTCGCCGACCAGCGATCCGAAGGTATCCTCGGGGTTGAAGGAGACGGCGACGGTCCTGACCGGCCTCGGGGGCCGCTCCTCGGCATTATCTTCACCCTGGCAGCCGGCCAGTAGCAAGGTCGCCAGGAGCGCAAATGCCGCTCTATTTGTGGATCCCGTCAAACGCATTGTCATGGACTTCCCCCCGGAAGGTTACCGGCTCACAAGCTCGAAGCCACGAGCCCCGACCTTGCAAATATCGAATTGTTTAGGAGATGCTCTCGCCTGAGATGAGTAACGGGTTCCGCGCCCTGAAGGTCGCCCCGCCCGCGCTCTAGCAGTGCGAGATTTGGCAAGGTGTCACGCTCATCGATGCCTTCGGTGACGGGATCAAAGCCAAGAGTGGGTGTCCCGAGTAAGCATACGGTCATGCTGCTCCCTTGAAATCATGGATCGGATCTTATGCCGATAGGCTACGCGAAGCAGTACTCAACGGGATGAATATACGGCTGTTGGCGACATGAAGTGATCAGCATGAAATCCGACATTCTGGCCTGTGGTCCAGATTATAAGCCCAGCATCGGTATGTCGTGGCGCGGTAGGAAGAGTAATGCGAGATGCTTAGGTCGCGTTGGCGCGCTACACCCGGCAATGGAAAGCTCTCGAGTTGATCGTTATCGTTGAGTGTATATACAGTGTAGCGTCGCGGCCTAAATCAACCAGAAGATCCGAGCCATGTCCTTGATACGATTGTCCGTCATCGTGATCATGCTGCTGACCTTGGTCGGTTGTGGCGGACGAGCTGTGCTCGGTCTTCCCGCAGCGTCACCTGGAGCCAAACCGGGAGCCATCGTGCCGGTCTATGTTGCAACGACGCGTGCGCGCTCCGACAACGAGTCGCTCCCTTTTTCGGCGGCACGCTCAAAGACGTTGAGCTTTTCGGAGCTTGATATTGGAATACCACAGAACCACCGGCCAGGGCGGGTGGAGACGAGCGCCCGTGTTCCAGATCCGCGCAGACACTTTTCAGCGCAGAGCCATCAACCGATCGATGACCGGCAGCAATTCATCAGGCAGCTCGACACGGCGTTGGCGCGTCGCGCATCGGAGGATCGAGAGATCCTGATCTTCGTTCACGGTTACAACAACAACTTCGCCGACAGCGTCTTTCGGAATGCCCAGATCGTTCACGACTACGATATCGGCGCGGTCGCCCTTCACTATGCATGGCCTTCGGGCGCGGCGATCCCGCTTTACGTATTTGACCGAGATAGCGCGCTTATTGGCCGGCGGGGGCTTGCAGAGACAATCGAAATTGCGGCGCAGACAAGGGCAACCAGAATTGTGATCCTAGGCCATTCGATGGGCGCTTATGTCGTGACCGAAGCCCTCCGCGATCTCGCGCTACAGGGGCGCACTGACACCTTGAGGCGTCTGGGAGGCGTTGTGCTGGCTGCGCCGGACATCGACGTCGATGTGTTCCTGTCACAAATGGATGACATCGGCGATATTCCCCGACCGTTCACGATTGTCGTCTCCCGCCGGGATCGCGCCTTGGGCTTTTCCAGACGCCTTGCCGGAGGCCAGCCGCGCGTTGGCAGCGGGTCCGACGTTGAAGTGCTGCAGGAGCGTGACGTCACTGTTATCGATGTGTCCGACGTCGATGGCGGGAGACATAACGTATTCGCCGATTCCAAAACGCTCATGGAGTTGGTTAGCAACGACGCGCTGATGCGTAGCGTGCTGAGGGAACCCGTTTCGTTGGGCCAGGCTGCTCTTGCGGACAGCGCCTTGGTGGCGGAAGGAGCCGCCTCGCTTGTCGTCTTTCTTCCCAACCGCATTTTTGGTGGCATGGCTCAAGCCGCTGCAGGGCAGTAAGGCGTCCGTTCCATCTTGCTTGGTTCGGAAATTATCTCCCGATGCGTCGCATATCGACCACGCGTCCATTCCGAGAGTTTATTGCCACCTCGAACCGACTGCCACTCCTCCAGGCGCGGTAGACGAAGAAACGTCCGCGGCAATCAACACGGCGGATATCGCGGAAACCCCGGTTGCGAAGCAGTCTTTCCCCTTGCGAACAGCTAATCGGCCTGCCGCTGTTGAGGCTGGAACCAACCCTTATATTGACGTCGACCCATTGGGCCGGCGCAGGCGCGGAACCGAGCGTCAAGAGGAACAAGGCGAGGCAGAGCTTGGCAGCAAACGGGTTACGCATGATGTTCTCCATTGAACCAATCCGAGCAAAGACATCATGCCGCAGGTGATAAGTTGTCAATAACGCTGCCGACCTCCTCGCCGATTTGGGACAGCCTGCCAACGTTTTGGATTCCCGCCCCATGACTGGTCGGGCGAGCGAGCTATGATCCGAAGATAGACGACGAGATTTGGCTTGATCCGAAGCTCCGACAAGGATTTTTAGCAGTGACTGCACGTAAGGTACTCTCCGCACTCTATGGACTTCAGCGGAAGAGTGGCATTCCCCTCTTCTGTGTTCTCGTCATCGCAGCATCCCTGCCGCTCGGTAACCCAAGTTGGGCTGACGACTTCACCATCGCTGAGCCAACCGTTCCCGTTGACGTCGGCGCCACGTTGAAGCGAACTCTGTTCCAGAATGTGCGGGTCTTCGACGGTCGCAGTCCCACGCTGTCGCCACCATCAAATGTTCTTGTCAGCGGCAACACTATTGAGCGTGTGTCGGTCGAACCTGTCGGCGACCTGGGTGCCGATGCAGAGGTTATCGAGGCTGACGGACGTGTCCTCATGCCGGGTCTTATCGACGCCCACTGGCATGCGTTCATGGCCGGAACGCCTCAACCGTTGCTGATGAGCGCAGAGCCGTCCTATTTGCACCTCTTGGCGGCGAAAGAGGCCGAGGCGACCCTGATGAGGGGGTTTACAACGATTCGCGACCTTGGCGGTCCCGTCTTCGGGCTGAAGCGAGCAATCGACGAGGGCGTCGTGGCTGGGCCGCGCATCTATCCATCCGGAGCTTTCATATCTCAGACTTCCGGCCATGGAGATTTTCGCTTCCTCCATGAAATGCCAAGGGCCACGGGAGCTCTTGCGAGCTATAGTGAGATGATTGGGATCGCAGCAATCGCCGACAGCCCTGACGAAGTCCGGCTGCGCGCGCGCGAGCAACTCCGCTTCGGAGCAAGTCAGATCAAGCTCATGGCTGGGGGAGGGGTCAATTCACCTGCCCATAATCCCATTGAATCTATCCAGTACACTGAAGAAGAGCTCAAGGCTGCCGTGCATGCCGCCGAGGGTTGGGGCACCTATGTTGCGGTTCACGCCTATACGCCGGCTTCGATCAAAAGAGCGATCCGCGCTGGCGTGAAGGTGATCGATCATGGACAGCTTGCCGATGAGGAAACGGCAAAGCTGATGGCGGATACCGGTGTGTGGTGGAGCCTGCAGCCATTGACCTATGATCCGGCGGTTTTTGCAAGGATGTCTCCGTCTTCGCAGAGACGTGCGAAACAGGTGTTCGACGGGACCGAGAACGCTTACAAACTTGCGAGGAAATACAATGTGAAGACGGCCTTCGGCGCAGATATCCTGTTCGATCCAGCGGCCGCTGCTCGTCAGGGTGCGGCGCTTGCGCTGCTTGATCGCTGGTACACCCCCGCCGAGGCGTTGACGATGGCCACGGCCAATAACGGCGAACTGATGGCCCTGTCAGGCTTCATCAACCCCTATCCGGGAAAGCTGGGTGTGGTCGAGGAAGGCGCATTTGCCGATCTGCTGCTCGTCGAAGGCAATCCGCTCGAGGACCTTTCCCTGGTCGCCAATCCAGGTTCTGCCTTCAAGGTCATCATGAAAGACGGGCGTATCTTCAAAAACACGCTTTCTGACTAACCGCTTCGCCAGATGCCCGGCGGAAAGACCGGCTCAGAGAACCGGGACGCTCAAGGCGCGATCGACGCTCCCATGAACGCGCCAAGGACGCTCAGAGCCGGACAGGGCACCACCGGCCATAACGAGATCGGGCTCGGCCTTGCCGAGATTCCGTCCGCGGTTCGCAGGAGCCGGCGCGCGTCGAAATACACGGTGCATAGGCCAGCGATCGCAATACCGCTGGCCTCCAGTCATCTCATCGGAAACCGGTCCCTGCGACTGCCTTGATTACGTCAGAGCCCCAGATCTTCAAACTTCCATCGTCGCCAGGAGCAATCCAAGGCGGCATCCTTTTTCATACTCGGACAGATTGACATATTCCTTGATGGTGTGGATCTCGGCTTGGCCTGCTCCGATCGTGATCGTCGGGATGCCATGCTTGTCGAGCCAGTTTGCATCCAGCCCCCCGTTGGAGAACAAGTATTTGGGCTCGATTCCCAGCGTCTTCAACGCCTTGCTCGCGCGGACGACCACGGGGCTGGTCTCTTCCAGCTTAAAGGGCGGGTACGACGTCTTGTGAGTGAATTTCACCTCGGCTGTCTCACCCTGGTCGTCTTTCACCAAGCTTCTCGCCTTTTCGAACGCCGCCTCATAGCCTTTCGCTATCTTCGTCGCGAAAGGCAATTCGGGACTGCGTGCCTCTCCCTTCAGGAAGGCGTAGTCGGTCACCACATTGGTGGCATCACCGGCTGGTTTGCCTTCCTTGCCTCCGAAAATGCCAATGTTGCTGGTCCCGCGACCGTCTTCCTTGACTATCTTTCCGAACCAGCCGGCAGCCTGTGCCTCGGCCAGGGCGAGAGCGCCTACCAGCGTTGCTGAAATTCCCTTCTCGGGTGCTACGCCCGCATGGGACGCCTTCCCCTTGATCTCAACCTCCCAGTTTTCCTGGCCCACCGCTCCAATGATCAGTTCGGAGGCCAGTTGGCCGTCAACATTGATGCACATCACCGGACCGTCCAGAACCGCCGGGTTCAATTCGCGCGCGCCATGCAAACCGCTTTCCTCACGCACGGTGAACAGGAGTGTGATTGGCGGATGTGGCAGCTTGTGCTTGAGGAGGGTCTCCGCAACAACCACAAGAAGGGCCACGCCCGTCCGCGCGTCGCCGCCCAGCGCGGTTGTGCCGTCCGAAACGATACGGTCGCCCTCGCGACGTGGCTTCGCTCCGGCACATAACGGCACTGTGTCCAGATGCGTCGAGAACAACAGTCGCGGTCCGGGCCGTGTTCCTGGCAGATTGACGATGAGGTTGCCGGTTTCGGTTGGTAACGGAATACGGTCGTTGGCGTCATCGAAGCGGATATCAGCCTCCGGGACGCCGGCAGCCTTAAGCGCGTCCATCACTGCAGATGCGATATTTGCTTCTTGTCCCGTCACTCCTTCCACCGAGAGGAACCGCATCAGATGTTCTTCCGCAGCTGCCTTGTCGAATGGGATCGATGCGTGTTCCATTTTTTCCATCCCTGGATTTGGAGAAGTCCTTCGGCGAGGCGGGCTGTTCCAACCTCACCGCTTTCAAATGTATGCGCCCGCAGATGAGGGAGGCGCCGACCGTGTTTAACAAGGCATCGACCGCAAAGGCTGCGATCCCCGCCAGAAGGGAAATGTGATCAAGGGTACGGGAGCATCCTTTTCGGCTTCTCGCATCCATTTTGCAGACGAACTGCCTGTCATTCTAGAGGACGGTTCTGAGGAGTCATGAGCGTGGAATCCAGATCATCGTCAGTATGTCCCGAAAGTCGGACTGCGCCGAGCCGCGACAAAACATGGCCGTTAACCTCCAAAGCGCAAACACCAGGCGAACCGGAAACAGGTTGCAACACCTATTGGTCAGGCGGCCGGTTCCTTGAACAAGGATCACAGGTTGTTCTTGAAGATCCGTCCATCCTTAACGACAAGGCTCAGATTCTCTTGGGGGTTCTCAATCATCCTGATGTCATCGAGAGGATTGCCGTCCCAGACGAGAATGTCGGCGAAGGCCCCTTCGTCGATGACGCCCAGCTTTCCCGAGTAAGGCGCGCGCAAACTGGAGAGCGCCAGAAGCTCGGCGTTGCCTGACGTAACCATGCGTAACGCCTCGGCGTTCGTATACCAGTTGGACAGATGGGTCAGCATGGTGTTCTGGCGGGGCGCAAGTTCCGGGGAGAACAGAATATCCGAACCCCAAGCTGTCTTTATGCCGTACTTCTTCGCGTAGCTGTAGATGTTGGGCGTACCGGCAAAAAGCTGTTTGACCCGCTCCACACCAGGCCCGGTTTGCGAGGCCGCATCTTCCATCGTCAGAAAGGGCTGCGTGCTCAGCCAGACGCCCTTATCCGCGAACATCTTCGCGGTATCTTCGTCCATCAGATGCGCGTGCTCGACGCAGGCAACCCCGCCGGCAATTGCGCGCTGGACGGTGTTGGAGGCGTAGGCGTGCACCGTCACGTAGGTATTCCAGTCCCTTGCCACATCAACGGCCGCGCGAATTTCGAGCTCGCTGAAGGTCGTCATGTCGAGCGGGCTGCGGGGGGAAGAGACGCCTCCGCCTCCTACAAGCTTGATCTGTGAGGCACCCTGCAGAAGCTGCTCGCGTACGCGGCGTTTCAACTCGCCAACATCGTCGACAATAGCGGCGCCCCCCATCATTTCACCGACGCTCAGTTCTCCATCTCGAGCGGGAATCTCGGATGGCATGCGCAGGTCGCCGTGTCCGCCGGAGGTGGTGATCATCGCACCTGCTGGAAAAATCCGCGGACCAGGAATCAGGCCCGTGTCGATTGCCTGCTTGAACGTGAAGACAGGCCCTCCCATGTCGCGTATGGTCGTAAAGCCCCGCATCAGGGTGTGCTCGGCCTCGGCCGTGGAGGCGGCAAAGATGATGCCTGGATCTCCGGCCAGAAGAACTTGCAGGGGCACCGCAGCATAAATCGCGTGCCAATGCGCGTCGATCATGCCGGGCATCAACACCCGATCCCCGCAATCCAGGACGGTCGCATCCGAAGGCGGCGGGCTGTTGGCCTTGTCTATGGAGACTATTTTGTTGCCGTCAGTTAGGACTTGAACACCGCTTTGCAGCGAATCCGACCGGCCGTCGAACAACCGGATCTGCCTGAGTAAGATCTTGGACATTGGCACCGGCGTCTGCGCATTGACTGCGCCGGCAAATACTCCCGCAACCGCCGTCGCCCCTGCGCCCGCAAGAAATCTTCGCCGGGAGTATTCACTGAGATGATGCGATCGCTCCCGAAGGAGAATATTTGCGCAACCGCAACCGTTGTCATGGATGAGGTGCCGGTACTTTTTGCCTAATCGAAACATGCCATTCCTCCGAATGCCCGTCGATAGAATACGTCGCAGCCTATTGTTGTTGTTCCCGGAGGTCACGCACATAATGCCAGGCGCTGGACAGTGACGTGACCTTGGCGGGACGTGCCATTGATTTTCTTCGCTAAATCCCGTCAACCGACGCAAACTTGACGATCGTCAAGGCGAAAAGGTAGCCTCGATGCTACTTCCTTTCCTGGGAGGCGTTCGTTACGCTGGTCTAAGCTCGTGCTTCGCTTGACATCCAAGCTGGCCGGGACATGTTACTACGTAGAAGATTGCGCATGAGGGAGCTCACGTCTTGACAGATTTTTCCACTGAGCACCTTAAGGAAGAGGCCCCGAGATCCCGTCGGCGCGGCGAACTCATAACGTTTCTGGTCCTGGCTTTCGGAATTTGGCCTGTTGTCGCGGTCGCAGTCGTCGGAGGCTATGGTTTCATGGTCTGGATGTACCAGATCGTATTCGGCCCGCCCGGCCCGCCGGGAGTTTGAGGCAGCCATGGACTACAAAGCCCTTTCCAGACGAAGCCTCCTAAGCGGTCGAATCCGCGATGATCGGCGTGTCGTGCCGCCGGGCTTTCTCGGAAATCGGCCCGAGGTCTGTTCCGATTGCACTACCTGTATTGATCACTGTCCCACCGGCGTTGTCGTCCGGCGCGATGGCTGGCCGGCACTCGATTTTTCCCGCGGGGACTGCACGTTTTGCGGTGAGTGTGCGACGGTCTGTCCCCATGGAGACACGCTGTTTGATGGCGCGCCTTCCGCCTTTGAACATGTGGTGACAATCAACGCGGGTTGTCTGCCGGCAAAC
>NZ_JAJAWH010000022.1 GCF_020531965.1 Pseudorhizobium xiangyangii | reverse complement strand
CGCATCACTGCGACACTGATCTGGTGTTCTCATATCAAAACGTGACCGTCACTTGTCTTCTATATGAACAGAACCGAAGTTCCGTCCGCGAAAACCGCCGACCACGTTTCTCTTTCTTCTCATATTCAATTGTCAAAAAACTGACGAAACAATCTTCAAAAGACATTCCGTCGGAAAAACCAAAGCCCGAACCAAGGTTCAGAACCAAATCAGCATGCGCTAATTCTCTTGGGTTTCTCTAGAACGAAGGACATCGTCGCCAGCAGCGCCGCCGCCCTCGTCAGTGAGCGGTTTATAGAACTACCCAACCCCAATCGTCAACACAGGATTTCAACGAAATGTCACAAATACGACAAGCATCTGAAAACAAACGCTAAATTCGATTTCACACCCGCAACGGCGCCGCAGACCCCAGCGCACACCCGCAAAACCACCAACCGCTCACCCAAACCACACAAGACACACCCCCAAACCGCAAATCCCCCACACCCTTCTTATAGGGCCGAAAAACTCGCCCTGACATTTTCACAATTCTCCTGTCTAAGCATAGCGGATCGGGTGGTTGGGATCGGGCGCCGAAAGCGACCCGATTTGACACGGCAAAGCGGACGGGGCACATGTTTGGCCCATGATCTCGCCAAGACAATGAATAAGCCCTGCGGCAGAAGGACGTCGCCGAGGGGCATGAGGGGACTGTAAGGACAGGCATGATCAACGCCCGCAGCATGATCCGGTCGCTCGGCAACGAGCCGCCCCTTCTGGCCGATGGCCGTCGGGCGCCTGATCGGCGCGAGATTTCGCTGCGCTGGCTTTCCGGCACCTTCCTCACCGGCATCACTTCCTCCATTCTGATGGGCGTCGCACTCTTTGCAGCGCTCGACGGCCGTCAGCAGTTGGCGATCCCGGCCGAAGCCTCCGCCTCTATGCCGGTGGAAGAGGAAGCCGACAGCGTCAGCCGTGGCGGACGCCTCCTTGGTGGCAACATCGTTGCCATGCCAACCGACCGCAAGGTCATGGAGGTCTCAACCGTCGTCCACGAGGGCAACAAGGAGGTCATCCGGCGCAGCCCGTTCAGTCATGTGAAGATGAACCTCGCCGCCAATCACGTCGCACAGGAAGAGTATCCGGATTTCGACCCTCTGACGATCTTCTCCTCCAGCGAGGGCCCAGTACCGGCACCCGGCAGCACGGGCATGATCTACGGCTCGGAAGTGGAATCGGAGGTGAGCCTGCGAGCCCTTCCGTTCCCGACCAGGAATGCCAGCTATCCCTATGCGCCCTCCATGTCGCTCGAGGAAGTGGAGGAGAACGTTCGGTCCAACGGATCTGTCCTGACCGACGGCAACACGCAGCTTTCGGCTCTCTACTATGTCGATCCGCGGCGCTTTTCCGCTGACGACGACGGCCTCGACATTACCTCTGGGCTGATGGCCCGCATCGTAGAACAGAACATGAGCGTCACGGCGGCCGAGCCCGTCACGCCGCAGACCCGCGAATACGCCGACGACATCATTCCGATCCGCACGGAGAAGGACATCGCCACGGCGCTCAAGGATGTCGGCTACCCGGAAGGAAAGGCCGATGAGCTCGGCGGCCATCTCGGCAACCGGCTCCGCGAGCCGAAGCTTCTGCCCGGCGACGTCCTGCGCGTCGGGGTGTTGCAGCAGGGCGAGATGGTCATGGTTGTCCGCGCCTCCGTCTATCGCCGCGGCTCGCACGAAGTGACGATTGCGCTCAACGACCACGGCCGCATCGTTGATGCCGAGGAGCCGCCGATGATCGACGCGATCGCCGGCGCCTTCAGCGATCAGCCGCCGCAGGTGGCATCCGGGCGCGAACTTCCCCGCGCTTACGACGGCATCTACCGCGCCGCCCTTTCCTATGGAATGACCGCCGATATGACCGGCCTGCTCGTCAAGCTGCTCGCGAGCAGCGTCGATCTCCAGGCGCAGTTGAAGCCGACCGACAAGATCGAGGCCTTCTTCTCGGTTCAGGATAAAAGCGGCCAGGCGACCGAGCAGTCGGAACTGCTCTACGTAAACGCCCACTTCGGCGACACCACAACCCGTTTCTATCGCTTCCAGGATCCCGACGAGGGCTCGGTGGACTATTTCGACGCGGACGGGCGCAGCATCCGGCAGTTCCTGCTGCGCAATCCCGTACCGAACGGGCGCATGACATCTGGCTTCGGCATGCGCCGTCATCCGATCATCGGCTATGCCCGCATGCATACCGGCACGGATTGGGCTGCCCCTCGCGGCACGCCGATCATTGCGGCCGGCAACGGCGTCGTCGAAAAGGCCGGATGGGACAGTGGTGGCTACGGCAATCAGACGCTCGTTCGCCACGCCAACGGCTATGTCTCGTCCTATAACCACCAGAGCGCGATCGCCAAGGGCGTCAGGCCCGGCGCGAAGGTCACGCAGGGTCAGGTGATCGGCTATGTCGGATCGACCGGCCTGTCGACCGGCGCGCACCTGCACTACGAACTGGTCGTCAACGGCACCAAGGTCGATCCGATGAAGATCCGCTTGCCCGGCGGAAAGTCGCTGGAAGGCGACAACCTCGCCCGCTTCAAGGACGACCGTGCCCGCATCGATGCGCTGCTCGGCTCGGGCACCGATCCCGATGAAGTAGCAAGCCGCTAGTTGGCTTTATTCGGCCTACCCCGTGGAGATCTCCTGCCCGTCATACCGGGCAACGAACTACGACACGCGACCGGCAAAGTCCTTCCGACGTTGCTTGATTAGGCTCGGCTGGCATATCTCGACGGCTTCGACATCTACCGGTCACCCCACCGGCAAGCGGTCCGGCAGGTGGCAAACCATCTGCCAAAGTGCGTGACCACCCTTTCAGCATTCCCCGACCGCATGCTGACCTCAATAAAAGACGGGGCCTCAATCGAGGCCCCGTTTTTTGTTGCTGATAGTGGAGGCTTATGCCGCCTCGCTGACCTGACGCCGGACGCGGAAGAGCAGCCGGTCGGAACCTGAATCGACGGCGACCGTCGATCCGTCCAAAATCTGCCCACCGAGGATCTGCTCGGCGAGCTGGTCCTGCAGGTGCTTCTGGATCACCCGCTTCAGCGGCCGCGCACCATAGACCGGATCGTAGCCCTTGTTCGCCAGCCATTCGCGGGCATCGGGATTGAGCTCGATGACGATCTTGCGGTCGGCAAGCAGCGAAACCAGCCGCTTCATCTGGATATCGACGATCGCGCCCATTTCCGTCCGCTGCAGGCGGTGGAACAGGATGATCTCGTCGACACGGTTCAGGAATTCCGGCCGGAACGACGCCTTAACCACATCCATCACCTGGTCGCGAACCGTGTCCGTATCGGCACCTTCGGGCAGGGTCGTCAGATACTCCGCCCCCAGGTTAGAGGTCATGATGATGATCGTGTTCTTGAAGTCGACCGTACGGCCCTGCCCGTCCGTCAGGCGCCCATCGTCGAGAACCTGCAAGAGGACATTGAACACGTCCGGATGCGCCTTCTCGATCTCGTCGAAAAGCACGACCTGATAAGGCTTGCGTCGAACGGATTCCGTCAGGGCACCGCCTTCTTCGTAGCCGACATAGCCAGGAGGAGCGCCGATCAGTCGGGCGACCGAGTGCTTCTCCATGTATTCAGACATGTCGAGGCGCACCATTGCAGTCTCATCGTCGAAGAGGAAACGCGCCAGCGATTTGGTGAGCTCCGTCTTGCCGACGCCGGTGGGGCCGAGGAAGATGAACGAGCCGATCGGCCGGTTCGGATCCTGCAGGCCGGCACGCGAACGGCGAACCGCGCGCGAGACCGCCTGCACGGCGTCACCCTGGCCGACGACAGTCTTCGCCAGCTCGTCTTCCATGCGCAAAAGCTTCTCGCGCTGGCCTTCCAGCATCTTGTCTACTGGGATGCCGGTCCAGCGGGAAACTACATGCGCGATCGCATCCGGATCGACGACCTCCTGCACCATGCTGGTGGAATTGTCCTGCGTCTCGGCTTCGACCAGACGCTTTTCCAGATCCGGAATGACGCCATAAGTCAGCTCGCCGGCGCGCTGAAACTCGCCCTTGCGCTGTGCGGCGGCCAGTTCATTGCGGGCATCGTCAAGCTGCTTCTTCAGGTCCGCGGCAAGGCCGAGCTTCTGCTTTTCCGCCTGCCAGCGGGCCGTCAACGCATTGGCCTCTTCCTCCAGCGACGTGACCTCATCCTCGATGCGCACCAGGCGCTCGGCCGAGGCGGTGTCCGTCTCCTTCATCAGCGCTTCGCGCTCGATCTTCAGCTGCATGATGCGGCGATCGAGCTCGTCCAGCTTTTCCGGCTTGGAATCCACCTGCATGCGCAGCCGCGAAGCCGCCTCGTCCATCAGGTCGATCGCCTTGTCCGGCAAAAACCGGTCGGTGATATAGCGGTTCGAAAGCGTCGCAGCCGCAACGAGGGCGGAATCGGAGATCCGCACCTTGTGGTGCTGCTCGTACTTTTCCTTAAGGCCGCGCAGAATGGAGATCGTGTCCTCGACCGTCGGCTCATCCACCATGACAGGCTGGAACCGGCGGGCAAGTGCCGCATCCTTTTCCACATGCTTGCGGTATTCGTCGAGCGTGGTCGCACCGACGCAGTGCAATTCGCCGCGCGCCAGTGCCGGTTTCAGCAGGTTGGAAGCGTCCATCGCCCCGTCGGCCTTTCCGGCACCCACGAGCGTATGCATCTCGTCGATGAAGAGAATGATCTCACCATTCTCCGACTGAACCTCGTTCAGCACGGCCTTCAGGCGCTCCTCGAATTCGCCGCGATACTTGGCGCCGGCGATCAGCGCACCCATGTCGAGTGCCATCAGCTTCTTGTCCTTGAGGCTTTCGGGCACATCACCGTTGATGATCCTGAGTGCCAGCCCTTCCGCAATCGCGGTCTTGCCGACGCCCGGTTCACCAATCAGAACGGGATTGTTTTTCGTGCGGCGTGACAGGACCTGGATGGTACGGCGGATTTCGTCGTCACGGCCGATGACGGGATCGAGTTTCCCTTCGCGTGCATCGGCTGTCAGGTCGCGCGCGAATTTCTTCAGCGCATCGAACCCCTGCTCGGCATTGGCGCTGTCGGCAGTGCGGCCTTTGCGCAGATCGTTGATGACCTGGTTGAGGCTCTGGGGCGTTACACCCGCCTTCTTCAGCGTCGCGGCGGTGGAGGCGGTGCTCTCTATCGCCAGCGCCTGAAGCAGGCGCTCGACGGTCACAAAGCTGTCGCCGGACTTCTTCGCGGCCTCTTCGGCCGTGGCGAAAACCTTCGCCAGCGGTTGCGTCAGTGACAGCCCACCATTTCCACCGGAAACCTTGGGAAGCTTGGCAAGCGCCGCGTCATTTGCAAGACGGGCTTCCTTGGGGTCGCCCCCCGCGCGCGAAATCAGCGACGAAGCCATTCCCTGGTCGTCGTCAAGCAGAACCTTGAGAACGTGCTCAGCTGCGAACTGCTGGTGACCGGCGGCCAGCGCCTGTGTCTGCGCCGATTGCAGAAAGCCGCGAACCCGTTCGGAGTATGTCTCGATATTCATGTCTAACCTCCATGTATCGCTCCGCCCATCTTAAGGCACGGATCGATGATTGAGATTGAGCTCCCTCAAGAGGCAAGCCCGTCACCGGAAGATCCGGCGTTGAGCGAGATATGGGAGGAGATTTCAGCGGTTTAAAGAGGCCTTGAATGCAAAAAGCTCCGGCTGATCGAGCCGGAGCTTTCTTTGAAGGCTTGCATCCGAAAACGCTTACTCGGTTTCCGCAGCGGCCAGTTCCGGTTGGTCATCTGTTGTCGTTGCTTCAGCAGCACCTTCCTCGCCGCGACGCGGGCGACGCGGGCGGGTGCTGGCGTTGCGGCGGCGCGGAGCGCGCTGGGCGCCCTGCTCTTCCTCAACGGCGGCGACTTCGGCGGGAACGCCCTCGATTTCCGGCTGCGGGCCTGAGCCGTCGACTACAGGGGCCGTCTCGACTGCTGCAGGAACCTGCTCGCGCTCGCGCCGGCTCTGGCGCGGCTGCTGGTCACGCTCGCGCGGCTCACGCTGCTGCTGTTCGCGTGGTTGCTGCTGCTGGTCGCGAGACTGTTGCTGGTCTCGGGGCTGCTGTTCGCGCCGCTCGGGCTGCTGCCGGACCGAGATCTCCTCGTCGTCATCGTTGTTGTCGATGTCGTCGCCTTCCTGGTTCTCGCGATCCTGGTACTCGCCGCGCTCGTCACGCTGGAACCGTTCCTGCATCTGAACCTGGGCTGCTGCGATAATGCGGTTATAGTGTTCCGCGTGCTGCAGGTAGTTCTCGGCCATTACCCGGTCGCCGGAGCTTTGCGCATCTCGTCCAAGCGTCGAGTATTTCTCGGCGATGTGCTGAGCCGTACCACGGATTTTCACGTCAGGGCCGGAGCTGTCGTAGGTGCGCGTAAGAGGATTACCGCCCTTGCGATTGAAGTTGTTGTTATTGCCGCCACCGCCGCCGCCGCCGCTGTTGTTGCTGCCGCCACGCCCTCGACCGCGCTTGTTCTGCTGTCCTGGCCTCATAGATCGTTCACCTGAATTTTCTGTTTTTCCGCTGATTGGGGTGTGCGCGGCCATGCTGGCTCACGCCAGACCAAGACTTCGCGCGCCGCGGACAGGAGGACACCAAGCCGCCTACCGCTTGTGAAAGTCAAATTACCTGAATCACGCACCAGGAAATGTTCAACCTTCGAAACTCTCAACGAGAGCCGGTCTCAGGGTTGACCTAAACCCGAACGAATCTCCGTTCAATCCCAGCCGCCCAGTACGTGGCCGCAAACTATCGTGCTTCCTCCGCAAATCCAAGTCTTTTCTTTCGCTTTGCAAAATCAGTTACCTGACTGCTGGCGAGTAAAGACAAGGACGCGGTCATTATCTCCGTAGTCCCGCACCGCCTCAAGAAGAGCAAACCCTGCGGCTGCAAATAAAGCGGTGACGCTGTCCTTCTGATCAAAGCCTATTTCCACGCCGACAACTCCACCGGAGGCGAGCGCATTGCCGGCTCCAGCTGCAATCACCCGATAGGCATCAAGCCCATCGAGGCCGCCGTCGAGCGCCGCAAGCGGATCAAAATCCCTGACCTCCGGCTCCAGTGTGGGGATGACATCCCCCTTGATATAGGGCGGATTTGACACGATTATGTCGAACCGTCCCTCGATCGCCTGGAACCAGTCGCTGCGGATTGCCTCGAAGCGATCCGACAGATTGAGACTTGCAGCGTTTATTTGCGCCGTCAGGAGCGCATCCTCGGAAATATCGGCGCCCCAGCCTTTGGCCTGCGGGCACTCGTTCAGGATGGCGAGGACAATCGCTCCGGTACCTGTTCCGAGATCTAGAATACGAACCTCGGCCTTGGATGCGACAATCTGCCTCACGTGGGGCAGCAGCGTATCGACGAGGATTTCCGTGTCCGGCCTCGGCTCCAGCGTCTCCTTGGAGAGCTTCAGCTTTATGCCATGGAATTCACGTTCTCCTAATATGCGGTGTACTGGCTCCCGTTTCAAGCGGCGAGCGATCGCTTTTTTGATAAGCGCCGATTCCTCGTCCGTCAGCACCCGGTCGCCACCGGTAAAGACTTGCGTGCTGGTCAGGCCCAGAAGACCACCGATGAGTATTCGAGACTCGATCGCCGCGTCCGGAAGGCCGCCTGCAGCAAAACACGCCTTCGCCTCCGCAACGGCAGCGGCAAGGGTCGTCATCCCTGTTGCTCGCCGAGCTGCGCCAGCTGGCCGGCCTGGTAGTCGGCGATCAGCGCATCAACCACTTCGTCGATCTCGCCTTCGATCATGCGGTCGAGCTTGTAGAGCGTCAGGTTGATGCGGTGATCGGTCACCCGCCCTTGAGGGAAATTATAGGTACGGATGCGCTCGGAACGGTCGCCGGAGCCCACCTGGCTCTTGCGGTCGGCGGATCGCTCGCTGTCGGCCTTCTGTCGTTCCATGTCGTAGAGCCGCGACCGCAACACCTGCATGGCCTTGGCCCGGTTCTGGTGCTGCGACTTTTCCGAACTCGTCACCACCAGCCCGGTCGGCATGTGGGTGATACGGACCGCGGAGTCGGTGGTGTTGACGTGCTGGCCACCAGCGCCGGACGAGCGCATGGTATCGATACGGATATCCTCAGGCCGGACCTCAATGTCGATTTCTTCGGCCTCCGGCAGCACGGCAACCGTTGCTGCCGAGGTGTGGATGCGCCCCTGTGTTTCGGTATCCGGCACGCGCTGGACCCGATGAACGCCGGATTCGAATTTCAGCTTGGAGAACACCCCTCGCCCGGAAACCGTCGCGATGATTTCCCTGTAACCGCCTGCCTCGCCTTCGCTGGCGGAAAGCACTTCGACCTTCCAGCCCTTGGCCGCTGCATAGCGCTCATACATGCGGAACAGGTCGCCAGCGAAAAGCGCCGCCTCGTTGCCGCCGGTGCCGGCCCGTATTTCGAGGATCGCGCTCTTTTCGTCGGCCGCGTCCTTGGGAAGAAGCAGGACCTGCATGTCCTTCTCCAGAGCCTCGACCCGCTCTTCCGCGTCCGGCAGTTCCATCTCGGCAAATTCCCGCATCTCGCGGTCCGTCGCCTTGTCGGCAAGCAGCGCCTTAAGGTCCGCCACTTCGGCGATCGCCTTTTCGTAATCGCGGATCTTGCGTACGACCGGCTGCAGCTCGGAATATTCCGATGCCAGCTTGACATAAACGTCCGCCGCCGGACCCTCGGACATGCGCGCCTCGATCTCGCCGAAGCGGCGTTCCAGTTCGCGCATCTTGTCTACAGGAAGCTTCGCCACCCTGATCTACTCCGTGTTCTTTTTCTTTTTAGACCGGAACGCCGTTTTCCGTCGCAAAACGCATCAGAAGCTTGCGGATCGGCTCATGAGACCGCGTGTCGTCCAATGCCGCATTCAGTTCCGCTGCCAATTTTTCGGCTTCGAGCGCGAGAAGCATCGCCTTCACCGGGCCGATCGACGTCGCCGCCATCGACACAGAGCGGAAGCCGAGCCCGATCAGTGCCATCGCCGGAAGCGGCTTGCCGGCCATTTCTCCACAGAGCGTCAACGACGTCTGGTTCCGCTCGGCTGCGCGCACGATGTCGCGCAAAATCCTGAGGAACGGCTTGCCCAGCATGTCGAAGCGGTCCGAAACCCGCGCATTGCCACGGTCGGCCGCCATCGAAAACTGGAACAGATCGTTGGACCCCACCGAGACAAAGTCGACCTCGGCCATCAGTTCGTCGAGCTGCCACATCAGCGACGGCACTTCCAGCATCGCACCGAACTGCAGCTTGCGCGGCAGGCTGTGGCCGAACTTCGACAGGTGCTGGACTTCTTTCTGCAGAAGCTCGCGCACCGCATGGATTTCCGCCACCTCCGTCACCATCGGCAGCATCATTTTGAGTTCCGCATCCGCCGAGGCCCGCAGGAGTGCGCGCAACTGCGTCCGCAGCAATCCCGGACGGTCCAGCGACAGCCGGATCGCACGCCAGCCGAGCGCCGGGTTTTCTTCCTCATGGGCGCGGAAATAGGAGACGACCTTGTCCCCGCCGATATCGAGCGTGCGGAAAGTCACCGGCCGGCCCGCTGCCTGCTTGTTCACGGCCCGGTAGAATGCCTCCTGCTCCTCGAGCTTCGGCATTGTCGAGGCAATCATGAACTGCAGCTCGGTGCGGAAGAGCCCGATCCCATCGGCTCCCGATTCCGCCAGCTGCGGAAGGTCGACGATCAGCCCGGCATTCATCATCAGGTTGATGCGCTTGCCGTCCTTGGTCACGGGCGGGACATCGCGCAATGCGCGGAACTGCTCCTGCCGACGCGCCCTCAGCCGCACCTTCTCCTCGTAAGCCTTCAAAAGGTCGGCTATCGGCCGCAGGTGAAGCTGGCCGTCGTCACCGTCGATGATGACTGCGTCGCCGTTCTCGGCCAGAGCAACGGCACCGGCAGCCTGGCCGACCACCGGAATTCCCAAGGCCCTGGCAACGATCACCACATGGCTGGTGACGGCGCCGTCCTCCAGCACCAGTCCGCGCAGCCGTTCGCGCGGGTAGTCCAGCAGTTCCGCCGCGCCCATGGCCCGCGCGAAGATGATCGCGTCAACCGGCAGGCCTTCGCCCATGTTACGCCCGCTAAAGCCCGTCAGTTGCCGAAGCAGGCGGTTGGCGAGATCGTCGAAATCGTGCATGCGCTCGCGCAGGTACGGGTCCGTCAAGCGCATCATCCGCGCTTTGGTATCGCTCTGCACCTTCTCGACGGCCGCCTCCGCCGTCAGCCCGTTGTGGATCGCCTCTTCCATGCGGCGAACCCAGCCCTGGTCATAGGCGAACATGCGGTAAGTCTCGAGGACTTCGCGGTGCTCCCCTTCGCTCGCCACCTCGCGCCTCGACAGCATGTCGTCGATCGAGATTCGCAGCGAGCCCAGCGCTTCGGCAAGCCGCCGAACTTCGCTCTCGGCGTCGTCGTTAAGCAGGTTGGTGACCACCACGCGCGGCTCGTGCAACACAACGTGACCGAGACCGATGCCCTCGTTATACCCGTCGCCCTCGATCATGACGGCACGCGTCAGGTCGAGTTCAAGGCCCGGCTTGGTGATCTTCTTCAGTTCTCCGGTCGCAATCATCTCGGCGATTACCATGGCGGTCGTTTCAAGCGCTTCGACCTCATCCTCGCGATAAGTCCGACTCGCCTTGTTCTGCACGACGAGGACGCCCAAAGTGCGACCGGCCCGCAAGATAGGGACACCGAGGAAGGAATGGTAGATCTCTTCGCCGGTCTCCGGGAGGTAGCGGAAGGCCGGATGCGCCTGTGCGTCTGAGAGGTTGAGAGGCTGTGCGGATGCGGCGATGGTGCCGACCAGGCCCTGCCCCATTTTCAGCTGTGAAAGGTGCACCGCTTCCGGGTTCAGGCCCTCGGTGGCATAGAGTTCCAACACGCCGTCGGAGCGCAACACGTACACGGAGCAGACCTCCGCCACCATGTTGCTGGCGATCTGTCGGACGATGCGGTCAAGGCGTTCCTGCGGATCAAGCGGCTCCGCCATTAGCTCGCGCAGCCGCCGCAGTAATACGCGCGGGCCCGCCGACAGGTCTCTCATCGGCATTGTTGCTCCCGAAACGAGTTCATCCTATCCGACAAGCCTGCCACAGCCATAAAGGCGAGCGAGACCTGCCGGCCCATGATCAACTCTTATCGAGACCATAGGCGGAATGCAAAGTCCGAACCGCCAATTCCGAGTAAGCGCCGTCGATTAGGATGGAAATCTTGATTTCCGAAGTCGTGATGGCCTTGATGTTGATACCTTTATCGGCAAGTGCCTTGAAAGCGAGCGCCGCGACACCCGCATGGCTGCGCATGCCAATGCCGATCACCGATACCTTGGCGAGACCTGATTCGTTCTGCGCGACGTCGAAGCCGATCGTGCCCTTGTTGTCGTCCAGCACCTTCAGCGCCTTCTGGATGTCGCCGGAAGGCACGGTGAAGGTCATGTCGGTCTTCGAACCGTCTTCCGACGTATTCTGAACGATCATGTCGACGTTGATATGGGCCTCCGCCAGTGGACCGAAGATGGCCGCCGAAACACCCGGACGGTCGGCCAGCCGGCGCAGCGAGATCTGAGCTTCATCCTTGGCATAGGCAATGCCGGTAACGACTTCCTGTTCCACGATTTCTTCCTCGTCGCAAATCAATGTACCGGGCGGATTCAGAAGGTCGCCCATGCCCGGTGCATCGGGATCTTCGAAACTGGAGCGCACGAAGGTGCGCACCTTGTGGACCATGGCGAGCTCGACCGAGCGCACCTGAAGCACCTTCGAGCCGAGCGATGCCATCTCGAGCATTTCCTCGAAGGATACCTTCTTCATGCGGCGAGCGGCAGGTACGATGCGTGGGTCGGTCGTATAGACGCCGTCAACGTCGGTGTAGATATCGCAGCGGTCGGCCTTGACTGCGGCAGCGATTGCCACGGCAGAGGTATCGGAACCGCCACGGCCGAGCGTCGCAAGGCGGTTATCCGGACCGATGCCCTGGAAACCCGCGACGACCGCGACCTGTCCCTCGCCCATGCGCTTGATGATCTCGGAGCCGTCGATGTCCAGGATGCGCGCGGCACCGTGCGCGTTATCGGTCTTGATCGGGATCTGCCAGCCCTGCCAGGAGCGGGCATTGATGCCCATCGACTGAAGCGCGATGGCGAGCAGCCCGGAGGTTACCTGCTCGCCGGAGGCCACGATCGCGTCGTACTCGCGGGCATCGTAGAATGGTGAACTGGCTCCAGCCACCTTCGGCATGTCCTGCACCCAGCCAACCAGTTCGTTGGTCTTGCCGGACATTGCCGAGACGACCACTGCCACCTCGTGACCCGCATTGACCTCACGTTTCACATGGCGCGCTACGTTGTAGATGCGTTCCGGATTGGCGACCGAAGTGCCGCCGAACTTCATGACGATGCGTGCCATGCTGACCAATACCACCCGTTCGCTCCCGAGGGGGAGCGTATTCCTCGAACCGCCTCGAGAGAGACGGGATTTCGCCGGGTCTCATATCGAAAAGGGGGGGGGCATGCAATGGCATCGAGTAGACAACTTGGTATCTCAAGCGACTGCGGGCTCCCGAGGAGCCCGCACGATCATTCTGTTGCCAGTCAGCGGAGCAGTAATGCCCTCAATTGCCTCTCGTGCATCTCGTTCCATCAGCACTGCAAAGGGTGCCGTCCGACCTTATGGTGACGCCGGAGCCGGAGCCGCGTTCACGATCGCGACCCTTGTCCCGATCCGCTCGGTCGCGGTTCCGGTCCCGATCTATACGGTCCTGAGCTGCGCGGTCTCTCTCCGCCCTGTCCCGGTCGGCCCGGTCCCGGTCAACGCGGTCTCTGTCGGCCCTGTCCCTGTCTCTGTCTGCGCGGTCCCGGTCGCGATCCCTGTCACGATCACGGTTCCAATCGCCACGATCGCGATCTCTGTCACGGTCCCAGCCTCCACGGTCGGGGCCGCGGTCCCAGCGGTCCCTATCGCGGTAGAAGTCCCGGCCCCGGTAGTGTCGGTCCCAGTAATTGCCGACCTCGAAGGTCACAGTTGGGATGCCGAGCGGGCGATAGTATTGCGGCCCGACATAGACCCGCCGCTGTTGGTAGCTTGCCTGGACATAGTTGCCGGACACCCAGCCGCGGCCACCGGAGAATGCGACGTCGCACCAGTTCACGCTGCTCATGCAGCCGTGGATAGTGACCGGCGAGCCGACCGGAATAACCGTGACGGCTGGATAGGACGTGCTCGGCCCGGATCGCATGTTGACATTGGCGGTCGAAAACCCGCGCACCGCCGCATCGGCGATGGAAGGCACTGTCATCAGCGCGCAGAATGCAGCAGCAGCACTCAGCAGATATTTCTTCACGTTTTTCCTCCTGCGAAACCTTTTGCGAGGATCCCTCGCCCAGTTCCGATGAATGCTTCGTACCGGGTTATAGTTCCAAAACTGCCCTGAACGGAGAATGAACATCTTTGGCGCGGCCGCATCCCGTCCAAAGTCCGCACACCGTTCATCCTTTGCGGCATCTTGGAGATACCACTGCGACGAGACATGCAGCCAAGGTGCCCGCCCTGGCCGGTGGCTGCGGCAACCAGCCTCTTGACTTCCAACGCCTATCATCCGACTTCACAACCCAAGAAAAGGGATGAACCGATGACCGAAGCCGCGAAAACCACCATAGACCAGAGCGAAGTCGATCGCTTCTCTGCCATGGCGGCGGAATGGTGGGACCCGACCGGCAAGTTCAAGCCGCTGCACAAGTTCAATCCGGTTCGCCTTGCTTATATCCGTGACCGGATTGCGGAAAACTTCGGACGCAACCCGAAAGGCCATCTACCGCTTTCGGGCCTGCGCGTCCTCGACATCGGCTGTGGCGGCGGCCTTCTCTCCGAACCTGTGGCGCGCATGGGCGCCACCGTCGTCGGCGCCGATCCTTCGGAGAAGAATATCGGGATTGCCTCCACCCACGCCGCGGAGACCGGCACCACGGTCGACTACCGCGCCGTGACCGCCGAGCAGCTTCAGGAGGCCGGCGAGATGTTCGATATAGTCCTCAACATGGAGGTCGTCGAGCACGTGGCCGATGTCGACTTCTTCATGCGTACCTGCGCGTCGATGGTAAAGCCCGGTGGCCTGATGTTCGTCGCCACCATCAACCGGACGCTGAAAGCGCGGGCACTCGCCATCTTCGCGGCAGAAAACATCCTGCGCTGGCTACCCAGGGGCACCCATCAATACGAGAAGCTGGTTCAGCCGCAGGAACTGGAAAACCCATTGTCCGCAAGCGGCATGGACGTCATCCACCGCACCGGCGTCTTCTTCAACCCGCTGCAGGACCGTTGGAACATGTCCCCGGACATGGATGTCAACTACATGCTTCTGGCGAAACGGCCGGGCTAAGCCTCAGTTAGCATCTTCCGGAAGAACCGGCAGCGGTGCCACCTCGATACCCTCCTCCACCAGGGACTTCACCTCTTGCAGGCTTGCCTGCCCGATAATGCCGCGCGCGTCCGCTTCGCCGTAGTGGATCTTGCGGGCCTCCTCGGGAAACTTCTCGCCGACGTCCTCCGCATTCGCCTTGATTGCCGCAACCGCCTCACGGAGCTTGGTCATCACCTGCTTCTGCGCGAGGTCCATCACCATCACCTGCTTTTCTTCCTTCTTGCGCGCCGTGGAGACGGAAGGCGCCATCAGCGATTTGGAAATCGCCGAGGAATTGCAGACGGGACAGGTGAGAAACCCGGTCTCGACCTGGCGGTCGAAATCGTCGCTTGTGGCAAACCAGCCTTCGAACGTGTGCGCACTGTCACAGGTGAGGGAATAGCGGATCAAGCGGCCACCCCTTTCGCCTCCGCCGCCACGGTTTCGAGCGTGAAGTCGCGGGCGTTCTTGAGGTTGGGGATTCTGCCGCGGACTGCCTTCACCTGGCCAACATCGATCTCGGCGATCACGATCGCCTCGCCGCTGCCGCCGGCAGACGCCAGCACCTTGCCCCAGGGGTCGATGATCATCGAATGGCCGAAGGTTTCGCGGCCGTCCTCGTGTACGCCGGCCTGTGCGGCGGCGATGACGAAGGCACCGTTCTCGATAGCGCGTGCCCGAAGCAGCACTTCCCAATGCGCCACGCCCGTCTGGCTGGTAAAGGCAGCAGGGACCGTCAGCACTTCGGCGCCGGCCACCGCCTCGGTGCGGAATAGCGACGGGAAGCGGACGTCATAGCAGATCGCAAAGCCTAGCTTGGCGAAGGGAAGCTCGGCCACCCGTGCCTCGTCGCCCGGCCGATAGACGGAGCTTTCGCGCCAGCTCTCGCCGTTGTCGAGGTCCACGTCGAACATGTGGATCTTGTCGTAGGTGCAGATGCGGCTGCCGCCCGGTGCAAAGAGGAAGCCACGATTTGCAATCTTCTCGTCATCGAGCGCGATCGCCGTCGAGCCGACATGCACGTGAATACCAAGTTCTTCCGCCAGACTGCGGGCCGTCGAGACAATGATGTCGTCCGCCTCGGCCTTCAAGACCGACCGAAGACCTTCACGATCCTTCTGCACGGCACCGGTCATCTCCGGCGTCTGCACATAGACCGCACCCTTTGCCGCAGCCTCGCGAACGAGGCGCGCCATGTCGGACGCATTCTTTTCCGGATCGACACCGGAGCACATCTGAATTGCAGCAGCCTTGAACGTCATGTTTCTACCCCTCAATTCGCCAGCATCGGATCAAGCTTGCCGGCCCGGTCCAGTGCATGAAGTTCGTCGCATCCGCCGACATGCTCGCCGTCGATGAAAATCTGCGGAAAAGTCGCGCGGCCGTTGGCCTTGCCGATCATCTCCTGCCGCAGCTCCTGCGAATGCGTCGCGTCATTCTCCTTGTACTCGACGCCCTTGGCGTCGAGCAAGGACTTGGCGCGGGCACAATAGCCGCAGAACTGGCGGGTGTAGATCGTCACGTCTGCCATAAGCTTCTCCAGGTGCGGCCGGGTGGAAAGGCGCCGCGCAAATACGGTTTTCGGGCTTCATATAGGCCCGGCAACCACCATTGCAAAGGTCAAAACCGTGACCTCCGAGGCTCCTGCTCTCTTGAGGGCACCGGCCGCCGAGGAGACGGTCGCACCCGTCGTATAGACGTCATCGACCAGAACGATGTGCTTTCCGGCGACATCGATCTCGTGACCCGGCGCAACCTTGAAGGCTGCGCGAACGTTTACCTCACGGGCTCGTTCCGTCAGCCCTACCTGACGGCTGGTGTTCTTGACCCTGAGCAGGGTTCTGGCCAGGAAGGGCCGTCCGGACAAGCGGGACAGGTGCCGGGCAAGCTCCGCGGACTGGTTGAACTTGCGGCTTGCGAACCGCCAGCGGTGCAGCGGCACGGGCACGATCCCGTCGCAACCAGCAACGAAACCGTCAGACGCCCGCTGCAACCACAGCGCCATCATCGGTGCCAGATCCGTGCGGTCGCGATACTTCAGGCCATGCGCGAGATGGCGTACCGGCCCCTCATGGATCGCCACAGATCGCAGCCTGTCGAATACCGGCGGCTCGGCGATCGCCTCGGCGCAGACCATGCCGGGACCAGGATCATAGCTGAACGGGATGCCCAGCACTTCGCAATAGGGCCGCTCGATGAAACGGATGTCGCGCCAGCATGTTGGACAGAAGCTTGCATGACGGGCGGTGATCACCCCGCATCCGGGGCAGGTCGGCGGGTAGACGATGTCGCCGATCCACCGCAACCAGGCGCGGGACCGTGATAATGGCTGGGGCCTGATGTCCTGCTCTTCTATCGCCATGGATTGACATTAACGTCGGTCAGGCGCCATTCCGCAATCGGAAAATTTGAGGACGAAGACCGACATGGATATTCTTTTCGATCAGGCGCTCGTCGCCGCCCGTCGCGAAGGCGCATTCCGGAAAGGCGACACGTCCGCTGCCTTCCTTCTCGATCTGGCGGCTCGCGAACTGGCGGAAAGGCTGGCGGTTGTCGAGCGGCGCTTCGCCGATGCAGTCGAACTGCATGGCGGCACGGGTGTGGCGGGACGGGAAGCGCTTGCCACGGGAAAGATCGACAACCTTGTCCGTGTCGAAACCAGTTCCCTGTTCGCCTGCCCCGGCGAGACCGTGACCGTGGCGCCGCTGGACGACGTGCCGCTGGAACCTGCTTCGGTGAACCTCGTGCTTTCACCTCTGTCTCTTCATCTCGCCAACGACATACCGGGGACGCTTGTCCGTATCCGGCGGGCACTGAAACCCGACGGGTTGTTCATGGCCGCCATTCCCGGGGCCGGCACGCTTTCAGAGCTACGCGACGTGCTTCTGGCTGCCGAAGCGGAACTGACCGGCGGCGCGAGCCCCCGCGTGATCCCATTCGCCGACGTCCGCGATATCGGCGCCCTCCTGCAACGTGCGGGGTTTGCGCTTCCAGTCGTGGACGTGGAAAGCCACACGGTGCGTTATGACTCGCTGTTCCCGCTGATGCGTGATCTTCGTGCGATGGGAATGACCAATCCGCTGACCGGTCGAAGCCGCATGCCGGTCAGCCGGCGCTTCTTCCTGCGGGCGGCCGAGCTTTATGCGGAGCGCTATGGAGATCCGGATGGACGCATCCGCGCCACCTTCTCGATCATCTATGCTTCTGGCTGGGCTCCCCACGAAAGCCAGCAGAAGCCCTTGAAGCCAGGGTCGGCCAAGATGCGGCTAGCGGATGCCTTGCGGGTCCCGCGGAATGATGAGGATGGTGGTCGCTAGAATTAGCCGATAGCGTTCACAAGGTGGTTCTCGATCGTGCTGAACACGTTCAACAGACCATCGGACAGGCCACTCACCCCGGCGATCAGGACGACAGAAATGATCGCCGCGATCAGACCATATTCGATGGCCGTGGCACCTTCGTTTTGGCGCAACAGCGACCGGAGAAGACGCATGCCTTTGTTCCTTTCAAATGGCTGCAAGTCTCCTCATGAGACGGGTGGTCAGCAACGGGTATCAACGTCGTACGGCTGGATGATGCAGACCGATCCCGGCGTTTCCTGAAGGACGCTGCGACGGATCGTATAGTGTTTCGAGCGGTTGTCCACTGGGATGGAACCCGTGGTGATCCGGTCAAAATCTTCCTGGACATGGGCGAGCCGCCGCGCATCGCCGTTATCGGAGAGCATCGGCGTTATGATCAGGGAAAGAGCGATGGCCGCAGTCCCGAACAGTAGCGCAATGTTCAGGGCGCCGGACCTGTACGTCGTCCGCTGTCGGACCCGCACAGTCTTCCAGAGTTCCTCGTCCATCGTGTCAAAGCCTCGTCAACGCCAATACTGCCTTGGTGAAAGGTGACATTAGACGATTTGGATAAAGGATCTGTTAATGCAGGTTTACCGTTTCCAGCAATTGCTCAGAGAAGGTCCTGAAGGAATGGGATCAGAGGCTCGTCGGCGGGCGGCATCGGATAGTTCCGAAGGTCGCGCGTCCTGACCCACTTGATCGCCTGCCCCTCCTGCCCCGCCGGTATGCCCTCGTAGCGACGGCAGATATAAAGAGGCATCAGGAGGTGGAAGCTCTCGTAGGTGTGGCTGGCAAACGTCAGTGGCGCAAGGCAGGCCACCTTCGTCGTGATCCCCAACTCTTCGTGCAACTCGCGGATCAGCGTTTCCTCGGGCGTTTCGCCCGGCTCCACCTTGCCCCCGGGAAATTCCCAGAGGCCCGCCAGCGACTTGCCTTCGGGGCGCTGGGCCAGAAGGATCCGGTTGTCGGAATCGACCAGTGCGCAAGCCGCGACGAGAAGAATGCGTCTTGGCTCTGGTGTCACGCCCCAGTCTCCTGCCAGTAGTGATATTCGTAAGCGTCCTGGAAGCCGAACTTCCGGTAAAGCGAAAGCGCCGCCGAGTTGGTATCAACCACCTGAACCCAGGCGCTGCGTGCGCCGCTGATCCGCGCCCATCGCAGCGCCGACGACAGCACTTCGGTGCCTACACCCTGCCGCCGAAAACCCTCCGCGACCGCGAAATTCATGATCCCCGCAAGATCATTGTCCTGAACGCAGAGAGCGACCGCAGCCGGGCCGTCCGGTGCCTTTTCGATGGCGAAAAGCCCGGTTGCGGGCTTGATGGCACCGAGCACCTCGGCAAGCGCTGGCTTCAACGCGGGATCTTCGCCGGAGACGGCAAGGCTCATGTCGATGAAACGACTGACATCATGGCTTGGCAGGTGGTCGAGTGCCTCCGGCAGCTCCAGCCGGGTCAGATCGGCGTTCATTACCTTCACCGTCTCGAACCGCGACCAGCCACGCCCGGCGATGTGCTCAATCAGCGGCTGCGGCGCCAGCGGCGTCTCCCGCAGCATCAATGGACGGCCATAGGTCTCGAAGCGCTTGCCTGCCTTTTCGAGACGAAGATCCATGTCCCGGCAATCGGAAGGGTCGAGCGGCACGACGCAATTCAGCCTCTTGGACGGATGCCCGCCGGTCAGCCGAACCTGCCAGCTTCCGTCATAGAGAACGGTTGCGGCCGGCCAGGCGCGGAAGCCAACAGCCTCGAGGCGGCGGACAAGAGGCAGGTTCGCTGCGGGAGATGTTGCCTGCATCGTTCGCATCAGCTCCGGTAGTCGCCGTTGATGGCCACATATTCCTTCGTGAGATCGCACGTCCAGACGGTGGCGCTGCCATTCCCCAGGCCGATCTCCACGAGAACGGGGATATCCTCCTGCTTCATGACCGCGGTGGCCGCAGCCTCGGAGTAGGCAGGGTCACGTTCGCCGTTGACGGCGACGCGAACATCGCCGAACCAGATGGCCAGACGATCGCGGTCGGCCATCTCACCGGACTTGCCCACAGCCATAACGATACGACCCCAATTGGCATCCTCGCCGGCAACAGCGGTCTTCACCAGCGGTGAGTTGGCAATGGACAGGGCAATCGTCTTGGCTGCCTGATCACTTTCGGCACCGGTGACGGTGATCTCCACCATCTTGCGAGCGCCCTCGCCGTCCCGCACGACCTGCAGGGCAAGATCCTTCAACAGATCGTTGAGCGCTGCGCGAAACCCTTCGAGGCGGGCATCGTCGACCGAGGTGACCGTGGCCTGTCCGTCCGCCGCGGCCGCACCGGTCGCGAAAAGCATCAGGGTGTCGGAGGTCGACGTATCGCTGTCGACGGTGACCGCATTGAAGGTCGGTTCGACTCCGGCCGAAAGCAGCTGCTGCAGAACGGCGGGGTCGATATCCGCATCGGTGACCACGAAGGACAGCATGGTGGCCATGTCAGGTGCGATCATGCCGGCGCCCTTGGCGATGCCGTTGATCGTGATGGTGACGCCGCCAATCTCTGCCGAACGAGTCGCCACCTTCGGATAGGTGTCGGTCGTCATGATCGCCTTGGCTGCCTCAAGCCAGAAGTCCGGCTGCGCCTGGGTATTCATGTCGCCGAGAACACCGGAGAACTTCGATGCATCGAGTGGTTCGCCTATGACCCCCGTGGAAGCGAGGTAGACCTCGTTCTCCTGGCACCCCACGGCAGCAGACGCCGATTTTGCCGTCAACTCCGTCGCGGCCTTACCCTTGAGACCCGTGAAGGCATTGGCATTGCCGGAATTGACGACAACCGCCCGCGCCTGCCCATGCGGCAAATTCACCCGGCAGAAATCCACCGGCGCTGATGGGCACTTGGATTTGGTGAAGACACCGGCAACGCTGGCCGGCTTGTCGAAGACCATCAGCAGAACGTCGGTGCGGTTCTTATACTTGATACCGGCGGCGGCGGTCGCCATGCGCAAGCCACGGAGCGCGGGCATTTCCGGATAGGATTTCGGAGCGAGCGGAGAAACGGAAACTGACATTTCGGGAGGACCTGGCACGAAATACGGAAGGGGCCCGGAAAACCGGGCCCTCGATTATGTCATTTACTGCTGCGGTGCAGGCTGTTCGCCTGCAGCAGGCTCGGCGGCCTGAGCCTTGTTGACGTCTTCATAGCCCTTGCGCAGGGCTTCGTCAGTGATTTCGACCGGCTGCTCCGACTTGGCCTTCTCGACGAGAGCCAGGTACTTGTCACGCATCACCAGCTGGCGAACCTGCGGCTCCACCTGCTCGAGAGGCGGCGCCTGCACGTCGCGGCGATCTTCCAGCTTGATGACGTGGAAGCCGAACTGCGACTTCACCGGGGTCTTTGTGTAGGCACCCTTTTCGAGAGCAAACGCAACTTCCTCGAACTCAGGAACCATGCGGCCCTTGGAGAACCAGCCGAGATCGCCGCCATCGCTCTTGTTGGAATCTTCCGACTTTTCCTTGGCCAGTTCGGCAAAATCCTTGCCGGCATCGAGTTCGCCGATGATCGTCTTTGCCTCTTCCTCGGTCTTCACGAGGATATGTCGGGCATTGACTTCTTCCTGCTTCGGCATGGCGCCGATTTCTTTTTCGTAGCGTGCCTTGACCTCATCTTCGGTCACAGCGTCGACGACATGCTTGCGGAAGTAGGAGTTATGGAGTTCGCGGTCGGTGATGTATTCCATCCGCTTCTTGAACTCTTCCGTGTCCTTCATGCCTTCGTCCGCCGCGCCCTGGGCAAGAAGCTTGACGTCGATGACACCGGAGAGCGCGGCAACGCGCTTTTGGTCGTCCGGCAGCTGGGCAAGCTGCGGGTCGAGGTTTTCAATGGCGAGATCGAGCTCGGATTGGCGGATTTCCAGGTCGCCGACCTTGGCGACGACTGCGTCTTCCTGGGCATGCACGGACGCACCGAAGGAAAGTGCAACGGCAAGGGCCGCGGTGGCGAGGAATTTATGGCGCAACATCAAGTCACCTTTCAAGAATTGGTTGCCGGTCTCAGAAGTGTCCGATCCCGGCCGGAATTGCTTCACAAACATTGGAATGTGGCCTTTGTGTATCGGCCGTCACCGTTGACATCAATCGACCCCCCTCTTATCTGTCACGCAACTTTGCGTCCAGAAAAGTTTCCGGGCGTAGCGGGCGATTTTGCCGGATCTTGTTCCCCGGCGGCGGGTCCCGCGACCCTAAAGAAAGTTAATCAGAAAGGACCATTCAAATGGTCAGCTTTGGCGGATTGGCCCGCAAACTTTTCGGCTCGGCTAACGAGCGCCGCGTTCGCTCCTATAAATCCCGTATTGATGCTGTCAACGCCCTCGAAGATAAAATGAAGGCGTTGTCGGATACGGAACTGACGGCCAAGACCGTCGAATTCCGTGAGCAACTGGCGGCAGGAAAAAGCCTCGAAAGCCTGATAGAACCGGCTTTCGCAGTCGTTCGCGAGGCCTCCCGGCGCGTGCTGGGCATGCGCCCTTTCGATGTCCAGCTGACCGGCGCCACAATCCTTCATGAAGGCGCGATCGCCGAGATGAAGACCGGCGAAGGCAAGACGCTGGTCGCGACGCTGGCCGTCTACCTCAATGCGCTGACCGGCAACGGCGTCCATGTCGTCACCGTCAACGATTACCTGGCCCGGCGCGACAGCCAGACCATGGGCAGGCTCTACGGCTTCCTGGGTCTTTCCACCGGCGTGATCGTCCACGGATTGAGTGACGAGGAGCGCCGCGCGGCCTATGCCTGCGACGTCACCTACGCGACGAACAACGAGCTCGGCTTCGACTATCTGCGCGACAACATGAAATACGACCGTGGCCAGATGGTGCAGCGCGGCCATAACTACGCGATCGTCGACGAAGTTGACTCCATCCTCGTCGATGAAGCCCGCACGCCGCTGATCATTTCCGGTCCGCTCGACGACCGTTCCGACCTGTACACCACGATCGACGCATTCATTCCGCTGCTCGCGGAAGAGGACTACGAGATCGATGAGAAGCAGCGTTCCGCGAACTTCTCCGAAGTCGGCACAGAGAAGCTGGAGAACCTGCTGCGCCAGGACGGCCTTCTCAAGGGCGAAAGCCTCTACGACGTCGAAAACGTCGCTATCGTCCACCACATCAATAACGCGCTGAAGGCTCACAAGCTCTTCACCCGCGACAAGGATTACATCGTCCGTAACGACGAGATCGTCATCATCGACGAATTCACTGGACGCATGATGCCGGGCCGCCGCTATTCGGAAGGCCAGCACCAGGCGCTCGAAGCCAAGGAAAAGGTGCAGATCCAGCCGGAGAACCAGACACTCTCCTCGATCACCTTCCAGAACTACTTCCGCATGTACGACAAGCTGGCCGGCATGACCGGTACGGCTTCGACGGAAGCGGAGGAGTTCGGCAACATCTACCGGCTGGAAGTCGTCGAAGTGCCGACCAACCTGCCGATCCAACGTATCGACGAGGACGACGAGGTCTACAGGACCTTCGAAGAGAAGTTCAAGGCGATCATCGAAGAGATCAAGATTGCCCACGACCGTAACCAGCCGGTTCTGGTCGGCACGACCTCGATCGAAAAGTCCGAACTTCTGGCAACCATGCTGCGCAACTCGGGCTTCGATAATTTCAGCGTTCTGAACGCCCGGTATCACGAACAGGAAGCCTATATCGTTTCCCAGGCAGGCGTGCCGGGCGCCGTGACCATCGCCACCAACATGGCCGGCCGTGGTACCGACATCCAGCTCGGCGGCAATATCGACATGCGCCTGGAGCGTGATCTCGATGGCATGGAGCCGGGTCCGGAGCGCGACGACAAGGAAGCAGCTATCCGTCAGGAAGTGGCCGACCTCAAGCAGAAGGCGCTGGCCGCCGGTGGTCTCTACGTCATCGCCACCGAGCGCCACGAAAGCCGCCGCATCGACAACCAGCTACGCGGACGTTCCGGCCGCCAGGGCGACCCGGGCCGCTCGAAATTCTATCTGTCGCTGCAGGACGACCTGATGCGCATCTTCGGCTCCGACCGCATGGACGGAATGCTGCAGAAGCTTGGTCTGAAGGAAGGCGAGGCGATCGTCCATCCCTGGATCAACAAGGCGCTGGAGCGCGCCCAGAAAAAAGTCGAGGCCCGCAACTTCGACATCCGCAAGAACTTGCTCAAGTATGACGACGTCACCAACGACCAGCGCAAGGTGATCTTCGAGCAGCGCATCGAGCTGATGGATGCCGATGCGGAAAGCCTCGACGAGATCGTTTCCGACATGCGCAATGAGGTCATCGACATCGCGGTGACCAAGCACATCCCCGAACGGGCCTATGCCGAACAATGGGATGCCGCCGGCCTGAAGGCGGATGTCGAACGCATGCTCAACCTCCAGCTTCCCGTCGACGAATGGGTCAAGGAAGAGGGCATTGGCGAAGACGACATCCGCGAGCGCATCACGCAAGCGGCCGACGCAGCGGCCGCCGATCGCGCAGAACGCTTCGGTCCGGAAATCATGACCTATGTCGAGCGCTCCGTGGTTCTCCAGACGCTGGACAATCTCTGGCGCGAACACATCGTAAACCTGGATCACCTTCGCTCGGTCGTCGGTTTCCGCGGCTACGCCCAGCGTGACCCGCTACAGGAATACAAGTCGGAAGCGTTCGAACTCTTCCAGGCACTGCTTGCCAACCTTCGCGAGGCCGTCACCGCACAGATGATGCGTGTCGAACTGGTTCGCGAGGCGCAGCCTTCGCCGGAACCGCTGCCGATGATGGAAGCGCATCACCTCGACCCGATCACGGGGGAGGACGATTTCGCCGGTGGCAACGATTCCGGTCTGCAGGTGCCGCCGGACGAGCGCGATCCGAACGATCCGCAGACCTGGGGTAAGATCGGCCGCAACGAGGCCTGCCCGTGCGGGTCGGGCAAGAAGTACAAGCATTGCCACGGCGTCTTCGAACAGGCTTAGTCCTGTGGACAGGAATTTGAAAATGCCGCCGCGAGGCGGCATTTTTGTTTGCGCTTTCCACAGCCATGGGCCTGTCACCACGGCCGCTCCAAAGGATTGTTAACCCCCTCGTGGCAAGACTGGCTTCGCGTTGTGGGTTGATGTGAGTATTGCGTGCCGATCATGGCGGTCCTCGAAACAGCAGAGAAATATCTGCCACCCAGCCTGCGTGCCAGGTTGAGGCCGAAGCTCGACCATTTGACAGCAGCTCTTTCCTCCGACGGAGAGACCGCCCAGGCCCAACGACAAGCCTTGCTCGCCTTTTCCATCCGGGTCGTCAGCGCGGCGATCGCCTTCATCTCGCAGATCATTCTCGCACGGCTGATGGGCGAGTTCGAATACGGCATCTTCGCCTTCGTCTGGGTAATTGTCGTTCTTGCCGGCAACCTGTCCTGCCTCGGCCTCCACAGCTCGGTGATCCGCTTCCTGCCGCAGCATCGGGCGGAAGGGGATCTGGCGGCCGTACGCGGTCTGCACTACACCGCCCGGATCTTTTCGATGATCTCCGCTAGCCTGCTGGCGGTCGTCGGCTTTCTGGTTCTCCGGTCCTTTGCCGGCACCTTCGAGGCTTACTGGACAGCTCCCCTTTTCCTCGCTCTCTTCACTCTACCCATGATCGCGCTCGGCGACGTGCTGGACGGCACCGCCCGAGCAAGCGGCTGGACAATGACGGCGCTGAGCCCGACTTTCCTGATCCGTCCAACACTGATCCTCCTCTTCATGGTGGGCGCAGTGTGGCTGGGCGCGCCGGACACGGCCGTCACGGCAATGGAGGCAGCGCTGGCGGCCACCTATGTGACGACATTGCTGCAATACATCCGCCTGCACCGGCGCCTGCAGCGCACCTATGGACGCGGAGGGCTTCGGCTTCGCCCCGCGGTCTGGTTCGGGTACTCGCTACCCATCTTTCTGGTCGACGGCATCGGTTTCCTGCTGACAAATGCCGACGTGGTCGTGGTCGGCTTCTACATGCCCCCCGACCAGGTTGCCGTCTACTTTGCTGCGGCGAAGACTATCGTCCTGGTCCAGTTCGTCGCCTTTGCCGTCAAGGCCGCCGCCGCCCCCCGGTTTTCAACCATTCTCGCCGGTGGCGACACAGCCTCGCTTGCCGCTTTCGCAGGCCAGACGGCACGCTGGAGCTTCTGGCCGGCGCTCGTGATAGGGCTCTCGATCCTGCTTGTCGGAGAGCACCTCCTGGCGCTCTTCGGTCCGGCCTTCACAGTCGGCTATGGGCTGCTGCCGATCCTCTTCGCCGGCACCCTCGCCAAGGCCATGGTCGGTCCCGGCGAAGTGCTCCTCAGCATGGCCGGTCGCCAGAATCTCTGTGTCCTGCTGTATGGTGCTGTTCTTGCGGTCAACATCACACTGAACATCATCCTCATTCCGCTATACGGGCTGAGCGGGGCGGCGATGGCAACTGCATGCGCCATGATCGTGGAAGCGATCCTGCTGCATGTCGCACTTCGCCGCACACTCGGCATTCGCATGTTCGCGTTTGCCGCCCCCCTCGCCCCCAAGCATACCAAGGCTGCATGATATGGCTCTACCTCCCGACAGCCGCGATTTTGAAAGCCTCCTGGGGGCAGCCTGGCCGCAGTCGCCAGTACCGGTTCTCCGCACCGACCGCCCCGACGCCGATACGCGCATAGAGACCGGCCGACCGGGCCGAGAACTCTGCCTCTATCCCGCATCACTGGGCTACGACCTGCAGCAGGAACTCGAATTCCTGACCAACCGCGCCATGGAACCAAACATCTTTTTCAGCGCCAGACTGCTGGCGCCGGCCATGCCGCGTATCGATGACAGACAGGTCCGCTTCGCGGTGATCCGCGACGAGCAGAAGAACCATAGCCGCATGCGGCTCCTGATGCCGTTCACGATCGAAAAACCGGGCTTCTCCATGGGGCCGGCCATCATGCGCGCCTGGGCAAACCCCTTCGGGCCGCTCGGCACGCCGCTGGTCGACGCGGAGGACGCTGCCGAGACAATCGACAACCTTCTCGAGGCACTCGGCAACATCGATGCCAAGCTTCCACGGGTCCTGGTCCTGCCGCAGGTCCGCATCAACGGCCGCTTCGCGCAGCTTGCTCGCGCCGTTGCCGTGGGCCGGGATTTGCCGGTCACACTCGCGGAACGGTCCTTGCGCCCGATGCTCGAGAGCCTCGCCACGGCGGAAACCTACCTCAGGAACGCGATTTCGCCCCATCACTACCGGGAAATGCGTCGCCAGTGGCGCAAGCTCGCCGAGCAGGGAGAAGTCGCCTATTCGGTCGCCCGCCAACCCGAAGAGGTCAGGCAGCGAATGGAGGAATTCCTCGCGCTCGAGGCAAAGGGCTGGAAGGGACGCAAGCGGTCCGCGCTGATCAACGACCGCTACCGCGCGGCCTTCGCGCGGGAGGCGATCACCAATCTGGCGGAGATCGATGCGGTGCGCATCCACACCATCGATCTGGATGGCAAGGCCATCGCGGCCCTGGTCGTCTTCGTGATGGCCGGAGAGGCCTACACGTGGAAGACCGCCTATGACGAGAACTTCGCGGCCTGGTCCCCCGGCAAGGTCCTGATGATGAAGCTGACGGAATGGCACCTCGACGACGCCAACATCCTGCGCAGCGATTCCTGCGCCATTCCCGACCACCCGATCATGAGCCGATTCTGGCGGGAGCGGGAAGAGATGGGAACGATCGTGATCGGCCTGGCAGGCAATGCCGACAGGGATGTACGACAGGTCGCGACCCAGCTGCACATGTATAACAGCACCCGCAACATGGCCCGCATGCTGCGGCAGAAGATCATGTCCATTGCCGGACGGGCCGAATAGTCGACCGTTGCTCCATGCCAGTTCTGCCTATTCCGCAGCCGCCCGCTCCCGCAGGACGCGCCGGATCACCTTGCCGGTCGTCGTGAGAGGGAGTTCATCGACAAACGCCACTTCCCGCGGGTACTCATGCATGGACAGACGGTTCTTCACCCAGTTCCGGATATCCTCCGCGAGGCTTGGCCCGGGGGCGTATCCCGGCTTGGCCACCACATAGGCCTTAACGATTTCGGTGCGCAGCGGATCCGGCTTGCCGACCACCGCCGCCAGCCGGACCGCAGGATGACCTATGAGGCAGTCCTCGATTTCGCTCGGCCCCATGCGGTATCCCGAGGAAGTGATGACGTCGTCGTTGCGGCCTATGAATTCGAAGTAGCCTTCGCCGTCCTGACGCCCGAGATCGCCGGTCAACAGCCAGCCGTTGCTGAACTTTGCCGAAGTGGCGGCGGCATCCTGCCAGTAGCCGAGGAACATGACCGGGTCCGGACTTGCGATGGCGATCTGCCCGGTCGTCCCGGTCGGCACCTCTGCCCCGGCTTCATCGACGATGGCGACCCGATGGCCAGGCACCGCGCGACCGATGGCACCGCCACGGGAAACGCCAAGGGCGGCCGAAGAGCCCAGCACGAAGTTGCATTCGGTCTGCCCGAAGAGTTCGTTGACCGTGACGTCGAGCACGTCCCTTGCCCATTGATAGGTCTCTCGCCCCAAGGCTTCGCCGGCGGAGGTGATGGTTCGCAATTCAAGATCGTAGTGAGCGCGCGGATCCTCCACGGACTTCAACAGCCGAAGGGCGGTCGGGGGGATGAAGGCATTGCGGACCTTCATTTCCGACATGATGCGGAAGGCCATGCCGGCATCGAACTTCTGCGCCGGTGACGACACCACAGGAATGCCAAGCATCAGCGCCGGAAGCAGCACGTTGAGAAGCCCGCCCGCCCAGGCCCAGTCTGCGGGCGTCCAGATGCGGTCGCCTTCCTGCGGCGCGAATTCATGTCCCAACTGGAATCCAGGCAGATGCCCGGCAAGGACGCGATGGCCGTGAACGGCAGCTTTCGGCGGCCCCGTCGTGCCGGACGTGAAGATCATCAGGGCCGGATCGTCGGGGCCGGTCTCCGCCGCCTGCTCCAAGGGAGGATATCGATCTATGAGATCGTCCATGGCGACGAGGCCTTCCATGGGAACGTCTTCCGTGACCACGACATGCCGAAGCTCCGGCAGTTTTTCCCGCAAAGCCCGAATCCGCAACAGCCCGAATGCATTGGTGACAATCGCCGACGCGCCGGCGGTCCTCAGCCTGTATTCCAGCGCTTCTTCGCCGAACAGCAGCGCCAGCGGCAGCGCAATTGCACCGAGCTTGTAGACGGAAACATGGGAAATGACGGTATCGAAGCCCTGAGGCAGCAGTAGCGCGACGCGGTCCCCACGGTTGATCCCCAGATCCCTGAGGCCCGCGGCAAGCGAGGATGATCGAGCCGAAAGCACACCATAGGACATGGAGAGGTGGCATCCGTCCGGGCTGAAATGCTGGAGACAGATACGATCGGGTTCCTTCACCGCCCAATCGTCGCATACGACCCGACCGATGTTGAATGTCGAGGGAATTCGCCACGCGAAATCGCGAATGAGGTCATCGTAGGACATGTCGGGAGGCAGAAGCATGGCGCAATTTCACTGAATACGGCCTATCTGCTACCATTGCGCCCGTGCGGCCACAAGGCGCGGCCACACGGGATGTGTACAGGCACTATCTCTGTGCCGTCGTCCGCAGCATCCGGCAAAGAGCTGCCAGTTCAGCATCCGCATTGTTGGACAGGAGGTCGGCGCATCGGTTGAGCAACCGGCGTCGGTTGTCATCGGGCATGGCGTTGAACGCCTGCCGCTGTTCAGGCGTCAGGCCCGGCCCGCCAGTATCGGGACCCTCGGTGCCAGGACCACCCTTTCCGGGACCGCCTGTGCCTGGGCCGCCTGCGCCGGGACCACCGATGCCGATGTCGATACCGAGATCGGCACCCCCACCTCCACCAACGCCTAGCCCCACATCAGCATTCACACCTCCCGCGCCGCCGATGGACGCAGTTGCGCCGGCATCGACACCGCCAGGACCGACATCCGCGTTGACATTGGCATTGACGCCGTTGGAGCCACCGATGGATGCGTTGACGTCGGCAAGACCGCTACGACCTCCAACGCTCGCATCGGCATTAATCCCGCTGGCACCACCCACCGAGGCATCGGCATTGGCAAGGCCACCGCTACCCCCGACATTGGCATCAGCATTGACACCACCCCGACCGCCGACGGAGGCGCTTACGCCCAGCCCGTCGCTTGTACCGATCCCGACGCTGACGCCGCCGACGGATACTCCCGCATCCTGTGCATGAACCTGCCCGACAATGGGCAGGACGAGGCAGGCAGAGAACAGAAGGACGCTTTTACTGGCTTTCATGCTGTAATTCCTCCTTGTGCGCCTGCGCACCATTGGCAGGCACAGGGATGGAACTGCCCGGACCATGCCAAGGTTTCCGCCGAAAGCGCAAAATGTGGTAAAATACCAACCATGGCTTGAACACACGAGCGAATCCGTCCCCGGATGAAGCTTTCCCTTGAGGAGCAATTCCTCCTTGCGCGTGAGCATTGGCGCATGATAGAGGGCTTGCCGAACCTTCCGTGCCCCGTTGGCGGAATTGGTAGACGCGCCTGACTCAAAATCAGGTTCCGAGAGGAGTGCTGGTTCGATTCCGGCACGGGGCACCACTGGATTTCCCACTTTTCCGATCGACCGGACGTCCACGCGCGACGATATTTCGACGTCGCTCACGAAGATTTGGAGCCGTAATGCCGATCGACATGACCGCAATCATTTACAGCGGCATGATCGATGTTTTATTGAGCGGCAGCGGCCAGATGCCGTCCCTCTCAAGGAGAACCGCATGGCGTCCGTGGCATCACCCAAAATTTCGCAGAAGCCGATCGCCTATACCGCAGCCGTAACCCTTGGCATGGTCGCAACCGTCGGCGGCGCGCTCGGTTTCCAGCATATCGGCGGCTACATCCCCTGCGCGCTGTGCCTGCTGCAGCGCGATCCCTACTACTATGGGATCGCCATCGGCATTGCAGCGATGATAGCTGCCAGCTTGCGGATGCCTGCCTGGATTGTCCGCAGCCTGCTCGCTGTGATCGGCATTCTGATGTTGGTCGGCGCTGGAATGGGCGTCTACCATTCCGGCGTGGAATGGAGCTTCTGGGAAGGACCTGCCACCTGCGCCACCAGTGCGACGGGCGTGGCAACCAATGCCGGCAGCCTGCTGGACGATCTCAACGCCTTTCACGGCCCGTCATGCACGGAAGCCTCGTTGCGCGTCCTCGGCTTGTCGTTTGCGGGCTGGAACGTGATCGCCAGCCTGATGCTGGCCGCCGTCGCTTTCTTGGGGGCTTCGAAGAAGCCAATCTAGAGGCTTTCCCGCCTAAGGCTGCAGTTCCGTATCCCAGTAGAGATAGTCCATCCAGCTTTCATGCAGGTAGTTCGGCGGGAAGAGCCTGCCGTTGTTGTGAAGGTCCTGCACGGTAGGCTGGAACGGCGCCTGCATCGGGAACATGCGGGCCTGCTTCGGCAGCTTGCTGCCCTTGCGCAGGTTGCACGGAGAGCAGGCCGCGACAACGTTCTCCCAAGTCGTCTCGCCGCCGTGGGCGCGCGGGATGACGTGATCAAACGTCAGTTCATGGTGAGCGCCGCAATACTGGCATTCGAAGCGGTCGCGCAGGAACACGTTGAAGCGAGTAAAAGCGGGATGCCGGGTCGGCTGGACATAGGTCTTCAGGCTGACGACACTCGGCAACCGCATCGAAAAACTTGGGGACGATACGGAATGTTCGTATTCGGCGATGATGTTCACACGGTCAAGGAAGACGGCCTTGATCGCGTCCTGCCAGGACCAGAGCGACAAGGGGTAATAACTCAGTGGCCGGTAGTCGGCGTTCAGGACGAGCGCCGGCAAGGCCTGTGGAGAAACTGCAATCGTCAAGGGCTACTCCCTACCGATTCGGTATCTGCAGTCTTTATATTAGGTCCGATGCCACAGAATTGTGAAGCCAATTTAATTAGAACGGCACGGCGCTAAGGTATAACCGGCGCGACATCTCTACGCAGGCTTGCCGAATAGTACGCCCAGAACAGCCGGGCTGCCACCGAGCGCCATGGCCGCCATGCTTCGGCGATCGTCGCAAGCTCCCTGGCCGTAGGGCGATCTTCAAGCTGGAACGCGCCTGCAACGGACGCCTGCAGCGCGACGTCTCCGGATGGAAAGATATCCGGGTGTCCGCCGCAGAACATCAGATACACCTCGGCGGTCCAGGGACCGATGCCCGGAAGCGCGGTCAACTCGGCAATGGCGGCTGCCGGCTCCAGCTGCGCAAGGCGCTCGAGGTCGACATGCCCCTCCGACACCGCCTGTGCCAGGCGCCAGAGCGTTGCCGCCTTGGCTCGGGAAAGGCCGAAGCCTGCAATGACGTCCTCCGGGTGACGAAGGTAGTCTTCGGCAGTGAGCGGCCCTGCATCGGAGATCCGCCGCCAGATTGCCGCCGCGCTCGCCTTCGAGATCATCTGCGAGACGACGATGAAGGCTAGACCGGCAAAACCCGGCTCCACCAGCCTGAGCGGCACCGGTCCCGCAGCCTCGATCACCGGCACCAGCCGCGAATCGATGACAGCGAGCGCCGCGATCCCCTTTCGGACATCTTCGTCGTTGCGGATGACCGTCATTTGCTCTCCTGTGGCCGCACTTTACGATTCGTGCCAGAAGAAACCATGCTCGCGACACCCGGTCAAAACCCTGTCTTCCGTTTTGCACCCAGCCCCAACGGTCTGCTGCATCTCGGCCATGCACTGTCAGCGATACTCAACCACGATATGGCACAAAAGAGCAGCGGACGTCTTCTGCTGCGGATAGAGGATATCGACCTCACCCGCTGTACGCCGGACTATGAGGAGGCAATCCACCGTGACCTGCGTTGGCTCGGCCTCTCCTGGGAGGAGCCGGTCCGCCGGCAGTCGGAACACTTCCCGGACTACGCCGCGGCGCTGGAGCGACTGGCAGAGATGGACCTCGTCTACCCCGCCTTCCTGACGCGTGGCGAGGTGAAGGCGAGAGTGGGTGCTTTCGAGGCTGCCGGACGGCCATGGCCACGCGATCCGGACAGCTCTCCGGTCTATCCGGACGACGACAAGCGTCGCAGCAACGAGGAACGCCGGCGCCTGATCGCGGCCGGCGTTCGGCACGCCTGGCGGCTCGACATGCAAAAGGCGATTGCCATGGTCGGCCGACCGCTGACCTGGCGAGAGACCGGCGACGGATCGCAGGTTATGGTAGCCGTCAATCCGACCGCCTGGGGGGATGTCATCCTGTCCCGCTCCGACGCCCCTTCAAGCTATCATCTTTCCGTCGTGGTCGACGATGCACTGCAGGGCATTACCCACGTCGTGCGCGGCCTCGACCTCTATCACGCGACCTCGGTGCATCGGCTGCTGCAGGAACTGCTCGGCCTTACCGAACCAGTCTATCACCATCACCGCCTGATCCTTGGAGCGGATGGGCGCAAGCTCTCCAAGAGCGAGCAATCGACGGGGCTGGCAGCCCTGAGGCAGGCCGGCGCCTCACCCGCCGACATTCGCCGACGGATCGGGCTCTGAAGCATCCTTGATACGACCGCCATTGCGTACTCTGCGTGCTCTGGCGACCACGGAATAGACCCGGTATTTCATCAGCGCTGCGTTAATCTCAGCGCCCAGCATAAAGATCACGCCGACCATGTAGAGGAAAACGAGGACGATCATCACCGAAGCCAGCCCGGCATAGGTCGCCGCATAGTTGGCAAAAGTGGAGAGATAGGAGGCGAAGATAAGCGCTCCGATCGTCCAGAAAATGAGAGTGATCGCCACGCCCGGCAGCACGTCGATGATCCGCCGGCGACCGTCGGGCAACCATTTGTGCGACAGGATCAAACCTGCGATCAGCACCAGCACGGTGCCGTAGACACCCCATTCGGAGGCCGTCCTGAGGAGATCCTGCAGCCAGGGCAGGAAGCGCTCCGCATAACGGAGCGCCACTGGAACGGCGACGAGCAATGTGCTGATGACGGCGAAGATGATTACCGCCACGATCACATAGCCCAGACTTGCGAGGCGGGTTACGTACCAGGCGCGTGTTTCGGTGACGCGGTAGGCGCGGTTGAGCGAAATCCGCAATGCCTCGACGCCGTTGGAAGCAAAATAGGCAGCCGCCAGCACCGACACGGTAAGCAGCCCGCCGCGCGGGATGGTCAGTACCTGTCGGATCTCGGCTGCCAGCGGCGCGGCGATCTCCTCCGGCCATGTGTCGAAAAAGAGGTGGACGGCGGTTTCAGAAAAGCTGTCAGCGCCGAGGAAGCCGGCAAGCGCGGTTCCGAAGATCAGGAACGGGAAGAGCGCCAGCAGACCGGACAGCGCGACATGGCTCGCCATTGCCCAGCCGTCATCCTCGTTGAAATGGCAGTAGGCATCCCAGGCCACCTTGTAGGCGAGCCCTAGCCCGCGGATCCTGCTGAATTTATCGGCCAATATAGGCTCCGTTGTCACTGCCACCGAAATATGGGATGGACGGGCACCTTGTACAGGGACCATTGATGTCGCATCCGAAATCCATCATCGTCACAGGCTGTTCTTCCGGTATCGGCGCCCATTGCGCCCGAGCGCTGCAACGCGAAGGCTGGCGCGTCTTCGCGACCGTGCGCAAGCCTGCGGATATGGTTGCACTAGAAGCGGACGGAATCGAAGCACTGCTGATGGACTACACCAGGCCGGAGACGATTTCCGAACTGGTTGAAGCCGTGAAGGCGCGCACCGGCAACCGCATAGATGCACTGTTCAACAACGGCGCCTACGGGCAACCGGGTGCCGTGGAAGACATCACCACGGACGTGCTGCGCGAGCAGTTCGAGACGAACCTGTTCGGCTGGCACGAACTGACGCGCCAGATCATCCCGATCATGCGCGCGCAGGGCCACGGGCGGATCGTCAACTGCTCGTCGATCCTCGGACTGCTCCCCTATCGCTACCGGGGTGCCTACACCGCATCGAAATACGCGCTTGAAGGATTGACGCTCACACTGCGGATGGAACTGGAGGGTAGCGGCATCCATGTGAGCCTCATCGAGCCCGGTCCGATCGCCTCCCGCTTCACGGCCAATGCGCTGGCCAAGATCAACCAGCATATCGATCTTGAAAATTCGGCCCATGCCGAGGAGTACAAGCGGCAGCTTGCACGCCTTACCGGCACAGGGCGCGAGAACCGCCACAAGCTAGGCCCTGAAGCAGTCCATCATGTCCTGACCCATGCCTTGACCGCGGCACGGCCCAAACCCCATTATCTGGTTACGACACCCGCCAAGCAGGGGGCCTTCCTCAAGAGGCTCCTTCCGGCCGATCTCTTCTACCGATTGATGCGTCGGCTCGACTGACGAGACAAAGGCAAACACCCGAATGTCCACTTTCACTACCGTTCTCACCATGATCGTGATGGGCCTCGTGGTCCTCGTGCTGATCCGCGGCCTATTCAACATGATGAAGGGGACGGATGCGAACAAGTCGAACAAGCTGATGCAACTGCGTCTGGTGCTGCAGGCGGTCGCAATCGCGCTCATCATGCTCACGCTGTGGATAACTGGCGGGGGACGCTGAGATGGTCAGGCTCAACAAAATCTACACCCGCACGGGCGACGCCGGCACCACCGCACTGGTGAGCGGCCCGAGGCGCGACAAGCACGACTTGCGCGTCGAGGCCTACGGCACTGTCGACGAGACGAATTCGACCATCGGCATGGTGCGCCTGCATACGGCGGACATGCCGGAACTCGATGCCATGCTCGCCCGCATCCAGAACGACCTCTTCGACCTTGGCGCAGACCTCGCCAACCCGGAGGTGGTGGAAAACCCGGAGTATGAACCGCTTCGGATTGTCGAAGCGCAGGTTACCCGCCTCGAAAGCGAGATCGACGCGCTGAATGCAACGATCGAACCGCTGCGCTCCTTCGTGCTGCCAGGCGGTTCGCCGGCGGCTGCCGCGCTTCATCTTGGCCGTACCATTTCGCGACGTGCAGAACGCCTGATGGTCCAGCTGTCGCGCCAGGAAGACGTCGGGGCGCCGGCGCTCAAATATATAAACCGGCTTTCGGACTTCCTGTTCGTCGCGGCACGCCACACCAACGACGACGGAAAAACGGACGTTCTGTGGGTTCCCGGCAAGAACCGATGATTGGAAGCGGAAAAGAGTTGCATGTTCATCCCGCTCCATGATGCCAATGCGCTAAAATACATTCGCGTCCAGTACGTCACGATCGGGCTTATCGCTATAAACGTCGCTGTTTGGGCCTTTGCAGCCGTTGCTCCCGAGATGGTCGGCGAACTTGCCGCGCTCGGCCTCGGCTACATCCCGGCTGTCATTTCCGACCACGCTTATCTCGATCCCGACCTTGTGCTGGTTCCCGAGAGCGCCACCTACGTGACCTATTCCTTCGTTCACCTCGACGTCTGGCACTTGGCTTCGAACATGGTCTTCCTTTGGGTTTTCGGCGACAACGTCGAGGATGCGCTCGGCCACTTCCGCTTTCTGATCTTCTATTTGCTGTGTGCGGCAGCCGGCGCAGTCCTGCACGGCGTCATAGCACCCGGCTCGGAAGGACCGCTGATCGGCGCATCCGGCGCGATCTCGGGGATCGTCGCCGCATATTTCCTGCTGCATCCTCGCGTCCGCCTTTGGGTTCTCGTACTCTTCCGCATCCCCTTGCCCCTGCCGGCGTTCATTCCCCTCGCCCTGTGGCTGGTGCAGCAATTCGCAATGCTGGCCCTCGACCTGGACGGCATGATATCCTGGGGCGCTCATGTCGGCGGCATCATGGCTGGTGCCATTCTGGTGATTTTCATGCGCCGGAAAGGGGTCCCGCTTTTCGACCGCAAGGTCATCCTGCCGAAGGCGGTGGAGACGCGAACGGGCGTTCCGCAGATCATGCCGGCAAAGTCATAGATATATGACGAAACGGCCGCACATCCGGCTCAATACCACGTTGTGTTCGCGGAAAAAATGGGTATCCATGTCGCCCACTGACAACTAACGAACGGGAAAGGCCGCATCTTTCGGCCAGTAGAATCCCAAGGAAGGACCCCATGAAGATCCTGGTGCCTGTCAAGCGCGTGGTCGATTACAACGTGAAGATCCGCGTGAAGCCGGATGGTTCCGGCGTCGAGCTGGCCAACGTGAAGATGTCGATGAACCCGTTCGACGAGATCTCCGTGGAAGAGGCTCTGCGGCTGAAGGAAGCCGGCAAGGCGGAAGAGGTGGTCGTGGTGTCGATCGGCCCTGCAAAGGCGGAAGAGACGCTGCGCACCGCGCTGGCCATGGGTGCCGATCGTGCGATCCTCGTCGAGACCGAAGAGGCGCTCGAGCCGCTCACTGTGGCCAAGATCCTCAAGGGTGTCGCTGAAGCCGAAGCCCCGGGTCTGGTGATCCTCGGCAAGCAGGCGATCGACGACGACAGCAACCAGACCGGCCAGATGCTTGCCGCACTCCTGAAGTGGGGCCAGGCGACGTTCGCCTCCAAGGTGGAGATCGGCGACGGCTCTGCAACGGTAACCCGCGAAGTCGATGGCGGATTGCAGACCGTCGAGGTCAAGCTGCCGGCCATCGTCACCACCGACCTTCGCCTCAACGAGCCGCGCTACGCATCGCTGCCCAACATCATGAAGGCGAAGAAGAAGCCGCTCGACAAGACGTCGCCGGCCGATTTCGGCGTTGATACCGCGCCGCGCCTCAAGGTGCTGAAGACCGAGGAGCCGGGCGGCCGCAAGGCCGGCATCAAGGTCAAGACCGTTGCCGAGCTGGTCGAGAAGCTCAAGACCGAAGCCGGCGTGCTTTAAGTCGGAAGAACAGGGAGATTACGATATGGCCATTCTTCTTCTGGCAGAACACGACAACACCACCCTTTCCGATCAGACCGCCAAGGCGCTGACTGCGGCGAAGGCAATTGGCGACGATATCCACGTGCTGGTCGCCGGCTCGGGCGCCAAGGGTGCCGCCGATGCCGCCGCCAGGCTCGACGGTGTCTCCAAGGTCTTGGCTGCCGATAGCGCAGAGCTTGCCAACAACCTCGCCGAGCCGCTCGCCGACCTGGTCGTTTCGATCGCCGGCAGCTACGACACGATCATCGCGGCGGCCACGGCATCGGCCAAGAACGTCATGCCGCGCGTGGCGGCCCTGCTCGACGTCGCGCAGGTCTCGGAAATCATCGAGGTCTTGAGCCCCGATACGTTCAAGCGGCCGATCTATGCCGGCAATGCCATCCAGACGGTGCAGTCGACCGATGCGAAGAAGGTCATCACCGTTCGCACCGCCGCATTTGCTGCGGCAGGCGACGGTGGTTCGGCTTCGGTCGAGACTGTTTCGGCACCGGCAGGTTCCGGCCTGTCCAGCTTTGTTTCCGATGCGATCGCTTCGTCCGAGCGTCCGGAACTGACGTCGGCCAGGATCATCATCTCCGGTGGCCGTGCGCTGGGCTCGGCGGAGAAGTTCAACGCGGTGATCCTGCCGGTGGCCGACAAGCTGGGTGCCGCCGTCGGTGCAAGCCGTGCCGCCGTCGATGCGGGCTATGCGCCGAACGACTGGCAGGTCGGCCAGACCGGCAAGGTCGTCGCGCCTGCGCTCTACATCGCGGTCGGCATTTCCGGTGCCATCCAGCATCTCGCCGGCATGAAGGATTCCAAGGTCATCGTCGCGATCAACAAGGACGAGGAAGCGCCGATCTTCCAGGTCGCCGACTACGGCCTCGTCGGCGACCTCTTCGAGATCCTGCCCGAGCTCGAGAAGGCGCTTTAAGCGTTGCTTCGCACCTGCGAAAGACGCTAGAACTAAGCCAACTGGCTACGCAGCCGGCCCCAGCGAGGGGCCGGCGTACAATACGGGCGGCAAGACGCCCGCAGGGAGCTACCCATGAGTCTGGCGACAATTCAGAACATCGGCATCATCGGCGCCGGACAAATGGGATGCGGCATTGCCCATGTCAGCGCGATCGCTGGCTACAAGGTGCATATTTACGACCTGTCTCCCGACAGAGTCGAAGCAGGGCTCGCCACGATCAACGGCAATCTCGCCCGCCAAGCCAGTCACGGCAAGCTCTCGGATGACGACCGCAAGGCAGCGCTTTCGCGCATTTCCGCTTCGGCGGATCTCAACGACCTTGCGTCGATGGATCTTGTCATCGAAGCAGCAACGGAAGACGAGAGTGTCAAGCGCAAGATTTACGCGGCAGTCTGCCCGGTCCTGAAACCCGAAGCACTGCTTGCCACCAACACCTCGTCGCTTTCCATCACCCGTCTCGCCTCGGCAACGGATCGCCCCGAGCGGTTCATGGGCATCCATTTCATGAACCCCGTCCCGGTGATGAAACTCGTGGAACTGGTCCGCGGGATTGCCACCGGAGAAGCCACGTTCACCACGGCGAAGGAGTTCGTTGCAAGCCTCGACAAGACGATCACCGTTGCCGAGGACTTCCCCGCCTTCATCGTCAACCGCATCCTGCTGCCGATGATCAACGAGGCGATCTACACGCTCTACGAAGGCGTGGGCTCCGTCGATGCGATCGACACGGCGATGAAGCTTGGTGCGAACCACCCGATGGGCCCGCTGCAGCTCGCCGATTTCATCGGACTCGATACCTGTCTCTCGATCATGCAGGTCCTGCATGACGGGCTGGCGGACAGCAAGTACCGCCCGTGCCCGCTGCTGGTGAAGTATGTCGAAGCCGGTTGGCTTGGTCGCAAGTCCGGCCGCGGCTTCTACGATTATCGCGGCGAGACGCCGGTTCCGACCCGTTAAGGTCCTTTCGCCGCGGCGATCATCGCCTTGGCATCGGCACTGTCCCAGACCGCCGGGCCGTTCATGGCTGAGACGAGGCAACCCTGCTTGTCGAGGATGAGCGTCACCGGCAGGCCGAAGGCCAGCCCCTCCTTCTTCATGGTGTTGAACACACCCATGGTGCTGTCGCGATAGTAGCGAAGCGCATCGACCCCGGTCTCCGCCAAGAATTCCTTCGGCTTCTCGTCCGAACCCGTGTCGATGTTGACGGCGACGACCTCGAAATCCTCTCCGCCCATCTCCTTCTGCAGATTGTTGAGCGCCGGCATTTCCTCCCGGCACGGCCCGCACCAGGTCGCCCAGAGGTTCAGCAGAACCGTCTTGCCGGCAAAATCCGATGTCTCGAGGGCCTGACCTTCGGGTCCCTTGAACGCCAGGCTGATCGGCCGCGCCGTCGTGGCGGCCGCCATGGCGGCGACCTCGCCCCTGGCGAACTCGTCGACCTTCTTCGCCAGTTCCACCGTTCCTTCGCAGCTGCCGGCCACGGCGGCGACCTCGGCCGCCATGTCGGCATTGCCAGACCCCGTGTTCGTCACGTATACCGCGACGGCGCCGGCAAGCAGCCCGGCGACGCCAGCAATCACAATCAGTTTGGCGGACGGAAGGCCAAGCGGTCTTTTATTCGTCATCAGGAACTCCAGGACAGGCATCATGGCTGACGGCACGAAGGACGCGGTATCCTCCAACCAGATGTGGGGCGGTCGCTTTGCCTCAGGGCCGGATGCTATCATGGAGGAGATAAATGCCTCCATCGGGTTCGACAAGAAGCTTTTCGCCCAGGACATCCGCGGCTCAATGGCGCATGCGACCATGCTGGCGGAGAAAGGCATCATTTCCCACGAAGATAAAGACAAGATTGTCGAGGGACTGAACACGATCCTGTCAGAGATCGAGAGCGGCACATTCGAGTTCTCGCGCAAGCTTGAAGACATCCACATGAACATTGAAGCGCGCCTTGCTGCGCTGATCGGCCCTGCTGCCGGCCGTCTGCACACCGCCCGCTCGCGCAACGACCAGGTGGCGCTCGACTTCCGTCTCTGGGTCAAGGAAGAATTGGCCAAGACAGAGACGATGCTCACCGGCCTGATCGCAGCCTTCCTGGATCGGGCGGAAGAGCACGCCGACACTGTCATGCCAGGCTTCACACATCTTCAGACCGCACAGCCGGTGACGTTCGGCCATCACTGCATGGCCTATGTGGAAATGTTCGGCCGCGACCGACAGCGCGTGCGCCATGCGATCGATCACCTCGACGAATCTCCGATCGGCGCTGCGGCCCTTGCCGGTACCGGCTTTCCAATCGACCGCCACATGACCGCCAAGGCTCTCGGCTTCCGCGAGCCCACCCGCAACTCGATCGATACGGTGTCGGACCGGGATTTTGCGCTGGAATTCCTGTCGGTGGCCGCGATCTGCTCCATGCATCTTTCGCGCCTGGCGGAAGAGATCGTCATCTGGTCGACGCCGCAATTCGGCTTCATCCGGCTTTCTGATGCCTTCTCGACCGGTTCCTCCATCATGCCGCAGAAGAAGAACCCGGATGCAGCCGAACTGGTGCGCGCAAAGACCGGCCGCATCAACGGCTCGCTGATCGCGCTCCTGACCGTGATGAAGGGCCTGCCGCTGGCCTATTCGAAGGACATGCAGGAAGACAAGGAACAGGTTTTCGACGCCGCCGAAAGCCTGGAACTGGCAATCGCCGCCATGACCGGCATGGTACGCGACATGACTATACGCACCGACCGGATGCGCGCCGCCGCCGGCTCGGGCTATTCCACCGCGACAGACCTTGCCGACTGGCTGGTACGCGAGGCAGGACTACCGTTCCGCGATGCGCACCATGTGACCGGTCGCGCCGTCGCGCTCGCCGAGCAGAAGAGTTGCGACCTGGCCGAGCTTTCGCTCCAGGACCTCCAGGGCATTCACGCGGATATCACGGACAAGGTCTTCGACGTCCTTTCCGTTGACGCCTCGGTCGCCAGCCGCACGAGCTTCGGCGGAACGGCCCCATCGGAGGTGCGCAAGCAGATCGCCTGGTGGCGCGAACGCAACTAGTCTGTTCAAAAGCTCCGCCGTCATTGCACAAGCGGCGGAAACTTCGCTATGAACACAGTCGCTACCAGTCAATGAAGGAAGTGAAATGTCGATGCGCTCGCAGAAATTCGGCACCGCGGTCCTGATGCTCGCCGCAGCGGGGATAGTCCTTGCGGGATGCGGCCGAAAGGGTGATCTCGATCGTCCGAGCACACCGGTCGAGCAGCAGAACGTTCGCACGACGGGGGAAAGCCGGCAGGCACAACCGGTCGCCGAGAAGCCGTTTCTCCTCGACCCCCTCCTCTAAGCGGAATTTGACGTGAATCACTTTCATTATATCGACGGCGTGCTCCACGCCGAGAACGTGCCGATCCCGGAAATCGCCAAGGCGGTCGGCACTCCCTTCTACTGCTATTCGACGGCAACGCTGGAGCGGCACTACAAGGTGTTCTCCCAGGCCTTCGCGGACGTCGACGCCATGGTCTGCTACGCCATGAAGGCCAATTCCAACCAGGCGGTCCTGAAGACGCTCGGACGCCTCGGCGCCGGAGTGGACGTCGTGTCCGGCGGAGAACTGCGCCGTGCGCTCGCTGCCGGCATCCCGGCAAACCGCATCATGTTCTCGGGCGTCGGCAAGACGGCTTCCGAGATGGACCTCGCGCTCGAGACCGGAATCTACTGCTTCAACGTCGAATCCGAGCCCGAACTGGAAGTGCTGAACCAGCGCGCCCAGCGGATGGGCAAGCGCGCGCATGTCTCATTCCGCATCAATCCGGACGTGGACGCCCGGACGCATGCGAAGATCTCGACCGGCAAGAAGGAAAACAAGTTCGGCATTTCCTACGAGCGCGCCGAGGCCGTCTACGCCCATGCGGCTCAATTGCCCGGCATCGAGGTGACCGGCATCGATATGCATATCGGCAGCCAGATCACCGAACTGCAACCTTTCGAAGACGCCTTCCGCCTGCTTCGTGAGCTGGTGGACACCCTGCGTGCCAACGGCCATCGCATCGACCACGTGGATATCGGCGGAGGCCTCGGCATCCCCTACAAGGACGACAACAATCCGCCCCCGCTTCCCGATGCCTACGCGGAGACTGTCAAGCGCCAGCTGCGCTCACTCGATTGCAAGATCATCACCGAGCCGGGCCGGCTGATTGTCGGCAATGCCGGCATCATGGTGACCGAAGTCGTCTACGTGAAGGACGGTGGCGAAAAGGCCTTCGTGATCGTCGATGGCGCGATGAACGATCTCATCCGCCCGACGCTCTACGAGGCCTACCACGAGATCCGCCCGGTGGTCGCTGCCGCCGCCAGTACGCCACGCATCCGGGGGGACATTGTCGGCCCGGTCTGCGAAACAGGCGACTATCTGGCGCTCGACCGCGAAATGGCCGCACCGAAGCCCGGCGACCTGATCGCGGTAGGATCGGCCGGCGCCTACGGCGCAGTGCAGGCCGGGACCTACAACTCCCGCCTGCTGGTTCCCGAAGTGCTGGTCAAGGGCAGTGATTTTCACGTCGTCCGCCCGCGCGGCACCTACGAGGACCTGATCGCGCTGGACTCTCTTCCCGACTGGCTTGCGTAACAGCGCCTGCAAACGCGTTCACTTTTGCTGGAACTACGCCGGAAATATGAGGGCGGCCGGACAACCGCCCTCGTCTTCGCCATAAAGATTGCTATCTTGAAACTGGGGCTAAGCCGCCCGAGGCGTGGCTGGCATTTGCGCCGCCACAGGAGACGGTCCGCATGAGCATCACACGCAAAGGCGCCTTCCATGCCCTTCCAGCACTCGCACGTCGCGTGGCGCTGAAGCGTTCGCTGGCCCGTTGCGTGCTGTTTTTCGAGCGCCTTACACCGCGACTGTTACCTCTGCTCTGCATCACTGCGCTGTTTCTCGCCTTTACCTGGTTCGGGCTTTTCCGCATCGTCCCGGATATCGTTCGGTGGATTGTCCTCGCGGTATTTGGCCTCGGCTTTCTTGCTACCCTGATGCCGATCGCGAGAATTCGCTGGCCTGCGGCAGGCGAGGCCGACCGGCTTCTCGAAGAACGCAACAATCTCCAGCACCAGCCCGTGGCAGTGCAGGAAGACGTACCCGCATTCGAAACCCCGTTCGCGCGCGCACTCTGGACGGAGCACCAGATCCGCATGGCAGAGCGCATCGCCGGGCTTGATACGGGCCTCCCCCGGCCCGACATCGCACGCCACGACCGTTTCGCCCTGCGCGCAGTGCCGGCACTTCTGGTCGCCGCCGCCTTCGGTTTTTCCTTCTCGAACGGCGCAGGATCGATCGGCGACGCCTTCCGTCCCGCAGCCTTGCCCGTCAGCACAAACCCGGATCTTCGGATCGACGCCTGGCTGACGCCGCCATCCTATACCGGCCGTGCGCCGATTTTCCTGACTGGCCGCGATGCACAGGCCGCCAACACCATCTCGATCCCGCAAAATTCCGAACTTACGGTCCGCGTCACGGGTGGCGAGGGCGGCGAGGCCGTGACCTTTGCTTCGGCGACCAATGGGGATCCGACTCCGCTAGTCAGCGACGAGAGTGCTTATCAGCAGCAGCCCGGCCCGGAAGCAGCGACGACGCCAGCCCAACCGCCGTCAGTCGCGGCACAGGATCTGCCGCCTCCACCGCGCAGCTACCTGATGAAGATTGCCGAAAGCGGCGAGCTGAACGTGAATGGCGAAAGCTGGACCTTCGACGTCATCCCGGATCGGCCACCGGAAATCGCCTTCGACAACCAGCCGAAGCGGGCGGTGAACGGCGCCCTTGAGATCGGCTACACCGGCAAGGACGACTACGGCATCCGGGACGCTCACGCCATCATCGAAGCGGTCGAACCGCAGGAACCGGGCGCTACGCCGCTGTACCCCTTGCCGGAATACCGGCTCGATCTGCCCCGCCGGAACACGCGCGAGATCAAGGCTGTTTCCAGCCGCAACCTCACGGAGCATCCGCTGGCGGGCAAACGCGTTCGCATCACGCTGGTCGCGACAGACGGCGCCGGGCAGACCGCGCGGAGCCCTTCGCATGAGATGGTGCTGCCTGGGCGACCGTTCTCCGAACCTCTCGCCGCCGCGGTCGCTGAACAGCGACAGGTCTTCTCCCTCGACACCCGCCAGATGCCGCATGCGATCGAACTGAACGAAGTTCTGGCGCTGCGGCCGGACGAGACGATCCCGAACCTCAGCCACTTTCTGCTGATCCGTTCCGCGCTCGGACGCATGGAACTGGCGCGCGACAATGAACAGTTGAAGCAGACGGCCGACTATCTTTGGGAAATCGCGCTCGGCATTGAGGATGGTGACCTGTCGGCTGCCGAACGGCGCCTCCGGGATGCCCAGAACGCCTTGCAGGAGGCGCTGGAGAATGACGCCAGCGATGAGGAGATCGCCAAGCTGATGGATGAGCTTCGCGAGGCCATGCAGGAGTTCATGTCGGAGCTAGCACAGCGCCTGCAGAACAGCCCCCGAATGCAGCAGGACATGCAGGCCGAGAACTTCATCCGACAGCGCGACCTGCAGAACATGATGGACCAGATCGAAAACCTGGCCCGCTCCGGCAACCGCGATGCCGCCCAGCAGATGCTCTCCGAACTACAGCGGATGATGAACAATCTGCAGGCCGGGCGCATGCCTCAGGGTCAGCAGGGACAGCAGCAGAACAGCCCGATGCGCCAGCAGATCGACAAGCTCGGCGAGATCATGCAGGAACAGCAGCGGTTGATGGACGAAACCTTCCAGCTCGACCAGGCTCTGCGCGATCGCATGCAGCGCGGTGACCCAGGTCAGGAAGGCGAACAACCTTATGAGCAGGGACAGCGGCAACCCGGTGAGCAGGAGCAACAAGATCAGCAGGGACAGCAAGGCTCGCCCACCGACCAGATGACCGCGGAGCAGTTGCGCGAGGCGCTGAAGAACCTGCGCGCACAGCAGGAAGGGCTAGGCAAGCAGCTTCAGGAGCTTCAGCAGGGCCTGAAGGACCTCGGCATGCAGCCCGGCGAAGGCTTCGGCGAAGCAGAGAGCGAGATGGGCAAGGCCGGCAAGGCTCTCGGTGAAGGCGAAGGCGAGCAGGCCGTCCAGGGACAGGGCAATGCGCTCAATGCGCTGCGCAAGGGGGCGCAGGACATGATGCAGCAGATGATGCAGGCCATGCAGCAAGGTCAGGGCCAAGGCCAGGGTGAAGGCCCCGGCCAGCTTTCTCAAGGTAACCAGAATGGCCGCGACCCGCTAGGTCGGCCCCGTTCGACGGCAGGCCCGGATTTCGGTGACCAGGTCAAGGTTCCCGACGAGATCGACGTCCAGCGCGCCCGAGAGATTTTGGAAGCCATCCGCGAGCGGCTTGGCAATGCCTTGTCAGGGGAGTCCGAGCGCCGCTATCTGGAGCGGCTGCTCGAGATCCGCTAGGTCACGCGGCACGCGGGCTTTCGGCCAGAGCGCGGGCTACTGCCTTGCGGATATCGGGAAGCGCAAAAGGCTTCTCCACCACGTCGATGATCTTCTCAGCGAGATCGTCGGCGCGTTCGCGCTGATCGGCATAGCCGGTCATCAGCAGTATCTTGAGGCTGGGATGACGTGCCGCAGCCTGATGCGCCAGCTCGATACCATCCATTACCGGCATTCGAATATCCGACAGCAGCAGGTCGAACTGCGATTCATCGAGCTTCTCCAGCCCTTCCGCACCATCGCCCGCTTCATGGGTTTCGTGACCGTCGAGACGAAGTGCACGGGCAACGAACATGCGCAGGGAGTCTTCGTCCTCGGTTATCAGGATCTTGGCCATGACGATCGCTTTCTCCCTTTTGTGTTTCAGTTTGGGAGCAAATCACCAGACTTTCCTTGTCGAGGAGTAAACATGGAACCCCTAGCCGCCAGAGATGGTTAACGAGTTGCCGACGCCGGAGCGCTAGCTTTCGCTATCCGCATCTCCGGTGACAACACCCACGAACGGCAATTCGCGAAACGCATAGGCGACGTCCATGCCGTAGCCGACGACGAAGTAGTCGGGGCATTCGAAGCCGACGAAATCCGCCTCCAGCTCTTCCTTGCGCTTGACGCTCTTGTCCAGGAGGACGGCGATGGACACGTTGCGCGCGCCGCGCTCGTAGAGCAATTCTTTGGCAAACTTCAGTGTCCGGCCGGATTCCAGAATATCATCGATCAGGAGTACATCACGGCCATGCACGTCGCTGTCGATATCCTTGACGATACGTACGCCCTGGGAAACGGTGCCGGTGCCATAGCTGGAAAGCGTGATGAACTCCACTTCGGGCGCCAGGCCAACGTCGTGGAGCGCGCGGATGAGATCCGCAGCGAAAATGAACGAGCCCTTGAGGATGGCGATGACGAGCAGGTCCTGCGTCGGGCCTTTCGCGATCTCTGTAGCGATAGTGCGGTTTCGCTCCGCGATAGCCTCTGCGGTATAAAGCGGCTCAATATTCTTGCCGCGGACAACGGGCATGGGGCTCTCCTGGATGGTTCGGAAGGCCCGCCGATAGCACAATCAACGACCGGAAGCATCCTGCGACGCAAAGGAAAGCTTGAGCTCCGGGTTTTTTCCACCGGGATGCGGAATCCGAGCGGCAAAACCATGGCTTTGCCCGCCTTCGATTCCGGTAACCGGCGGATCGATGAACGTACTGGCGACAATGCTGCCATCCGACACCAGATGCGCCTGAATGCCTGGCAGTTCGAGACGATTCTCGCCGTTGTTCTCGACGATCCCGTTGATCATCAGAACACGCATGCCGTCAGCATCCTGGGCGGTAAGGTTGACATGCGTGAGGTCGAGACCGGGCTTCTCCCCGATACCGTCTGAATTGCCAAGAAGCAGCGTGAAACCGCCGCACATGCCGAATACAGCGATGAAGACGAGAGCAACCATGGCCGCAAAGAAATCCGCCGACAGGCGCATGAGTGCCTGCTCTGCTTTTCCGGCCAAAACCCGGACCGTGGAGGCCAAAGGACTGTCAGGTGTCGTGACCTGCCGCCTGCGGCTTTCAAAGCTGCCGTTACTACCGGCCGTTGCCCCTGGCCTGCGGGCTGCCGTTCGCCTGACAGTCACGAACGTGGCATCCACGACGTTTCCTGCGGCTTTGTGAATTGCCCGTCCACGGGCCGAAGCAGGCTCGGGAGGAAGGATGTCGATGGCGGTCATCGTTTCCCTTTCCGGGTCCCAAGCATGTCTCGAGACCCTTGTCTGCCGCGTTTTCGAACAACCGAAAATCTTGGCATTGAATCGAATCCTACCCAGTCGTAAATTCAACTGGTTAATGCTTCGGAAATGCGGCCCTTAAAACGACCTAATCCGGTAGCGATAGAAATCGCCGGCCCTTGGTTGGTTGGGCGGCACCAACATCGGGATTTGGGTTCTCCATTGATACATTTCGAGAATGTCGGCCTCCGCTATGGAATGGGACCGGAGATCCTCCGGGACATGACGTTCGACATTCCGAAGCGCTCGTTTCAGTTCCTGACGGGGCCATCGGGTGCGGGCAAGACGACACTGCTGCGTCTCCTGTTCATGTCGCTGCAGCCGACCCGTGGCCTGATTCGCATGTTCGGGCGCGACCTCTCGCAGATTCCGCGCGGCGAACTCCCGATGCTGCGACGGCGTGTGGGTATCGTCTTCCAGGACTTCCGCCTGCTCGACCACCTGACGACCTACGAGAACGTGGCGCTGCCCCTACGGGTACGCGGCAAGGAGGAAGGGACCTATCGCAACGACGTGATCGAGCTATTGAAGTGGGTGGGCCTGGGCGAGCGGATCAACGTTCTGCCGGCCGTGCTTTCGGGCGGCGAAAAGCAGCGCGCAGCCATCGCCCGCGCACTCATAGACCGCCCGGAAATCCTGCTGGCGGACGAACCCACCGGCAACGTCGACCCTCCCATGGCCCAGCGCCTGCTCAATCTCTTTCTCGAACTCAACCGCCTTGGCACGGCGGTGGTAATTGCCACACACGACCTGGGTCTGATGGACAAGATCGACGCGCGGCGGATGATCCTCACGGAAGGACGGCTCGATATCTATGAATGAGATGTCCCGGCCAGCGCAGGCACATGAAACGCAACAACGGCGGACCGAGATGCGTGTCCGGCCGACCGGGCCGATCTTGCCGCCCTCCAATATCCAGGGCAATGCGCTGATCGTCGTCATTGCCATCATGGCCTTCCTCGCCTGCTTGACGCTTGGCGCCGTCAGCATGGTGCGGGCGACCGCGGCCGGCTGGCAGAGCCAGATTTCGCGCGAGATCACCATCCAGATCAAGCCGGCCGAAGGCCTGGACATGGATAGGGCACTTCAGCAGGCGAAGGATCTCGCCCTCGGCTTCGTCGGCACCAAGGATGGCACCATCATGGACGATGGCGCCACGGCCCGCCTCCTCGAGCCGTGGCTCGGTACCGGACTGAATCTCGAGGACTTGCCGATTCCCCGCCTGGTAATCATCACCATCGACGAGCAGAACCCTCCGGACTTTGCCGCCATGCGAGATCTCCTGGCGCTGGAACTTCCCCAGGCATTCCTCGACGATCACCGCACATGGGTGGACAGGCTCATTTCCATGGCGAGCACGACCGTGATGATCGGGACCGGTGTTCTGGTCCTCGTCTTTATCGCCATGGTCCTGACTGTGGTCTTCGCCACCCGCGGCGTGATCTCCGGAAACAGGCATATCGTGGAGGTGCTGCATTTCGTCGGAGCCGAAAGCTCTTTCGTTGCCAGGGAATTCCAAAAGCATTTCCTGAAGATCAGCCTGAAGGGTTCGGCAGCCGGAAGCGCGGTGGCGGCAGTCCTGTTCGCGCTCCTGGGGGTATGGCAGGCCAATTCACGCGCCACCCCGGAAAGCGATCAGGCAACAGCGCTGTTCGGGACATTTTCCCTGGGGTTCGGAGGATATCTCGGTATCCTCACAACCATGATCATCATTGCCTTGCTGACCACTTTGACGGCACGCATCACTGTCATGCGCACGATTGACGAGATTGACCTGATCCGCTCCGACCCGGCAAAATCCGATGGCTTGCCCGCGTCGTGAGATGCAGCACCATGACGCAATATAAAGCCCTGTTCTCTACCTGTATCTCGGTCTATTGACGGACTCATGAGCACGACTCGGTCAACGAAGGGAAACGGATCGCCCAGCCCGCCGCGACGGCGCGTGTCACGCCAGCTGTTTTCTCGTCACAGCAGGTTGAGGCGCACGGCGCGCTGGCTCATCACCGGCGTGTTCGTGATGCTCGCAGCGATCTTTGGAGGGTTTCTGTGGTTCGCCGATTCCGTCGCCTCGATGCGACCGCCTGAGGGTGTCAAGGCCGATGCAATCGTCGTACTGACCGGCGGCTACCAGCGCATTGATCAGGCGATGGGCCTGTTGCGCGACGGCGCTGGAAAGCGATTGCTGATCTCGGGCGCCCATCCGTCGACCACGCCGGCGCAGATCCGCAAGATGACGCAGACGCCATCGGATCTGTTCACGTGCTGCGTGGACGTCGGCTATGACGCGCTCGACACGATCGGCAATGCCAGCGAGATTTCGACCTGGATCCACGACAACGGCTTCACCGTGGTGCTCGTCGTCACCCAGAACTATCACATGCCGCGCAGTCTGCATGAATTGCGGCGGGTCGATCCCGTCACCGAGTTCATCCCCTACCCTGTTGTCAATTCCGACCTGACCCGCAAGGCATGGTTCACCGAGCCGGACGTGGTGCGAATAATGATCCTGGAATATGCAAAGGTCGTCGTGGCAATCGCCCGCGACTGGATGGGACTGGGGCACACGAATGGCCTCAGACCTCGCGAGAAAACCGAGGCTGCCGGTTTCAGGCAGCTACTTTGACACATCCGGAGTTTTTCAAGCCAGCTTTCGTTACAGGCAGATCTCGTGTAGGCAGCCCTTGATTCAAAGGGGAAGTCCTACATGCTGATGGTGCGGTCCATCCTGTTCAACCTGGCGTTTTACGCCAACCTCATCCTCACGATGGTCGTGTTCACACCGATCTACTTCATCTTGCCACGCAAGAAGGCGTATCTCGTCCCGAAGAACTGGGCACGCTCCAGCCATTGGCTGATGGAGAAGATGGTCGGCACGACCTTCGAGATCGAGGGGCTCGAGAACATTCCGCAGGGCGGCTGCATATTCGCGCCGAAGCACCAGTCCTTCTGGGACACCTACGCGCTCCTGCCCTGGCAGGACGACCCGGTTTACATCCTGAAGCGCGAATTGCTGTGGATCCCGCTGTTCGGCTGGTACGCGATGAAGCAGCGGATGATCCCCGTCAACCGCGGCGCGCGCGGCAAGGCCATGGTCGCCGTCATGCAGCGTACAAAGCAGGAGATGGAGAGCGGCCGTCAGCTGGTCATCTACCCGGAAGGCACCCGCAGGCCGCCGGGTGCGGAGCCAGCCTATCGCTACGGAATCGCGCGGATTTATCGCGACGTTCAGGTGCCGGTCGTACCAATCGCGATGCACCCGGGACTTTTCTGGCCTCGCCGCAAATCGATCCGCTATCCGGGCCATTTCAAGGTCCGCATTCTGCCGCCGATCATGCCGGGCCTCGACCCGGACGAATTCTTTCAGACGCTGATGACTACACTGGAGAAGGCAAGCGACGATCTTCTGATTGAAACGGTGGAATCGAACCCGCACCTGCGCCTGCCGCCGACAGCAGTGACGCGGCTCGCAGAACTGCGCGCTGAGCGGAGCGAGATCTAGTCCTCGCCGATAAGGCGGCTCACCCCTTCCAGCCAGTGATCGCGGATACCCATCTCGCGCAGATGTGCGACGGTGTTGATCACATAGGCCGGATTGGGTCCGGATTGGCCGATGGCGCTGCGGACGATCTCCGCTGCATCGCGGGCTTCCAGTGCGCCGGCATACTGCAAATGTTCACGATCCACCACGTAACCCACCGCATGGACCTGTCGGCGGTCGTTCAACAGGACCGACAGCAACCGCTCCTTGTAGACATGCGTTACAAGCTCTCTCTCGCGAAGATAGGCGAGGACATCCGGCCCGTTCTCGGCGCTGACCCGGAAGGCGATGCCTCGGCAGGAACCACCTCGATCAAGACCTAGAACAAGCCCCGGCCGCTCCGGCGTGCCGCGATGCACGTGCGAGCGGACGCAGAGGGAACGACGATACCCGTACACATGTGCGCAAGCCTTTTCCTGGTACGGGAACCCAGGATTCCACATTAGCGACCCGTAGCCAAACACCCAAAAATCGTCCATATCCCGAGCCATTCGTTCCCGGCAGCCTGAGTTGCGCTGCATCACAGCCACCATTGGAGATCATCATGGCAGCGTCAAGCCGCTCCGGCGTCACCAGGAAAGTTTGGCTTCTCGCACTCGCCGTCGTGCTTGCCGTCGCCATCTATACCGGCGGCTGGTTCTATGCCGCTTCCGCACTCAAGGAAAAGACGCTCGCCTTGCTCGGCGGCCAGGAAGCCAACGGCATTTCCGTCGAATGCACCGATGCAGAATACCGCGGCTATCCTTTCCGGATAGGGCTGTTTTGCTCGAGAGTTGCCGTCGATGACAGCAAAAACGGGATCTCTGCAACCCTGGGCGCTCTGCGCTCAGCCGCGCAGGTTTATAATCCCGGTCACATCGTCTGGGAGGTCGATGCTCCGATCGAGGTGCGGACCAGCCACGGGCTGACCGTGTCGAGCACGTGGGACAGCCTGCAATCCAGCCTTATCGCCAAGCAAGCCGGCATCGAGCGAACCTCAACCGTGATCCAGGGTTCCACGACCAGCATCGTCTCCTCTGCTGCCGGCCAATCATTTTCCCTGGCCGCCGACAGGACAGAAATGCACCTGCGCCAGAACGGCCAGGACCTCGACGCTGCATTGAACCTGCAGAATGCCCGCATTAAAGCGGAAGGGTTGGCGGAACTGCTCCCATCGATAACGACGACCATGGACGTCACCTTGCTCGGCCGAGCCGGGATGATCGACGGGACGGATCCGGGCGGCCTGGCCCTCTACGGCACCGAAGGCGAAATGCGCAGGTTATCCGCCGACCTCGGCGAAGGACGGGTGGTGACCGTGACTGGCCCCTTCTCCATCGATCAGGACGGTTACCTTTCCGGCCGGTTGAAACTGCAGATCGAACAGATCGATGCCTGGCGCAACAGCCTGGCCCAGGCCTTCCCGGATATGGCACCCGTGCTAAAAACGGTTGCCGGCATGCTTTCTGCGCTGACCGGCGGCGGGCAGAGTGCGTCCATCGACCTCACCATCAACCGCGGTAAGGTATTTGCCGGCGGCTTCATCCAGATCGGCGAGATCCCGCCGATCTGACGAAGTTCTTCCCAGCCTATTTTTTCGCGTCGAGCGCGTGACGCCCGAAGTCGGGCGCATCGACGTCCTGGCCGGCTTCGATGATGGAGCGACGCACGGCACGGGTACGGGTGAAGAGTTCGAACAGCTTGTCGCCTTCACCCCAGCGGATCGCCCGCTGGAGATACGCAAGATCCTCGGAAAACCGAGCCAGCATCTCAAGGATCGCATCCCTGTTGTGGAGGCAGACGTCGCGCCACATCGTGGGGTCGGAAGCCGCCAGACGTGTGAAATCGCGGAAACCGGAGGCGGAGTACTTAATCACTTCCGATTCCGTCACCGTTTCCAGATCGTCTGCCGTGCCGACAATGTTGTAGGCGATGATGTGCGGCAGGTGAGAGACAATCGCCAGCACCTTGTCGTGATGCTCCGGGTCCATCTCATCGATACGTGAACCGAGCGCGGTCCAGAATGCCTTGAGCTTCGCAAGCGCATGGGGAGCCGTATCCGGCAGCGGCGTAAAGATGCACCAGCGTTCGCGGAACAGTCCAGCAAAGCCGGCGTCGGGACCTGACTTCTCCGTTCCGGCCAACGGGTGGCCGGGAATGAAATGGACGCCCGGCGGAATGTGGGGTGCCATCTGTGCGATCACAGAAGCCTTGGTGGAACCGACATCGGTTACGATGGCGCCTGGCTTGAGGGTCGATGCGATCTGTTTCGCCACCTCCTCCGAGGCCCCGACGGGGACGGAAACGATGACGAGATCGGCGTCCTTCACCGCATCCGCCGCAGACGCGACATAGTGCGTTCCCAACCCAAGCTCTTCAGCCCGGCGAAGGGTATCCGCGCTGCGCGTCGAGATCACCACCTCCTTGGCAAGCCCGAGTTCCTTGAGATCGCGGGCGATCGAGGAGCCGATGAGGCCTATGCCGATGAGGGCGATGCGGTCGAAGTGGCCGTCCGTCATGCGTCCCGGCCCATGAATTCGCCAAGCGTCTCGATCACGCCCCGGTTGGCTTCTTCCGAGCCCACGGTCATCCGCAGCGAATTCGGGAACCCATACCCCTTCACGGCGCGCAGGATATAGCCGCGGCTGGTGAGGAAGTTATCCGCGTCCTCGGCCCGCTTGCCATCCACATCGGGGAAGTGGATCAGCAGGAAGTTCGTGACAGAAGGCGTGACCTTCAGGCCGAGCGCATTGAATGCGTGCGTCAGCTTGTCGAGCCAGAGGTTGTTGTGCTCCACCGCCTTCTCGATGAAGGCCTGGTCGCGGATCGCGGCTGCACCCGCGGCGATCGCCGGCGCATTCATGTTGAACGGTCCACGGACACGGTTGAGCGCGTCGATGATGGCAGCCGGCGCATACATCCAGCCGATACGAAGAGCAGCAAGGCCGTAAGCCTTGGAGAAGGTGCGCGTCATCACGACATTGCGGTTGGCGGACACCAGCTCCAGCCCCGCCTCGTAATCGTTGCGACGGACATACTCCGCATAGGCCGCGTCAAGGACGAGGATGACATTCTTCGGCAGGCTCGCCTGCAGGCGGCGGATTTCCGGGACCGGAACAAAGGTCCCTGTCGGATTGCCGGGATTGGCGATGAAGACGAGTTTCGTCTTCTCGGTGACGGCTGCCAGGATGGCATCGACGTCAACCGTGCAGTCCTTTTCCTTGACCACAACCGGCTTGGCACCGGCGCCCATGATCTGGATCTTGTAGACGAGGAAGCCGTGCTCCGTGATGATGCCCTCGTCGCCAGTGCCGAGATATACATGGCAGAGAAGGCCGAGAAGTTCGTCGGACCCGTTGCCGCACATGATGTTGGCGGGGTTCAGCCCATGCACGGAGGCGATCGCCTCGCGCAGAGCGGTCGCCTGTCCATCCGGGTAGATCTCGAGATTGTCGACGGACTGCTTGAAGGCTTCCATCGCCTTCGGGCTTGCTCCAAGCGGCGTCTCATTGGAAGACAGCTTGAAGACGCGCGCGACGCCGGGCGCATGTTCCTTGCCGGGCACATAGGCGGCGATGTCCAGGATACCGGGACGCGGAACAGGCTCATTAACGACGATGCTCATGGGATCGACCTTCTGGAAGAATACCGGTAACGGCGGTTAATCCTGTGGCATTAATGCCGAAAACGGCCTTTGTCGAGGGCCGTGGAGTGATGGCTGGCATTCCCTTTTTTGAACCTGCCTGTCGGAACTGCAAGGCGTCAGACGTCTTTCAGATGATCTCAACGACGAGGAACAAACGCATGAGCACCGGAGACTTCGACGACATTCGCGACGTGCTGGAAACCTGGACAAAGGCTTTGCGGGCGAAAGATGCCGGCGGCATCATCGCCTGCCAGTCGGAAACCATCCGGAATTTCTCTCTTGCCCCGCCGCTGGAGCAGATCGGCAACGACAGGGCGGGTTTGCAAGCCTGGCTGGACACATGGGACGGCGGGCTGGAGTTCGAGATCCGCAACACGGACCTGCGGGTCGGCGGCGACACCGGCTGGTGCAGCGCGCTCGCCTTTCTCGCCGGCAGCAAAATCGGCAAGGAGAAAATCGGCTTCTGGTTTCGCCTCACCGTCGCCTTCGCCAGAGAGGGCGGGCGATGGGTGATCGTTCACGTCCATGAGTCCGTTCCGTTCGCGATGGAAGGTCAGCCGCTGGCAATTTTCGACCTTCAACCCTGATTGCTGCTGCGCGTCGTGGGCACGCCCCGCGGCGCCAGAACTGGAACGAAGACGCGGCGGGAGGCCCGCGCGGCAACCGGCAAGCCCTGGTAGAGGCGCTTCTGGGCTTCGACGACGATGACGCCGGAGAAAACCGGCCAGAAGCGGCGCCCCATCCGCTCGAACACGTTCCGGAACCTCAGAACCGTGCGGATGCGAGACGGCGGGAAAAACAATGCCTCAGCACTTGCTGCCGGAGTGAAGTTCGTCTCCCGCAGGAGCGACGTCAGCTGCCCGCGCGAATAGGGCCGTCCGGAACCGAAAGGCGTATGCTCCATCCGCGCCCAGACGCCGCGCCGGTTCGGAACGACGAGCACCAGCCGCCCACCCGGCGCCAGCACCCGCCACAGCTCTTTCAGAGTCTCGCGTGGATTTTCTGCGAACTCCAGCGAATGGACCATGAGTATCCGATCCACCGAAGCATCGGGCAGCGGCAATTCCTCGTCGAACACCAGCGCCGTCGCCGACAATTCTCCGACAGGCCAATTCACCGCCCCCTGCCCCGCCGGCATGAACGCGAAGGTGCGTTCCGTATCAGCCTTGAAGCGTTCGAGATAGGGAACGGTATATCCTATCCCGACCAGACGCTCGTCCGGCAGCCTGGCCCAAAGCGACGAAAGTGCCAACGTGATCGAGCGCTCAGCCAGAGCGCCCAGCGGAGAGTGATAGAACTCACGAAGATCGACAATATCAGTGTGCATCACAAAAATGCTAGCAGAGAGCGGTTGGACATCAAAGCGGGAGTCTCTACATTGCATTTCGATCCAATGTTGCAACGGGACAGCATATGAAAACTTTGGAAATTGAAGTCTTTCAATGCCGTAGTGATAATTATGGCGTGCTGGTCCATGATCCCGAGACGGGGCTGACGGCATCGATCGATGCTCCAGAGGAACAGCCGATCATTGATGCTGCCGCAAGGCGGGGCTGGAAACTCACTCACATTCTGACGACACACCACCATACGGACCATGTCGAAGCAAACCTTCCACTCAAGGAACGCTTCGGCCTAGAGATTATCGGCCCCATCAATGAGGCCGTCGCCATTCCCGGCCTGGACAAGTCGGTCGCCGACGGAGACGAGTTCCAGTTCGGCGAACACACAGTCTGCGTGATCGAGACGCCCGGCCACACGGCAGGGCACATCTGCTACCACTTCCTCGACGACAAGATCCTGTTTGCAGCCGACACGCTTTTCGCGCTCGGCTGCGGCCGACTGTTCGAACGCCCCGCAGCCGACATGTGGCACTCGCTCCAGAAGCTCGCCGTCCTTCCGGATGAGACGGCAGTCTATTTCGGCCATGAATATACCCTGTCCAATGCCCGCTTCGCGCTAAGCGTCGATCCCGACAATGGGCGGCTGCAGGATAGGGTGCAGGAGGTCGAGACTGCCCGGAAAGCCGGTAAGTTCACCATTCCCACCACAATCGGGCTGGAGAAGGAAACAAATCCCTTCCTGCGCGCAACCGATCCCGCGATCCGTCGCAACTTGCTGATGGAAAGCAGGACAAACGAGGAAGTCTTTGCTGAGATCCGCAAGCGCAAGGACAACTTCTGACATGACCGCGGCCGAAATCATCCGGACGTTCGGGATGCAGCGCCACCCCGAAGGCGGGTGGTACGTGGAGACTTTCCGCGACACCAACGGCAGTGCGCGCGGCCACTCGACAGCAATTTATTACCTGCTCGAGGCTGGGAGCCGCTCCCACTGGCACCGCGTCCGCGACGCGGTCGAGATCTGGCATTTCCATTCCGGATCACCTCTGCGACTGAGCATCTCCGATGACGGAAAGACCGCGACACACGTGACGCTTGGAACTGATCTTGAAAGAGGCGAGCGCCCGCAAGCGATTGTCCCGGCAAATGCCTGGCAAGCAGCCGAACCGCTGGGCGACTACACTCTGGTCGGCTGCACCGTCGCTCCGGGCTTCGAGTTTGCCGCATTCGAAATGGCTCCGCCTGAATGGGAGCCGGGGCAGGACTAACTTCGTTTATTCCGCAGGCGTGGGCTCTGGCGAAGCGCGGGGCTTCAGCATGTCACGAGCAGCGAGCAGCGCACCGCCGGCGATGAGAAGGCAGGCCAGCAGAATGCGCCAGTCAGGCTCGGCGAAGCCACTGAGAACAAGGATCAACGTCGAGAGAAGCGGTGCCGCGTAGCTTGCTGCGCCAATGATCTGGATATCACCGTTTTTGACGCCATAGTCCCAGGCATAGAAGGCAGCGCCGACCGGCAACAGTCCGAGACCGACCACCGCAATCCACTCACCCGCATTTTCGGGCCAGACAGTCGTTTCCAGAAAAAGATGACAGACGAGAGACAGCAGGGAGGTGGCCATGCAGAAGCCGGTCACGACATCCGTCGAGACGCGGTCGAAGCGGCGGGTCAGCAGCGAGTAACCGGACCAGGTGAAGGCACACAGGAAAGCGGCGCCATAGCCGAGCGCATAGCGGTCGTCGAACGAAATGCCGTTGCGTGAAACGATCGCAACGGTGCCCGCCAGACCGGCAAGCGCACCCGCGACGTGATACCAGCGCAGCCTTTCGCCCGGCAGAAGCGCCGATCCGACCACGATGAACAGAGGCCAGAGATAGGCGATCAGCCCCGCCTCGACGGCCGGCGCATTGCGCAATGCGGTGAAGTAAAGAAAATGGTAGCCGAACAGGCCGGCAATGCCGACGATCCAGACCTTCGGCGACTGCCTGAGGAACTTCAGGCGTTCGGGCTTCACCGCGAAAAGCAGGAGGCCGGGAAGACTGCCGATTGCAAACGCCACCGCTGAGAGCTGGAAAGGCGGCATCTTGCCCGATGCTGCCGTCATCAACGCGAGCAGCGACCACATCAGGATCGCCGTAAAGCCGATCAGCGTACCGCGAACTTTCACAATGCTCCCTCTATGGGCCCCTGCCCCTTACAGCGCGCGCCAAGAGCGCTGTAGTCCTTTGAACCTGCGCTAGCCGCCGTACCGTGCAGCCTTCACATAGACCTGCCCCATCCTGGTGGGAATGCGGGCGTAGACCGGAGCATATACATTGACCGATCGGGCCTTGGCAAACCAGACCTCCATCGGCGTTTTCCTGAGGTACTCGATATCGCTTCGGCCCCGGCGGAAACCGGACTTGGGTTCATAGCGGATCTCGCAGACGATGGCCTCGCCTTCGAAACCATCCGTGGAGAACGCCTTCGTTCCCTTTGGTGTCAGCACCAGATCCAACCGGGATTCGCCGTCATAGATCGGCACCCGCCGAGGGCATACCCTGGCATCGCCATCGAAGACGAGACCGCTGAGCGGATCAAGAACCGCGCGCAGATCTCCTTCGGTCACAGGTACCCAACTCTCCGGTCGCTGCTTCGGCTCCGGCCTCATGACCGTCCGCGTGACGTTTCCGTTACGGTAGGTAACGTCATAGACACGTGTACGTTTGCCGGTCTTGTAGACGAGGCTGTAGCGGTCAGCCTGAAGCTTGTCGCCCCGCTTGCGGCCGCTGACGGTCGTTTCGGCAGAGATCTTGGTGATGATCTCCGCAATACCCCAGGACCGGAAGCTGCCGCTGATGCGATAGCCGTTACCACCGAACTCGCTGGAGAACGACGCCTTGGCGATAGGGAGCACGCCGAGGGAGATGTCGTACTCGCTCACATGCTGCAAACCGGCGGTGCCGGCCGGGCTGGCCAGAAGCGCGATTGACAGTGCAAAGGCAAGGCGGGACAGACGACGCCCAATCATGAAAAGCCTCAAAAAGGAGAGATGGCTTCATACCATCCCGGTAACCTGATATAAGGCCCGCACTGTGGCAAGAAAATAGCCGCTTGAACGCTGTTCGAACGGAATCACGGTGGAAGGCCAAGGTTTGGCTTGACGTCCGCGGCCCCACTGACTATAGAACCGCAACTTTCCAATCAGACCAGTTGGATCGGCGCGCCGAGCATTGCCCGGAAGTACCATTCAATTGCATAAGAACAAAGGTGTACCATGTCCCGTATGTGCGAATTGACCGGCAAGGGCGTCCAGTCGGGCAACAATGTCAGCCACGCCAACAACAAGACGCGTCGCCGGTTCCTGCCGAACCTGTGCCACGTCACGCTGATCTCCGACGCTCTCGGCCAGCGCTTCCGTCTTCGTGTAACGGCTCACGCGCTTCGCTCTGTCGAGCATCGCGGCGGCCTCGACGCCTTCCTTCTGAAGGCTGACGAGAAGGAACTGTCGATGCGCGCCCGCCTTCTGCGTCGCCAGATCGCCAAGAAGACTGCCGCAGCCGCTTAAAGCGCTCGCAGTTACATCACCGGTTCCTGGAAGGGCTTGACGGAAATCCGGCAAGCCCTTTCTGTTGAACCAATCCCCAACTGGTGGCATCACCCAGGATAAAAAAATGCTAGCGATACGCTCTACCCTTATCTATTCCACACCGATGGCGGCCATCGTGGTCGCATCCAACATTCTCGTGCAGTTCCATCTGACTGGAACGCTGTGGGGCATCGCGCTTGGCGATCTCCTCACCTGGGGTGCCTTCACCTATCCGGTTGCATTCCTGGTCACCGATCTCACCAACCGCCAGTTCGGCCCCGCGATCGCACGCCGCGTGGTTTACGTCGGCTTCGTGGTCGGCGTGGCATTGTCCTTCTGGCTTTCCGAGCCGCGCATCGCGATTGCCTCCGGGACAGCCTTTCTGATAGGCCAGTTACTCGACATCTCCGTATTCAACGAACTTCGCCGCAAGACCTGGTGGAAAGCCCCGCTGGCTGCATCGATGGTCGGAACGGTGATCGATACGGCGCTGTTTTTCTCGCTGGCCTTCGCCCCCTTCTTCGCCTTCATCGGTCCGAACGTGGATTTTGCGGTCGCACCTGCACCGATCCTGGGTGTCCTTGCCACAGAGGCACCGCGCTGGATCTCGTGGGCGCTTGGCGACCTCGTCGTGAAAGTGATGGCCGGCGTTGTCCTGCTGCTGCCCTATGGCGCGCTGATGAACGTGCTGAAGCCGATGCCGACGGTAAAATCTGCCTGATTTTCAATCCGGCCGGTGGTCACTCCGTCAGCCGGAATTCCAGCATCAGGTTACGCTGAAGAAAGGATCGGTTGTCGTCGGAAACGACGATGATCCGGGGGACGCCATCGGGGCCTCGAACCACATCAAGTCCTTCCATATTGTCGATCTCGGCACCCATGTCAGCCTCGATCAGCACCTCGCCATCGATCAAAGCGCCCGGGCGGATCACGCCAGCCTCGATGCGGCGGATGCGCATACCGACGCCGCCGGTGTAGCTGAAGCGGCGCTCCAGCAGCAGAAGATCGCCGCCTTCCAGGAACGCACCGTCGGTCACGGCCCAGGGCTCGTTGCGCACGACTTTGAAGATCCCCTTCAGCGGGCCGTCGAGCACGGCGGCAAACAGGTTGCCGTCCTCGTCGATGCTCCGCTCGGCGACCACCACGACGGCGCCTTTCAAGGCGCTGTCCGCCGGGGCGGTGGCAAGCGTCTCTATTCCACCATTTGCGCGCAGTTCGCGGCGGGGGATCACCATATCGACTGATCGTGGCTGTGCTGTCTCGAACCCCGGATCGGGATAGGCATCTATCCGATGGCGGCGTTCGAAGCCGACAAGCAGCTCTCCTTCACGTACCGCGAGCCCCTCTGCATCCACATCGAACTTCGACGGGTTCTGCTCCTGCGCACGCATCGCGACCACGGAAAGCTGCGACAAGTCTGAAATGCGGCCGTCCGCGTCGCGGACGATCGAACCCGTCATCCAGTCGCCGGTATCGAGCACCGCGACAAAGTCACGGCCGTTCGGCCGAAAACGGATCGCCGACACGCCGCCGACCCTGCTGTCGGAGGACGAATACTGGATGCCCCCGATGAACTCTAGGGAGCCATAACGGGTCTGCGGAGAGCCCGGCTTGAACTGCTGGATGGATCGGGAAACGACCGGTACGAATTCGCTTGCAGGGGCAACGGGAAAAGCCAAGAGAGCAAACGCACATCCCCAGGCAGGCAGCCGCGCGCGCTTCAGATTTCCGACCTTCAACCGGCCCGCCGCGCTCTTCCGCCGGCAGCGGCACCATTCTCTGCAAAGAGCGCCGCAAGCTGTTCGGTCATCGCACCGGCAAGCTCGTCCGCATCGACGATCGTCACGGCCTTGCGATAATAGCGAGTGACATCATGGCCGATACCGATCGCCAGGAGTTCGACGGGCGAGCGCGTTTCAATCTGCTCGATTACCGCCCGCAGATGCCGTTCGAGATAGTTGCCAGGGTTCACCGATAGCGTCGAATCGTCGACCGGCGCACCATCGGAGATCATCATCAGGATCTTGCGCTGTTCCGGCCGGGCGATCAGGCGGTTATGCGCCCACATCAGCGCCTCGCCATCGATGTTTTCCTTCAGAAGCCCTTCGCGCATCATCAGACCAAGATTGCGGCGCGAACGGCGCCAAGGCGCGTCCGCCGACTTGTAGACGATGTGGCGCAGGTCGTTGAGACGGCCCGGATTAGCCGGCTTCCCGCCGGCAAGCCACTGTTCGCGCGCCTGCCCGCCCTTCCAGGCCTTGGTCGTGAAGCCGAGGATCTCTACCTTGACGCCGCAACGCTCCAGCGTCCGAGCAAGGATGTCAGCGCAGGTCGCCGCGACGGTGATCGGCCGGCCGCGCATCGAACCGGAATTGTCGATCACCAGCGAAACCACCGTATCCCTGAACTGCGTGTCCCGCTCCTTCTTGAAGGAGAGCGGCTGCATGGGATCGATGATGAGGCGCACGAGACGCGCAGGATCGAGGTAGCCTTCTTCGAGGTCGAAATCCCAGGAGCGGTTCTGCTGAGCCATCAATCGACGTTGCAGGCGATTGGCGAGGCGCCCGACCGCACCCTGCAGGTGCGCAAGCTGCTTGTCGAGGAAAGCTCGCAGCCGTTCGAGTTCCGCCTCGTCGCAAAGCTCCTCGGCGAGAATCTCCTCGTCGAACTCCTGCGTAAAGATGTGGTAGTCGACCTTCTCGTTGAAGTCGTCGAAGGGGCTGTTGGGGCGGCGGGTTTCGCCGGGTGTCTCGGAATGGTCGTCAGCCTCGTCCGACATGTCGTCATCGGACATTTCGGCGCCGTCCATTTCCCCTTCGTCAAGCTCGTCGTCCGCAGCCTCGCTCTGCTCGGCGGGAGCGGCATCGGAGCCGGCCTCTTCCTCGATTTCCTCGTTTTCCGCCTCGTTGCTGCGCTGCTGGTCGTCGTCGTTCGGGTTTTCCATCTCCTCGGGTTCGGAATCGTCGTCCCCGAGATCCTCGGCCATCTGCATGGAAGAGAGCATGTGCCTCACGAGCTTCGCGAAGGCCTGCTGGTCCTCGATCGCACCCTTGAGATTATCAAGGTCGGTACCGGCCTTTCCTTCGATGAAGGGCCTCCACAGATCGAGCACCTTGCCGGCGCTCGCAGGAGCCTTGGTGCCGGCAAGCTTCTCGCGCACCAGCATGGCCATGGCTTCGGCAATAGGCGCATCTTCCTGCCGTTCGATGCCCGAAAAATTCGCTTTCGCGTACTTCTCCGCATTCATCGAATCCAGGTTCGACGCCATGCCGCTCATGCGCGACGCGCCGATCGATTCCACACGGGCCTGCTCGACCGCATCGAAGATGCTGCGGGCGTCGCTTCCCTGTGGTGCCAGAGTGGCGTGGACGTTCGTGTCGTGGCAGGCGATCCTCAAGGCCATGGAATCGCCGAGGCCGCGCGTGACGGCAATCTCGTTAGCCGTAGGGCGCTTGGAGATTTCGGGTAGCCGGATACGGTCGCCCGCAAGTCCGGGGCGTTCGTTGGCGAACGAGACTTCTACCTCGCCATTGCCCGCGATCGAGCGCACACAGCCCGTGATCGCCCGGCGCATCGGCTCGGTATCCACCAGCCCGCCTGACTTGCCCTTCAGATTGTCTCCCGGTCCTGCCATGCCGATTGTTGCCTCAAGCTCCCAATACGATATTGGCAGCGCTCTCCTTCAGCTCTACGCCGAAGGACCGCTGATACTGTTCGGCAACCAGCGTGCGCTCCAGCTCGTCGCACTTGTTGAGGAAGGTGATGCGGAACGCGAAGGCGATATCGCCGAAGATCTCCGCATTTTCCGCCCAGGTGATGACGGTACGCGGGCTCATGACGGTCGAAAGGTCGCCGTTCATGAAAGCCGAACGGGTGAGATCTGCGACGCGCACCATCTTGGAAACGGTCTCGCGGCCCTCGGCGGTCTTTCCGAAGCTCTTCACCTTCGCAGCGACGATATCGACTTCCTGGTCATGCGGCAGATAGTTCAGGGTCGTAACGATCGACCAGCGGTCCATCTGCGCCTGGTTGATCTGCTGCGTGCCGTGATAGAGGCCGGTGGTATCGCCCAGGCCCACAGTGTTGGCGGTTGCAAAGATCCGGAAGGCCGGGTGTGGGCGGATGACGCGGCTCTGGTCGAGCAATGTCAGGCGACCTGACGATTCCAGCACGCGCTGAATGACGAACATGACGTCCGGGCGGCCCGCATCGTATTCGTCGAAGACGAGCGCAACGTTGTGCTGGTATGCCCAGGGCAGGATGCCGTCCTTGAATTCGGTGACCTGCTTGCCGTCCTTCAGGACGATGGCATCCTTGCCGACAAGGTCGATACGGCTGACGTGGCTGTCGAGGTTGATGCGCACGCACGGCCAGTTGAGGCGCGCGGCAACCTGCTCGATATGTGTCGACTTGCCGGTCCCGTGAAAGCCGGAGACCATGACGCGTCGGTTGTGTGCGAAGCCTGCGAGGATGGCGAGCGTCGTATCGCGGTCGAAAAGGTAATCCGGATCGAGATCTGGCACATAAGGGTCGCCGTTGCTGTAAGCGGGCACCCGAATGTCGGTGTCGATGCCGAAAACTTCCCGGACTGAAATCGTGGTGTCGGGAAGGTTTGAAATATCAAGATCGATCTTGCTCATTATCTCTCCAAGGCGCGGGCCACCGCCCGGCAGCCATTTCCTCTGCCGTTCGCGTTATCGCTTAGCAGAAACCGGCTTGCTTCAACAACTGATATGCTTGAATCACAGCGCGAAAACGTTCTTCCGAACCGCGATCCCCACCATTGGCATCCGGGTGGTGCTTTTTCACCAACTCCTTGTAACGGCTCTTGATCTCGGCGGATGTGGCGGCGGCACCAAGGCCCATCGTATCGAATGCCTTGGCTTCAAGCGTCTTCAGCTTGCGCCCTGCGGTCTGGTACCGCGGTCCCTTTGCCCGGCCTCCTGCCACGAAACTGAAGGGATCCTTGATTCGGTGCTGCGAAGCAGCCGACCCCGAGCGAAGCGTGGAATGAAGCGGCGCATCCTTCACCGACTTGTTGACCCCGACAGTCCAGGTCGGGCGGTGACCCGTAACGGCTTCCTTCTGATAGCGCGCGATCTCGCCGTCGGACAGGCCGGAGAAGTAGTTGTAGCCCTTGTTGTATTCCTTCACGTGCTCGAAGCAGAAGAGGAAGAACTGACCTTCGGCGTTGCGCCCGACAGGCGCCCGATGGCCCCCCGGCTTTTCGCACCCGTCCCATTGGCACGAAGGTGCCTCGACAGCAGTTTCCTGCTGAGTCTTCCGGCGCGTCCGAATGCGATCGAAATATTTGGAGTCCAGTTTCATACGACGACATTATGGGGTGCAGATGAACGTGCTACAAGAATTGACAAACCGCTTTCTTGCTGGTTTTTGGGACGCCCTTTTTATGACCCGCGGAGACCCAGGTGACGACCGTCAAAACCCGAATCGAAACCATTCTCCAGGAGAGCTTCACGCCCGAGAAGCTGGAGGTGATCAACGAGAGCCATCAACACGCCGGGCATCAGCCTGGCTTCGACGGCGAAGGCGAGACCCATATGCGCGTGCGTGTCGTATCGGCTAAATTCATCGACATGAGCCGCCTGCAACGACACCGCGCCGTCAACGATGCTCTCAAGCCAGTCCTGGATGCAGGCCTCCATGCGCTGGCGATCGAGGCAGCAGCACCCGGGGAACCGACGCGCTGGTAGGCGTCACTCCGCCGGCGAATCGACCGAATCGGCCGGCCGGATCCGCAGCTTCGTGATTCGGTTCTTCTCCCGCCTCATGACGATGAAGCGCTTGCCGAAGAAGGTAAATGCCTGGCGTTCCTGAGGGATGAGCTTCGATTCGTGGATGACGAGGCCCGCAATCGTCGTCGCTTCTTCGTCCGGCAGGCTCCAATCAAGCGCGCGGTTGAGGTCCCGAATCGGCACCGATCCATCGACGATGATGGAGCCGTCTGCCTCCTGCCGAACGCCCTGGATCTCGAGATCGTGCTCATCGGCGATATCACCGACGATCTCTTCGAGAATGTCTTCAAGGGTCACCAGACCCTGCACTTCCCCATATTCGTCGACAACGATCGCAAAATGCACCTTGCGCCGAAGGAAGGCATTGAGCTGATCCTTGAGGCTCGTGCTGTCAGGAACGAACCAAGGCTTCTGTGCGATCTTGACGATATCGAGGTTTTCAGGCTCGACATTCGGCTCCGCAAGCGCCCGCAGCAGATCCTTGGCATGGACGACGCCGATGATGTTTTCCGTCGAATTCCGCCACACCGGCATGCGCGTGAACGGGCTTTCCAACACGGCGCGGACAGCCACTTCCGGCGGATCGTCCGCGTTGACCGCTCGCATGACCATCCGATGCTTCATGACGTCGGAGACCTCGAGCTCCTCGAGGTCGAACAATCCACTCAGACGGTCCCGGTCCGCCTTGTCGTAGCTTCCGGTCTGATGCAGGAGGTCCAGCGCGGCATGCAGATCGTCGTGGCTCGAAAGAGCGAGCGTAGGCGACGAAAGAGTTGCACCCGTGCAGCGCAGGATGCCGCGTATCACCGCGTTTGCTGCGCGCGAAATCAGGCCCGGAGTTGCTGTCATTTCGTTCGCATGTCCTCTAGGAACGATAGGACCTCAGAGGAAGGGACGTCGTCCGCGACGAAAGACTGGCCTATGCCCCGCGTCAGGATGAAGGTGAGCTTCCCGCTCTTGACCTTCTTGTCCTGTGCAATGGCGTCCATGAGGACCTCGGTCGGCGGCAACTCGCCTTTGATGTCGCTGATCCCGGTCGGCAAGCCGACGTCCGAAAGGTGGGAGACAACGCGTTTCGCGTCATCGGGACTTGCGAGGTTGAGACGCGCGGAAAACTTGTGCGCCAGCACCATACCGATCGAAACGCCTTCGCCGTGCACGAGCCGGCTACTGTCATAGCCGGTTGCCGCCTCCAGCGCATGACCGAACGTATGCCCGAGATTGAGAAGCGCACGACGCCCCGTTTCCCGTTCATCCTCGACAACGACATCGGCCTTGGCCTGGCAGCTGACCGCAATAGCTTCCATCCGTTCCGGGCCGCCCTCGAAAACCTGCTTCCAGTGCTTTTCGAGCCAATCGAAGAAGTCGGGCTTGTCGATCAACCCGTATTTCACGACTTCGGCGTAGCCGGCACGGAATTCGCGAGGCGACAAGGTATCGAGAACGCCCGTGTCGGCAAGCACCAGATCCGGCTGATGGAAGACGCCGAGGAGGTTCTTGCCATGGCGCGTGTTGATGCCGGTCTTTCCCCCCACGGAGGAATCGACCTGCGCCAGGAGCGACGTCGGGATCTGCACGAAGCGCACGCCGCGCCGGACGATACCCGCCGCAAAGCCGGCCAGATCGCCTATGACGCCGCCGCCCAGAGCGATCACGGCATCGTTGCGCTCGATACGAGCCGATAGCACCATGTCCGTCACGGCAGCAAGGGATTCAAGGCTCTTCGTCTTTTCCCCCGCCGGCAGCGTCAGGGAAACGGCTTCAATTCCATCGGTCTGCAGGCTGTCCATCAGGGACGCGAGGTAGCGTGGTCCGACATGCTCGTCGGTGATGATCGCCGCACGACGGCCCTTCAGCCGCGCGCTGAATTCGCCACCGGCACGCGTAATCAGCCCGGGGCCGATGAGGATGTCGTAGGCCCGTTCTCCAAGCGGAACATGAACCAACCGCTCGCTGACTTTGAGAGAAGGAGCATTCATTGCACGTCGCCTTTCTGCGTCAGGCCGACAATTGCCGACAGGACGTTATTCACCATGACTTCCTTGCGAACATTGCCGGAATGCACCGTCAGGTCCGCCTCGGCATATACGGGATAACGCTGGTTCATCAGGTTCTCCAGCGTTGCCTTCGGGTTCTCCGTCTTTAGCAGCGGACGGTGGTCGCGCTTGTTGACCCGTTCCCAAAGAACATCGAGATCCGCGTTCAGCCAGACGGAAATACCACCTTCCTTGATAAGGCGGCGGGTATTCTCGTTGATGAAGGCACCGCCGCCTGTGGAGATGACGCGAGGACCGCCTTTCAGCAACCGCCCGATGACGCGTGTTTCAAGCGCACGGAACTCGTTCTCGCCATAGGCCGCAAAGAGTTCGGCAATCGTCATGCAGGAGACCCGTTCGATCTCCACGTCTGTGTCGATAAACGGGACCGAGAGCGCTTGAGCGACCATGCGACCGATCACGGACTTTCCCGCGCCCATCAGGCCCACGAAGATAAGGTTGCGGTTGTCGAGCGTGGCGCGAGCCTGATCAGCCACGGAAGGCGCGGCCACGGGTATGAGAAGGTCGGTCATCGTCCAAGATCCATTTGGAAAATGGTATCGACAAATGGACCCGCAGCGTCAAGTCGTTGCCGTGGCGAAAAGTCCCGCCTGTGCGCCTCCCGGCTTGTCGAAACCGCATTTCACATATAGTTGGCGAGCCGGGCAGCGGATTTCGCAAAAGGACAGTTCGACCCATGCCAACGCTCTTTCGTTTCCTGTTTGTCCTCGCAGCCATCGCCGGACTCATCTACGGAAGTATGTGGGGCTTGGTCATGCTGGTGGAACCGCGCGAACGGGATGTCACGGTACGGGTGCCATCCGAGCGCCTGAACCCGCCACCACAGCAGTGAGGCCCCGATGGCCGACCTGACACAAGCCCACATCGAAGCCTTTCTGGAAATGATGAGCGCCGAGCGCGGCGCGGCCGGGAACACGCTGGTGTCGTATCAGCGCGATCTCGATGATCTCCACGCTTTTCTCGGCTCCAGGAAAATCTCGGCCCTGAATGCTACCAGCACCGACCTGAGCGCCTACCTCTCGACCTTGGGAAAGAAGGGATTTGCAGCCAGCTCGCAAGCGCGCAGGTTGTCCGCCATGCGACAGTTCTACAAATTCCTGTATGCGGAGGGCCTGCGGGGCGACGACCCGACAGCTATCCTGGACAGCCCGAAGAAAGGAAGGTCACTGCCGAAGATCATGAGCGAGGACGACGTGACGCGTCTTCTCGATCGCGCAGCCTTGGAGGCAGCTGATCCCGATGCCGGCCAGCATTCCCGCCTGAGGATGCTCGCCTTGCTCGAACTGCTTTACGCGACCGGCATGCGTGTCAGCGAACTGGTATCCCTGCCGGTCAAGGTTCTGGATCAGGAGGGACGCTTCCTGATCATTCGCGGGAAAGGCAACAAGGAGCGCCTCGTTCCCTTGTCGCGATCGGCCATCGAGGCATTGGCGCTGTACGGCGAGGCCCGCGGCAAGGCCCTGGCGGATGGCGACGACAGCCCCTGGCTTTTTCCTTCCACCGGCAAGGATGGCTATCTGCCGCGGCAGGTCTTCGCACGCGACCTCAAGGTGCTTGCTGCACGCGCAGGACTTAGAGCCGCCGTAATTTCGCCGCACGTCATGCGACATGCATTTGCGAGCCATCTACTTCAGAACGGAGCGGACCTTCGCGTGGTCCAGGAACTGCTCGGTCATTCCGACATTTCCACTACTCAAATTTACACCCACGTCCTCGAAGAGAGGCTGAGGCAACTGGTGCAAACACACCACCCTCTTGCAAAACTGGCCAAAAACCGGGATTAGAGGGCCGCCGCCAGAGCCAAACGATCGGAAAACGGATTTCATGCAGACTTATCTCGATTTCGAAAAACCAATCTCGGACCTCGAGGGGAAGATCCACGAGCTGAAGAAGCTAGCCGCCGAAGACGAGAGCATCGACACGTCGGAAGAGATCGCGCGGCTTGAGGTACGGGTTCGCGAGGCGACCGAAGAAATCTACGGGCGGCTCAACGCATGGCAGAAAACGCAGGTCGCGCGTCATCCGCAGCGCCCGCATTTCGTCGACTATGCGGCCAATCTGTTCACTGAATTCACGCCGCTGGCCGGTGACCGGACCTTCGGTGAAGATGCGGCCATCCAGACCGGACTTGCGCGCTTCCGCGGCCAGCCTGTCGCCGTTATCGGCCAGGAAAAGGGTCACGACACGAAGAGCCGGTTGAAGCATAACTTCGGCAGCCCGCGACCGGAAGGTTACCGCAAGGCGATCCGCGTCATGGAAATGGCCGACCGCTTCGGCTTGCCGATCATTACTCTGGTTGACACCGCAGGCGCCTACCCTGGCGTCGGTGCCGAAGAGCGTGGCCAGGCGGAGGCAATCGCACGTTCCACAGAAATGTGCCTGGCGGTACGTGTACCCATGGTCTCGGTCGTCATCGGCGAAGGCGGCTCCGGCGGAGCGATCGCGATCGCCACCGGAAACCGCGTCTACATGCTCCAGCATGCCATCTACTCGGTGATTTCGCCGGAAGGTGCAGCTTCCATTCTGTGGCGTGATTCCGCGCGCGCAAAGGAAGCCGCCACCAACATGCGGATCACCTCGGACGACCTGAAGGAACTGGGGATCATCGACGGCATCATCCCGGAGCCAACCGGTGGAGCGCATCGCGACCCGCAGAAGGTGATTTCCGGCACCGGCGACGTCATCGCCTCGGCCTTGGCGGATCTCGGCAAATTGTCGGGTGACGAGGTTAGGGCCGCGCGCCGTCAGAAGTTCCTGCAGATCGGACGGAACCTGTAATTCTCGGAAATTCCCGGGACGCGCCAAATTTGGCCACATTGCTGACCAGAGTGACTTAACCGCTACGATGCTTTACAGACGGGGCGAAGCGGTTAAGAATATGTAAAGATTACCGCTTTATTTATCACTGTTGTTGTGCCGATTATGTCCGCCGTAAACAGTTACGTGGTCCATGCTTATGCGCCTGAAAAACATAGCCATCGCCCTGCTATTCGCTACTGCCCTTGCAGGCTGCAACGATACTCTCGATTCCGTGGACCTCTCCCACGTCAAGAACAAGGTGGAGCACCCGCTGCCATCCCGCGTCGTCGCGGAAATGAAGAAGAAGAACATGCCGCGCACCTCACCGATCATGGTGCGCATCTTCAAGGAAGAAGGCATTCTGGAAGTCTGGAAAGCAAAGGCTGATAACCGTTTCGACGTGATCGCCAGCTACCAGATCTGCGCCTGGTCGGGCAAACTGGGTCCAAAGAAGAAAGAGGGTGACCGTCAGGCGCCCGAAGGCTTCTACAATCTCACACCGGCGCACCTCAACCCGAATTCCAAATACTACCTCGCCATCAACACCGGCTTCCCGAACCGCTACGATCAAGCCAATGGCCACACCGGCTCCAACCTGATGATCCACGGCGCATGTTCTTCGTCCGGCTGCTATTCGATGAGCGACGAGCAGGTTCTGGAGATCTACGCCTTCGCCCGCGATGCTTTCAAGGGCGGCCAGACGTCCGTTCAGCTGCAGGCCTTCCCGTTCCGCATGACGGCCGAAAACATGGCTCGCCATCGCAATAGCGAACATTCCGACTTCTGGGATATGCTGAAGGTGGGTTACGACAACTTCGAGGTGACCAAGCGTCCCCCGGATGTTGCTATCTGTGACAGCAAGTACGTCTTCAACCAGCAACTGAGCGGCAGCCAGCAGTTCGGCAGCGGCGCAGCGGCTTGCCCCCCGATGTCCACGCCGCCGTCCCTCAATGTCGCCATGGCCTCCCACCAGAAAAGCTATGACCTTGCCTACCAGAAGGCTGTCAACAAGCTGGACGGAATGGTCTGGTATGAGCCCACGGAAGCGGAACGGAAGGCGATCGTCGCCGACAAGCGGAAAGGCCGCGATCTGGCCTATGCGCCGACCGGCTCATCGCTCGATGCCGGCAAGCTGATGAAACAGAACGAGTTCGAAGCTCTTGTGGCGAAGCGCTCCGCTCCGGAGAGCAAGCCTGCAGGCACCATGCTCGCTTCCACTTCCTCGCGGCCGCAAACCGCGGCAGAACGGATGAGGCAGGACCGACTTCCGCAGCAGGTCGAGACACCGGCCGCATCGCCTGCCGAACAAACCGCGACTGCGGACGCTTCGACGACGACCGTGCCGATCCCGACGCAGAACCCACTTGCTTATGCGGCTCCACCGGTGAGCGAGGGCGAGAACAGGAAAAAGCCATTCTGGAAGTTCTGGGGCGGGGAATGATGTCCGAGGTAGCGCACGAGGTCTATGACCTACGTGGCCTCAAATGCCCGCTGCCGGTCCTGAAAACTCGCCGTCGGCTCAAGACAATCAGAAGCGGCGAAGACCTCGTCATCGAAACGAGCGATCCGCTCGCGGGAATAGACATCCCGCATTTCTGCCGCGAAGAAGGGCACGAGCTTCTTCAATCCCAAAAAACCGCCGACGGCCATCGCTTCTGCATCCGCAAAGGCTGACTGCCCAAGGCTTCGCCTCACATCCGGAAGCCCGGAACGGCGAGCGGATTGTCTTCCAACGCGGCGCGGTCCGGTCTGTCGATCCGTGGCTGTCCGGTAAAAGCGGCAAAGAGATCGGACACGAATGCCTCTGGCAGGCCCTGCGTGATCAGCACCATGCGGGTGCGCCGATCCGATCCGGCAGGCCAGGCCTTCAAGCGATGCGGCGGGTGGAAGATGTTCTGCACTCCGTGCAGGACCAGCGGACGCTCCGGGTTGTCTGACAGCGCCACCACCGCCTTCATCCGCAGCAGCTTCTCGCCATGCGCCGAGCGAAGCAGATCGACGAACATCTCGATCGCTATCGGATCGATCGGCTTGTCGTGAATGATCGAGAACGACCTGATATCGTCGCCGTGACGGTTGACGTCGTGCTGGTGGTGATGATCGTGGCCCTCGTGATGATCATGGTGGTGATGGCCATGATGATGCGCATGCGCAGCGCCCGAGATTTCGTCCCGCAGCCAACGATCGACATCGGCGATTTTCGTCGCCGGATCATAGATCCCGTTCACGAGGATTGACGCAGTACCCGCCTCCGGGGCATCGCCATCCAGCCTCGGCGCTCGCGGATTCAGTTCTGCAAGCCGCGCTTGAAGCGCCTCCACCTGAGCAGCATCTGCCATCGTCGCTTTCGAGACAATAAGTCGATCTGCGACGGCAACCTGCTTGACCGCCTCCTTATGGCGTTCCAGCGTCGAAAGACCGTTGACCGCATCGACCAGCGTGATGACACCGTCGAGTTCGAAGTTCTGCGCAATGACGGGATGCCCCATGACGGACTGCATGACCGGGGTCGGGTCCGCCAATCCCGTCGTTTCGATGACCACGCGCCGCACCGGCTTCAACCGACCTGTCTGGATGTTGTCCATCATCGTCGCCAGCGTATCGACCAGCTCACCGCGCACCGTGCAGCACAGGCAGCCGTTGGCAAGCTGAACCAGCGTATCGCCTGACGATTCCACCAGCAGATTGTCTATGCCCACCTCGCCAAATTCATTGATGATGACGGCGGTGTCAGTGGTTGCGGGATCCTGGAGTATCCGGTTGAGAAGCGTCGATTTTCCCGCGCCGAGAAAGCCCGTGAGGATCGAAACTGGAATGCGATTGACGGATGTAGACATCAGTGACCGGACTAGAAAGTTGGGCGCGGAAGCGGGATCGGAACGTTGGCGATCTCGTTCTTTCCGGTCTTGGCAGCAACGGCCTCCGAGCCCGGAATGAGACCAGCGAAGCTGTATTCCGGCGGCCGGCTCCGTTCCTTGATATAGGGCGACTTCACGATCATGCGACCGGCATCGTCACGCCCTTCGCTACGCACCTTGGCGGCCTTCGGGTTGCAGATTTCCGCGCTGATATCATTCAGCGTGGCCGTATCGCCATAGGGCGCCAATGAGCCCAGCGGAACGCCCTGCCCCAGCGGAGCACGCAATCCCTGTTGCAGGAGGTCGGCAGAATCATCCGCACGCCCTGCAAGGCTGTCGGAACCGAGTACGATAGAGACGACAGTGCGGCCGCCGCGCGTGGCCGAGGACACCTGATTGAAGCCAGAGGCGCAAATGAAGCCGGTCTTCATGCCGTCGGCACCGTCGAACCGGCCGACGAGCATGTTGAAGTTCCCATAGTTCTTCTTGCCGGTGCTGACGCCCTCAAGCGAGAAGTAGCCGGCATATTCAGGAAACTCGCGCTTCAAGTGAAGCGCCAGGACGGCCAGGTCGCGCGCTGTGGTGTACTGCCCCTTGCCCGGAAGGCCATGAGGATTGATGAACCGCGTGGATCCCATCCCGAGGCGCCCCGCTTCCGCATTCATCATGACGATGAACTCGTCGAGCGAGCCACCGACGGTTTCCGCGATGGCAACCGCAACGTCATTGGCAGACTTCACAAGCAGCAACTTGAGTGCGCTGTCCATCGTCAGCTTCGAGCCGGGCTTGAAATACATCTTGCTGGCCGGCTGATCGGCAGCCTTCTTGCTCATGGTCACCGGCGTGTCCAGCCCCAGCCTTCCGGCCTTCATCGCCTTGAAGGTCACATAGGCGGTCATCAGCTTCGTGAGTGACGCGGGATACCATTTCCGGAAGGCGTCCTGATGCGCAATGACACGGCCGGTGCGGACGTCAACCACCATCTGCGGATTTGCAAGCGCGCTGTTCGCCGAGATGAAGACGGCGGCGGCCGCAAAAGACGCAATCAGTCGTGTAGAGCGCGGCATCATGGAGCGGACGTTCAGCAAGGCGGGTTCCTCGTTGTTCTGGAAACGAGCGTGGCCATAGTAGGCCTATATGGCCAAGCAATGGCAAAGAACGTTGATTGCGTCAATCGCAGGGGGCAATATGGCGGGGGAGGAAGATTCACGATTGCGTGGACACAAGCTCCAGGGGAACGAATGCCAATCATAAACCGAGCCGCCGAGCTTCAGGCCGAAGCGACCGCGTGGCGCAGATATCTTCATCAAAATCCCGAAATTCTTTACGAGGTCCAGAACACCGCGGCATTCGTCGAAGACAAGCTGCGCGCATTCGGCGTCGATGAGATCGCGACCTGCATCGGTCGCACGGGCGTGGTCGGCATCATCCATGGCCGAGGTCCCGGCGGGCGTACGATCGGACTTCGTGCGGACATGGACGCCTTGCCGCTGGAGGAGATGACGGAGAAACCCTGGGCATCAACGATACCAGGCCGCATGCATGCCTGCGGCCACGACGGTCACACGTCCATGCTTCTCGGCGCGGCAAAGCATCTTGCCGAGACCCGCAACTTCAACGGCACGGTTGCCGTCATCTTCCAGCCGGCCGAGGAAGGCGGTGCAGGCGCATTGGCCATGATCGAGGATGGGCTGATGGATCGCTTCCGCATCGACGAGGTCTACGGCATGCACAACATGCCGGGCATCCCGGTCGGAGCGTTTGCAATCCGCCGCGGCGGCATCATGGCCGCGCCCGACAAGTTCACCATCACAGTCAGAGGACGGGGCGGACATGCCGCGCAGCCTCACCGCACGGTGGATCCGATCCTGATCGGTTCGCAGCTCGTCGGCAGCCTCCAGACGATCGCCGCACGCAATGCCGACCCGCTCTGCTCCGTGGTCGTATCCGTCACGCGCTTCGACGCAGGCACGACACACAACATCATTCCCGACAGCGCCATGCTGGGCGGCACAGTTCGCAGCCTCAACGAGGAGGTCCGCGACCTCGCCGAAAGCCGTATCCGGCAGATTGTCGAGGGTGTCACCCTCGCCCATGGTGCAACGGCGGAAATCGAGTACGAGCGCAATTGCCCCGTTACCGTCAACCATGACCGTGAGACGCAGCATTCCATCACCGCCGCTACCGACATCGTGGGACCGACAAACGTGGACATCGATGTCGATCCGTCTATGGCGGGAGAGGATTTTGCCTACATGCTGAAAAGCAGGCCGGGCGCATTCATCTTCATCGGCAATGGCGACAGTGCGCCACTGCACAACCCGGCCTATGACTTCAGCGACGAAGCGCTAGCCTACGGCATCTCCTATTGGGTGCAGCTGGCCGAGCAACGACTGGGGGAATAGTACCAACAAACGTTGCCCCGCTTGCCAAGGAAAGGACTTGGCTTCGGCGGGCGGCTTTTGTATGGATGCAGTTAGTGGTCCCGTAGCTCAGCAGGATAGAGCACCAGATTCCTAATCTGGGGGTCACGCGTTCGAATCGCGTCGGGATCACCATTTAACTGCCTGATTTCCTTGTGCTTTTAGCATCCCCTCATTTCATCCCCATGCTTCAGAAATTGCCTGGGACCATCGCGGGACCATCCTTCTGTGTCCCTTCGCGCCTGGAATCCCTTGAAATCAGGTGTTTTAAGTCGCCTACGACTCATCACGACTCAGAATAAATTGAGTTTGACACCTTTCGGTGTCACCCACGGGAAGCCCTTTTTCTTCTCAACAGGCTCCTCGCCGGGGGCTGTCGGTCCCGCCTTTTCAAGGCTCCTACGGCAACCACAATAACGCGGTCTCTGAGTCGCGAATTCCCGAAGTCCGCCCTTCGGTCGCCGCTATGCATGACTTCTCCGATATGCTGCATTGCCTCTTGGAAGGGCCGTTTTTCCCGTGGGTACAAACAAGGCGGACATCCGGAGTCATCAAGCCGCGTCTGCAAGTCCGATAAGCGGCTGCGCGGTGGCCTGTTGTGGCTTCTTTTGAAGCCGACCGCTGCTGGTCTGATACTCGGCTAGGATCCGCAATGCCTGACGAAGATCGGATTGCGTCGGCTTCCTCATTTCGTGAAACTCCTGATGGCTTTCGAGGGTGGCGATTTCCAGCGCCAGATTGTCGAATGTTCTTCCGCCGAGGATTCGACGTGCTCGACCAGCGGATGCCTTCACATTGCGGGCGGATGCCTTTGAGCGTCCACGCTTCACCAGCCATTGCAGGAAACCGCCCGCAATCTCAGGGGTAGTTTTACCGGATTCGCGGTCAAGGATGACGCGACCGAGCGCGGTAGCAACGGGCGCGGGCACGGCATTCGCAATCATCTGCAAGATATCCTGCTTAGCGCTGGCTCGCCATTCCCACGAGGCCGGGAACCCCTGAATTCGAGAAATCTGATGGACCTTTAGAACGGCTGTTTCGGCCGCCGCTACAGGATCGTCAGGATGGGGTGAAGACAGATAGCGGGAGGTCGGTCGCTCCCATACCGTCCGCGTCACTGTCGGAAAAGGTTCATCGATGGAGCGAACTCCTCGGCCTGCCCGAAAAGGGCGCGAGTAGACGAACCCATTCAGGATCAGCGCCGAGTCATCGGGATGAGGCTGGTATGACGCGGGAATTGGTCTGATGGACCGCTCGCGAATTGTCGGAGCTGGCTCGTCTGGCCCCCATATCGAGCGCCGCGCCTCGGAGGTCGCGGGGAAATAGATTGCGGCTGGCGTAACTACCCCGAACAGATCTCGGAGCGTCATGCTGGGTTGCGCTGCCGCCGCGATCGAGGAGGCGAGGAAGTCGTCGCGCTCGCCGATCCTGCCGATGACAAATAGACGCCGTCGCGATTGAGGAACCCCGTAATGGCTCGCATTAATCCTACTTTCGGTGAACCCATACCCCGCTCGCTTCAATAACATCCGCGCTTCGCGCCATGTCGCGGACTTCGCGCAGCCTATTACATTCTCCATCATGAACCATTGCGGCTTGACGATCGAGACTATCATGGCAAACGCCATTGTCAGACGCGCATTATCGGCTTCCTTGCGGTTCCCTGCGCTGGAATAATCCTGACAGGGTGGGCCACCGCATATCAAATCAGGGGTAAGGCTCAAAATTTCCGGGACAATCGACAGCAGATCCTTCAAATCCGCGATCACAGCATGATTGCCAATATTTCGATTGTAGTTCTCAACCGCGACTGGCCATGCGTCATAGGCTCGCAATATCTCAAAACCCGCCTGTTGGAGCCCGAGGGACATTCCTCCTGCTCCCGAAAATAGTTCAACTACTCGCACAACACCGACCACCAACGTCACGTAATTTTACGTGACGGGGATATGAAGCGTGGGGTCCTACCAAATCGCAAAGAAGGGAATGGCAGAATTGGCAATGCGTGACTGACCGCTTCCTGCGATCCCATAACAAACTTGTTAATGTTCCCTTTATGTTCTATGGATAGATTCTTGCCGGGATGTCAGAAAGATTCCCAGATCAATACGAGGTGATTCATGTCTGATTTTTCCATCCTCCGTCAGAAAGCTGGTCTAAGCGTACCCGATGCCGCAAAGCTGTTGGGCTACAACGAGCGCCAGGTTTACCGATGGGAGTCCGGAGAGAACGTTCCTCGCAAGGTCGTCATCGACAAGCTTGAAGCCTTGCGTCTCGAACGCTGTGCGGATGCTGGGACACACTCCTTCACCTTCATCGATCTCTTTGCGGGTATCGGAGGCCTGCGTCGCGGCTTCGACTCGATTGGCGGCAAGTGCGTGTTTACTTGCGAGTGGGACAAACATTCCCAGACAACCTATCGTGCGAATTACCCTGACGACGAGCACGAGATCTGGGATGACATACGGGACCTCAGGGCTGAGGATGTGCCTGATCACGATGTCCTTTTAGCAGGGTTCCCCTGCCAGCCCTTCTCACTGGCGGGCGTCTCGAAAAAGAATGCTCTGGGTCGTGCGCACGGGTTCGCCTGTGAGACACAGGGTACGCTGTTCTTCGACATCCAGCGGATTATCGAGGAGAAGAAACCAAAGGCGTTTTTACTCGAAAATGTAAAAAACCTCGTGAACCATGATAAAGGACGCACCTTCGCGGTCATTAAGGATGTTCTCGAAAATCAGCTCGGCTATTCGATCCAATGCAAGATCGTCGATGCCAAGTCTTGGTTGCCGCAGCATCGTGAGCGCATCTTCATCGTCGGATTTCGCGAAAACCAGGGCTTCTCGTTTGAAGATCTTCAGATCCCGGATGTTTTGAAGGGACCGAAACTTAAGACGATCCTTCATCCAGAAACCGGTGATGAGGCTCCCGAGAAGCCATTCACCGATGGCAACATCGGTCGCGTGTCGGATAAATACACCCTGTCCGACAAACTATGGGCCTACCTCCAAGCCTATGCTCAGAAGCATAAAGCAGCGGGTAATGGATTCGGTTTCGGGCTGTTCACCCCTGAAGGCATCGCCCGCACGCTGTCGGCGCGGTATCACAAGGATGGTTCGGAGATCCTGATCTCAAGAGGCGATGGTCGAAATCCCCGTCGCCTGACGCCGCGAGAGTGTGCCCGTCTCATGGGCTTTGACGGGTCGGGCGAGAGCAACTTCAGGATTCCCGTCTCGGATACTCAGGCCTATCGCCAGTTTGGCAACTCCGTCGCCGTTCCAGCAGTAAAAGCCGTTGCAGAGCTGATGAAACCTTACATCCTTGACTATCAAGAATACGAGGAAGTCATCAGAAAGCGGGCCTGATGGTCGATATCGTCAGCGCCGAGAAGCGTAGCGTCATGATGGCGGGCATCCGGGGCAAGGACACGAAGCCCGAGATCGCGATCCGCAAAGCTCTCTTCGCTTTGGGTTGGCGCTATCGCATCCATGACAAAAGGCTACCCGGAAAGCCCGATCTGGTGTTCCCCAAGCGCAAGGCCGTGATCTTCGTCGAAGGTTGCTTCTGGCATGGACACGACTGCCACCTGTTCAGGATGCCATCCTCCCGTCAGGAATTCTGGCAGGCAAAGATCGACGGAAATCGGCAGCGCGATATCCGTGTGCGAGCCGAGCTCCACATATTGGGCTGGCGATATCTCACCGTTTGGGAATGTGCCCTCAAAGGTAGAACCCGATTGCCATTTCCCGACCTCATCGCCACGATCAGCGAATGGCTCGAATCAACGGAGCCTACGGGGGAAATAGAAGGGGTTAAGGATGGCGCTGGCTGATCTGACGGACTGGATGAACGAATTTGGCCGACCAGGTTATGTCTGGTATGCGAAGCGCCTATCGGGCAACGATACCCTTGCGAACGGGTCGCACCAAGCTGGTCCTTACATCCCCAAAGCGTTCCTGTTCGAGGTGCTACCGAGCATCCACCTACCGGAGGTGGAAAGGCCAGATACCTTTTTCGAATTATATGTGGACTCCCACCCGGACGTGAAAACGATCAGGGCGGTCTGGTATAACGGTAAGCTACACGGCGGCACTCGTAATGAAACCAGATTGACTGGTTTTGGAGGTGCCCAGTCCGCACTTCTGGATCCCGACAATACCGGAGCACTTGCCGTTTTCGCATTCCGCCCAGAGACAGAGACGACAGCAGCCGAATGTCATGTTTGGGTTTGCGGCGGTGAAGGCACTGAGGCGGACCTTGTAGAGGAACGACTTGGCCCTGTGGAACCCAAAGTTCCTGTCATTTGGCGTCCGGGTGTGTCGGAGCCTCAGGCGGAACTGTTCAACCGTGTTCCTCCAGCAAGGGCTTCATGCTGGCTACAGCCAGACGAGATCCCTGCTGACTGGTTGATCACATTCCCGACAGGTCGCGAGATTATTGCAAAGACGATCGAGCTACGTTCAACCACCGGAATGAATCCTGATGTCCGATTGCTACGTCGGCGAACTTGCGAATTCGAGATTTTCAAGTCCATCGAGGAGGCGAGCTGGCTCCCAAAGATCAAGGAGGGTTTCCATTCGATCGACGGCTTTCTCGGACTTGCCAATACGATATTACAGAGCCGGAAGTCCCGAGCTGGCAAGTCTCTGGAGTATCACACCGCCTCTATCCTGGAGGAGGAAGGCCTCGCACCGGGAGAAGCCTTCGTTCACAATCCGCTGATCGAGGTGAACAAGCGTCCAGACTTCCTGTTCCCTAACCTTGCCGCTTACAAGGACCCATCGTTTCCCGCACATCGGCTACGCATGCTTGCCGCGAAAACGACGTGCAAGGACAGGTGGAGGCAGATCATAAACGAGGCGGATCGAATTCCGACGAAACATCTCCTGACGCTCCAAGAAGGCGTGTCCGAAGCACAATTCCGAGAGATGACCGAGGCAGGCGTCCGTCTCGTAGTTCCATCGGGAATTCACGATGCCTATCCGGAACCGGTGCGCCCTCATCTGATTACGCTCGAAGAGTTCATCGGAGACGTTCGCGCGGCCTGACAAGTACACACCCTCTTGCGTCCAGACATGAAAAAACCCGCCTTCACATCGAAAACGGGCTTTCCCTTTCACGGTCATCGCGTCCCCGCTGTACCGTAATTTAATCGTCACTCATCGGCATGAGTGCGTCAAGCGCCGATAGAAATCAGCCCGAGCTTTCCCTTTCATTCGTATCCCGGGGGCCAAGCCGTAGGCGCGGCGGGCCGAGCCCTTGAGTCTTTCGAAGGTCTATGAAAGACTCGCATCAAGGGCGCGGTTCAATCCGTTTTATGTAAGATACATTTGGAAGAGTAGCCTCGCGGACCTCCGCGTGGTTGGCATTGGCTTCGCCGCATAACAAGTTTTCACTGTGCTACCTTAGATACCAATGATAGGTCTTTCACATGGGGGATATCATATCGACAGCACGTGCCGCTTTGATAAACGCCGTTATTGCGGCTCTACCTGTAGCGATAGTCTACTTCGGTGGATGGGCCTATTTATCGAGCTACCTGGGTGAATTCAGTATCGATGCCACCCAAGTAGAGGTCGCATTTTCCACTGTACTAGTGTATGCGTTCATCCCACTGCAGCATTGGGCCGTCATCGCTCTCGCATTCATGATTGCCGCGCTGCTCCTAGGTTTGGTGTCGGTCGAAAAATCTACTTTGGTTAGTCGCCTGCTTGCAACAATACTAGCGTTCTTTGCCGTGAGCATTCTGTTTGTCGTCCACTGGGCGGCCAAAGTTGAGGCCAGAGAGATGGCTGGCCATGTCTGGCACGGCCGGAAATCCCATTCTGTTCCCGTACTGGATCCCGTAGCAAAAAGTGAGCCAAGCTATAGGCAGTTTCAAAGATGTGTAGATCGTAGCGCGGTCAGGCAAATCATCGGACTACCAGACCGGATGTTTTTGCTGTGCCGAACCGAATTGTCGCCTTGCGTCTACGGGACAATGTTCTTGATCACTGATGACGGCAAGATCGTTTACACCGCCGATAGGGTTAGGAATGGAGTCGACGATGGCCTTGAAGATTGTTCACATTAACTGCCTTGTCGCGTTAGCGGTGCTTTGCAGCGCGGTATCCGGTTCTGCGGAGGACCGAGTGGCGAAGCTTTTGTTAGGCGATGGTCCGTTCGAGGTCGTGGGCGACAACGGCATCTTCGGTTTTGTTGTCACTCGCTCTGAGACAACGACGACTGTCAAATTCAAGCCGTGCTACGGCCCCCCGTTCGATATTGAGACTCAAAGACTCAAACGGACAACGATTGATTGCGCCCAAGGACCTTCGCCGGATACTTATCCTCTGCAAGTCCGTTGCGGAGACATGAATGAGTTACGGTCGGCACAGACTAAGGCGAGCAGTGACGACATCGCTATCGGGACGATATATGAGGTGCATGATGATGTCATATCCGCGATAAACAAGGCTTCCTCTAAAGAGATAAATGCTGCTTTCGCTGATGTTTCGGAGTTTAGGGCTTGCGGTGATTGGACCGTCGGCTACACAGCGACAGGTGCCGCCGCTGTTACTATTGTGCCAGTACCACTAGAGAACCAGATCAATATCGATGAGTTGTACCGGGGGGCAAACTGACGGTGGCATTCGGATGCAGCTTCCTGTCTCCAGATTCCCGAAGCTCTTTTCCGTCAACTTTTTGGGCTGTTTTGGCTCCCTACCGTCCATCGGGAGGGCCATCATCGGGAGATTTCTCCCCCGAGTGAGGCCCAACGGGCCGATAACTTGGGTCGGTAGGACTAAATGAAAGACCTACTTTAGAGACCTCAAAATACGAAAGAACTAAGGCTTTTTCTGACAACGGGATCGTATCCCAAATTTCCCTCTGAGCGACCGCATATGCGGCCTTTCGAGCATCACCCTTCAGATTTTCATCGATCTTCACGTCTCGCAGATTATTGATCCAGCCATCAATCTTCTTGGATTCTTCCACTCGAGCCTCAGCGGTCTCCTCATCAACAATCTCCCATTCATCCAGCACTCTCATAAGAATTTCACCCATGGGATCGAAGCCCGAAATTTTTCCATCCGGACGCTTGCTGAATCCAATCCCCGCCCCTCGCATTGCCTTTACGACGTGTCGAATTTTCAACTTCCCGACTTTTGGCGCTTCGACCTTAACCTGTTGTTCCTCAGCCATTTCTAGCCACACATCGAGAGCCGCAGAGGCCTCAAGATCGAACCTCCTCACCGCCCCGACCACACCAGTCGTCTTTTTGTATTCTTCATCGAAAACCGAGGTTTTTACCTCTCGCAGTGGCATCGGCGGCAGGGGATCAAGCTCCGTTTCGCCATGTTCCTTATTCCACTCGCTCACCGCATCCCGCAGCCATTCGATTTCATCCGTATCCAGATCTGTGTCGGGCCACAGCCCGAGCGCCACGGCTGCATGCCATGCGCTATAGGCTGCATCTTCATTTGCGATCCTGACTGTCTCTTCAAAACTGGTTTTGTCCTCGCCTTCGCCAAGACCTTCCGCCGCTTTACGTGCTTCCACCGCGAGATGGACGGAGGTCTGCACGTCCCTCATCTCGCGCATAGCGATAGCCATCCGAGCATCCGCGGGGTCATAGTCCGACCGCTGAGAATTCACCCATAGCGTGTCCCAAAGCCCGCCAGGCGCACGTGGCGCATCTAAACCGAGCCATGCATGCGTCCGGCATCCATGGAGATTTTTCCATGCTTTATACCGCTCAAATTCGCTGGCCGGGCGATCGAGGTCATCTAGATCGACCTCTTCGCCGTCCATGACCTCCATTCTTGTGGAATATCGCGCAGCATATCTTGCGATACTTTCCGCCGTCTCTTCATTTCCGTCCTTGCCCTTGCGTGGCGCATATTCTGAATCTTCATCACCGATCACGAAAGCGGCGCATCCTCGATCCTCACCCTCACCGATGCGCGTCGAAAAGCTTTCGCGGAAGCCATCGCAGACGGCACGCGCATCCTCAATCGTGGAACACGCGAGGACATAATGACGGTGCGGAGTGCCGCTTTGCTGTGGCTGGGCATTCCACCATCCTGTCGGTCGTACACCTCTTTCGCGAAGGCGGGCCAGCACGCGATGATGATCGATTTGTATCGCGGCAAAGGCCTCTTCCGGCCCCTTTTCGATGTCCCATTCCGAGGCTCTATTTCCCTCATTTGTCGAGTGTGGCACATACTCGCCGGGGAGTGAGACAGTGATCCAGCAGACATGCCAACCGAGTTCGCGCCAGCGCGTAAGCATCATATCGACCAGTAGGCGTCTCTTTGTTGTGTCCGCAATTTGCGCTTTCCGGTTTAGCTCCGACATCGGGATCTGTGTCTTCGGATCGTCCTTTTTGATAAGTCGCAGCTTTTCCAGAATCTTCGCCGTCCGCCGCTCCTGCTGCCGATAGCACTTCAGTGCATAGTTACTAATATAGAGCGGACGAAGCGGGTGGTCTGGGCCACCGACCGCCTTTATTATTGCCTGAGTACATCCCAACGCCTTCTTCTGAATCTTCCGCAGTCGCCTCGCTTGTATTTTTTCGCAACGACCACGCTTGTGATCTGAAGTCTGAAAATCGTCATCGTCTTTCGGATGAGCGGCAGCATATCGAGCCGCAACTTTTTTTGCCTCGTCCGCTAGTTCCTCGGCGTCCAGTTTCAAAAGCTCTAGCCCTTCCCAGCCTATCTTTCGTAAAAGGGCATCCTTTCGCTCGCTTGCACGAATGGGATTCTCATGCTCGATCACCTCGAGACAGATGCGGAAATCATCAGGTAGATACTGCCAAATGTCTCGCTTGCTACGCTCTCCGCGTTCTTCGAGATCTCCCGCCGCCAGCCTTGCAAAGAATTTCTTTTGGTCCGGCGTGAGAATCTTGTCGGCGGATTTCTCCCCCACCGCCTGCATTTTCAGAATATTTTTTTGAAGATACTGCCGCCCAAATGGCGAAGCCATTGCACCTCCTGAGAGCGCACGACCCCAATCAAAACCCTGCTTCTGCAAGGCTTCGTCAACAAATTTTGCTTTGGAAGGTAGAGGGGGGCTGATGCCAGAAACCGAGGTTTCCAGCAGGGCGGTCACCGTAGACGGTGAAGGGTCTTTACAATTTCAGTGACATGAATCAGCATGATTTCAGTTCCTAAGCGCTGAGTAGGGTTCCCGCCCTGAGACCTCAGCGCTTTTATTTTGCCCGGACTTTTCTGCTTATTGCAAATCGCGCAAATCCGCCGATATCATACAATATGTATGTATCTTTAAAATGAGTAGCAGCGGGGTAGCCTCGCGCCTCTCCATGTCGATTCTCCAGACTTTTCAGACGGGTCACTCGCCCCGTCTTCATGCGCATGCGCACCAGTCTTCCCGATTAGACATGGAGCCTCCGCACTCGGTGACACCAGCCAGTCCGACGCCTCCCTTCGGTCGCAGACCGCTCCCGCCGATGCGGGGCAGTCTGTTTAGAGCGTATGTCGGCCTGCCCGCTATCAACCCATCTCGCTGCCGGTGCCAATGCAAACAATTTTAGTAAACTCAAGCATATCTCATCTGAGATACCACAAAAGAAAGACTTGCCAGATTCAAAACATTGCAAATTGCAATATAGACTTACTGATTAGTAATTCATTCCTTATTTATACCAACTCTAGAAAGGTATTTCACCAAATTTCGCATTATTTTGAATTCTACCTGTTGACACTGACAACGCCTGCTATGACAATATTAATAGAAGATGAAATTGGTTCAACTTCAATGACTTAGGAGAATACTATGACAAAGCAGATTATTCCATTCACCTTTACCGACAGCGACGGCGACACCTTCACAATGACGAATATCCACCGCGAAACGCACGATTCCGGCGTTGAATGCGTAACGTTCACAGTAACGATGAACGGCGATCCAGTCGAAACTCTCGAATGGCTCGGGGCTGATGGTTCTACCACGGACACTGACAGTCATTTGGGCTGCAATCATTCTTTTGGTTGGGAGGCCACACAGGCAATTCACCAAGCTCTCGACAGCTGGTTGGACGCCTCCCGTGGGGTGGCTGCTTAAGCAGCCACTACCTCCCCCATCATTTTTCAACGAACAAACAATTCAGGAGATCAACAATGACTAAGCATGAAATCGCCGATGCCTTGGAAGCCGAATTCCTTACCCTTCAAGCCTCCCTGGATCGCTGTCTCATCATCCTTGGCGGCGATGCCTTCTACGCAAGCGAATGGGCGAAGGGCATCAAATACAATTTGTATGGCAGTGGCGATGATGCGCTTTACGGCACCATCAAAAACCTTCGCGCCGATGAGGCTCAAAAGGCTGCTTAAGCAGCCACCACCTCTCACCCACCATTTTTCAACGATCGAACAATTTAGGAGATCAACAATGACACAAGCTACCACTCTCAAAACCCAGACTTTCACCGTCGAAGACCTCAAGGCCATGAAGCCCAAGGACCTCTTTCCCGACGCCACCCTTTTTAGTTCTCATGTAAAGGCTGGCGAGATCGTCAAAGAATCGATCAAGAAGATCAAAAGTCGCGCCAGCATAGTCTCTGATGTCGCGTCTTTCAGCCTTCGTCAGACCTCTGAAAACGATATCGGCGGCGTGACCGTCTGGATCGATGACAAGAACGCGGCTTTCGTCTCTCGTATCAGCGATACGGCCTACGTCCTGCTCGACGGCGCTGCTTTCCCCTTCGACATGGAAATCACCTCGCAAGAGTGCTCTCGTCGCCTGGAAGCAGAAGGCCAGATCCGAGAAAACCGCTGGCACGAAGTGCAGCGCGACATCGACAGGATCGCATCGGAAAAGCGCTCCTACCAGCGCGATATGGCAATCGAGGCCCTTCGCGGCGTCCAGAGCCGCATCGGTTAATCGGAGGCTGCTTAAGCAGCCTCTCACCCACTTTCATCAAATTAGGGAAAACTAAAATGTCTAATCAACCGACCGAGACGGTTCTTCGAGCGCTGGCAGTTATTCAATGGGATGTTAGGTTTTTTGAGCTGCCTGTTGCTACTCAAAAGGATCTTGTCACTAGAGTTATGGCTACTGCCGAGGCATTTGCCCAATCTACTAGAGAGTCAGTGATTCAATGGGGTCAAGATGCTTATTGGGACAGGAAATTCGAAGAATTCGATAGCTCATATCTCAATAACAGTATCGACCACGTGATTGCAGCAAATGCCCGTATCGAGGCTTTGAAGACTATAGGGGAGGCAATCCAATGACCCCTAGAAACCCCTCCTCCTTGCGTTTTGCTACCACCTTGAACGCCCTGAACGGTATCGGCGTCCGAGACCATGAGATCGCAAAAGAGCTCGGTTATACTCGCCAATATATTAGCCTGTTGAGATCTTCACGCCCGCCACCCGCCCGTCTCATCGAGCAGGTTCAGGCACTTCTGGTTTCAAAACTGGCTGAAATCCAAGCGATCCACCAGCGCGAGGCCGACAAACTGGCAGCACAACGCAAACAGTTCGAATCCGAGGTAGCAGCGTAATGACGATACCACCCTGACATGTCGGGAAATCCCTCTCGGCACGTCGAAAATACGCTCTCTTTGTCGCCTCCAAGCGACGTTTTTCAAGGGCCCGTGTTGGCTAAAGCCTGCCCGCGCCAAACCCTTGCAAAACCGCATTTTCCGGCACTTTGAGGCTCAAGATTTTCAACAAACCGAAGGAATACAGACATGAACGGTATCACTCTCACCATCCTCACTCTCACCGCTGGCAACGTCGTCTTTTGGGGCGCTGTCGCAGTCTACGCAAGCTTGGCCTACCTCGGCGTTGTCCCTTCTGTCCGCTAATCCCAGCGGACAGCTTTTCAGGCATCCATATTTTACGAAAGGATTTCAAAAATGGATTTCATGTTTATCGCTATTTCTCTTGTCGTCATCGGCGTCATTCTTTGTATCGTCGGCCACCAATTTCCACGCTTCTGGCCTCATCTACAGACGTTTTTCAGGGGCGTCTGGTACTCGGGCATCGCTTGCTGGGCCGTGGCCTTTTCGATCTCGTTTCTCGACTTCAAAGGCTGGATCTAAAACCCACCATCCAGACATCATAAAGCCCGCAATTGCGGGCTT
>NZ_JAJAWH010000021.1 GCF_020531965.1 Pseudorhizobium xiangyangii | reverse complement strand
GCCATCCACCACATCAGGTTAGGCTCGCCGCGGAATTTTTGGTCAGGTGCCTGGATCAGGCGGCCACGCCGGCAACCGTCTTTCAGGTTAGGCTCGCCGCGGAATTTTTGGTCAGGTGCCTGGATCAGGCGGCCACGCCGGCAACCGTCTTTCAATGTGCGATCGCCGTGAGGAGATGCAGATGGGCGGCGATGGCTGAGTGTTTCGAGTAGGAGCATCGGCAGCTTGCGAGCTTTAGGCCGAATAGCTCTGCGTTGAATTTGCAATAGAACCCATGCGAGAACCGGCCGCTCTTTGCGCTAGCACAAAGAGCGGCCGTGCCTGTCAGGTTACGGGCAGCTTATGAAGCACATCCCAATCCGTCTGCATGGTTCCGTACCCATGCCTCAAGTCCTCCCGCTCTGTCGGCGGCCGCGCGCGCTGGAGTTCTGAGAGGCCTCATCGGACTCTTCATTTCCTCCGGTCGACGTGCGGCTTCGCCACCATCGGGGAAGGACGTTTCATGTTTTGTATGAGGGGTAAGGCTTGGACGCGCAAGGTGGCGCCTGGGAATAGGGGGATGCTGGCGAAAGCGTTTGCGGGTCTGCTGGCATCGACCGGAGGTTTTGCCGGACAGGCTTTAGCGCAATCCGCCGCACCAGGGGCGGAGACGGTGCTCGACCCCATTGTCATTGAGGCTGGATGGGACGCATCTCGTGGCATTATCGATGCAAAGCTGAGGCGTCTTGCGGGTGGAGTGGCAGTCGTTTCGTCGGACGACTACGAGGGATCGATAGCACCGACGCTATCGGATGCGCTGGCCGGGGTGCCGGGCGTCGTCGTGCAGGATTTCTTCGGCGGTAACGACCAGCCGCGCATCCAGATCCGTGGCTCCGGACTCCAGCAGAACCCCGTGGAGCGCGGAGTTCTAATTCTACGCGATGGGCTGCCGATCAACAGGGCGGACGGCTCCTATATCGCGGGGTTCGTAAATCCGGCTGCCGCACAGGGGATCGAGGTCTATCGCGGATACATGGCAAACCGTCTGGGCGCGACAGTGCTCGGCGGGGCGATCAATCTGATGTCGCCGCCAGCGGCTGCCGACCCCGCAACTGAACTTACTGCCGGCTTCGGCAGCTTCGGCCAGCGCGGTGCCTCTGCCCGTACGGGGTTTGACGGCGAGCACCTGGACGCGGCCTTCCATGTCGATGTGACCAGACGGGACGGGTTCCGCGATTACAACTCGTCGGAGCGAGTAGAAGTGGGCGGTGTCGTCGAGGCCGAGCTTTCGGATATGGTCACGAGCCGCCTGTTCTTCAGCTACACGGATCTCGGCTTCGACGTGGCGGGGCCAATCAACAAGACTGCCCTCGAGCAGGATCCCTCGCAGGTATCGAGCGGACCGGTGGTCACGCCGGGTGGCATTATCAATCCTGGTCCAAACGTCGCCCGTGACCGGCCCCGCCGAGACGCGAACCAGGCGCTGATCGGTTCACGGACGACGATCGATCTGGGTGACCATCAACTGGATGTCGGCCTTGCCTATACCTATGCCGAGGACAGCTTCCGGTTTCCCATGTCGTCCGGCATTCGTGAAACGGCCGGCGGCGACGCGACCGGCCTCCTCCGCTATGCCTATTCTCCGGATGCAGATGCGCTGCTGCCGCTTTTCGAAGCGACGGCTCACTACGCCTTTGGCTCCGCTGAACGGCACTACTACCTGAACCAGTCCGGCCAGCGAGGGGCGCTGTTCGGCGAAAATGATCTCGACGCCTCGACCCTGTCGCTTCATACGGGGTTCAACATCCCGGTGGGCGATGCGTGGACGATCTCGCCGGCACTGTCCTTTGCGCATGCGGCGCGCGACAGCGACGACACCTATACCGGCCCGACGCGCCCGACGATCGCCTATAACCCTGCGCGACCGACGATGCGTCTTCCGAACGGCGCCGTGCCCGCGGCCAGCACCGACTATGAGCGCTCCTATAGTGCCTGGAGCCCCAGCCTCGGTGTTAGCTTTGAGCCTGTGCCGGACCAACTGTTGTTTGCAGCAGTCAGCCGCAGCTTCGAACCACCAACCCACGACGATCTGCTCGCCACGATCAACGGCACGCCGAACAGCAGCCCAGGGCGGCCTAATCCGGGCAACCCTGCATTGCCCGCAGCAGCCTTTTCCACACCCGGCCTGGAAGCCCAGACCGCCACGACACTGGAGTTTGGCTGGCGCGGAACAAGTGGCAATCTCGGTTGGGACGCGACGACCTATTACTCCTGGGTGGATAACGAGTTGCTTAGTCTGCGAGACGCGACCGGCGCCTCGCTCGGTGCGATCAATGCCGATGAGACAACCCACTTCGGCATTGAACTCGGCTTGACGGCCGATATCAGCGACCGGCTGAGCGGTCGGGTCGCCTATACGTACCAGGATTTCCGCTTCCGGGACGATCCAGTTCGCGGCGACAACCGGCTGGCCGGCGCACCGCGGCACATCATCAACGCAGCGCTCGCCTACGAGGTGACCGAGGACTGGACGGTGTCGACAATTGTGAAATGGGTGCCGGAGCGTACCCCGGTTGATAACATGAATACGCTCTGGGCAGAGCCCTATACTCTGGTCGACCTCAGAACCGAGTACCGGCTCAACGAACATGCCTCGCTCTATGGCGAGATCACCAACGTCTTCGACGAGACCTATGCGTCCTCCACCCTCATCATCGACCAGGCTACCGCGAACCAGGCAGCTTTCATGCCCGGTGACGGGCGCGGCGTCTATGTCGGACTGAAAAGCCGCTTCTGAGTGGCGGATTGAAAGGATAGGTTCCATGACCAAGAAGAGCACCAACTTGAACACCCTGCTCAATAAGCCAATCAGCCGCCGTAGCCTGTGCGCAGGTCTTGCCGCGACCCTTGCAGTCCCCTCCATCGGCCGATTGCAGGCGGCGCCACTTTCCGAACTCACGCTATATGGCCCCCCCGCCGGGCCTTCCATCATCCTGGCCTATGCGGTGGGTGCCGGACTGCTGGGCGAGGTCGCAGATAAGGTTTCATTCAAAGTCTGGCGGACGCCGGACGAGATGCGTGCAGGCCTGACATCCGGCAACATGCAAGCGGTGGTGATGCCGGTTACGGCCGCGGCCAATCTCCACACCCGCGGACTCGGTGTGAAGCTGGCCAACGTGATGACCAACGGGCTGCTTTACGCGATCTCCAGTAACGCCTCGATCAATGGTTTCGGCGACCTCAGAGGGCGGAAGATTACGGTGCCGTTCCCGAACGATACCCCGGAATTGGTCTTCCGTGCGGTGCTGGCCCACAACGGAATGACGGAGGCCGACGTGCAGATCGAGATGGCCGGGTCACCTATCGAGGCAGTCCAGCTGTTGCTTGCTGGTCGCATCGAAACGGCGCTGGTTCCAGAACCAGCGGCAACTGCCGCCATGGTCATGGCAGCCCTGGCGGGCAAGAAGATCCGCCGGGCTATCGACATGCAGGCGGAATGGGGCAAGGTTACCGGCCTGGGTCCGGTGATACCGCAGGCAGGCCTGGCTCTCAGCACCTCATTCATGGAGGAGCATGCAGACAAGATTGAGCCACTGCTCAAGGTCCTTGAAGAGGCGGCCGCTGCCGTTAATGCCAATCCCGCGGATGCCGCCAACCATGCCGCAGCAGCCCTCGAACTACCGCGGCCAGTGATCGAGAAGTCCATCCCCTATTCAAACCTCGCGGCCATCCGCGCTCGTGACGCCCGACCGGCGGTGGACGCCTTGCTCCAGGTAATCGCCAGCACGCAGCCAAAGATGATCGGTGGTCGGATGCCTGACGGGACGCTGTATCTGTGATGAGGCAATGATATCGATGCTGGGAACCCGTGCCGCCAGAACCGGCCGATTCCTCTGGTCTGCCTGGGCGGGCATGGCTGGCCTATCGGTATTTGCAGCTATCTGGCAGCTAGGCCACGAGACCTATGGCAGCTTCATCCTGCCAGCGCCTGCGGAAACGCTGGTGAGCATGGTCGGGCTGCTAGCCGATCCTGAAAACTGGCGGTTGATCGGCGTCACAGCCGCGCGGGCGCTTGTCGGCTTCTCGGCAGCGGCTCTCTTTGGTACCGCAGCCGGCGTCCTTGCTGGCTACCATCCCGCGATCATGCGGCTCGCCCGCCCGCAGATCACACTGCTGCTCGGCGTGCCACCCATCGCCTGGATCGTGCTGATGATGATCTGGTTCGGTAACGGCGCCGGCACGGTGGCGGCAACCGCTGCGGTTGCCGGCCTGCCGGTTGTCTTCATTGGAGCGGCGGAGGGTATCGCCGGACGGGATCGTGGCCTTGACGACATGTCGCGCGCTGTGGGGCTGGGGCCAATCAGCCGACTTGTCCGCATCGCATTGCGGCAGATCTTGCAATCGCTGTTTCCGGCGCTGACGATGGCGCTCGGCACGGCCTTCAAAGCATCCATCATGGCAGAACTTCTGGCAAATGCGGGCGGCGTCGGGGCCGAACTCGCGAGTGCCCGCGCCAATCTTGACGTAGCGGCAGCGCTTGCCTGGATATTGCTCTCCGTCGCGTCACTCATTGCCGTGGAGTATGGGCTGCTGCAACCCGTGCGGGCCGAGGCCGAGGCCTGGCGAGAATCGGCGCGGCCGTGGGGGGTGAAGCGATGACGGTGCTGCAGCTTGAGCAGATTGGCCACGCGTTTCTAGGTCGCACCGTCCTTGATGGCATCGACCTTGCCGTCAAGGCCGGCGAGATGGTGGCGCTGGTTGGCCCCTCCGGCTCCGGCAAGAGCACGCTGGCACATATCGCGGCCGGGCTCCTGGACCCCCGCCGTGGGCGGATCTACCGAAGCTACCGTCACCACGGCGTTATTTTTCAGGAGCCTCGGCTGATGCCGTGGGCGACCGCGGCCGACAACATTGCATTTGGTCTTGTCGCCCACAGTCGCAAAGGATGCCCAATCTTCCGCACACGTGTCGAGGATGCGGCCGCGCGGGTGGCGTTGGAGCCAGCGGATCTCGCCAAGTTCCCGGCGCAGCTTTCGGGCGGCATGCGTCAACGGGTGGCAATTGCGAGGGCTTTGATTGCGGAGCCCGACTTCGTTTTCTTCGACGAACCGTTCACTGCTCTCGACGTAGCCCTGAAGCGGAGGATGCAGGACATCGTGATTGATACCGTGGCCGGCAGCGGGCTTTCCGGTCTCTTCATCACCCATGATCTTTCGGAGGCGGTGCGGATCGCCCACCACATCGTTGTCCTCGATAGCCACGGGCGCGGCGTTGCCGGCGGCCGTTCCGTACCTTCGTCCCCCGGCGAGCGTGACGATCGGATGGTGTTCGAGACGGCGCATGCTTTTCTGACCGAGGATCGGCTGTTCGCGCATGTGAACGATTACAACGAACGGAGCATCACATGACGCCCGTGCCGCGCGACGCAGCATCGAGAAATCTCAATGTCATCGCTGCGATGGGAGGGGAGGGGCTGCGACTGTTCTTCCCGCTCGCAGCCGTGCATGGAGCGCTCTGGCCGCTCCTGTGGGCAATCGGCTACGGCTTCGATCTGCCATTCGCCCGCACCACCGTGCCGGGCCAATGGCATGCCCAGGAGATGATCGTCGGCTCCTTCGGGGCGGCGCTCATCGGCTTCCTCACCTCGGCACTTCCCGAATGGACCGGCACACAACCCATGAAGGGCCGACCGCTCTTCCTGCTGGCGGGGCTCTGGGCCATCGGCCGCATCGCCGGTCTCGTCGGAGCCGAGCCTCTCATCATTGTCTCGGCGTTCGCCGACCAAGCCTGGTTTGCAGTCCTTATTGTCTATGCGGCCCGGCTGTCGTGGTGCCGGCGTACGACAAGCTTCATTGGCTTCCTGCTGTTTCTCGCCACGCTGGCAAGCGCTGCGGGTGCGTTGCGCTATGCCATGCTGACCGATGACTTCGAACTCGGAGAAACTGCGATCCGGACCACTGTATTTGCCTTTCTGGGACTTCTAGGCCTGGCGTTGTCGCGCATAACCGTTCCGGTCACCAACTTCATCCTCGATCCGACAGAGGCAACCTCGCCCTACCGCCCGCACCCGGGGCGGGTAAACCTTGCGCCGGCGCTCGTCGGACTGCTGCTGCTGGCGGAATTGGCCGGCGCCTCTGATGCCGTGCGCGGTTATCTCATGCTTGCGGCGGGGGCAGCCTTCCTCGACCGGGTGGCGGAGGGGTTTATCGGGCGGGAAGCATTCCGTTCTGAAATCTTCGCACTTTCCACCTCCAGCGGCCTTTCGGGCGCTGGCCTTCTCGTCTGTGGATTGTCGCTGGTCGGGCTGCCGTTCTCGTTTGTCGGCGGGTTGCACGTTATGGTCATGGGTGGTCTTGGGCTCGGGGTCCTTGCCGTCTTCTCTATCGCGGGCTTGTTGCACACCGGGCAACCGCTGCGATTCTCGCTGACGGCCAAGAGCGCACTGACAGCGATGTTGGTCGCTGTGCTCTTGCGGGTACTGCCTGAATTTCTTCCCCAGATGGCGCTGCCAGGCGGCGCCCATAGCTTTGCCGCTGCGTGCTGGGCGCTTTCCCTGCTTTTGTGGCTGAAAGCCTATCTTCCCCTGCTCTGGTCTCCGGAGACGCTCGATACAACGTCCGAAAGCGAAGCGCCGGAAGCGTTTCAAGATTTCCGACCACTCAATGCGAGCGAGGCCTAGGAAGTTTCGATGGAAAGCCTTTGCTCAAAGAGCCAAGTGTTCGCGAACCAGTTTCTGATGTGTTTCAGCGCATATTTGAGAGAGATGTGCGACCAAGGCATCAGAACTTGCAACGATAGGTCGATTGATTGGACGTAGAACGGACAGGACAAAATCCTGAGCGGGCAGAAAGGGCTTTAGGACAAGGCCGTGCTTCTCATAACTTAGAGCGGTGAGTGGATTTACGATTGAAACGCCCAATCCTTTCAGCACCAGTTCGCACACGCTATTGGCTGATTGTGATGACAGAAACAGCCGGCGTTTTGTCCCGGCCATGTCGAAAATTCGTTCCACACTCAGCCTATAAGGGTCTTGGGAGCCGAGGCTGATGAAGTTGATGTCCTCAAAATGGTGCGGCTCAAGGTAGTCATGTTGTGCCAGAGGATGATCCGGCGACATGATGGCAACAAGCTTGAATACCCATATTACGCGCGATTCCGCATCTCTTTGCGTATAAACGTCCTCAATCAGACCGACATCAAAATTGAAGCCCGAAATGCCTGATTGGTTGCGGGGATCGACCGTGCTGATCTTCAATGTCAAATCGGGATGAGCAGCATTTAATCGCGCAACCGCTTCGGGCAATATCGTCTGCGCAAAGGCTGGCAGAGAAGCGACGGTCAGCACTTCTTCCGAAGCATCGCGCAAGCGATCGATAAAGCCATTGATACGGTCCAGACCGATGAATGATGCTTGCACCTCCTCAAATAGCTTGAGGGCTCTGGCTGTTGGCACCAATCTTTGCAGGCGCCGCTCAAACAGGCGAAAGCCTATATGTTCCTCCAGTCTTGATAACTCACGCGTAATGGTTGGTTGAGAGGAACCAAGGGCAGCCGCGGCAGCCGTGACGGTGCCAAATTTCATCGTCGCGCGAAAGATTTCCACCTGGCGCAAGCTGATATGATCTTTGCCGGATCCCACTGACTTTCCTTACAAATGGCGACAATTTTTACCACATCATATCGTGGGCGCATAAAGTTCCAATGATGTTTCTATATCACCGAACAAATTTCCATGACTAGATTGCTTTAAAAGTAGGGGAACGGAAATGAGTTCGAAGGCCCAAATACCGGCGACGCATCCGGCAGCACGCGCGCTTTCGGAGGCATTGCAGTCAACCAACGGTTCTCTCGATGAAGGTCGAGTAAGCGTTGCTTCCTGCCTTTTTGATGCTCCCTTACGATTGGCAGATCCCGGCGAATTCCTGAACTCCCCATGGTTCGGGCATCAGGCAACGAAGCCGATTTATCCGGCCAGTGTCGTAAAGCTGTTCTTTCTGGATGCCCTAGCTGCCTTCCGCGAGACAGGCGCACTGGGCGAGCACGCCGAAGACGATCGTGCCGCTGAACAGATGATGGCAATCTCCTCCAATGAAGCCACGGTCTATCTGGTCGGACGCCTGACCGGCGCAGATGATGGGGCGCCCCTGCAGGGAGAGGAGCTTGAAGCATGGTGTGCGGCGCGCCACCGTGTTCAGCAATGGTATGAATCACAGAATCGTTCTGAATTTGCAGGCATCAACGTACTGCATGGTACGTATGAGGACAGCCCCTACGGCCGCGCCAAGCAGATCCGCAATGGCAAAAATGGCAACCTGCTCACAGCCCTGTCTGCAGGGACGTTGATGCACGACATTGCGCGCGGTGCGCGTGCGCGTTCCGATTGGATGATGGGTTTGATGAACCGCGAGTTTCAGCGCCATTCCAATGGTGCTGATCCTGAGGGCGATCAGGTCCGTGGTTTTTTGGTCGAGGGTTTGCCACGGGATGTCATGACGTGGTCGAAAGCAGGTCATACATCATGGACCAGACACGATTTGGTTTACGGGGAAACACCTGACGGCAGAAGTTTCATTCTCTGTGTGATGTGCGACGGAGAATGGTCAGCCAATGACAAGAGCTTCCTGCCCAATTTTGCGCAACTCTTTTACCGGTATGCCTTCCAAAATTGAGACCTAATAAATCAAAAAAGGGGACGTCATGTACTATCGATCTGTTATGAAATCCGCGCTTATGACTGCAGCGCTGTTTGCAGCCATTCCTGCAAGTTCTGTCTGGGCAGATGAGCCGAAGCCAGGTGGCACGCTGCATTTGGCAGCGCCCTATGGTGCTGCTCTCAAAAGCCTTGATCCGCATGCGACTTACACCTCGCAGGACATGGTGGTGTCCAAGGCGTTTCATCGATCCCTCTACACATGGGATTCTGCCAAGAATGCGCCAGCTCTTGATCTGGCTGAACTGGTGGAGACCAGCGAAGACGGTAAAACCTTCACGTATAAGCTTTTTGACAACATATACTTCCACAATGGCCGCAATCTGACGGCAGACGACGTCGTCTGGTCCTATACGCGTGTCATGGATCCGGCGAAGGGCTATCCGGGCGCGGTACAGGTCGGCACACTCGTCGGCGCGCAAGAATATTCCAAGGGTGAAGCTAAGGAGATCGTCGGCATTAAAAAGATTGATGACCGTACATTTTCGCTGACATTCAAGGATCTTCTCGATCCGGGTACGCAATTATTCGAAGCAATCACGGCCATTCTGCCAAAGGAAGAAGTGGAAGGTGAGAATTTCCTTACCCATCCGGTCGGTCTTGGGCCATTCGTTTTTGAAGATCATGTCGAAGGTTCAAAAATCTCCGGTAAAAAATTCGACAAGTATTTCAAGCAAGGCAAGCCTTATGCCGATGCGGTGGATTTCACCATCTCCGGCGACAATAGCGCGCTCGACATGGCATTTCGTGCCGGTGAGCTGGATGCAACTGTTCTGTCAGAAAACGCCTATGTTCTCTACAAGGCTGATCCGGAGCTTTCCAAGGGCCTGATCGAAATTTCGGAAGTGTTCACCCGCCATATGGGCATGAACACTGAAAGGAAGCCATTCGACGATATACGTGTGCGTCAGGCGATCAACTATGCTGTTGATCGTGACATCATCATCCGCAAACTTCTCAAAGACAAAGCCTATAAAGCGACTGGCTGGCTACCGGCGACATCCCCGGCATTTGACAAAGACCGCGCGCCATATCCGTATGACCCGGCCAAGGCAAAGGAACTGCTGGCCGCAGCCGGTTATGCTGATGGCTTTGAAGTGACAGTATCCGTGCTGGAAGCTACGTCGAGCCTCGGTGTCCTGGAAGCCATGATGCCATTCCTCAAAGAGGTCGGCATCACTGCCAAGGCCAAGGTCATCGATTCCAATACGCTTGTTGACGAAATGGATCAGGGATCAGCCTTGGCATGGTTTCGCTCCGCTGGCACCGGACCTGATCCGCTCACCACCTTGCGCTGCTTTGACAGCCGTGTAGGCCGTTCGGGCTGTAACCGCAGCGCCTTCAAAGATCCTGCTTATGACGCAATACTGGATGCGGCCTCGGCCGAATCGGATCCGGTCAAGCGTATCGAGCTTTTGAAGAAGGCAGACGCCTACATTTTTGAGCAGGCGCCTGTCTGGTTCCACAACTACAACAAGGCAGTCGTGGCCATTCAGCCATGGATTCACGGTGTCGACGCCAATGTGACCGAAGCTGCGATTATTGAAGTAGATTCGCTTTGGCTCGGCGATGATGCGCCTGGTCGTTAATTGAGCTGTTGATCCGCTCCGGCAGTTTGGCGTTTTGCCAGACTGCCGGAACATCAGCCCGCAAGCTGAAAAGCCCAGGCTCGACATTTCCCGACAAGTCGGATTTTCCGTGTATGGGTAAGCATTGGCCGCTTTTGTCAGCTTCCGATCAGAACACGATTTATGGATATTCTTATGTTGATGGTGATTGGCAGGCGACTGCTACAATCTCTGGTGACGGTTTTTGCTGCAATAACGCTGGTCTTTTTTCTATTCAGCGTCATGCCCGGCACGTTTGTCTCATCGCTTTCCAGTGACAAGCGCGACATTGACCCGGCGGTTACCGCACGCATCGAAAAAGAACTGGGCCTGAATGATCCGTTGCTGCAGCGGTTCGGCAATTACATCACAGGGCTTGCAAGAGGTGATCTCGGTAAGTCCTTTTCCACGCAACGTCCTGTGACCGCCATGCTGTCCAGTCGCATATCTGCCTCCTTCAGACTTGCCGTTGCCGCCATCGCCTTTGCCATCATCATAGGCTTGCCGCTCGGCTTTCTGGCTGCAGTACGCCAGGGCACATGGCTGGACACGACCGCTATGATTACCGCTGTTTCCGGCCTCTCCTTGCCTGCGTTCTGGTTCGGGCTGCTGGCCATGTATTTCATTTCACTCAAGCTGGGATGGCTGCCCACTTTTGGTTACGGCAATGGCAACTTCAAAAATCTGGTGCTGCCTGCTCTGACGCTGGGGATCGCGCCTATGGCGCTTTTGGCGCGCACGACCCGTGCAGCGATGCTGGAAACCATGAATGCTGACTTTGTCCGCACGGCCAGATCAAAAGGCAATTCGGAATTCCGTATCGTTACCAAGCATATGGCACGCAATGCCTTCGTATTGGTGCTGACGACAATCGGCCTGCAGTTCGGCTCCATGCTGGGTGGCTCGGTCGTCATTGAGAATTTGTTTGCTTGGCCGGGTATTGGTTCGCTTTTGACGCAATCTGTCTCCATGCGCGACATACCGACGGTTCAGGGATGCATTCTGGTGATCGTGCTCTTCTTTCTGATCATCAACACGCTCGTCGATATTGCGTATCTCGCGATAGATCCGCGCATTCGATATCGCTGAGCCAGGATGGACAAGCCTCTCTCTCCGTTAAGCAAATATTTCGAACAGGACAGGCAGCACTGATGTTTCGCTCCAATCTTGTCATAGGGCTCACAATCTTTGTGACCATTATTATAGTGGCGCTATTCGCGCCTTGGATCGCCCACTACGATCCGGTTTCCCACTCCAATCTTCTCTATGCGGAAGAAGCGCCCAGCGCCCAGTTCTGGTTCGGGACGGATGAGCAGGGCCGGGACATCTTCTCACGCATCGCCTATGGAGCGCGTATCTCGCTTTTGATCGGGCTTGCCGTTCAGATGATGAATACCTGCATCGGTGTCTTGCTTGGTCTTTCCGCAGGCTATCTCGGTGGCTGGTGGGACGAATTCGTGCAAAGCCTGACAAATCTGATGCTTTCCATTCCGACCATCGTGTTTGCACTGGCTCTCATGGCGGTACTCGGACCCGGTTTGCCGAGTCTGCTGATCGCCCTTGGACTGACGGACTGGGCCTATAGCTGTCGCATCTCACGGGCGCAGGTTCTGACTCAGAAATCACAAAATTACGTGCAGGCAGCGCGTACGCTCGGCTTTGGAAAATTCTACATCATGCTGCGTGAAATCCTGCCGAACATTGGCGGGCCGCTCATCGTTGTTGCCACTATGGGTGTCGGATCGGCCATCATGGCAGAGGCTTCACTGTCCTTTCTGGGATTGGGTGTCGTTCCGCCAGCACCGAGTTGGGGAGGCATGCTGGCGCGTGCACGGGACCAGTTGATGGTTGCGCCATGGGTCGCGATCTTCCCCGGTCTGGCGCTCTTCATCACCGTGCTCGGCTTCAACATGCTGGGCGACGGCTTGCGCGACCTGCTTGATCCGCACGGGAGGTCAAAACGCTGATGGCTGACAATCCAATTCTGCAGGTCGATAATCTTTCGATCGCACTACGCGCCAAGGGACAGGACTTTCCCGCTGTAAACCAGATCGGTTTCTCTATTCGCGCCGGCGAAGTTTTCGGTCTTGTCGGAGAGTCTGGCTGCGGCAAGAGTGTTTGCGCCCTGACAATTGCGGGTTTGCTGCGCGAGCCGTTGCATGTCACGCAGGGGCAGGTGCTTCTGGAAGGGCAGGACATAAACCGCATGTCCAACAGGGATTTGCGGCGTCTGCGCGGTGATCGTGTGGCCATGATATTTCAGGAGCCGATGACTTCGCTCAATCCTCTGATGACAATCGGCGACCAGATCGGCGAAATGTTCGTGCTGCATAAAGGCATGAGCGCCCGCCAGGCTCGTTTGAAAGCCATCGAGGCACTGGAGCAGGTGCAGGTTCCAAGCCCGGAGCGGCGTATCAAGGACTACCCGCATCAGCTCTCCGGTGGCATGCGCCAACGTGTAATGATTGCGATTGCTCTGGCCTGCGATCCGGCTTTGCTAATTGCCGATGAGCCGACAACCGCACTGGACGTGACCATTCAGGCGGAAATCGTCGAACTGATACTTGAACTGTGCACGGCGCGGGGCACGGCAGTTTTAATGATCTCGCATGATCTGGGACTTGTCGCGCGCATGTGCCATCGGGTGGCGGTCATGTACGCCGGCCACATTGTCGAGCAGCGTCCGGCCGGACAGATTTTTACCGATCCACGCCATCCATATACGCAAGGGCTTGTCGCCTCGCTGCCGCGTCTTGGCCGTCGCTTGCAGGAAGGGCGCTCACGATTAACAGAGATCAAAGGTGTTGTTCCGGGCTTGATGGAACGCGATATCGGCTGCGGTTTTGCTTCGCGTTGTCTGCGTGTCACCGATGAATGCAGGGCGTTGATGCCACCTGTAGCCCCCCTTGATGAACTGGGTTCGATTAGGTGCTTCCATCATGAGTGAACAGGTCATCCCGTCGTTGCATACAAATGCCAACACTGCCGAAGTGCTGGCCATTCGTGATCTGAGCATTCATTATTCTGTTCGCGAAGGCTTCCGAAAAAAGGCGCTCAAGGCGGTCAATGGTATCGATCTGTCCATAAACGCGGGTGAATGCCTTGGTCTGGTGGGGGAAAGCGGGTGCGGAAAATCCACACTTGCTAGCGCCATCATGGGGCTCACTCCAATCACGTCCGGTTCCGTGCATGTGGCAGGGCAGGACGTACCGACTGCGGTTAAAAACGACCCGCTTGCTCAGGCGCGCAACGTGCAAATGGTGTTTCAGGATCCGTTTGCCTCGCTCAATCCGCGTCGTACGGTGCGCGATGCTCTCGCTGCGCCTTTGCGTCTCCATGGCCTGAAAGACAATATCGAGATCGAAGCCCGCGTGATCGAAATGCTGGCCAAGGTTGGAATGAAACCTGAAGCGGCAGACCGTAAACCTCATGAGTTTTCGGGTGGCCAAAGGCAGCGTATCTGCATCGCGCGGGCCTTGATTGTTAAACCGAAACTGCTTGTCTGCGACGAGCCCGTTTCCGCTCTCGACGTATCGATCCGCGCACAGATCATCAATCTGCTGCTGGAGTTGAAAGACGAACTCGGCATCGCGCTTTTGATGATTTCGCACGATCTGGGTGTCGTGGAACATATGAGCGACCGTATCGCGGTGATGTATCTGGGGCGCATCGTTGAAGAGGGCGTCTGGAGTGATATTTTCACCAGTCCGCTGCATCCCTACACACAGGCCTTGATTGCCTCCATTCCGGATCCATTGGCTCCCACAATGCGCCAGCGCCGGATGCAGGGTGAAGCGCCGTCACCTCTTAATCCCCCGCCAGGCTGCGCTTTCAATCCCCGTTGCCCGTCCGCATCCGATAAATGTCGCGAGGGCGATATCCCGTCATTCACAAATTCTGCCGGTGACCAATTTCACCGGGCCCGCTGTCATTTGCTAGAGCAAGGCTAATTTCATGAGTCAAAACCCGTTTATGGTCGGCACGCTCGAGCAGCCCACAATTGTTGTGCGCACGGGCCAGGATCCGCAAAACCCGCATATTGGTCTGCTGACTATTGATGACTGGACCGTCAAATGCGCCATTGGCCGTAACGGGCTTGTGGATCCGCAATTGAAACGCGAAGGCGACGGTAAAACGCCGCGCGGTCGGCACCCTTTGCGGTATGGTTTTTATGATCCGACGGTTTTCGGCGACGAGCCTCGCGGTTTCGATTTTCCGTTTTTGCCAAAGCCCGAAAATTACCGTTGGGTGGAAGACGCGGACAGTCCTTTCTATAATCAGCTGGTATTTGAAACGGATGAGACCCAGGCTTCACGCCGTGGTGAAAGGTTACTTGATCTGATCATCCCTGTTGGGTGGAACGATGCACTGCCTGGCGCTCGCGGAGGATCGGCCATTTTCATGCATACGGCACGGCCGGATTTCAGCGGCACGTCTGGCTGCGTGGTGGTGGCGCATGAACATTTGATGGAGCTGGCACGGCGTGCACGTCCAGGCATGGTTATCGATATTACTTCAATTGATGATCCGGTGACGCCGCTTGTACCCTTTGTTGCCGCTCCCCCAAAATCCGTTGAATCCGTTACTTTCCACGGCATGAAACCGGGACCTCGCCTGATTGTTACAGGGTCCGTCCATGGCAATGAGCCATCAGGCCCTTATGCGATCAACCGCTTGATTAACGAGTTCCGCACAGGTCAAAGGGAGCTGGAATCCGGTACCGTCACTTTTGTGCCGGTGGTCAACGGGCTGGCCTTTCGCAACAATACGCGCATTGGAGACCGTAATTTTAATCGGGATCTATCGGAAAGTGCCATCCCGCAAGACAATGAAGATCGCGTGGCGAATATTATTTGCCCCTTGCTGCGCGCCCATGATGTCCTGATCGATCTGCATTCGTTCAGTTCGGAAGGGGAAGCCCTCGCCCTTATAGGCCCACAGGACAACTGCGGCGCTTTGGAGCCTTTCGCACACGAGAAGGCCGAGGAGAAACTGGTAAAAGCGCTTGATTTGCCGCTCGTTGTATATGGCTGGCTGCCTGCGCATGAAAAGGCGTTGAAGCAGAAGCATGAAGCAGGGGTAACCGAAGGCCTGTCGTCTTTGCATGGCATAGGCACCACGGAATATATGCGTTTTGCCGGTGGCTACGGAGTTACCGTTGAATGCGGCCAGCATCTCGATCCGAAGGGGCCCCAGGTCGGTTATGACTGCGTCGTCAAGGGAATGGCGGCTCTTGGGATGATTGCCGAGGTGGGGCCAAAGGCCAAAACACCGCGCGTTCTGGAAATCTGCGATGCCGTTCTCGCCGATCATGACGACGACTATCTCGTAAAACAATTCACTACCGGCGAACCAGTCGCAGAAGGGCAGATTATCGGGAAACGTGCAGATGGCAGCGATATTGTGATGCCCTATGACGGGGCGATAATCTTCGCCGGGCTGACGGCACCAGTGCATAGCGAGCTTTGCTTCCTCTGCAAACCGAGTGATCGCTTGCAAAGCTAGAACCGTCAGGTCGCGAGCGATCCAGCGTACGGCTTTATGCCCGGCAGCTAGTCGTGCCCGACTGCACGATCAGAGCGGCGAGAACGCGAGTGGCCGCAACACGGTATAGTCGCCATGCGCATCACGAGCGGCGGCGAGTGGGTCTGACATGCGAGGCTGAAGGCTTATCGGCTGTGGGCGCGAGCCAGCAAGTTGCTGCCAGGTTGCGATTGAACCACCGGGAGAAGCCCCAGTGACAAGTGCTGCGCAGTCGGCGGCGAAAAGCGCGGCGCCGGGAGCGGCAGATCGGACAGTACAACGGTCCGCCAATGCCGCTTCGAACACAGATGATGTGGCCGAGAGCCGTAGAAGCTGGTTGTGCTGCTCTTCAACGAGCGCAAAGGCCGGAGCGATGAAGCCATCGATCCATTCGGCCTCCTGTACAAGCGCCGCGCGGCGGGTCTCGCGCTCGGACCAGTCGGCGTAGCTCCACAGATGATGGATGACGTTCAATGGCCCCGTTTCAGCAAGCCAGTAGCCCATGAGGGGAAGATGCTTCGTGACCAGCGGCAAGCCGCGCTCGGCAAAGAGGGTCAGATATCGACCGGCTGCTCCGGGCTTCAGGCGGTAGGTGCGCCACTCGTGGATCATCGTGCTATTTGTCATGGGCCCCAACTTTGACCATCTCGGCCTCTCGGGAAATGGACGGAGTGGTTGAAAAGTTGGACATTCTCCGTTCCTAGCTTTCGAGGCTGGTGGTCTCCTTTCTGAACGCTCCTGGCGACACGCCGGCGCGGCGTGCGAAAAAGCGGTTGAAATAGGCCGGGTCGTCGAAGCCGATCAGATGGGCAACCTGTGCAACGGTGCTCTCCGTATAGATGAGATAGCGCTTTGCCTCGACGATAATCCTCTCGTAGAGAAGATCGGAAGCGGTCTTTCCCGTCCGGGTCTTGCATGCAGCGTTGAGGCGCGCCGACGTTACCGCAAGAAGGTCGGCGTAGAAAGCCAGTGAGCGTCTGGTGCGAAAGTGTACTTCAAGTAGAGCCCGATAGCGGACAAGCAGATCGTAGTCTCGGTCTGGGGTCACGATGCCGAGGTTTTGGTGAGTGATGCTGAGGCGGAACACGACCACAAGAATGCGCATGAACTGCGCCATGATCGCTGTCCGACGACCCGGTGCAGACCAGATATACTCGCGATGGAGCCAATGGAAGGTGTCGTTGACCGCTGGAATACTGATGCCGGTCCCGTCCAGAGCATAGACGGCTGGCCGTCCTGCAGCCTGCAGCAGCCGGGGATCGCCTGACGAGGCTGTCTTTAGGCAGCCGAGAGCCGCCGTTACCACGAAACCGTCCGTACCTCGATCAAAGTCGATCTGGTGCACGATACCGGCCGGAACGACAAGAATGCTGGGAGCGGGTATAGGCAAAGCGCTGTCTTCCATCCGAATGGTCCCGCCGCCTTCGCGCACGACCAGGATCTGCAGATGATCGGGATGAGCATGCGGACGAATCCTCCAATCGTGCGGCCCGCTTCGATCGTGGATCGCTTCGATGTTCAGAAAGTCGAGCTCGACGTCTGTCCCTTGATCTCCATACAGATAGTAGTGAGGGATGCCGCCCATTACCTCGCCACCCATTCTTCCTCCTCCGGTAAGTGTCGGCCGAATTGTGCAACAATCGCACGGTTCCGTCCATTGGTGACGTGCACGCCTGAACGATAGCAATAGGAAGGATGTCTGGGAGAGGAAGAGAAGATGGCGGACGACAGGCAATGCGACGTGCTGGTCATTGGGTCGGGGGCCGGCGGACTTGCGACCGCAATCACCGCCAAGAAGCACGGCCTGTCTGTGCTCGTCATCGAGAAAGAGGCCGTTTTTGGTGGCACCACGGCGTTTTCGGGCGGTGTGCTGTGGATACCTGGGAATAGCCACGGGAAGAAAAACAATCCGGACGACACGCCGGAGGCAGCCCTGCGCTACATGCGAGCAGAGACAGGCAACTGGTATCAGCCCCGTGCCGTGGAGGCTTTTCTGAAAGCGGGCCCGCGCATGCTTGACTGGTTCGAACGCGAGACAGAGGTCAGGTTCGTGCCGACCCTGTATCCGGACTATCACCCGACAGTGGAAGGCGGCGTCGATGTGGGGCGTTCCGTTCTGGCAGCACCGTTCGATTCGAGCGTGCTTGGAGGTGAACTCAGGCGGCTGCGGCCGCCGCTGTCGACCATCACCTTCATGGGGATGATGTTCAACTCGTCCAACGCTGACATCAAACACTTTTTCAATGTAACAAAATCGGCTTCCTCGTTCTCCTATGTGGTGAAGCGATTGCTTGCCCATGCGGGCGAAGTGATGCGTCACGGCCGGGGCGTACAGGTCACGAGCGGCAATGCTCTGGCGGCGCGGTTGGTGAAGAGCTGCCTCGATCTCGGAATACCGATACTCACCGAAACGCCGGCCTTGCGCCTGGTGAAGGAGGGGGGAGCCGTCATTGGGGCCGAAGTCGGCGGCGCTGTCCCACGGACGATCGTCGCGAAACGCGGCGTCGTCCTCGCCTGCGGCGGCTATGCCCAGGATCTTGCCCGGCGCGCCGGCATCTATCCGCACCTGAAGGCAGGCAGTGATCACCATTCGCCTGTGCCATCCGGCAATGCTGGCGACGGTATTCGGCTTGGCGAGGACGCAGGCGGCGCCTTCGATGCCGAATATCCGCAGGCGGCGGCTTGGATGCCGGTCAGTCGTGTCCCGGGAAAGGGCGTTTTTCCGCACCTGCTCGACCGCTACAAGCCCGGCATGATCGCGGTTCTCGCCGACGGCCGGCGCTTCACGAACGAGAGTGAAAGTTACCACGATGTCGGTGCCGCCATGATCGCCTCCGGCGAAGCGTCGGCCTGGCTGATCTGCGACCATCGAGCGATCCGCAAATATGGTCTTGGCCATGCCAAGCCTGCACCGATGCCGCTCGGGCTTTGGCTGCGCTCCGGATACCTGAAGAAGGGGCGGACGCTTTCGGAACTGGCCAGAACCTGTGGGATCGATGAAAAAGGGCTCGAAGAAACAGTAACGACTTACAATCGCGGAGCCCGCGAAGGTCGCGACGATCAGTTCCGCAGGGGCGAGACTTCGTTCAACCGCTATCTGGCAGACCCGGATCACAAGCCGAATCCTACCGTCGCCCCGCTGCAGCAGGGGCCATTCTACGCGGTCCGGCTTGAGATGGGAGACCTTGGCACTTTCGACGGCCTGAAGACAACCGTTCCGGGGGAGGTCCTGGACCGTGAGGGACGGGTCATCCCGGGCCTGTTTGCCGTCGGCAATGACCGCGCCTCGATCATGGGCGGCAACTATCCGGGTGCGGGCATAACGCTGGGGCCGGCGATGACCTTTGGCTGGCTCACCGGCCGTTATCTGGCAGGTATTTCACTCGACGACACGCATGAGGAGGAGTCAGCATGAATTGGTTGGGACTTGAAGGAAAGACTGCGGTTGTCACCGGTGCCGGCGGCGGTATCGGTCACGCCCTTTGCACAGCGTTCGCCGGCGCCGGCGTGCGGGTGGTGCTTCTTGACAGGGACGTGGATCGTGCCGCGTCGATCGCAGCCGACATCGGTCATGGTGCGTTCGCGCTTCGCTGTGATCTGGGGATGCCTGCGGACATAGCGGCTGCAGCTGAGCGCGTCGAGGCTGAAGGTGGAGCGGACATTCTGGTCAACAGTGCGGCGATCCTGCGTCCCGGCCCACTGGAGACGGTGTCGGAAGCCGATTGGTCTGGAATGCTCACGGTCAACCTGACAGGATACCTCACGGCATCCCAAGCCTTTGGCCGTGGAATGTTGGCGCGCGGGCGAGGGGCCCTGATCCACATCGCGAGCATCGCAGGTAGTCAACCTCAGCCCGCGAGCGGGGCCTATTCGGCTTCGAAGGCCGCAACCATCATGATGTCGAGGCAATTGGCTCATGAGTGGGGCCCTCGCGGGGTCCGCTCGAACTGTATCAGTCCCGGACTGGTCATCACGCCGATGTCTGCGCCGTTCTATGCCGATCCCGATGTAAAGGCGCGCCGCGAAGCGATGGTGCCGCTGCGGCGTATTGCGTCGCCAGAGGACATGGCCGATTTGGCTCTCTTCCTCGCGTCCGAAAGAGCGGCCTACGTGAGCGGGCAGGATATCGTCGTGGACGGAGGCCTGTCCCAGTCGCTCATGGGTCTGGTTCCGAGGCCCGGCTATGCGTGACGCCCTTGTCACCGGCGGAGCGGACGGGATAGGCCTTGCCACCGCATGCAAGCTGGCCGCGGCCGGATATCGCGTCACGATCGCGGATCTTGACGGTGAGAAAGCGGCGCTGCGTGCGCGCGAGCTCGGCGTCGAACATCACGGTATCGCGTGCGACGTGACCTGCGAAGAGCAGGTCGCAGCTATAGCTCGGACTGCGTCTTTCGAGGTTCTCGTCAACAATGCAGGTATCGGCGACAGCCACTTGCCTACCTTGGAGCAGGAGATCGATGCTTTTCGCAAGCTGCTTGAGGTGCATCTCGTCGGCACCTTTCTGATGTCACGGGAAATAGGCAAGGGTATGATTGCACGCGGCCGGGGAGCGATCGTCAATCTGTCCTCCATTGCCGGACTGACAGGTCTGCCAAAAAGAAACGCCTATGGCGCGGCAAAGGCCGGAATTGTTGCGATGACACGTTCGATGGCATGCGAATGGGCACACCACGGTGTGCGTGTAAATGCCGTGGCCCCAGCCTTCGTCGAAACAGCGCTGGTAAGAAAACTTTCCGACTCCGGACGGATCGACATTCCCGCTATTCGACGCCGCACGCCGATCGGCCGCCTGATTGCGCCTGATGAGGTGGCGTCTGCGATTGCCTTTCTGGCCTCGCCGGAGGCTTCAGGCATCACCGGCATCGTGCTTCCTGTCGATGGAGGGTGGACGGCATACGGAGACTTCGGAGATGCCTCGTCGGAGGCCTGAGTGACTTCGTGGTACGAGTAAAAAAGGCCCGGCGTTCGCCGGGCCTTTTTCTTATCTGGCATTGGATCAGGCGGCACCGTCGATATGGCCGCCAAGGAACAATTGCCCGACCCTCGGGTCGCCAAGCAGGCTGGATGCCTTGTCGAACATGCGTGTCTGGCCCAATTCCAGCACCAGTCCATAGTCCGACATGGCGAGCGCTGCCTTGGCGTTCTGCTCGACCATCAGGATTGTTACCCCTTGGTCGCGAAGGCGGATCAGTGTCTGAAAAACCTCCTGGACCAGGTTGGGAGAGAGGCCGATCGAAGGCTCGTCGATGAGGATCAACTTTGGGTCAAGCAACAGCGCGCGTGCGATCTCGAGCTGCTTTTGTTGACCGCCCGAGAGTTCGATCGCCTTCTGGTCCTTGCGCTGGCGTAGCATGGGGAACTGGTCCATCACCTGCTCCATTCGCATCTTGACCCGGGCCTGATCCTTCGACGTGATGCCTCCCAGTTCGAGATTGTGCAGGACCGAGAGCTGCGGCACCACGTTCCGCCCCTGCGGCACATAGGTGACGCCTCTCGCAATCATCTCCGCGGCCGTCTTCCTCGTCACGTTCTCGCCGTTCAGAAGAATCTCGCCGGACTGGATGCTCAACAGGCCGAAGATTGCCTTGAAGACTGTCGACTTGCCCGCTCCGTTGGGCCCGATGACAGTCGTGATCGAACCCTGCGGAATGGTAAAGGATGTTCCGTTCAGGATGGTGATCCGGCCGTAGCCGCCCGTGACGTTCTTGAGTTCCAGCATGTCAGCCTCCGAGATAGGCGTCGATGACCATCTGGTTCGCGCGGATTTCCTCCGGCTTCCCTTCGGCGATGATCTCGCCCTGAGCCAGGACGATGATCCGCGTGCACAGCGACATGACGAATTCCATATTGTGCTCGATCACGACGAAGGTCGTGCCATGTTCGATATTGTAGGTCATCAACCGTTCTTTCAGATGAGTAAGCATGGTCAGGTTCACCCCGCCCGCCGGCTCGTCCAGTAACACGATGCCAGGTCCGGCCATGAAAGCCATGGCCGCATCCACCAGCTTTTGCTGCCCGTAGGACAGCGAGCCTGCCGGTGTGTCGCGGTAGGGCGTCAGGCGGAAGAACTCGATAAGCTGTTCGGCTTTTCCGGTCAGTCCGGCATCGGGCTTGCCAAAGAGCCGGGACAGCATCGTCCCTTCGTGTTCCTGGCCGGCCAGGATGATGTTGTCGAGGACACTCATCTTCGGGAAGACGGACAATTGCTGGAATGTCCGTCCCAGGCCCAGAAGCGAAAGGTCCGCCGGACGGACCCTGTCAACCGGCTTGCCGTTAATCTCGACATGGCCGGTGGTCGGGCGCAGCTGCCCGAGGATGCAGTTGAAGAGTGTTGACTTCCCTGAGCCGTTTGGGCCGATGAGCCCCAGGATCTCGCCCTTGTGGACATCGAAGCTGACGTCGCTCACGGCGCGAATGCCACCGAACTGCTTTGAGATGTTGCGGACGGAAAGGACGGGTGCGTTCATAGCTGGGCCCCTTGTTGCATATCGCGCCGAGCTTCATGGCGTGGACGGAGCTTGTCGATGATTTTATGGCCGAGACCGATCAGGCCGTTAGGCGAATAGACCATCAGCACGATGACGAGGAACGAATAGATGATGAGGTAGTAGCCTTCGGTGAAACGCAGGACCTCCGGCAACAGGATGACGACGGCAGCTCCAAGCATCGGACCAAAGAAAAATCCGGATCCGCCAACCACGACCATCAACAGCAGTTTCAGCGAATGGATCAGGGCGAAGCTGCCTGGCTCGATGAACTGGACGAGCGGCGCCTGAAGAGAGCCGGCAAAGCCGCCGAAGGCCGACCCGATCGCGAAGGCGAGCAGTGTCTGGCGCCGGATCTTCAGTCCGAGGCTCTCGGCGCGGATAGGGTTCTCGCGGAGCGCCTTGAATGCGCGGCCCCATGGCGAACGCAGGATCCACCACATCACGCCGGCCGAGAAAAGAAAGCAGATCAGCGAGAAATAGTAGAACGAGAGGTTGCTGTCCGTGGTGATGCCGAAGAACGACGGGCGGGGCATGCCGACGAGGCCGAAGGACCCGCCGGTTATCTCTTCCTCATTACGCAGAACAAGGAAGAGCAGCGTGTTGAATGCGAGTGTAACGAAAGCGAGGAAATGGTGCTGCACCCGCAGGGCGGGATAACCGAGCACGAGGCCGACGGCAAAGCTCGACGTGATCGAGATGACGGTTGCAAAGCCCCAGTGGATACCGGAGAGGGTCAGCAATGCCGTCACGTAAGCGCCGATGCCCATGAAGGCCGCCTGTGCGAGGCTGACTTGTCCGGCATAGCCGAGCGTGAGGTTGAGGCCCATCGCCGAGATCGAGAACAGGAGCCAGGAGCAGAGCGTGTAGATGATGTAGTTGCCCTGGCCGACAGGCGCGACGAGCAATATTGCTACGCCGAGAGCAACGAGGATGGCTTGAAGTTTGGTCATACGGTCCTCCCTTCCGGGGTGCCGAGCAGGCCCTGCGGACGTAGCAGGATGATGGCAATGAGCAGAATGAGCGGCATCGCGGAGCGATACTCGGCGGAGATGTAGAGCGCCGACAGGTTGTCGATCACGCCAATCAGCAGGCCGCCCACCAAGGCGCCGCGGATTTGATTGAAGCCACCAACGATGGCCGCGATGAAGGCGACGAGGCCCAAGGTCTCACCGTTCGAAAACTTGGCGAGATAGATGGGCGAGATCAATACCGACGCGATCGTGGCGAGCGCGGCATTGATCAAGAAGGTGTACATCACCATCCGCTTGACGTTCACACCGAGGATCTCGGCGACTGCCGGGTTCTGGGCGCTCGCTTGCATGCAGCGACCCGTGCGGGTGCGGTTGAGGAAAAGCTGCAAGCCACCGATCGCCAGCATGGAGACAACGAGGTTGCCTATGTCCTGGATCGAAACGCTGGCGCCGGCGACGTTGAACACCGTCTGCGGAAAGACCGCTGGAAATGGCTGGGCTGTGGCGCCGTAAAGTTCCTTGACGCTTTCCTTCAGGAGCAGGCCGAGTGCGATCGTTGCGATGACGAGCGGCAGGGTGCCGTGCGGCAGCATGGGTTCGACGATCAGCCGCTTGAAGGCCACGCCGAGGATGAGAAGCGACAGGACGAGACCAAGCCCGATGGCGGGCCACATGGGCAAGCCCAGCACAGTCATGCCAACCAGCACGAAGAATGCCGGTAGCATGACGAACTCGCCCTGGGCGAAATTGATCGTTTGCGATGCCTGCCAAAGAAGCGTGAAGCCGACGGCGGCCAGCGCGTAGATGGAGCCGGCGGCAAGGCCGGAGACAAGAATCTGGATAAGCTCGGCCATGAAGTCCTCACATGCTGTGGTCGGCTTTACGAAATCAGAAGGTCGCACGCCGGGCGGGGAATTCCCCACCCGACGTTAGCCTTGGGAGCTTAGTTCGGGGGCAGGATGGCTTTGACAACCTGCTTGCCGTCCTGGACTTCGACGAAGAAGCTCTCACGCGACATTTCGCCGGTTTCGTCCCACGAGACGTCCATCAGTACGCCCGGGTGTTCCGCAGCGTTCAGCGTCAGCCCGTGCAGCTTTTCGGCGATGGCCTGACTGTCCGGAGAGCCGACCATCTCGGTGACGTACTTGATGGCCCAGGCGGCCGTGTAGCCTTTGATGGCGTTGTGGTCAGGCGTATAGTTGTACTTCGCCTTGAAACGCTCGACCATTTCGGTAACGGCGGGAATGTTGGCGTCGGGTGTCAGTCCGACATGTCCCATCGCACCGTTTGCGGCTTCGCCGGCAAGTTCGATAACCTTGTGACCGATCAGGGTTGTCTCGCCAACCAGTGGTATTTTGAGACCCTGTTTGGCCGCCTCGCGCAAGAAGCGTGCGCTTTCCTCTTCCGTGACGTATATGAATGCGGCGTCGGCATCGCTGCTTTTCAGCTTTACGATATCGGCCGAGAAGTCGGTTTGAGCCTGCTCCGTCGGAATGTCCGTAACGATTTCGATCCCGGCTTCCTTCATCGCATCGACGAACGCCGTGTGCCCGCCCTTGCCGAACTCGGTGTTCGCCCAGACAACGGCTGCCTTCTTCACACCCATCGTCTCGATCATGTATCTTGTCATCTTCGGTACGCCCTTTTGCGAACCGAAGGCGGTGCGGAAGATGTAAGGGTTGCTCATGGAGGTGATCGAAGGGGCCTCGGAGCCGGTGAACTGCGGGATGCCCGCCTGCTTGGCAACAAGCATGTTCACAACGGTGGAGGATGAGAAGACCGTTCCAGTGATGGCATACACGCCGTCGTCGATGGCCTTCTGCACCAAGGCGCGAGATACCTGCGGGTCGGTCTGGGTATCATACTCCAGAAGCTCGATCTTTTCCTTGAGAACGCCGCCATCGGCGTTGATCTCCTCGAAGCCCATCTTCACGCCGTCGCGGAAGTTGGTGCCGGCTGCAGCACCCGGACCCGACAGCTCGACGATGGAGCCGATCTTGAGATCGGCGAGCGCGGGCGTCATGCCGAGCACCATTGTCATCGCAGCCGTGCATAGTAGTTTCTTGATCATTAATCTTCCTCCCTTGGTTGATTTAGTAGAAGCGAGCCCTTTACCGGTCATCCAGACCGGGCTTGCGACTTGTGGTGCCGAAGCGGTTCGGCCGTAGAATTCACTCCTCCTCGAGCGCCGCTCCGAGATTCACTTGGAATAGTGTGCCCCATCCTGTTGCAGGTCACACTTCATTATAAACGATTATAAACGTCACGCCGCTGACACGACGATCTTGCGTGTACCCATCAGCATTTCTGCCAGGAGCACCGCCTGCGCGTTGAACATCCCGGAACCCGGCATTGTCCGGCAGCCTTTCTTTCGGGCAGCAGCGATCAGCGGCGGGACTGCCGGCCGGGTCACCACGTCGGCCACGAACTGCTCGGCCGTCAGGAGTTCCGTCTGGACAGGCAGGGGATCACCTTCGCGCATGCCCAACGGGGTGGCATGTGCAACCAAGGCGAAACCACGCGGGTCTGTGGTGCCGGGGCGTGCCTTCCCAGGAAATGCCTCGTTCAGACGGGCAATGAGAGCGTCCCGCCGGCCGGTGTCGATGTCATGGAGTGCAAGTTCCGAGGCGCCACGGGCGAGTATTTCGTAGGCGATGGCAGAGCCCGCTCCACCCGTACCTATCAGAAGGGCCGTCTTGCCCTCAATCACGAGGCCTTCGGCCTCGATGCCGTCCATGTAGCCATGACCATCGGTCGCGTCGCCAATCCATTCATCCCCGTCGCGGATCATGATGTTGACCGCAGCGGATGCCTTCGCACGATCGGTCGTGGAATTGCAGACTGCGAGGCTGGGCACCTTGTGAGGCACGGTGACGACGATACCACCGACGTTGCGCATTGCCTTCGCATGGCTCAGCCAGCCGTCCAGATCCTCGGGAAGAACATGGACGGGCACGACGATGCCGTTGAAGCCCCGGTCTGCCATGATCTGGCTGAGTGCGGCAGGCGATTTCACTTGGCCGATCGGATGGCCGATGATCGGGAACACCTTCGTCTCGCCGTCAACGGATATTGGTTTAGTCACACTGTCCTCCCCCAATGCCGGCAGCATGTCTGCACCGGCACCCCTTCATGATACAAGCATGTCGTTCGCGTCCCGAAAATGGACGATAGGAACGAAACGTTGGATTTTTGTACACTGGCTCAGCGCTCATGGGTGAGTGCCTTCAGATCGGATAGCGAGCGGGCAATCCCCTCGGCGATGGTGGTGACCGGTTGCGGTCCGAAAGCCGTGGGGACGGGATCCGATGTAAGCTCCGCCGGAATGCGCAGCGGCGGGCCATCGATAGAGACGCCGTTCCAGCCGCTTTGGCGAGAGAGCTCCTGCACAAAATCGTCCATGCCGGCCGTGTCGCCGGCAACGGTCAGCACAGTCGCATTGTCGAGCGACACGCTCATCGCGGCTGCAAGCAGTCGTGCCACATCATCGACGTGTACGAAGCCGACGCGGCCCGAGAAGTGGATGGTAGCCGGCTCCCGCCGCACCGAGGCAGCAAGCGCAATGGACGGCCCGGCCGCAATGCCGGAACTGATGCCGGGGCCGTAGATGATGTAGGGGCGCAGCCCAAGGCTAGGCACGCCATGATCGAGGTGAAAGCTGCGGGCCACGCCCTCAACAGCAAGCTTGGTGGTGCCGTAGATCGTTGAGGGCTGTGGATGCACGGCGTCTGCGGGCCCGAAGACGCCTGCCGTGCTGAGGTAGGCGACAGGTAGGCGCCGCGGTGCTGCCGCCTGAAGGACATTCAGGCTGCCGATCAGGTTCACGGTCGCGCCGCGGATCGGATCTCGGGCGCAATCCACGGTCATCAGCCCGGCAAGATGGACGATTCCGTCGCAACCTTGTGCCGCGCGCGTGACGGCGGCGGCATCGGTGATGTCACCGGCGACGATATCCAGCGGTGCAAGTGGTGCCGTGTATGACTGCGGCGAAAGGTCGAAGATGCGCACATCGTGGCCGGCCGCCAGCAGCGCCGCAACAGTGCGGGCGCCGACGAATCCGGTGCCACCGGTAACGAGGATACGGCTCATGCCATCTCTCTCCTGGCCGCTGAAACAGCGACGAGGCTGCAGGTCGCGCCGCAGACAATGACGACTGGGGCAACGGGCATGCCGGCAGCCGGATGAAGTCCGGCCGTCATCGATTGCATATAGCGGTCGCAGGCATAATCCACGCTTCGTCCCTCCCTGTTGCTGCAACTATACATATTGTGGAATGTCGTTCAACAATAATATTATGTTTCATTTTCGTGGGACTCGGATATAAAGAGCTCCATCTGGAGGCAGCCTTTTGAGACATCTCATCGATATTGCCGTTGTGGGCGCCGGCGCCATTGGGCGAACCCACATTCATACCTTGAGCCAAATGTCGGGTGTCCGGCTGGCGGCTCTGGTGGATCCTGCCGCGCCGGCTATCGCGCTGGCCGATGAGATCGGCATCCCTTGCTTTGCGTCGGTCGACGATCTCATCAACTCGGGGCGAGCGAACGCTGCCATCGTCGCAACGCCCAACGAAACGCACCTGCCGGTTTCCGAGATGTTCTTGCGGGCTGGTATTCCGGTGCTTCTGGAAAAGCCGGTGGCGGAAAGTCTTTCGTCGGCGTTGCAGCTGCTTGCCGTGGCAGAAGAGACGCGTGTCCCGCTCCTGGTTGGTCATCACCGGCGGCATAATCCAATTATCCGTGCGGCCCATCAGGCGATACGTTCCGGACGGATCGGCGATCTCGTCATGGCGACGGTGACATGCTCACTCGCCAAGGATGCGGGATATTTCGACGCCCCGTGGCGACGGCGCCCGGGTGCTGGTGGACCTCTGTTGATCAATCTGGTGCACGAGATCGACCTGCTCCGCCACTTCTTCGGCGAGATTGCGACCGTGCAGGCGATTTCCAGCAATGCCCGCCGCGGCCTTCCGGTCGAAGATACGGCCGCGGTTTGCCTGGCTTTCAAGGCGGGCGGGCTGGCAACGCTCTGCATTTCCGATGCGGCCGCCGGACCGTGGGCATGGGACCTGACAGCGGGAGAGAACCTGGCGCGGTTCCCGGCCCACGATGCCAGCGCGCACCACTATGCGGGCAGCCGCGCCGGTTTGTCGTTGCCGGATCTCACTCTCTGGGAGCCCGAAGCTGAGCCCAACTGGACGCGGGCATTGAGGCCATCGAAGCTGCCGGTCATTCAGGCGGACCCCTATGAGGTTCAGATTGCTCATTTCGCAGATCTGGTGAGGCGGAAGGCGGAGCCGCTGGTTTCGGCGCGTGACGCGACGGCCAACCTGATCGTCCTCGACGCGATCAGTGCGGCCGCGGACAGCGGTCGTGCAGTCACCGTTGATCTTTCACCGCTTCAATCGATCTCCCCCTCGCAGAACAAGGACGGGACGGTACAATGAGCAGCGTCGTCGAGAAAGCACTGGCCATTATCGAACTGCTTGTCGAGCATCCCACCGGCCTGCCAGTGTCGGCGATTGCAGCCGCAACCGATCAGCCGGCAAGCGGCGTACACCGGACCCTTCAGGAGCTTGCCCGGCTGGGCTACGTGCGCCAAACGCAGGCCCAGGGCGACTATGCCGTGACGATCAAGCTTCCGGCGATGGGGCTTGGCTTCCTGGGTCGGGCCGGCATCACCGACGTGACGCAGCCTGTTCTCGATGGGCTCGCGGCCTATTCGGGTGAACTTATCCGGCTCTCGGTCATCGATGATGACAGGCTGATTTGGGTGGCTGTGGCTCAGGGCGCAACGCGCGGCCTTCGCTACGATCCAGGTCAGGAGCAGGGCGTTGTGGTCCATCTCGCCAGTTCCGCAGGAGGACAGGCGTGGCTATCGACCATGAGTGACGAAGAGGCCTTGGCCAAGGTTTCGGCGCAGGGCCTTCTTCGGAAGGCGGATGGAACGGGTCCCGGTGCACCACGCAGCCTGACCCTCATTCTCGAGCGGTTGGAAGTGGCGCGCATGCATGGGTACGCGACCGCAGTGGACAGCTATATCGCCGGGATGGCGGCAATGGCCGTACCGGTTCGCTATCAGGGAAATGGCGCGGTGCTGGGCTGCCTGTCGATCGCGGGTCCAGCTGTGCGGATGACAGACACACGCATGCGGGAACTTGCTCCGCGTCTCCAGGCCGCCGCAGCCGAAATTGGTGAGGCTGCCTCTGGCTCCCATTACTTCCAGGCGATCGTCAGAAACCTGCAGCCGGCGCTGGGACACGAAAGGCAGGGAGCATGAGCCGTTTTTCATTGCAGACGTCGTTCGCGCTCAGCCGTGACTGGACCGGCAGATGACGTCTCGGATCGTGTGCGACGTCCTGGTGATAGGTTCGGGAGCTTCCGGTTTGGCAGCGGCAGTGACGGCAGCGCATTTCGGCCTGAAGGTGGTCGTCGCCGAAAAGGAACCCGTTTTCGGCGGAACAACCGCATGGTCCGGTGGGTGGCTGTGGATCCCGCGCAACCCTCTTGCCCAGGCGGCCGGGATCGTTGAACCACTTGAGACGCCGATGGAGTATCTGCGCAGCGAACTCGGTAACCACTCTGCCGATCCGCGCATCGCCGCCTTTCTCGCCAACGGGCCGGAGATGGTGTCGTTCTTCCAGGACCGCACCGCTATGCGCTGGATTGACGGAAACCAGGTCCCTGACTTTCATGAAACGCCGGGGTCAGCCAGAGGCGGTCGCTCCGTCTGCGCCGCCCCCTACGACGCGCGTGAACTCGGACGCTGGGTGAAGAAGCTGCGGCCGCCGCTGGACGTGGCCAGCCTCTGGGGCATGGGATTGGCCAGTGGCGCCGACATGCGGCATTTCTTTCAGGCTACCCGCCATGCGCGTTCCGCGCTTTACGTTGTCGGCCGGTTGGCGCGCCATGTACGGGATCTCCTGGTCCACGGGCGGGGCATGCATCTCGTCAATGGAAACGCGCTTGTTGCAAGACTGCTGCGCTCGAGCATCGATCTTGGGGTGACGCTGATCGACAGTGCGCCGGTGAAGGAACTGTTGGTTGACGGTAGCCGCGTCACCGGCGCATCGCTGGCGACAACGGATGGAACGCTGCGGGTCGAGGCAAAGCGTGGCGTTGTGCTGGCGACGGGTGGTTTTCCGCATGACCCCGCACGGCTCGATCAACTTGCTCACCATGCAGGCGGCGGACGGGGACATTTTTCGGCCGCGCCGCGTTCAAATACCGGTGACGGGCTTCGCCTTGCGGAGGAGGTCGGCGGCCTGGTTGCGGATGATCTCGCATCCGCCGTGGCTTTGGCGCCGGTATCTATCGTCCCACGCGAGGGCGGCAAGGCCGCGCATTTCCCGCATCTTCTCGAACGTGCCAAGCCAGGCATCATTGCGGTGACGGCGGCTGGCCGGCGGTTCGTCAGCGAGGCGGACAGCTACCACGATTTTGTCGCGGCGCTGATCGCAGCCACACCTTCTGGGGAGCCGGTCGAGGCATGGCTGATCGCCGACCGTTCGGCACAGCGGCGCTGGGGCCTCGGATCGGCGAAGCCCTTTCCGTTCCCGACCACACCGGCAGTCCGGTCCGGATACCTGAAGCGCGGGAGAAGCGTTGAAGAACTCGCGCATGCCTGCGCAATTCCGGCGGAGGTGCTGGTGGAGACTATTGCGCGGTTCAACGGGTTCGCTGCGGCAGGAGAGGACCCGGATTTCCATCGCGGCAGGTCGATCTACAACCGTGTGCAGGGCGACCCCGCCCATCAGCCGAACCCCTCACTTGCCCCGCTTTGTCGGGCCCCGTTCTACGCCGTCAAGATCGTTCCCGGATCGCTCGGGACGTTTGCGGGGGTGAAAACCGATCCGACCGCGCGGGTTGTTGACGGGAGTGGGGTCCCAATTCCCGGACTATTCGCCGTCGGCAACGACATGTCCTCGATCATGGCGGGACGCTATCCGTCCGGCGGGATCACTCTGGGGCCGGGGATGACGTTTGGATATATCGCCGGCCGCGTTCTGGCTGATCAGCCAGTTACCGGTATCGACACAATGGAAATGGAGGAGACAACATGAAACTTTATGAGCTTTCGACACTCGACACGGTTATCTTTGGGGCAGGCAAGGCTGCTGCCGGGCTGGAGGCTTGGATAGCCAAAGGTGAGGGTCGTCTCTGCGGTGCCTGGGGCACGGATATCGGAACGCTGAACCGGATTTTCGTGCTGCGTTCGTTTGACGACCTCGACTCGATGATGGCGGAGCGTGAGCGAGCCATTCGCAGCGCCGATCCCTTCGGCTGCGTCGAACATCTCGTGTCTCTCAATATGGAGAGCTACCGCGCGCTGGATTTCCTTCCATCTGTGGAGCCGGGGACCTACGGCCCCATCTATGAGTTTCGGACCTATCGAACGAAAATCAACGGCATTGTTCCGACCATGGAGAAGTGGGCGGAAGCGGTGCCCCCAAGAGAAGCCTACTCCAAGCTGACGGTGGCGATGTACGGGCTCGACGGGCCACCGCGCCTCACGCAGATCTGGCCGTATGAAAGCCTCGCGGCTCGGGCCGAAGCGCGCAGCCGCTCGGTGGCCGATGGTAAATGGCCGCCCAAGGGTGGACCGGACTGGCTTACGCCGGACATGACGAGCCAGATCGCCTTGCCGCTGTCGTTCTCGCCGCTGAAATGACCATGCCAACGCTTTCTCTCGCTTATCTGACCACCTTCGACGTTGGACCTGTCGAGGCCGTCCGTATTGCGGCGGCCACCGGCTACCAGAAGGTCGGCGTGCGTATTCTGCCCGCCGCAGCCTCTGGCGAACCAGAATATCCGTTGCTCAGGGACGATGGTCTGCTGGCGGATGTACGCGCTGCACTCGACGATACCGGGATACGTATAGCCGACGTCGAAATCATTCGTCTCAAGCCCGAGAATGACTGGGATCTGTTCGCCCGGTTCTGTGAGCGGTGCGAGGCGCTGGACGCAGTGCACGTGCTGGTGGCCGGCGACGATGGTGAGGGCCATCGTCTGACGGACAGCTTCGCGCGGTTCTGCGAGATGGCGGCGCCCCATGGGTTGACCGCAGATCTCGAGTTCATGCCCTGGACGGCGGTGCCGGACCTCAAGGCCGCGTCGGCAGTGGTCGAGGCCGCCGGTCAGGCGAATGGCGGCGTACTGGTCGATGCCCTGCATTTCGACCGCTCGGCGACGACACTGGAGGAGATCGCCGCGTTACCGCGCAACAGGGTCAACTACGTGCAGTTCTGCGACGGGGTCGTGCCTTACGATCCGAGCGATGAAGGGCTCATCCGGATTGCCCGTGGTGAGCGGCTTTTCCCAGGGCAGGGCGGCATCGACATGCGTGGTTTTGCCCGTGCAATACCGCCGGATGTGACGATCAGCGTAGAGGTCCCGCACCGAGCGTTGGCCGAAAAAATCGATGCGCTGGGGCGAGCTGCCATGGCGCACGCGGCGACCATGGCAGTCCTGAGATCGGCAGAACGCTCTCCATGAGGGTTGCCACCCCCGAACCATTCACTCGACCAACATTAGGTGCTGGCATGAGAGAACGCGGCGAAATCGATAAGAAGCTGGATGCAGTGTTGAAGTCGTTGAGCGACCCGACCCGACGCAAGATCCTGGAAAGGCTTCGGTCAGCGGGTGAACTGCCGGTACACGCACTGACGTCCGCCGGCGATGTATCGCAACCGGCGGTGTCCAAGCACCTTGCCCGGCTGAAGCAGGCGCAGCTGGTGGCAATGAGAAGTCATGGCCGTGAGACCTTCTACCGGGTGGATGTGTCGGGGCTCTCAGTCCTGCACGAGTGGCTCCGGCCTAAGGAAATCAGGGCACCCCCTGCAAATGAAAAGGTGCGTGAAGGGGAAGATGCCCCTCACCACGCGAGAAAACGGCGCCTCGGTTTGGATAGCCACGAAGACGGAGGAGGATCTTCATGAGAGCCGTGGTCGCCACCCTTCTGTTTGGTGGAAACTTTCCGACAGAGAGGTCCGCCAGCGATGAGCGATGCCCTGACTGCAACGCCTTCGACGGTGGCATGCCCTGCGTTGCCCAGAGCCCGTTGAAACTCGCCTTCTGACAAAACTCATGCAGTTCTCAAACGACTGACGCAGCCCGACACGCCCTGCGGGTTCCTGACCACCCAAAGATGTTATCACGCGCGAAGCAAATCAGGAAGAAATCCATGGAGAGAAAGACAATGCCATCTGACGTCGTGCAGAGCTCGGTCGAGGAGATTGACCTTTTGGTTTGCGGTGCCGGTGCGGGCGGCATGGCGGCTGCACTTGTTGCTGCGTTGGAAGGCCTGACTGTCGTCCTCTGCGAAAAGACCGATCAGGTTGGCGGCACAACGGCCACCTCCGGGGGCACGACCTGGGTGCCGGGTACGCATCTCTCCGAGCTTGCAGGCGTTCCCGACAAGGTGGAGGATGCGCGGACTTTCCTCGAAAGCGTCGTCGCCAACCGTGGCGGCCTCCGCTTGAGAGAAGCCTTTCTCGCCTCAGGTCGCGAAGCAATCGAAGAATTGGACCATCGGACGGATGTGAAGTTTGCGGCCGCTACCGCGCACCCCGATTACCTGGATGGACCGGGCGCCGCCTATGGCGGTCGTGCGCTCGCCCCGCTTATGTTCGACGGCAGGCTGCTCAACCGTGAAGACTTCGCCCGGATACGCGCGCCACGCTCCGAATTCATGGGGCTTGGCGGCATGATGGTGGGGCGAAACGAACTTGACACGCTGCTGTGGCCGCTACGCTCGCTCGGCAATCTGCGAAATGCAGCAACTATCGTAGGACGCTATTTTCTCGACCGCCTCAGGTACCGCCGCGGAACGCGGCTGCTGATGGGTAATGCGCTGGTGGGGCGGCTTTTTTACAGCCTGCGCAAGGCGGAAGTTCCCATACTGTTCGAAACCCGGGTCAAGGAATTGATCATCGAGAATAACCGAGTGATCGGGGCTCTGCTTGATGGTCCGTCTGGACCGCGTCGCGTTATTGCGCGCAAGGGCGTCGTGCTGGCGACCGGCGGTATATGCTGGAACCGCAAGATTCGGGATCAACTGTTTCCTGAAGGTACTCGAGACTATGCGCTTGGCCCCATCAGCAATACCGGCGACGGAGCGGATCTGGCGGTAGCCATAGGCGCGCGCTTCGACGACGGCGGAGACAGCCCCGCCCTGTGGATGCCGTGCTCCTCCTATCGCCGTGCCAATGGCTCCCTGGCGGTCTGGCCACACATCATCCTTGATCGCGCCAAGCCGGGTCTCATTGCGGTCAGCGCCGCGGGAAAGCGTTTTGTCAATGAATCGGATTCCTATCATGATTTTGCCATGGGACAGATTCGCGAAGGAGCGATGCCGGCTCACCTGATCTGTGATTCCGCTTTCATGCGCCGATACGGCATGGGAATGGTCCTGCCAGGCGCGAGGAACCTCTCTCAGATGGTCAGAGCCGGCTATGTGATAGAGGCGAACACGCTTGTTGAGCTTGCAGCCAGGATAGGGTGTGACACAGAGGAACTCGGTGCAACGGTAGAGGCTTATAATCGAGCGGCCACCACCGGCGTCGATGAAGCTTTCGGACGGGGCGCCTCGGTGGTCAATCGCTTTAACGGTGATCCTGCCATGAAGCCGAACCCATGCCTGAGACCAATTGGCGATGGTCCTTACTATGCGATGGCAGTCCGTCCTGCAGATCTCGCATCCAGCGCAGGCCTGGCAGGTGACGAATTCGGCCGTATTCTCGATGAGGCCGGCAATCCGATCCCTGGTCTTTTTGCTTGCGGCAATGATCTCGCCTCGATTTTCCGTGGAACCTATCCTGGTCCGGGCACGACCCTCGGTCCGGCACTGGTTTTCGGCTGGCGCGTAGCGAAATACGCAGCCGGGAAGCTAGAGGATACACATGAAGTTCCACTCGGGGCAGCGTAAGGGCTGCCCTCCGTCTCCCGCCGAAATGCGGCGCTGACGTTTCGTCAATTGGATGCGGTGGGAGCGGCGCGGGTGCAAGGCCTTCACCACACCCTGCAAGGGAAGGCCTGGTTACGACCCATGCCCTGAATTGAAGCCCCGCCAACCAGAGTGGTGGCGAGGCAGGGCTGTACACGGGTGCAAGAGGAAGCGTTATGCCTTCAGACGCGCAGAGGATGACGTGATCCGGCACGCCATCATGAACCCGAGCTTCCCAACGCCTAGCGACAAGACGAAGGCTACCGGCCAGGCGATCATGAATGCGCTGCTCCACTCCGAAAGCCAGTCAAGACTCGGCCCGATGTGAAGGAAGGAAAAAAAGCCGGTCATGAGAAATGCCATCATCCCTGAGATGAAAAATTGCGCAATCACGATGGTTTTTGGGTCTGTCATTGTTGCTCCACGCATTGACGGGTGGAGCGGGCCCAAAAGCCACAGCACCACCTCATTTGGGTTGGTGCCGTGGGTTCGCATTCGCGACTTTCCTACCTAGGCAGGGACCGGAATAACCACACCGGCCTTAAACTTTTCGACGGACATCCCTTTATCCGACTCTTGATCGCAGTCAAGTCATCCGCGCCTCAGGCCGTGCTGAAGTGGTCCCCAAATGTGCCCAGCCACGTTGCGCAGGATGAGAGGCGAGGAGCGGACCGGATAGTCGCAACCTTCACCGTTCGGTAAAAGCGCGTGACATGCTGTCGGTGATCGGTTTGACGAGATATCTGAGGAACGTCCGCGCCTCTGTCTGCACCATGACTTCGGCCGGCATGCCGGGTGTTGGTGCAAAACCCTCAAGCCTTGCAAGCTCCCGTGCCGGCACATCGACGCGTACCAGATAAACGTCTTGAGCCGTCGTCTGCTTCGTGTCCTCCAACGCGTCGGCAGAAACGTAGATTACCTCGCCTTGGAGAACCGGTGTCGTCCGCTGGTTCAACGAGATCAGTCGAACCGTTGCATGCTGCCCCGCCCTTACCCGATCGATCACGTTGCGGGGTATCTGGACCTCGATGATCAGCGGCACGCCGGACGGCAGGATTTCGAGGATCCCCTTACCGCTTTCTATGACGCCGCCTGTGGTGTGATAGTGAGTACGCACCACGACCCCGGCGACGGGTGCATGGATGGTTGCCCGCTCCAGAATGTTTTCCGCCTGGCGTAACTGCTCGCGCACCGTGTCACGCTCGCTCTGGATTTCTTGCAGGCGGTCCAGGGCTTCTTCGCGATAAAGCTCGCGGGCCCGCCCGATCTCCTGCTTGCCCTTGACGATCTGCGCCTTGGTTTCTGCAACCTCTGCCTCCAGTCGACCGATCTGTCCATTGGCATCGGCCATCGCGCGCTGGATCGTCTTCAGGTCGTTCGCGCGAATGACGCCCTTGCGGTTAAGCGTCTTCTTGCTTTCATACTCCGCTGTCAGCAGGTCCAATTGCTGGACATATGCGTCCGCCTGGCGAGCATAGCCGCTTGCCCGGAACCGCAACGCTTCGACATTCTGGGCAAGCAGTGCCAACTCCCCGGAAAGCTTTCCCTGTTGTGCCTTGAAATTGAGTTCCTGGCTGATGAGGATCGGTTGCACGTCTGGATCGTCCTTGTACTTTTCGACCAGTGGCGGAATGATCATGCGTGCTGCGGTAACCGATTGCGCTGTCAATCGCGCGGCGGTTGCTTCCAATCGCATCTGTCGCAAGAAGAGTTCCCGGCTCTTGGCGCGAGCTGCCGTCTCATCGAGCCGAACCAGTGCCTGGCCTTCCACGACATGATCACCCTCCTTGACCAGCAGTTCGCTGATCACGCCGCCTTCAAGATGCTGGATAATCTTGTTGTGTCCGGTGGCAACGAAACTGCCTTGCGCTATCACGGCTGCCGCAAGCGGGGCCGTTACTGCCCAGGTGCCGAAGCCTCCAAAAAACAAAGCAATCAGGAGCAGGCCCACCATGGTCGGCTTCCAGATCGAGCGAGGAACGTTGGCATACCACTCGATGTCATGGACCTTGGCGATGTCGCTCATCCTTGGCTCCTACTGCAACTGGTGGCCGAAACTGCCGCTGTCGATAGCAATACCCCGGCTGTCGAGCGCATTGAGCACATCAGTTCGAATGCCGAACAGCGCGACCGTGCCGTTCACCAAAAGCAGGATCTTGTCGACGCAATGCAGAAGTGCGGGGCGTTGAGTGATTGTCGCAACCGTGATGCCGTGGTCTTTCGCATGCTTGAGCGCACGCATCAGCGCCGCATCACCGGCGCTGTCGAGATTGGAATTGGGTTCATCAAGCACCACAAAGCGAGGATCGCCGAAGAATGCCCGTGCAAGCGCAATTCGCTGCTTCTGCCCACCTGAAAGCGGCGACCCATCGGCTGCCACCATCGTCTCGTAACCATGCGGAAGGCTGGCGATCATTTCGTGGACATCGGCAAGTATGGCGGCTCGGTAGATAGCCTCGTCGTCGACATCGGTACGCATGCGGGCAATGTTGGCCTTGATCGTTCCCGGAAAGAGCTGCACGTCCTGTGGCAAGTAACCGATGTTTTCACCGAACTGTCTCTGGTCCCAGTTGCGCAGATCCATCAGGTCCAATCGAACATTGCCTGATGTCGGCAGGATGGATCCCACCAGCATCTTGCCGAGCGTCGTCTTGCCGGCGCCCGAATTGCCTATGATGGCAAGAGAATCTCCGGGTTGAAGACTGAAGGACAGTCCGTTCAGGACCACCCGCTTGGTCCCCTGTGGCACAAAGAGAAGCCGTTCGACATCGAGCCGTCCTTCCGGTTTCGGCAAACTCAGCCTTTCAAATGCCAGTGGCGACGCCTTGAGAAGCGCAGTGATCCTGCCATAGGCGGCACGCGCCTGACTGTATTGGTTCCAGCCCTCGATCGCTCCTTCGATCGGTGCCAGCGCTCGCCCGGCGATTATGGATGCGGCAATCACCATGCCGCCAGTCAGTTCGCCTTCGAGCGACAGGAACGCGCCCCAGCCCAGCAAGCTCACCTGCGTCAGCAATCGGACGGCCTTGGAGATAGCTGCGATCGCAATATTGCGGTCTTGAGCCACCACTTGAGCGCGCAGGGACGAGGCAGTGTCACGGCCCCATATCCGCACGGCTTCCGGTATCATGGCCAAGGCATTGATGATCTGCGAGTTTCGCGACATGGATTCGACGTGCAGGTTGGCTCTCACCTGCGCGCTGTTGGCTTCGGCGAAAGAATTTGCCGTCAGCCGCTGGTTGATCTGCGTCAGGATCAGGAGAACGATAGCTGTCGCCACCACGATCATGCCCAGATGAAGGTGGATGAGGAAGACAGCAATCACGAAGATCGGGGCGATAGGCGCATCCAGGAACGACAAGAGTGTCCGGGATACCAGGAACGAGCGGACCTGCTGAAGGTCTCCGAGCGTCTGGTATTCGCGGCCGGTGCCGTGGAGCGAAGCGCGTGCAGCAGCACTCAATACCGGCGCTCCGAGCTGGGCTGCGACCTCGACGGCCGTGCGCATGAGGATAAATCGCCGAAGCGCATCAAACATCGCCTGCAGGAGGATCGCACCGACGATGATGACACTGAGCATGACCAGCGTTTCGATAGACCGGCTGGTCAGCACACGATCGGAGATCTGGAAAAGATAGATCGGGATCGCCAGCACGAGCACATTGCTGGCGACGGTAAACAGCATGACGATCGCCAGGTTGTGGCGTACGGCCTTGATGCCTGCCTGCAGGCTGGCATCGAAATCGACTGCACCCAGCCGCTTGTGAAAGGTACCGCCATTGCCGCTACCTGCGCCGCCTGAATTCTTTCCTGGTCCATGTCCTCCGCCTTTTGACAGGACCGGACCGCAGTCACCGTCGATCGTAGTCATTCCCTCGCCGGCTTTTGCCATTGGCGGTTCCGAAATCCTTGGAAGTGGTTCGGTGATTTCCACGTTGTCGAAGCTAGCCCCGTCTTGTGACAGGGCAATCGCCTCGCCCGATGCCACATCGTCCCCCGTAACGGGCGCTGCCGCCGGGTTCTCGGACGGGGCGTCGCCCGCATGCCGGCATTCTTCGACGGCTTGTTCGATCTTCTGATACGCCTGGTCGAGCTTCGGGTCGGGCGGAGTGAGCTCGAACCTATCCGACCCGGACGTGGGTCCTTGGGCAGTGCCGATGTTGTCAGATCGGACGTTCAAGGCTGAGCTTCCCTCTATTAGGCCAGCAGGGTCTGCAGACCATCATCCTGGCTTTGAGCAGGATCGGTCGTGGTCGAGACGCCGGAGGACGGTTCGACATTGTCGTCGAGCATCGTTTCGTCGAGGAACAACACGGCCTCGCTTGCCAGGAGGGTAGGGTCTTGGCTTCCGAGATCGGGTTGTGACGAGATCAGCTCCGCCTGGATCAGCGTTTCCTGGGAGTACTGCTCGCCACCCACATATGTGCTGCCCAAGGAATCGAGGTCGAGAATTGCAGCGTTGTTGATGAGTGCGTTGCCGCCTGTCTCCACAGTCCAGTCCGCATCAAGGTTGGGGATGACCGCATCCATTGCCAGCGCGATCTGATCGTTGTCGCCAACGATGCTCGTCTGCCTGATGTACTGGAGGTTGATCAGGTCACCGCTTATGTAAAGAACCCGCAACCCTGCCAGGCCCGCAAAGGCGGGATCGTTCAGGAGAGCGTCAGGGAGCTCTCCATCGCCGTTCGCCAGGGACAATGCTGCCTGAAGATAGCTGTCCGGCAGTGCGCTGAACCGGTCGTCGCCGCCAATATTATGAATTGACGCCTGGTTCCAGAGAAGATTTGCCGAGGATGAGACCTCGCCGGCACCGTTGGTCTGGAAGCCGGGCATGGCCCCTATCTGGTCGGAATCGAACAACACGTTGATCTGCTCGATAATGCTGGCATCGTAGACCGAACCGCCGATAATGATCAGGTCATAACTGTAGCCGAGCTCGAAAATGCTCGTGTGATTGATCCCGGTATTGTCTCCTGTGATGACTGAGGTCTGCGCACCGGACGCAGATACGATGCCCACGTCATTGTCGGTCATGAAGATGTATTGCTCGAGCCAATTGACGATCATCAAGTCGCCGCTGATTTCTGTTACCGACCAGTAGCTCGGAAACTGATCGCTGATGCTTTCGGCGCCTTGCTGCGGAGTTCCCGGGGCCTGCCTCTCGAAACTGGCAATATTGAAAATATCGTTGGGATCAGAACCTTCGCTCCAATGGGAGAGCCCGCCGCCAAAATCATCCATGTCCCAGATCGCATTGATCTGTATGATCGCGTTAATTTCGAAATGATCACCGACCACTGCCGTGACCTTCGCTCCCGACCACAGGCTCTTCAGCACTGCATCATTGAGGACCGTATTGCCGCCCAAGGTGATTGTCACAGAGGCGTCGAGCAAGGGATGATCATAGTGAGAGGTTTCCGTATATCCCCCAACTTCCTCCGTTTCATCCTCGGTGCCGTCATCGAATGAGTGATGGTCCTCGAGCTTTGGCGCTTCCGTGACCAGGTGTCCGTTGACATAGATGCCGGACAGCGTCTCGCCCTGATGCATGACCGCATAGTCGCTGGCGCCGTAATCGGCGTCTTCGAGCGCTTCTGCGGCTGCCCTGACAAGCGTGATTATCTCGCCCGCCGAGCCTGGCGTGACGAGGTCAGCGAGCGGCGACAATTGCAAAACAGGTTGGGCCGCTTGGAGAACCGCCAAAGGATCGACCATTTCGGCAGAAACAACGAAACCATGGCCACCGACCGAAAAGACATCATTGTCGGAGAGTATGACATGCTGATGGAAGTAGTTCGCCACAGAGCCCGGCGGTTCCAAAGGTGGGACAATCATCTGGAACGATACGGTGCTGGCGAAGGCTGCGCGCGACGTCAACTCCATATCCGTGCGAAGAACCAACCGATCGAGCGCGTCGTGGTTTTCGATTTGCCGGTGCAGGGTGGGCCATGGAGAAGCTAGCGGAAAGATCGGGTAAAGAGGCCGGTAATTGAGATATGGGTCATACCCTTCAAACTCATAATCAGAGGCGAACGTACTCCCGTCCACGGGACTGGATTGAGCTTCGTGCGTGGTCGAGACGAAGGAGAAATCGGTATAGCTCTCTCTCGCCCTGGCCTGTTCCAGATTTGTATGAAACATCCCTATGAAGTGGGCGATTTCCTCGGTGATTTTGTCCATGCCTAACACGACTTCGACTCCCTACCTGTTATCGCCTGTCGAATACGGCAGTCGGAGGCCTGCACAGGGATCTGTCCAGGCCTCCGCTGATCGGTCCCACTGTCGGTAGAAGACCGATAACTCTTTTCGCTTATGCTCCGTCGTCGTCCTCGCCCACCGTTGTGCTGGTCAGGCTGCCACCGACGATTGTCATGTCGATCGCATTCTGCTGCAGGTTGGCGCCTAGAACGATATCCTGGTTGAACGCGTGCGTATCGATGACCGCATCGGCAGACGCAGAACTGGTGCCGGTCACGAAGCCATCATCACCATTGTTCGACCCCCAGGTTCCGCCGGCTCCGCCGTTGCCACCGTCGCCATTGGTCGCGAAACCGCCTGCGCCGCCGTCACCGCCGGCTCCGCCAAGTGCCCAGCCGGCGAATGCATCACCGCCGAGGCCATCTGCCCAGGCACCGCTTAGAGCCGCACCGCCGTCGCCACCGCCGGCCGAGGCACTGCCGCCCGTTGCCGCGCCAGTAGTTGCCGTGCCGCCGAGGGCTGCTCCGCCGGTCCCAGCACCGCCATCACCGCCATCGCCGCCCGTACCCGAGCCTGTGCCAGTGCCTGATCCAGTGCCCGTTCCGGTACCTGCGGCTGCGCCACCTGCACCACCTGCACCAGCTCCGGTGGCGGCACCGCCAGCGCCGGATGCGCCACCTGCACCACCACCACCGCCGGAACCGCCGCTGCTATCGCCACCGTCTCCACCGGTTCCATCTCCGCCGGTACCATCGACGTCAGTCGAATTCAGGAACGCCATGACGTCGCCGATCGTCGATGGCGTCGTGCCACCGGTACCGGCTCCGCCGTCGCCACCCGCATCGGCATCACCACCGTTGGCGTTACCACCATCGCCGGTGTCGCCACTGTCGCCGGCCGTGTTGCTGCCGCCTTCGGCACCGTCACCGCCAAATGCCAGACCTGCGCCCAGGCCCAAGCCCAATCCGAGGCCTAGTCCGAACCCATCGCCACCACTGGCGCCACGGCCACCGTCGCCGCGACCCCCTTCAACGTCGCCATTCTCGGCCGAGCCGCTGGAGCCGTCGCCACCGCTTGCGTACCCGCCGGCACTGATGCCGCCGGCCGCTAGGCTGTTGGCCTCGCCACCGGTGCCGTCACCACCCGTTGCGGAGCCTCCGGTTGCATAGCCTCCGTCAGCACCATCTCCTCCATTGGCGTTAGCATGGCTGCCGCCTTCGCCACCGCCACCACCTGCGCTGATGCCCTCTCTGGCAATCGCCAGTCCACCGGTTGCGGTCTGAGTGGGCGAGTACCCACCAGAGTTATCGACGGTTGCTGTTCCCAGGTAGTCGTTGTCCTGGATGTTGGCGACCTGGTTGAAGACGTTCCCGACGTTGTTGCCCCCGCCTCCGAGTGCACCGTTCAGAACGTTGTCAAACTGGATATTGAATACCCCGTTGACCGAACTGCCACCGCTGACGTCTATGTCTGCAAAGTCGTTGTCATCCGGTAGGTAGCCTTCCATCGCCAAGTCGACGTTTACGCCAACATCGACCGTGGTCGTGTTGACGTTCTCGTTGAGGTTCTTGCTGGCGTTGAAATTGCCATTCAGGTTGCCATTGAGATTAGCGTTGCCGTTGCCATTGAGATTGTAGCTCTCACTGCTCTGGCTCTGGTCACTGTGTTGGTCTTGACCCTGGTATTCAGATTGTTTCTGCTGCTGTTGTTCCTGCTGGCGCTGCTGTTGCTGCTGCTGCTGCTCACTTTCGGAGCTGGGATCAGGAACCATGGGAACGTTGTTCCCGTCGTGGTTGTTGCGTTTCGTAGGCATGTCGATTGTCCTCTGTCACTAACCGCGACAGCGTGACCGCCATTCATCTCCTTGGGGCCTTAGCCGTGCGATTGGATTTCGGGAACGCGGCACACCTGCCGGCGGCCGCGACTATACAAGTGTGATTTGTTGGCTATGACGATCCTCCCTAACGAGTTTCGGGGTTGGCTCACCATGGGCGTCGGCGTTGGTCTATGGAGAAGCCAAGAGAAGAGTTTGATCCCATCCTGGCATATCGGTAAGATGCCTATTGGAGCTAAATCGTCCGCCCCTCGTGCTCGAAGGGTCCGCCTCATGCGCGTTTTAGTTAGCCTAAAGTCCTAAAGGACCGGAACGTACCTGATACATGGGTGCCAGGCGAACAGTGCCGAAATTCCCCTCAAAGCGATATCATTTCAATAGCCTAAACGACGATTCTTTGTAGAACGGCTGTTGCCGCCGGTGAGTTCATGGCGAGATCGCCTCCACCTTTCGAGCTATTCCCAAGCTCGCCCTCATGGATTAGAGTTTGCTAAGTAACCACCGGCGAAAGCTGTGGCGAACGGGAGGAGGCAGGCCATGATATCGAGGGAATTGCCGCCACAACAAAACGCTAGCTATGGATGGACAGAGGCCGGGTTGCAGCCCGAGCAGCGGACGATTGTCGTTGCCGCTTCGCCGGGCGTCATATCGGTGTCGATGGCCGGTGCGATCGAACGCGAGTTCCCCTGGCTGCACGTTCACTGCGTCGATCGTCTTGGCGCAGCATTGTCGAGCGTTCATGACCCAGTGGAACTGATTCTGATTGACCTTTTCTTTCTCAAGCAACTCGAGCAGTGCCTGGAAATCTTCATGTCGCGCTACCCAGGCTTGCGGCTGGCTTTTGTCACAGACACACAAGCAGCCAGCCCTCCGGATGAGCTGTGCAACTTCAATCCTCAGGTGCTGCGGGGCATACTCCCGCTTGACGTCAGGCTCGATGTGTTTCTCTCGAGCCTTCGCATAATCCTGGGGGGTGGAACACATTTCGTGGCGCCGCCGCTGCGCCAATACGGGCCTGCAGACACGGCGCAGCCGCTCCAGCTGGATGCCGTACTTCAGGCGGACACAAGCACTACACTCGCGCGATTGACAGCCCGGGAAATGGAAATCCTGGGGCACCTTGCCGAAGGAAGTCAGAACAAAGTTATCGCTGCGATCCTTGGACTGTCCGAGCATACCGTGAAGGTCCACATCCACAACCTCATCAACAAGCTGGGAGCCCGCAACCGCACCGAAGCCGCTGCCTGCTATCTTCGGGAAACAGGTGTGACCAAGCTGAAGACGACGCTATCGCGCTCGCTTGAGTAGGTTGGCACGCCATGCCCCGGTTCAAGGATGTACTGCTACTCGTCGGGCAGTTGAACTACACATGGACCAACACCGAAAGCCTGTTGATCCACATGATCGCCGGACTGGCGGACGTCGACAAGGAAACGGCGATCGTCATATTTCTGACGCTCAACACACCAAGGGCCCGCATCGATCTGGTGGAGCGGCTGGCCAAGATGCAACGGATAGATCCTGGCTGCCGAGATGATGTCCTGGTGGCCACCAGGCGCCTGTTGGAAGAGGCCAAGCTGCGGAACAAGTATAATCACTGCATCTACTCATTCGATCCCGCAGGCGAGATCGGCCTCACGCAATCATTGCGGATCTTCGAGAGCAGGGATGCGATCAAGTATGGAAAAATCGAAGCCCTCGACGATGCAGAGATCGGCCGCATCAACGGCAGTATCCAGTCGCTGATCAGCATCAATCGAAGTTTCTGGGATATAACCGAACGCTATGGCTTTCCAAAATAGCGCATGGGCGGAACTGCGCGGGCAGGACGACAGCAGGCCAACTGTTCGATCCCAGGACCATTGCCGGAAATTGCATTCACGGCAATGGTCGCTTGGCAGGTTTTTGCCGTATAGCTTCAGCTGACATCCCAAAGCATGGCTAAGTGCGTGATGTTCCCGTTGCGCGGCGGAAAGCCTTGGGACGCTAGATTTCAAGGCCTGCTGCCAGGAGAAAAGAATGGAACTCAGACAGCTCAAGTACCTGGTGACGGCCGTCCAGTTGGGAAGCATAGGGAAGGCCGCAGCCGAACTGGGCATGGCGACCTCTGCTTTGAGTCAGCAGATCAGTCGGCTTGAAAGTGAGCTTTCCACACGGCTTCTGGTCCGAGGGGCATCGGGCGTTACCCCCACCGAGGCAGGGGCAGCCTTCTGCCGCCATGCGACCCTTGCACTCAGAAATATAGAAGCCGCCGCTTCATCCGCGCAGGGTGCCCGCCTGTCGGGAGTGGTTTCCCTGGGCCTTGCGCCCACGACATCTTCCATCCTGGCTTTGCCGCTTATCAAGGCGATGGCGCGGCGTTATCCGAGTATCCGTCTGCAACTCGTCGAAGGCATGTCAGGTCATCTGGCCGATATGCTCAAGACGCGACAGATTGATCTCGCAGTCCTGTTCAACGCCGAGTCGGTCACGTTTGCCCGTGGCGAGGCAATCCCGTTGCTCGACGAAAGCCTGTTCCTGATCGGCTATCCATCGGACGCGGAGAAAGCCTGCCCAACGAGCCGGGATCAAAGCGCCGTGTGCCTTGCCGAGGCCGCGTCGCGGCCCCTCATCCTTCCCAGCCGTGGCCATGGGTTGCGATCCAGTCTGGACCGTTCTTTTGCAGCCGCGAAGGTCAGTCCGAACATTGCAATGGAAATTGATTCTCTGGCGGTCATCATGGAGGCTGTCGCAGAAGGGCTAGGCTACACTATCCAGCCTGGAGCGGCGCTGGCCCGCACCTCGGTGGAGGGACTGGACGTTCGTCCGATATCCGACCCCGGCGTTCACCGGATGAACCTGCTGGCGAGCCTTCCTGAGCACGAGCTTTCGCCGGCGGCACTCGCTCTACGGGCGCAGCTGCGCAAGGTCGTGGCGAGTTTGGTCCTCGAGGGCAGGTGGTTAGGCGCGGCCCTTCACGATTCGTGAAGTGTCCTTCATGGATGCTTGATGGTCTGGCTCACATGATTTTCCTAGAGGTGTTCCGACATCGGTAGGGAGTGAGAATATTGATCGACGTTCTGATCGTCGGAGGCGGCAATGCGGCTTTGTGCGCGGCTCTCATGGCAAGGGAGGCAGGCGCGTCGGTCCTGATGCTCGAAGCATCTCCCAAGGAATGGCGGGGAGGGAACTCCCAGCACACCCGAAACCTCAGATGTATGCACGACGCACCGCAGGACGTCCTCATCGAGGCATATCCAGAGGAGGAATTCTGGCAGGACCTGCTCAAGGTCACAGGCGGGGAGACGGACGAGCATCTGGCGCGGCTGGTTATACGGGCGTCCTCCACCTGCCGCGACTGGATGCGCAAGCACGGTGTTCGTTTCCAGCCGCCGCTCTCCGGCGCATTGCACGTCGCCCGCACCAACGCGTTCTTCATGGGTGGAGGCAAGGCGCTCGTCAACGCGTACTACCGCAGTGCCGAGGGGCTCGGCGTGAAGGTGCGATACGATACGCCCGTGGCTGAGATCATCCTTGAAGGCGACCGGTTTGTTGGTGTGGTCACTGAATCCGGTGAGAGAATAACCGCAAGGGCGGGTGTGCTCGCAGCGGGTGGCTTTGAATCCAATCGAGAGTGGTTGCGCGAGGCCTGGGGACGCAACGAGAGGGGTGAATGGCCTGCCGACAACTTCCTGGTCCGCGGCACCCGCTTCAACCAAGGCGTGCTGCTCAAGTACATGATGGGGGCCGGCGCCGACACCATGGGCGATCCCTCCCAGGGTCACTGCGTGGCCATCGATGCGAGGGCGCCTCTCTATGACGGCGGCATCTGTACGCGCATCGACTGTGTCTCCCTGGGGGTCGTGGTGAACAGGCAGGGTGAGCGTTTCTACGACGAGGGCGAGGACTTCTGGCCCAAACGCTATGCGATCTGGGGTCGCCTTGTGGCACAGCAGCCCGGCCAGATAGGCTATTCGATCATAGACAGCAAGGTTACAGGACGGTTCATGCCGCCGGTGTTTCCAGGCGTTGTGGCCGACAGCCTCCCGGAACTGGCAGCGAAGCTGGAACTGCCTGTGGACGCCTTCATGCAGAGCCTCAACGACTACAACGCAGCTTGTCAGCCGGGTATCTTCGACCACACAGTCCTCGACGACTGTCGGACAGATGGCCTCGCTCCCGCCAAGACACACTGGGCGCAACGGATCGATAAGCCACCGTTCTACGGCTACGCTCTCCGACCAGGCATCACATTTACGTACCTCTCTCTCAAGGTTGACGACACCGCCGCAGTGCGCTTTGGGGATCGTCCAAGCCCGAACCTCTTCGTCGCCGGGGAGATGATGGCGGGTAACGTCCTCGGCAAGGGCTACACCGCAGGCGTGGGCATGAGCATCGGCACGGCGTTCGGCCGCATCGCCGGAACGGGCGCGGCAGCGGCCGCCCGCAACATGCAAGATATCAGGAGTAAATGAGCATGGCCGTCCTCGATAATCTGATGGATCTCGCTGGTAAGGCCGAACGCGAACTCGATGCCAATGTGGCTGAAGTAGACCGCCTCCTGCACATCTGCAACGCCTGCAGGTATTGCGAGAGCTTCTGCGCGGTCTTCCCTGCGATGACGAGGAGGCTCGACTTCAACGAGGCCGATGCCCACTACTTGGCGAACCTCTGCCACAACTGTTCCGCCTGCCTCTACGCCTGTCAGTACGCGCCACCGCATGAGTTTGGAGTAAACCTGCCCAAGACGCTGGCGCGGGTGAGACGCGACACTTACATCGAGTATGCGTTCCCCAGAGCTTTCGGTGAGATCTACCGCCGTAACGGCTTCGCCGTCGCAATGGCGGTCAGCCTGGGTGTGGCGGCGTTTCTGATCGCGACGATCATGATCAAGGGCAGCCTTTTCATCGACGGACTGGAGGGGGAGTTCTACGCGATTTTCCCGCACAACGTACTCGCCGTGACATTTGGCGCCGCTTTTGGCTGGTCAGTCGTCGCTCTTGCGATTGGGGTTGTCCGCTTTTGGCGACAGATCTCCGAACCGGGAGCACCCATCCCGTTGCAGGATGCCGTCGGAGAGGCGGCCAAGTCGGCGCTTACGCTGCAGTATCTGGGCGGCGGGCATGGGGACGGATGCAACAACGAAGATGATGCCTTCACCCTCTGGCGGCGACGCTTTCACCACTTCACGTTCTACGGTTTCATGCTCTGCTTCGCCTCCACGTCGGTCGCGACGCTGTACCACTATCTTTTCGCAATGGAGGCGCCGTATCCGGTTTTCGGCCTGCCCGTGCTGCTTGGCACTGCGGGCGGCATCGGGCTCATCATTGGTCCGGCAGGTCTGTTCTGGCTGAACATGCGCCGCAACGACCTGCAGGTCGACGAGCGGCAGAAGAGCATGGATCGCGGCTTCATTGCGCTTCTGTTCTTCATCAGCTTGACGGGACTGGCGCTGCTTGCCTGGCGGGAGACATCGTGGATGCCGCTGTTGCTGGCTGTCCACCTGGGGTTTGTGATGGGACTTTTCCTCACGCTGCCGTACGGCAAGTTCGCCCACGGGATCTTCCGCTGCGCCGCGCTTCTCAAGCATGCGATCGAAAAGCGAAGGCCGAATCCCGTGCAGGCGGGCAGCGATTGAGCGCAAAAGCGCGGGCCCGGTCGTCCTCTGCACCAGGAAGGAAGGCGGTGCAGCTTATGGTCGTTCGCCGGCTTGAAACAGCAATCCCGCGGCTACACCCCGCAGTTCTGCCAAGCCCTTTAATCGACCGATCGCCGGGTACCCGGGTTGTGCGCCTCGGTCCAGATCATTGAGGATATCCTGCCCGTGGTCTGGGCGGAACGGAATGACGGCGTCGGCGCGTCCCTCAGCGCGGCGGCGGCGTTCCTCGCGCAACAGGGCGGCCATTACGGCGACCATGTCGGTATCTCCCTTAAGGTGCTCATCCTCAAAGAAGGAGCAAGGGAGACCGTCCGTTTCCCGCTTGACGTTGCGAAGATGTGCGAAGTGGATCCACGGCCCGAGCCGACCAATCATTCCCGGCAGATCATTGTCCGCCCTGGCCCCTAAGGAGCCCGTGCAGAACGTCACTCCATGGGAAAGGCTCGGAACGGCATCAAGCAGCGTTTTATAATCCGCTTCGGTCGACATGATCCGCGGAAGGCCCAGCAGCGGGAATGGCGGATCATCAGGATGGCAGCATAGCCTCAGCCCCAGGCGCTCCGCATGTGGCACGACCTGCTCCAGGAAATCTATCAAGTGTCGGCGCAACTGATCTGCATTGATCTCGCTATACCGGGCGAGTTGTTGCTTCAGGTTATCAAGGGACGGCTGCTGGGCTGCTCCCGGCAACCCCGCGTTGACATTGCGCGACAACTGCAGGCGTCGTTCGTCCGTCATTTCGGCAAAGCGTTCTCGTGCCTGTCGGCATATGTCCGTGGTGTAATCCGAAGCGGCATCGTGCCGCTTCAGGATGAGAAGATCGTATGCGACGAAATCAACCAGATCGAAACGCATTGTCGTGCCGCCGTGCGGCAGGCGCCAGGCAAGATCTGTCCTTGTCCAATCCAGGACGGGCATGAAATTATAGCAGATTACCTTGATTCCGGCCTCTGCCAGGTTTTCCATCGACGTGACATAGTTGGCGATGTGCTCGCGCCATCGGCCAGTCTGGGTTTTAATTTCCTCGGACACAGGCAGGCTCTCGACGACTTCCCAGGCAAGCGTTGTCGGCTGCCCGCAGGCGTCAGTGGCGATCTCCCTCTGGCGCCGTGCGATTTCATGTTCCGTCCAGACATCGCCATACGGAACGTGGTGCAGTGCGGAGACGATACCCTCGGCACCTGCCTGATGTGCGTCTGCAATCGTGACCTTGTCCACAGGCCCGAACCACCGCCATGTCTGTCTCATGCTGACACCTCAACCAAAGGCTAGATTTGGAAGCCACAACACCAGGCCGGGCATGAAGAGCAGCGCGGCGATGAGGGCGACAATTGCCGCGATGAAGGGGATCGACTCGATGGAGTATTCCTCAATCGATACGTTCATCAGCGAGCATACCGCGAACATGGCCGATCCACTCGGCCATGTCATGCCGCCCAGAGTGACGATCGACATCATCAGGATGCCGAAATGAACAGGGTCCATCCCCACCTGCACGATAATCGGCACGAAGATCGGGGTCAGCAGCAAGACCATGACGGTACTATCGAGTGCAAGGCCTGCGATCAGCAGGAATACCAGAATGACCAGTACGATCATGTTGGGATCAGTTATTCCGGCCAGCATCCAGCCTGCAAGCTCCTGAGGAACCTGCATGTAGATGGTGGCATAGCCCACCATGCCGCTCATCAAGATAATGAGCATGATCAACCCGACGTCTGACGTCGCCTGCCCAAAGCTCTTCCAAACCTCTTCGAGGGTCAGTTCGCGATGGGCAAGGAAGCCGATGACCAGAGCATAGACGACAGCGGCCGAGCCCACCTCGGAAGGTGTAAACAAGCCGCCGCGGATTGCCAGAACGAGCGCGACGGGAAACAGCAATGCCCATTTCGCCTCCCAGCATGCAGTCCCAAGGGCCCGCAACGTTGGACGCGTGCTGTCGGCAACCACATATTTCCGCTTTTTGGCGATCAGGTAGGTGGTCAGCATCAGGACTGCCATCATCAGGAAGCCTGGTATGATGCCGGCCAGAAACAGCCGGCCGATCGAGACGTTGCCGACGAAGCCGTAAAGGATCAGGCCGATCGACGGCGGGATCGTGGCAGTGATGAGGGAACCGACGGCGATTGCTGCGGCCGAAAAGCCTTTGCCGTAGCCCTTGGCTACCATTGTGGGGCCGAGGATACGTGCTTCCATGGCCGCATCAGCCACGGCGGAACCAGAAACGCCGCCCATCAGCGTCGAGAGCACAATCGCCACCTGCGCGAGCCCACCCGACATCCAGCCGACAGAAATAAGCGCCACCTTGAGCAGGCGCGAAGTGATGCCGCTCGCGTTCATCAGGTGACCCGCAAGCACGAAGAATGGAACGGCCAGCAGCGGAAAACTCTGGCTCATAGATGCGATCTTCTGCACGCCGATCGACATCGGCATGCCGGCGGTTGTCATGAAGAAGATGAAGCCTGCTATGCCCGTCGCAAAGGCGACAGGCATGCCGACGACCATCAGGACGACGAAGATAATCGTAATCAACAGCATGATCAAAGCTCCAGCGTTGGCGCAGAGGCTTCGATTTCCGCCTGCGTGCGGTTATAGATCAGCAGCTCCTGTTGCCGCCCACGGAAAGCTCGCACCATGTTGTAGACCAGGGTGGAGCCCAACATCAGGCAGCCGACCGGCACGGCAACCGTAACCCAGGAATAGGAAAGGGTACTGTCACCGAAGGTCCGCTCGCGGTTCAGCCAGGTGAGGTTCCACCCCTCGACGGCGAGAACGGCCAGGAAGGCGATAATGACAATGGCGCACGCGACTTCAAGCCAGAAGCGGCGCTGGTACCCGAGACGCGATACGAGCACCTCCATACCGAGATGCGACTTCTCCCGCATTGCCTTGTTCGAGCCAATGAAGCAAAGCCAGATGAAGAGCAGCTGCGCCATGTCCACCGACCAGATGAGCGGGTGGCCAAAGAAACGCATGATGGCGGCGATGAAGACGAGGCCGGTGATGCCGCCGAGCAGAGCGACGCAGATCGCCAGCTCAAGTTGAACCAAACGCTTGAACATAGTGTCCCCGATGTGGCGGGCCCACTATGGGCCCGCGTCATGACTTTACTTGCTGGTGATGGCCTGCAGTTCGTCGCGCAAGGCGCTGTAGCCTAGCTTGTCGTAGACACCTGCGGTGGCTTCCTGGAAGGGTGCCAGGTCAACATTGTTGACGGTCATCCCGGCAGCGACAAGATCGGCCTCGATCTTCGTCAAGGAATCCTGCGTTCCGTAGGATGCGATGTCGCCGGCCTTGAGCGCTTCATCCCGCAGCATAGTCTGCAATTCGGCGGGCAAGCTATCGAACCAGGGGCCAGAGGTGACCAGGCCGGTTATGAGGTTGATGTGACCCGTCTTGGTCAACACCTTGGTCACTTCGGGAAGATTGGCTCCCAAGCCTGCTGGCAGCTGAGCTTCGACGGAATCTATGACTCGCTGCTCGAGTGCAGAATAGACCTCGGCAAATGGCATCGGTGTTGGCACGGCGCCCATTGCTGAGACGGTTTCCACCCAGACCGGTGCGCCGGGGGTTCTCATGCGATTACCCGAGAGATCGGCAGGCACGTTGACTTCCTTGTTGGTCCACAAGTGTCGCTCGCCCTGCCACCAATTGAATGACAGGACCTGGTGACCTGACGCGTCGTGCAGCTTTTTGACCCATTCCTCGAACTTGGCCGAGACGACGACCTTGCGGATGCCGTCATAACCAGATGCAAGATAGGGCGCGCCGAGCACGCCGAACTCGTTCACGAATGCAGCCAGGCGCCCGCCATCAACGATGACCGCCACCGGAGCACCGGCGCGTGCCTGTTCAAGGACGTCCTCATCGGCGCCAAGCTGCGAGTTCGGAAACAGCTTGACCTCGACTGCGCCTTTGGATGCTGTGGCGACATTGTCGCGGAAGGCTTCAAGTCCCTTGTAGAGGGGATCTGAAGCCGTCAGCGCGGTATTGATGCTAAGCGTGTAATCTGCCGACAGTGCCGGTGATGAAAAAGCGATGGTGCTGACCGCAACAGCGGCGAGCGAAGAAAGCGAGATGAAATTCATGGATAATCCTCCCAAAAACCAATACGGCCCTCCAGCCTCTTTGCAAGACTAGTATGGTAGTATAGAGGAGTCAATATGGCAGCGAACTTCAAGCTCACGACATTACCGACAGACGCGATGCTTGCCCGGCAGATCAGTGTGGGTGGCCGGGTCTACCAGGTGTTGCGGAACGCCATAGTGCAGTTGCATCTGCGCCCGGGTGACACACTCTCCGAGGCAGAAATTGCTGGCCAACTTGGTGTCTCGCGCCAGCCGGTCCGGGAAGCTTTCATCAAATTAGGTGAGGCGGGACTGGTGGAAATTCGTCCGCAGCGCGGAACCTTTGTGCGCCTGATCTCGAAGCACGAGGTCGAGAACGCTCAGTTCCTGCGTGAGGCCATAGAGGTTGCGGTCGTGCGTAAAGCGGCACTGCAAGCTTCGCCCGAAAGCATTGCACAGCTTCGGGATGTGATCGAACAGCAGCGCATAGCTGCTGCTAAAGGTGATCACTCCGGATTCCTGCGCCTGGATGAAGGCTATCATCAGGCGATTGCGGGAAGCGTTGGATGTGATGATGCCTGGCGGGTTCTGGACAGCCTGAAGGCCCAGATGGATCGCGTCCGCTATCTGTCGCTGCCGCAGGCGACCCCCTTGGTCGTTATCATCGACCAGCATGCGAAGATTGTCGATGCCATCGAGGCAGGATCGCCGGCAGACGCAGAAGCCGCCATGCACCTTCATCTTCGCGAGATATTGACGTCATTGCCGAAGCTTGCCGACGAAAACCGCGCCTTCTTCGCGGATTGAGCCTGAAGCGAACTCCCGAGCGCTTGGCGTCGCTGATCGGGCCGAGAAAACGCCAGCCAGCGCCAGCTCCGAAGAAAGTCAGGCGGTTGCGTCAGTCCGCCTCGGCCAGCCGGTATCCGACGCCGGTCTCCGTGAGGATATAACGGGGAAGGTCTGGGCTTTCCTCGATCTTTTGCCTCAACTGACGGACGTATACTCTCAGATACTGGACATCGGTGATTTCTCCCCAAACGTTGTCCAGCAGAAAGCGATGGGTTAGCACCCGCCCAGAGTGTTGAACGAGCAGTCTCAGGATGTCGTACTCCTTGGGAGTGAGTTTTATTTCCTCTCCCTTGATCTTGACGATCCGTCTGACAAGATCAACGAGCAGCTCTCCGGTCTGAAAAATAGGCTTTTCACCTTGTGTCTGGAGGCGATGACGAAGAGCGACGCGAATGCGTGCGACCAGCTCATTCATCCCGAACGGCTTCGTCATGTAGTCATCCGCACCCAGTTCCAGCGCTTTGACTATGCCTGCCTCGTCTGTGCGACTGGAGAGAATGACGATCGGTACGGAAGTACCCTCGGCGCGCCATTTGGCCAACAACTCATGCCCGTTCATATCCGGCAGTCCGAGGTCGAGCAAAATGAGATCGGGGTTCTCCACGGCAAGCATTTGCATGGCTACCTTGGCATTCGATGCGCCGACCACCACAAAGTCCTGTGAAGAAAGGCCGACGTCCAGAAGCTTGCGGATCGGAGGTTCGTCATCGACAACGAGTATTTTCACAGCTGCCTGGCTCATTCTGGGTTTCCTTGAGGTGAATTCGTTTTCGGCAGCGTGATGGTGAACATCGCTCCGGGTCGATCCGGCCGGTTCTCTGCAAGGATGCGGCCACCCATTGCTTCAATGAAGCCTCGGCAGATCGACAGGCCGAGGCCGGTCCCCGCCGTCACGTAATCGATTTTCCTGACGCGATAGAAGCTGTCGAATATCCGCTCCGCGTCTCCCGGTGGTATCCCCGGGCCTTCGTCAAGGATACGCAGGACGATACCGGTATCGTCAGCCCACCCCCTGATTTCGATCCTGGAGCCCTCTGGCGAATATTTCGCGGCATTGTCCAGAAGGTTAAAGACGGCTTGCTCGAACAATACCGGATCGATTCGAAGCATGGGCAGGTCGGGCGTTATCGCCACTTCAATCTTGTGAGCGCCGGTGATCTTGGTGGCGCGGGCGAGCGCCGACCCCACGATGTCTCCGAGGTAGTGAAGCGCATAGTTCGGTTCCAACGCTCCGGCACCTATTCGCGTCATATCCAGGAGGTTGCCGATGAAACGGTTTAGACGCTCGGATTCCTCAATGACTGTCGACAGCAAATCCTCTCGTGACGTTTCGGACAACTTTCCCCAAAAATCCTTCAACGTTCCGGCGGACCCCAGAATTCCCGCCAGGGGCGTCTTGAGGTCATGGGAGATGGACGTCAGCAGCGCGGTCCTCAAACGGTCAGTTTCAGCGGCAAGCTTGGCGTTGTCCACATCCGCCACGAGATGGATACGCTCGATCGCGAGCGCCGCCTGGTCCGACAGCGCATCGAATAGCCGTTGCTGCTCAGGGGTTAGCAAGGGACCCTGCTTGTCATTGTCGAGACCAACCACTCCGATTGCGCCACGTCCTGTTCTCAACGGCAGATAAAGCCGCTTGGCTCCGGGCAGGGTGTCGGCCGCTCGGCCGGCGGGCCGATTGTGCTCCCATGCCCATTTGGCGGCAGCAATATCGGCGTCCACCAGAGTGTCGTCCGGCGGATAGCCGGCCCTGACGCTGAGTGTTCCGTCTTCCTGAAGAAGGATGACGACCCGCAACTTGAGCATGGACGCGATCTGATACGCGGTGGCCCAGAGAACATCGTCGAGGGTGCCGGTTCCGGCTAGCTTCTTCGAGAAGAGGTAGAGGTCTTCTGCCGTGCGGGCACGCTGCCGTGCCGCTGTGGCCTGACGCTGCACAGCCGCTGTCAGATTACTGGCAATGAGTGCCGTCCCCAGAAAAAAGAGAAGAGCGATGACGCTTTCGGGGTCCCGCACCGAAAGCGTGTAGCGTGGCTCGAGGAAGAAGAAGCTGAAGGTAACCGCACCGAAGAGAGAGGCATATAGGCCGGGACCAAGGCCGCCCTTTACGGCAGACGCCATGACACCCATCAGGAACACCAAGGCGAGGTTGCGAACATCGAGCGTTCTGTCGAGAAGGGCGCCTATGGCCACAGCCAAGGACATGAAGACAGTACTCGCAATGTAGTGCTTGAATCCGGGACGTTTGCGTGGCGTGGCTGAGCGAACACCGGGTGAGACAATTTCCTCCTCACCGCCCGACATGACGTGAATACTGATCGTTCCGGAGTGCCGGATAAGATCGTGCGTGATCGACCCTTCCCAGACCTCGCGCCATCGGGGCTTGTTCGACTTTCCGATGATGAGGTGATTGAAGTTGTTGGCATTTGCGTAAGCGATGATCTCGCGCGCAATGCTGGAAGCCGGGAGCGTTACGGTGTCTGCCCCCAATTGCTCCGCCAGCCGCATGCACGCGGCTAGTCGGTCCTTGTCTTTCTCCGGCAGGTTGGCTGCTGAAGCGGCCTCCAAATGCAGGGCCGCCCACGGGGCGCGAAGCCGATCAGCCTGCCGGCGGGCGTAGCGGACCAGTGCTGCACCATTTCTTCCATGATCAAGACATACAAGGATACGCTCGCCCGCTGCCCAAGGCCCGGAGATCGCGTGTGCCTGCATGTGATTTAAAAGCTGTTCGTCGACCCGTTGCGCGGTACGACGCAAGGCCAGCTCTCGCAACGCCGTGAGATTTCCCGCAGAAAAGTAGTTCTCGATCGCGCGCTGCGCTGTCCTGGGGACGTAGACCTTACCGTCCTGCAATCGCCTGATCAGATCTTGTGGCGTGATGTCGACGATCTCAATATCGTCGGCCCGATCAATAACAGAGTCAGGGACGGTCTCCTTGACCCGAATGCGCGTGATTTGCGCCACAACGTCGTTGAGGCTTTCGACGTGTTGAATGTTAAGCGTCGTATAGACGTCTATGCCTTGGGCGAGAAGTTCAAGCGCGTCCAGATAGCGCTTCGGATGCCGGCTACCGGGGGCATTGGTATGCGCGAGTTCATCAACGAGCGCCAAAGCGGGACGGCGCTCGATGAGGGCGTCCAGGTCCATCTCGTCAAGGACCTGTCCCTTGTAATCAGTGGACCGACGCGGAACGATCTCAAGGCCTTGTATCAACGCTTCGGTTTCCGGCCGGCCATGCGTTTCGATGACACCGACGACAACATCGACACCGTCGGCCTGCATTGCCCTCGCCGACAACAGCATTTCGTATGTTTTCCCCACGCCTGGAGCTGCGCCGAGGAAAATTTTGAGCTTGCCGCGTGCCTCCCGGTCCGCTCGCTCAAGCAGTGCTTCAGGTGACGGGCGACGTTCTTTGCCACTGTGCATATCGTTGACCACCGATCCTGACCCTCCGATATCGGCAGCGCATCACCATGGGCCACCGACACTGCTTCGTACCTCTCAGTTCGCCACGACGTTGTCCAGCGTCAACACGCTGCGTTCGATAACCTGCTCGACATGGTCAATTGGAGCGTTACAGGCCTGCGCAATCCGCTCGGCCTTGTAGCGGATAGCTCTCTCCGTAATGTGGGGATCGAGGCCGGCACCTGATGCAACGGCGAGCCTACGGCAGTTTCCGGTGTGACGGCCCGACCAACTGCCCAAGCGGCGCCTGGCGCCCGCAATGTTCAGCGTCTATTCCAGAGCTTCCGGATGCCTGATCAGCTTTCCTCGCCTACAGCGTCGCCAACGTCCGATTTGAGAGCTGGCCCGCGTAGTTCTTTTGCATTTCTACCTTCTGTTCCAGTGCCGCGATGACATCGGGGGCCAGGTCGACACCGTGGAGTTCGGCTATATTGGGTAGGCCTCCGGGCGTGAACACATTGATTTCGAGGACTTTGTCGCCGACGATGTCGAGTCCGACCAGAAACATGCCGTCTTCGATCAGTTTTGGCCGAACCATATCGGCAACCGCGAGGATCTTGGGTGTGATTTCGACGGCCGCCGCAGTGCCCGCAGCGTTCATGTTGGAGCGTACTTCGCCCTTCGCCGGCACGCGCCGGAAGGCGGCGTAGGCACCGTCGCGTTGCAGGGGCCTGCCATTCATCAGGAAGAGCCGAATGTCTCCCGCGGTAGCGTCCGGCAGATAGCCTTGTGCAATCAGATAGCCTTCACCGCTGACCGCCTCGAAGATCTGGTTAAGGTTGGCTTCCTTGCTCGAGGCAATCTTGAATACGTTTCTGCCACCTGATCCCTGTAAGGGCTTGAGGATGACGCCCTGCTTCTGTTCGTCGATGAAGGCGCGAATTTCCTCGATGCTTTTTGAGATCAATGTGACGGGGCGCACCGCTTCTGGAAAACCCTGAAAATAGAGCTTGTTCTGTGCGCGCGCCAACCCATCGGGGTCGTTCACTGTGAGAACGCCGCGCTCTGCGGCCAATCGCCCAAAGATGGCGCCGGCATGCGCCGCCCATGGCCTCTCGTCGGCGTCTTCGGAAGGGTCGTTTCGGAGGAAGAGCACATCGACTTCGCTGATATCGATGGTCTGGATATCCGCCTGGTCGCCTTGTAGTGCAGAGATGAATGCGTCCGCTTTTCTAGGTTTTGAGCTCTTGGATGTTGTCGCGCGTATCAACAGGCTGTTGTCCGGCCGCAGGACGAAGTCTCCAGGGGTCACGTAACAGACCTCATGGCCACGAGCCATAGCGGCGATTGCCAGGGAGGTCGTCGTGTAAGTCCCAGCTTCGCCCTCGATCGAGTTCACAAAAAAGGCAATTCGCATTCAAAACTCCTGTCGTTGAATCATATCAAGTGGACGCATGCCGCTTCTGGCCCGCTCAAGCCGCTGGCGTCCTTCTGCGGTATCGAGAAACATGGGTTGGACTGCTGGGCGGCGAAGAAGCCCTCGGTCAGCAAGTTCCTGCATGACACTGAAATGTGATGCGGAAATCTTCCCCATCCAGAAGGGCTCCAGGGCGCCGCCTTTCTCCAGGTGATCCAGAAGGGCGAGCAGGCCACGCAGATAGATGGCGTCTTTGGCAAGACCTCCGCCGCGGTAAAGCCGCAGCACCAGATTGAAGGCAGCCGGTTCCGAGAAATCATAGTCGTCGACCATCGTCGCGTAGGTCTCGGCAAATGTCGCGCCGTCCAGCATAGAGGCGCAGCCGACCACACGTCCGGCAATCAGCTTAAGCCGCTCGGGCGTCATTCCGCCCGCGAGGTATTCGGCGAAGACGGCAATCCCTTCCTGCATTCCCTCGTAGCCGGCAAGGCCCGAGCGGAAAAGCCGCAATCCTTGGGCGGAGCCATTGAAATAGGTGAGAAGATGAACCCCGATTTCATGCGAAAGAAGAGGTTCAATACGGTGCACATCCATGAGCGTGCTGCGGGCTATCAGCAGACGATGGCCGGACACCAACAGGCCGGAGGGCAGGTCGTCACGGAGCTCGATCGAGACCTCGAAATCCTCTAGTTGTCGATGATAGGCGGCAATCATCGCCCTGGCGCGGTGTTCAACCAGAAAGCAGTCGGCAATCCTGTCTTCCGCACCCGTATCCTTATCCTTATCACCACCTGGTTCACTATCGACCAACGTGCCGAGGATCGTCTTGGCCTCGCGGAGAAGTGCCGGCTCGACAGGTCCATAGAGTGCCCGGCTAAACTCGACGAATTTGGAACCCTGACGTGAGGATAGCAGCGATAGCTGCAGATCGAGCTCCTGCTGCTTCTCGCGATAGAGTTGGTACAGGACGGGGTCTTCAAGATGGTCGAAGGAGATCGAGAACAGCTTTCGTTTGACAGCTTCAACCTGCAACGCGAGCGGGCGATAAAGAAAGATCGGATGCTCCTTGGCGGCACCGCTCCTGAAGGCTTCAAACGCGGCCTCTGCGTTGATCGGCGTGACCGCCAGCAGAAAATCGAATGTCGACGCGATATCGTCGATACTGCGGTCCACTTTGGAGACCGCATCGACAAATGCCTTGCGACCCAACGCTCTGTGTGTCGTCAGACGGAAAATCTGATGCATCTCGATGAACGAGGAGAAAGCCTGCAGGCCCGCATCGACGAGCATGGCTACGAGCTGATCTCGCAGCTCCGGATATATCTCGTCGGATCCGGGTTGCCGATAGACAGGCGCAAATCTCACCGCCAGTGCCGAGCAGCCGAGCTCTCTGGCAAGCTGCTTGTCACCGCTGGAGGGAGCAGCATCTGTCTTTTCAACGCGCGGTGTGCGAAAGCGCGCCTCACTGTCTCTGACCGCTGTCGAGAACGCGTCGGCCGCTGCAATCGCGTCGGCGCTCGACCAGATCGATACGTCGAATGGTGGCAGAAAAGGAGCATCCGCGGTGAGAAACCTGTCCTGTGATAGCTCGCCGATGTCAAAGAGCATGAAGGCGCCGAAGCGCTCCTCCAGAATGCTGGCGATGGCATTGATCACGGCAATTGCGGTATCCACCTGAGGTGCGACCAGGTATGAGGCGTTGGCCTGAGCAATGTCGCGAGCGGTCGGCTCGGCCCCATCCTTCGCAATGTGAACGCACAGGAACGGCAGGGGCCGGTCAATATGCAGGCGTCCGCCGTCGGGCAGCTCGCGGCGTATGGACTTTCCCTCCCGGACACACGCCGAGAGGTCATCCAGCCAATCCTCTTCGTCCTGCTGGCTGACCGGCTGTGTTTTGGTCATCGGCCTGCCTCCAATGCTCGCTCCAGCACGGGAACCGAGGAGGCGACGATTCCCCGAAGCTTTTTGAGGATCCCGAGGTCCGGCTCGCCCGTCCACTCGTCCATGAAGAACTTCTTGAATTCGACAGCAATGGCGCAGCCGGAAGCCGGGAAGCGTTCATGGATGAAACGGGTCTGTTCACCCTTGCCTTGGAAGGCGACGTTCTCCTGAACGTCGAGTGGTTGTCCGTTGATTTCAAAAGATCGAAGATGATTGATGAAGGCGTCAAGAACGTAAGACCAGCGGGCGCGATCCATGGAGGACGTGCCGATATTGATGTCCGGCGCCTTGGCCTGCTCCGTCGGCGCGGCTGAAGGTCCCGCCCGGCGATGATTATAGCTGTGTACATCAAGCACGATGAACCGGCCATATCGGTGCTCGATACCCTTCAAAAAGGCGTCCAGCATATCGTAATAGTCGTCATGGACCTGAAGGGAGGTCTCGGCGTGATGCGATGACAGCCGATCTTTCCAGACGTTCAGACCCCAGGCTTGCTCGGGCGTGAGGTATATCGCACCGTCGCGCGCCCGGTTGATGTCGACTTCGAACCGTGACCGATGAAAAACGATCCGGTTGGGAACATCGCGCGTTGTAAATTCCGTGAAAGGATCTTCTTCGCGAAGCCGTTCGTCGGATGAAAGCGCATATAATTCCAGCAGTTCTGGGCGAACAAGATGTCCTTCGTGAATTGCGGTGGAGACGACGGGTGAGGCGCCACGTTGGATTGTCCAGAGGGCTTCGATCCGGGGCGGTGGCTCAATCAGAGAATGCGTCATGCCGGCTTAACGCACGGGAACTTAAAAGGTTACGCGAGTTCGTTGACGCGTCAAAAGCCCGCGCCGCTCACTTGCACGGCAGCTCGCCTGTCCTATGGGCTAGGACGCGGGCCAAGTACGCTTGGCCGGCGTCAATCAGGACAGATTGCTGTGATCACCGTCCATATCGGATCGGAGGGCTAACCTTTACGTGAGCTGGGTGCCCTCGTGTTCCCAATACCAGGCGGCGTACATCCGCTTCCGCTCATGCCCGCGCGTCTTCAGGAAGGAGCGGATGGAACGCACGTCCTCCTTTTCACAGGCGACCCAGACGAAGGTTTCGCTGTCGACTGAGGTTATCGCATTCTTGATGGCTTCAACCAAAGCGCCCTTCGCCCCGGCTGGATAGTTCTTTCGGTGCAGCCAGCGAATTTCGAGCGAACCGGCGGATGGAAGAGCCTGTTCTTCGGCCTCATCAAGGACCTCGATGATCGCTTGCATTCGGGTGCCCACTGGTACTTGGGCCGCAATGCGCGCAATGGCGGGAAGGGCACTCTCGTCTCCGGCCAGAAGAATGGACTTTGCCAGTGGATGGTCGCCGCCTCCCGGTCCGAGAAGCGCCACCTTCTCTCCGGGTTGCGTATCCCTGGCAAAATCAGCTCCTGGAGTGTGGACGCCGGGTGCCGGGTGCTGAAGGAAATCGATCCATAATTCCCGGCGTTCGACGTCGACCGAGCGGATGGTGTAGACGCGCACCAGAAGTTCGTCCTCACCTTCCGGCCAGTCGGTACGCCCATCCTCGCGCAGTCCCGGCCAGACGGGAGGCCTGCCCTTCGGGGGGACGAGCAGGCGAACGTGCATGTCGCCGCCGACAAAGGGTGTGATGTCGGAACAGGCAAATTTCACCCGTCGCATCAGCGGTGTCACGTCCTCGGCAGACACCACAGTGACGTGATGGATGTTCGGCAGAGAAGCCCGCCGAGTGGGATCGGACCAGTTCAATTCGAACGGTTCCTCGCCAGCGAAGTAGAACAGATGTTCGGCAATGATGTTGCGGGTTAGCTGAAGTGCTTCTTCCGTTGGGCAGGTGAGTTCGATCAAGAGCTGATCTGACTGGCGACGAATGCCAGCGATCCCGATCTCGCTCTTCAGTAACACCAGGTCTCCGTCACGATGAACATCTGAATGTTCGATGAAGTGCTCGCAGATCTCGTCGAGCATACTTCCTGCATCCGTCGGCAGCGCTGTGCCGGAGAGTTTGAATTCCTGAACTCCGTTCATGGGCGCTCCTCCTTCTGGTTGTTTGTGGTGCATGTGGGCATGATTATTGTGCCGGTCATGAGATCGGCGAGCCTTGTTCCGATATCATCCGGTGCCGACCTATCGGTAGCATGATCGGTCTGCCGGACGTCGGGTCGGCGATGATGCGGCTTTCGAGGCCGAACACATCGCGCACATTTTCGACTGTGAGCACGTCTCCGGGCTTTCCCGATGCATGGAGGCGGCCTTCTGCCATTGTGACAAGGTGATCCGCGTAACGTGCAGCAAGGTTCAGGTCGTGTAGCACCATGACGATCGTCGTGCCGCGCGCTTGGTTGAGATCGGTCAGAAGATCCAGCACCTCGACCTGATGGTTTATATCCAGAAAGGTCGTGGGCTCGTCCAGCAGCAGAAGGTCGGTCTGCTGCGCCAGCGCCATCGCGATCCAGACACGTTGGCGCTGGCCGCCAGACAGCTCGTCCACCGGTTTTTCCGCAAGATCGAATGTCTTTGTCGCCTCCAACGCGGCTGCGACGGCCTCGTCATCCCGTCGTGTCCAAAGGGACAGCATTCCGTGATGGGGATGCCGGCCGCGACTGACAAGGTCGGCCACGGTAATCCCCTCGGGAGCGATCGGTGACTGGGGCAGTAATCCGAGGATCTTCGCCAGTTGCCGAGGAGGGATGCGATGGATGGATTTGCCGTCGAGGAGCACTTGGCCGCTTCGTGGCGACAATAGTCGCGACATGGTGCGTAACAGCGTGGACTTCCCGCACGCGTTGGCACCGACGATGGCGGTGATCTTGCCGGGGGGCACATCGAGATCAAGCCCATCCAGGATCAAGGTATCGCCGTACCCGGCAGCAAGCTTCTCGACGGTCAGGGAATGGGTGGTCACAGAGAGCCTCCGGTCCGGTTGACGCGTACAATCAGATAAATCAGGTAGGGAGCGCCCAATGCGCCGGTCACCACGCCTACCGGGTAACGGCTTGGCAGCAGGAATTGCCCGCAATAATCGCCGGCAAGGACGAGTACGGCACCGACGAGCGCGGATGGTATCAGCAGCGATCCATTCGTGCCGACGATGCGAGCAGCAATGGGTGCAGACAGGAATGCGACAAAGGAAATAGGTCCCGTCACCGCAGTTGCGATCGCGATCATGGCAACGGCGGCGACGATGACGACGATGCGCGTGCGTCCGACATCGGTGCCAAGCGCTGCGGCGGCGTCGTCACCCAGTCGCAATGCCTCCAGATCACGGGCGCGGGTCAGCAGTAAACCGCCGAAGAAGACAAGTGCCAGCAGAAGTGGGAATGATTGAGCCAGCTGCACGCCGTTGACGCTGCCCGTCAACCACCGCATCGCCTCCTGCAAATCCCATGCCGCGGCGCGTGACAGCGTATAGGCGATGAAGCTGTCCATCATGGCTGATACGCCGATGCCGACAAGGATGAGCCGTGTCCCTGCGACGCCGTTCCTGAACGAAAGCCCGTAAATCAGCATCGCCACGCCCAGCCCGGCGACGACCGCAAAGATCGAGACCAGGGGCCCATCAAGCTGCAGGACGACGATCGCAAAGACGGCAGCCGCACTGGCGCCGGAGCTGATGCCGATGATATCGGGGCTTGCGAGGGGGTTGCGCAGCATAATCTGGAAGGATGCACCGGCCAATCCGAAGCTCAATCCTGCCAGGACTGCCAGCACGGCCCGCGGTAGCCGCAATTGCCCCACGGTGAAAGACGCCCCGGCTACATCCTGTCCCAAAAGCACCCGGCCAACGTCGCCGGGCGGCGTGAAGGATTGCCCCCACATCAACGTCACAGCAAACATCGCCGCGAGAAATGTGGCAGCCAGAACGATCATCAGAAAGCGCCGCCGCTCGCGGCGACGACGACCATCGGTAATTGTCTCTACGGGGAGGGCTGCCATCGTCACAATTCGCGAACCCGTTGGCGTCTGACGATCCAGATGAAGAACGGCGCACCGATAAAGGCGGTGACGATCCCGACATCCAGCTCGCTCGGGCGGGCAATGATGCGTCCGACGACATCGGCAGCCAGGAGCAGGCCTGCTCCGATCAGTGCGGAAAATGGCAGGAGCCAGCGGTGATCGACCCCCACGAGCAAGCGGCACAGATGAGGCACGATCAACCCGACAAAGCCTATAGGCCCGCAGATCGCGGTGATGGCGCCACACAAAAGGATTGCGCCAAGGGCCGCGATTGCCCGCGCCAGCGCGACGCGCTCGCCCAGGCCGGCGGCCATGTCGTCCCCCAAGGCCAGTGAGTTCAGCTTTCTGGCTGAGAACAGGCTGATCGCGAAGCCAGCGGCAAGAAACGGCAGAACATGGGACATTCGATCGAACGTTGCGCCGCCAACCCCGCCCACCTGCCACGACCGTATGCCGCCGGAAATGTCGTTTCGTGACAACACGACAGCGATCACCAGGGAGGAAAACGCGACGGATGTGGCTGTTCCCGCCAGAGCGAGCTTCAGAGGTGTCGCACCGCCGCGACCCAGCGAGCCGATTGTATAGACAAAGATCGCGGACGCCGCGGCACCCAGGATGGCCACCCAGATATAGGCTTGCGCGGATACGATATTGAACCATGCGACCCCGACGACAACGGCAAGGGAAGCACCCATGTTGACGCCCAGAATACCTGGATCAGCCAGTGGGTTCCGCGTCACGCCCTGCATGATTGCGCCAGAAAGTCCAAGCGCTGCTCCGGCAAGCAAGGCCAATATCGTGCGTGGAATACGCGCCGCAACGGCGGCCTGATCCACGCTGTCCACTCGTCCACCAAGTGCTGCGACGATCTCAGGCCAGCCGACTTCGCGCGTGCCGATCGCCACCGAAAGGGCGCAGAACATGACAAGGGCTGCAACCACAGCCACCAGCCAGATGGTTCGGATGCGGTTGGACCTTTCGGCGAAGCTCGCCCGCCCGAGTGAGGTGACGCTCTCTGCTGTCATTCGGATTTTTGCGCAGCCCGCGCCAGCAGGTCCACATAGTCCTTGAGGACCCAGGAGATCGACAGCGGCGTCGGATTAGCTGCGGTTCCCAGTGGGTCGCTGCCCAGCATGACGGTCGCATTATTGGCAACGGCAGGCATTCGGGACATCAACGGGTCGGCATCCATCGCCTCAAGGAGCGCGCTGCTGCCATAGGTCACGACGATGTCCACGTCGTCGAAAGCGTCGATTCGCTCGGCGCTGATTGATCCCGAGAACTGGCCGGGCTTTGTTGCCTCCGAGACGCTTTTCGGCGCAGTCAGTCCAAGGTCCTTGAAGAATTTCACGCGGGTATCGTTGGCCGTATAGAAGTTGACGATGCTCAGGTTCGTGGTGTCGAGATGCGTGATGAACATCGCCGACTTTCCTTCGAGCTGGGGATGCTGGGCGACGGTTTGAGCTATTTCGCCGTCGATCCGGGCAATCAACGCGTCACCCTCCGCTGCCATGCCCAACCCCGCGCTGTTGAAGCGGATCATGTCGCGCCAATCGGTTGCCCAGGCAGATTCGGGATAGGCAATGACCGGAGCAATCTGGCTCAGCGTGTCGTACTCGGCCTGTGTCAGGCCGGAATAGGATGCCAGGATCACATCGGGATCAGTTGCGGCGACTGCCTCGAAGTCGATCCCGTCTCCCTCATCGAAGAGGACGGGTTTCTCGGCGCCGAGCTCTGTCAGTTTTTCCGCTACCCAGGGCAACATCCCGTCACCGTCATCATCACCGAAATTGGCAGCGGCAAAACCAACGGGCACAATGCCAAGGGCCAGTGGAACTTCATGGTTTGCCCAGGCCACTGTGGCGACCCGTTCGGGCTTTTCAGCAATGGTTGTCGTGCCCAGTGCATGTTTGATGGTGAGCGGATAGCCGGTGCCTCCGCCAGCCCATGCGTGACCGAATACGACCAACGACAGGCACGTAGCGGCGACCGGTAAGGAAAAGCGAAAGATCCGCAGCATGGGCGAACTCTCCATCATGTTTTAAGTGGACTTTCACTTTCAGGTTCATTAGGCGCCGTCAACTCTGACGCCAACACCTTCCGCACAAGCGGGGCGAAGTTTCCGTAGATTCCTACAAAAACCGGGAAATCTACAATACTGGATAAAGCCGCTCAAGTTAGTGGGCATTGCAGGGGTATTTTACGCTAGTTCGGGTGCCGGCCATGGAAGAGGGAAACCTCTGCGCATGAGCGTGCGGGATGCAGCGGATCATGTCTCCAACGAAACTTGTCGACATGCGTGCGTGTGCCGGCTGACCGCAAGAGCAACATTAGTCCGGAAAGTGATCATGGAAATCGAAACAACAGGCGGCAACAAGAGGCGAGCCCTCATTCGCTATCGGAATGCCGTACTTCTGGGTTGCACGGCACTTGTCGCCTTGGGGTCGACGCATCTGCGAGCACAAGAAGCTCAAAATTCTGGGAACGAGACGGTCCTCGAGACGATTACCATCGAGAGCACCGGAACAGGCACCGACAACGACTCACGCTCGATTGTTGCGACGCAGACCACTGGGGTCGGCAAGATGCCAGGGGACATTCTGACAACGCCCGCGTCGGTCTCTGTCATCACGTCGAAGGAAATCAAGGAGCGCGGCGCGGACAGCATCGAGCAGGTCGTCCAATATACCGCCGGTGTCGTCACCGACTATTACGGTTCGGATGACCGTTTCGACTATTTCAAGATCCGCGGTTTCACTCCCTTTACATATCGCGACGGCCTGGTGATCGGCAGAACCTGGAGCGGGATCCGGGAGGAGCCCTATGCTTTCGAGCGCATCGAGGTGCTGAAGGGAGCCAATTCCACGGGCTTTGGGGTTTCCGATCCCGGCGGGGCGGTGAACTATGTTACCAAGACCCCGAAGAGCGAGCGTTTCGGCGAGGTTTACGCCACGGGCGGCTCGTTCGCGCACAAGGAGACAGGGTTCGATTTCGGCGACAACATCACGGAAGATGACACGCTCTCGTACCGTCTGACCGGCAAATTCCAGCGGTCAGACGCAGAATACGATCATTCCCAGGATGATGAAAATTTCATCATGGGCGGCCTGACTTGGCGACCCACCGACGCGACCAGCCTCTCCCTCATTTTCGATCATCTGGACAGGGATGGCACGCCCAGTGGCGGCGGTCATCCCCGGGGTACGAATTTCGACAGGGATCGCTTCTTCGGGGAGCCGGGCTATAACTACGATACGACGAACAGGAACACATACAGTGTCATGTTCGACCATGATTTCGGGAATGGCCTGACCTTCAATTCCGGTGCACGCTACAGCAAGTCCGACACCGGATTCGGCTACGCATACATCTTTGATGCCCTGGGTGCCGACAACCCTGCGGGCACCGTGGACCGCTCCTTCTTCGGTAGCGACAAATCCTCCGAACAGTTCATCGTCGATGCGCATCTGCTTTACGAGACACATGTCAACGACGTGGAAAGCCGCACGCTTGCCGGTGTCGAATATAACAAGTTCAAGTCGGAGGGTGACAGCTTTTATGGCCCTGCACTTCCGATCGACTGGCAGAATCCGGTTTATTCCGGTGGGCCGGGATTCCTTCCGCCTTATGACAGCAGAAGAAATGACCAGAAGACCAAGGCAGTCTACCTGCAGCAGGACCTGACCTTCTTCGACAAGCTGACAGCGAGCGTTGGCCTACGCAATGACTGGCTCGATCTCAAGGAAGACGGCACCAGTCTCTATACCGGGCCGTATGGTGGTGAAGCCGATCTCAGCGAATTTACCAAACGCTTCGGACTGAGCTACAAGATTACCGACGAACTCGCAGCCTATGCCAGTTACGCCGAATCTGCCGCGCCACCCAGTGTGGGGACCGAGCCGACGACTGGCAAGCAGTATGAAGTCGGGATCAAGTATCAGCCGGACGCATTCCCTGCACTGTTCACCGCTTCCCTCTACGACCTGACGATGGAGAATATTACCACCTACGAAGCTCCCACTTACCTGCCGGCGACCGTCGACAAGATCCGGCATCGCGGCCTCGACCTCGAGGCTAAGATGGAGTTGACGAACAATATCAACGTGATTGCAGCCTACTCCTACATCGACTCCGAGATCGTCGAGAGAGGTGGATCCTTCGATGGCAAGAGCTTTGCACAGGTTCCGGAGCAGATGGCTTCTGTGTGGGGCACTTATACACTGGAAGGCGAAGGCGCACGTGGCGACATGACCTTCGGGTTGGGCGCTCGCTATATTGGTTCGTACTATTTCGACAACGATAATACCCGGAAATCGGACGGCGCCATCGTCGTCGATGCGGCCTACACCTACCAGATCCAGGAGAACACGACGTTCCAGCTTAACGTCAGCAACGTGTTCGACGAGAAGCATATCGCCAATGATGACGGCGGTGCGTACTACTACAATCCGGGCCGGGCGATCTACGCGTCGCTGCGCCAGACCTGGTAATGCATTTGTCCCACCCGCGTCCGAGCGGGTGGGACATCACAAAGTCAGCCCGCTTGCCGCATGCGCCGCCATGCGGCAGGTGTTTCCCCGGCAATCTGGCGAAATGCCTTGGTCAGGTGCGCCTGGTCGGAAAAACCGAGCTGTGCGGCGATGTCGGCGACAGTCAACTCGCTCTCCGCCAACAATTTCTGTGCAAGCTCGACGCGCCGTCCAAGTTGCCATTGTAGCGGTGTCTTGCCGGTTGTCTGTTTGAAGACATTGGCGAACCAGCTTTCCGACAAGCCGACGGTGGTAGCCATCTCGGCGACAGTCAGCCGGCAATCGGAGCACTCATTGAAGCGCGAGATCAGCCTGTTCATCTGCGCCTGTGTCAACCTGCCATTGGTTTGTTCATTGCCTTGTTCGGGTATCTCCAGAAGGCCGGCGACGATACAGCCCACAAGGCTTTCGGCATATACTGCGTGCTTGGTCGGGTTTGAAACTTCGTTCACCAGCAGGCTGGCAAGCGCTTCGATTGCCCTGATGTCCTGAATTTCCACGGGTCGGCGCAATGCTGCGAGCGCAAACGATGTTCCCACTGAAGGGGCTAGATACCTCAGAAGTCGATCCTTATGCAGATGGATATCCAAATGCGAAAACCGATGCGAGGACATGAAGCTGGTCCATAGGGGAACCCCGGCGGGCACATAGATGGCACGCGTCATCGGACGATCATGACGTCCCAGCTCTCCATCACGGTTTGACATCCGGATGTGAGGGGAGACATCATTGAAAAAGATTACGATACGCGGGTCAGGGGATAGGTAGTAGGCCTTGGCCCCGGACTGACCTTCCGCATCCCAGTACACGCCCATCAAGCCATCGAGGCCACGCCATTTCACCGGTGCAGTGGCGCGGATGCCTTCGGTATAGCAGGTCATGGAATGCCGGTAGGTCAACGCCAGAAACCCTCCGTTCTTTGGAGAAAGGATGGCTTGCGCGTTTGGCAAACCATTGTGTCGAAGCATTTCATTGTAACCAGCTATCTATGACAGCGTTCAGCCGCCATGCTTAGCAGAAGTTCCATGGTTTAATATGAGAGCGTTTATCATGTTTATTCGTGATGGCAATATAATTGGGAGTTTTTCTGCCAATGGCTCCTCAGCGATCACGAACGTTGCGTCAATTGCTTGCTGGCAACAAGGACACGTTACGAATGGAGTCTCCTAGTCGGAGATTCGCCCATATGCCCCAAGAATGAACCGTTCAGCCTGATTCAGGTAGGCTTCGAGGGTGGCTGCAGCAGCAGCGGAATCGCCACTCTCCAGTTGGATAAGAATGCTCAGATTCTGGTCGATGTATCGGCCATGCAAAAACTCGGGGTCCTTCAACAGGCCGAAAATGAGCCTCAGTTCTAGCGAGACCTGCCCGAAAAAGGCGGATAGACGAGGACTGTCGGCCAACTCGACGATTGCGGCATGGAATGCGATATCGGCGCTGCCGACGCCAAGCCAGTCTCTGACATCCCGACAGCGGTGCGCTGACTCGACAGCCGAGCGCATTTTCTTCGCCCCCGGGTGGCTGGGATGCGCCTGCGCCAATGCCGGACATTCGATCAGCCGCCGGATACGATAAATGTCGATTATGGATGACATGCCGGGCGTCGAGACGAAAACACCACGATTGGCCTCGTGGCGCAGCAAGCCCTCCTTGGTAAGGATGCGGAACACTTCACGGAGCGTATTGCGTGATACCTGCAATTCTTCGCTGAGGGTGAGTTCCGAGAGATGGCTGCCGGGTGTGAGCCTGCCGGAAATGACCTGTTCGCGAATGCGACCGGCCACCGTTTCGGCCAGCGTCTGCACCGGCTCATTCGCACGTGCCACGCCGCGTGTACTGTCGTTGGCGGGGCTGGAAGACTTCGCTTCTCCCTGAGGTTTACGTGCAGCCAAGCAGTGCCCCTTTCTGCGGTACAATTCCACCTTCCGGTAGTCCGCTTCGTTGCCCGCTACAAGCGAAATGACGCTCTGATGGGGCCGATGCGAAACTAAACCGTGCAAAATTTTCGCTGTGCGCAATTCATGTGCAATTGATCATTTGTAGGGCAATACACTAAAATTGTTCAACACTCTGGACAGCATTGTTCTCCTTTGTTAGCGTTTAGTCAACGTTGACAGGGACGCTCCACCTTTATGCTGACCATCGATCTCAATAGTGACTTGGGCGAAAGCTTCGGCGCCTGGACGATAGGCGACGACGCCGCCATGCTTGATGTGGTCAGCAGCGCTAATGTTGCCTGCGGGTTTCATGCCGGCGATCCGGCGGGGATACTGAGGACGCTGCGAGCCGCCGCCGAGCGCGGTGTGGCCATAGGTGCGCATGTCGGCTATCGGGATCTGGTCGGTTTCGGGCGTCGCAACATGGATCCGACGAGCGACGAGCTGATTGGCGACGTCATCTACCAGATCGGTGCGCTCCAGGGTCTGGCGAAGGCTGCCGGCACGCGCGTGAGTTATGTGAAGCCACATGGCGCGCTCTACAACACCATCGCGATCGATGCGCGACAGGCCGCAGACGTGATTGCCGCAATCCGCGCAATCGACGACAAGCTGGTGCTGATGGCGCTCGCAGGCTCGCCGCTTGTCAAGCGGGCGCGGGCTGCCGGCCTGACTGTTGTGGCCGAAGCCTTCGCTGACCGGGCCTATACAGCCGAGGGCAATCTCGTATCGCGCCGGGAAAAGGGTGCGGTCCTGCACGATCCCGAACTTGTGGCCGCGCGCATGGTGCGCATGGTTAAGGAAGGTGCCATCGAAGCAATCGATGGCACGGTGACGAAGATCGACGCCCAGTCCATCTGCGTTCATGGCGACAACCCTAGCGCCGTCGCTATCGCGCAACGTCTGCGTATGCTTCTCGAGCAATCCGGCCTTGCCATCCAGCCCTTCACAGGGGCTGCGTGAACATCATGCAACCCGCCACGCATTCTCCCTCCCGTGATACATCCATGCGTATCCTGCCGGTGCGGGCGGATGCGATGCTCGTGGAATTGGCCGATCTCGGCGAAGCGCTGGCGCTGTTCGACGCGCTGGAGAGTGCTCCCGTCGACGGTATCCGTGAAATCGTTCCGGCGGCCCGCACACTCCTGATTTCCTTCGATCCCACAGCCATTTCCGATGAAGCGCTGGTGCAGGTCGTCACTGAGCGCGCAGGCGGCGAGCGCAAGGCGGCGTCGGGCGCGTTGGTTGAGATCCCGGTTCGATATGACGGAGAGGATCTGGTGGAAGTTGCCGGGATCCTGGGCATGAGCGCCGACGAGGTTGTGCGGCTCCATGTCGAAAGCGACTATGTGGTGGCTTTCACCGGTTTTGCGCCGGGGTTCGCCTATCTCGCCGGCGGTGATCCGCGCTTGTCGGTTCCGCGCCGCAAATCGCCGCGCACGCAGGTTCCGGCAGGCTCGGTAGGCCTGGCCGGGCAGTTCAGCGGAGTCTATCCAAAAACCAGCCCCGGCGGCTGGCAATTGATCGGTACGACACCTCTTGCCATGTTCGATCTCGATCGCACACCGGCCTCTTTGTTGCAGCCCGGCAACCGTGTGCGGTTTCGCGACATGTCCGCTGGCAGGGCCTACGAGATCGCAACGGTGGCAAAGGTCGGTGGAGCCGATGGGGCTGGAGCCTCTGCCAAAGAAAATAGCAGTACTGCTGTCATCGAAATCCTTTCCGTCGGTCTGCCGGTCCTGTTCCAGGATCTTGGGCGCATGGGCCAGGCGAGCCAGGGTATCAGCATGTCTGGCGCCGTTGATCGCGCCAGCTGCAAGGCCGCCAATCGCCTTGTCGGCAATCCCGTCGAGGTGCCGGCTCTCGAAATCGCGCTCGGTGCCCTGAGTTTCCGCATGCATGGCCGGGGCGTCATAGCCGTTACCGGCGCCTTGGCTGATATCGTTATTGCCGCTGCCGACGGTTCGAAGACCTTGGCGCCTCACCACAGCGCAATTGCGCTCGATGACGGCGACGTGGTTTCGCTGAGCGTGCCGTCTGCCGGCATGCGCTCCTATCTGGCGCTGCGGGGCGGTTTCGAGGTGGCACCGGTTCTCGGTAGCGTCGCTACCGACACATTGGCACAGATCGGCCCCGCACGACTGGCGAAAGGCGACCGGGTCGCTATCAGGCCGGCACCAGCCGGATCGGTTGTCTCTGTATCAGAAATGCCAGCGTTCGACATGCCGCGACCCTGTGAACTCGTCGTTCTCGACGTTGTCATGGGCCCGCGTACAGACTGGTTTACCGAACGAGCAGTCGAAAGCTTCCTGGCGCAGGAATGGAACGTGACGCCGCAGTCGAGTCGAGTCGGCATCCGTCTCGCCGGCGAGGCGCTAGAGCGTGAAAACCATGACGAACTGCCGAGCGAGGCGACCGTACGCGGGGCGCTGCAGGTGCCGGCCAGCGGCCAGCCCGTGTTGTTTCTCGCTGATCATCCGTTGACCGGCGGTTATCCGGTCATCGCCAATGTCGCCGGTCATCATCTCGATCTTGCCGGCCAGATACCCGTCGGAGCCCGCATTCGCTTTAATGCGACCAGCCGCTTTGCTCCTCGCATCATCTCAGGAAAACGCACATGAAGAAGGTTCTGATTGCAAACCGCGGCGAAATCGCGGTGCGGATCATCCGGGCCTGCAAGGACTATGGCCTCGCATCGGTCGCGGTTTACGCCGATGCCGATGCCGATGCGATGTTTGTCGCGCAGGCTGATGAAGCTTTTTCCCTGAATGGTGCCACTGCCAAGGAAACCTATCTCGATATAGGCAGGCTCATTGCCGTTGCGAAATGCTCCGGTGCCGATGCCGTTCATCCCGGGTACGGTTTCCTGTCGGAGCGCGCCGAGTTTGCGCAGGCGGTGATCGATGCAGGTCTGACCTGGATCGGTCCGGATCCCAAGGTCATAGAATCGCTGGGCGACAAGCTCAAGGCACGCAGCATTGCCCAGAAGGTAGGCGCACCGCTGGTCGCCGGCAGTGACGGCGCGATTTCTTCCCCCGCCGAGGCCCTGGCCTTCGCCCGCAAATTCGGCTTGCCGATTGCCATCAAGGCAGCCCATGGCGGCGGTGGGCGTGGGCTCAAGATCGCTCGTCAGCTTGACGAGGTCGAGGAACTCTTTGAATCGGCAACGCGTGAAGCAGTTGCCGCCTTCGGTCGCGGCGAATGTTATGTCGAGCAGTTTCTCGACCGTCCGCGGCACATAGAGGCGCAGGTGCTGGCGGACCGTCTCGGCAATGTTCTGGTTGTCGGAACGCGTGATTGCTCGCTGCAGCGACGCAACCAGAAGCTTGTCGAGGAGGCGCCCGCACCCTTCCTTTCCACCGAGCAGCGGCAGAAGATCCACACGGCATCGCACGATATTTGCGCCGAAGCCGGTTATACCGGTGCCGGCACGGTGGAATTCCTGCTGAGCGCCGACGGCGTGATCTCCTTCCTGGAGGTCAATACCCGTCTTCAGGTCGAACATCCTGTGACCGAGGAGACCACCGGTCTCGACCTCGTTATCGAACAGTTCCGCATTGCCGAAGGCCTCCCTGTCAGCATCACCGAGACGCCCGAGCCGCGCGGCCATGCGATCGAGTTCCGCATCAACATCGAAGATCCCGGCCGCGGTTTCCTGCCGTCGGCCGGCGAGATCACCGAATTTGTTGCGCCGTCCGGTCCAGGTGTTCGGCTCGATTCTGGTGTTTCCGGTGGTTCTGCCATTCCGCCGATGTTCGATTCCCTGGCGGCGAAGCTGATCGTCTGGGGTTCGACACGCGAACAGGCGATCGCCCGTGCCCGCCGTGCGTTGAGCGAATTCCGGATCGAGGGCGTGCCTTCGGTCCTGCCGTTCCATCGCGCGGCAATCGAACATGCCGACTTTGCCGGCACGGATTTTCGGGTGCACACGCGTTGGATCGAGACTGATTTTGCCGAAACGCTGGAAGCGGCGGCGCGCCCTCTGCCCGCAGCCGGAACCGGCCTGCTGCGTGGCCATGTGGAGATTGACGGAAAGCGCGTCCAGCTCGGAATTCCCGATGCCTTCCTGCGGCTGCTCGGCCAGATGCCGGGACAGGTTTCACAGTCGAAAGCCGGCGATGCCGATAACGATGCAGGCGCCGTGATTGCGCCGGTTCCCGGCCTGCTCGTTCACTGGAATGTTTCAGATGGCGCTATTGTAGAAAAGAATGAAATTCTGGCAATTATGGATGTGATGAAGATGGAGACGGCGGTAACCGCGCCGGTGGCCGGTACCATCACCATCCTGGCCGCCGCGGGGTCCTCGCAGACCGCCGGTGCAGTCATTGCCCGCATCGAGCCGAGCAGTGCTGCCAAGACCATCACCGTGCCAATGCCCAAGCCGGAGACGCCGACATGAACATCCCGATGGACGACCGCCCTGTGCAAGCCAGGAAGCCGCTACTGTCGGTAGAAGGACTGAGCGTCGAATTCGGTTCGAGCCGCGTCGTCGACGACCTGTCCTTTTCGGTCGAGGCTGGCAAGACGGTGGCAATCGTCGGCGAATCCGGTTCCGGTAAGTCGGTGACCTCGCTGTCGACCATGCGGCTGGCCGACATGATGGGTGCGAACTTCGCCTCTGGCCGCATCCTGTTTGGCGACAAGGATCTGCTTAGGGCCTCCCAGAAGGAGATGCGCTCGATCCGCGGCAAGGAGATCGCGATGATCTTCCAGGAGCCGATGACGTCGCTCAATCCGGTCTTCACGATCGGCGATCAGATCTGCGAAGTGCTGATGCTGCACGAGAAGATGGGCAAGAGTGCCGCTACAGTGGAGGCCGGCCGGCTGCTCGACATGGTGCGCCTGCCGGATTCCGCGGAACTCTTGACGCGTTATCCGCACCAGCTTTCCGGCGGCATGCGCCAGAGGGTTATGATTGCGATGGCGCTTGCCTGTCGTCCCAAGCTGCTGATTGCTGATGAGCCGACCACGGCACTCGACGTGACGATCCAGGCGCAGATTTTGAACATCATGCGAGATCTGCAGAAGGATCTCGGCATGGGCATGGTCTTCATCACCCACGACATGGGCGTCGTTGCGGAGATGGCTGACCATGTTGTCGTCATGTGGAAAGGCAAGAAAGTCGAGGAAGGTCCGGTCAAGGAGATTTTTGCCAACCCGCAGCATCCCTACACCCGCACGCTTCTTTCCTCTGTGCCGCGTCTGGGCAGCATGACTGGCGAAGAGTTTCCAAAGCGCATGCCACTGACCGTGTTGCAGGACGGCGAGCCCACCGTGGTCGGTGAGGAACGCGTTCAGGACACGGCGAAATACGACGCGAAGCCGCTTTTGTCGGTGAAGGACCTGTTCGTCCGCTTCGACATCCGCAAGAACCTTTTCGGCAAGGCTACGCATCGCTGTAGTGCCGTGCAAAAGGTCAGCTTCGATATCCACCCGGGCGAGACGCTGGCGCTGGTCGGTGAATCCGGGTCCGGCAAATCGACCATCGGGCGCACGATCCAGCAGCTGCAGTCGGCGATGTCGGGCGAGATTGCCTTCAACGGCCGCACCTATTCCTCCATGTCGGCAGCCGAGCGGTTCCGTATGCGCCAGCAAGTGCAGTACATCTTCCAGGATCCGTTCGCTTCGCTCGATCCGCGAAAGACGGTTGGTTTTTCGATTGCTGAACCGATCAACACGCATGGCCTGATATCCGACCGCAAGGCGGTTCGCCGGCGCGTCGACGAGTTGCTGGAGCGTGTCGGTCTGACATCCGCTTATGCCGAGCGTTACCCGCACGAGTTTTCCGGCGGCCAGCGCCAGCGGGTTTGCATTGCCCGCGCGCTTGCCTCCGACCCCAAGCTAATCATCGCAGATGAAGCGCTGTCGGCGCTCGATGTGTCGATCCAGGCGCAGATCATCAATCTCTTCATGGACCTGCAGGCGGAGCGTGGGCTCGCCTATCTGTTCATCAGTCACGACATGGCCGTGGTGGAGAAGATGAGCCACCGGGTTGCCGTCCTCTATCTTGGGCAGATCATGGAAATGGGCTCGCGTCGGCAGGTGTTCGAGACGCCGGGCCATGACTACACACGCCGCCTTCTGTCCGCCGTGCCGGTTGCCGATCCGACGGCGGTCCGCCAGACGGCAATGATCGAGGGCGAAATCCCCAATCCGGTCCGTCGCGTCGGCGACGAGCCCGCCATCCTCACGCACGAGGAAATCAATCCAGGCCACTTCGTCGCGAAGAGCGCCTGAATACTCGCGAAAAAACCGCAAGAAGCTGAAGAGGAACAGGTAAATGACAACGTTCAAAAGGGGAATGGCAGCGACCGTCATGGCGCTCGCCCTGTCGGGCACTGCTCTTACGGCAGCACCCGCTTTCGCCGCCGGCAAGCTCACAGTGTCGTCGCCGCAGGATCCGGGCAGCTGGGATCCGGTCGACACTTTCCTTGTCCAGTGGGCGGCCGTTGCCACCAATATCTTCGATGGCCTGACCTATCGCGGCCCCGATCTCAAGCTTGTTCCGGGACTTGCTGAAAGCTGGGAAGAGCTGGACGAAGGCAAGCGTATCCGCTTCAAGCTGCGCCAGAACGTCAAGTTCCATAACGGCGAGCCTTTCGACGCTGCGGCTGTCAAGTTCACCTTCGAACGCCTGCTGGGCGACGAGGGTGCCAAGGGTCCGCAGCGCTCCAATTACACGGCGATCGAAAGCGTGGAGATCATCGACGACTTCACCATCGACATGAAGCTTCAGGCTCCAGATCCTGTTCTCCTGACCAAGCTGGCCGGCTATGGCGCGATGATCGTGCCGCCGAAGTACATCCAGGAAAAGGGTGAGGACAACTTCAATACCAATCCTGTCGGTACCGGCGCGTTCAAGTTCGTGTCCTATACGCCAAAGGTCGACATCAAGCTCGAAGCCAACCCGGACTACTGGGCCGGAGCACCGAAGCTCTCGGAATTGGAATACCGGTTCATCAGTGAGCCTGCGACTGCCGTCGCGGAACTTCAGGCCGGCCGCGTGGATCTCGTGATCCCGCCCACCATTCCGATCGGCATGTTGCCGGTGATCGAGGGCGACGCCAACCTGGAGGTCGTTTCCGTACCTGGCCCGACGGTCGATGCGCTACGCTTTAACACCCGTGACGGCATCACTGCCGACCCGAGGGTGCGCAAGGCCCTGACTATGGCGGTTGACCGCGCAACCATCGTGCAGTCTCTCCTGGCCGGTCAGGCCACGGAGATCGCGTCCTTCCAGGGTGAGTTGTCCTTTGGGTACGATCCTGAACTGAAGCCGCTGCCTTTCGACCCGGAAGGTGCAAAGAAGTTGCTCGAAGAAGCCGGCGTCGAGCCCGGCGCGGCTGTGCAGATCGACGTTCGTGGCAATGACACGACGATGAACGAAGTTGCGCAGATCGTTGCCAGCTATCTTCAAGCTGTCGGAATCACTGCAACGATCAAGCCTTACGAAACCAACGTCCTGCTGAACGATATCATCCCGCAGGGCAAGACCGGCGCGATGTTCCAGCAGAAGTGGGGCGGCTGGACCTTCGACTACGACAACACCGCTTACGCGATGTATCATTCCGGCGAGCGCTGGAACCCGTATGACAAGGATGAGACGCTGGACAAGCTGCTGGAATCGCAGCGTCCGCTGACCGACCGTGCCGAGCGGGAGAAGATCCTTCGTGAGATCGCTGTCTATGCGGCCGATCGTGCTCTGGAAATGCCGCTCTACAACACCAAGGCGATCTTCGGCATCAGCAAGCGCGTCAAGGGCTTCGAACCCGCTCCCGACAACCGCATGAAGTTCACGGGCGTTACGTTCGAGTAATTTACACCGGGCGCCGCCGCGTATCGCGGCGGCGCTTCCTTTACCGCTTCAGGGGCAAATACGTGGCCACTTTCCTCATCAAACGATTGCTTCAGGCGATTTTCGTTGTGATTGCCATCACCCTCCTTGTGTCGTTCGCGATCCGTCTTACCGGCGATCCGGCGGTAACGATGTTCCAGGGGGGAGGCAGTATGACCGAAGATGACCTGGCGCGCATTCGTCAGGCGCTGGGTGTCGACAAGCCGTTCCTGGAGCAGTACCTGACCTTCCTCAAGGGGCTTGTGACGTTGGATCTCGGGCGCAGTTTCACCGGAAACGCCCCGGTGACGGGCCTGATCGCACAGGCGCTTCCCGCAACGCTGCTACTGGCCTTCGTCTCGATTGCGGTCTCGATCGTGCTGTCTATCCCGCTGGGCATCAAGGCGGCGACGGCTCGCGGCAAATGGGCTGATCAGCTTATCCGCATCCTGTCGCTCGTTGGCCTCTCCTTCCCGAATTTCTGGCTCGCCACGATGCTGGTTCTGCTGTTTTCCATCACGCTCGGCCTTTTGCCGCCGAGCGGCATGGGCGGCTTTTCCAGCTACATCATGCCGGCCGTCACCATGGGCGTCATTCTTACTGCCACCAATGTGCGGCTTGTCCGCACCTCGATGCTGGAAACCTTGCAGTCGCAATACATCATGGTAGCCCGCGCCAAAGGCCTGAGTGAAAGCAAGGTCCTCTACAAACATGCCCTGCGTAACTGCGCGATCCCGCTGATCACCTATTTCGGTATCCAGTTCGGTGGGCTGCTGGGCGGCATTGTGGTTATCGAAAGGGTGTTCAACTGGCCGGGTCTCGGCACGCTTGCATTCGACGCCGTTGGCGCGCGTGACTTTCCCGTTCTTCAGGGCGTGATTACCGTTCTTTCGCTGATGATCGTCGGCATAAACCTTCTGGTCGATATTGCCTACGGGCTGATCGATCCGCGCATTCGCACGGAGTAATCGCCATGACTGCAAGTACCTCACGCGTATCGCGCTTCAGAAGCCTCGAATTCATTCTCGGCGCGTTTCTGACCACTGTCATCTGCCTTGCGGTTCTGTTTTCCGACCTGCTGTTTCCCGGTGGCGCCGACAAGATCGACCTGATGGCTCGCCTTGCGAAACCGTTTGCCAGTGCCGCCCATCCTTTCGGCACCGATCCCCTCGGTCGTGATGTCCTGGCGCGGGTGGTGGCGGGTGGAAAGATCTCGCTGCTCGTCGGCATAAGCTCCGTGCTCGGAGCTGTGGTGATCGGTGTGCTGGTGGGGCTGGTCGCGGGCTACTACCGCGGTTTCTGGGACATGCTGGTCATGCGCTTTGCCGACATTCAGCTGGCAATGCCCTTCATCCTCCTGGCGATTACCTTCATCGCGATTGTCGGTGGCAGCCTGACCAACACCATCATCCTCTTGATCGTATCGCAGTGGGTGCAATATGCCCGCCTTGTGCGCGGTTCGGTACTGACGCTGCGTGAGCGTGAGTTCATTCTTTCTGCCCGCGCTATCGGCGTGAAGGACTGGCGCATCATTGTCCAGCACCTTCTGCCCAACCTGCTCGGCCCGGTGATCGTGCTGATGACGTTGAACGTCGCCAATAACATCTTGTTGGAAAGCAGCCTGACCTTCCTTGGCATGGGCGTCGATCCGACGATCCCAAGCTGGGGCGGCATGCTGGCCGACGGCCGCACCTATCTGCAGACCGCCTGGTGGGTCAGCGTTTTCCCTGGAATTGCGATCCTGCTGACGGTGCTCGGCCTCAACCTTCTCGGCGATTGGTTGCGCGACAGCCTCGACCCAACCGGTAGAACCTCAAGGTAATCTGCATGACATTGATCTATGAGAAGTCGTTCGAGCGCAGCCTCGATCAACTGGTCGCGCGCGCTGTCCCGGGTCAGCACTTCGAGGCATGGACTTTCGATGATGCCAAGAGCCGCCGTGAAGCCGAGCGGCGCCTTCGGGAAAAGGGTGTGTCCGCTCACATCCGCAGCGCCTACAAGCCGCTCCTTTTCGTCTTTCTCGAAGAGATTGACCTTGTTGGCGTAGAAGCGATCGAGGTTCGTTATCCGGTGCATGCCAATGCGCCTTCCAATCGCTTCCGGCTGGAGGCCTATCCGCTGGCGGCGCTGGTCGGTGATGCAGGGATTGCTTTCGTTCCACGCGAGGACGGCGCATTTTTCTATGATGTAACGCTGACGCGCGCGGGCAGGACCGAGACCCTGAAGGTGTTTGCTCCCAACCGCCTCCATGCGGATATCGTCGGGGAGATGAATGTATCTCCAACGGGCTGGTTCCGGCTTCAAGGCGACGATATCGGCGAACGCCTGGAAACGGATTACGAGTGCCTTTTCGGCGCTGCCATCCAGGCGGTTGCCGATCAAGACTGGGGTACGCAGGAACCGTATTTCGAGGAACTTAATATCTGCGTCGTGCATCCGGCCGAAGACTTGCCGCTTGCCGTCGGCGATGAAGTCGTCAGTCTGCGTGAGGCTTTGCACGAGGATTTCTATTTCTCGCTCCTGGAGTTCTTCCAGAAGAAGTCTGGTCGGCCACTGGGCGACCGTGGCCTGAAACCCGGCCAGATCGTTCCTGAAATCGTCAAAAGTGAAGGCGAGATCTCGGTTCGTATCGAGACGCGGCCGCTTACCACCGCTTTCCTCGATGGCGGTGATCAGGCAATCGACACCGCGAGTGAAGCTCCGGCAGCGAGCCAGATGGTCAGGCTTCTTACCGATATCGGTGGCAAGGAATTCGACGCACGGTCGCGGTCAGGCCGCAAGGTTGCGGCGTGCTATGTCGCTGGCAGCGATGCGGCGGTGATGATCAGCGGTGGTCAGCATCCGAACGAGACGACCGGCATTGTCGGTGCCATACGCGCCGCCCGCAGACTGAGGGAGCGGCCGAACGCACATTTCACGATCTCGCCGCTCGAAAACCCGGACGGTTATGCCCTGCATCAGCGTCTGCGCATTGATAACCCGCGCCACATGCACCATGCCGCCCGCTACACTGCACTCGGTGACGACCTCGAATACCGGACGCATGAAAATGCCGGAGAGCATCTCAATGAGAAGGACATCCGCTTCAAGGCGCAGGAGATCAGCGACGCCAAGTTGCATGTGAACCTGCACGGCTATCCCTCGCACGAATGGACCCGCCCGCTTTCCGGCTATGTGCCGCGCAATTTCGCGATGTGGACATTGCCGAAGGGCTTCTTCCTGGTGATGCGCCATCACGACGGCTGGTCGGAACAGGCCGAAGCTATGCTGGATCGCGTGACGCGTCACCTGGGTGCAATTCCCGGGCTGTTGGCCTACAACGACCGGCAGATCACGCTCTATGAAGTTCATGCTGGTGAAACGGGCTACCGCGTCATCAACGGGTTCCCCTGCTTGTCTTCGGTCTATGACCGTCACACAGTGCCGCTGACGCTGATCACTGAATATCCGGACGAGACCATCTACGGCGACGATTTCATCACCGGCCACACGGCACAGATGGAGACCGTTCTCTCTGCCTATGAGGCATGGCAGGAGATCTTCAACGGGAACATCGCATAGGCCGGCGTTACAGCTGCCAAGGCAGGTAGTCTCGCATAAAAAAGTGACCGGTGGCCCGGTCACAGTTGGCGCGGTCCTGTGTGAATTTGAACCGCACGAGGGAGCCGGCCGCGACGTCGCGGCCGGAATGATCGGACGTTCAGATGGTCCCGGCAGCCATTTCCTTGGCGATGTGATCGGCCTGGCGGATGGCAAGCGTGACGATCGTCAGCGTCGGGTTCTCCGCAGCCCCCGTCGTGAACTGGCTGCCATCCGAGATGAACAGGTTCTGGATGTCATGCGTCTGTCCCCATTTGTTGACGACGCCATCGGATGCCTTCTCGCTCATGCGGTTGGTGCCGAGATTGTGGGTCGAGGGGTAGGGCGGGGTCGGGAAACTGCGCGTCGCGCCAACCGCCGCGTAAAGCGCCTCACCCTGCGTGTAGGCGTGGTTTCGCATGGCGACATCGTTCGGATGGTCGGTAAACCAGACATCCGGGATCGGCATGCCGTATTTGTCCTTCAACTCGCCATGCAGTTTCACGGCGTTCTGTTCCTGCGGCATGTCCTCGCCGACGATCCAGAGGCCGGCCATGTTGGCGTAGCTGTCCATGGCGGACGCGAAGGAGCGGCCCCAGCCACCCGGATCGAGGAAGGCCGCCATGAAGGGAATGCCGAGCGCCAGCGTTTCCAGCTCGTAGCCACCGACGAAGCCGCGTGACGGATCGTGCTTTGCCTCGTCACGGATGATGCCGGCCATGGTGGTGCCGCGATAGAAGTGCACCGGCTTTTCGAACACCGCATAGACCGAGCCCGTGGTGTGGCGCATGTAGTTCTTGCCGACCTGGCCCGATGAGTTGGCAAGCCCGTCGGGATATTTGCTCGATGCGGAATTGAGGAGAAGGCGCGGGCTTTCGATGGAATTGCCAGCGACGCAGACGATGCGGGCCTTCTGACTCTGCAGCTTGCCGTCCTTGTCGGCATAGACCACGGCCGTCACCTTGCCGCTGTCGTCATGCTCGATCTTGACGACATGGGAGTTCGGTCGAACCTCCAGCTTGCCGGTCGCCTCACCCTTCGGGATTTCGGTGTAGAGCGTCGACCACTTGGCGCCCCATTTACAGCCCTGGAAACAGAAGCCTGTTTGCTGACAGCTCGTGCGGTCGTCGCGATCGGCCGAATTGATCGCCATGTTGCCGGTGTGACATTCCTTGTAGCCAAGCTTGTCGGCGCCCGCTTTCAGGATCTTGAAGTTATTGTTGCCCGGCAGGCCTTCAATGCCGTTGGTACGGGTCACGCCCATCTTGTCCTCGGCCTTGGCATAGTAGGGCTCGAGTTCGGCCAAGGTGATGGGCCAGTCGAGCAGGTTGGCGCCGTCGACCTTGCCGTAGTTGGTCAGCGCCTTGAGTTCGTGCTCCTGGAAGCGCAGGGATGCGCCGGCCCAGTGGGTTGTCGTGCCGCCAACGGCCTTGACGATCCACGCCGGCAGGTTCGGAAAATCCTTGGATACGCGCCAGCCACCGCCGGTGGTGCGATTGTCTAGCCAGGCGAGCTGTGAAAAGCTCTCCCATTCGTCATTGATGAATTCCTCGTATTCGATGCGATTGCCCGCTTCGAGGATGACTACGTCGACGCCTTTCTGCGCAAGCTCGTTTCCGAGCGTTCCGCCGCCCGCGCCGGAACCGATAATGACGACGACGCTGTTGTCGTTGAGATCATAAGGGGCTGCCATGATATCCTCCCGGATGTGAATGCTGTGTCGCCACTAGAAATTCGCCCGAACCGCTTCCTCCAGCGGGGGCGATGAGCGTCAGAGCCATTCGATGTCGTTAAAGCCGCGCTCGACGTAGCCGCCCTTGGAATAGGACTCCCCCTCGTAGCCGAAGATCGGCCAGATCTCCTTCTGGTTGTAGAGACTGACGACGAGGTCGCCTCGTACAGCTTGGAAGAAGGGCGTTGTCTCGATGTCGCGCAGGATGGCGACACGATCGTCCTCCCACGCCATGCTGCGATAGCCGCCGGGGCCTGAGCGTTTGTCGAGATCGGCAATGCCATCTTCGATCAGTGTTTTGTGTTCCGGCGTCTTTGCGGCGAGGGCATCCTGCCCCTTTACCGCCACGGCATAGAAGCGATCGGCAAGTTGATCGTGCGGGTAGATGTCGCGCGCAAGCCGGATCAGGGTTGCCATGGTTTCAGGCTTGAGTGTGGTCGCTTCCAAGGCCCAGGCCGCCTCGGGACAGATTACTGCCTGGCCTGAGATCAGGAGCGCTGCGCCCACTGTGCCGCGCTTGAGTAATTCGCGACGCGAAAGGCCGCGCGAAGGCTCATAGATTGTTGTCATGGTATTTCCTCCCATCTGGTCGAATGCATGCCCGAAGGCAGGCGAGAATGCGCCGCCGCTCCTCCTCAGGGCGGCGGCGAATTACTTGAAGCGGCCGTGCCGCTGCAGCACCTCGATCTTATAGCCATCCGGATCGGTGACGAAGAAGAAACGAGCGAGGAGGCCCCCGTCGCGATTGAAATCAACGATCTTACCGAGTGTGATGCCCGCACCCGCGAGCCTGGCGTATTCAGCGTCGAGGTCAGACACGGAGACGGCGATATGCCCGTAGCCATCGCCCAGAGCATACGGTTCGGTGCGCCCCTTGTTGATCGTCAGCTCGACCTCGAACGGGCTTTCGGCATTGCTCATGTAGACGAGGGTGAACGTATCGAAATCCAGACGGTCCGCCACCTCAAGCCCGAAAACTTTGCCATAGAAATCGACTGAACGTGCCTCGTCCAGCACGCGGATCATGGAATGAATTGCCTTTGCCAACGCCTGTTCTCCGTGAATTTCCCACAAATCTACGCGTCAAGGCGACAGCGCTGGTAGCAGTGGGCTACCGCAGATAAGAAAGTGTCAGGCGACATCGGGGTAACCGCGGAACTGGCACTTCTTTGTTTGACGGTTCCGCCGCGCGAAGACATATTAGAACTATAATAATAAGAGGAGGAGGCTATGTGTGAAATCTATGCGGGGCAAAGCCCGGAGCGGTATCGCCCGATCAATCGTTCCGTGCGCATTGGGGGGCATTCGACCAGCATTCAGCTGGAATCGGCATTCTGGGCGCTGCTCGATGAAATTGCAGAAAAGCAGGGCTGGTCAACGGCGCGTTTCCTTTCCACACTTTATGATGAAGCGCTCGAAATCAACGGCTCGATCTCGAATTTTAGCTCGCTCCTGCGCACAAGCTGTCTCATCTATCTGATGCGGACGGATAAGGCCGAGCGCGGGCAGGCACCCTTCCACATCGCCGCCGAATAGGGACATAAGCGCGACGCTGCAGCTGTCGCAGCCGCAAGCGGATTGCTCGAGATATCGGGCAATCCTGTAGGAAAGCACACCACACTTCAAACGGAGTTCAATTCGTGAGCGTTGCCTTCACCAAGGAAGAGAGTTCCGAAACTGCCTCGGAAACCCTGCTGCCTGATCGTGCGATTTCACCCCATCCCAACCTGGTTACGGCAGCGGGGTTGCAGGCTCTGGAATTGCAGCTCCAGCATGCTCGCTCGGCGTACGAGGCCACGAGCACGATCGAAGACGTGAATGAACGGCGGCGGATCACGACAATCCCCTTGCGTGATCTGCGCTACTTCAGCGAAAGAGTTCGCACTGCTCAGGTTGTCCCCGACCCGGCATCAACAGATGCCGTGGCTTTCGGCAGCACGGTCACGTTCAGCCGCGATGACGGCCGCGTCCAGACGTACCGGATCGTGGGAGAGGATGAAGCTGACCCCAAGGCGGGAACAATCTCCTATGTATCTCCGGTAGCAAGGATGCTGATGGGCAAAGCGATCGGGGATGGCGTGAACGTGGGCGGTCAAGAGCTCGAGATCATCGATATCTCGTAGAGACTTGATCGTATCAGAGCTGCCAGTGAGCGCTAATTTTGTTGGTTGCGGCATCGAATGTGTGTATTATCTTATTAAGCGGTTGTTAATGGGGTAGGGGACAGCGCGCATGGCAATCTCAGTGGCATTCGTCGACGATCATCCGATTCTACTGGATGGTCTTGTCAGTCTTTGTTCGAACAAGAGCGACCTCAATGTGGTGGGGCAGGGGTCCAGCGCATTTGACATTTTGAGGATCGCGGAGGATTTGCGACCGGATGTGATGGTTGTCGATCTCAGCATGCCGGGCGATCCCGTTGCTTCCATTGAAACGCTGACACAGAAACACCCGGCCGTTCGGGTCGTCGTCTTCACGGCTGCGCCCAGTATCGAGACCGCAGTGCAGATGCTGAAGTTCGGCGTGTCCGGGTACGTCTTGAAGGGCGGCCAGGCATCAGAGCTTTTCGAGGCTATCAGGGCCGCGAGCGCTGGAGAAACTTTTATAACGCCCTGCTTTGCCAGCAAGGTTATTATGGCTGTTCGGAAGGACGATGTCTCAAACAAGGCCGGAATGGATGCTCGGCTCAGTTATCGGGAACTGCAAATCGTCAGGCTCCTCATGCGGGGAAGCAGGAACCGAGAGATCGCGACTAGTCTGAACATCAGCGAGAAGACAGTTAAGCATTACATGAGCCTTCTGATGCAGAAGCTTGCCGTCAGAAACCGCGTCGAGGTGGTGCTGGCGGCCCAGAAGATGAACATGCTAGCAGACAGGTTCTCGGACGCCGGCAGCAAAAGGCTCAATTGAGGCTGGGGTCTCTCTCAGCTCCCGCAATGCGGTATAGTCATCAAGTGGTAGAATCGAGACCACGGATGTGCCGTTTGATCTGCGGAGGACCCGCATCTTTCCACCAAATGCGCGAACCCTCCTCCGTTGCGTTAACCGGCCGAGATGAAGCCTCCGCTTTGCCCCGACCGGCAAGGACTTTGCTTCCCCAAGGTCAGTGACGGCAATGATGATGAGGCGCCGTCTTATCCTATATCGAACATGCCGTTCATTGTCCCTGACGTGGTGATGGGCATTGATGAGTGCTTCCTGGACAAAGCGATATATGCAGATGTTCAGATGGCTGATTCGCTGTTCCGGGGCGACCTCCTGGTGAAGATGAACTGCATGTCCCGTCAGATCCGTATGGCGCTGGACCGCTAGCCGTATGGTTTGCTGCAAGGACAGGTCATCGAGTTCCGGAAGAACAAGACCGACCGATACATCCCGAACTTCATCCAGGACCAAAGTCACGAGATGATGGATCTTGTCCAGCAGTTCGGCGGGGGCTCGTACGACGCCATTCCGTTTCTGTTCTGCCGCCAAATCGCTCAGTGTGAGCTTGAGCAGCGTCAGTATTTGGATTGGTCCGTCATGGAGCTCACAGCCAATCTGATCCAGCAGTTTTTCGTTGAGCTTACCGGCCTCACGGCGCGCATTTTCCGCCGAGTATCTCAAGGCCTCGTTCTGGTTTGACAGTTCCAGAGCTCTACGAAGGTTATCCCATATGGCGCTATACTGCCGATCAATCAGTCTGCTGCCACCCCGCACCATTATGTAAAGGGTTGCCATCAGGGGTAATGAAAAGGCGAAGACAATACCCATGGTGCTCCACCATGCCCCCGATAAATCCTCCAAAAGGTATGCGGGGTTCTCATAGAATTCGCCCACGAGCCGTACATTGCCGGCTTCGTCCGTCGCCAACGGCGCGTAGACTTCAATAAACGCTCCATCGACTTCCTGTGCGGTGTACTCATGCTTTGAACTGCTGGTCGTGGATACGACAAATTCTCCCGAGAGGGCTCGCCGAAGCTCGTCGAAGACGGCAGGTGTCCCCTCCGCCGAAGTCGATTTGGGGTAGAATAGCGTACCGTCCGGGTTCCAGATCTTGAGCTGCGCCACATGCCGATTGCTCTGGTCTCTGCGCGACAGCAGGTCGAGTTGCGCACTCAGATGAGGGCTTGCCTGTTTGCGCTCCATCTCCTCGTTGTCGAGCATGGGCGCGATAAACGTCCTGAGATAGCCCGCACCGACGCTACCCGCGCCTCTCATCACCGCATGTTCAATACTTTTCGTTGTCCAGAAAGCAAATCCGAACATGAGAGCGAGGAGGATTGACGAGGTTATGAGAAAGAACCGTGTCTCAAGCCGGGACCGCCGAAAGATATCCATTCTTGAATAAGGGGATCCAGTCCTCACTGTTGGCACGAACAAGACTCCCTGCGACGCCTCGATCAACCGGACCCGAAATCGTATTGAATGCGAGCAGCAACGGGACTCACCTTCGGAGAAGCATTCTGTTTCGGATACGGTCGAACGCCTGAATATTAACTGAACCCGATGGCGATTTATTCGGACTTTAGTCCGATCTGCCGTAGACCTTATGTCATAATCTGTCGTCCGGAAGTACTACTCCCGAAAAGGTCTCTTGGTTTGAACAATTGCCAGGCCTTGTCACCTAATTGGTTCCCTGAACCGCCCCCACTTTCGACCGGACACTTAGCATAAGCAGGAAAGCTCAAGAACAGGCTTGTGCCCTAATGAGTCTCGACAGGTTGACCTGATGATTGGTGACGTTCGGCGGCAACGCTGGACAACGGAACGCAAACTGCAGAGCAGCGAAACATTGCGGTAGTTTAATCATAAACCCTCTTTTTTTGAAGGTTTGGTATTGAAAACGAATAACTCTGCTATCTGAGCCAAGTTACCTTTTGTGCTACAGCCACGCAATGCGCGCCGGTGGATGTTGGCGCCCGTGTGCATCGGGTTCAGGATCAAGCGTTGAGAGCTTATCAGATCTGAGGGGCACTATTTGCGTGGAGCGGCGGCTACGGCTTCCGCCTGTATGACGCACAATTCCAACTCCCGAAGGGACATGCTATTCGCAGCATAGGCAAAGCGTTCGACTAGCGTGGATACGTCTGCATCTATGTCGGGCCCGGCCGGGACGCCCAGCAACCAGTTGGGTGTCGTACCGAGGGTGGCGGCGATACGCACGAGAGTTGCTAAATCGGGCTCTCTCCTCCCAGACGCGTAGTGAGCATATCTCCGCTCTTCCAATCCGACACGACGTGCCGCCTCGGCATTGGAAATACCAAGCTGTTTAGCACGTTCCTGAAGCCGTCTTGCCAAAAGATCCATGGGAACACCTTGTTCCCGGGGAACACCACTATGGCCACGAACAATATGGAGTGATATAGGAACAATATGTAGTGTTTCCGCACGGAGGGACAACCATGGAACTACGCCAG
>NZ_JAJAWH010000020.1 GCF_020531965.1 Pseudorhizobium xiangyangii | reverse complement strand
TTCCCTTTCCCTTTCCCTTTCCCTTCGTGTCCTTCCCAGGCGTCGCCATGGGTCAACCGCGCCGTGTCGGATGCCCTGACGAATGGCTCGACTTGCATTCTTGCGTCAAAAATGATAATGACTGTCCAGTCAGTCACAAAATTGCGAGAGATGGATGCCACCCGGAACAAGGCGCAAAGTGGAACCCGAGCAGCGGCGTGCGGATATTCTCAAAGCCGCGTTCGTCTGCTTTGCGGAGCGCGGCTTTGCATTGACCCGCATGGAGGATGTCGCGGCCCGCGCCGGCATCGCCAAGGGAACCGTCTATCTGCATTTCCCCGACAAGGAGGCGCTGTTCATTTCGCTCGTCTCCGGCATCGCCTCGCCAATCCTGGGGGAAGTGGGCGCCGTGGTGGAGGCCGACCTCGTCCCGCCCCGCCAGGCTATCGCAATGTTCTACGCCGTGTTTCAGCGCGAGGTTCTGGAAACGGAGCGCCTGCATCTCTTGCGACTGATCATCGCCGAGGGGCCGGCCTTCCCGGCCATCACCGAATTTTATCACCGCGAGGTCATTGCTCACGGCCTTCGCATCCTGCGGACCCTTCTCGAACGGGCGGCCGAGCGTGGTGACTTGAGAAATCCCGAACTGGCCCAGACGCCACAGATCGTCATGGCGCCGGCGCTGATGTCCATCATCTGGAGAACCCTGTTCGAGCAGTACGAACACCTCGATACGGACCGGCTGTTCGCAGACTTCCTCGACACGCTCTTCCTGCCGCCCGATGGAGGCACGAAATAATGAAGCGTTTCCTTGTCATCGCAATAGTGGCGGTGGCCGTCCTTGCCGCCATTCCTTTCCTTCTCGATGACGGCGCGCCCCGTCCATACCAGGGGTGGGTCGAGGCAGACACACTGCTGATCGGCGCCGAAAGCGTCGGCCGCCTCGCCGAAATCCACGTGGAGGAGGGAGCGATCCTGACCGCCGGCCAACCTCTCTTCCAACTGGATACCACGACCGAGCAAGCGGCGGTCGCCGCAGCACGCGCCGCTCTTGCCCGCACCAAAGCGGAGCTCGACCTTGCGCGGGCGGCACAAAAGCGGCCGGAGGAGGTTGACGTCCTGAAGGCCTCGGAACGCGAGGCGATCGCCCGCCTGGAGCTTTCCGTGCAGGAACTGGACCGCACGAGAGCGCTGGTCCGACAGGGCACGGGAACCCGCGCCAGCCTCGATGTGGCGATCGCCACCGAGGCCGCCAACCGTGCGGCACTGGACAGCGTTCGCAGCGAGATCGCGCTTGCTACGCTGCCGGCGCGCGAGGAAAACATAATGCAGGCGGAGGAAGCCACCCACTCGGCCAGGGCGGACCTGAGCGCTGCCGAAGCCGTGCTCCTCAAGCGCTCCGTTGCAGCGCCGGCCGCCGGCACGATCCAGACAATCTACTACCGGACAGGCGAAGTCGTGCCGGTCGGCCGGCCGGTCGTGGCCCTCCTGCCGCCGGAAAATGTCCGCATCCGCTTTTTCGTGCCCGAGACGGAGATTGCCGGCCTGTCACTCAACCAGTCGGTCCGTGTCACCTGCGACGGCTGCGAACCAACCGACGCGCGCATCAGCTTCATCGCCGACGAGGCGGAGTTCACACCGCCGGTCATCTTCAGCAGCGAGGAACGGGCCAAGCTGGTCTACAAGGTGGAGGCGATCCCTGCAAAGCCGGAAACGCTGCGGCCCGGCCTGCCGGTCGACGTGGTGCCGGGAGCACGACCGTAATGGAAACCGTCGCCGTGGAGAACGTCATCGACGTGCAGCACCTGACGAAGAGCTTCGGCGGCCGCAAGGTGGTCGACGACCTCTCCATGTCGGTGAAGAAGGGCCGCATCCACGGCTTCCTCGGACCGAACGGTTCCGGCAAGACCACGACCATCCGCATGCTGTGTGGCCTGCTGACGCCAGACAGCGGCACCGGCACCTGCCTTGGTCTCGACATCCTGACACAGAGCGACCGCATCCGCCGCCGTGTCGGTTACATGACCCAAAAATTCTCGCTCTATCAGGATCTTTCCATCCGCGAGAATCTGGAGTTCGTGGCCCGCGTCTACGGCCTGGCCGATCCGCGCGGGAAGGCCGGCGATGCGATCGAGCGCCTCGGATTGAAGGGCCGCGAGAGACAACTGGCCGGCGAGCTTTCCGGCGGCTGGAAGCAGCGGCTGGCTCTTGGTGCCTGCATCCTGCCGGAACCGGCGCTGCTTCTCCTCGACGAACCGACCGCCGGTGTCGACCCCAAGGCAAGGCGCGACTTCTGGAATGAGATCCATGCGCTGGCCGGCGAAGGTCTGTCGGTGCTCGTTTCGACCCATTACATGGACGAGGCCGAGCGCTGCCACGAGATCGCTTACATCGCCTACGGCAAGCTTCTGGCACAAGGAACCGTGGACGAGGTCATCGCCGGCACCGGCCTCCATACATGGACCGTATCGGGTGCCGGCGCCCATGCGCTGCAGGCCGAGCTGGCGCATGCCGAGGGGGTCGACATGATGGCGCCCTTCGGCACCAGCCTGCATGTGGCCGGCCGCGACGAACAGGCGCTCGACACCGCGATCGCGCCCTTTCGCCAGCGCGCCGACCTGACATGGGAGCGCGGCACGCCGACGCTGGAGGACGCCTTCATCGACCTGATGCGCCGCTCGGAGGATAACTTCCAATGACGATCGGGAATGGCAGCAGCTTCTCCGTGGCGCGCTTCTGGGCGATGACAGTCAAGGAATTCATCCAGATGACCCGCGACCGCGTCACGCTCGCGACGATGATCATGATCCCGGTGATGCAGCTCCTGCTCTTCGGCTTCGCGATCAACACGACGCCGCACAACCTGCCGACGGCCGTCCTGATGCGGGAAAGCAGCGATGTCGGTCGCTCCATTCTCGCGGCACTGGAGAACACAGATTTCTTCGAGATCCGCTCGGTCGTCACCCGCTCCGAGGACATGGATGCGCTGCTGCAATCCGGCGAGGTGCTCTTCGTCGTCGAGATCCCCGAAGGCTTCGAGCGGGCACTACGTCGCGGCGACACGCCTTCCCTGCTGATCGCGGCGGACGCGACCGATCCGGTCGCCTCCGGTTCCGCACTCGGCGCACTTTCCGGCGTCATCCAGTCCGCACTCGCCAACGACCGTCAGATCGAATTTACCGAGCCCAACCCGCCATTGTTCGAGATCGTCCAGCACCGCCGGTACAATCCGGCCGGCCTGTCGACACTCAACATCGTCCCCGGCCTGCTCGGCACCATCCTCACCATGACGCTGCTGATCTTCACCGCGCTTGCCGTCACTCGGGAAGTGGAGCGCGGGACGATGGAAAACCTGCTGTCCATGCCGATCACGCCGCTGGAGATCATGTTCGGCAAGATCGCACCCTACGTCATCATCGGGCTGATACAGGCGCTGATCATCATCGGTGCCGGCCTCTTCGTCTTCGGCGTCCCGGTGCTCGGCGACCCGTTGTCGCTCGTCGTCGTTACGCTGCTCTTCGTCGTCGCCAATCTTTCAATCGGCTACACCTTCTCGACGGTTGCCTCCAATCAGTTGCAGGCGGTGCAGATGGCGATGATGTTCTTCCTGCCGAACATCCTACTCTCGGGCTTCATGTTTCCGTTTGCCGGCATGCCGCACTGGGCGCAATGGATCGGCGAGGCGCTACCCCTCACCCACTATATTCGCGTCGTGCGCGCCATCATGCTGAAGGGGGCAAATATGGGTGACCTGACCCATGACACGCTTGCCCTGTGCTTCCTGACGCTCGTCGCGATGCTGATCGCCGTCCGCCGCTTCCGCCGCACGCTCGACTGAGGTTTGCCAACGGCTTCGACCGGAAGCCGAACTGTGACCCATGGTTACTGAAGCCCGAAGATTGCACCGATGATCAATGTCGTCCCGTTCAGGCGGACCTATTTTGAGACTCGTTCCGCTGATCGCTAAAATGCCAGCATTCGCCTTAAGCGTTCATCCACGACCCATAGCTATTTTAAGCTGAGGTTCAGCTGTATGGACGGGTAGGACGATGGTGGCGTGGCAGTTTTTTTCGCGGCTTCTCAAAGATCGCGCCGGTAATTTCGGCATGATGACGGCAATCCTGCTTCCGGTCATGCTCGGGGCCGGCGGCATCGCGATCGACGTTACCAACATGATGATGTCGAAGACGCAGTTGCAAGATGCCGCCGATGCAGCATCCCTTGCCGCATCCACCGCCATGGCAAATGGCCAGGCCGCCAACGACGAAGAGGCCGAGCTGCTAGCACGGCAGTTCTTCATCGGTCAGGTGGCAAACTATTTTGGTGACGACACCGCAGAGAAGATCGGAAATTCCACCGCCTTCAACGTCACCACCACCATCAACGGTACCAGCAAAAAGTACGATGTCGGTGTGAACTCCACGTACGGTATGGCGCTCACACCGCTGATGGGTGTTCTCGGCTACGAGACCATGAACATTGCCGTGAACAGCGCATCGACGAGCGGAACGGAACAAACACGCGCCGCACTTTCCATGTATCTTGCGTTGGACCGCTCAGGGTCGATGTCTTTCATGACAAACGAAACGAAGTCCGGGACGTGTGACAACTACACCAAGAACTCCTGGTCAAACCCAACCGGCTCCAACAAGCCCTGCTATATTCGCAAGATTGAAGCCCTTCAGGCCGCCTCTCATGCACTTGTCAAGTCCCTGTCGGATGCAGATCCCGAGAAGAACTTGGTTCGCCTGGGCGCAGTCTCTTACAACGATCAAACCCAGACACCGAAGGCAATGGCATGGGGCACCGACCACGTTAAGACATATGTCGATAGCCTGCCCTACAAACCAACCGGTGGGACTGACGCCTCCGGTGCCATGGAGTACGCATACAAGGCGCTCGTTGGCAGCAACAATACGGAGGCGAGTGCTCATACGCTTGAAAAGAACGGCGAATTCCAGCGCTACATCCTCCTTATGACCGACGGCGAAATGACAGGAAATGGTTCATCTTTCAATTCGCCCATAGACCAAAAGGTGCGAGGCTGGTGCGACGATGCAAAGAAGGATGCAATCATCATTTTTTCGGTCGCCTTCATGGCTCCTGACAACGGTAAAAAGCTGCTCAACTATTGTGCCAGCGGCAGTGAGAACTACTTTCAGCCAGATACGATGGCAAAACTCGTCGCGACGTTTGATGCCATCGGCAAAAAGGCGGCCAAGTCCGCCACACGCCTGACCCACTAAAAAAGCGAATTGTCCAGAAACCCACCTGCTTCACCTGCAGGCGGGTTTTTGTTCCTTCCCGGCGCCCAGCCTGCCGCCTGCGGGCAATCATCACCCGCGCCTTTTTTCTGCCGCCTCGATCGATTTATTGCCAGCACCGCCCATCGGTGCATAAAGTGCCCGGAGCAAATCGTGACTGATGGCCCTGCAGGCTCTCCCAACCTGCTCCACCAGAAAGTTGGCAAGCACATGAACGACAGCCTACCCGCCGTTGAACTTCCCCAGCCCACGCCGCGCAGCAATCGACCCGAAATCCTCGCCGAGGAAATCATCGAACGCCTCACCTATCGCATCGGCAAGGATGCAAAGGTTGCAAAGCCGCACGATTGGCTGACAGCCGCCATCCTCGTGGTGCGCGACCGCATCATCGACAAGTGGATGGAATCGACGCGCAGCGTCTATCGCACCGGCGACAAGCGCGTCTACTACCTCTCGCTGGAGTTCCTGATCGGCCGCCTGATGCGCGACGCCGTCTCCAATCTCGGAGTGATGAGCGAACTGCGCGACGCTCTCGCCTCCCTCGGCGTCGACATCGACGTGATTGCCGGCCTCGAGCCCGATGCAGCCCTCGGCAACGGCGGTCTCGGCCGCCTCGCCGCCTGCTTCATGGAGAGCATGGCAACCGTCGATATCCCCGCCTATGGCTATGGCATCCGCTATGTCCACGGCCTCTTCCGCCAGCAGATGGCCGATGGCTGGCAGGTGGAACTGCCGGAAACCTGGCTCGCCCACGGCAACCCCTGGGAATTCGAGCGCCGCGAAAGCTCCTACGAGATCGGCTTCGGCGGATCGGTGGAGACGATAGGCGGCTACGACGAACCCCCGCGCTACGTCTGGAAACCGGCAGAGCGCGTGATCGCCATGGCCTACGACACCCCGGTCGTCGGCTGGCGGGCCCAGCGCGTCAACACGCTGCGCCTCTGGTCGGCTCAACCGATCGACCCTATTCTGCTGGATGCATTCAACGCGGGCGACCACATCGGCGCACTGCGCGAAAGCAACAAGGCCGAATCCCTGACCCGTGTTCTCTATCCCGCGGATGCGACGGCCGCCGGCCAGGAACTGCGCCTGCGGCAGGAATATTTCTTCTCCTCGGCCTCTCTGCAGGACATCCTGCGCCGCCATCTGCAGCAATATCCGGACTTCTCCAACCTGCCGGACAAGGTTGCCATCCAGCTGAACGATACCCACCCGGCGATCTCCATCGGGGAGCTGATGCGCCTTCTGGTGGACATCCACGACATCGGGTTCGATGAAGCCTGGGAGATAACCCGCGGCACGTTTTCCTATACGAACCACACGCTCCTGCCGGAAGCGCTGGAAAGCTGGCCGGTGCCGCTCTTCGAGCGCCTCCTTCCCCGTCACATGCAGCTCGTCTATGCCATCAATGCCAAGATCCTGCTGGAGGCCCGCAAGGAAAAACGGTTCAGCGACACCCAGATCCGCTCGATCTCGCTCATCGACGAGGGCGGCGACCGGCGCGTGCGCATGGGCAACCTCGCCTTTGTCGGCTCCCATTCGATCAACGGCGTCTCGGCGCTGCACACGGACCTGATGAAGGTCACCGTCTTTTCCGACCTCCACACGCTCTATCCAACCCGCATCAACAACAAAACGAACGGCATCACGCCGCGCCGCTGGCTGATGCAGTGCAACCCCGGCCTGACCTCGCTGATAAAGGACGCGATCGGCGACAAGTTCCTGGACGACACCGAGGCGTTGCGTGACCTCGACAAGTTCGCCAACGACAAGAGCTTCCGGGAGAAGTTCGCGCAGGTGAAGCGGACCAACAAGGAGCAACTCGCCAACCTCGTGGGAAGCCGCATGGGCGTGCGCCTCGACCCGTCTGCGATGTTCGACATCCAGATCAAGCGCATTCACGAATACAAGCGGCAACTGCTCAACATCATCGAAGCCGTCGCTCTTTATGACCAGATCCGCTCGCACCCGGAACTCGACTGGGTCCCGCGCGTGAAACTCTTCGCCGGCAAGGCGGCGCCGAGCTACCACAACGCCAAGCTCATCATCAAACTGGCGAACGACGTCGCCCGCGTCATCAACAACGATCCGGCCGTGCGCGGCCTCCTGAAGGTCGTCTTCATTCCGAACTACAACGTCTCGCTCGCCGAGATCATGGTTCCCGCCGCCGACCTGTCGGAGCAGATCTCGACAGCCGGGATGGAAGCGTCGGGCACCGGCAACATGAAGTTCGCGCTGAACGGAGCACTCACCATCGGCACACTCGACGGCGCCAATGTCGAGATGCATGACCATGTCGGCGAGGACAATATCGTCATCTTCGGCCTCAAGGCCGACGAGGTCGCCAAGGTCCGGGCGGAAGGTCACGAGCCGCGTGCCTTCATCGAGAAATCCCGCGAGCTGGCGCAGGCATTGGACGCCATCGCCACCGGCGTCTTCTCGCCGGATGACCGGTCGCGCTTCACCGGGCTGATCGACGGGATCTACAACCACGACTGGTTCATGGTCGCTGCCGACTTCGACGCATACGCATCAGCCCAGCGCACAGTTGACCAAATATGGGCAGACCCTAAATCCTGGTACTCCAAGACGATTCTCAACACCGCCCGAATGGGATGGTTCTCCTCCGATAGAACTATTCGCCAATACGCCTCGGAAATCTGGAGAGCCTGATGACCCAACCGCCTAAGTCTGTCGATGACGGAAGAGCCCCTGGGGAAATTCCGTTGTCGGAGATTGAGGCGATTCTGGAGGCCAGGCATACCAACCCGTTCGCGGTCCTGGGAATCCACCAGCTGCCCACGGGTTTTCACGTCCGCTGCTTCATCCCCGGTGCGGAGGAGGTCGTAGCCTTCGCATTGGACGGCACCCGCCTCGGCGACCTCAAGAAGCGCCACGATGCTGGGTTTTTCGAGGGCACGGTCCAGGCAACCGGACTGCATCCGATGCGCTACCGGGCGCGCCGGGACGACAATGAGTGGGGCGTCACCGATCCCTACACCTTCGGCCCGGTGCTCGGCCCCATGGACGACTACCTGGTCCGCGAAGGCTCGCATTTGCGGCTCTTCGACAAGATGGGCGCGCACCAGATAAGGCATGAAGGCGTCGAAGGCTTCCATTTCGCCGTGTGGGCTCCGAACGCGCGGCGTGTGTCCGTCGTCGGCGACTTCAACAACTGGGATGGCCGGCGCCATGTGATGCGCCTGAGACAAGACACCGGCATCTGGGAAATCTTCGCACCGGACGTGCCCGTCGGCTCGACCTACAAGTTCGAGATCGTCGGCAAAGGTGGCGAACTGCTCCTCAAGGCGGATCCCTACGCCCGTCGCGCCGAAATGCGCCCCGATACCGCTTCTGTCGCAACCCCCGAATTGAAGCAGAAGTGGGAAGACAAGGCGCATCAGGAATTCTGGGAAAAGGCCGACCATCGCCGCCAGCCCATTTCCATTTACGAGGTGCATGCCGGTTCATGGCAGCGCCGGGACGACGGCTCTTTCCTGAGCTGGGACGAGCTGGCCACCAAGCTCATTCCCTATGCCGCCGACATGGGCTTCACCCATATCGAATTCCTGCCCATCACCGAACACCCCTACGATCCCTCCTGGGGATACCAGACCACAGGCCTCTATGCGCCGACCGCGCGCTTCGGCGACCCGGAGGGCTTTGCCCGCTTCGTCAACGGCTGCCACAAGGTCGGCATCGGCGTCATCCTCGACTGGGTTCCGGCGCATTTCCCCACCGACGCGCACGGCCTGCGCCATTTCGATGGCACCGCACTTTACGAACACGAGGACCCACGGCAGGGCTTCCACCCGGACTGGAACACGGCAATCTACAATTTCGGCCGTCTCGAAGTCCTCTCCTACCTCATCAACAACGCCCTCTACTGGTCGGAGAAATTCCATCTCGACGGCCTGCGCGTCGATGCCGTCGCCTCCATGCTCTACCTCGATTATTCCCGCAAGGAAGGCGAGTGGATCCCCAACGAGTATGGCGGACGGGAAAACCTCGAAGCCGTGCGTTTCCTGCAGCAGCTCAACAGTCTCTCCTACGGTAATCATCCCGGCGTGATGACCATTGCCGAGGAATCCACGTCCTGGCCAAAGGTCTCGCACCCCGTCCACGAAGGAGGCCTGGGTTTCGGCTTCAAGTGGAACATGGGCTTCATGAACGACACGCTGAGCTATCTGAAACGCGAGCCGGTGCACCGCCAGCACCACCATAACGAGATCACCTTCGGGCTCGTCTATGCTTTTTCCGAGAACTTCGTCCTGCCGCTCAGCCACGACGAGGTCGTGCACGGCAAGGGCTCGCTGATCGCCAAGATGGCCGGCGACGACTGGCAGAAATTCGCCAACCTGCGCGCCTTCTACGGCTTCATGTGGGGCTATCCCGGCAAGAAGCTGTTGTTCATGGGGCAGGAATTCGCCCAGTGGGCAGAATGGAGCGAGGCAAGGGCGCTCGACTGGAACCTCCTCCAATACAACCAGCACGAGGGCATGCGTCGTCTGGTCAGGGATCTGAACATAAGTTACCGGGCCAAACCTGCGCTCCACGCCCGCGACTGCGAGCCGGAGGGTTTCCAGTGGCTGGTGGCGGATGACAACGAGAATTCGGTCTTTGCCTGGCTGCGCCTCGCACCGGGGGAAAAGCCGGTGGCCGTCATCACCAATTTCACACCCGTCTTCCGGGAAAATCACCGAATCCCCTTGCCAACCGCTGGCCGGTGGCGAGAAATCCTCAACACCGATGCGGAGATCTACGGCGGCAGCGGCAAGGGCAATGGGGGGCGCGTACAGGCAGTCGACGCCGGGGGAACAATAAGCGCGATAATGACATTGCCGCCATTGGCGACAATCATGCTCGAACTGGAACAAGCATAAGAGGGAGGGACAGATGCCAGAGAAGAGATACCAGCCCCTGGCACGTGATGCCATGGCATACGTGCTTGCCGGTGGCCGTGGAAGCCGCCTGAAGGAACTGACAGACCGCCGCGCAAAGCCGGCCGTCTACTTTGGCGGCAAAGCGCGCATCATCGACTTTGCGCTGTCCAATGCGCTGAACTCCGGCATCCGCCGCATCGGCGTCGCCACCCAGTACAAGGCCCATTCGCTGATCCGCCACATGCAGCGCGGCTGGGGCTTCCTGCGCCCGGAACGGAACGAGAGCTTCGACATCCTGCCCGCCTCGCAGCGCGTCTCCGAGACGCAGTGGTATGAGGGCACGGCCGACGCCGTCTACCAGAACATCGACATCATCGAGGCCTACGCGCCCGAATACATGGTCATCCTCGCGGGCGACCACATCTACAAGATGGACTACGAATACATGCTCCAGCAGCATGTGGATTCCGGCGCCGATGTCACGGTGGGCTGCCTCGAAGTGCCGCGCATGGAAGCCACCGGCTTCGGCGTCATGCATGTCGACGAAAAGGACCGCATCATCGATTTCGTCGAGAAGCCGGACGACCCGCCGTGCATTCCCGGCAATCCCGATTTCGCGCTTGCCTCGATGGGCATCTATGTCTTCCATACGAAATTCCTGATCGAGGCATTGCGCCGTGATGCGGACACGCCCGGCTCAAGCCGCGACTTCGGCAAGGACATCATCCCCTGTATCGTTGAGCACGGTAAGGCGGTCGCCCATCGCTTCGCCGATTCCTGCATCCGCTCGGACTTCGAAAAGGAGGCCTACTGGCGCGACGTCGGCACGATCGAGGCCTATTGGCAGGCGAATATCGACCTGACGGCGGTCATGCCCGAACTCGATATCTACGACAAATCCTGGCCAATCTGGACCTATGCGGAAATCAGCCCGCCAGCCAAGTTCGTCCACGACGACGACGACCGCCGAGGCTCCGCCACCTCCTCCGTCGTGTCCGGCGACTGCATTATCTCGGGCTCGACGCTCAACCGCAGCCTGCTGTTCACCGGCGTCCGCGCAAATTCCTATTCGCGGCTGGAGGATGCCGTGGTGCTTCCGAACGTGCGCATCGGCCGGCGTGCCCAGCTTAGCAATGTCGTAATCGATTCCAACGTGACCATCCCGGAAGGGCTTGTGGTCGGAGAGGATCCCGTTCTCGACGCGAAGCGCTTCCGGCGCACCGAAAGCGGCATCTGCCTCATTACGCAGCCCATGATCGACAAGCTGGATATGTGAAGCAATTTATGCAGGTTCTCTCCGTCGCATCCGAAATCTACCCGCTGGTCAAGACCGGCGGGCTTGCAGACGTGGTCGGCGCCTTGCCGCTCGCGCTTGATCGTCATGGCATCCGGACGAAAACGCTCGTTCCGGGTTATCCGGCGATCATGCGCGGCGTGGAAAACGCCGTTCCGCGCCTGACCTTTGCCGATCTCATGGGACACGCCGCAACAGTGCTGGAGGTAGAGTACAAGGGCCTCGCTCTGCTGATCCTGGACTGCCCGGCCCTCTTCGATCGCCCCGGCGGCCCCTATGGCGATGCGACCGGAAAGGACCATATCGACAACTGGCGCCGGTTCGCGGCCCTCTCCAGGGCAGGCGCGGAGATCGCGCTTGGACGCATGGAGGGCTGGCGCCCGGACATCGTCCACGTCCATGACTGGCAGACGGGACTGCTGCCCGCCTATCTCCGCTATTCGGCGGAACCGGTCGTCCCGACCCTGATGACGATCCACAACATCGCCTTCCAGGGACAGTTCGGCGCGGACATCTTTCCCGAACTCGGCCTGCCGCCTCGCGCCTTTGCCATTGACGGCGTCGAATACTATGGCGGCGTGGGCTACCTGAAAGCCGGCCTGCAGTCGGCGACGGCGGTCAGCACCGTCAGCCCGACCTATGCCGACGAGATCCTCACGCCGGAGTTCGGCATGGGCCTCGAAGGCGTGCTTGCCGCCCGCGCTGCCGACCTGCATGGCATCGTCAACGGCATCGATGCGGATGTCTGGGACCCCGATAGCGACCCGCTGATCAAAACGAACTACAGCGCCGGCAACCTGAAGGGGCGGCAGACGAACAAGCGCGCCGTCGCGAAGCGTTTCGGACTGTCCGATGATGACGGGCCGCTGCTGTGCGTCGTTTCCCGCCTCACCTGGCAGAAGGGCATGGACCTTCTGGTGGACGTGACCGACGACATCGTTGCCCAGGGCGGCAGGCTCGCGGTTCTCGGCTCCGGCGATGCGGCTCTGGAAGCCGCCTTTCACGCTGCCGCCGTCCGCCATCCCGGCCGCGTCTCCATTATCACCGGTTACGACGAGCCGCTGTCCCATCTCATGCAGGCGGGTGCCGATGCCATCGTCATCCCCTCCCGCTTCGAGCCCTGCGGGCTGACGCAGCTTTACGGCCTGCGCTACGGCTGCGTGCCCGTGGTGGCACGAACCGGCGGATTGAACGACACGGTAATCGATGCGAGCCCGGCAGCGCTCGCGGCCAAGGCGGCCACCGGCATCTGCTTCAGCCCGACCACCGCCGATGGGCTGCGGCGCGCGCTGCGCCGAACCTTCCGCCTCTTTGCTGACACCAAAGCATGGATGAACATGCAAAAGCAGGGCATGAAGTCCGACGTCTCTTGGGAAAAGAGCGCCGGCCTCTACGCCCAGCTTTATTCAAGTCTTGAAATGAAAGGTCGCTAAGATGATCAGGACCGTTCCGACCGCTCCCTACAAGGACCAGAAGCCGGGCACTTCGGGCCTTCGCAAGAAGGTGCCGGTCTTCGCGCAGGAAAACTATGCGGAGAACTTCATCCAGTCGATCTTCGATTCGCTGGAAGGCTTTCAGGGCCAGACGCTGGTGATCGGCGGCGACGGCCGCTACTACAACCGCGAAGTCATCCAGAAGGCCGTCAAGATGGCGGCGGCAGCCGGCTTCGGCAAGGTGATGGTCGGACAGGGCGGCATTCTCTCGACGCCCGCCGCGTCGAACATCATCCGCAAGTACAAGGCATTCGGCGGCATCATCCTGTCCGCCAGCCACAATCCCGGCGGGCCGACCGAAGATTTCGGCATCAAGTACAATATCGGCAACGGCGGCCCGGCACCGGAAAAGATCACCGAGGCGATCTTCGAGCGGTCCACGGTTATCGACGAGTACAAGATCGTTGATGCCGCCGATATCGACCTCGACGCAATCGGCACGCTCGACGTCGGCGGAATGGCCGTCGAGGTCGTCGATCCCGTCGCCGACTACGCCCAGCTGATGGAAGAGCTGTTCGACTTTGTCGCCATCCGCAGCCTGATCGCCGGTGGCTTCCGCGTCGTCATGGATTCCATGGGCGCCGTCACCGGCCCCTATGCCAAGGACATCATCGAGAAGCGGCTCGGCGCGCCGAACGGTTCGGTCCGCAACTTCATCCCGCTACCGGATTTCGGCGGCCACCACCCGGATCCGAACCTTGTCCACGCCAAGGAACTCTACGACGATGTCATGAGCGCCGACGGCCCCGATTTCGGTGCGGCATCCGATGGCGACGGCGACCGCAACATGGTGGTCGGCAAGGGCATGTTCGTCACCCCTTCCGACAGCCTTGCGATCATCGCCGCCAACGCGACATGCGCTCCGGGCTACGCCAAGGGCATCGCCGGCATTGCCCGCTCCATGCCGACCAGTGCCGCCGCCGACCGCGTGGCGGAGAAGCTCGGCATCGGCATGTACGAAACGCCGACCGGCTGGAAGTTCTTCGGCAACCTGATGGATGCCGGCAAGGTCAGCGTCTGCGGCGAGGAAAGCTTCGGCACCGGTTCCGACCACGTCCGCGAAAAGGACGGCCTCTGGGCAATCCTCTTCTGGCTGAACATCGTCGCGGCCCGCAAGGAAAGCGTCGCGGACATCGTTCGCAAGCATTGGGCCGAATATGGCCGCAACTATTACTCCCGCCATGACTACGAGGAAGTCGATACCGACGCGGCGAACGGCCTGATGACGGCGCTGCGCGAGAAGCTTGGCTCTCTGCCCGGCCAGAGCTTTGGAAACCTCAAGGTCGAAGCCGCCGACGATTTTGCCTATACCGACCCGATCGATGGCTCGGTCAGCACCAGGCAAGGTATTCGCGTGCTTTTCGCCGGCGGCTCCCGCGCTGTCTTCCGCTTGTCCGGCACCGGAACCTCCGGCGCCACGCTCCGTGTTTACGTGGAGCGCTACGAGCCGGACGCGTCGCGCCACGACATCGAGACGCAAGCTGCGCTCGCCGACCTCATTGCCGTGGCCGACCGGATCGCGGAAATCGCCAAGCGCACCGGCCGTCATGCGCCGACGGTGATTACCTGACCTCCATCAACGGAAGGCTGCGGATGTCTTATCCTCTCACTGACCTCCTTGGCATCCGTTCGCCGAGAACCGTGCGATTGGATCAAGACCCCTCCCAACCCTCCCCACAAGGGGGAGAGTTTAACCCGGCGCTTCCGTCCAGGCCCATTGAGGCAGGCAGGCGCCACGGGTCTCTCCCCCCTTCTGGGGGAGGTGGCCGGCAGGCCAGAGGGGGTCTCTTCACAGGTGACCAACCTTGCGGCGACAAAGAGCGAACTGTTTCGAGGAGGCTACATTCTCGAATGAATTCGACCACCCCCAAACTCGGCGTGACACTGACCGCAGACGGCGCCGACTTTGCCGTCTGGTCGGAGAATGCCGAAAAACTGCAGCTCTCCCTCTTCGACCAGCATGGAGAGCGGGAGGTCGAACGGCTTCCGATGCAACGGGGCGACGATCACGTTCACCGCCTCTCGGTTCGGAAGGTGCGTGAAGGCACCCGCTATGGCTACCGCGCTTTTGGCACCCACGCTCCCGATCGCGGCCTGTGGTTCGACCCGTCGAAGCTGCTGCTCGATCCCTATGCCACCGAGATCGACCAGCCATTTACCTACAATTCCAGGCTCGCCCATTTCGGACACGACACCGCCTCGTTGATGCCGAAGGCGATCGTGGCCCGGCACCGCGAGGTAACCGTCGAAAAGCCGCGCTTCCCCACCGGCGGTCTGATCTATGAAATCGCCGTTCGTGCCTTCACCAAGCTGCATCCCGACGTTCCGGAAGACCAGCGCGGCACGGTCGCGGCCCTTGCCCATCCCTCGGTCATCGCTCACCTGAAACGCATCGGCGTGGACGCGGTGGAACTGATGCCGATCACCGCCTGGATCGACGAGCGGCATTTGGCCCCGCTCGGTCTCACCAACAGCTGGGGCTATAATCCGGTCGGCTTCATGGCGCTCGATCCGCGCTTGGTTCCGGGCGGGGTGGCGGAACTGCGCGATACGGTGGCGACGTTGCATCAGGCGGGTATCGGCGTCATCCTCGACCTCGTTTTCAACCATACGGGCGAAAGCGACCGCGCCGGTCCGACGCTTTCGCTCCGCGGGCTCAACAATCTCGCGTGCTTCCGCCACCTGGAGGGGCAACCGGGAACGCTGGTCAACGATACCGGCACCGGCAACACCGTCGCCTGCGACCATCCCTTCATCCGACGCCTCATCGTCGACAGCCTGCGCCATTTCGTGGCTCATGCCGGCATTGACGGCTTCCGCTTCGACCTCGCCCCCATCCTGGGACGTGACCAGCACGGCTTTTCCACGGAAAGCGAAACGCTGCGGGCAATCGTCGAAGACCCCGTACTCTCCGACCGCATCCTGATCGCCGAGCCGTGGGACATCGGTCCCGGCGGCTATCAGGTCGGCAATTTTCCCTCCCCCTTCCTGGAGTGGAACGACCGCGCCCGCGACGACATCCGCCGCTTCTGGCGCGGCGACCGCTGGACGATGGGCGACCTGGCCACGCGGCTTGCGGGCTCCTCCGACATCTTCGCAAGGCACGGCCATCACCACACGCGCAGCGTCAATTTTCTGGCTGCCCACGACGGCCTCACGCTGATGGACGTTGTCTCCTACGAGGAGCGTCACAACCACGCCAACGGCGAGGAAAACCGCGACGGCCACCACGACAACTTCTCCTGGAACAACGGCACGGAAGGCGAGACCGAGGATGCCGCGATCCTCGACGTCCGCCGCACCGATGTCATGGCTCTGCTGTCCACGCTCTTCGCCACCCGCGGCGCGATCATGCTGACCGCCGGCGACGAGGGCGGCCGCAGCCAGCAGGGCAACAACAATGCCTACTGCCAGGACAACGAGATCACCTGGGTCGACTGGGCAGGGCTCGATCAGAACCTCGTCGATCACGCCGCGATGCTGTCTGCGTTGCGCAAGCGGTTCTCCGTCTTTTCCGAATATGGCTTCTTCACCGACGCGGGCGACGACATCGATTGGGTGAACGCCTCAGGCGAGCCGATGGCGCAGGAAGACTGGCAACAGCCCGACGCATTGGGGCTGGCGGTGACCATGAAAACGACGGACCGGCAAAGCGGCGCGCAGGTTCGGCTGGCAATCATCTTCAACCGCAGCCGCAAGCCTATCCCATTCGCCGTACCCGGTAACGGCTGGCGTGCATTGAACGACGACAGCCCATGGAACGGAACTGCACCTCCCCGTTCCGTGACCTTCTGCCTTGAGGATTGACCCCGGTTTCAAACGCCGGCTATCCAAGGCGCATAAACTCTGTAAATTGCCTGAATGGGGGGACTCGAATGAGTGAGGGAAGATGCCGCGCGACATTTCGCTAGCAGACGTGCCCGGCCTGGTCGGAGAGGTCCTCGGTGTATCCGAATGGATCGTCGTCGATCAGTCGATGATCGACAAATTCGCTGACGCCACCCTCGATCATCAGTTCATCCACGTCGACCCCGAGCGAGCAGCCGCGGAAAGCCCGTTCGGCGGAACGATCGCCCATGGCTTCCTGACGCTTGCGCTGCTTTCCGCCATGAACTTCGACTGCCTGCCGAAGATCCGCGAACAGACCATGGGGCTGAATTACGGTTTCGACAAGGTCCGCTTCATGTCACCAGTCAAGTGCGGCACCCGCGTCCGCGGCCATTTCAAGCTGGCGGACTCCCGGTTCCGCGGCGCCGGAATGCTGATGACCACCTATGAAGTGTCGGTCGAAATCGAGAACGAGAAGAAGCCGGCGCTCACCGCCAACTGGATCACCATCGTGCAATTCGATCCCAAGGACCGGCCGGAACACGTCTAGGGCCAATCGGCCGCCATACGCATCAGCATACGCATCCCCCTGTCGTTCCCATTCGATTTGAGAGGTCTGATGTTTCCGCTTTCGCACATGATGAAGTCCTTCATCAGGAAGGGCCGCCTGACGGTGATCGACGCCGAAGGCAATAGCCACATCTTCTCCGGTTCACCCGGTCCGGAAGTGACGATGCGGCTGACGGACAAGCGCCTGTACCGCACGCTGGTGTTCAATCCGGAGCTTGCGGCCGGCGAGGCCTATACCGACGGCACGATGAGCTTCGAGGACGGCTCGACGCTTCGCGACTTCCTGACGCTGTTCTCGGTCAATCGCCTGTCGCTCGGGTCATATCCGCTGCAGAAGGCGCTGCGCGCCATCAAGATGCGCTTCCGCAAGCGCCAGCAGTCGAACCAGAAGGGCGAGGCGCAGCAGAACGTCGCCCACCACTACGATCTCGGCAACGACTTCTACAAGCTCTTCCTCGACGACAACATGCTCTACTCCTGCGCGTATTTCCGCGATCCGGCAGAGACGCTGGAAGAGGCGCAGCGAAACAAGCTGAGGCTGCTTGCGGCGAAACTGTGCCTGAAAGACCGAATGAAGGTGCTGGACATCGGCTCCGGCTGGGGCGATCTGGCGCTCTATCTCGCAGCAATCGAAAACGTCCAGGTAACCGGTGTGACCCTGTCGAAGGAGCAGCAGAAGCTGGCCTCGGAGCGCGCGCAGAAGGCGGGACTGTCCGACCGGGTGAAGTTCGAACTGCGCGACTACCGTGACCTGGACGACAGGTTCGACCGTATCGTTTCGGTCGGCATGTTCGAGCATGTCGGCGTACATCACTACGACGAATTCTTCTCGCACCTGAACCAGATGATGCCGGACGACGGCATCGCCGTGCTTCACTCGATCGGCCACATGAGCCCGCCTGGAATGGCAAGCCCCTGGCTCCGGAAGTACATCTTCCCGGGCGCCTACTCGCCCGCGCTGTCGGAAGTCTTCGAATCGGTCGAGCGCAACAGCCTGTGGGTCATGGACCTGGAATTCCTGCGCATCCACTACGCGACGACGCTGTCGCACTGGGCGGAGCGGTTCGAGAAGAACCGCGACAAGGTGATCGCCCTATATGACGAGCGCTTCGCCCGCATGTGGGAATTCTACCTGATCAGCGCCGAGATGATGTTCCGCACCGGTAGTCAGCTCGTCTTCCACATGCAGATGTCGCGCAAGCGCGATGCCGCCCCCATCCTGCGCGACTACATCGTCGAAAAGCAGCGCGAATATCTGGAGCGGGAGAAAGCGCTGAACGTGGTGGTTTGAGCAGGAGGAGCGTTACCGCCTCGCTCAGGCATTCAGCTCCATCATCACGAAGCCCAGCAACGGAATGAGTGCGGCGCCGATGGCAATCGGTGCCGTCTGCGGTGCCGTCAGGCCCAGCGCCGAGCCGGAGACGCCGGCCCCGACGAGACCGGCAATCGGCATGAAAAGGCTGCGGTCGATGCCGGGTATGAGTGAAGCGACGATCGCCGCCACGGCAGCAGAAGCGGCGATCAGCACACCCTTCCAGATCGGTGCCTTCGTAAACCGGGCGCCGGCGGCCCCTCCGGCAAGTGCCGCAAGAACGGCAATCACCGTCAGCTCGATTTCCCCCATGACACCCTCCCGTGCTTTGATCCCAGTTGTCTGGCTGAACCGCCGGAAGTCAAGCCGCAGAGACGTGGTATGTGCAAGACTATGGTCGAAGAGCCGGGCCTACTGCCCTGCGTCGAGCGCACCTTGCGACAGAAGACCGAACGCATAGTCCGAGAAGGACCGCCATACCTCGACCCGGAAGGCGTCTTCCGCCGTGCGCAACAGGACGATCTCGACCTTGCCGAAAATGGTGCGGGTGCAGGCGCCGACCGGAAAGGCCTTGAGCGACAGGTCCTGCGGGCATCCGACATTGATCGTCGCCACCGCGCCCGGTCCTTCGACCAGGATCGCCGTGTTCCGGTGCGAAACGTCGGTGGCCGAATGCAGCGCGCCGGAATTTGCGGCCGCCGTCGTCAGTCCGCTATTGCCCTCGTCGATCACCAGCCATTCATCAGGCCCAAGCCACAGCGCCGTGCGGCCATTGGCAAAAGCGGACGTCTTCGGCTTCACCGGCAGGTCGACGCCGAGAGCTGCCGAGAGCGCGGAAACATCTTCATTCCGGACACGCAGCGATATGCGGCCCGCAGGCGCTGCCACCTCAAGCCGCACGGCGGCGGAACCACCATGGACGCCGGATAGCGGCAAACTGCGGGTAGCAACGTCAGCCCCAGAATCAACCATGGATGCGGCCTCCTTCCTTGTCGAAGAACACCGTATCGGTCACTTCGACGGCAATGGTGCGGTCCTTCATCGGAATGAAGAGCGTCTGGCCGATCAGCGAACGCCCGCCGGCGACCAGCGCCATGGCGATCGAGCGGCCGCAATTTTCCGACCAGTAGGCCGAGGTGACGTGTCCGAGCATGGTCATCGGCTTGGGCTGGTTCGGATCGGCGACGATCTGCGCGCCCTCCTCCAGCACGTCGCTCGGCCGGTTCGTCACCAGACCGACCAACTGCTTGCGGCCATCCCGCACGAGATCGGGACGCTTCAGGCCGCGAATGCCGACAAAATCCGTCTTCTTCTTGGAGACCGCCCAACCGTAACCGGAATCGTCCGGCGTCACGGTGCCGTCCGTATCCTGGCCGACGATGAGATAGCCCTTTTCGGCGCGCAGAACGTGCATGCTCTCGGTGCCGTAGAGGCAGGCGCCCATCCGCTCGGCCCGCTCCCATATCGCCTGCCAGACCGCTGCGCCGTAGTCTGCCGGCACGTTCACCTCGAAGCCAAGCTCACCGGTGAACGACATGCGGAACAGCCGCGCCGGCACGCCCATCACGGTGCATTCCGCGACGCTCATATGCGGGAAGGCTTCATTGGAGATATCAAGGCCTTCCACGAGCGGCGCAATAATCTCGCGCGCCTTCGGCCCCTGCACGGCAATGACCGCCCACTGTTCGGTGGTCGATGTCAGCCAAACCTTTAGATGCGGAAACTCGGTCTGGAGATAATCCTCCATGTGATTGAGCACGCGCGGCGCACCGCCGGTCGTCGTCGTCACATGGAAGCGGTCCTCAGCCAATCGGCCGACGACGCCGTCGTCGTAGATGAAGCCATCCTCGCGGGTCATGATGCCGTAGCGGCACTTGCCGGGTTTCAGCGTGTCCCAGGCATTGGTGTAGAGGAGGTTGAGGAATTGCGCCGCATCCGGCCCGACGACCTCGATCTTGCCGAGTGTGGAGGCGTCGAACACGCCCGCGACATCGCGAACGGTCCGGCATTCGCGATTGACTGCGGCCACCATGTCCTCGCCGCGCCGGGGGAAATACCAGGCGCGCTTCCAGTTGCCGACATCCTCGAACTCGGCCCCCGCAGCCGCTTCTAGATCGTGCATCGGCGTCTTGCGGGTCGGGTCGAACAGGTCGCCACGCGAATGGCCGACCAGCGTGCCGTAGGTCACCGGCGTATAGGGCGCGCGGAACGTGGTGAGACCCACCTTCGGGATCGGCCGGTCGAGCATTTCAGCCGCGATCGCCAGGCCATGCATGTTGGAGAGCTTGCCCTGGTCCGACGCCATCCCGTTCGTCGTGAACCGCTTGATGTGCTCGATCGAATGCATGCCCTCGCGCACCGCAAGCCGGATGTCCTTGGCGGTCACGTCGTGCTGGAAGTCGACGAAGGCCTTGACGGTCGTATCCGGTCCGGCACCTTCGCCAGCGCCGATCATGCCGCCCGTCCAGTCGAACCTGTTCTCGCCGACAAGCGCCAGCCGCCCGCCGCCCGCCGTGATGGCCTCGTCGATCAGTTCGGCAAGATCGTCGGTGCCCTTGCAGCCGCCGACCGAAACGCAGTCCTGCGCATAGATGTCCGGCAGGAAGCGCTGTTGCGCCTCGTCGTAGCGCAGCTTGCCGCGCGACTGGGAGAACAGGTGCACCGACGGCGTCCAGCCCGCCGAGACGATCAGCGCATCGACCTTGATCTTGCGGATGTCGAAATTGCCGTTGCGTGCCACCGTCATCGAATTGATCCGCAACCGTCCGCCGGTATTGGTGACGGAATGGCCGGTCAGCACGTCTATGCCGAGCAACCGGGCCTCGGCCAGAACCGCCTCGCCTGGCTGTTCCCGGCAATCGACGATCGCCGCGATTGCGACACCGGCGCGCTTCAGGTCGAATGCCGCCTCATAGGCGCTGTCATGCGCGGTATAGACGCCGACCCTGCGGCCAACGGCAACGCCATGGTGGTTGAGGAAGGTTCGCGCGGCGGACGCCAGCATGATGCCCGGCCGATCGTTGTTGGCAAACACCATGTGCCGTTCGATCGAGCCGGTCGCGATGATGACGCGGCCCGCCCGCACCTGCCACAGGCGCTCGCGCGGCACGTCCCGCCCCGGCCGGTCGAGATGGTCCGAAACGCGTTCCGCCAGACCGAGGAAACCGTGGTTGTAGTAGCCGAACACCGTCGTGCGGGTCAGCACCCGCACGTTCGGCATCGCTTTCAGCTTCGCAGCCGCACCCTGCGCCCAGTCGAAGCCATTCTTTCCGTCAATCGTCGTCGTGGCGTCGGAGTGGAGCGCGCCGCCCACTTCGGGCTGCTCGTCGACCAGTATGACCTCTGCCCCGGTGGCGGCCGCGGAAAGCGCTGCCGTCAGTCCCGCAACGCCTGCGCCTGCAATCAGCACGTCGCAATGGGCATAGCGGTTTGCGTAGCGGTCGGGATCCTCTTCCGTCGGCGCCACGCCAAGACCGGCAGCACGGCGGATGATCGGCTCGTAGATCTTCGTCCAGGCCTCCTTCGGCCACATGAAGGTCTTGTAGTAGAAGCCGGCCGCGAAGAAGGGCGACATCAGATTGTTGACCGCGCCGACATCGAAGGCAAGCGACGGCCAGCGGTTCTGCGAGGAGATCTTTGCGCCGTCGAACACTTCCTGCACCGTCGCGCGCACGTTCGGCTGCCGGCGGGCGGCATCGCGGGAAACGTCGAGAAGCGCATTCGGCTCTTCCGGCCCGGCGGAAAGCACGCCGCGCGGGCGGTGATACTTGAACGACCGGCCGATCAGATGCACGCCATGCGCCAGCAGCGCCGAAGCGACCGTGTCGCCTTCCATGGCCGTGTAGCTCTTGCCGTCGAAGGTAAAACGCGACGTGCGTGCCGGCGTCAGCCGACCTGCGCCCTTGATGCGGAATGCGCCGAGGTTGTTTGCGGGGCCGCTCATCGTGCGTCTCCCTCTGTCGCTTCATAGGTCTCGACGGTCTTCTCGCTCGCACCTGTCTCCGGCACCTGCTGCTTGGGAAGCCCAGCCTTGTAGGTCATCAGGAACCTGTCGCTTACCGTATCGCGCGCCGCATTGAAGAAGCGTCCGCAGCCATGGATGTGGCGCCAGCGCTCATAGGTCAGCCCCTTCTCGTTGTTGCGCAGGAAGAAGAACTCGGCGAACTCCTCGTCGGAGATCGCGGCGATGTTTTCCGGGCGCGCAATATGCGCCTCTCCGGCCCAGCGGAATTCGAGCTCCGAGCGATCTTCTTCGCAATAGGGGCAGTGGATCAGAAGCATCTGTCGTCCCTCGAAATCAGTGCGCGACGGCGGCAGCGGCCGCTTCGTCGATCAGGCGGCCGGTGCGGAACCGGTCGAGGTTGAGGCCGGCGGCAAGCCGATGCGGTTCGCCCTTCGCGATCAGATGCGCGAAGAGGTTGGCGGAACCCGGCGTCGCCTTGAAGCCACCCGTCCCCCAGCCGCAATTGACGAACAGGCCGGGCACCGGCGTGACGCCCTGGATCGGGGAACGGTCCGGCGTGTTGTCAGTGATGCCGCCCCATTGGCGCATCATCTTCACTCGCCTGAACATCGGGAAGAGTTCGCAGATGGCGTCGAGCGTGTGGGTGATGATCTGCAGACCGCCAGTCTGCGAATAGGAATTATACTGGTCCGTGCCGGCACCGATCACCAGCTCGCCCTTGTCCGACTGGGAAATATAGGCGTGCACGGTGTTCGACATCACGACGCAGGGGAAGATCGGCTTAAGCGGCTCGGACACCAGCGCCTGCAGCGGGTTGGAATGCAGCGGCACGCGGACCCCGGCCATTTCCATGACGACGGAGGAATGGCCGGCAGCCGACACGCCGACCTTCTTGGCGCCGATGAAGCCGCGGCTGGTTTCGACGCCCTGCACCTCGCCGCCCGGCCCGCGGCGGATGCCGGTCACTTCGCAGTTCTGGATGATATGAACGCCGCGATCCGATGCCGCACGCGCATAGCCCCAGGCCACCGCATCATGGCGGGCCGTGCCGCCACGGCGCTGCAGGGCGGCGCCGTTGATCGGGTAGCGCGCAGTCTTCGCGATATCGAGAACCGGCACGAAGGCCTTCGCCTGTTCGGGCGTCAGCCATTCGTTGTCGATACCGTAGAGCCGGTTGGCGTTGATGTGCCGCTTGAACGACTGCTGGTCATGCACATTGTGCGACAGCATCATCACGCCGCGCGGCGAATACATGGTGTTGTAGTTGAGATCCTGGCTCAGGCCTTCCCACAGCTTCAGGGAATGCTCGTAGATGTCCATGCTCTCTTCGTAGAGATAGTTGGAGCGGATGATCGTGGTATTGCGGCCGGTATTGCCACCGCCGAGCCAGCCCTTCTCGATCACCGCGACATTGGTGATGCCGTGCTCCTTGGCAAGATAGTAGGCCGCTCCCAGGCCGTGTCCGCCGCCGCCAACGATGATCACGTCGTAGGAGCTGCGCGGCTCCGGCGATGTCCACTGGGCCTCCCAGCCCTTGTGACCTCGCAACGCTTCTCGAGCCACGGCAAAGACCGAATATTTCCGCATGTCGTCGTCAACTCCCGGAGGGCCTGTAGACGGGTTTGTTAGAGCCATACCCATCGCAAATCAACATGCACCGCAATGGCTATTTTGCGACGCTTCAAGGGAATGTTTCGACACGGGCCGAAACGCAGCCGCAAAGCGGCCGGCGAGCCTTCGCAGCCGTCAGGCCCGCAGAAGGACCTTGCCCTTGCGGCCCGGCTCGGCTGCGGCAGCCGCAGCGCGGGCCGCGTCCGAAAGCGCGAAGACCTCCGAAACCGTGAGCTTTACCTCTCCGGAGGCAACCCGCTGGATGATCTCGGCAATCAGGCTGCGCAGCCTCTCCGGCGCCAGCGTCGGTGCAATCCGGGCAAGCCAGAAGCCCTTCACGACGGCCTGCTTGAAGATCAGATCGCTGGCGGACAATTCCAGCGGCCGTCCCGACATCAGGCCGAAGGAGACAAGCAGCCCTCCCTCTCCGAGAAGCGACAGGAGGTCGCCGGCCGCACTGCCACCCACGCCATCGACCGCCGCCTGGATCGAGGCACCGTTCGTCAGCGCCTTCACCTCGTCCCGCCAACTTTGCCGGCTGGTGGACACGACGTTTCCGATACCGAACCCGTTGAGCTCGGCGACGGCTTCATCCCTGCGGACGAGGTTGACGACATTAATGCCGTGCGGCTTCGCAAACATCGCCAGCGTCCTGCCGACCGCACCGTTGGCGGCATTCTGGACGACCCATCCGCCCCGCTCGACGCCGATGAAGTCCAGAAGCACGAGCGCACTCAGCGGCATCGAGATAAGCTGTGCCGCCGCTTCGTCGGTGATCGAATCGGGAAGAGGAACAGCCGAGGCGGCAGACGCAATGTAGAATTCCGACCACGTTCCCTTGCCGGACGCGGCGACCCGCTGCCCGACCTTCAGATGCGTGACGCCTTCGCCCAGCGCATCGACAATGCCGGTCGCTTCCGTGCCGCCGACAGCCGGCAGCTCCGGCTTGTATCCGTATTGTCCGCTGACGGTCAGCAGGTCGTGATTGTGGATCGCGGACATCACCATCCTCACGCGGATCTCGCCCGCTCCAGGCTCCGGCACCGACATGTCCCGGACGGCCAGCACCGTGGATGGATCACCAAATTCGGAATGGACGACACTGCGCATGAGAACCTCCCTTCGGCGCGGTTCCAGGACCTGGCCCGCTAACATTGCTATCGATATAGGCACGATCGGAAGGCTTGGAAGGCATGAGCGCAATCCCAACATTTCGATCGGATATCGGCTTGTCGCATTTTCACGAATGGGAATGGATGAGCATCTGGACTCCCGGGGAGCATTCTGTTAAACGCGTTTCCAATCCGCACGGCCTGCGCGCCGGGCATAAGTATTTCTTCGCCTCGAATCGGCCTGATTTCTGGCGAGCAACAAACCAAAGGAACGGGATTTCACGTGCAGGTACTAGTCCGCGACAACAACGTTGATCAGGCTCTCCGCGCTCTCAAGAAGAAGATGCAGCGCGAAGGCATCTTTCGTGAAATGAAGATGCGCGATTACTATGAAAAGCCTTCGGAGAAGCGTGCACGCGAAAAGGCTGAAGCTGTTCGCCGCGTCCGCAAGCTGGCGCGCAAGCGTATGCAGCGCGAAGGCCTGCTTCCGGCTACTCCGCGTCCGGCGGCCCGTTAATTCGGCCGTTTTTTCGACGTTTTTAACGTGCTTATGAGGCGGAGGCGACTTGGGCGCCGCCGCCTTTTTAGAATCCGAACGGATGTCCGTTCCCGCCACCACACGAGGAAACGCGCCTGATGGCCTGCTCGACTGCTGCTGCTTCTTCTTCCGCAACGTCCAGTTCTTCGGCTCCAACCTCTTCCACACGCAGCAGAATAGCCATGACGGGCATGGCACTGGCCACCGCCGTTCTTCTGGCTGGCTGCTCCACGACCTCCCAGACGACCGACCTGATTACCGTCGATCGCGCTCAGGGCTCGGAAGAGAACATCTCCTCGCTGACGACCGTCATCAATGCCAACCCGCAGGATCCCGAGGGCTACAATGTCCGAGGTTCCGCCTATGGTCGCGCCGGTGAGTTCAACCGAGCGCTCGAGGACTTCAACCGGGCCATCCAGCTAAACCCGCAATTCTACCAGGCCTATGCCAACCGCGCGCTCGTTTACCGCAACATGGGCAAGCCGGTCGAAGCGGCGAACGACTATAATCGCGCCCTGCAGCTCAATTCCAACTACGACGTCGCCTATATCGGCCGTGGCAACATCTACCGCCAGGCGGGGCGCAACAACGAAGCGTTCAACGATTTCGACAAGGCTATCCGGCTCGATACGACGGACGGACGCGCCTATCACAATCGCGGCCTGATCTATCAGACCCGTGGCCAGCACGCACAGGCGATCGAGGACTTCTCGAAGGCCATCTCGCTGTCGCCGAGCTCGGCGGAGCCCTACAACGGCCGCGCCGTCTCCTACCTTGCGCTGAACGACGACGAGAACGCATTTGCCGACATCAACACGGCGATTTCTCTCAACGACAAGCTGGCGGAATCCTGGACCAATCAGGGACTGGTCTACGAGACCCGCGGCGACAAGGCCCGCGCGGCCCGTTCCTTCAGCCATGCCGCGCGACTGGACCCGAACTACCAGCCTGCCAAGGACGGCCTCTCGCGCACGCGCAGCAGCTAACCCGGCGACACGATCTGCTTCTGAAAAGGCGGCGCAAGCGCCGCCTTTTGCATGTGTTCAGCGCCAGCCGAGAGCCGGCGCGACGTGCTTCAGGATAGATTCGATGACATGCGCGTTGTATTCGACGCCCAGCTGATTGGGGACGGTCAACAGCAGCGTGTCGGCCTCCGCGACCGCCTCATCCTGCTTCAATTGCTCGATCAGCGCATCCGGTTCGGCGGCATAGCTCCGCCCGAAGATGGCGCGGGTCTTGTCGTCGATATAGCCGATTGAATCGTCTTCCTTGCCCCCGCCGCCGAAGTACATGCGGTCACGGTCGTCAACCAGGGCAAAGATGCTGCGGCTGACGGAAACCCTCGGCTGGCGCGTATGCCCGGCCGCCTTCCATGCCTCGCGATACGCCCGGATCTGCTCGGCCTGCTGGACATGGAACGCCTCCCCCGTCTCGTCGTCCTTGAGAGTGGAGCTCTGCAGGTTCATGCCGAGCTTCGCCGCCCAGACTGCCGTCGCGTTCGAGCTGGCGCCCCACCATATGCGCTCGCGCAGACCTTCGGAGTACGGCTCCAGGCGAAGCAGGCCCGGAGGATTAGGGAACATCGGCCGCGGGTTGGGCTGGCCAAAACCGTCGCCCTGCAGCACGTCGAGCAGGACTTCCGCATGGCGCCGGCCCATGTCGGCGTCGGTTTTACCGTCGGCGGGCTGGTAGCCGAAATACCGCCAGCCGTCGATCACCTGCTCCGGCGAACCCCGGCTGATGCCGAGCTGCAGCCGTCCGCCCGCGATCAGGTCGGCGGCACCGGCATCTTCAGCCATGTAGAGCGGGTTCTCGTAGCGCATGTCGATAACGGCGGTACCGATCTCGATCCGGTTTGTCTTCGCGCCGACGGCCGAAAGCAACGGGAACGGCGATGCCAGCTGTCTTGCAAAATGATGGACGCGGAAATAGGCGCCATCCGCGCCCAACTCCTCCGCGGCGACAGCGAGGTCAATCGACTGAAGCAGGGCGTCGCCGGCGGAGCGCGTCTGCGACTGCGGAGAGGGCGTCCAGTGCCCGAACGAAAGGAAACCGATCTTCTTCATGGTTGCTCCTTGAAGGGGATGCGAGAATGTTTCCCCTTAGATGGCACACGCCACAGCAATCCGTTAGTGCGCCGCCGCCGGGTTTACCGAAACGGATTGTTCATCGATCCTGAACGATGGAGCAACCTGCATCAAAGATGCGGCATTTATCCCGGATGCCTGAACGGATTGATGACCGTCAGCCCCTCGATGGACATGCCTTCCTGCAGATCCTCGGAAAACAGAATGTCGCACTCGCTGGCCAGGGCCGCTGCAGCGATCATCGCATCGTATATCGATAGCTGGTAGCGCTCAGCCAACTGCAGTCCCCGGTCATGAATGGTCGCCGTCAGGGGAACGACATCGAGTAAAGCACGGATCATTGTCAGGAAAGAGTGAACCTCGTCCCATGAGAACCTCAGCTTCCGCCGGGCAACATGCGCGAACTCGTTCAGCACCTGGACACTTATCATTCCGCCTGCCCCGACCGCACGTTCGGCAGCATCCGCCTTCACAGCGTCTCCCGAAACGAGATAGATCAGAACGTTCGTATCGATGAAGTTACCGGGCATTCGCCTCGTCCCGATCGAACACGAAGTCCTCGGGAAGCCGGCCGCGGAATTTTCTCAGCCGCTCGAGCAGCTCCTGCCGCGTCGGCCTACGGGCAACCTCGAAATCCAGTGTGTCGACGGCGCGAATCTGGATTTCGTCGCCTTCTTTCAGATCAAGCGCTTCCACCACCGAAGACGGCAGCCGGACGGCAAGGCTGTTGCCCCACTTGGAAACCTGCATTGCGCCCCTCCTGATATACGCAGTGAGCAATGTATATCTACGCCTCCAGCCGGAAAAAGAAAAGCCCGGCAGAGCCGGGCTTTTCCAATCTCGGGCGTAGAACTCTAAGCTTAGTGGTTCATCGCCTTGACGATATCGTCGGTCATCTTCTTGGCATCGCCGAGCAGCATCATCGTGCCGTCCTTGTAGAACAGCGTGTTGTCGATGCCGGCATAACCGGAGCCCAGCGAGCGCTTGACGAAGAGGCAGGTCTTGGCCTTGTCCACGTCGAGGATCGGCATGCCATAGATCGGCGAGGTCTTGTCGTCGCGAGCGGCCGGGTTGGTCACGTCGTTGGCGCCGATGACATAGGCGACGTCGGCCTGGGCGAACTCCGAGTTGATGTCTTCCAGCTCGAAGACCTCGTCATAGGGCACGTTCGCTTCGGCGAGCAGCACGTTCATGTGGCCGGGCATACGTCCCGCCACCGGATGGATCGCGTATTTCACCTCGACGCCGTTCTTCTTCAGCGCATCGGCGAGCTCGCGCACCGCATGCTGCGCCTGCGCCACCGCCATGCCGTAGCCCGGCACGATGATGACCTTGGAGGCATTCGCCATCAGGAAGGCTGCATCGTCGGCCGAGCCCTGCTTGACCGTCCGCTGCACACCGTCATCGCTGGCCGCCGCACCGCTATCGCCGCCGAAGCCGCCGAGGATGACGGAGATGAACGAGCGGTTCATGCCCTTGCACATGATGTAGGATAGAATCGCACCCGAGGAGCCCACCAGCGCGCCGGTGATGATCAGCGCAAGGTTGCCGAGCGTGAAGCCGATGCCGGCCGCAGCCCAACCCGAATAGGAGTTGAGCATCGACACGACGACGGGCATGTCCGCGCCGCCGATCGGAACGATGAGCAGCACGCCGAGCACAAGCGCCAGCACGACGATCAGCCAGAAGTCGAAATGGCTTTCCGACAGGGTCAGGCCGACGATAAAGAAGACGATCGCGGCGAGCAGCAAGATATTGATGACGTGCCGGTAGGGCAGCATGATCGGCTTGCCGGACATGCGCCCGTCGAGCTTCAGGAAGGCGATGATCGAGCCGGTGAAGGTGATCGCACCGATGGCGGCACCCAGCGCCATTTCAATGAGCGCCTGGCCATGGATCTCGCCGACCTGGCCGAGGCCGAAGGAGACCGGCGAATAGAGCGCGGCCGCGGCCACCAGCACGGCGGCAAGGCCGACCAGCGAGTGGAAGCCGGCGACGAGCTGCGGCATCGAGGTCATCGGGATCGAGCGGGCGATATAGGCGCCTGCACCGCCACCGAGGGCAAGGCCGAGCACGATGAGCATCAGACCGCCGAAAGACGGCGTCGCGAGCAGCAGCGTCGTGCCGATGGCGATCCCCATGCCGACCATGCCGAGCATGTTGCCGCGGCGGCTCGTTGTCGGATGCGACAGTCCGCGTAGCGCCATGATGAAGAGCACGCCGGAGACAAGGTAAAGGAAGGCTGCGAAATTCTCAGACATCGGCCATCCTCACTTCTCTTTTTTCTTGTACATCGCCAGCATGCGCTGGGTGACGAGGAAGCCGCCGAAAATGTTGACGGATGCAAGGACCAGCGCAACGAAGCCGAAGCCCGTCGCGATGCCGGAAAGCGAAATGCCCACGGCCAGAAGCGCGCCGACGACGATGACCGAGGAGATGGCGTTCGTCACGGCCATCAGCGGCGTGTGCAGGGCCGGAGTGACCGACCAGACGACATAGTAGCCGACGAAGATCGACAGCACGAAGATGGCAAGCCGGAAGACGAAGGGATCGATCGCGCCGCCGGACACGCCATGCGCAGCGGCAGCCACAGCGTCCGGAGCCTGTTCGGCAGCAACCTTGACGGCTTCGACCGCCTGGTCGAGACGTTCCAAGGCAGAATTCATCACGTCACTCGCCATCAAAGCTCCTCCTTCTTGTCCGGCGTTGCCGTTACCGCCTTCTTGCGGGTTCGCTTCGGCGTCTCGGCTGGCTGTTCATCCACGACGGCTGCGTTTGGCGTGGCCGGCTTGCGTGCCTGCTTTGCCGCAGGTTTCACGATGATGGCGCCGCTCGCCGGAAGCTTGGCAGGAGCGGCGAACGCCGCGGCAGCCTCGGCAAAGTTCGGGTGAACCACTTTGCCGCCATGCGTCAGCATTGTCGCCTTGACGAGTTCGTCCTCGGGATCGACCTTGAACTCCTTGGTCTGCTTGTCGACCATGGTTTCGAGGAAGACAAAGAGGTTCTTGGCATAGAGCGCCGACGCCGATGCCGCGACGCGTCCAGCCATGTTGGCGTAGCCGATGACCTTCACGCCCTCGACCTCGGCAATCGAGCCCGACACCGATCCCTCGATATTGCCGCCCCGTTCGACCGCGAGGTCGACAGCCACCGAACCCGCCTTCATCGAAGCGAGCATGGCGCGGGTCACGAGGCGTGGCGCCGGCCGGCCGGGAATGAGAGCCGTGGTGACGACGATGTCCTGCTTGGCGATATGCTCGGCAACAAGCGCTGCCTGCTTGGCCTGGTAGGCTTCCGACATCTGCTTGGCGTAGCCGCCTGCGGTTTCGGCCGCCTTGAATTCCTCGTCCTCGACGGCGATGAACTTGGCGCCGAGCGAGGCGACCTGTTCCTTGGCCGCGGGACGTACGTCCGTTGCGGAAACGACGGCGCCGAGACGGCGGGCCGTAGCAATCGCCTGCAGTCCGGCAACCCCTGCCCCCATGACGAAGACCTTGGCGGCCGCAACCGTGCCGGCGGCGGTCATCATCATAGGCATCGCCCGGCCGTATTCATGCGACGCATCGATGACCGCGCGGTAGCCGGCAAGATTGGCTTGCGAGGACAGTACGTCCATCGACTGGGCACGCGTGATGCGCGGCATCAGCTCCATGGCGAGTGAGGTGAGCCCGGCGCCGGCCATGGCGGCCAGGGCCGCCTCGTTGCCGTAGGGATCCATGCTCGCAAAGACCACGGCACCGGATTTGTATCCGGAAATTTCAATCGCTGTCGGCCGGTTCACCTTCAACACGATATCTGCGGTCGCGGCATCTGCCGTCGAACCGATCCGCGCGCCGGCGGCCTGATAATCCGTGTCGAGAATGCCGGAAGCGGCGCCCGCGCCAGCTTCGACCAGAACCGAGAAGTCCAGCGCGGCAAGACGCTTCACCGTATCGGCGGACGCAGCGACCCGGTCCTCACCCGCACCTTCGCGGGGAACAAAAACAACCTTAGACAATGCACGCCCTCCCGAGTCGTTGCCCTTGCGGGCACGATCGGATCGTGCCCCGCCTTACCTCATGTGACGGAGGCAGCGTCAGCGCAGCAGAAAAACGCCGGCGACGTTGAGAACGATGAAGATGATGAGCCCGCCGAGGAAGCCGGCGCCAGCGAAGAAGCCGGCAGCCATGGCGATCATCAGGATGACCAAGCTCATCGTGCCCCATTTGGTCATGGAGAGGAAGCGGAGGTACGTGTTCTCGTGCTCGGCATAGTCCATCGAGGCACCGGTTTCGAGCGGGCCGCTCTGATGATTGTCCATTCGTCGTCTCCCTTGCTCGGCCACCCCGGACAAACACCGCGGCAGCCTCTGAAACCCTCAAACTGCACGACCTGGCGCACCGCGAGCGATGCCGGAACTCGTGGTTGTGGCCTTACACAAAGCTGCCACAAAGCGCAATGCCACTCGTGGTCGCGGATGACCTTCTCCCTAGTGAAGGAAGGCCATTTCCGGAGATGTCGGGCGGCCTGCGAGCCTTGCGGTCGGCAGGATCGTCAAGGTCGGGATATCCAGCCGCGACACACCCCCGAACATCATCCTTCGCTCGTATGCTTCCGACTGGAACGCCGGAACGCGGGCCATCAGCGTGGACCTCAACTGCCTTGTCGGCGACGCCAGAAGCGTCAGGTCGAAGTCATAGGGTGGCACCTGCCTCGGCGCGGCAATCTCCTGCGCGTGGAAGAAGCGGCGATAGAAGGCCGCGTGGGCCGGGCGGATCGGCTGCAGCATCCGGTCGGCGTTAAAATGGATCACAGCCATGATCGCCGGGCGAACGGTCAGGTAGGGGATGGCCGATCGCTCGTTCGCGAAATCCGGATCGATGGCGAATCGGGCCGCGTCGATAAGTTCGAGGCCCTGATCGAGCAGTCCGTTCACAGCCTCTGGAAATATGGCGATCGACTGGCAGCGTCGGCTCTCAGGGGTGACGTGATGTATGCGCAGCGTACTCACCAGCTTCTCGTCATAGTACATCCCAAGCACATGGGCATGACTATCATAGTCTATCTCATCGAGAAGTTTTGTCGCGGCGACCGGAAGGACATTCCGCGCCTTGTAGGCTTTGAACCGAAGTCGGGAAATATCCTCGAAATCTTCGTGATTCTCAATCCTCCTGTATTCGATACGGTCAAGTGTGGCGAGAAGCTTTTCGGCAAATCGCCCTTCAACTCCAGATATTCTGTGATCGATCATGATTAACCCCGGTTATTAACCAACGATTAACCATGAATTTCACGCAAACAACGGATGTGATCGATAACTGGACAGTAAATTAACAAACATGGTTAACGCCCGAGCGCCTCGAACCGGAATACGGACGGGTTGATTGCCGCAAACGTCAGCGGATGCGCGAAGGGCCGCGCGCGGCTACAGCGCATGGACCGCGAGCGCACGCCCACGAGGATGATCGGAAAGAACGGGGAGTGGTGGGCTCAGAGCGCCGGTTTAAGCGCGCGTCTGCGCGTTTTGCGGGCGTCACCCTCGCCCACTGTCGAGGGAGCACCGCCATGCACCATTTCCGTCTCGGTCAGCACCGCTACGGCATCGGCGGAGATCGGCTGCGAGAAGATGAACCCTTGGACCAGATCGGCGAGATTGTGCTCGTTGATCAGGTCCAGCTGGTCGGAGGTTTCCACGCCCTCGATAACGATCTTGAGGCCGAGGTTGCGGGACAGGTCGACCACCCCGCACAGGAGGCTCAGGCGACGCTGGTCGCTGCCGATGTCCCGGATGAAGGCTCGGTCCAGCTTCACGATGTCGAGCGGCAGAGAGTTCAGGTAGCTCAGGCTGGAGAAGCCTGTGCCGAAATCATCGATGGCCACGGTAATGCCCTGGGCACGAATCTGGCTGAGAAGTGCGACGACCCCGCTCGGCTCCGCCATGAAACTGCTTTCCGTCACCTCCACATGAAGCAGTGAGGGATCCAGGCGGTATCGCTTCAGCGCGTCGTTCAGGTCACCGGCGATCTCCGGGCACTCCAGATCCTGAACGGAAAGATTGACGGACACGGGCAATTGCCGCGGCCATGAAGCGCAGTCACGGCACGCCTGGTCTATGACAAATCGAGTGAGGGTCGATATCAGCCCCATATCCTCGGCAATCGGAATAAAGATATTGGGGCCGATCAGACCCTTCTCCGGGTGCCTCCACCGAACCAGCGCTTCGACACACTCCACGCTCGATCCATCCGGCCGATACATCGGCTGATAGACCACGTAGAGGTTCTTCTCCTCGATGGCCTGACGAAGGTCGGCCCTCAGCTTCTGGTCCTCCACGTAACGTGCGTCCATCTCCGGCTGGAACAGCGACAGCGCGCCGTTCCCCTTGGACTTGGCGTCATTCATGGCGAGATCGGCCTTGATCAGCCAGGCCTCCATATTAAATTCGGAGGCAGGGCCGATGATGCAGCCGCCATTTGCGAAGACGGGCAGACGGATGTCGCCAAGCAGGTATCGTCCCTGGATCCGCTCGTGACATTGCGAGATAAGCTCTTCCAGACTTTCGCGGCCATCCGTCCCGGTCAGCAGGAGTACGAATTCGTCACCCACGAGACGACCGGTAATAATCTCAGGCCCGGCGACATCCCGGAGCCGCTCGGCAACGGCCTGCAGCAGCCGGTCGCCGACGAGACGTCCCCGCAGATCGTTGACGTGCTTGAAGCCTTCGATGTCGAGAAGGACGAGTGCCACCGGCATCTGCTCGTCACGTCGCGCTATGCGCTTTCCTGCCAGCGATACGAAGTGATCGCGGCTTGGCAGGCCCGTCAGCGAATCGAAGCGAACCATGTGAAGGATCTGGTTCTCGGCGGCCACGCGCGCGCTGACATCTTCGAAGATCAGCACCACCCTGCCATCGTCACGAGATGTTGCCGAACATTCGAGATGGACTTCAGGTCCGATTTGGAACTGTTCTCTGTCCAGTCGGCCATCCGCGAGACGTTGAACGAGAGGAAGAATGTCGCGCAAGGCGGCATTGGGGCTTTCGCGCAGCACCGAGACCAGCTCGCGGTCCTTGAGGTTTTTCCCCTGGTCGAGCCCCAGAAGCTCATAGGCGCGACGGTTGATGACCTGTATGCGCCCTTCGGCGTCCAGCATGACGAGGCCGTGCGCCATCGTGGTCAATGCAATGTCGAAGCGGTTGGCGATTTCGCGCGTCTTGCGGGTTACAAGCACGTTCTCGTAGAGAAATTCCCGCACGCCTGTTGCCATCGACCTTGTGGTCAGGCCGAACGGGACGAGCAGGAGCGACATGAGCGCCAGATGAAAATCGCCGCTGATGACGCAGGCGATGACAATGGGCGCACAGCATCCCAGCGTCTGGAGATCGACCGCACGGCTGGACCCGTAGTTGCGGCCGACGACGGACATCATCGACCCAAGGGTCATGGCGATGCATGTGAACGCGGCAAAGGAATCTTGAACGACAAGCAGCGCATAGCCGCTGGCGATGCCCAGCAACAATGCAGCCATTGTTGCCCCGCCAAGGTAGTGTCTCTCCCAGCCGGCGATTTCTTCCCTCGAAAGAGCGCTCTTGTCAGCCTGGTCGAACCGACGGAACCAGTAGATCCGATAGAAGAAGACCGCAGCAAAGCTCAGCGCCAGGAGTGCGTAAAAACGGGAGCCGGTATAATGATAGACGAGCAAGCACCAGGCGACGTGGACTACGACCCCGGTCCAAAGCGTCCCGCGATTTCCAAACAACGAACTGACGAACGACAGATAGACATCTGTCGGCAGTGTCGCCGCATCCTGCGCCTTCATCGGGGCGAATTTCCTTCCATGCCTCAGCAAGCCAGCTTTTGCCGAAACGGTTTAATTTTACGTGCTTTCGCCAAGCCTACGTCGCAGGCTTCAGGGGTATTTCACAATGTGCTTAACAAACCTCCAAACGACCTTGCGAGAAATCAACATATAACGCACAGGAATTCGCAACTGCTGCCGAGCAGAGCGTATCAGAACCCAGGTGCTGAACGTTTGAAGGAGGTGGTATCGGGCACGACGGATCGTGAGCCCCGTCGAGCGACGGCGCCACAGATCGAAACGATTTTGCTGGGCTGCGGGCACTACCACACTGCCCGACATCCTGGTTGCGAAGACCTGAAAAGGTGCCGCATTGCCAGCGCCTTCGCTCCTCGTATCGAACCAAATCCGCTCATACCATTTCGATCCGGTTTATGAGTTCATGATCCTAGGGGCCGCCCCCTGAAAATCAAGTACACTGCAACTTCCGTAGCAATTGATTTTTGCCGCACCAGTCACTACAGGTCTCGCAACGAACGACAACGTCCAATAATTGCGCCGTTCGAGGGGAAACTATGGATGGGCGCTGATTCAGGCAGACTGATGGCCCCTTTCATCGGCAATAATTTGGCTGGCGGTCCGGGTTTTTAAGGCTGAACCCCTGGCCGTCGCATTCATCCTGTTTCGACCGTCCATGGGCGAAGCGATCCAGGATTTGCGAGGATCAGGAAGCTTCATGCCCGTGCTACTGAAGGTCAGCGGTTTCATCGACCGCATAAGTCTAATCATCGGCAAGCTTGCCGGATATCTTGTCCTGCTCTGCTGCCTTATCAGTGCCGGGAATGCCTTGATCCGGTACACTTTCAATTACAGCTCAAACGGCTGGCTCGAGATCCAGTGGTATCTCTTCGCCTTTGTCGTTCTGCTCGGTGCCTCGCACACGCTCCGGCTGAACGAGCATGTGCGGGTCGATCTGATCTATGGCGCGGTTTCCGACCGCAAACGCCTCTGGATCGACGTGATCGGTCTGGTGGTGTTTCTTATTCCCTCCTGCCTTTACCTCGCGTGGCTGTCGTGGCCCGTCTTCGCGCTCTCCTTCGCTCAGGGCGAAATGTCCTCCAACGCCGGCGGCCTAATTCGCTGGCCCGTGAAGCTGATCATCGTGTCAGGCTTCGCGCTTCTCGCCCTCCAGGGCCTATCGGAGCTCATCAAGCGCATTGCCGGCCTGATGGGATTCGTCGAAGTCGACACGACCTACGAAAAGCCGTTGCAGTAAAAGACCAGGTATCGCGGGGAAACTACGCATATGTTTGAATACGGAATTATGCCGCCAGCGATGTTCCTGGGCATGATCATCTTCATGCTCTACGGCTTCCCGGTGGCCTTCTCACTGTCTGCCGTCGGCCTGTTCTTCGGCCTCCTCGGCATAGCCACCGGTCACTTTGAATTCGCCTTCATGCAGGCCCTGCCGTTCCGCATCTTCGGCATCGTCTCCAACGACCTGCTGCTGGCCATTCCCTTCTTCACCCTCATGGGCGCCATCCTGGAGCGATGCGGGCTGGCGGAAGACCTGCTTGAGGGAACCGGCAAGCTGTTCGGCGCCGTGCCCGGCGGCCTCGCCTATGCGGTTATCGTCGTCGGCGCCATACTCGGTGCGATCACCGGCACGGTTGCCGCCTCGGTTATCACCATGGGCGTGATCTCGCTGCCGATCATGCTGAAATACGGGTACAACCCGCGGCTTGCCACCGGCGTCATCGCCGCGTCCGGCACGATCACCCAGGTCATCCCGCCGTCGCTCGTGCTGATCGTTCTCGCCGACCAGCTCGGCCGCTCGGTCGGCGACATGTATCTCGGCGCGATCGGTCCATCGATCCTTCAGGTCGCGATCTTCATGCTCTTCATCTTCATCCTGTCGATCCTTCGCCCGAAGGACGTTCCGGCTTTGCCGCCGGAAGCACGCGGCGAGTTGAACGCCGCGCTGGTGATGAAGGTCCTGTGGGGCATGATCCCGTCGATCGTGCTGATCTTCCTCGTGCTCGGCACCCTCTTCATGGGCCTCGCAACGCCGACGGAAGCCGGTGCTCTCGGCGTGGTTGGCGCGATGGTTATCGCCGCGCTGCACGGACGCCTGACCTGGGATCTGGTCAAGCAGGCCATGCATTCGACGATGACAATCACCTCGATGGTTGTCTTCATTCTCGTTGGCGCAACCTGCTTCAGCCTCGTCTTCCAGGGCATGGACGGCGGCCTCTGGATCGAGCACCTGCTGTCTCACATCCCGGGCGGCGCAGTCGGCTTCCTGATCTTCGTCAACATTTTCATCTTCTTCCTGGCGTTCTTCCTCGACTTCTTCGAGATCGCCTTCATCGTCATTCCGCTTCTGGCGCCGGTCGCCGAGTCGCTCGGCATCGACCTGATCTGGTTCGGCGTCCTGCTCTGCATCAACATGCAGACCGCCTTCATGCATCCGCCCTTCGGCTTCGCGCTCTTCTATCTTCGCTCGATTGCACCGAAGAGCGTGAAGACGAGGGATATCTATCTTGGCGCCATCCCGTGGCTCGGCATGCAGCTGCTGCTGGTTGCGATCGTGATCTTCTGGCCCGAGTCGGTAACCTATTGGCTGGACAAGGGACCTGAGATCGATCTCGACAACATCAAGATCGAGATCCCCGGCTTCGGCGGCCCGTCCGGCCTTGAGGGGGGACCGAACTTCGGCCTTCCGCCACTGGACGGCGGCGGCGCACCGCCCGCCCAACCGGCAATGCCCAATCTCGGCGAACCGCCAAAGATCAACCCGTAAGTCCGGGTCCCGTTCAGGCGGGTCCTAGATTACCAAACGACGCACAGGAATCAAAAAGCCCCGGAAATCATCCGGGGCTTTTCTTCTGGTGACGTGTCAGCGGAAGCTCAGAGCTTGCCGTTGCGCTGCTGGATCATCATGAACGTATCGAACGTGTATTCGGACAGCTGCATCCACAGATACCCCTCCCTTTTGAAGGCGACCTGGTCCTCGTAGATCCGCTTGAACCATTCGTTCGACGCCGAGATCTCCTTGTAGACGTCCATGGCAGCGTTGTAGCAGGCCTCGAGGATATCCTGGCTGAACGGACGCAGCACGGTGCCTTCCGCGACGAGCTGCTTTACCGCCGTCGGGTTCTTGAGGTCGTATTTCGCCATCATGTTGGTGTTGGCGAAGGCGCATGCATCCCGCAGCGCCGCCTGATAGTGCTTCGGCAGGCCGTTCCACTTGTCGAGGTTGACGAAGGAGTGGATGACCGGACCGCCTTCCCAGAACGCCGGGTAGTAATAGTATTTGGCAACCTTGTGGAAACCGAGCTTGTGGTCGTCGTATGGACCGACCCACTCGGCCGCATCGATCGTGCCCTTTTCAAGCGCGGGATAGATGTCGCCACCGGCAATCTGCTGCGGCACGACACCGAGCTTCTCGACGACTCGGCCCGCGATGCCCGCGATGCGCATCTTGATGCCATCGAAGTCCTCGACGGTGTTGATCTCCTTGCGGAACCAGCCACCCATCTGGACGCCGGTATTGCCGGAGATCATGCCGTAGAGGCCGTGGGTCGCATAGAACTCGTTCATCAACGTATTGCCGTTGCCCTGGTAGAACCAGGAATTGGTCAGGCGTGCGTTGAGACCGAAGGGGATCGCCGTACCGATCGCGAAAGTCGGATCCTTGCCGACATAGTAATAGGAGCAGGTATGGCACATCTCGACGGTGCCGGAACTGACCGCATCGGCGGCCTGAAGGCCTGGGACGATTTCGCCGGCGGCAAAGGTCTGGATGTTGAAATTGCCTCCGGTCGCTTCCGAGACGTGCTTGGCAACGTCTTCCGCGCCACCAAAGATGGTGTCGAGCGATTTCGGAAACGAAGACGTAAGGCGCCAGGTGATCTTGGGATTTTCCTGGGCTATTGCCGGAGCCGCAAGTGCGGTTGCAGCGGCAGCGCCAGTTCCTGTCACTGCCGCCTTTTTGAAGAATGTACGACGATCCATAAATTACCTCCCGTTATGAACCCGAGGGGTGGTCGTCCTCCCTTCCCCCGGCCCTGCGGGAAGTAAACATGTCCACTTGAGGCGCGCAAGCATTCTACTTGTTAGTCCTTAGTGTTAGACATCGCGCTCCAGTAAAGCGGCCAGAAACCGGCAGATTGGATTACCGGGCAACAGAAGACCCCTCCTGCCCCCCGAACACTTGCCGGAATGCCACGGCAGGTGCCCCGCTTGACAGCAGACCTGATCCGGCGGCAGAAATCTCTCAAGCCCCTGGAGACTGAAGATGCCGAAGCCCATCGTTGCCCTGCCCGCCGACATTCGTGAGTTCGAAGGCGCCGTCTGGCATGCAACACCCAATCAATACGTCAAGGCCGCCCTCAAGGTTGCGGATGTGATGACCTTCATCATTCCCGCTTTCGAGGAAGGCAACGACACCGATGCCATTCTCGACCGTGTCGATGGCCTGCTCGTCTCAGGCTCGGCCACCAACGTCCACCCTTCGCTCTACGGCCAGACCGCGACCGATGCCGACGGCCCGTTCGACATCGCGCGCGATCAGACATCGCTGCCGCTGATCCGCCGGGCACTCGAACGCGGCATCCCGCTTCTGGCGATCTGTCGCGGCATCCAGGAACTGAACGTCGCGCTCGGCGGCACGCTCGCCACCGAGATTCAGGACCAGCCCGGAATATGGGACCACCGCAAGCCGGATGCGCCCGAGCGGGACCACATGTACGCGATCCGCCAGCCGGTCTTCATCCAGGAAGGTTCCTGCATCGCCCGTCATCTGGGCCTGTCCGGGCAGGTGCAGATCAATTCGCTGCACCGCCAGGCAATTGCCGAAACGGCGCCGCGCCTCAAGGTGGAAGCGACGGCCGAGGACGGCACCATCGAGGCTGTCTCCGTCATCGATGCGAAGGGATTTGCAATCGGCGTGCAATGGCACCCGGAATACTGGGCGGAGACGGATGCACCGTCTCGCGCCCTGTTCGAAGCCTTCGGCCGGGCAGTCAGAGACTACGCGGCCACAAAGGCACCTGCCACGGCAGCGCCCAAGGCGTTCGCTGCGGCGGGCTGAAGCCCGCCGTCCTGGCTCATCCCTTGACGGGCGTTTCCGGCACCGGCGTAATCACCTTCTTCTCCCGGAACCAGCCGATCAGGTTGTCGACGACGAGGTCGGCCATGGCGTTGCGGGTCGGCACCGAGGCCGACGCCACATGCGGCAGCAGGCTGGCATTCGGCAGGTCCAGGAAGCCGTCCGGAACATTCGGCTCATCGTAGAAGACGTCGAGGCCGGCGGCCGCGATGGTGTTGTTCTTCAGCGCTGTGATCAGCGCATCCTCATCTACGCTGGTGCCGCGACCGACATTGATGAACACGCCGTTCGGGCCGAGCGCTGAAAAGATCTCCGACGTGAAGATCTTGTGCGTCGCCGCCGTTCCGGGAACGACCGAAATCAGCGTATCCACCGCCTCTGCCATCTCCTTCAGCGAGGAATAATAGGTGTAGTCGAGGCCTTCGCGGCGGCTGCGGGTATGGTAGCCGATCTCCACCTTGAACGGCTCGAGGCGCTTGGCGATCTCCATGCCGATACGGCCAAGCCCAAGAATGCCGACCTTGCGGCCCTTCAGCGACAGCGGCGTCAGCGGGAAAGGCCCGTCCTTCTTCCAGCGGCCCTCGCGCAGGTAGTTTTCTGCCCTCGGGAATTGGCGGACGGTATTGAGCAGCAGCGCAATCGTGGTGTCGGCCACCTCGTCGTTCAGCACGTCGGGCGTGTGGGTGACGATGATGCCATGCTCCACCGCCTTCTTCGTATCGACGCCATCGTAGCCGACGCCGAAATTGGAGACGATCTCGAGGTTCGGAAGCGTATCGATCCAGCCATTGTCCAGTGCGCCGGAAATCGCCACGCCCTTGATACGCGCGCGGACATCGGCACCGATCTCGGTAACAGGCCCCATCGGCACCGGCACGACCTCGAAGGTCTGGCCCAGCCGTTCCAGAATGCGCGGATGAATACGCCCGGGGACGAGCACGGCTACGGGTTGATCGGACATGGTGTCTCCTCGTTCATTATCAGCTGCGGGGTCGATGGATACCGGTCGACTGGCGGATGCGCATCTCCGGCTTGATGAGATGGATGCCGTCCGGCTCGTGACTTCCGGCAAGACGGTCGAGAAGTGCCCGGGCGGCAAGCCGACCCACTTCGCTCTGGCCGTTCCAGACGGTCGTCAGCGCCGGCGTGGCGATCGACGCCTCTTCCAGATCGTCATAGCCGGTCACCGAAATGTCCTGCCCCGGCACGAGACCGGCGCGGGCGATGCCGTTCATCAGACCGATGGCGACAAGGTCGTTCCAACAGACGGCCGCGGTCGGCTTCTGCGGAAGCGACAGGAAGTGAACCGCCGCTTCGAAACCACCCTGCTTGGAACGTGGCCCGGGAATGCGCAGGTCAGGATTGACCTCGATGCCGGCCTTACGCAGTGCGTTCACGTAGCCCTGGTAGCGGTCGCGGCCCGTCGATGTCTGGTCTGTGCCGCCGATCATCGCGATCACCCGGTGGCCAAGCCCGATCAGGTGATTGGTAGCGAGTGATATGCCGTAGCTGTCGTCGCCGCGATAGGTGGGAAGATTGACGCCTTCCATGGAGCGCGCCACCAGAATGGCCGGCATGCCGTTCGCTTCGGCGAGCTTCACATCTTCCACCGGCGTGCCGATGGCGGGCGACATGATGACCCCGTCGCCGCCAAGCTGCAGCAGCGTCTCGATGAAAGTGCGCTGCTTTTCGACCGAGTCGTAATGGTTGGACAGGATGAAGGTCTGGCCGCTGCGATCCAGCTCGCTTTCGATCGCCTTGAGGATTTCCCCGTAGAAGGGGTTCATGATGTCGTGGACGACGACACCGACGATCCCCGAGCGGGACGTCCTGAGGCTCGCGGCGCGACGGTTGTAGATGTAACCGAGCGCCCTTGCCTGCTCCTTGATCTTCTCGCGTGTATCGTTAGCAACCAGCGGACTGTCTCGCAGGGCCAGCGAAATGGTGGCCGTGGAAAGGCCGAGGCTTTCCGCAATCGTCGACAGCTTGATCTTTTGCGCCACGTCCCCTCCGACCAGGCAAATATCGGCTCAAGGCCGCATTTAAAATCCTTTAAATAGTTAAATGCCGTTTCGCAACCGGGTTTAAACGCTTGGCGCGACGTCGACCGATTCCGTCTCGGCAACGCCCTGGAGATTGCTGTCCATCGCCTTCAGCAGGCGCAGCAATGTCCTGACTTCCTTCTCCGAAAAGTCGCCGAAGGCGCGTGTGCTGCACTCTGTGACGCTCTGACCGATCCGTTCGACATTGGCCCGGCCGGAGGGCGCCAGGAACACTTTCGTCAGGCGGCCGTCGGCGCCGTCGTCACGCCGCTCGACAAACCCCTGCGCTTCCATTCGGCCAATCGTCCGCGTCATCGTTGGGGCCTTGACGCCAAGAAGCGTCGCAAGCTGGCCGGCCGTCAGGCCATCCTCCTCGGCCAGCGCCAGGATGACGCCATCCTGGCCCGCATAAAGCCCGCTCTCGGCAAGGCTGCGGCTGAGCGCGGTGCGCATCGAACGCGCCGCCTGGGTCACGGCATGCGCAAGATCGCCGGGCAAGATGGACTCAAGGTCCTTCTTCTTGCCGCTCTTGCGCTTTTTGCCATCCTTCTTCTTGCTCATTGCACCTGTCCGTCTTTATGCCGGAGCAAGCATGATTATATGCTTGCTGACACTACCCATAGCGAAACCGGAAATCGATCGCCAGATGTCCCTGCCCCTGCCGCGTTTTGAGGATAACAATCCGTCGCTCCCCGAAGCCGGTCGCAAGGACTGGATCGTGGTCCTACCGCTCGGCGCGCACGAACAGCATGGCCCCCATCTGCCGTTCGAGACGGACACGCTGATTGCCGAAGGTGTGGTCGAAAGAGTGATCGCCGCGCTGCCCGCCGCGCTGCCCGTCACCTTCATGCCCGTCGAGCCGGTCGGCTATTCAATCGAACACATGGATGTGGCTGGAACGAAGACGCTGGGCTTCGACGAGGCAATCCACCGTTGGCTGGGCATCGCCGAAGACCTGCACCGGCAGGGCATCCGCAAATTCGTGATGCTCAATGCGCATGGCGGCAATTCCCCCTTGATGACCGTCGTTGCCACCGAGGCGCGTGTGCGTTTCGGCATGCTGGCGGTGGCGACAAGCTGGACCCGTTTCGGACTGCCGGACGGGCTGATCACGGCAGAGGACAAGGCGATCGACATCCATGGCGGCGACATCGAGACCTCGGTCATGCTCGCCCTGCATCCGGAGAGGGTGGACATGCGCAAGGCCGGCAATTTCTCCTCGCGCCAGAGCGAATTCGAGCAACGGTTCAAGCATCTGCGCGCCTACGGCCGGCATACGTTCGGCTGGAAGATGTCAGACCTCAACCCTGAGGGCGTTGCCGGCAACGCGACCGCCGCCAGCGCGGAAAAGGGCGAAGCCATGCTTCAGCATGCCGTGGAGGGCATTGTGGAACTGCTGGAGGATGTGGCGGCGTTTGATGTGAGGGAACTGGGCTAAGTCACAAGGGGAAGTTTGCTCCGGGCTACACAAAACGCTATAGTGAGGCTACATGTCGGAGCCAAGCCCATGACTTTGAACATCAGGAACGAACACGCGGATGCGCTGGCTCGGGAACTGGCGCAAATCGACCAGTCCACCATCACCGATGCGGTGATCACCGCTCTTCGCGAGACGATCGACAAGCGGCTGGAGGAGGAAAGTCCGCGGGAAACCGCTGTGCGTATCCTCGCCCGGCGCGGTCTTTCCTTCAAGGGAACACGACAGCCGGTTCCGCCGGCAGCCTATCATGAACTCGACCACGACCTGGCGTCTGAATAATGTTTGTCGATGCCTGCGCAATCGTCTCGATGATGGCAGGAGAAGACACCGCCGACGCCTATGAGCAGGCGTTACTCTCGGCTACCTCGGCCTTTACATCGCCGCTTGCCGCATGGGAGGCGATCATCGTCCTCTCGCACCCGGACCAGTTGGACTGCCGCTATGGCGATGCCGAAGGCGCCGTGGTGGAATGGCTGGAGGCACGCGGCATCGATTTGCGGGACATATCTCCGAGGGACGTTCTGCACCACGCGGTCGCAGTCGCCGAAAAGCACGGGATCGGTCGTCGATATCTGAGCAACTTCGACTGCTTTCACTACGCTTACGCCAAAGCCTCGAATCAGCCGATATTGACCCTGGACCAGTTGCTCCGGGAAACGGATGTTGAAACCCTGCCCTTACCCCTCCCACCGGCCATGTGACCTTATAACATTCAAAACCCTTTGAACTCGCCCTGCCTTGCCCTTATATGAGGCCGACACCTTTGCGCCTTGAGGCGCCCGTACATCCTCCGAGGTTTCCCATGACCGACAAGACCACCGACACACCCGCAGCCAAGCCCGTTCCCGTCACCGTGCTCACCGGCTATCTCGGCGCCGGCAAGACGACGCTGTTGAACCGCATCCTGTCCGAAAGCCACGGCAAGAAGTATGCCGTCATCGTCAACGAGTTCGGCGAGATCGGCATCGACAACGACCTGATCGTCGAGTCGGACGAGGAAATCTACGAGATGAACAACGGCTGCGTCTGCTGCACCGTGCGCGGGGACCTGATCCGCGTTGTGGAGGGCCTGATGCGCCGCCCCGGCCGCTTCGACGGCATCATCGTCGAGACCACCGGCCTTGCCGACCCGGTTCCGGTTGCGCAGACATTCTTCATGGATGACGACGTGCGCGCCAAGACCGAGCTCGACGCCGTGGTCGCACTCGTGGATGCCAAGCATCTGCCGCTGCGCCTGAAGGACAGCCGCGAAGCGGAAGACCAGATCGCCTTCGCCGACGTCGTCGTCATCAACAAGATCGACCTCGTTTCGCCCGAAGAACTGGCGCAGATCGACGAGGTCGTGCGCGCCATCAATCCCTCGGCCCGCGTGTACAAGACAAGCCGTTCCGGCGTGGACCTGACCAAGGTGCTGGACCAGGGTGCCTTCAACCTCGAGCGTGCCCTGGAAAACGATCCGCAGTTCCTCGATCACGGGCATGAGGATCATGTCTGCGGCCCTGATTGCGGCCATGACCATGGGCACGATCACCACCACGATCATGATCACGATCACGACCATCATCATCATGCTCCCTCGCCGATCCATGACGTGACCGTGAAGTCGATCTCGCTGCGCGGTGGCGAAATGAACCCGGAGCGCTTCTTCCCCTGGATCCAGAAGATCACCCAGACGGACGGTCCGAACATCCTGCGACTGAAGGGCATCATCGCCTTCAAGGGCGACGAGCAGCGCTATGTGGTTCAGGGTGTTCACATGATCGTTGAGGGCGACCACCAGCGTGCCTGGAAGGATGGCGAAAAGCGTGAATCGCGCCTCGTCTTCATCGGTCGCGATCTCGATGTCGAAAAGATCGAGAAGAGCTTCTTCGCCTGCCAGGCCACGGAAAAGACCCCGGCCTGACCTGGCGGCGTGCCTTCAAAACACCCCTCCCCAACCCCTCCCCGCGAGGGTGAGGGGCTTAACCCGGAGCTTCCGTCCAGGCCCATTGAGGCAGGCAGGCGCCACGGTTTTCTCCCCCCTTGTGGGGAGATGGCCGGCAGGCCAGAGGGGGCCTTAGTCCGGCAAACCTAACCATTTCGAAGAGACCCACTGCCTGATGCCCACAGTTGCACCGCTTGATCTCGAAGGCCATGTCGTCGCCACGCACTTTCTCGGCGACATCCCCTTCTTCGCCACCGCCGCCGGCACCATTCACCGCCTGGACGGTGGCGAGAAGGTGACCGAGGCCCACCAGGGCCTGCTGACCTGCATCCGCGATCCGTTCAGCGCGACGTTGCTGACGGGCGGCGAGGACGGCAAGGTCCTGCGCATCGGCCATGACGGCAGCATCGCCGAGCTTGCCGAAGTGCCGCGCAAGTGGATCAGCGTCGTCGCGGGAGGCCCGCAAGGCGCCATCGCCTATGCCCACGGCCGTTCGAGCTTCGTACGGCTGGCGGACGGCACGACCAGGGAATATCCTGAACAACGCAGCGTCGAGGGACTTGCCTTCGCGCCGAAGGGGCTGCGGATTGCAGCCGCCCGCTATAACGGCGTGACGCTACACTGGGTCGGCACCAGCGGAGCCCCCGTCGACCTCGACTGGAAGGGTGCCCACACCGGCGTCACCTTCTCGCCGGATGGGCGCTTCCTCGTCACAACCATGCAGGAAAACGCCTTGCACGGCTGGAAGCTCGACGGCAAGCCCGGTGAAGCCCGCCATATGCGCATGACCGGCTACCCCGCCAAGGTGAAGTCACTCTCCTGGTCGCCCAAGGGCAAATGGCTCGCCTCCTCCGGTGCGCCGGCGGCAATCGTCTGGCCCTTCTCGTCCAAGGAAGGCCCGATGGGCAAGGCGCCTCAGGAACTCGGCACGCGCTCCGATATCATGGTCACCCAGGTCTCCTTCCATCCGGCAGAAGAGGTGCTGGCCATCGGCTTCATCGACGGTATGATCCTCGGCGTCCGCATTGCCGACGGCAAGGAAGCGCTGCTGCGACGACCCGGCAAGGGCGCCATCACCGGCCTAAGCTGGAGCACAACGGGCAAGCTTCTCGCATTCTCGTCCGAAGCCGGCGATTGCGGCGTCATCGACATCTCGGCCTGAGATCGACGACGATGATCCCCTGGACCCTGATCGATACAGCCACAGTGCCCGGCGGCGGCGATGAACTTCGCCTCAAGCAGCGCGGTTCCGAGTTCTCGATCATGCTCGGTACCAACGAGTTGATGAACAGCCGGCTCAGCGGATCCGAGGAAGCGCTCGCACACCTTTCCTGCGAGAAGATCCGGCAACAGCCGCGTCCAACGATGCTGATCGGCGGGCTTGGCATGGGCTTCACCCTTCGCGCAGCACTGGCCGAACTGCCGCAGGACGCGAAGGTCGTCGTCGCGGAACTCGTGCCGGCCGTCATCCGGTGGGCGAAGGGCCCGATGGCCGAGGTCTTCAAGGGATGCCTGGACGATCCGCGCGTGACCGTTCGCGAGGCGGATGTGGGCCTGCTGATCCGCTCCGAGCCGGCCGCCTATGACGCTATCCTGCTCGACGTCGACAACGGTCCGGAAGCCCTCACGCGCGAGGAAAACGACCGGATCTACGATCTGCGCGGCCTTGCAGCCGCCAAGGCGGCGCTTCGCCCCGGCGGCGTTCTGTCCGTCTGGTCCTCGGCTCCCGACAGCCAGTTCACGCGCCGACTGCAGTCGGCCGGATTTGCGGTGGATGAGGTGCCAACCCGCGCCAGCACCAAGGGCCGCGGCGCCAAGCATATGATCTGGCTCGGCGTCAAGAAAGCCGGCTGACCGCCACGACTGTTTCACCGGCATGCCCAAGAACCGCGCCGGATTGCTCCGCGACGGCTTAAACGGGAATGGGCAGGCAGTTCGTTATCGAGGGTATCGGTATGTCAGGCATTCTGCCTGCCCGATCGCTGTCGGCTTTCCCGAATATCCGGGTCAGGGACCTGTCAATTCCCCTTTTCCGGAGCTTCGGGTGGGAACCGGCCTGACGCCGGTCCACCACCGTCTGCAACCATCATCGGACGCCGGGTGCTTCCCGGGGGAGGCAACCGGTTCGCGAACCCGGCCCCTGCCCGATGACTGCTTCAGGATACGGCCTTTGCCGCCGGCGGGGATCGGAGGGAAAGATGCAGGAGGAGCTGGCGTTGAAAACACGGCGAGGTTTCTTCAACGCGCAATATTGTTATTCACAGGTCAGGCAGAGCGGACTGCACCGATGATCTCTGCCAACAGCGCATGAAGATCGTCGCGATAGCCCGTCCGAGCCGAGGGCGCGCCTTCGTCGGACGTCATCACAACCGTCAGGCCCAGGGACGGCACGACATAGACCATCTGCCCGCCGTAACCCCAGCCGAAGCGTACGTCCTCGCCGCCGATCCTGCGCAGGAACCAACCGTAGCCATAACCATCGCCCGAAAAGCGGGAGTTGGTGCGCTGCGTCCAGGACTGCCTGATCCAGTCTTCGGAGATGATCCGCACGCCCTCCTTCGTCGTGCCTCCGTTTCGGTAGAGCTCACCGAAGGCGAGGAGCGAACCGGCCGTCATCGCCATCTGGTTGCCGCCGAGATAGATGCCCTGGCGGTCGCGATCCCAGGAGCCGATGCGGAACCCTTCGAGGGGTTCGAACCATTCGCGGGCAAGCGCGAGCGTCGACTTGCCGCCGACACGGGTGAGGATCGCCGAGAGGAGATGCGTGGAGGCGGTCGAGTAGAGCATCTGTCCGCCCGGCTCTCCATCGAACGGCTCGGAAAGAGCGAAGCGGACCCAGTTGGGACTGGCAACCCATCGCCCGTAATTCGGCCCGGACATGCGTGCCAGCCCGGCCTGCATCGAGAGCAGGTTGCCGATGGTGATGTCGTTCATTCGAGGGTCGGGGTTACGCGGCAGGTCCCGCGCCAGGATTGGCGCAATCTTCTGATCCGGCCCCTGCAGCAGGCCCTTGTCTATGGCGATGCCCACCATGGCCGAGATTATCGATTTGGAAGCCGACTTGATGTTCGTCGAGCCATCGATCGCGCGCCCGTTGAAGGCACGTTCCGCCAGCATTTCTCCCTCACGGGAGACCAGCACCACCTTGAGCGGCTCCAGCGCATTGGCGCCGTCCAGCACGGAGCGCAGTGATTCGGTCCGTGGCGGCGCCTGGGGAACGTCCTGCGCGAACAACCGGGTGGATGCAAAAAGGAGCGGGATGGAGGCAAGAGCGGTTCGGCGTGTGATCATGCAGCAAACCTAGGTCGGAACAGAGGGCCGAACCATGGCGCCGCGCTGTGAAAGAAAGGGATTCACATCAATGTGACGCCCCTTCATCGGCCATAGAGACCTGAATGACGAAAAACCGGCGCGGCCTACCCCCTAGGCCGCGCCGGTCCCCTGCCCCCAACCGCAGTTTCTTCTTGTTCAGAAGCGGTAGGTGACGCCTGCACCGATCAGCCAAGGATCGATCTTGGCCTTGCCGGAAAGCGGCGTTCCGAACGGGCTGTTGTCGACAGACCAGTCGGTTTCCAGGAAAATCTTCTTCACGTCGAAGTTCAGGCCCCAGTGCTCGTCGAGCATGTAGTCGAAGCCGACCTGCAGCGCCACGCCGAAGGCGTTGTCGACGTCCAGGCCTTCAAAACCGTTGCGCTCGCTCTGGTTATAGAACATCGAATAGTTCACGCCGGCGCCCACATAGGGCTTGAACGCACCGAAGTTGGTGAAGTGATACTGCAGCGTCACCGTCGGCGGCAGCAGCCATGTCTTGCCGACCGGTACGTCACCACCACCAAGACCGTCGGTCCTGATCGCTGCGTTGGTCGTGCCGAGGATCAGCTCCACCGCGATGTTGTCGGTGAAATAGTAGCTGATATCCAGTTCCGGGATGACGGAGTCCGTATACTCCAGACCCACTCCGGGCACGCCGGCAATCGAACCGCTGTCCTCGGTAATCACGCCAAGGCCGCGCACGCGGATCTGCCAAGGGCTGGACGCTGCGGGCACGTCAACGGCAAGCGGCGCCTCTGCGATCGGCGCCAGATCGGCCGCCCCGGCGGTCGCCGCGCCCAGCATCGCAAACCCGGCCAGCAGACCAGCGTAGCCCGCGCATTTCATTTTCATCGAATCTCTCCCGACCACATAAGAAAATAATGGAGAAACCCATATTCCCGCTGCAAATCAGCAGCTTGATCGAGATCATCGGCCATTGACGAATGACAAGCCGGGCGTCCCACGGGAGATTTTGTCACATAAAAAACCCGCCTCTCCTGTCGGGGAAGCGGGTTCGGGTGGAGGGAGAGATACCTGACTGCTGTCCAAACGCCTTGAAATCAGGCCAGCTTGCGCCCACTCGCTACGATCATGCCCGCCGCACCCTCAAGCCAGCCAGCCTTCAGTTCGAGTGCGAGAAACCGCGCGCGCTCGAACGGGCCGGGCATGACGAGGTGCTGGGTCTTTTCGGCAAAGAAACCGAAACGCTCGTAATAGGCCGCATCGCCCACCAGCAGAATGGCGCCATGAGCGCGCTTGCCGGCCTCGGTGATCGCCGCACGCATCAACGCGGCCCCGATCCCCTTACCTTCATGGGTGCAATCGACCGCAAGCGGGCCGAGCAGCAGTGCGTCGATCGACGTGCCTTGCGGCGAGATGCCCGCTTCGACATTCCACAACCGAACGGTACCGATCACATGGCCGCCCTCGTCGCGTGCGACGAGCGCCAGACCGTCTGCCGGAACGCGGCCGCGGCGGATCTTCTCCGAGGATTTCTGGCGTCGGCCCGGGCCCATGGCACGGTCGAGCAGATTTTCACGCGCGACGACGTCTGCCGGCGTCTCGGTGTCGATGGTGAATGTGGACGGCGCAAAAAGTGCGCGTACAGAATCAAGAACAGCGGCCATCTTGGCCTCCAGAACCCAAAACCGTTCAAGGCGGTACTGCGGAAAATTGTGAAAGTGCCGCCCCGACTGGCTACGGGGCCGGCGATATCAGTCCTTAGATCACGTAGCTCTTCAGCGGATCGAAGCCGTTAAAGGCAACCGCCGAATAGGTCGTGGTGTAGGCGCCTGTACCTTCGATCAGAACCTCGTCGCCGATGCTCAGCGAAACCGGCAGCGGATACATGTTCTTCTCGTACATCACGTCAGCCGAATCGCAGGTCGGTCCTGCAAGCACGCAGGGCTCCATTTCGTCGCCGTCGCGCTCGGTGCGGATCGGGTAGCGAATGGCCTCGTCCATGGTTTCGGCGAGACCGCCGAACTTGCCGATGTCGAGGAAGACCCAGCGGTGGTTGTCGTTGTCGGACTTCTTCGACACGAGAACGACTTCCGCCTTGATCACGCCCGCATTGCCGACCATGCCGCGGCCCGGCTCGATGATCGTCTTCGGCAGGTTGTTGCCGAAGTGCGCACGGAGCGAAGCGAAGATCGCCTGGCCGTAGGCTTCCGCCGACGGGATGTCGCGCAGGTACTTCGTCGGGAAGCCGCCGCCCATGTTGACCATCTGCAGGTGGATGCCCTGCTTGGCGAGCGATGCGAAAACGCGCTTGGCATCGGCAAGTGCCGAATCCCAGGCGTCGACCTTCATCATCTGCGAGCCGACGTGGAAGGATACGCCGTAGGATTCCAGACCCAGCTGGTGTGCGTAGACGAGAACGTCGACGGCCATCTGCGGCACGCAGCCGAACTTGCGCGACAGCGGCCATTCGGCGCCTTCGCCGTCGGTCAGGACGCGGCAGAACACCTTCACGCCGGGAGCGGCGCGGGCGATCTTCTCTACTTCCTCATGGCTGTCGACGGCATAGAGTTCGACGCCGAGCGCGAAGGCGCGGGCGATATCGCGCTCCTTCTTGATCGTGTTGCCGAAGGAGATGCGGTCCGCGGACGCGCCGGCATCGAGAGCCATCTGGATTTCCGCGACCGAGGCGCAATCGAAGCTGGAACCCAGCGAAGCGAGAAGCTTCAGGATTTCCGGAGACGGGTTGGCCTTGACGGCGTAGTAGATCGCGCTGTCCGGCAGGGCATGGCGGAAAGCGTGAAAATTGTCGCGCACGACATCGAGGTCAACGACCAGGCACGGACCTTCCGGACGGCGGGTCTTGATAAAATCGAGGATACGAGCAGTGGTCATCGATCAGTCCCTTCAAAATCTCAAAGCTCCGGCTGCGAACCGGAGGACAAAGGACGGATGAGAATGCACTAGGCCCCAGTTGGTGGAGACACTGGTTCCTCGACACGCTCTACCGCGCGAACAGTGGACCGACGCCCTGCCAAGAGCATTGATCCGGCTTTGTCTGCCTTGGATTGGAGGGTTGTCCCTACCGCACTTCCGGCAATTCAGGTGTGCCTCTTCAGTATTGCCGGCTGATGGAAAGCCAACAGAGACCAGAAAGGCCCGCACCGTCGTTGCTTCAAGATGTCCTCGCATTTCCCGGTTGGCCGGAATAGCGACTGGAGGGGTTAGTTCCAGGTACCTTACCGATGACCTCACCTTAGGGATAAATCCCAGTTCGAGGGTCGGCGGACACCCACAGGCACGTGCGACTTTGGGCAGCACGGGAGATAAGTATATTCGCCTTCACAATCAAGAGATTTTTTGAGCGTGCTCTAAATTTCACGTTGCGGCCTCGCGCAGGAAGACCCAACTAGGTCTGGGAGAAACGGAAGGGACGATTCCATTGGACACCTTGACGCGTATGCGTGCCTTTATCGACGTGGTCGAAGCCGAGGGTTTCTCGGCAGCATCACGGCGGACCGGCCGGTCGAAGGCCCTGCTCTCCAAATATGTGAAGGAGCTGGAGGACGACCTGGGCGCCCTGCTGCTGAACCGCACCACCCGTCAGTTCTCGATGACGGAAGCGGGCCACACCTACTATCGGACGGCCGCCGACATCCTGAAGGAAATCGACAACCTCGCGGATCTCGTGCGTGAGAACAATGCCGATCTCAAGGGCAAGCTGCGCGTTTCGGTACCGCGCACCTTCGTCGATGCCGACGTCGGGCAATCGCTGATCGATTTTGCCAAGGAACACCCGGAGGTTTCGCTCGAAATCGTCGCTGAAGACCGATTCGTCGACCTGATCGAGGAGAGTTTCGATCTCGCCATCCGAATCACCAAGCTGGAGGATTCCGGACTGATCGCCCGCAAGATCGCCGATTTCCGCGTCTATGCCTGCGCCACCGCGGATTTCGTCGCCCGCCATGGGCCGATCGACACGCCGCAGGATCTGTCGCGCGTCCCCTTCATCATCGACACCAATTCCCGCTGGCACAACAACGTCCGCTTCTCCGGCCCCGAGGGCAACACGATTTCGGTTCCGGTCAGCGGCCCGGTGGAGGTCAACAGCCCGCAGGCGACCCTGCGTGCCGCAAAGGCCGGGCTTGGAGTCGCCATCATTCCGGATTTCGTCGCAGGCCCCTCCATCCAGTCCGGCGACCTCGTGACGCTGCTCGACGATTACATCGCCAAGGACCGTGGCATCTATGCCGTTTACCCTCACCGTCGGTACCTGCCCGCCAAGGTGCGAAGCTTCGTGGACTATCTTGCCGCCTGGTTCCGCAGAAGGCACTGAGAGGTCGAATTTCCGACCCATTTTAACAGCAAAGACAAGTTTATCCTCGAAGAGAAGACCGCCCCGACGATGAAGCATGCACTCCCGATACTGACCGCACTGGCTGTCTCGCTGCCGGGCATGGCGCTGGCTCATCCGCATATCTTTGCGGAAGCACGCATGGAGGTGATCGCGGCGGACGGCGGCACGGTAGCGGAGGTCCGCAATGTCTGGCGCTTCGACGAGATGTTCTCCTCCAGCGTGCTTCTCGATTTCGACAAGAACACCAACCTGAAGCTCGACGAGGACGAACTCGCCGAGCTGGGTGAAGTGATGCACACATCGCTTGCCGACTTCGACTATTTCACCACCGTTTCGGTGGACGGTCAGAGTGCCGCGATGCAGAAGCCCGACGCGATCCATGTCTCCTACGAAGACAACCAGATCCTCGTCTTCTTTGCTGTAAAGCCGGAGAAGCCCATGCCGCTGAAGGGCAAGCTCGCCTTCGGCATCTACGATCCCTCCATGTACACGGCCATCGATTTTCCGACCGATAAGGATCTCGTCGCACAGGGCAAGGGCGCAGATGCCTGCAAGCATCAGGTGGTACGGCCGGACCCGGACGAGATCATCAGCCAGAACAGCGAGACCCTGACCGAAGCCTTCTTCGACGATCCATCCGGCAACGACATGTCGAAACTGTTCGCCACCCGGCTGGAGTTGACCTGCTGATGCGCAGGTGCGCTCTCGCGTTCGCCCTGCTGGCCATCACTATCGCCGGCGCTGCCCATGCACAATCACCGCTCGGCGTCGGTTCCGCGGAGCCGGCCTTCAGCATCGGCGGTCCGTTCGGTGGCTTTTTCGCCTGGATCAACGGGCACCAGCAGAGCTTCTACCGGGCGCTGACCGGCGCATTGCGGGCCATGCGGGAAGACCCGTGGGCGCTGACTGGCCTGATCGGGCTTTCCTTTGCCTACGGCATATTTCACGCGGCCGGCCCCGGCCACGGAAAAGCAGTCATCTCCTCCTACATGATTGCCAACGAGATCGAGCTGAAACGCGGCATCGTGATCTCATTCATCTCTGCCCTGCTGCAGGGAGTGGCTGCCGTGTTGATCGTCGGCGCCACCTTCTTCGTACTCCGCGGCAGCGGCATCACCATGACGCAGGCGACACGCGCGATGGAGGTGGCGAGCTTCGCGCTGATCGCCCTGTTCGGCGCCTGGCTGCTTGCCCGCAAACTGCTTTCGCTACGCACACGGCCGGCGACGATAGCCACAGCACCCGCCCCTGCAGCGATGAGCCACGCGACGTCGGCAATGACGCTCGGTGGAAAGCGCAACAGCGCTTCGCGTTTCGAGGCGACTGAGGTGATCGACCACGACTATTCCGGCAACGGCGCCTATTGCGAAGCCTGCGGGCACGCGCATGCACCCGATCCGCGCCTTCTCGGCGGCAGCAGGTTCCGCGTTCAGGAAGCCTGGTCGGCAATCCTTGCCGTCGGCCTGCGGCCCTGTTCCGGCGCCATTCTCGTCATGAGCTTTTCGCTGCTGAACGGTCTTTACGTGGGTGGCTTGCTGTCGGTGCTCGCCATGTCGCTCGGCACCGCGATCACCGTTTCGCTCCTTGCCATCCTCGCCGTCACTGCAAAAGACATTGCAGTGCGTTTCGCCGGACCCGGTTCGACTGCGGCCGGACGCGTCGGGACCGGCTTCGAGATCGCCGGGGCGCTCTTCATCCTGCTGATAGGCCTGTCGCTACTGGGAGCTTCGCTTCAAATCTGAGCGTCAGCGGCCTCGCTGTCGCTGATGGCGTGCCCGCAGCCAGAAGACCAGGAAGAACGACGCGACCGCCAGCACCCCGAAGCCTGCAGCAAGATAAGGCGAGAAGGTTTCCGCCAGCCACATCATGATCGGCGGCATGACGAAGAACAGCGCCAGGAAGCCGACGAAGATGATCGCCGCCGCAATGGCGGGGCTGCGCTTTTTTTCGTCGCTCATGCTGCGGCTCCCTTGGCAATATCTGCCCGGATGTCTTCCAGGCGCTGGCGCTGCTTGCCGTCCTCGCCGAAATTCTCCGGCGACAGCCAGGCTTCGAACGCCTGTTTCAGAAGCGGCCATTCGCCGTCGATCATCGAGAACCACGCGGTATCGCGGTTGGCGCCCTTGGAAATGACGTGCTGGCGGAAGACGCCTTCGAAGGTGAAGCCATAGCGGATGGCCGAACGCTTGCTCGGCTCGTTCTCGTTGTGGCATTTCCACTCGTAGCGGCGGTAGCCGAGATCGTCGAAGACGTGGCGAGCCATCAGGTAGTGCACCTCGGTCGTCAACGGCGAGCGCTGGACGTCCGGGCCATGCGCGACGGAGCCGACCTCGACGACGCCGTTCTTCGGATCGGGTCGCATGTAGCTCGCCATGCCGACGATCCGGCCGCTCGAATTGTCGCGGAATACCAGGGTCACGAAGTTGCTTTGCGTCCGGGCATTTTCCAGCCAGTTCGCGAATTCCTCGATCCCCGCGAAATCCTCGTTGGGGAAATAGCGGATGAGGTTGTTGAGGCCCATGCCGCCGAGCCCGTCCCACAACGCCTCGAGGTGCTTCTGCCGCTCGTAGGGTTCCAGCGTCGTGTACCGACCCGTCAACGTGACGGGGCCGGGAGCCTCAACCTTGTAGTTCCTGAGATCGCGCATCAGATCAGCCTCTTGCAGTCGCGTCGAGGCTTAGGACAAGGACACGGGAAAGGCAACGAGAGACTGGCCGCGTTCCCCCGGGCGGGATCCAAAACCTGCTTCCTTGCCCTGTCTGCGACGGAAAACTCAGTCCAAGGACGTATGCCGATAGGCGGATTGCCGACTGTCAGGGACTGGCGATTGACCGGTAAGCTACGGGCACCACAATGAGAGACAAAGGTGCTTGACGATGGTGAAAGGCGACACAGGGGGAGCAACCGGTTCATACCTGCTCGCCGTACAAACGCCCGTCTATCGCCTCTCCGATACGTCCTTTGCCATCGAGAGCGCCTTTTCGCATCACTTGAAGGAACTGCGGGAGCAATTCGCCGGCCGGGTATCCAAGTTCGTCATCATCGCCCCCGAAATGAGCGCCGACAGATACCGGCCGGATACTATGGCGACGATCGATGCCGAGGACGGCATCACGCTCGTTCCCGCACATCCTGACGACGTCTCGGTCAAGGCATTCTGGACACAGCATGCGGCGCGCATGTGGCGGGAGGTGAATGCATGCATCGCCGATGCGCGCGTCGTCCATTCCGGCCTCGCTTCCGATCTCTGGCGCCCGACGATGATGATCGTCAATCTGGCGGCTTGGCGGCGCAGGAAACCGCTGATGTTTATCATCGACATCGACTTCCGCAACAACACGAGGCGGTTGCGGAAAATGCGGGTCTGGGGCCTCAAGAGCTATCTGACAAATCGGCTTTTCCACGATCCCGTGCGCTGGCTTCAGGTCTTTTTCACGGTGAGGATTTCGCGGCTGGCGCTTCTCAAAGGTCCGGGCCTCGTCCGCGACTTCGGCGCTGGAAAACCCCATGTGAAGAACTTTCTGGACACCGCGTTTTCCGCGGAACAGGTTCTGACAGCCGACGAGCTCGATGCCCGTGTGGCTCGGCTCGAGAACGAGAGCGGACCGCTCCAGCTTGTCTATTTCGGGCGTCTGGTTCCCTACAAGGGCCTTCATCTCGCCATCGATGCCATCAAGATCGCAACGGCGAAGGGCGACGACGTCCGCCTGACCATTATCGGTGAAGGCCCCTGCCTGCTGGATCTTCGCCGACAGGTGCGGGACGCAAGGCTTTCCGGCAGCGTTACCTTCCTGCCGGCGGTTCCTTACGGAAAACCTCTTTTCGATCTGCTTTCACACTATCACGCGAGCATTGCCTGCCCGCTGATGGAGGACACTCCGCGCGCGACGATCGACTCGATGGCGCGCGGCTTGCCGGTGCTGGCCTTCGATCTCGATTACTTCAAGGGTCTCTCCGAGATCGGCGGTGCGGTGACGACGGCGCAGTGGCCCGACGCGGGAAAGCTCGCCGAGACTTTTGCCCGCATGAGCGTCGATCGACCGGAACTGATCGCACAGACCCGCCGCGCGGTCGATTTCGCCCGCGCCAATACGCAACAGATCTGGCTGGAACGGCGCCGGGCCTGGGTCGAAGAATATCTCTTCGACGAAGAGCCCGGTCCGGTATTGCACAAGCCCGAAGGCGCGTTCGCCTAGAGGCCTCTTGACTGTGCCCTTCGCTCTCAGGCCTGGACCTTGGCGGACGAAACGGTCGCATCGATGTGGTCGAGCAACGCGTCCGGAAGGCCTAGACGGCCGGCGAGGAGATCGAGATAGCCACGTTCGGCGCGCGTATCCGGGTCAATGGTAAGACGCGTGGCCGTATAGAGCTCGACCTTCTGCTCCTCGGTGCGTGCGGCCGCGACCAGGTCGTCGATATCGACCGGATTGGCAAGCTCGTTGGCGATGAAGGCTTCCGCCTCCGACCCGAGATCGACCACATGCACCTTGTCCATGATATTCGCGCGCTCGGCCGCGTCGATATGGCCGTCGGCCTTGGCCGCGGCGATCATCGCGCGGATCAGCGTCAGGGCGAAGTCGTTGGTGAGCGCCGGCGATTGCAGGCTGAACGGAGAGGCTGCCGGGGGCGGAAGTATTTCCGGCTCTTTTTGCGCAACCGTCTGCGGTGCTTGACCCGACTGGTAGTTCTTGTAGGCGAGATAGCCGAGGCCGGCGATCGCGGCGATGCCGCCGACGGTCGCGACGTTGCCGGCAAGCTTGCGACCCGTCTTGGTGCCCAGGATGGCGGCCGCGAGGCCGGCTGTCTTCAGGGGATTGTTCTTCGCGATATCGCCGAACTGGCCAGCCTTTTCGCGCATGCCCCCGGACATCTGCGAACCGAGGAACTGGTCAAGAAGCTTTTTGGCGTCGAACATCGCTATCTCCTGCTGATGGAATTCAGCAGGAGATAGGGTGCCGGTTGCAGGAATACAAAGGCGTGAACGAGCTAGCGCCGCCCGGTCACGAAAATGTCAGGCCGTGAGGGCCGCCGCCTCGCTGGCAAGCTTGGTGATGCCGGCCCAGTCGCCGGCCGCGACCATTTCCTTCGGGGCAACCCAGGAACCGCCGACGCAGATAACGTTCGGCAGCGCCAGGTAGTCCCGGGCGTTCTTCAGCGAGATACCGCCGGTCGGGCAGAAGAACGTGCCGGCGAGAGGCGAAGACAGCGCCTTGAGGTAGGGAGCGCCGCCAGCCTGTTCGGCCGGGAAGAACTTCACGACGTCGATGCCTTCCTCGCGAAGCACCATGACGTCGCTGGCGTTGGCGGTACCGGGCAGAAGCGGAACCTCGGATGCCTTGGCGGCATCGAGGATGCCGCGCGTGACGCCGGGGCTGACGATGAAGGTCGATCCGGCTTTCACGGCCGCGTCGAAATCCCTGGAGTTAAGAATTGTGCCCGCGCCGACATTGGCGCCTTCGACCTCTGCGGCAACAGCCTTGATGGCCTCGAGCGCGGCAGGCGTGCGCATGGTGATCTCGATCGCCTTCAGGCCACCGGCGACGAGCGCCCGGGCCAGAGGCACGGCGGACCTGGCATCCTCCACGATGAGCACCGGCACGACCGGCTGAGCCCTGAGGATCGCGAGGAGGTTGTCAGTCTTGCCAGCCATGGGGCTCTCCGTTTCAAACGATTGAAGATGCGCCGGAAATACCCCCCTCGGTCCTGCTTGTCGAGGAAAAATCAACCCCTGCGACCGATGGCACCTTTGCCAAATGCAGTCTTTGCAATAGGTTCTCCCCCGATGAGAGACGGGAACATTCATGGCCAAGGAAATTGAGCGGAAGTTTCTCGTGAAGACCAACGGATGGCGTGGCGAGGTCACGTCGTCGTCGGACTTCGTCCAGGCCTATGTCGCGGCCGTCGAGGATAGATCGCTCCGGGTGCGGGTGATCGATGACCGGCGGGCGACGCTGACCATCAAGATCGGCCGCCAGATGATCAGCCGGGACGAATTCGAATACGAGATCCCGGTGGCGGATGCGAAGGACCTGATCGGCAGCGCGCTCGGCATAGTCCTCGAAAAGACCCGCTACGAGGTGATGCACGAGGGGTTCACCTGGGAAGTCGATGTCTATGCCGGCGCCTATGAGGGGCTGGTTGTAGCCGAAGTGGAGTTGCAGCACGAGGAACAGCAGCCACCCCTTCCCTCCTGGGTCGGCGGCGAAGTCACGGGCGACCGCCGTTTCTCCAACCTCGTGATGGCAACGGAAGACTTGAGCAGGGAGCTTTGCGATGGCCTTTCGCATTCGGCCTGATCGCCCCTTCACGGCCGAGTTCCGCTCCGTCGCGCAGCGCCAGCTCGAGCACGCGATCCACTTCCTCGATTCGCAGCCGGATGGGCCTCACGAGGCAATCCATGACGCGCGCAAGAAGTTCAAGCGGGTCCGGGCGCTCTACCGACTGACCCACTCGGACGCCAAGAAGTTCCGGCAGGCGGAGAACGAGCGCATCCGGCTCATGGCCAAGACGCTTTCGACCGTGCGCGACGCGACCGCGCTCGTGGAGACCGTCAACTATCTCGCCTCGGAGGCAGGCTCGCCGGAAGAAGTCGCAGCCCTCGCCTCAGCATCCAAGGCGCTGGTCGATCGGCGCGACCGGATCGCGTCGGAGGAGAGCGACCTGCCGGCCAAGATGGCCGCTGCGGCTCAGACCTGCCGGGAAGCAATCGAGGCGCTTCACGAGCTTGAGCTGGACGATAGTCCACGCAAGACGGCCCGCCGCCTTTCCATGGCCTGGCGGAAGGAACTTTCGCGGGCAGCCGCCGATCTGGTTGCCTGCCAGGAAGGGGCCGACGCGGAAGCGTTTCACGATCTTCGCAAGGTCGGGCAGACCTATTGGATGCATCTTTCGCTGCTTTCCGACCTCTGGCCCTCGGCCCTCAAAGCGAAACAGAGGGAAGCAAAGACCCTCGTCGACATCCTCGGCCACGAGCACGACCTCAGCGTCCTGACCCAGGTGGTGAACGAGAACCCGGACCTTTTCGGCGACAGCGATACGCTCGCGCTGCTGATCGGCGCAATCATAGCGCGGCAGCAGGCGCTGCGACAAAAGGCGATCGAGCAGGCAAGACTGGTCTTTGCCGACGATGCCGACACCGAGGCCGCCCGCATCGCGCTTCTGTGGCGGGAGGCTGCCTCCCGCAAGTGAGACCCCCACAGGTGTGGCATTGCAGCAGACGCAGATCGGCAGCGACAGAAAGCGCGTTGCGCCGCTTCGCGTCTGGTTGTATTTCCCAAGCATGATCGACAATCTTGCTACCAACTCGCCGGCCGCCGGCACCTATTGCGTCGCGGCGCTGTATCACTTCGCCGAATTCGGCCGCTATGAGGCTTTCCGCGAGCCCCTGCAGGCGCTCTGCGACGAGAGCGGCGTGAAGGGAACCCTGCTGATCGCCCGCGAGGGGATCAACGGCACGGTAGCTGGCACGGATGCCGCGATCGCCGGGCTGCTCGCCTTTCTGCGCGCCCAGCCGGAATTCGCCGCACTTGAGCATAAAGAAAGCCGCGCCTCCAAGATGCCCTTCCTGCGCATGAAGGTGCGTCTGAAAAAGGAAATCGTCACCATGGGCGTCGAGGACATCGACCCCAACAAGATCGTCGGCACCTATGTCGATCCACGGGACTGGAACGCGCTGATCTCCGACCCGGAAACGATCCTCATCGACACCCGCAACGACTACGAGACGGCGATCGGCATCTTCAAGGGTGCGGTCGATCCGAACACCAAGACGTTCCGCGAGTTTCCCGACTGGGTGAAGAACAATACCGGCCTGCACAACAAGCCGAAGATCGCCATGTACTGCACCGGCGGCATCCGCTGCGAGAAGGCGACAGCCTTCATGAAGGAACAGGGCTTCGACGAGGTCTACCACCTCAAGGGCGGCATCCTGAAATATCTCGAGGAAGTGCCGGCCGAAGAAAGCCTGTGGGAAGGCGCCTGCTTCGTCTTCGACGAGCGCGTCTCTGTCGAGCATGGCCTGAAGGAAGGCAATCACAAGCTCTGCCACGCCTGCCGCAATCCCATCACCGCGGATGAAGTGACCTCACGGTATTACGAGGAAGGCGTTTCCTGCTCGCATTGCTACGACACGCGCACTGAGGCCGACCGGGACCGCTACCGTCAGCGGCAGCATCAGATCGCACTCGCCAGGCAACGCGGCCTCAAGCACATCGGCGGGTAACGCCATTGGGCGGAAGCTATGAAAAAGGCCGCGCTCCTTGAGGAACGCGGCCTTTTTTCATGTTCTCAGTGCTGATTACCAGCCGGCGATGACGGCGCCCTTGAACTCTTCCGCAATGAACGCCTTGATCTCGTCATTGTGGTAGGAAGCGATCAGCGTCTTCACCCATTCTGCATCCTTGTCCTCGGAACGGACGGCGATGACGTTGACGTAGGGAGCCTTCTCGCCTTCCAGCGAGATGGAATCCGTCTTCGGGTTCATGCCGGCTTCAATAGCGTAGTTGGTGTTGATGGCTGATGCATCCACATCATCCAGCGAGCGCGGCAGCTGTGCGGCGTCCAGTTCGACGAGCTGGATGTTCTTCGGGTTCTCGGTCACATCGGCGATGGTGACCTTGACGCCCTTGGTTTCATCGACCTTGATGAGACCCTTGTCGGCGAGCAGCAGGAGTGCGCGGCCGCCATTGGTCGGATCGTTCGGGATGGCGACGGATGCGCCGTCCTGCAGTTCCTCGAGGCTCTTCACCTTCTTGGAATAGACCGCCATCGGGAAGTTTACATTCGGCGCGACGCTGACGATATCGTAGCCACGGTCGGCAATCTGGTTGTCGAGATAGGGCTGGTGCTGGAACGCATTGGCGTTGAGGTCACCATCGGCCAGCGCCTGGTTCGGCACGACGTAGTCGGAAAACTCGAGGATCTCGATGTTGAGGCCCTTGGTCGCGGCGATTTCCTTGACCTTCTCCATGATCTGCGCGTGCGGACCGGGAGTGACGCCAATCTTGATGTCTTCGGCAAGTGCCGAGCCAGCAGCGAAGGCAGCGATGGCGGCTGCCAGGATGATCTTCTTCATGGTTATCTCCTTCTTGAAGTGTCCTGAAATTCAGTTCTTGCGGGTACGTTTGTCGAAGCGGCGGGCAAGCCCGTCGCCGGCGCTCTGGATGGCCTGCACAACGACGATCAGCACGACGACGACGGCAAGCATCACTTCCGGCATGAAGCGCTGGTAGCCGTAGCGGATGCCGAGGTCGCCCAGACCACCGCCGCCGACCGCACCAACCATGGCCGAATATCCAACAAGGCTGACCAGCGTCAGCGTCAGGCCGAGTACGATACCGGGCCGTGCTTCCGCGAGCAGAACCTTGGTGACGATCTGCAGCGGCGTGGCACCCATGGCACGCGCCGCCTCGATCAACCCCTTGTCCACCTCGCGGATCGAAGACTCGATCAGCCGGGCGACGAATGGAATGGTGGCGATGGTGAGCGGCACGATGGCGGCAGCCGTGCCAATCGACGTCCCGGCGATGAGCCGGGTGAACGGGATGATCGCCACGACGAGGATGATGAACGGCGTGGACCGTGCCGCATTGACGATGGCGCCGACGATCTTGTTGAGAGCGGGCGCGGGGAAAAGCTCGCCCTTGTTGCTGGTGGCGAGGAAGACACCGATCGGCAGGCCGATGATCGAGCCGATAATGCCCGCGACAGCGACCATATGTGCGGTCTGCAGCAGGGCCTTCCAGAGAAGCGCAAGAAGCATGTCAGGCGCCATAGCCGAGCACCTCCGTGGTTAGTCCGGTCTGCTGGTAGAAGCGGTTGGCCCGCTCCATGGTCCCCGGATCGGCGGAATAGGAAACGACGAGCGAACCGAAGGGCTCTCCAGCCACCTCGTCGATCGCACCTGCAAGAATATTGACGTCAGGGCCGATCTCCGCGACCAGTCGCGCCGTCAGCGGCTGGAATGCGGTCTCGCCGAAGAACACCAACCGCACCAGCACCCGATCTCCCGGCGCTGGCGCCGGCTTCAGGTCCGAGCGGATCCATTCCGGCAGCTTCGCCCCGATCGACGCGGACAGAAGCGACTGCGTCGTCTCGTGCTTCGGCGCGGTGAAGACATCGAAGGTCCGGCCGCTTTCGACGATCTTTCCCTTGTCGATCACGGCGACCTGCGAGGCGATCGTCTTCACCACTTCCATCTCGTGCGTGATGAGGAGGACGGTCAGGCCAAGGTCGCGATTGATGGTCTTCAAAAGCTCGAGGATCGATTGTGTTGTTTCCGGGTCAAGCGCCGAAGTGGCTTCGTCCGACAGGAGCAGCTTGGGCTCCGTGGCGAGCGCGCGCGCAATGCCGACACGCTGCTTTTGCCCGCCGGACAGCTCCGCGGGATAGCGGCCCGACTTGTCGCCCAGTCCGACCAGATCCAGCAACGGCGCGACGCGATCCCGGATCGCCTTGGCGTTCATGCCGGCGATCTCCAGCGGCAGTGCGACGTTGTCGAACGCGGTACGGGAAGACAGAAGATTGAAATGCTGGAAGATCATGCCGATCTGGCGGCGGAGATCCCGAAGGCCCGTCTCCGACAAGCCTCCAACCTCGATATCGTCGACGACAACGCGGCCGGAGGACGCCTTCTCGAGGCCATTGACGAGGCGAATGAGAGTGGATTTTCCAGCGCCCGAACGGCCGATGATGCCGGTGATGGCACCCCTGGCGACGGTCAGGTCGACGCCGTCGAGGGCGGTGAATGCCGGCTGGCCGTTGGCGCCGCCAAAGCGCTTGGTGACCCCCTCGAATGCGACCATCGTGCCGGTCGGCCCGGCAGCGGGCGCAGTAGTTTGATTGGACATTTCAAATGCTCGCGGAATTGACGTCTGGGATGTCAGGCGCACTGACTACCGCATCGGCCCGAAAATCGGAATCGATTTTCGGAAAGTACGATGCGCAGCTTCAAAGTTTTACAGCGTCCTTTGCGTGCCATAAATGGCGCACTGCGCTGTAACGCAGATCAGGCTGCGGCGCCACACATTCGCTTGATACAGACTTTTCCGGACATTTTGACGTGCTTTCCTGTAGCCGCTTCGGCCTTGCCTATGCTTTCTAAATGCATCTTCCTGAGCGGAAAGAACAGAAATGAAATTTCCATAAAGGCGATCTTCGGGAAAAATATCCCAACACTGGCGCAATCAGGTTGGCCGGCGATTGCTTTCCGGAAACCCCGAGGCCGGCGCCTGATACCATTTGCCGCTTTTCTTGATCGTCCGTTCCCGGGTGTCGTAATCGACATGGACGAAGCCCACCTGCAACAGCACGCGGAACGAAGAAAGGGCCGTTTCCGGCCCTTCTGCAATCCATCGCCATGTGGCCGTCGCTCAGTTTTCTTCGACGGAAACACCACCCTCGCCGATCTTTATCTCGACCCCGGACGGTTTCGATTCCTCCTGATAGACATAAATGCCGAGCCCGATCACCACGACCGCGAGAGCTCCAATGACGAGATAGAGGCCACTTCTGTTCATTCCCTGCCGCCCTTTCTGCAATAAAGTCGACCTGTAGCTAGGGTGCGGGGCTCATCCGGCAATAGCGAGATCCAGATGCCGTGCCTTCTGAGTAACGGCGTGCTCAGCGAAAAGTGAATTGCTGAGCCCGACCCGCAGAATGCAAAGGGAACCCCCTCCCAAACTCAGTGGAAATCCCAATGCAAAGCAAGCTCAACGAATTTCAGCCCCATTGCCTCAGCCTCCTACGCATCGTCACTGCGCTGGTGCTTTTCAGCTACGGCACGCAGAAGATCCTGCATTTTCCGGCCGCAGAGAGCGTTCCTGCTATCGGATCCCTTTCCTGGATAGCAGGCATGCTGGAACTGATCCTGGGCTTCTGCGTCCTGATCGGTTTCAAGACCCGCCCTGCCGCCTTCGTTCTCTCCGGCCTGATGGCATGCGCCTATTTCATTGGGCACTTCCCGCGCGGCTTCTATCCGGCGCAGAACGGCGGCGTGGCATCCATCCTGTTCTGCTTCGTCTTTCTCTACCTGTTCGTTGCCGGCGGCGGCCCGTTCAGCGTCGACCGCGCCATGAAGAACAAACAGGCTGCGTGAGCAATCGAGAACTGGAATGGGGCGGCATCGGCCGCCCCATGTGCCCTCAGCCATTTCCCCCAACGGCAATTCCAGTCGCCGGTTGATGCCGGTGGCATCAGCACGGAACATGAAGCGCACAAGCGCGTCACGCGCTGACAGCCTGAATCCAGGCAGTCAGCACTGCTGGCTCAAGAAGACACTCCGCGACGTGCGCCGATCAGAGCTTCACCCACGCCCCGTTTTTCTTCGACGACGCGACGCAGGCCTCAACGAAGGCGACACCCTTCACGCCGTCATCGATGGTCGGGTAGATGACATCCCTGTCGACTTTGGCGCCCTTCTTGGCCGCATTGATGGCGCGCGCGGCCTCCGTGTAGATCGTCGCGAAGGCCTCCAGATATCCTTCCGGATGGCCGGACGGGATACGGGAAACGCGGCCCGCAGCGGCACCCGCACCGGCACCGTTGCGGGTAATGAGCCGCTTCGGTTCGCCGAAGGGCGTAAACCACAGATAGTTCGGATCGGCCTGCGTCCATTCAATGCCGCCCTTGGTGCCGTAGACGCGGATCTTCAGGCCATTCTCGTGGCCGGGCGCCACCTGACTGCACCACAGCATGCCCTTCGCCCCACCCTCGAACCGCAGCATGACATGCGCATTGTCATCGAGCCTGCGGCCCTCGACAAAGCTGTCGAGATCAGCAGCAAGACTGGTCAGCGTCAAGCCAGTGATGAACGAGGCGAGGTTATAGGCGTGGGTTCCGATATCGCCGGTGGAACCGCCGGCACCCGACTGCGCAGGGTCCGTGCGCCATACGGCCTGCTTGGAGCCGGATTGCTCCACGGCTTCGGTCAGCCAGTCCTGCGGATATTCGACCTGCACGACGCGAAGAATGCCGAGGTCGCCGTTCTGGATCATCTCCCGCGCCTGCCGCACCATCGGATAGCCGGTATAGTTGTGGGTCAGGATGAACAGCGCATCACTCTCGTCCGCCACCTTCTTCAGTTTTTTCGCATCCGCAAGGTTCGAGGTCAGCGGCTTGTCGCAGATCACGTGGATGCCGCGACGAAGGAATTCCTTTGCCGCCTCGTAGTGAACGTGGTTCGGCGTGACGATCGACACCGCCTCGATGCCGGTCTTCAGCTTGGCCTCGCGGATCGCCATCTCCTTGTAGGAACCGTAGGTGCGCGCCGGATCGAGTCCCAGGTCACGGCCCGACGCCATCGCCTTTTCCGGCGTCGATGACAGCGCTCCCGCCACCAGATCGAACTGGTCGTCCAGACGCGCAGCCATGCGGTGAACGGCTCCGATGAAGGCCCCCGCACCGCCGCCCACCATGCCGAGCCGGATGCGCGGTTCGCGTGTCTCACCGTCCTTGCCTTCGATTGCCATGATCGTTTCTCCCTGAATGTCGTTTTCCGAAGATACCCCTCTGGCCTGCCGGTCACCTCCCCCACGAAGGGGAGAAAATATCCGCGTCGCGCCCCTGGCCATGTCTGGACCAGATGGAGGGCACGAGCGGAGCGGCAGTCTCCCTCCCCACGGGAGGGAGTGAGGAGCGGAGCTTTCCTAAAGCCCCAGCATGCGCCTGTTCGCGGCATCGTCTGTGCCGCCGGCAGCGAAGTCGTCGAATGCCTTTTCCGTAACGCGGATGATGTGGGCCTCGACGAACTCGGCACCTTCACGGGCGCCGTCCTCGGAGTTCTTCAATGCGCACTCCCACTCAACGACGGCCCAGCCGTCAAAGTCATTGGCGGTGAGCTTGGAGAAGACGGCACCGAAATCCACCTGTCCATCGCCCAGCGAGCGGAAACGACCCGCGCGACCGACCCATCCCTGGTAACCGCCATAGACGCCCTGGCGGCCGGTCGGATTGAACTCCGCGTCCTTGACGTGGAACATCTTGATCCGGTCCTTGTAGATGTCGATATTGTCCAGGTAATCCAGGCACTGCAGCACGTAGTGCGACGGATCGTAGAGCATGTTGGCGCGTGAGTGGTTCTTCACGCGCTCCAGGAACATTTCGAAGCTCACGCCGTCGTGCAGATCCTCGCCCGGATGGATCTCGTAGCAGACGTCTACACCGCAGTCCTCGGCATGGTTGAGGATCGGCGTCCAGCGCTTTGCCAGCTCGTCGAACGCAGCCTCGATAAGACCGGCCGGACGCTGCGGCCAGGGATAGATGTAGGGCCACGCAAGCGCGCCGGAAAACGTGGCATGCGCCTTGAGGCCGAGGTGTTTCGAGGCCGACAGCGCCATCTTCACCTGGCTGACGGCCCATTCCTGCCGCGCCTTCGGATTGCCGCGCATTTCCGGCACGGTGAAGCCGTCGAACGCCTCGTCATAGGCAGGATGCACGGCAACGAGCTGGCCCTGAAGATGTGTGGAAAGTTCGGTGACCTCGACGCCGTTCTGGCGCGCAACACCGGCGAACTCGTCACAGTAGTCCTTGGATTCGGAGGCCTTCTTCAGGTCGATCAGCTGGCTCGCCCAGGTTGGCACCTGTACCCCGACATAGCCCTTTTCAGCTGCCCATTTGGTGATCCCGTCCCAGGAGTTGAACGGCGCGGCATCGCCCGCGAACTGACCGAGAAAGATGGCCGGCCCCTTGATCGTCTTCATGAGCTTGTTCCTTCGAAATGACTGCGGATTTGCGGACATGGAGAAGGCGCGCACGAAAAGCCGCGCGCGCCTGTTTGATGATCAGAACGGAGAATCCGGGAAGTAGAACTGCTCGGCATTGTCCTTGGTGACAAGCGTCGCATCGAGGATGTATTCGCCGCTCACCGGGACCTGGTCGTAGAAACCGTCGGCCGTCAGCTGCATCGCGGTCGCGATCATTGCCGGCGGATAAAGGACGTCGACCGGTACCAGCTTGTCGCCGTCGATGACGCGCTTGACCATGTCCTTCGATCCGGCGCCACCAACGACATACTGGATGTCGCTACGGCCAGCCTGTTCGATGGCCTCGAGAACGCCGACGAGCATGTCGTCGTCCTGCGCCCAGACCACGTCGATCTTCGGGTATTTGGTCAGGTAGTCCTGCATGACGCGGAAGGCGTCGTCGCGGTTCCAGTTACCGTACTGACGATCCAGAACCTTGACGTTCGAGCCTTCGATCCCCTTGTCGAAGCCGTCCTGGCGCTGCTGATCGATCGGGATCGGCAGGCCGCGGATGACGACCACTTCGGCATCCGGCGTGGTTGCGGCAATATACTTGCCGGCGACTTCACCGAGTGCCGGGTTGTTGCCGGCAACATAGAGATCGCGGATCGAGCTGTCGTTGACGGAAGGCGCGCGGTCGACCAGCGCCACGAACTTGCCATCGTCCTTGACCTGCTGGATGGCGCTGACCAGCTGATCCGGGTCCGTCGGCAGAATGACCAGCGCATCGATGCCCTGCACGGCAAGATCCTGCACCGCATTCGCCTGGCTTGCCGGATCCGCCGATGTCTTGACGATGACGTTGAGGCCCGGATGCTCTTCCATCAGAAGCTTGGCGACGCGTTCGGCATGGTAGACCACGCCGGCGGTCCAGCCATGGTCTGCGGCCGGGATGGATACACCGATCGTGACCTTCTTTTCCTCCTGAGCCCAGCCCATGCCGGGGCCGATGGCGACCGAAGCGGCAAGTGCTGCCGTCACCAACCCGAAAGTTCTTCTACGCATATCTTCTCTCCCAAGTACGGGTCTTCGTTGCGGCCGGGCGCGACCCAAGAACCCGGCCGTTTTTTGTCATGACCGCCGTGACAGCGAGCGCTGCACGAGCATGGCGATGATGATGATCGCGCCCTGGATGGCGCCGATGAGGTACTCGCTGACAAAGTTCGACAGCAGCATGATATTGCCGACGATTTCCAGGATGAAGGCGCCGCAGACCGTGCCCCAGATGCGCCCGACGCCGCCTCTCAGGGCCGTACCGCCGACGACGACGGCCGTGATCGCCTGCAGTTCCCACAGGATGCCGGTCGTCGCCGAGGTCGAGCCGAGGCGCGGCACGTAGAGCAGCACCGCCACCGCGACGCATAGCCCCTGGACGACATAGGCGATGGTGCGGACGCGATTGACCGAAATGCCGGAATAGCGCGCCACATCCTCGTTCGATCCGACCGCGATCAGGTGCCGCCCGTAGCGCGTCCGGTAAAGGACGAATGCCGCGATCGCCGCCGTGACGAAGATCACGATGATCGGCACCGGAACGCCGAAAACCTCGCCGAAATAGACCGGGCGGTAGAGCTGCTGCAGCTCGCGGTCGCGCAGCGTGATGGCGCCGCCCTGCGAAAGCCAGGTGGTCAAACCGCGATAAATGCCCATCGTGCCCAGCGTCGCGATGAACGGTTCGATCTTGCCGACCGTGGTGATCAGGCCGTTCAGGAGGCCGCAGGCCGCGCCGATGGCGAGCGCGACAAGCATCCCCGTCACGAGCATGAGCATCGGATCGGAGATGACGCCGGAATTCATGAACAGGATCATCAGACTGGCGACGAAAGCAACCATCGAGCCCACCGAGAGGTCGAGCCCGCCGGACGAAATCACGTAGGTTGCGCCCAGCGCTATGATGGCGATGAAGGCGCTGCGGGTGATGACGTTCGTCAGGTTGGTGACCGAGATAAAGTTCTCGTTGGCGATGGCGCCGAGGACGAGCAGAAGCGCCAGTGCCACGAAGGGTGCAACCGCCCGCAGGTCCCAGTCACGCGAGGTCTTCGGCTTTGCCGTTTCAGTTGAGGCAGTCGTCATGGCTTCAGGCAGCCTCCCCTGTCTTTACGCCCGTGGCCAGCACGACGATTTCGTTTTCGGTCATGTGTTCCCCTGTCACTTCACCGACAATCTGCCCCGACCGCATGACAAGGATGCGATCGCAGATGCCGATCAACTCCTGCATTTCGGACGAAACGACGATGATCGACCGCCCCTCGTCCGCCAGCCGGGCGATGAATTTGTAGATCTGTTCCTTGGTGCCGATATCGATGCCCCGTGTCGGCTCGTCGATGATGACGATCGACGGATCGAGCATCATCATCTTGGCGATCAGCAGCTTCTGCTGGTTGCCGCCGGAAAGTTGCCCTGCCAGCAGATCCTTGCGCCCGGTGCGAATATCGAACTCGCGGATCGCCTCGTCGAGCGCAGCACTCTCTCTTTTTCGATCGATCTGCAGGCCGCGCACGAACCTGCCGATCGAGGCGAGTGTCAGGTTCGTGGCCAGGTCCTTCAGCAGCAGCAGACCCTTGCCCTTGCGGTCTTCGGAGAGGTAGACGATTCCCGCCCGCATGCTCTCCTTCGCGTCGCGGAACTGAACCGGTTTGCCGCCGTGCCGCACCGTGCCGTGGCTGCGACGAAGGCCGACCAGACCTTCCATCAGTTCGGTACGACCGGCCCCGACAAGACCGGCAAAGCCGAGGATTTCGCCCTTGCGCAGCTGGAAGCTGGCCTGACGCGCATAGCCCGGCACATCGAAATTCTCGACCTCCAGCACCGTCTCGCGCACCTGCGTCCCATGGCGATCGGGATAGAGCTTCGCGACGTCGCGGCCGACCATCAGCCGTGCCATATCGGCCGGCTCGAGATCCGCCGCATCATGGCTGGCGACAAGGCGGCCATCCCTGAGGACCGTCACCCGATCGGCAATGTCCTTCACCTCCGGCAGGCGGTGCGAGATGTAAAGGATGCCCACGCCCTTCGCGCGGATGTCCTTGATGACCTTGAGCAGCGCATCGGTCTCGAAGGGGGTAAGGGAGGCGGTCGGCTCGTCGAAGATGACGACCCGGTGCGGCACCAGCAGCACGCGGGCGATCTGCACGAGCTGGCGCAGGGCAATCGACAGGCTGCCGACAATGGCCTTCGGATCGATCTCGGCGCCCAGGCCGCGCAATGCCTGCGCGGAGCCCTCGTTCATCGCCCTGTCATCCAGGGAAATACCCTTTGGCAGTTCGCGGCCGAGATAAATGTTCTGCGCCACCGTAAGATCGGGCGCGAGCAGGATTTCCTGGTGAACCAGCACGATGCCGCGGCTTTCCGCATCCACCGGCCCGGCGAAATGCACCGGCTGTCCGTCGATGAGGATTTCTCCGCGTGTCGCCTGATGGTTTCCGGCAAGGATCTTCATCAGCGTGGACTTGCCGGCGCCGTTCTCGCCGATGATGGCATGCACCTCGCCCGGCCGCACGGAAAGCGACACGTCGCGAAGGACTTCAACGGGGCCAAAGCTTTTGGAAAGATCGCGCGCCTCGAGAATGGGCATCGCCGCATCAAGAGCAGGCGGCCTCATCGAGCAGCACCTGCAGGGATCAGAACCGGCAGGCCTCGGCGAAAACGGTCAACCGAACGCGCGCCGGCATAATGAAATGCTAGAACATGCACCTGAACTTCCTCCCTGTATCAGGCTAACGAAGATTCTGAGGTACGTAAAGCAGCATTCGTCCTGTTTGCGGTCGAGCCGGCTCGCTTGCGGCCTTCCCGCAGCTGCGGATTCTGCATAGGTTGGCAAAGTCAGCCTTGCCGGATCAGCACAGGAGCCGCCGATGTTTGAGAACTGCCAATGGATGAATGAGCCACAGCAATGGTCGCTGCACGAGGGCGTGCTCGGCGTGGTTACCGACGACCGCACCGACTTCTGGCGGGAAACGCATTACGGCTTTACCCGCGACAGCGGGCATTTCTTCGGCGCCCCGACGGAAGACGCGTTCACCGCCTCGATCCGGGTCCAGGCCAATTATGAAAAGCTCTACGACCAGGCCGGCCTGATGGTCCGGATAGATGAAGCGAACTGGATCAAGGCCGGCATCGAGCTATCCGATGGAAGGGCGTGCCTCGGAAGCGTCCTGACTGTTGGTCGCTCCGACTGGGCAACCGGCATCTATTCAGGCGATCCAGGAGATTTTTACCTGCGCATCACCGTGGCGAACGGCACCCTGCGCTTGCAGGCCTCGGTGGATGGGACGCACTGGCCGCTGGTACGCCTTTGCCCGTTTCCGAGGGCGCATTCCTATCGGGTTGGCCCCATGTGCTGCACGCCGGAACGTGCCGGGCTGGACGTGCGCTTCTCGGACTTCTCAGTGACAAGGCCGCTCGGAAAAGACCTTCACGACCTCTCGTAGAGGCCGGCCGGAAACGTATCCCGGCCGGTCTGATGCATAACCGTCAGACGTAGCGGTTGACGACGTTTTCGAGGAGTTCCTGGCGACCCGAACGGGGTTCCGGGTTGATGTTATCCTTTTCCACGCGTGCCGCGATGTCCTCGAGCTTGTATTCGCCGCGCAGCATCTTTTGCGCCTCCGGGCTGTTCCAGCCGGCATAGCGCTCGTCCAGCGGCTTCTGAAGCGCGCCGTCCTCGACCATCTTCGCCGCCGCCTTCAGGCCACGGGCGCAGCAATCCATACCGCCGATATGACCGATCAGGAGATCCTGCGGATCGAGCGACTGGCGGCGCAGCTTCGCGTCGAAGTTCGTGCCGCCGGTGGTGAGGCCGCCGGCCAGAAGCACCTGGTAGTAGGCGAGCGCCATTTCCGGCACATTGTTCGGGAACTGGTCGGTATCCCAGCCCGACTGGTAGTCGTTGCGGTTCATGTCGATCGAACCGAAGATGCCGAGCGTGCGGGCAAGCGCCAACTCGTGCTCGAAGGTGTGGCCGGCAAGGATGGCATGGCCCTGCTCGACGTTCATCTTCACTTCGTTTTCGAGGCCGTACTTCTTGAGGAAGCCGTAGACGGTCGCGACATCGTAGTCGTACTGGTGCTTGGTCGGCTCCTGCGGCTTCGGCTCGACCAGGATTGCACCCTTGAAACCGATCTTGTGCTTGTACTCGACGACGAGGTGCAGCATGCGCGCCATCTGGTCGAACTCGCGGGCAAGGTCCGTGTTGAGCAGCGTCTCGTAGCCTTCGCGGCCACCCCACAGCACGTAGTTCTCACCGCCGAGCCTCATGGTCGCGTCCAGGCAGGTCTTGATGGTCGCGGCAGAATAGGCGAACACGTCCGGATCCGGATTGGTCGAGGCGCCCGACATGAAGCGACGATTGGAGAAGAGGTTGGCCGTGCCCCAGAGGAGCTTGACGCCTGTTTCTTCCTGTTTGCCAGCAAAGTAATCGACGATTTCGTTCAGGTTCTTCGTGTTCTCGGCAAAGGTCTTGCCTTCTGGCCGCACGTCCGCGTCATGGAAGCAATAATAGGGCGCGCCGAGCAGGCTGAACATCTCGAACGCCACGTCGGCCTTGAGCTTGGCCTTGGCCATGTCGTCGCCATACCACGGGCGATCGAAGGTCCGGCCGCCGAACGGGTCGCCACCTTCCCAGGCGAAAGTGTGCCAGTAGGCAATGGCGAAACGCAGGTGATCCTCCATGCGCTTGCCGGCGACGATCTCATCCGGGTTGTAGTGGCGGTAGGCCAGTGGATTGGTGCTGTCGGGACCTTCGTATCTGATCTTGGCGATATCGCCGAAAAAGCCTGTGCTCATGGATTTCTCCTCCTTGTAAAATTCTTACCATCCCTTGAGGGAGGTGCTCACCCCGCCAGCGACCGTATCGCCGGGTAGAGCGCGCGGTATCGGGAGTATGCGACCTCATAGGAATCGGAGAGATCCGATACCGGCGCGACGGTCTCCGCGGTCCTTGGCGGCATGCAGACCGCGAGCGGGTCTGCACCGGTGGCGGCGATGAGCCCGAGGCGGGCAGCACCGAAGGCAGCGCCAAAATCGCCATCCGCCGGTATATCCACCTCCACGCCGAGCGAGGTTGCAATCGAGGCCAGCCAGTAGCGCGAGCGGGAACCCCCGCCGATGGCCGTGACGCGCGAAATCGAGGTCCCGGCAGATTTCAAGGCTTCGAGGTTGTCGCGGATCGCAAACGTCACGCCCTCCAGGACTGCCTGGGTCAGCACGGCGCGGCTCGATTCATGCTCCAGGCCGATGAAGGCGCCACGGATCACCGCGTCGTTGTGGGGCGTTCGCTCGCCGGAGAGATAGGGCAGGAAGGTGACGCCGGTCGGCGCCTTCAAGGTTTCGCCCAGTTCCTGGGTGAGATCGGCGGCCGACTTGCCGGTGACATGCGAGTGCCAGTTGAGAGCGTCGGTCGCCGAGAGGATGACGCCCATCTGGTGCCAGGTGTTCGGTAACGCATGGCAGAAGGCATGCACTGCACTTTCCGGCTTCGGCAGATAGGAGCCGTTGGCCGCAAAGAGAACACCCGACGTACCAAGCGAGACAAAGGCGTGACCTTCGGCGACAGTGCCCATGCCGCAGGCGGAGGCGGCATTGTCCCCTGCTCCGCCGGCAACGACGACACCCTCGCCCATGCCCCATGCCGAAGCAACTTCGCTGCGCAGCTTGCCGCCCTGCTCGGTGCCTTCAACCAGAGACGGCATATGGTCTTCGGAAAGATCCGTCGCGGCCAGAAGCTCGGACGACCATTTGCGCGCACCGGTGTCGAGCCAGGACGTGCCGGCCGAGTCCGACATTTCAGAAATATGTTCGCCCGTCAGCCACAGGCGCAGATAGTCCTTCGGCAGCAGGACCTTGGCCACCTTGGCAAAGATCCCGGGCTCGTTGTTCTTTACCCAGGCAAGCTTCGGCGCCGTGAAGCCGGGGAAGACGATGTTGCCGGTGATCTTGCGAAAGCGCGGGTCGGCATCGAGGGTGGCGGCCTCCTCGTAGGAGCGCGTATCGTTCCACAGAATACAGGGGCGCAGCACCTGGTCCTGCGCGTCCAGCAGCGTCGCCCCGTGCATCTGTCCCGACAGGCCGATGCCTTTCACGGCCGAGAGTTCCTTGGCAAACTTCTCCTTGAGGCCGGCGATCGCCTCTTCCGTCGCGCGTATCCAGTGAGCCGGATCCTGCTCGGACCAGCCGGAATGCGGCCGCGACACGTCGAGCGAACCACTCGCCGAACCGATGATCTTCTGATCACCGTCGATCAACATCGCCTTGACGCCGGATGTGCCGAGATCGAGCCCGAGATACATATGGCTTCTCCTTATTACGTCGCCATTTTACGGCGGATTGTTTGCCTGCAGCGCACCTGTCCGGAAGATCCGCTTCATCGTCTTCGGAAGCTACCGGTCACGGCAGATTGTCCTTCAGGAATATGTCGATGCGGATGCGTTCCTGGGCGGCAAGCACCGGCAGCCCATCGGCCTTCGCCTTCAGGACGCGGATGGCGCTGCGTACCTCGTGGCCGGCATCCTGATTGAGAACCGCATCGATCACCCCATCGGCGAGTGCCTTGCGGGTGGAAGCCGTCAGTTCGTGCGCGATCACCACCGGCCGCCTTGCCGCGTCCACCTCGCGAAGCGCGCGGATGAGACCGCGATTGCCGGCCCCGAGACTATAGATGCCGTTGAGGCCTACGTGACGGCGCAGGGCTTCGCGGATGGAGGTCTCGGCAAGCGCCGGATCGTCCCGCGCCTCGATGACGGGTAGGATCGCCACCTGCGGAAAGTCTTCCGACAGGACCGAAAGGAACCCTTCCAGCCGTTCACGATGGTCGCGCACCAGCATGGAACCGGCGAGCAGGCCGACGCGGCCATCCACCTTGCTGAGGAAGCGGCCCATCAGGTTTGCTGCCGTGCGACCTGCGGCAATGTTGTCGATCCCGGCATAGTGGTGACGGCCGGAAGCGCCAAGATCGGAAACGAGCGTGACGACGGCGACCCCTGCGTCGGCAAGCCGCTCGGCGACGGCCCTCACCTGCGGTGCATCGATGGCCACGAGGGCCACGCCGTCCGGCTTCCGGGCGAGGACATTCTCCAGCGCCAGAACAAGGGCGCCGCCATCGAAGGCAGGAACCTCGATGATCTCGATCTGCGTGCGCTCCACGGAAGAACGCGCGATCGCCGCCTCGACCTCGCGCCGAAGTCCGATCATGAAGGAATTGTCGTTGGCCGGGAGGATGAAGGCAAAGCGATAGGTGCGGCCCTTGGCCAGATTTGCTGCAGCAAGGTCACGAACATAACCCAGCGTGACAATGGCCTGCTCGACCCGTTCACGGGTGGCGCCACGCACGCCCGGCCGGGCATTGAGAACACGGTCCACCGTAGCGAGGCTGACGCCCGCGCAGCGTGCAATGTCGTGAACCGTAGGTTTCATCTGTCCTCCCATTCCGGTGGTAGCGGAATTTTTGAGGTACGTAAATCAGAAATTCTGGGACGCTTTCCCAGTTCCGACTTTCCTGGCGATCTGACGACATACTCGCGAGTGAAAAATTCGACCATGCCGTGAAATGTGCCCCCGCATGTCCACGCCATTTGTGGCGGACATGACGATTCCGTGAATGCAAAAGGCCGGAATAACCTGACAATTCAGCATTTCCACATATCCCTGATCTTGTTTTTGACGTCTGCACACTTAAATCGGTCGAGCAAATTGATCGAAATCAAAAGAAGGAATTTTCGGTGGACATCCTAAGTCTGGTTCAGGATCCGACAGCGTGGGTCGCATTGGTCACGCTCGTCGTCATGGAGGTCGTGCTCGGCATCGACAACCTGATCTTCATCTCGATCCTCACCAACAAGCTGCCACCTGAACACCGGGAAAAAGCCCGCAAGATCGGCATCGGCCTTGCCCTGATCATGCGACTTGCGCTGCTTGGCACCGTGGCCTGGATCGTCCAGCTCACCAATCCAATCTTCGAGGTCTTCGGCCATCCCTTCTCCTGGAAGGACCTGATCCTCATAGCCGGCGGTCTCTTCCTGGTATGGAAGGCAACGAAGGAAATTCACCACTCGGTCGATCCGATCGACCACAAGGAAGACATGCTCGGCGGCGTCCAGCTCACTTTCAGCGCTGCGATCGTCCAAATTCTGATCCTCGACATCGTTTTCTCGGTCGACAGCATCATCACGGCCGTCGGCATGACGCCGCACCTGCCGATCATGATCATCGCCGTGGTTGCCGCCGTGACCGTCATGCTTATTGCCGCAACACCGCTCGCAAACTTCATCGAGAGAAACCCGACTGTCGTGATGCTGGCGCTCGGCTTCCTGCTGATGATCGGCACGACCCTCATCGCCGAAGGCATGGGCTTCCACGTCCCCAAGGGCTACATCTACGCAGCCATGGCCTTCTCTGCACTCGTGGAAGGGCTGAACATGATCGTCCGCCGCAAGCGAGCGAAATCGGACCCGCCCGTCCACTGACAATCCGAGAAAAATGGCCCGTAACCCGGGCCATTTTTTATTTTAGTGATCCCGGATACCTTTCAGCCACGCCCGCGTTATGCGAAACCTTGCTGCGCCGGCATCCAGTCTGGCATCCAGTGAAGCGTTTCCGCTTCACGCTTCTTTTCGGGGTCCCATGACGACAGAGCAGATCCTAGCCTTCGCCGTCATCGGCGTGATGATGGCCGTGTTCATCTGGGATCGGTTCCGATACGACATTGTCGCCTGTTGCGCCCTTGTGGCTGCAGTCGCGGTAGGAATAGTTCCGGTCGATGAAGCATTTTCCGGCTTTTCCGACGACATCGTCATCATCGTCGGCAGTGCGCTCGTCGTCAGTGCCGCCGTTGCCCGCTCCGGCATCGTCGACATCGCCATCAAGAAATTCTTCCCCAACCTGAATTCGGTGCGGGCACAACTCGCGTTGCTGATGATCGTCGTCGCGGTACTCTCGGCCTTCATCAAGAACATCGGCGCGCTCGCCATCATGATGCCGGTCGCCTTCCAGTTTTCGCGGCGCTCGGGCATCTCGCCCTCGAAATACCTGATGCCGATGGCGTTCTCCGCTTTGCTCGGCGGATTGATGACGCAGATCGGCACGTCCCCGAACATCGTTGTTTCACAACTGCGCGCAGACCTGACGGGTACGCCCTTCACCATGTTCGACTTCACGCCGGTCGGCGCGATCCTGACGCTGGTGGGCGTCACCTTCCTCCTGTTCTTTCACTGGCTGGTACCGTCCCGCACGAAGCAGAGCAGCTCGATCGAAGACGCTGTCGAGATCGACAACTATACCTCGGAGGCAATGGTCTCACCCCAGTCCAGCGTGGTGGGAAAGCCGCTCGGCGAACTGTTGAAGCTTGGAGACGGAGAGGTCATCTCCACGGCGATCCTGCGCGGCACGGCGCGGATGTCCCCCTTTCCGGACCTTGTTCTGCGCGACGGTGACAGCGTCATCCTGGAAGGAAGCTCGGCCGCAATCGACCGCCTGGTCTCCAGTGCGAAGCTCCAGCTCTCCGGAAAGCCCCTGAAGGGAAAAGGACCGCAGAGCGACGACGTCATCTCGATCGAAGCCGTCATTTCACACGAGTCGTCCCTGTGCGGACTGTCGGCCCGGGAACTGGCGCTTTCCTACACCCGCGGGGTCAACCTGCTCGCGGTCAGCCGCCGGGGACATCGGCTGAGCGAGCGCCTGAGAGACCTTACCCTGAGGGCCGGGGATGTGATCGTGCTGCAGGGCAATCGCAACATCCTGCCGGGGGTGATGCAGGATTTCACCCTTTTGCCGCTTGCCCAGCGCGAGGTGATGCTCGGAACCCAGCGCCGCGCCTTCATCCCGCTGGTCATCCTGGCCGCAGCGATGATCGCGACCGCCGTCGGCTGGGCACCGGTCGCCGTTGCCTTCTTTGCAGCCGCTCTCGGCATGGCGATATTCAAGGCCATCCCCCTCACCGACGTCTACAAGGCCGTCGACGGACCGATCCTGATCATGCTCGCAGCATTGATCCCCGTCTCCGATACGCTGCGGACGTCCGGCGCCAGCGAACTGATCGCCGCCTGGCTCGGCAACATGGCAGGCGGCCTGCCGCCCTACGCGGCGCTCGCCATGATCCTGATCACCGCCATGGGCGTAACCCCGTTCCTGAACAACGCCGCGACGGTGCTGGTCATGGGGCCGATCGCCGCGAGTTTTGCAACGGCGCTCGACTACCGGCCGGAAGCGTTCCTGATGGCGGTGGCGATCGGGGCGGGTTGCGATTTCCTCACCCCCGTCGGGCACCAGTGCAATACGCTGGTCATGGGGCCGGGTGGCTACAGATTCAGCGACTACCCCCGCCTCGGCCTGCCGCTATCCTTCATCATTATACTCGTAAGCGTGCCGGCCCTGCTCTGGGTATGGCCGGTGCAGTAGACGGCCTCGCCGCCTTGAGTCTTGACGCTTGGCGCTGAATATGCGCTAAGGCCCAATCCCGAGACACGCAGGTCCCGCGCCCAATACAGCGCCAAATAGAGCATTATCCATGATCAATCCGACCCCTCGCGTCCGCATTGCACCGTCGCCCACCGGCGAGCCGCATGTCGGCACCGTTTACATTGCTCTGTTCAACTACCTCTTCGCCAAGAAGATGGGCGGCGAATTCATCCTGCGCATCGAGGATACCGACGCCACCCGCTCGACGCCGGAATTCGAAGAGAAGGTGCTGGACGCCCTGAAATGGACGGGCCTTACCTGGTCGGAAGGTCCCGATGTGGGCGGCCCCTATGGTCCTTACCGTCAGTCCGACCGCAAGGACATGTACCAGCCCTACGCCCAGGAACTTCTGAACAAGGGCCATGCCTTCCGCTGCTTCTGCACGCCCGAACGGCTTGAGCAGATGCGCGAGGCGCAGCGCGCTGGCGGCAAGCCGCCGAAGTACGACGGTCTCTGCCTGCATCTGAAGGCTGAGGAAGTCACTGCCAAGATGGCGGCGGGCGAAACCTCCGTTGTGCGCATGAAAATCCCCACCGAAGGCTCCTGCGATTTCACCGACGGCGTCTACGGCGAAGTCTCGATCCCGTGGGATTCGGTCGACATGCAGGTCCTGATCAAGGGCGACGGCATGCCCACCTATCACATGGCAAACGTCATCGACGACCATCTGATGAAGATCACCCACGTCGCGCGTGGCGAGGAATGGCTGGCTTCGGTGCCGAAGCACATCCTGCTCTATCGCTACTTCGAGTGGGACCAGCCGGTGTTCATGCACCTCTCGCTTATGCGGAATGCCGACAAGTCGAAGCTGTCGAAGCGCAAGAACCCGACCTCGATCTCCTACTATTCCGCGCTCGGCTACCTGCCGGAAGCGCTGATGAACTTCCTCGGCCTGTTCTTCATCCAGATAGCCGAAGGCGAAGAACTGCTGACCATGGACGAACTTGCTAACCAGTTCGACCCGGACAACCTATCCAAGGCCGGTGCGATCTTCGACATTCAGAAGCTCGACTGGCTGAACGGCCGCTGGCTCCGCGAAAAACTGACGCCGGAAGAGTTCATCGCGCGCTCGCTCGAATGGGCAATGGAAAACTTGCGCCTGACGGAAGGCCTGAAGCTGTCGCAGAGCCGCATCTCCAAGCTTGGCGAACTGCCGCAGCTGGCCGGCTTCCTGCTGTCGGGCGACGTCGGCCTGACGCCAGCCTCGTTCGCCGGCCTGAAGACGAGCCCGGCCGAAACGCTGGAAATCATCAACACCGTCCAGGCGGACCTCGAAAAGATCCTCGAGTGGAACGTCGAAACGATTGACCAGGAGCTTCGCAGCGTTGCGGACAAGCTCGGCAAGAAGCTGCGCGTCGTCACGCCGCCGCTGTTCGTTGCCGTGTCCGGATCGGCCCGCTCGCTGCCGCTGTTCGACAGCATGGCGCTGCTCGGCCGTTCGGTCGTGCGCCAGCGTCTGAAGGTTGCCGCTACCGTCGTCGCCTCCATGGTGGGCGACGGCAACTGATTTATGCGGAGGTGATAATCTCACCTCCGTGATTCCTGTGCTTGTCACAGGAACCCAGCCACGGCACCTCTGCGCCGTGAAAGAATGCATTAAGTCTCTCGCGCCCAAGGACTTGGGTGCACTGGATTCCTGTGACAAGCACAGGAATGACGGATACGGAAGCACGGGCCTGCGCGGCCATGCACCGACAGGAACAAACACGATGACCGACACCAAGACCGAAACCGCCCTCTCCTCCGACGCGACGGAAGTCCGTGCCCAGAAGCTCAAGCTGCTGCGCGAACAGATCGGCGACGTCTACCCGGCGCATTTCCACCGCACGATGACCAATGCGGAACTGGCTGCGAAATACGAAACGCTGGAACTCGACACCGAGAGCGGCGACGTCGTGACCGTTGCCGGCCGCGTCTATTCCTCGCGCAATTCCGGCATGTTCATGGATATCCATGATGCCTCCGGCAAGATCCAGATTTTCAGCCACAAGGACACCACGCCGGAAGAAGCCCGCGCGCTGCTGCCGATGATCGATATCGGCGACATCATCGGCGTCACCGGTGTCGTGCGCCGCACCAAACGTGGCGAACTGACGATCAACGCCCAGCAGATCGTCATGCTGACGAAGACCCTGCTGCCGATGCCGGAGAAGTGGCATGGCGTTTCCGATATCGAGATCCGCTATCGCAAGCGCCACCTCGACATCATGACGAACGAGGAATCCAAGCTCCGCTTCCAGCAGCGTTCGAAGATCGTTTCGGGCATCCGTCACTTCATGGAAGATGACGGCTTCATGGAAGTCGAGACCCCGATGCTGCATTCCGTCTATGGCGGCGCGACGGCGGAACCCTTCAAGACACACCACAACACGCTGAAGCTCGACATGTACCTGCGCATCGCGCCGGAACTGTATTTGAAGCGCACGCTGGTTTCGGGCCTGACCGACAAGGTGTTCGAGATCAACCGCAACTTCCGCAACGAAGGCGTCTCGACCCGGCATAATCCCGAGTTCACCATGATGGAGTGCTACTGGGCCTATGCCGACTACGAGGACATCATGGACCTCGTCGAGCGGATGTTCGCCGAACTGGCCATGAAGATCCACGGCTCGACCGAGTTCACCTATGGCGACAAGGAACTTTCCTTCAAGGGACCGTTCGAGCGCGTACCCATGCCCGACGCCGTCAAGGACGTCACCGGCATCGACTTCCTCGCCATGAAGACTGACGAGGAAGCCCGCGCCGCCGCCAAGGCCGCAGGCTTCGAAGTCGAGAAGGACTGGACCTGGGGCGAATGCCTGGCTTTCATCTTCGAGGAGAAAGTGGAAGCAACGCTCATCCAGCCGAGCCATGTCACCCACTTCCCGAAGGACATCTCGCCGTTTGCCAAGGAAGTCCCCGGCGAGCCCCGTCTGGTCGAGCGCTTCGAGACCTATTGCAACGCCTGGGAACTGGGCAACGCGTTTTCCGAGCTGAACGATCCGGAAGAGCAGCGCCGCCGCATGGTCGAGCAGCTTGAACAGGCGCATGCTCGCGGCGAAAAGGAAAAGCAGCTGGACGACGAGTTCCTGGATGCAATCGACCAGGGCATGCCGCCGGCAGGCGGCCTGGGCATCGGCGTCGACCGCCTGATCATGCTTTTGACCAACGCACCATCGATCCGGGACGTCATCCTCTTCCCGGCCCGCCGCGCCAAGGCGGACTGACAGACCAAGCAGCAAAAAGGCGGCCTCAGGGGCCGCCTTTTTTACGTATCGACCGGAAAATTGAACCCGGTTTTCGGGAAATGCCACGCGCCGCTCATCAATGAGCGGCTGCGTGCTCCGTAGGCTTCCTGCGATGTTTCTCGGGATCGTCATCCTCGGCCGCGACAGGCGCTGGCGATGCCTTGGCCTTCTTCACAGCCGGTTTCTCGTCCGGGATCTCGACTACTGCGGTATGTTCCTCGACCTCTGCCGGATGGGAGGGTGAGGCCGCCTTGGTCTGCGAATGTTCCGGCAACGCCTCGTCGGCAGGTATCAGCGGTTCGGTTCCTGCAGGAACCTCATCCGCCGTCTCTCCGAAGAGCATGGAATTCACTTTGCCGGTTATCTTTGCGACAAACCCGTCATCCTCAGCGGCCGCGGCTTCGTCGCCATGTCCATCAGGGGATGGTTTCTGCGCCATGTCCCGTGGGCTCGCCATGGACGGTGGTCGCGCCATGCCCCGCCGGCGCGGCAAGCGCATGCTGACCTTCGACGGTCGGATCCAGGCAATTGGCATCGTCTGTCAACGCCGCGGAGATAGCCTCGGCGTCTTCCTGCGGCAGGTCGATCCGCAAGCCCCAGAACTGGCCGCTCTGGTCTGCGGCGCCATCAACGTAATAGGCATTGATCGGCTGAACCGCAGCGCCTTCCGGCACCTTGTCAAGATCCGGAATGTAGACGACCTGGGCACCGATGGCGCGGCCGCGCATCCTGGCCCGCTCGGTCGGCCCGGCCGCGTCGAGGACCGTAACCTGCACGAGGTCGGATTTCTCCGCCCTCTGCACCGTCTGCGCAACGCGGAGCGCCGTCTTGAGCCGCGACAGCCCGTCGCCCTTGCCCTCGGTGGTCACGTATTTGCGTATCCAGTAGCGGTCGGCCTTCTTGATCCGCATGGTCGCAACCGTCGTGCATTTCGGGCCGTTGAGATCCGAATAGGAGGGCCCAAGAAGCCGGTCGGCACCGACATAGACTGCCGCCGCACCGCTGCCGCCACCGAGCAACGTAATTCCAGAAATGACGAAGAGCAATTTTCGCGGAATCCGGGCCACGAGATTCTTCATCCACGAAACTCCGGCATTCCCAACTCCACATCCATACGCAAAACTTACCGAACTGGTGAACTGGACAGTGCCTGAATGTCCTTGATGAACCTTTAAGCCGGAACCATCAACCGCACGGCACCGTTCCTCGACACGAAATAGCCCGCGCCAATTGCAAATGATTTGCATTAGCGTTGACACATGCGCTGGATTTGTTAAATGGTATTGCAACTTATTTGCAAAAGAGGTTTGATCGCGTCCATGAAACTGCTCCTCCTCCGCAGCCTTGCCCTCACGACATTTCTTTTAGCCACGCCCTGGGCTGCAGCCGCTCAGGAAAAGCCCAAGGTGGTCACCACCTTCACGGTGATCGCGGACATGGCGAGGAACGTGGCGGGCGATGCGGCCGATGTGGAAAGCATCACCAAGGTCGGCGCCGAGATTCACAACTATCAGCCGACACCACGGGATATCCTTCGGGCACGCGACGCGGACCTCATCCTGCGCAACGGGCTCAACCTGGAACTCTGGTTCGAGAAGTTTCTCGCCAATCTCGGTGACGTGCCGAGCGTGACGGTATCCGACGGAATTACACCCATGGCGATCGCCGGCGGCGCCTACGAGGGAAAGCCCAATCCGCATGCCTGGATGTCTCCAGAAAACGCGGTCATCTATGTCGAGAACATCCGCAAGGGACTGAGCGAGCTCGATCCGGCCAACGCCGCGACCTATGACGCGAATGCCAAGGCGTATATCGAGAAGATCCGGGCCGAGATCCAGCCGATCCGCGATGCACTCGGCGCCCTGCCGGATGGCCACCGCTGGCTGGTGACAAGCGAAGGCGCCTTCTCCTACCTCGCCCGTGACTTCGACCTGAAGGAACTCTATCTCTGGCCCGTCAATGCCGACAGCCAGGGCACGCCGCAACAGGTGCGCGGCGTGATCGATGCCATGCGCGAAAACCAGATCGGCGTGATCTTCAGCGAAAGCACCGTGTCGTCCGACCCGGCCGAGCAGGTGGCGCGCGAGACCGGCGCGACCTACGGCGGCATCCTCTACGTAGATTCGTTGAGCGAGGAAGGCGGACCGGTCCCCACCTATCTCGACCTCCTGAGCGTGACCGCCAAAACAATTGCCGAGGGCCTTGCCGGATGATCATGGGAAAGGCGAAGCCCGCAACAAACGGCCTCGTGGTCAACGATATCACTGTTGCCTACCGCAGCGGCATGACCGCTCTCCGCCATGCGAGCTTCACTGTCCCGAAGGGAACCATCACGGCGCTGGTGGGTGTCAACGGCGCCGGAAAATCCACGCTGTTCAAGGCAATCATGGGCTTTGTGCACCTCTCGCAAGGCTCCGTGGAAATCCTCGGCATGCCCGCCCGGGAAGCGCTGCGCAAGAACCTGGTCGCCTATGTGCCCCAAGCGGAGGAAGTCGACTGGGACTTCCCCGTTCTGGTGGAGGACGTGGTGATGATGGGCCGCTACGGCCACATGAACTTCCTGCGTATCCCCTCGCGGCGAGACCACGAGATGGTCACCGAGGCGCTGACACGCGTGAACATGCTGGACTACCGCAAGCGCCAGATCGGAGAACTCTCCGGCGGCCAGCGCAAGCGCGTCTTCCTGGCGCGTGCACTCGCCCAGGAAGGCCAGATCATCCTGCTCGACGAGCCGTTTACCGGTGTGGACGTGACCACCGAGGAGCAGATCATCAAACTGCTCCGCGCACTGCGCGACGAGGGCCGCGTGATGCTTGTCTCGACCCACAACCTCGGCAGCGTTCCGGATTTCTGTGACCGCACGGTCTTCGTCAAGGGCACGGTGCTCGCCTACGGCAAGACGGAGGACACGTTTAACGAAGCCAATCTGGAAATGGCGTTCGGAGGCGTGCTGCGGCACTTCATCCTTGGCGGCGCCGACCTGCACGACGATGCCGATCCACGCCACCTGAAGGTCATCAGCGACGACGAGCGTCCCTTCATCGTCTACGGCAACGGCAACGGCCAGAAGAAGCCGAAAGAGGCAGCGGATGCTCCAGACGCTTCTTGAGCCCTTCACCTACGGATACATGCTGAATGCCATCTGGGTCTCGGCCCTGGTCGGTGGCGTCTGTGGCTTCCTTTCCGCCTATCTGATGCTCAAGGGCTGGTCGCTGATTGGCGACGCGCTGTCCCATTCCATCGTGCCCGGCGTGGCCGGCGCCTATATGCTGGGCCTGCCCTTCGCTCTCGGTGCATTCCTCTCCGGAGGCCTTGCCGCCGCCGCCATGCTCTACCTCAACCAGCGCACCCGTCTGAAGGAAGACGCCATCATCGGCCTGATCTTCACCTCCTTCTTCGGTCTCGGGCTGTTCATGGTGTCGCTGTCGCCAACCTCGGTGAACATCCAGACCATCGTTCTCGGCAACATCCTTGCGATCACGCCGGGAGACACGCTGCAGCTTGTCATCATCGGCGGTGTCAGCCTCGTTGTCCTTGCCGTGAAGTGGAAGGACCTGATGGTGACCTTCTTCGACGAGAACCACGCCAGGACGATCGGCCTGAAACCGGACCTCCTCAAGATCCTGTTCTTTACTTTGCTTTCGGCCTCGACGGTCGCGGCGCTGCAGACCGTCGGCGCCTTCCTGGTCGTCGCCATGGTGGTGACCCCCGGCGCGACTGCCTACCTGCTGACCGACCGCTTCCAGCGGGTCATTCTTCTGGCTCTGGCGATCGGCGCCATCACCAGCTTCGTCGGCGCCTATCTGAGCTATTTCCTTGACGGCGCCACCGGCGGCATTATCGTCGTCCTGCAGACCGCCCTCTTCCTCACAGCCTTCCTCTTTGCGCCGAAGCACGGCATGCTTGCGGCTCGCCGGCGCCTTCGCCAGACGCTGGAGGAAGCCCCATGAGCGAGACGCTGGAGCTTCTCTGGCTGCCGTTCCAGATCGATTTCATGCAGCGCGCCTTCATCGTGACGCTGATGATCGCGATACCGATGGCGCTCCTCTCGTGCTTCCTGGTCCTGAAGGGCTGGTCACTGATGGGAGATGCCGTCTCGCACGCCGTCTTCCCGGGCATCGTCATTGCCTACATCCTGTCGATCCCGCTCGCTATCGGTGCCTTTGTCGCCGGGATGATCTGCGCCGTTTCTACGGGCTTCCTGAAGGAAAACAGCCGCATCAAGGAAGATACGGTGCTCGGCATCGTCTTTTCCGGCATGTTCGGCCTCGGCCTCGTGCTCTACGTCAAGGTGCAGAGCGACGTTCATCTCGACCATATCCTCTTTGGCGACATGCTGGGCATCGTTACCCGCGACCTGATCGAGACCGGCCTGATCGCGCTGGCCGCAACGCTGTTCCTGGTCCTGCTCCGCAAGGACCTTCTTGTACACTCCTTCGATGAGCAGCACGCAAAGGCCATCGGCCTGCCGACACGCCTGCTGCATTACGGGCTACTGGCGGTCCTTTCACTCGTGGTGGTCGGTGCGCTCAAGGCCGTCGGCATCATCCTGTCGGTTGCCATGCTCGTCACGCCCGGCGCCATCGCCTTCCTGCTGACGAGGCGCTTCGGCATGATGATGCTCACGGCCGTTGCCATCGCCGTTAGCGCCTCGCTGATCGGCATCTATCTGAGCTTCTTCATCGACAGCGCCCCGGCGCCGACGATCGTCCTCCTGATGACGACGATGTTCATCGCTGCCTTTATCAGGACGACACTGGTGGCCCGCACCGCCCATTGAACCGCAGCTTGCAGCGTTACGACAACGCGCAATATCAGGCTTGCCGGAACAATGTTCCGGGTATATACCCGCACTTATGTCAAGCTCGTCCTGCCACTGCATCATGCTGCGAAAAGCGACCCGCAAGGTCTCGTCCTACTACGACGAGGCACTAGCGCCGCTTGGCGTGAACATCGGGCAGTTCAGCTTGCTTCGAAACATCCGCGGGTTGGCACCCGTGTCGTTGACGGACCTGGCCGCGCGTGTCGAGCTCGACCGCTCTACGGTCGGCCGCAACGCCAAGGTGCTTGAACGCATGGGCCTTGTGACCATCGGTCCCGGCAAGGACAATCGCGAAACAATGCTCGACCTGACGGAAAAGGGGCACGATCTCCTGAAGGAGGGCGCGCCCCTGTGGGACGGCGTTCAGGAAACCATCGAGGCCCGGCTGGGGGAGGAAAAGACGCGGCAGTTGCAAGAACTGCTCGCCGCGTTCTGATTTTTTCAACTTAACACGGGTATATACCCGCAAAATCACGAATGCCGTGTCGACGGCGATGAAGGGACCAGACCCATGATCTCGACTTACGCCGCCCGTTGGATGTCAGGCAGGAACCTTCACTATGGATGGGTGGTTGCCGTCACCACCTTCCTCACCATGCTGGCAACCGCGGGCGCCATGGGCTCGGCCGGCGTGATGATCCAGCCGCTGCATCAGGAATTCGGCTGGGACATTGCCGACATCTCGACCGCCATGGCGATCCGTCTCGTGCTCTTCGGTCTGCTCGGTCCGTTTGCAGCCTCGTTCATGAAACATTTCGGCATTCGCCAGGTGGTCGCCACGGCACTGGCGATGATCATGGGCGGCATCCTCATCTCGTTGATGATGACCGAGGTCTGGCAGCTTTTGCTGCTATGGGGCGTCGTCATCGGGGTCGGTACCGGCATGACGGCGCTGGTTCTGGGCGCGACGGTTGCGACGCGATGGTTCTCCAAGCGGCGCGGCCTCATCGTCGGCCTGATGACGGCCAGCAATGCCACCGGCCAGCTCGTTTTCCTGCCACTGCTGGCGGCACTGACCGAGGCCTACGGATGGCGCACGGCACTGACGCTGACCGTGAGCGTCATCGCTGTCGCCATGGTGCTCGTCCTTCTGCTGATGCGGGATCATCCCTCCGACGTCGGTTTGCCGGCCTACGGCGAGACGGCGGTCGTCAAGCCGCCGAAGCAGGACCACAACCTGCTTGCGACCCTTGCCGCCCCACTCCTCGTCCTTCGCGACGTCTCCACCAGTGCAACCTTCTGGGTTCTGTTCGGAACCTTCTTCGTCTGCGGACTGTCCACCAACGGCCTCATCCAGACCCACTGGATCTCGATCTGCGGCGACTTCGGCATGGCTGCGGTCACCGCGGCCGGCACACTGGCCGTGATCGGCATATTCGACTTCATTGGCACGATTTTCGCGGGCTGGCTTTCTGACCGGTTCGACAACCGCATCCTGTTGTTCTGGTTCTACGGCCTGCGCGGCCTGTCGCTGATCTACCTTTCCTTCTCCGGTTTCAGCTTCGTGGAACTGTCGGTCTTCGCCATATTCTATGGATTGGACTGGGTCGCGACCGTGCCGCCTACCGTCAAGCTGGCAGCAGAGAAGTTCGGGCGCGAGCAGGCGGGAATGGTTTTCGGCTGGGTGTTTGCCGGACACCAGATCGGCGCGGCTACCGCCGCCTTCGGCGCCGGCTACTTCAAGAGCGATTTCAACACCTACATGCCGGCGCTGCAGATCGCCGGAGTGATGTGCATGATCGCGGCGATGTCCGTGCTCCTCCTGAAAAAGCCCGGCACCCCGAAGCTCGCGGTACAGCCGGCCTGAATGACTGCATGACGTGGGTACCCTCCCCCCAACAAAAAGGCCCGTCGCGAAACGGGCCTTTTTTCGTTGTTCGCAGTGTATCTATTCTCACGCAGCAGCGAGCTGCAGTTCCTTGGCGACAAGATCACGCAGCGCATGCAGGTCCTTGGCAAAGAGGCGGATGCCGTCCGAAAGCTTTTCGGTCGCCATCTGGTCTTCGTTGAGCATCCAGCGGAAGGTCTTCTCGTCCATGGCGATCGGCTTGACCGGCTCGAACTTTTCAGGCGAGAGCTTGCGTTCCAGCTTGCCTTCGGCCTTGTCGAGTTCGTCGAGCAGGTTCGGAGCAATCGTCAGGCGGTCGCAACCGGCCAGCGCTTCGATTTCGCCAACATTGCGGAAGGAGGCCCCCATGACGATCGTCGAAATGCCGTTCGCCTTGTAGTAGTTGTAGATGCTGCGCACGGACACGACGCCCGGATCGGTTTCGGCCGTGTATTCCTGGCCGGTCGCCTTCTTGTGCCAGTCGAGGATACGACCGACGAAGGGCGAGATCAGGAACGCCTTGGCATCGGCGCATGCAACCGCCTGGGCGTGGCTGAAGAGCAGCGTCAGGTTGCAGTCGATGCCTTCCGTCTGCAGCACTTCGGCAGCCTTGATACCTTCCCAGGTGGAGGCGAGCTTGATGAGGATGCGGTCACGCTCGATGCCGCGCTCCTTGTAGGCGGCGATGATGGCATGCGCCTTGGCAATAGACGCTTCGGTATCGAAGGAAAGGTCGGCATCCACTTCAGTCGAAACGCGGCCGGGCACGATCGCGGCAAGCGCCGCGCCGACGGAGATCGCCAGGCGATCTGCAACGGCCGCCACGACGGCATCCGAGCCGCCGTTCCGGGACTTGCCCCAAGCCACCGCTTCCTTGAACTGGTCCGCAAAAATCGGCGAACCGATTGCCTTCAGCACGATCGACGGATTGGTGGTGCAATCCACCGGCTTGAGACGAGCGACCGCCTCAATGTCGCCGGTATCGGCGACGACCGTGGTCATGGAACGAAGTTGCTCTAGTTTCGACGTCATGCCGGGTAATCCTTCGGATCATGTTGCAAGCGATTAAACGCATCCGGGACCGTCTGCGTTCCTGCCTCAACTATCACCAGCGCAACATGGCGAAGTCAAGACATTTGCTCAATCGGATCGACATAAGTATCATGGGCGCAACGACTCCATCCTCAAGCGCCCGGAGATCCCTTGGCGAAACTCAGACGTGAGACCCATCCCAGCATGTCCGAAACCTCGTCGCTGAGGCTGCGCGCGGCCTGGCTCTACTACAATCAGGGCCTGACTCAGAAGGACGTCGCCGAGCGATTGGGCATCAGCCGATCCACCGTGATCCGGATGCTCGACGACGCGATGAAGCGCTCCGAAGTGCAGATCTGGATTGACGCCGGCGTCGGCGACTGCCTGGCACTCGCAACCCGGTTGGAACAGGCCTATGGGCTCGACGAGGCGATCGTGGTTCCGGAACCCCGCGATGCGAGCGCGGATGCGCTTGCCAGCGCCGTCGGTCTGGGGCTCGGGAAGTTTCTCTCCAAGGTCATCCAGGACGACATGACGATCGGTGTCGGCTGGGGACGGACGATGACGGCCTCCCTTTCGAGCTTTCGTCCGCCGCGGCGGCAGAACTGCAAGGTGGTTTCTCTGCTTGGTGGCATCGTCGCCGTACATCAGACGAATCCGATCGACTACACGTGGCGCCTGGCGAGCCAGTTTGGTGCGGAATGCTACATGTTCCTGGCACCTCTGCTGGTCGACTCCGTGCAGACAAAACGCGCGCTGATCGAGAAATGCGGCTTGAAGGCGATCTACGATCTCGCCGAGAAGATGGATCTGGCAGTGGTCAGTTGCGGCGATATCGGCCCGCATTCGACCTCGCTGTCCGAGGGTTTCATCTCAAAGGCGGAGCTTGCCCAACTGATCGAGGCCGGCTGCGTCTGCGATACGATGTTCAACTTCCTCGACGCCGAAGGCAACTCGGTCCGGCACCCGATCAACGAGCGGGTGATGTCGGTCGATCTGGATACGTTGAAGACGGCAAAGCACATCGTGTTGTCTTCCGGCGGCGCGCACCGGGCAATGGCTATCCGGGCCACCATCCGCCGCATCGGCTGCAACACGCTGATCACCGACGAGGGCGCGGCGCGGGAATTGCTGAGATTGACGGAGGCTGCCTAGCGAATACCCTCTGCCCGCCTGACATTTCCCACACAAGGGGCTGGAAGGGGAGTTAAGCCGTTACGCGTTCCCCGCTTCCCAACCGAGGATGGCGCGTTTGCGCGTCAGGCCCCAATGATAGCCAGTGAGCGCACCGCTCTTGCCGAGCGCCCGGTGGCACGGGACGACGAAGGAGATCGGGTTTCGGCCGATCGCAGCGCCGACCGCGCGACTGGCAGTGGGCTGTCCGATGTCGTTGGCGACGTCCGAATAGGTGACCGCCTTGCCGAACGGGATCTTGAGAAGGCTCTGCCACACCCGCACCTGGAAATCCGATCCGATCAGTACAACTTTCAACGGCTGATCTGCTGACCATCGAGAGCGATCGAAGATGCGGCGGATATAGGGAGCCGTCGCTTCGAGGTCTTCGATGTAGGCTGCGTTCGGCCAGCGGCATGTCATGTCCTCGAGGCAAGCTTTCTCGCCACCGAAATCGGCGAAGGCCATGCCGGCGAGCCCCCGGTCAGTCGCCATCACCAATGCGACACCGAATGGGGAAGGATGGAACCCGTAGCGAATGGTGAGCCCACCTCCCCGCGCCTTCCATTCACCGGGCGACATCGCCTCATGAGTGACGAAAAGGTCATGCAGCCGGCCGGGACCAGACAGTCCGATCTCGTAGGACGCCTCCAACAGCGGAAGCCCTTCCTTGCCGAGAAGGCGCTTGGCATGGTCGAGCGTCACGGCCTGCAGGAATGCCTTCGGCGACAGGCCGGCCCAACGGGTGAAGACCTTCTGCAGTTGCGTCGGCGATTGGCCGAGTTCGGCGGCGATTCCCTCCAGAGACGGTTGCGCCTGATAGTCGAGCGAGATGAGTTCGATCACCCGACGGACGATCTCGTAATCGCCGCCTTCCGGCGTAACATCCACGGCAGGTGTCGCGATCTGGGCAAGTGCGTTCATCGCTTGTCTCCTTTGCCCCCAGAATGGCGTGCGAAGTGACCAAGCGCCACCCGTTTCTTGCTGGTTGTCAGAGCCTTTGCCGGACCGTCGATAGCGCGCCGCGGAAAGCCTTGGCAAAACTTTCCCGGTCGTCCGGATTGAGAAAGGAGCCGACATCGGTCGTACGCCCCTCGCCTGCCACGTACATGGACGTGATGCCGAACTCCTCATGGCGGTTGACCCCGAACCGGGCCCAGAACGGATTGAAGCGGTGTTCGACCATGCGACCGGCCGGAGTGAATTTCCGGATGGAAAGGTTCGTCCGCGAGACGATAACTTCCTCACGGGCGCGACCTGACCGGTAGCTCAGCCGAAACGCGATGTAGAGCGCGAGAAAATCAAATCCAAGAAACAGGCCGATCGGCCAGGCACCGCTCACCATGAAGAAGATGCCATATAGAAAGCAGATGCTGCCGGACAACACGAGCAGGACACGAAAGCCTTGTTTGCCAAGCGAGCGGTGCGGCGTAAGCTCGGCGGCGAAAACGGGCTGATCGTCGGGAACGTCCACGTTGCTTTCCCTCGCATTGGCTGGCTATACAAGCCATATGGCCATTCCGAAAATCAAATCCAGCACCGCTTCCTTGCAAAAGTCAAATGGCGCAGCGACCCGCGCAAAACGGCACATCCGCTGTCGCTACACGAAGGCGGAAATGGAGGAGATCTTCCGCCGTTTCTCCATCCAGCGGCCGGAGCCGAAGGGTGAGTTGGAGCACTCCAATCCATTCACGCTCGTCGTTGCCGTGGCACTGTCGGCGCAGGCGACGGATGCCGGCGTGAACAAGGCGACGCGCGGCCTCTTCAAAGCCGCGGACACCCCGGAGAAGATGCTGGCGCTCGGCGAAGACGGCGTGATCCAGCATATCAAGACGATCGGGCTCTACCGCAACAAGGCGAAGAACGTCATCGCGCTCTGTCGCATGCTGATCGACGAGTTCGGCTCGCAAGTGCCGAAGACGCGCGAGGAACTGGTAAGGCTTCCGGGTGTCGGGCGAAAGACCGCCAATGTCGTCATGTCCATGGCCTTCGGCATCCCGACGCTCGCCGTCGACACACACGTCCTGCGGATCGGCAATCGCTGTCTGATGGCGCCGGGCAAGACGCCGGACGAGGTGGAGGAGCGCTTTCTCAAGGTCATCCCGAAGCAGTACCTCTTTCACGCGCATCACTGGCTGATCTTGCATGGGCGCTACACCTGCAAGGCCCGCAAGCCGGAATGCGAACGGTGCGTGATAGCCGACATCTGCAAATCGCCGGAAAAGACCTGGGACATCCCCGCGCCCCTCGTCGAACTACCGCCGCAGCGGATCGGCGAGGCCGTCGAGTAAGGCCGCAATCGCAGCCTCGTAGGCTTTCCGGTCGCCGCCCGCCTCAATGGCGAGCGCCGCCTTGTCAAAAGCCGCCGAGATGAGGACCGTCAGCTGATCGAGCAGCGGAAGCAGCGGCGAGCGGGCCAGCAGGTCGGACAGGCCGGTCTTCAGCGTCGTCTCGGCCGGATCATCTGCGAGAAGCGCCGGCGCTTCTC
>NZ_JAJAWH010000001.1 GCF_020531965.1 Pseudorhizobium xiangyangii | reverse complement strand
CGCAGCTCCTAGGAGCTGCGTTTTCAAGAGGTCAAACTGTTATCAGAGTGTCACGGATGCCAGAAATGTCTGGAAGTGGAGAGATTGTGGCGCTCAAATGAAGAGCATGGAAGCCACGAACACAAACGCTGCACCGACTACCAGGACATTAAGAGAATAAACGCGTCCCATGTCTGCCTCCTTGCGTTGACGAGGAAAGTTTATGTCGCTTTTCCGCCACTTGAAAAGCGAATTCTTTGCTGCAGTGCAGCGAGGCTGACGCGGATTTCCTTTTTGTTAGCCTGTTACCGTTTTGAAAGTAAACGATATTCAGGATCTTAACCTTGGTGGATAAAGTGTGAAATTAATATCTCTGCCTGTTAATAACCGACACAATCTGTGAGGTTGTGAAACGGTTTTCCGCCTACGGGCGGCCAGGAACAGACCTGCTTCTCCTGCGCAGGAGCCTTCCATCCAGCAGGAGAAGGCCGATCGCGATGAGCGCCATCCCGGCAATGTCCGTGGCAGCCAGTCGTTCTCCCAGGAAAACAACCCCCAGCAGAATCGCGCTCGGCGGCACGAGCAGCGTCACCAGTGATGTGTTGGTTGCCCCGGCCAGGGTGAGGATCCGGAAGAAGAGAAGATAGGCGAAGGCGGTCGAGACGAGTGCCAGGCCGAGAATAGCCGATACCGCCGCAGTGCTGGGGAAGGTGAGGGACCACGGCTGGTCGGCAATGAGGCACACTGGCAGCATCATCAGCGACGAGGCCGTCAACTGGCCCGTGGCCGTCACCGGCGCCGGAATTTCGCGGAAGCGTTTTCCGAATGTGCCTGCGATCCCGTAGCAGACCGCAGCGAGAACCGGCAGAACAAGAGCCCAAAGGGGCGCATGGGTGGCCGAAGTGATGGCCGGTCCGATCAGTACGACCGTTCCGGCGAGCCCGGTGATGCACCCGGCGACCTTGGCGGTGGTGAGTTTCTCGTCCGCTGTCCAGCGGTTGGCAATCAGCACGGTCCAGATCGGGGTCGTGGCGTTCAGGATGGAGGCGAGACCCGCTCCGATTTCCGTCTGGCCGAAGAAGATCAGCGTGTGCGGCATGGCGTTGTTGATGAGGCCCATGATGGCGAAGGCACGCCAATGGGTACGCAGCATGGAGTAGAGCTGGAAACGCCCTTGGAGGTAGATGTGCAGCGCAACCGCCGCGAGGGAAAGCCTGAGGAAAACGAGCGTGAAGGGCGGGACTTCAAGGACCGCGACGCGCGCGAAGAAGAATGATCCGCCCCAGATCAGACCCAGAAGTAACAGAAGGGCCCATGCCGTCCCGGTCAAACGTTGAGCCGACGCCTGTGCCACGCTGAGTCTCCCTCCCACATCAATCGTTCAAACGTATAGTGGCGCCGGTTTCCCGACGCCACCCAGTTCTTGTAATGCGTATCGCCCTGAGAATACTAGAGTGACTGAAGCAGGTCTGGCGTCGGCCAGCCGTCTGCCGGTATTCCAAGCCGCGCCTGTTCCTTCTGTACTGCACGTCGCGTGCCCGATCCCAGGATGCCGTCGATCTTGCCGACATCGTGGCCGAGAGACTGAAGCTTCGTCTGCAGGGCCTTCATGCCGCCGTCGTCGAGTCCCGTCTGCGGCGTACCTTTCTGGTAGGTGGGGGCGCCCATCAGCCGGGTGGCGAAGTAGGCTGCTGACGTCGTGTAGATGAACGACTGGTTCCACTCGAGGTAGATGTTGAAGTTGGGGTAGGTGAGAAAAGCCGGTCCACTGCGCCCCTGCGGCAGCACCAGCGCGGCAGGCAGCGACCCGAACCCGGTATTGCCGTCGCGCGGGGTGACACCCTGCGCGAACCACTCGCTTGCCGGCATTTCATTGCCCAGCCCACTCTTTTCCCAAGGAAGGTCCGCCGGCAGCGTTACCTCCTGGATCCACGGCTGGCCGGCGTGGAAGCCAAGGCTCTGGATGAACTTGGCAGCGGTCAGGATCGCGTCCGGCCCACTCTGCTTGACGTTCACATGGCCGTCGCCGTCACCATCGATCCCAAAGCTTATGATGTCTTCCGGCAGCATCTGGACCTGGCCGATCTCGCCCGCCCATGCTCCTGTGCTGGTCGATGGTTCGAGATCGCCGTGTTGCACCATTTCGATCAGTGCCAGCAATTGCGGCCGGAACAGCTCCGGGCGGCGGCAGTCGTGGGCCAACGTGACGAGCGCATTGCGGGTGTTGAAGTCACCCTGAACGGCGCCGAAATCGGTTTCCATTGCCCAGAAGGCAGCGATGACGCCGGCCGGAACGCCGAATTCCTGTTCTGCGCGTGCAAAGACATCAGCGTGTTGCTTCATCTTCTGGCGGCCGATGTCGAGCCGGGCCTGGCTTACCGTCCGTTGCGAGAACTCGAGGAAGGTCTGCTTGAACACGCCTTGTGCGCGGTCGCGAGACAGGACCTTCGGGTCGATGCTCGCACCGGCGAGCGCCTTGTCGATCGCATCCGCCGGAATGCCCTTGGCGACAGCCTCGGACTTCACGCCATCCAGAAAGGCGCCGAGATCACCACCGCAGGCCTGTGGGCTCTGGGCCATTGCGGAGGAGGCGAGACATGCGATGGCAAATGCGGAAACGGCCGTGCGGCGGACGAAGGACATCCTGATGCTCCTTGTGAAGAAATTCTTTGCCTGCTCTGGGCACAATTTGTGACCGAAGAGCGGCAAACGCCCAGTCTGCGAATTTACGGTCTTGACCGGCCTCGTCCTCGTCACTCGCTGACGGAGGCGACCCACTTCTGCCAGTTCGTGTGCGTGCCGGCAAAAACATTGATGTCGGTATTGCCCTTGATGCCCGGCACCACACCGGTCGCTGTATACTGCCAGAATTGCCAGCGCCGGGACGCATAGATGTTTTCCGGGTGTGCGGCCGTTGAACGAAGCCAGAAATGGTAATTGTCGAAGTGGCCGACGAGGTTGTCGCGATGGAAATCGACGGTCGTGTAGATGATCGGCTGCTTGCCGTAATGGGCCTGGATACGGTCCATGAACCGCTTCAGTGCAGCGCGCACGGTTACAGCGTCCGGCTGCAGCTTGCAGGTCGGAGACGCATGGTTCCATTCCGCGTCGAGGACCGGCGGAAGGCGCACGGAGGCCTTCGGCACATTGCGGATGAACCAGTCTGCCTGTTCGTCCGCCGTCGAGCAGAAATAGTAGAAGTGGTAGGGCGCGTGGGGAACGCCGGCTGCCGAGGCCTCGCGCCAATTGCGCTCGAAGCTGCTGTCGATCCTGTCCTTGCCCTCCGTCGCCTTGATGAAGGCGAAGGAGACGCCGGACTTCTTTGCGGCGCGCCAGTCGATGTCGCCATTCCACTTGGAAACATCGATCCCGTGCACATCGTGCCGGTGGGGATGGTTGTAGCCGAAGTCGATCGGGTCGTTGTCCTGAAATCTCGGCTTTGCGATCGACGCCGTGTCGAACGCGTCATAGTCCGTCGCGCTGCATCCGCCAAGCAGGAGGGCTGTCGAGAGGAGTACGAACGCAAGCCGCGGCATGGATTTCCCGTTCAGACGCGATGTCAGAAGGCTCACTGCGACAGACGCGAAACAGCAAGCGTGAACCCGCTATTCACCATAACGCCGTAAATATTGCGTTAGGGCAAGACCAACTAGCCGCGTTTGCGCACGATGGCATGCCAAGCGTAGCCGCCGCCGATCTCCTGGAAGATCATGTCGGCATTGGCCTGGACCAATCTGGTTTCCAGCGCGGCGTGAAGTCCTGCCCTTGGCGTGACATGGAATTTCTCGAGCCATGCCTTCAGGGCGCTGCCGAACACGCGCGGCAGGTTCTCCTGCATGCCGAAGTCGACGATGTGGAGCGAACCATGCGGGGCAAGGGCTTCAAGGGCGGCATCAATGGCAGCCTCCCAGTCCGGGATCATCGATAGTGCATAGGAGACCAGAATTCTATCGAAGCCATCGGTGTCGAAATCCGAGGGAGAAAACGTCGTGGCGTCGGCGCGAGCGAAGGTCGGGATGGTGGCGCGACCGGCAAAGCTCCTCCTCGCACTCGCCAGCATTTCGGCGGATATGTCGAGACCATGGAGTTTTGCGTTCGGGTAGAGCCCGTGGGCCTTGATGAGGTTGCGCCCGGTGCCGCAGCCGACGTCCAGCAGGCGGCCGCCGGTCGGAACTTGCAGGTCGCGGATCGCACGGTCGCGCCCAAGCAGGTAGTATTTGCGTGTGAGGTCGTAGACGTGCCGCTGATAGCGATACATCCGGTCCATGCGCTCCGCGTGATCGTTCGCGGCGGGCATGTGGCCGTCCCGTAGATCCGTCATGGGCGCAGCTCGTAGATGTGAAAGCCGCCATAGATCGCGGACCTGTCCTTCTGGTTCAATTCCAGCGATCGCTCGGCAAGATAGGTCCACCGGCGGAGCAGTGGCTCAGACACGCGGCCCTCCAGAATGCTCCGTTCGCCGGCGGTGCGGAAGATCACGCGCGATCCCGGCGTGGCCGTTCGACCGATTTCCGACCACAGGTCGTTCAGCTGCTCGTCGGTCATCCAGTCCTGCGCATCCAATAGCACGTAGCGGTCGACCGAGGTGGCCGGCTTGCGCGCAAGCAGTTCGGTGAAGCTCGCATGGTGCACGCTGACGCGTTCTATGCCGTCACGGATGGCGAGATAGTTCTCGGCGCGCAGATAGGTTGGGAGGCTTCCTTCGTGGGAGGCAGGGTAGCGCCGCGCAAAGGCCTGCCAGGCAAAGTAATTGTCCTGTAGCGGGAAGTGACAGGCGAGCTTTTCTAGGCGCTGACGAAGGATCGGAGCCATCGACCGTGCTTCGGTGCTGCCGGCGAGTTCGTCATACTGCTGCGGTGGAATGCCGAGGCCGAAGAGCGAACTCTTGCGTGCCGTCAGCCAGCGAATGAACGGCTTGTCGAACAGCGGTGCGATTTGCGTGTCGAAGAACTCGCGCTGTTCTCGAACGGAGCGTGACTTGACGAACTGGGTGAGATCGACGCCGTGCAGGCGCGCGAGGATATGTCCCGCCGCGATGAACCGGCCGAGAAGCCCGCTCTTGTAGATATTGTGGTCAAAGGCTTCGATGCGTCGTCGGCCCGTCAGGCCTCGACGCTGCCAGTAGGACCGTGTCGCAGGGTCCAGCCTGCCGGCGAGGAACAGATCGAAGGATGCGCTGTTGCTACGGTTCTGCTCCATGCCGAACAGGCGGACGACGTCTGCATGGGAGGGCAGGTGGCTGAAGGCGGCGAGCTTCAGGCGGTTGAGTGCGATGTGGTGAGGGTTGAGGTCCACCACATCGATCCTTTCGGGGGAACGGCTGAGATAGGCGAGGACGTTACACCCGCCGGAAGCGATGGTGATGACATGATGGCCCGGCTGGAGCGTCATCGCCTCCATGTCGACGTCCGGGTCTTCCCATATCTGCGGGTAGACGAGGCCGGAAAACAGAAGCCCGAACAGCCGCTCGGAGAGACCTTTTTTGCTGAAGGCACGGTGCTGGAGAAGCGCATCCCTGAGCTGCCTGTTGCGAAGGTATCCCGCATCGTGAGCAATTTCAGCCATCATCGGTCCCCACCAAACGTGTCACTGCGGTGTAGAAGCGCGATGCTACAGATTGATGACGCGGCCTGTGCGTAACGGCGGCGGAGGGTTCCTTCGCGCCGCTTTTGCTGATTGCATGGGACACGTCGTTAGAGGAGCAACAATGCGCCGAATCAGTCGGTTCCTGAAGATGGTGGTGAGCGCGGCGTTGGTCGTCGTTCTGGGGCTTGCCCTTTGGCTGGTCCTTGCGCCACCGGCATTGCTCAGGGTCGGCGCGGGCTATACCGCCAAGATCGTCTGTTCCAACGTCTTCCTGGCGGGCCGAGACCCAGAAGAGGTGTTGGCGGTGGACGTTCAGGCGCCGGGCCATCCGTTGCTGCGGCTGACGGATGTGGATGTGGATCGCACCGAAAGACGAGTACGCGCTGCGCTGCTTGGGGTCTTTGCCGCCAACGAGGCCGTGTACCGAGAGGGGCTTGGCTGTGCCGTGGAGCCTGAGGACAGGTCCCCGCTGACGGTGGACCCTGCAGCGGCCGCAGTGCAGGCGAGGGATGCTGGGAAGTCTTGGCCGGAGAGTGAGCAAACGGAGTCTGATCAGCGGATTGCAGCACTTCTTTCAGACGCTGCTTTAACCGGACCGGGCATGCGCGCCGTTATCGTTGTCAGGGGTGGCCGGATCGTCGGGGAGACATACGGGCCCGGCTTTTCCGCAGATACTCCACTTCTGGGCTGGTCGATGACCAAGACGGTCAACGCAGCGCTCGTCGGAACGCTCATGCGGCAAGGCCGCATATCGCTCGAAGACAGATTCCTGCTGCCGCAGTGGCGCGGCGGCGAACGGGAGGAGATCACGCTCGCGCAACTTCTCGCCATGGAGGACGGCCTGGTATCCAACGAGGATTACGGATCGGTCACCGATGTCACCCGCATGCTCTACCTGGAGCCGGACATGGCCGCATTCGCAGCCGATGCGCCGCTGGAGGCAAAGCCCGGTACCCGTTTCAACTATTCATCCGCCACCGCCGTCCTGCTCTCTCGGATCTGGATGGACCGGATAGGGGGACAAGGTGCTGCGCTCGCCTATCCCCGCCAGGCACTGTTCGAGCCGCTGGGAATGTCGAGCGCGGTGATGGAGACGGATGCGACCGGCACGTTTGTCGGCAGCTCCTACATGTACGCGACGGCAAGGGATTGGGCACGCTTCGCCCTGTTTCTCATTCGCGACGGTGTATGGGAAGGCGAACGCCTGTTGCCCGAGGGGTTCGTCGGGATGATGTCCGAACCTACGGAAGCATCCGGAGGACGCTATTCGAAGATGCAGACCTGGGTAGCCGGCCGGACCGAGGCCGGTCTGCCGTCGGATACCTTCTTCCTGCAGGGGCACGATGGCCAGATGATTGCGGTGATACCGTCACTCGACCTTGCAGTCGTTCGTCTCGGGTTGACACCGGGGCGCGGCGACTACGACGCCAAGTGGCTGGCCGAGGAGATCGCGAAGCTGAAGCCGTGACTACTGCTTCAGGACGTGCAGCATACCACGGCGCTTGGCGTCGTAGTAATAGCCACGCGCATAGAGGCGGATAGCGTTGTCGTTGCTGTTATCTGCAACGAGCCATGCGCCACGCAGGTACTTGATCGCGTACTTGAGGTTCGTTTCGGCGTCGAGCAGACCGGCTGGCGGTCCCTCGTAGCCCATGGACTTCGCCGTCGCGTACTTGATCTGCATGAGGCCCCAATAGCCATCCTTGTGATAGGCCTTGGGATCATAGCGGCTTTCGCGATGCACGACGCGATGCACGAGTGATTCCGGTACGCCGTAGAGGCCCGCATACCGCTTGATGAGCTTGGTCAGCTCTGCGGGGCTTGCCGAGGCGGTCTCGGGAAGTGGATCGCCGGGCGCCGGCGGGAATTGTGAACGGGTGTCGACGGCCTGCAACGAGGCTACCGAGGCCGGCCGGCTGGCATAGGCGAGCGCCGGTGCGTCCGGCCGCGGGATGGGGATGACCGACTGAAGCGCCTGCATGTCAGGCGTCAGTTCGTCTTCGTCGAGAGCAATGGCCTGCGCACGCAACTGCGAGGCAGGAACAGCGGCCGGCTGGTTCGCGGTCGGCGTCGGTTGTGCGGCCGCTTCGCTCTTGGTCAGGGCCACCGTTTCGATCGCGCTGGCGGCAGTCGTCGCGGAAAGGGGGGTGGTCGTCGCGTAGGCGACCTGGGGCGCCATCTGAGGCGATGCCATGGCGGCGTTCTGTACCGGCACGACGGAATTGGTGTCGGGAACCGAAATGGATATGCGGCCGGTCTTGGTGAGCGCAACGCTTTCCAAGGCGCCGACGGCCGATCCGGCGGTCTCTGTTGCCGACGCGTCCGCTGTCGTGGCGTTTGCCGATTCCGTTGCGGGCAGTGCTGATGTCTGTGACAGGCGGGCCGTCTTGCTCGACGGCTCTACACTTGAGCAGCCCGCTAGAGCGGACGTCACGGCGAGCGAAACGAACGCCGAGCGGGTCAGGAACCGGTTTATCGCCATTGGGTCGCTCTCATGATTTTTGTTTGTCCCCAGCCGCCCAAAACGCCACCGAACAGGAAATTATTTAACCGATTGCCGTGAGGTGGGCAAGCCGGACCTATGCGGCAATGCGCCGATAGCCGGCGCTGACGGCGCGTCGCGCTATGAATCGGGTACCCAGCTTGCGCGAAGCTGGGCTCATTGCCTTTTTCCGGCGCAGCCTGTTCAGCGACCAGTGCGGAAAGGCTGCGTGGATGGCGGAGCCCCCAATCGCGGCGAAGAAGAACACGGCGGGCATCTCCATCAGTGCTGGCTGGAGTGCCGTCGCCGGCCCAATGAATTGCAGCAGGAAGGCTGCTGTCAGAGCGACGTATCGAGGTGTTTTCAGGCAACCCGAAACGAAGTGGACGAAAATCCGCAGCGCGTTCTGCTCAGGCAGGTTGTCGTTATCCGAGACCGGGCCGCGAACACTCGGGTCTTGGAACGACCAGAGGACATAGAACATCAGGTAGGCGATACCCAGCCAGGACAGGGCGCCCAGGGCTCCAGGAAGCGCGACGGCAATTGCCGTCAACGGGAGTGCGGCGAGCGTCAGCGCCGCCGTCATGCCCAAAGACATGCCCGCAAGGGTCGCAAATGCGGTTCTGCGACCCTTCTGCAGCGAAAACCGCGCGACGAGCGCGGTCAGAGGGCTGGGCAGCAGAACGAGGAAGATCGCCGCTGCGCCAAAGGCAATCAGGGTCTCCAACGTCATCGCTACCTCCCGGCTATTCTGTGTCTGCGTGCGTCGATCAGGCGGCTTCGAACGGCTGGCCGATGAAGTCCATGACCTCGCCGAACCATTTTGCCGAGAGATCGAAGTGTTTTCCACCCTTAATTCTCGGAAATTCGATTACCCTCAGTCGTCCACCCTTGTCATCGTCATGGCCGGTCACGCCGGAGACCTTGTTCAGCGCGCTTTCGACCGCCAGATCGACCATGCTCTGGATCAGCCGCAGGTCACCCGGGTTGGCGGGAGCCGAGCGGGCGAAATAGCCCGATTTCTGGACCATGGACCGTTCCGACTTGAGCCGATCGGCGAAGTGCTTCTGGAACCAGTTGCCGACATTGATGGTGTCGATCTTCACATGGCCGAAAGCGTCGCGCTTCACCGCTTCGCCTGCTGCTTCCCGTTCCGTTACGATCGCATCGAGGCACGCGCCTTCCGAAACGAAGAGGGTCACGTAGCCGCGCTCGTCCATGATGCGGCTGAGGCGATCAGCCTCCTTTTCGAGATCGAATTTCATCTCGGGAAGATACAGGCCGTCGATGTTCTTCATCTCGGTGTTCATCATCAGCCCCTCGACATATTTATTGCCCTTGGTGCGCTCGATGTATTTGCGTGCGGTTGCCGCGGTCAGCCAGCCGCTGTGACGGCCCATGACCTCATGGATGACGAGGGTGCGCGGCGCGGCGCTCTGCTCGTTGCTGACGTGATCGAAGAAATGCGCACCGACTTCCGCTGCGGTCCAGGCGCCGAGCGACTGGCGGATCGGCACGATGTCATTGTCGACCGTCTTGGGCAGGCCGACCACGGTCAGGTCGTAGCCGTTGGCGCCGAGATAGGCTGCAAGATCGGCGGCCGTCGTATTGGTGTCGTCGCCACCGATGGTGTGAAGGATGGTGATGCCGTCCTGGGCAAGGCGATCGGCCGCCACCTGCAGCGGGTTCTGGCCCTCCTTCACCAAGCCGCGCTTGATGCAGTCCGCGGTATTGGTCAGCTTGACGCGGCTATTGCCGATCGGGGAGCCGCCGTAGCGATGGAGAAGGTGGGCGGATTCGCGCATGTCGGCGGTGATTTCGATGCTGTCGCCCTTCAGCAGCCCCTGGTAGCCGGAGCGATAGGCAACCAGTTCGATCTCCGGTGCGATGTCGCTGTAGCGCTCGATGAGGCCGCCGACTGCGGATGAAAGGCAGGGAGCAAGTCCCCCGGCAGTCAACATCGCCACTTTCTGCTTCGCCATGGTCTTCTCCTTACAAGCTTCTCATATGTGCGAATGGATGGAGGAGAGAGCTAGGGCTGTAAAGTGGATTTCTCAAGAAAAACGGGCATTTCCGGCAAACATGCCGCATCTTCATTTGGTCAGGTTCGATCTAATCGTTTCAATTCCATTTCCGCCGGGCGTGCCGGTGGAGACGACCCACAGCCGCCCCGGCAGGACGGTGGCGATTCCATTTCGATATCCGCAACCCTTGCCGACAGACGTATCGGCCAATGAAAGCTGATCGGGTATGGAACGACCCTGTGCGCCGCCGGTTGGGGTGTTTGTTCAGGAAAGATGAACATAGTTTAATCTTTTCAGGGCACTCCGCCACCTTGCCTTCCATGCGATAATCTGGTCATTTGCGGCATGCTTTTCGATTTCTCCTGCTTCCAGATCTCGTCCCTGTGGGACAGGCTCCTCGGTGCCGTCGGCGATGCTGCCGGAAACGTGCTCGGCCGCGTCATCGATGCGATTCGAACTCTTTTCGAAGGCGACCCCGAAACGCGCCGCCAGGTTTCGTTCTCTGTCGCCATCATCGCGCTGTCCGCAAAGATGGCGAAAGCCGACGGCGTTGTGACGGAAAAGGAGGTCGATGCCTTCCGCCAGATCTTCGATTTCCCCGAGGAAGAAGCGCGCAATGTCGCACGCCTCTATAATCTCGCCCGTCAGGATATCGCCGGTTACGACGCCTATGCGTCGAAGCTTGCCAACCTGTGCGGGAGTGGCGGCACGAACTGCCCGATGCTCGAGAATGTCATCGACGGCCTGTTCCATATCGCCAAGGCAGATGGATTGGTGCATGAAAAGGAACTGGCCTTCCTTGCCCGGATTGCGGAGATCTTCGGGATCGACGAAGAACATTTCCGGCGCATCATGGCCCGCCATGTGCATCTCGAGGGACGCGATCCGTACCTGATACTCGGTGTTTCTCCGGGGGACGAGTTTTCCGAAATTCGCAAGATCTATCGTCGCCTGGTTTCGGAACACCATCCCGACCGGCTGATTGCTCGCGGCGTGCCCGCGGCATTGCATGCGGCAGCCAATGAACGTATGGCAGCGCTGAATGCGGCCTACGCCGCGATTGAGAAAGAGCGCCGCGCTGCATGAGTGAGTTTGTCGCCGATTTTTCCGGCGCAATGGTTACATCGTCGCCGAACCATGGACCCCGCGTCGACGGACGTGCACCCGATATGATCGTGCTGCACTATACCGGCATGCCGGACGACGATCAGGCGCACTCCTGGCTTTGCAATCCCGACAGCCAGGTATCAAGTCACTATTTCGTCCATCAGGACGGGCGCGTCCTTCAACTCGTGCCGGAAAGCGCTCGGGCCTGGCATTCGGGCAAGAGCTGCTGGTCTGGTGAGCGCGACATCAATTCCGCCGCCATCGGTATCGAGATCGCCAACCCTGGACATCCGGGCGGTCTCCCGTTTTTCCCCCCAGTGCAGATCCAGGCAGTCGTCGAATTGTGTCGTGATTGCGGCCAACGGTGGCAGATTGCCCCCGAACGGGTGCTCGGACACTCGGATGTCGCGCCAATTCGCAAGGTTGATCCGGGCGAAAATTTCCCCTGGGCCGAGTTGCACGTGGCAGGGATCGGTCACTGGGTGGAACCGGCGCCGGTCGGGGGCGGGCGGTTCTTCCAGCGAGGCGAGACGGGGCAACCCATCGAAGCGCTGCAGTCCATGTTGTCGCTTTATGGTTACGATATTGAAATCACGGGGAACTTCTGTGAGCGCACCAAGGGCGTTATCGAGGCTTTCCAGCGCCATTTCCGCCCGCAAAAGGTTGACGGCATCGCCGATATTTCGACGATCGACACTCTTCACAGACTGATCGCATCGCTGCCGAAGTATAACCAAGTCTAACGTCGTTCACGGCGTCTGGTTCCCGCGGTTTTGCATAAAAAACCTGCGGTGCCACATCATCTCCTCATTGCAGCGTTTAAAAATCAAGCCATCGACGTGGCCGCCACCAGACGGGCGGGAGGCCACATACATCAGTGAAATGGGATGCTTTCCCACTGTCGCCGCGTCTGAATGACGGGGCGGGCAGAGGCTTGCCATGGCCGGAAGCATCTTGGAATTCGGAGAGACTTCCTTAAAATGAAAAGATCTATTGTTGCTGCTGCGGCAGTCGCTGCGATGCTTGTTGCTGTTCCTCAGGGTTCGTTCGCCGGTGAGGACAAGGCCGAGGCAAAGGCCAAGACCAAGACCGTCGCGCTTCAGTCCAAGGTCAGCAAGTCGGGCTATGCCTCGCCTGGCAATGCACTGTCGGAGGCTGCAAAGTCGACCAAGCCGTATTCAAAGATCATCGTCAAGTTTGCCAAGCAATACGGCGTGCCGGTTGATCTGGCCCATGCCGTCGTCGAAGTCGAAAGCAACTTCAACCCGAAGGCCCGTGGCCGCGCCGGGGAAGTGGGGCTTATGCAGATCAAGCCGGCCACCGCGCGGATGATGGGCTACAAGGGAAGCGTCAAGAACCTCTACCATCCGGAAACGAACATTGAGTTCGGTATGAAATATCTGGCGGCAGCGCATGAACTTGGCGGCGGCGAGACCTGCGGCACCATCCTCAAGTACAATGCCGGCCATGGCGCAAAGCGTATGAACCCGGTTTCCAAGCAGTATTGCGGCAAGGTCCAGGCGCTGCTCGCCTCTTCCTGACCGTTCCCCCTGTGCGAGTGCGGAACGTAACCGACCAAACCCCTACGCTGGCGGCAGGCAGCCTAGCCTTCCTGTCGACATCGGACAGTCTATTGGAGATCGCAGCGGCCGACACGTTCGGACGTTGCCTGACTTCCGCTGATTGCCAACGGTGACGGCGCTGGCAATCTTACTTTAGGCCGTGCGGGCAGGCAGGCCAACTGGCAGCAGGGTGAAATCACTCTGGCAATTCGATTCCGGAAACGGTTAGAACTCTCTACAGGCAAAGAGTTTTCCGGAATCGAGCAGGCGGCGGATGGTAGTGGAATTCAAGTATATCGTGATCGGCGGCGGCATGATGGGTGCGGCGGCCGCTCGATATCTCTCTCAACGATCCGATGGCGTCGCGCTGATCGGTCCCCAAGAGCCGCAGGACTACCAGTCCCATGCGGGCGTCTTCGCCAGCCACTACGACGAGGCGCGTATAACCCGTCGCTTCGACGCCGATCTCCTCTGGGCCAGTTTTGCCGAACGCTCGATCGATCGCTACCGGGAGATCGAGGATGCTAGCGGAATTCCTTTCTACTCAGAGGCCGGTTGCCTCTTCGCAGGGCCGCAACCGCGTTCCGACGCAGATTATCTCTATCGTGCCACCGGCATTGCCAGGTCGATGGGGCTCGATGTCGAAAAGCTGCAGAGCACGTCGTTGCAATCTCGCTTTCCGCAATTCGCCTTTCCTTCGCATGTCATGGGGTATTACGAGCCCACGCACGCGGGCCATATCAATCCTCGCGCGCTCGTCCGGGCGCAGACCGTTCTCGCAAGGCGGGGCGGCGTGTCGCATATCGACGCGGTGGTTACGGCTGTTCGCGACGAGGGGTCCCGTGTGTGCGTCGAGGCCGCCGGCGAGACCTACCACGCCGAACGCGTCCTGATCGCTGCCGGCGCTTTCAGCAACATCAACAACCTTTTGCCGCGCGCGCTCGACATGCGGGCGGCGCCACGCACGGTCGTGTTCTTCGAACTGGGTGATGCCGCGCTTGAGGTGTTCGGCAAGATGCCTTCGACGATCGTATTCACCGATCGCGAGGAGGATCATGTCTACATCCTTCCACCGGTCCGCTATCCGGACGGAAAGACCTACCTCAAGCTGGGCGGGGATATCGAGACGGGAGATCTCACCCGCCTTGAGGACCTGCAGGCCTGGTTCCGTTCCTCGGGCAATTCGGCCGAGCGCGAGCGATTGATTGAAACGGCGCTGCAACTGATGCCTGCACTTGCCGGATGCCCGACATCCTCTGCCGCCTGCGTGGCGAGCTTTACGCCGACCGGTCGCCCCTATGCCGGCTTCACCGGTTCGTCGCGCGTCGCGGTCCTGACGGGTGGCAACTTCGTGGCGGCCAAATCGTCCGACGAACTGGGCCGGCTCGGTTCGGTCCTGCTGCTCGAAGGAGGCTTGGGCGAGGACGACTTCGGAAGTCTGATGATACCAGGATACAGGTAGCGCCATCCATGACGAAGCACTTCAAGTTCGTCATCGTCGGGGCAGGGATGATGGGGGCCGCCGCCGCCCGGCATCTGTCGCAATGGACGGATGGGGTGGCCCTCATAGGGCCTGGCGAACCGGTCGATTGCCAGAACCATGCGGGTGTGTTCGCGAGCCATTACGACGAGGCCCGTATCACGCGCACGATCGACCCCGACGCGGTGTGGGCGCGTCTGGCGAACCGATCCATCGCGCGCTACGAGGAGATTGCCGTTCAGAGCGGCATCGGCTTCTACACGGAAGCCGGATGCCTGATCGTCGGACCCAAGCGGACAGAAGCCCCGTCCTATGTCGGCGACGTGCTGGCGGCCGCCGGGCGCCTGGATATCGCCACTGAAATTCTCGATGACATGGCGCTGCGGCGCCGGTTCTCCTGCTTCGCCTTTCCCGAGGCGAGCGAAGGTGTCTGGGAGGCAAAGAGCGCGGGCCACATCAACCCGCGCCGTCTCGTGAAGGCGCAAACGCTGCTTGCCGAGCGACAGGGCTGCGCCATCATTCGCGAGACAGTGGCGGCAATTCGCGACGAGGGTCGTCAAGCAACGGTGGTGACCGCTGAAGGAAACGCGTACTCGACCGACAAGGTTCTGGTGGCGGCCGGCGGCTTTTCGATCAACGAAGCGCTTTTGCCGCGCCGCCTCGACCTCAAGGTCTATGCGCGCACCGTCGCCTTCTATGAGGTGGACGAGGAGGCGATGGAGATCTGGGGCAGGGTGCCGTCGCTGATCTGGAACTGGAGCGAGGCCGACGACGGCATCTATCTGTTGCCGCCGGTTCGCTATCCGGACGGCAAGATCTACCTGAAGATCGGTGGCGATCCCGATGACCTGGCTCTGGAACAGGAGGCGGATATCCGCGCCTGGTTCCGTTCAGGTGGCCGCGAAAGCACGCACCGGCACCTCACGCGGGTGATGGAGCGGCTGATGCCGAAGCTCGATCTATCGCGCACCTCGATGGCTGCCTGCGTCACCTCGTTCACGCCAACCGGTTATCCGGCGATTTCGATGTCCGGCTCTGAGAGAATCGGCGTCCTGTCCGGTGGCTGCGGGGCGGCGGCGAAGAGTTCCGACGAGATCGGACGCCTCGGCGCCGAACTGGTCTTCCACGGCGCGATCCGCGATGAGGCCTATGCGAGCGACTTTGCGGCGCACTTTTTGACGTGATGCCTGAAGTGAGGCGCGTCTGATGTTTCCTCTGGCATTCCTGATCCATCTCGACTATTTCACCGCTTGCCAGTTGGCCGGGCAGCCGCGCTTTACCAATGCCGAAAGGCGGTAGGGTGAGGAAAGTCCGGGCTCCACGGAAACACGGTGCCGGATAACGTCCGGCGGGGGCGACCCTAGGGAAAGTGCCACAGAAAGTATACCGCCCCGCCTGCTGTACCGCCCCATCCGGGGCGGCAGAGTTGGCGGGGTAAGGGTGAAAGGGTGGGGTAAGAGCCCACCGCGTCGCTGGCAACAGGGACGGCACGGTAAACCCCACCGGGAGCAAGACCGAATAGGGATGACGCGAGGCGCTTCGGTGCCCACAGCCGGTTTCCAGGCCAGTCATCCGGGTGGGTTGCGCGAGGCGATGTGCAAGCATCGTCCCAGATGAATGGCTGCCGCGTCCCGGTGCTCGCATCGGGGCCTTACAGAACCCGGCTTACAGGCCAACTGGCACTTTTTTCCTTTTCCGCCACGGGCAGCGTCGATGCGGCGCTCGACCCGCGGTCGATGAATTGGAAACGTAAGTTATTTCAATTTCTTGCGGACTATTTTGATCCCTTTGTGCCGGGTTCCGGAACTGCTTTGCAGATGTCCGTTACTAACCCTTTGTTAAACTTAACAGCACATAAATAAATGATGTTGCGGCCCTGCTGCGGGGCCTCCTCCCATTGACGCCCATATGGTCCCATGTTATCCCATAAGCATACTGTTCTGGGGCGAGTGAATGCCCCTCAATCACAGAGGTTCGGTCGCTCCAACGAGCGGATGCATATCCGTATCGCGGGCGAGGCTTTGTCTGGTTCAGTCGTGTGCCGTGGGTGCGGTTTTGCCCTGAGGAGCAACGGAGCGGACGTTTGCAGTGATGAACCGCTTCCTGTCGAATGCGACCAATCGAATCGATGCCAAGGGGCGGGTTTCCGTTCCGGCGAGCTTTCGGTCCGTCTTGGGCGAGAGGGGGATTCGGGAGCTTTATTGTCTCCAGGATTTCAATTATCCGGCGATCAGTATCGGCGGTCCGGATCTGCTCGATCGATACGAGCGGCAGATTGCGTCCGTCGATCCGTTTTCGCCGGAGGCGAACAGGATGTCGCTGCTGGTTCACGGCGGCGGGGTCTTCATGAGGCTCGATGCGGAGGGCCGGCTGATGGTTACGGATTTTATCCGGGACTTCACGGGCATCAGTACGGAAGTTACCTTCGTCGGGCGCTCGGATCATTTTCAACTTTGGCAGCCGCGGGCGTTTCAAGAGGCGCAGGCGGCGGCAAGAGAGGGGCGCTTCGGATAGCGTCCCGCTTAGGACGGGGGAACGGAATGGTGGCGAATCTAGGTGGAGGCAAGCCCGAAGCCGAAGGCGGACCGGTTCGCCACATTCCTGTTCTTCTCTCGCAGGTGCTGGAGGCGCTTGATCCCCAGCCCGGCCACGTCATCCTGGATGGTACGTTCGGCGCAGGCGGCTACACATCGGCAATCCTCCTGGCCGGCGCCAGCGTGATCGCTCTTGACAGGGATCCGGCGGCGATCGCAGGCGGGCGGGCCATGGTAGACGCCAGTGCCGGCAAGCTATCCCTCATTCACTCGCAATTCTCCGATCTGGCAGAGTATGCGCCAGCCGAGGGGCTGGACGGCGTCGTTCTCGATATCGGCGTTTCCTCCATGCAGATCGACGAGGCCGAACGCGGCTTCTCCTTCCAGAGAAACGGGCCACTCGACATGCGCATGTCGGGCGCCGGTGTTTCCGCCGCCGACGTGGTCAATCGTACGAAGGTCGGCGACCTTATTCGCATCTTCGGATTTCTAGGCGAGGAAAAGCACTCCGGCCGCATCGCGCGGGCGATCGAGAAGCGTCGCGCCACGGAGCCTTTCACCACCACACGCGATCTCGCAAACCTCATCGAAAGCGTCAATCCACGCAAGGCCAAGGACAAGATCCATCCCGCGACCCGCGTCTTCCAGGCGCTGCGCATCTTCGTCAACGATGAGCTTGGCGAACTGGCGCAAGCGCTGTTTGCCGCCGAACGGGCGCTGAAGCCGGGTGGCCGCCTGGTCGTCGTAACCTTTCATTCGCTCGAAGACCGCATCGTCAAGAAGTTCTTCGCCGATCGTTCCGGGCGGGCTTCCGGATCGCGGCACATGCCGATGGTCGAAGAGAAGGCGGCGATCTTCGAGCCTGTCGGCAAGGGCGTTGCTGTCGCGACCGAGGACGAGGCAGAGCAAAATCCACGCGCCCGTTCCGCGAAGCTCCGGGCCGGCCGGCGTACCGATGCGCCGGCGCGTCCTGTGGATCTGTCCATCTTCGACCTTCCCGATCTCGCCAGCCTTGCAAAGATGGGGGGCTAAGGCATGCTCAGAAGCTTCGACCTGGTGCTTATCGGAGTCATGACTGCGGCCGCCGTGGTGACCTATACGGTCAAGCATCGCGCCGACGACAAGTTGCAGGAAGTGCGGCGCCTTGAAGCCGAGATCCGGCTGGAGCGGGACACGATCGACCTGCTGCGCGCAGACTGGGCTCTGTTGACGCAGCCCAATCGGCTGGAGCGCCTGATGGTCGCCTATCAGTCTGAATTGCAGCTTGTGCCGACCCTGCCGACCCAGCTTGCCATGCCCGTCGAACTGCCGATGCCGCGTTCGCAACTGCCGATGCCCGAAACGACAATCGAAGATCTGATTGCAAGCGCCGGCGGTGAAGTCGCAGCCGCGCTCAAGGGCGTCGACGAGGCCAAGAAAGCGCAACCTGCGTCGGGCATTCCAGTTCCTATTCCGCGGGGCGGCTTTCCCGTGGATGTCATATCAACCGGATCGGTGAACCGCTGATGTCCTTTCTCTCTCGCATCATGGTTTTGAAGAGCCGCGCCCACCTTTCAGCAGTGCCGCGCCGGGGAAGGGCAGCACCCGCGTCCAACGCTTTCGAAGGCGTCGGCAAGCGCAAGGCCGCGCAGGCCCGCAATCGGGTCGGTCTTATCATCGTTGGCTTCGTGGCCTTCTACTGCGTTATCGGCGGCCGGCTCGTCCAGTACGGCGTGGCGCAGCCGGAGGTGACGTCCAGCATCATGCCGGCCGATCGGCTGATGGCATCCCGCCCGGACCTCCTGGATCGCAACGGTGAAGTGCTCGCCACCGATATCCGCACCGTGTCGCTCTACGCGGAGCCGCACAAGATCGTCGATGCCGACGAGGTGATCGAGAAGCTTGCGACAGTGCTGCCGGATCTCGATGCCAAGTCGATCTATGGAAAGCTGTCGTCGAAATCCCACTTCCAGTGGTTGCGTCGTCAGCTGACACCGAAGCAACAGGGCCAGATCCTGGCGCTCGGCATCCCCGGTATCGGGTTCCGCCCCGAAAAACGGCGGTTCTATCCCGGCGGTGCCACCGCGGCCCACGTCGTTGGCCACGTCAATATCGACAACCGAGGCGTTGCCGGCATGGAGCGCTATGTCGATAGCCAGGGGCTTGCCGATCTCGCCGCAGTCGGGATGACTTCCGACCAGCCGCTGGAGCCCGTCAAGCTGTCGATCGACCTGCGGGTGCAGTCCATCGTCCGCGAGGTGATCTATTCCTCGATCGCGAAATACCAGGCGATCGGCGCCGGCGCAGTCGTTCTCGATGTACATACCGGCGAAGTCATCGCCATGGCTTCGGCCCCGGACTACGATCCGAACAATCCGGCCGCCGGAGCCGAAGAGGGTTGGCTCAACCGGATGTCGAACGGCACCTTCGAGATGGGGTCTACATTCAAGGCCTTCACCACGGCGATGGCGCTCGATTCCGGCAAAGTGAAGATGACGGACAGCTTCGACGCCCGTTATCCGATCCGCATCGGCGGTTTCACCATCAAGGATTTCCACGGCAAGGGCCGCATGCTGACGGTTCAGGAAGTCTTCCAGTACTCATCCAATATCGGCACGGCCAAGATGGCCGATGTCGTGGGCATCCAGGGGCACAAGGAATTCCTGACGCGTCTGGGTCTCCTGAGCCGCACACAGACCGAACTGCCGGAAGTGGCGATGCCCAGCCAGCCACGTGAATGGAAGAAGATCCATTCTGTGACGATCTCCTTCGGCCACGGCGTTTCCGTGACACCTCTTCAGACGGCCGTCGCAGTCGCGACGCTGGTGAATGGCGGCAAGCTTATTTCGCCGACCTTCCTGCCGCGCACCCGCGAAGAAGCCGACGCAATTGCACAGACGGTGATGAAGCCGTCGACGAGCGACGCAATGCGCTACCTTTTTGAGTACAATGGTACGCGTGGCTCCGGAAAGCGCGCCCTGGTGCAGGGCTTCGGTGTCGGCGGCAAGACCGGTACAGCCGAAAAGGTGGTCAACGGCCGCTACTCGAACGACAAGAACTTCAACGTCTTTATTGCCGCCTATCCGATCAATGATCCCAAGTATGCCGTTCTGACGTTCATCGATGAGCCGAAGACGGGCGAGGGCGGAGGACGCACAGCCGGCCTCAATGCTGCCCCGATGGTGCAGGAGATCATCAGCAGGTCAGCCGCGATTCTCGGTGTAAAACCCAGCTTCGGCGAGGATGGATCGGCGCTGTTGGTGTCTTATTAGGCGATAATGTCGGGCGGGTGATTCGAGATCACACGCCCTTCTGGAGATGAAAGTACCGCTGATGAAGTTGCGCGACCTTGCCGGAGACGATTTCCCGGAAATCAGCGAAACGCTTGCCGGGGCGGTAGGTGATCTGGACGTCACCGGTGTGTCGTCCGACAGCCGAAAGGTTGTCCCCGGCATGCTTTTCGCAGCCCTTGCGGGCAGCAAGGCTGATGGCACGGGCTTTCTTGCCGATGCGGCAGGACGGGGTGCCGTTGCCGCTGTCGCGGGCCATTCGTCCGACGCGGGCATTCCTGTCCTTTCCGTTTCCAATCCCCGCCGGTTCCTGGCGCTTGCCGCTGCACGGCTCTATGGCACGCAGCCGAACACCATGGTTGCGGTGACCGGCACTGCCGGCAAGACATCGGTCGCATCCTTCACCCGCCAGATATGGGCCCACGCGGGTTATGCCGCCGCGCAGATCGGCACGACGGGTATCGTCTCTCCCACGCGCAACGAATACGGTTCGCTGACGACACCGGATCCGGTTGCGCTGCATGCCCTGCTCGCCGAACTTTCTGCCGAAGGGGTCACCCATGCGGCCATGGAAGCGTCGAGCCACGGTCTCGACCAGAGCCGTCTCGACGGGGTCCAGCTTGCTGCCGGTGGGTTCACCAATCTTGGCCGCGACCACATGGATTACCATCCGACGCTGGAAAGCTACATGGCGGCGAAGATGCGGCTCTTCGATACGCTGCTGCCGAAAGGTGCCCCGGCGGTCATCTTCGCGGACGACGAATGGTCGGAGCAGGCGATCCGGGCGGCGCAGGCTGCGGGATTGAATGTGCTGACCGTCGGTCGCAGGGGCGACTATCTCACCCTCAAGCGGGTTGAGCATTTCCGCCACAAGCAGATGGCCGAAATTCATGTCGGGGATGATATCTTCGAGGTGGATATTCCGCTTGCAGGCGATTTCCAGGTGGCCAATGCGCTGGTCGCGGCCGGCCTCGCCATGTCCACAGGCACGCCTGCCGCCACAGCCATGGCAGCACTCGAAAAGCTGCAGGGCGCGGCCGGCCGGCTGGAACTTGTCGGCCAGACACGACACGGCGCTCTCGCCTATGTCGACTACGCCCACAAGCCCGATGCGCTGGAAAACGTCCTGTCGTCGGTCCGGCCGTTCACGACCGGCCGCGTGGTCGTCGTCTTCGGCTGCGGCGGAGACCGGGACAAGGGCAAGCGCCCCATCATGGGGGAGATCGCCACGCGGCTCGCCGATCTTGTAATCGTCACGGACGACAACCCTCGCTCGGAGGTCCCGGACGTGATCCGCTCGGAAATCATGGCTGCCGCTCCCGGCGCCGTCGAGATCGGTGACCGAGCGGAGGCAATCCGCCATGCGGTTTCGCTCCTGTCTTCCGGCGACACGCTCATCGTCGCGGGCAAGGGGCACGAGGAAGGGCAGACGATAGGAGATGTCGTGCTGCCGTTCTCGGATCATGTGGAAGTGCGCAAGGCGTTGGAGGAGGCGGGATCTTGAGCTGGCTGTGGACCTGCGACGAGATGGTTTCTACGATGGGCGGCCGGCCTCTGGGCACGCCGCCCGAAGGCATTAGCGGAATTGCGATCGACAGTCGGTCGATTGGCCCGGACGAAGCCTTCTTCGCCATCAAGGGCGACCGGGTCGACGGCCACGATTTCGCAAGCATCGCAGTCGCCAATGGCGCATCGGTCATCGTCGTCAGCGAGGCGAAGCTTCCGGCGATGGGGCGGCTCACCATTCCGATGATCGTCGTCGAGGACGTGCTTGTCGCGCTCGGCAAGCTCGCCACCGCGTCGCGCGAGCGGAGCAAGGCGCAGATCATCGCCGTGACCGGTTCGGTCGGCAAGACTACCACCAAGGAGATGCTACGGCACGTACTGTCGCCTTCGGGCAAGGTCCATGCGGCCGTCGCTTCCTTCAACAATCACTGGGGCGTGCCGCTGACGCTCGCCCGTATGCCCGAAGACACGGATTACGGTATCTTCGAAATCGGCATGAACCATCCGGGGGAGATCCGCCCTCTGGTCAGGATGGTGCGCCCGCACACGGCGATCATCACCACGATCGCCGCAGCGCATATGGGACATTTCGCGAGCATCGAGGAGATCGCCGCCGCCAAGGCCGAGATCTTCGAAGGCGTCGAGCCCGGCGGTGCGGTAATCCTCAACCGCGACAACAAGCAGTTCGCGTTCCTGGAAGAACGGGCGCAAGCAGCCGGCATCGCTCGCATCTACACCTTCGGACAGCATGCGAAGGCGGATTTCCGCCTCGCGGATTTCGACGGCGACGGGCAGAGTTCCACGATCTGGGCGACGCTCAACGGCGAGACGTTGGAAGTTCATATCGGCGCGCCCGGCCGTCACATTGCCGAGAATGCCATGGCTGCGCTCGGCGCCTGTGCGCTGGTCGGCGCGGACCTGCCAAAGGCCATCGAGGCACTCGACGAACTGCGCCCTGTCAAGGGACGCGGGGAACAGCATCGGCTCGGTATCGGCGAGGGGATGCTGACCCTGATCGACGAGAGCTATAACGCCAATCCCGCTTCGGTGCGGGCCGCGATCGCCTTGCTTGCGGCGTCAGAGCCGAAGATTTCCGGCCGGCGGATCGCAGTCCTGGGGGACATGCTGGAAATGGGAGAGTTTGCCGCCAAGGTCCACGAGGATCTCGCTGGGCCGATTCTTGCGGCCGGTATCGAGCATGTCTGGCTCGCCGGTGCGGAAATGGTTGCGTTGCGTGATGCCCTGCCCGAGAGCGTGCATGTTGAATACCGCCCGACGACGGAGGAACTGCGCGATTTCGTAGTCCGTTCCGTTCTGCCGGGGGATGTCGTGATGGTGAAATCCTCACTCGGCATCGGCTTCGGCAAGATCGTCTCGGCACTTATTGACAATTACCCGGCAGTTTCGGACACGGAGCGCCAATTTTAATACGGCTTCTAGAAAGGGCCATGAATGCTCATCTGGCTTGTGGAACTGGCGGACACGTTTCAATTCTTCAATCTCTTCCGGTACATCACGTTCCGCACCGGTGCCGCACTTTTCACCTCTGCGCTGATCGTGTTCCTGTTCGGGCCGTCGATAATCGCATCTTTGCGCGTGCGCCAAGGCAAGGGGCAGCCGATTCGCGCGGATGGTCCCCAGACCCACTTCAAGAAGGCCGGCACGCCGACAATGGGCGGGCTGATGATCCTGGCCGGGATCGTCGGCGGATCGCTGCTCTGGGCAGATCTGTCGAACGTCTATGTCGTCGCGACGTTGCTTGTGACCCTCGGTTTCGGGGCAATCGGCTTCTATGACGATTACCTGAAGGTGGCCAAGCAGACGGACAAGGGCTTTTCCGGCAAGGCCCGGCTCGGGATCGAATTCGCGATCGCGGCGATCGCGGTATTCTTCATGATGCGGATCGCGCTGGCGACGGGCAGCCCGACCAATTCCACACTCGGGTCCTCGATTGCCTTCCCTTTCATCAAGGACTACCTGATCGATCTGGGCATATTCTTTGTCTTTTTTGGAGCCTTCGTGATCGTCGGTGCCGGCAATGCGGTCAACCTGACGGACGGGCTCGATGGATTGGCAATCGTGCCGGTGATGATCGCTGCGGCCTCCTTCGGGGTTATCGCCTACCTCGCCGGCAACGGTGTCTTTGCAAACTACCTGCAGATCAACTTCGTGCCCGGCACGGGAGAGCTGGCCGTCATTCTCGGCGCGGTGATCGGGGCGGGTCTTGGTTTCCTCTGGTTCAACGCGCCTCCGGCTGCAATCTTCATGGGTGATACCGGCTCGCTGGCGCTTGGCGGGCTGATCGGCTCCGTTGCGGTTGCCACCAAGCACGAGATCGTCATGGCTATCATCGGCGGCCTGTTCGTCATGGAAACGCTGTCGGTCATCATCCAGGTCGGCTTCTTCAAGATGACCGGCCGGCGGGTGTTCCTCATGGCGCCGATCCACCACCATTTCGAGAAGCTGGGCTGGACGGAAAGCCAGGTCGTCATCCGCTTCTGGATCATCGCGGTCGGTCTGGCGCTGCTCGGCCTGTCAACGCTCAAGCTGCGGTGAGACGATGATCCCGGTCACCACATTTGCCGGCAGACAGGTTGCCCTTTTCGGACTGGGGGGCTCCGGGCTTGCGACTGCGCAGGCTCTTGTTGCCGGCGGAGCCAAGGTGATCGCCTGGGACGACAATCCCGACAGTGTCGCCAAGGCGGCAGGCGAAGGCATCGTTACTGCCGATCTCCGGAGCATCGACTGGGCCGCACAAGTGGCATTCGTCCTGTCGCCCGGCGTGCCGTTGACACACCCGAAACCGCACTGGAGCGTCGATCTGGCGCGCGCGGCCGGCGTGGACGTCATCGGCGACGTGGAGCTTTTCGTGCGCGAACGGCGGGCCCATGCACCGGACTGCCCCTTCATTGCCATTACAGGCACCAACGGCAAGTCGACCACGACGGCGCTGATCGCTCACATCCTGACGGCAAGCGGCAGGGACACGCAGCTCGGCGGCAATATCGGTCGTGCGGTCCTAACCCTCGATCCGCCGAAGGCCGAGCGCTATTACGTGGTCGAGTGCTCGTCCTACCAGATCGATCTTGCGCCGACGCTCAACCCGACCGCGGGCATCCTCCTCAACCTGACGCCCGATCACCTCGACCGCCACGGCACGATGCAGCATTATGCCGATATCAAGGAGCGGCTGGTGGCGGGAAGCCGGACAGCCATCATCGGCGTCGATGACAGCTTCTGCGCGCTCATCGCCGATCGTGTCGAGCGAGCCGGCGTCGCGGTGCGTCGAATTTCCAAGCGCAACGTCGTGGTCGATGGCCTTTATGCCGAAGGCAGCCGCATCATCGATGCCAAGGGCGGCTCCAGCGCTCGGTTTGCCGACCTCGACGGCATCGCCACCTTGAGAGGCAGCCACAACGCTCAGAATGCTGCGGCCGCCATCGCGGCCTGCCTTGCGGTCGGCGTCAGCGCCGACGAAATTCGGGCGGGGCTGAAATCCTTCCCAGGCCTCAAGCATCGCATGCAGCCGGTCGCGCGGCGTGGACAAGTCGTCTTCGTCAACGATTCCAAGGCGACCAATGCTGAGGCTGCCGCGCCGGCGCTGTCGAGCTACGACCGCATCTACTGGATTGCCGGCGGGCTGCCGAAGGATGGCGGCATCGCAAGCCTCGCACCACTCTTCCCGCGTATCGTCAAAGCGTATCTGATCGGAGAAGCTGCGCCTGCATTCGCGGCAACGCTCGGGGATGACGTGCCTTACGAGATTTCCGGGACGCTGGAGCAAGCCGTCGCGCATGCCAGCTCTGATGCTGCGGCGGATGACGAGGCCTCGGTGGTGATGCTGTCGCCGGCCTGCGCGAGCTTCGACCAGTACAAGAATTTCGAGGTTCGCGGGGATGCCTTCGTGAACAATGTCGCCGGGCTCGACGGTGTCACCATGCTGATCGAAACAAAAAAGGGGAGCTAACTATGGTAAGCCGCGCCGACCGTGGACCCCTGGCGGACTGGTTCTGGACGATCGATCGCTTCTTCCTGGCGGCCTTCGTGCTGCTAATGGGCATCGGGTTCATGCTATCCTTTGCCGCATCGCCTCAGGTCGCCGAACGGCTCGGTCTCGACAGCTTCCACTTCGTGGAGCGTCACGCGATCTTCGTCGTGCCGTCTCTGGTGGTGATGATCGGCCTTTCCTTCCTCAGTCCGAGGCAGATCCGGCGCACCGCCATCATCCTGCTTGCCATCTCGCTGCTGATGATGGTTCTGGCCCTGTTCTTCGGTGTCGAGGTGAAGGGGTCCCGCCGCTGGATTTCGATCGGCAGCTTCTCGATCCAGCCGTCTGAGTTCATGAAGCCGGCTTTCGTTGTCGTCTGCGCCTGGCTCTTCGCGGAACATGCGCGTCAGCCGGAAGTCCCCGGCAACCTCTTCGCCATCATCCTGTTCGGCATTGTCGGCGCCCTCCTGGTTGCCCAGCCGGACCTCGGCCAGACCATCCTGACGTCCGTCGTCTGGGGCGGCATGTTCTTCATGGCCGGCATGCCCTGGCTGTGGATCATGGTGCTCGGCGTGCTGGGGGTCGGAGGTTTCGCCACGGCCTATTACATGTTGCCGCACGTCACCGGCCGTATTGACCGCTTTCTGACCGGGGAGGGTGACACCTTCCAGGTCGACACTGCGCGTGATGCGATCATTCGCGGCGACTGGTTCGGGCAGGGGCCGGGCGAAGGGATCATCAAGCGCATCATCCCGGACAGCCACACGGACTTCATCTTCTCCGTCGCGGCGGAAGAATTCGGCATATTGTTCTGCATGGTGCTCGTGGCGATCTTCGCCTTCATCGTGTTGCGTGGCCTCAACCATGCGTTCAAGGAGCGCAACGACTTCACGCGCTTTGCCGTTGCGGGCCTCGTGCTGCAGATCGGCATCCAGTCGATGATCAACATCGGCGTGAACCTTGAACTGATGCCCGCCAAGGGTATGACGCTGCCTCTGATTTCCTACGGCGGATCGTCCATGATCGCGATCTGCATCACGGCGGGCTTCATCCTGGCGCTGACCCGCCATCGTCCCGAAAAGCGGGCACAGGAGCGCAGCCTCTTCCGCGTGGCCGGCGTTCCTGCGGAGTAGTGGCATGAGCAATGGGATCATCCTTCTTGCCGCCGGGGGAACCGGCGGCCATGTCTTTCCTGCCGAAGCGCTCGGCCATGAGCTGAAGGCGCGCGGCTATTCGGTCCATCTCGTCACCGACAGCCGCGCCGAGCGCTTTGCCGGTACCTTTCCCGCCGACGAGATCCATGTCGTGCCATCGGCGACCTTTGGATCGAAGAACCCGATCTTGATGCTTCGCACGGGCTGGACGCTCTGGAGCGGCCTTCGCGCCGCGCGCCGGCTGGTTGCCCGACTGAAGCCCCTCGCCGTGGTCGGCTTCGGCGGCTATCCGACTGTGCCGCCGCTTCTTGCGGCAACCTCGATGGGCGTGCCCTCGATCATCCACGAGCAGAATGCCGTGATGGGTCGCGCCAACAAGGCTCTCTCAACGCGCGTTCAGGCGATCGCCGGCGGCTTTCTGCCGGAAGGCTCAGGTTCCCATGCCGCCAGGACTGTGACGACGGGAAACCCGGTTCGACCCGCCGTTCTTCAGGCCAGTGGCACGGCTTATGCGCCTTCGGTCGGCGCTGACACTTTCCATCTTCTGGTCTTTGGCGGCAGCCAGGGGGCGCAGTTCTTTTCGTCCGCCATCCCTGCGGCCATCGAATTGCTCGATCCGGCGTTGCGGGCTCGCCTCCGTGTAACCCAGCAGGCCCGCAAGGAAGACCACCGGGCCGTAGTCGCGGCCTATGAGAAACTGGATGTACCGGCCGACGTGTCGCCCTTCTTCGGCGATATGGCGCAGCGTATCGCCGGCGCCCACCTGGTCATATGCAGATCCGGCGCATCGACCGTTTCGGAGGTGGCTGTTGTCGGCCGGCCCGCGATTTTCGTGCCCTATCCCCACGCGCTTGATCATGACCAGGCGGCGAATGCGGCAGCCCTTGTGGCCAAGGACGGAGCGCAGGTTGTGCCGCAGTCTGAATTGTCCCCGGAGCGTCTGGCGCAACTGATATCCGGTGCCATGAATGAGCCGGAACGGCTCGAAAAAATGGCCATTGCCGCAAAACAGGCAGGGCATCCGAACGCAGCAGCCTTGCTCGCAGACCTCGTAGTGGCTATTTCCGAGCGTCAAACGGTTGCGGAATTCAAAGGAGTGCGTTCATGAAGATGCCGAAGGCCATAGGGCTCGTCCATTTCATCGGCATCGGCGGGATCGGCATGAGCGGCATCGCCGAGGTGCTTCATAACCTCGGCCACCGGGTACAGGGATCCGACCAGGCGGATGGCGCCAATGTCCAGCGTCTTCGAGACAAGGGCATACCGGTCTTCGTCGGTCATCAGGCGGAGAACCTCGGTGACGCGGAAGTTGTCGTGGTCTCGACCGCGATCAGGAAGAACAATCCCGAACTTATTGCAGCGCGCGAGAAGTTCCTGCCCATCGTCCGTCGTGCCGAAATGCTGGCGGAGCTGATGCGCTTCCGCAATGCGATCGCCATCGGCGGCACACACGGCAAGACGACCACGACGTCGATGGTGGCGACGCTTCTCGATGCGGGCGGGCTTGACCCGACTGTCATCAACGGCGGCATCATCAATGCCTACGGCACCAACGCCCGCATGGGCGAGGGCGAGTGGATGGTGGTGGAGGCCGACGAATCGGACGGCACCTTCCTGAAGCTTCCCGCAGACGTCGCAGTCGTCACCAATATCGATCCCGAGCATCTCGATCACTACGGCAGCTTCGATGCCGTGCGTGCCGCCTTCCGGCAGTATGTCGAGAACGTGCCATTCTACGGCTTCGGCGTGCTGTGCATCGATCACCCGGAAGTGCAGGCGCTGGCGGGCCGAATCGAGGACCGCAAGATCATCACCTATGGCGAGAACCCCCAGGCCGATGTGCGCTTCTCCAATATCCGGATGGAAGGCACGAAGTCGATCTTCGACGTGGAAATCCGTCGCCGCCGCACCGGCCGGGTGTTCTCGTTCAAGGAACTGGCGCTGCCCATGCCTGGCCGCCACAACATCTCGAACGCCACCGCCGCGATCGCTGTTGCGAACCGTCTGGGCATCTCCGAAGAGGATATCCGCAAGGGGCTTGCCGCTTTCGGCGGCGTCAAGCGTCGCTTCACGCTGACGGGTGACTGGAACGGCGTCTCCATCTTCGACGATTACGGCCACCATCCGGTGGAGATCAAGGCGGTCCTGCGCGCAGCTCGCGAGGCCTGCTCGGGTCGTGTCGTCGCCGTTCACCAGCCACACCGCTACACGCGCCTGTCGAGCTTGTTCGACGATTTCGCCACCTGCTTCAACGACGCCGACAGCGTTATCCTGGCGCCGGTCTATGCGGCAGGCGAAGAACCGATCGAAGGTGCCAACTCGGAGACCCTGGTTGCCCAGATCCGAGCCGGTGGCCACCGCGATGCGCGCCATATAGAAGGACAGGGCGAGCTTGTTCCGTTGATCGCGGGCATTGCGAACCCGGGTGATTTCGTGGTTCTTCTGGGAGCTGGCAATATTACACAATGGGCGGCAGCCTTGCCCAAGGAACTGGAAAGCTTTTCGGGACAGTAGTTATGAAACAGGTGCATGGGGAAAAATTGCTGGCGTCGCTGGGAGATGGCGTCAAGGATATTCGCGGGCGGCTGACGCCGGATGCGCCTATGGATCGGGTCACCTGGTTCCAGGCAGGCGGTCTGGCCGAGCTGATGTTCCAGCCGCACGACGTCGATGATCTCGTTACCTTCCTGAAGATTCTGCCGGAGGATGTGCCGCTGACCGTGGTCGGCGTGGGCTCCAACCTCCTGGTTCGCGACGGCGGAATTCCCGGTGTCGTCCTGCGTCTTTCGGCCAAGGGTTTCGGCCAGGTCGATCTCGAAGGCGAAAACCGCATCAAGGCAGGCGCCATCTGCCCCGACAAGCACATTGCGGCGATGGCAATGGACAACGGAATTGGCGGCTTTGCCTTCTTCTACGGCATTCCGGGTTCGCTTGGTGGTGCGCTGCGCATGAATGCGGGCGCAAACGGCACCGAAACCGCCGACCGCGTCGTCGAGGTTCACGCTGTGGACCGGAGCGGCAACAGGCATGTGCTGAGCAAGGCCGACATGGGCTACAGCTACCGCCATTCGAAGGCTCCGGCGGACCTGATCTTCACGCACGCGATTTTCGAGGGTTACACGGAAGACCGAGCCAAGATCAGGCACGACATGGACGCGGTTCGCCAGCATCGCGAGACGGTCCAGCCGGTCAAGGAGAAGACCGGGGGCTCGACCTTCAAGAACCCCGAGGGCCATTCCGCCTGGAAGCTGATCGACGAAGCCGGCTGCCGCGGGCTCGTCTGCGGCGGTGCGCAGATGTCGGCGCTTCACTGCAACTTCATGATCAATACCGGCCACGCCAGCGGCTACGATCTCGAATATCTGGGCGAGATGGTCCGGCAGCGGGTATTCGAGAATTCCGCGATCAAGCTGGAATGGGAAATCAAGCGGCTCGGCATTTTCATGCCTGGGCGCGAGGTGAAGCCGTTCCAGGGGGCGACGACCGAGTAGTTCGGACAGGGGTTGATCTCGCCCATGCTACGCTTTGGCGGGGTCAGGCGAGCAGCTTGCTGTGGGCAGCGATGAAGGCAACCGAACCGTCACCGCCGGATGCCTGACCGAGGACCACGTCCATGAAGTCGTCGGTGATGCGCACCAGCGCGAAACCGCCCTTGTATGCAGCCGTCGCCTTGACGATGTCGAAGCCGTCGGCCGTGTAGATCATCGGTGTATCATGCTCATGGCCGTGGAAAATTGCCGCGACATTGTAGCCGCCTAGTGCCGCGATGAAGGCATGGCGTTCCTCGTCCGACCACCAATGCGGATCTCCGCTGCCATCGGCGTCGAAGGTTCTGGCCGCAGGGTCCCAGCGCTCCAGCGAGAAGTGGTCCCAACCGTAGTGCTGGAACAGGACGACAGGGCGCCCGTCGGCGGCAAAGCTTTTGAGGTCGGCGGCAAGCCAGGCAAGCGCGCTGGCCGCACCCTTGCGGGTGTCGCCGGCAAAGCGCTGCATTTGTACGAGATGCAGGCCCTGCCAGTTCCAGGAATAGCTGTCTGACGCCTCGTGGTAGTTGTCGGCGGGGTGCGGCGCCTTGAAGAATGCACTCGGCTTGTGGTTGAGGCGTACATAGTCGCGTAGCTCATCGCGATACCAGTCGAGGTCAGGCGGTCGGCCGTCCTGGTCGAGATCGTGATTGCCAAGGCCGACATAGACGGGAAAGTGGATACGGTCGTCGCCGCTGCCTTGCTGGTAGCGTTGCGAGAACTGCCTGATCTGCGTCCCTTCGGAGCGCTCGGCGGTTTGACCGCCGCCGTCGTCCGTCAGATCGCCACAGGCGACGACGCCACGCGGGGAGGCGATCGGCTGGCCGGCGCTCCTCAATCCGGTCGGCATGCTGTCCATCGCTTCCGGCCATCGCCCGGAGGTGATGCCGTTGAGCGCCCGAATATGGCGCAGCAGGTTTTCGTCCGTCTTGCCCTCGTCCAGGCAGCCGGGGCTCAGCGTGTCGCCCATCCGGCATGCATGAATGTCGTTGATCACCAGAAATGTCACATCGGTAGCTGGCGCGGCGGCGAAGGTGGGACGGGGCAGCGCATAGGCCGTCGCGCCGCCGAGCATCGTCATGACCAGGGAACGCCTGCTGAACATGCTTCGTCACCTCCCATATCGTTTTTGGCCGGACCTCGGCAGGAAACCTGCGTACGTTTCATGAGCCCTGAGACCGCAGCATAGCAGCAGTAGCAGCTTCGGCCAGACCGGCTTTGTTTTGACCGCCGCCCGTGGCTACGCCGTGCCGGCGAGTCGCCGAAACAAAAAAAGCCCGCGAGGCCAATGGCGTCGCGGGCTTTTTGATCGTTGATCAGTGCCTGGCTCAGACTTCGTCCTTGCCCGACAGCAGGATACACACCAGCGTTACGACGGCTGCAAGGCCGAGGTAGTAGCCGACAGAGGTCATGCCGTGGTTCACCTGCAGGTAGGTGGCGATATAGGGGGCCAGCGAGGCACCGAAGATGCCGGCGAAGTTGAAGGTGATCGACGATCCCGTATAGCGGACTGCGGTCGGGAAGGGCGCGGCGAGCGCCGTGCCGATCAGCCCATAGGTCATGCCCATCAGAACCATCGCGACAGTCACGAAGACGAAGATCGTCGCCACGCCGTTGGTCATCAGTGCCGGCAGGAAGAAGGAGAAAATGCCGATCAGCACGGTGGTCAGGAGCAGCATTTCCCGCCGGCCGTAGCGGTCGCCGAGCTTGCCGATCACGGGGATGACCAGACCGAAGACGACAGAGCCGAGGAGCTGCACTTCCAGCGCATCGATGAACGACATCTGCAGAACCTTGATGTTGTAGGACAACAGGTAGGCGGAGCCGATGTAGAACAGTACGAAGGTGGCGAGTGCAACGAAGGTACCGAGGACCAGGCTGCGCTTATGGTTGCGGAACAGCTCGGCAACCGGCACATCGACGCGCTCATCGCTGTCGATCGTTTTCTGGAAGGCCGGAGTCTCGGTGATCGACAGGCGAACCCAAAGACCGATGGCGATCAGGATGATCGAGGCGAGGAACGGCACGCGCCAGCCCCAGCTCAACAGCGCTTCCTGGCTGATGACGTGCAGCAACAGCCAGAATACGCCGGATGACAGGAACAGCCCGACCGGAGCACCAAGCTGAGGAAACATGCCGTACCAGCTGCGCTTGCCGGGAGGGGCGTTTTCGGTGGCAAGCAGCACAGCACCGCCCCATTCGCCGCCGAGGCCGAAGCCCTGGCCGAAACGGCACAATGCCAGCAGCAGCGGCGCTATCACGCCGATCTGTTCATAGGTTGGCAGCAAGCCAATGATGACGGTGGATACGCCCATGGTCAGGAGCGCGGCAACCAGCGTCGTCTTGCGGCCGATGCGGTCGCCGAAGTGACCGAACACCACGGCGCCCAGCGGGCGCGCGAAGAAGGCGATCGAGAAGGTGGCGAAGGAGGCCAGAAGCGCGGTGGTTGGGTCGCTGTTCGGGAAGAACAGCGCCGGGAAGACCAGAACCGCGGCCGTGGCGTAAACATAGAAGTCGAAAAACTCGATCGTCGTGCCGACCAGGCTGGCCGTCAGGACTCGTGCAGGGGAATTCAATGCAACAGGCTCTAACGGTTCAGCGGACGACGATACATCGGGTATCGCGTTTGTCATGCCGAATTCCAATTCAATTGGTTTAGGGGGGCTCTTGGGAGGGCCGGGCATGCCTTAACGCAATATTCCGGCGGTCGAAATAGCCAAGGCGCAATAAACGCCGTCACATTCTGTCGAGGCCGGATATGAAGTTTCGGCTCGGCCTGCCGCGCGCTCGTCCTCATGACTCGTAAGCGGGGAAGGCCATGAACTGGACCGGCAACAAGCCTGTATTGGCCGGTCCACCCTGGGCAAGATCTTGAAATATCGAGATCAAATGGTCCGGTAGCGGATGTTTAGGGGGCCGGAATCAGTTTGAACGGGAAATGCTGCTGCTCGGCGTGTTCATGCGCCGTGCTTAAACGGCGCTGTCCCCCGGGAACCACCGGCGCGCAAGAAGACGCGGTTGGGCATGTTCTCCTGAAATTGTTCAAAAGCGACGCCGCCCCAGAGGGTTGGAAGTCTTGTTTAATGTCCTGAATCAGATTCAAGCCGTCTGCCCGAGTGCTTGAAATTCCACGCGTTTCCGGGTGTCGTTAACGAAAGTAAACGGTTTGTTAACCATATCCGGGCAGTATCGATAACAAGCCGCGTGGGACCGGAATCAGTTCGGGGACAGGTTGGCGCAAGCCAGTTGTGGCAAAGATACGGACTTTTTCCGGAGGTCGTCGATGAGTGACAAGCATGTGGCTGTTTTGATGGGAGGGTTCTCCTCCGAACGGCCCGTCAGCCTGTCTTCAGGGAAGGATTGCGCCGATGCGCTGGAGGCTGAAGGCTTTCGCGTTACGCGCGTCGATGTCGATCGCAATGTCGCAGTCGTTCTCTCCGAGTTGAGGCCTGACGTGGCCTTTAATGCGCTGCATGGCCCTTTCGGCGAAGACGGCACAATTCAAGGCATCCTCGAATATCTCGAAATCCCTTACACGCATTCTGGCGTGCTCGCTTCGGCGCTTGCCATGGATAAGGGGCAGGCCAAGCACGTAGCGAAGGCTGCCGGTATTCCGGTGGCGGAGGCTCTGGTGATGAGCCGGTTCGATATCGGCAATCGGCATCCCATCGAGCCGCCCTATGTTGTGAAGCCTGTGCGGGAAGGTTCCTCCTTCGGTGTGGTTATCGTCAAGGAAGGGCAGTCGCATCCGCCGCAGGTTCTGCTGTCTGATGAATGGCGCTACGGCGACCGCGTCATGGTGGAGCGCTATATCGCCGGACGTGAACTGACCTGCGGCGTCATGGGTGATGTCGCGCTCGGCGTGACCGAGGTCGTTCCGCAGTCCGGCGCATTCTACGATTACGACGCGAAATATGCCGCTGGCGGCTCGAAGCATGTCATTCCGGCGCAAATTTCATCAGATGTTTACCAAAAGATCCAATTATTGGCCCTTAAGGCGCATCAGGCGATGGGCTGCCGCGGCGTGAGTCGGTCCGACTTCCGCTACGACGACCGCTTCTCAGAAGAGGGGGAGGTTATCTGGCTGGAGGTCAATACTCAGCCTGGCATGACCCCCACATCGCTGGTGCCTGAAATGGCCGCATATGCCGGCCACTCGTTCGGTGATCTCGTCCGTTGGATTGTGGAGGACGCATCGTGTCAGCGTTGAGCGGCAAAAGGTCTGTTGGTTCCATGGGGCAGTCGTCCCAGTCCTATGGCGGGGATGATCGCCGCGTCCTGCCGCGTCCGCTGCGTCGCGTCGTTCGCTTTGCCGTGAGCCTTGCCACCGGTCGCATCAATATTCCTCGCCATGTCGGCACCTTCTCCACGTTCGCCTTCCTCGGTTCGGTCAGCCTTTACGGCATGTCCGTCGGCGGCCACTCGGAAACGGTTGCGCAGGCTGTGACGGCCTCGGCCGGCTTTGCCATCGAAGACGTTCGCGTCTCAGGCAATGAGCAGACGTCGGAAATCGACATTCTTCAGCTCCTCGGTCTCGACGGCACGACCTCTCTCGTGGCGATGGATATCGAGGTTGCCCGCAAGAAGCTCTCGGAGCTTCCCTGGGTCGAGTATGCCGAGGTCCGCAAGGTCTATCCGAAGACAATTGAAGTCATGTTGAAAGAGCGCCAGGCCTTCGGCATCTGGCAGCACGGGACGGAGCTTTCGCTGATCGAGCGCAACGGCAACATCATCACCTCCCTGCGGGACGGGAAATTTGCGACGCTGCCGCTGTTCGTCGGCCGCGACGCCGAGACGAGGGCTTCAGCCTTCGAGCAGGAACTGGCCGGCTGGCCGGAGCTCAAGAGCCGGGTGCGTGCCTATGTTCGCGTCGCCGGACGTCGCTGGGATCTGCACCTGGATAACGGCGTCGTCCTGAAGTTGCCGGAGCAGGGCATCCACAAGGCCTTGGCGGTTCTCTCCAGGCTGGAATCGGAGCAAGGCATCCTCGATCGCGATATCGCTGCCGTAGACCTGCGTCTCGACGACCGCACCGCCGTGCAGCTCTCGCAAGGCGCGCTGGAACGCCGCAAGGAAGTGCTCGACGCTCGTACCAAGGCCCTCAAGAAGGCAGGAGCACAGTCATGAGCCTTTTCGGTTCCGGACATTTTCTGCCACGCCTCAAGCCGCTGTCGTCCAAGCGCAGCCACATCGTTACCGTTCTGGATATCGGCTCGACCAAGGTCGTCTGCATGATCGGTCGCCTGACGCCGTGCCAGGAGAGCTTGGTGCTGCCGGGGCGTACCCACAATATCGAAATCATCGGCATCGGCCACCAGCGGTCGCGCGGCATGAAGTGCGGCGTTATCGCTGATCTCGATGCTGCTGAAAGCGTCGTTCGCCTGGCCGTCGATGCTGCCGAGCGCATGGCCGGCCTTACAGTCGACAGCCTGATCATCAATATTTCGGCCGGCCGGCTCACGAGCGATGTCTATACGGCAACGATCGACCTTGGCGGCCAGGAAGTCGAAGGCGCCGATCTCCGCAAGGTGCTGATTTCGGCGAGCCATCAATCGCAGCGGCAGGATCGTGCGATCCTTCACTCGCTGGCAACCGGTTACTCGCTGGATGGCGAGCGCGGCATTCGCGACCCGCTCGGCATGTTCGGTGACGTGCTCGGCGTCGACATGCATGTGGTCTCGTCCGAGCGTGCCACGCTCAAGAACATCGAACTCTGCGTCAATCGCGCCCATCTGTCTGTCGAGGGCATGGTCGCCACGCCTTACGCCAGCGGTCTTGCTGCACTCGTCGACGACGAAGTCGAACTCGGCTGCGCGGCAATCGACATGGGCGGCGGCACGACGACGATCTCCGTCTTCGCCGAAGGCAAGCTTGTCCATACGGACGCGCTCAGCCTCGGCGGTCACCATGTCACAACCGACCTGGCCCGTGGTCTTTCCACCCGCATCGAGGATGCGGAGCGCCTGAAGGTGGTTCATGGTTCTGCGCTTTCCAACGGCGCCGACGAACGCGAAATGATCGCAATTCCGCCGATCGGCGAAGATGACCGCGATCTGCCGACCCAGGTGCCGCGTTCGCTCGTCAGCCGGATTGTCCGTGCACGCATCGAGGAAACGCTGGAGCTGATCCGTGACCGGATCCAGAAGTCCGGTTTCAGCCCGGTCGTCGGCAAGCGCATCGTGCTGACCGGCGGTGCAAGCCAGCTTACAGGCATGCCGGAAACGGCACGCCGCATTCTCGCCCGCAACGTGCGGATCGGGCGCCCGATGGGCGTCTCCGGCCTGCCTGTTGCGGCAAAGGGACCGGCTTTCTCCACGGCAGTCGGATTGATGATCTACCCGCAGGTCGCGGGCATGGAAACACATGCGTCGCAGGGTGGCCTGATCAGCTCCCTCGGCAATGGAAATGGCCGGATAGCCCGCATGGGCCAATGGCTGAAAGAGAGTTTTTGACGCTTCGCCCCGCGCGGGTGGCGTCATGAAGAGATGCAATGAATCGGCCGTAGGCGATGCGGCCAGAGTTAAAAGGAACGGGTAAAATGACCATCAAGCTGCAGAAGCCTGATATCACCGAGCTGAAGCCCCGGATCACCGTCTTCGGTGTCGGTGGTGGTGGCGGCAACGCTGTCAACAACATGATCTCCGCCGGCCTCGAGGGCGTCGACTTCGTCGTCGCCAACACCGACGCCCAGGCGCTGACCATGACCAAGGCTGAGCGGATCATCCAGATGGGTGCTCAGGTCACCGAAGGTCTCGGCGCCGGCTCGCAGCCGGAAGTCGGTCGCGCTGCCGCTGAAGAGTGCCTCGACGAGATCATCGACCACCTGCATGGAACGCACATGTGCTTCGTCACCGCCGGCATGGGCGGCGGCACGGGCACGGGTGCGGCTCCGGTCGTTGCCCAGGCCGCGCGCAACAAGGGCATCCTGACCGTTGGCGTCGTGACCAAGCCGTTCCACTTCGAAGGCCAGCGCCGCATGCGCCTTGCCGAGCAGGGCATCCAGGAACTGCAGAAGTCTGTCGATACGCTGATCGTCATTCCTAACCAGAACCTCTTCCGCATCGCCAACGACAAGACCACCTTCGCCGACGCATTCGCGATGGCCGACCAGGTGCTCTACTCGGGCGTTGCCTGCATCACCGACCTGATGGTCAAGGAAGGCCTTATCAACCTCGACTTCGCCGACGTTCGTTCCGTGATGCGCGAGATGGGCCGTGCGATGATGGGCACCGGCGAAGCTTCGGGTCCGGGCCGCGCCATGCAGGCTGCAGAGGCTGCAATCGCCAACCCGCTCCTCGACGAAACCTCGATGAAGGGCGCACAGGGCCTGCTGATCTCCATCACCGGCGGTCGCGATCTCACGCTCTTCGAAGTCGACGAAGCGGCAACCCGTATCCGCGAAGAAGTCGATCCGGATGCCAACATCATCCTCGGCGCGACCTTCGATGAAGCTCTGGAAGGCCTCATCCGCGTGTCGGTCGTTGCAACTGGCATCGATCGCGCAATGGGTCACGGCGACGTGCGCCTGGCCGATTCCCGTCCGGCCGCCGCTGTGGCAAGACCGGTTATCCGTCCTTCGGCGGCCGTTGCTCCTGCTCCGGCCGCTGTACAGCCTGCCCCAGTCATGCAGGCACCTAAGGCGGTTGATCCGATCGCCGAGACCATCCGCCAGGCAGAAGCCGAACTGGAACGCGAACTGGCAATTGCCCGGGCAAGCCAGCCCATCGCTCCGCAACCGGTAGCTCAGCATGTTGTTGCTCAGCAGGCCGAAGCCGAGTTTCGCCCGCAGAGCCGGATCTTCGCCGCAGCACCGGCCGAAGCCCCTGTGCTTCGCCCCGCTCAGGCTCCGGTGATGCAGGCCCAGGCAGCCCCGGCTGTCAGCCAGCCGGCACCGCGCATGCTTCAGCCGTCTCACCATGAGCCGGTTGCACCGTCGATGCCGATGGCAGCCGAGCCTGTCCGCATGCCGCGGGTCGAAGACTTTCCCCCGGTCGTGAAGGCCGAGATGGATCGCCGCGCTCAGCCGGTACAGCATGTCCAGGAAGAGCGTGGTCCGATGGGCCTCCTGAAGCGGATCACCAACTCGCTTGGTCGCCGCGAAGAGGAAGATCGGGTCGCATCCGACATGACCGCTCCGGCGCCTTCTGCGGCATCGCAGCAGCGTCGCCCGCTGTCGGCCGAGGCAAGCCTCTACGCTCCTCGTCGTGGCCAGCTGGATGACCACGGCCGCGCAGTTCCGCAGGCTGCCTCTCACCACGAGGACGACCAGTTGGAAATCCCTGCCTTCCTGCGTCGCCAGCAGAACTGACGTCGTCATAGCCAAAGATTGCAGAAAGGCCCGGATCGACAGGATTCGGGCCTTTTGCACAGGCGTCGATGAGGCCTGAAAATCTCAATTAATTCCGTCTGTTAAGAACGTTACAATCCGAAACGAACAGTGATTTGGATTGTGCCGGCAGGCTGCGTATGAAAGACGCTGAGAAATGCCGATGAATGGCCACAGCTTTCGTCGGTCGCGGATTTAAGCCTGGCCGGCGTTAATGGTCGGGTTCAGTAAAGGCACACAAGAATGACTGTCGGACTTCTGGGTTTTCAAACCACTATTGCAGCCCCCGTTACCTTGACGGGAACCGGCGTGCATTCGGGAGCTCCGGTTACCCTTACCTTCCAGCCGGCCGAAGCGGGTTCGGGCATTGTATTCAGCCGTAGCCTCGAAGATGGCAATACGGTCGAATATCGCGCTGTTTCCTCGCATGTTGGCCCGACCGATCTTTGCACCGTACTGGGAAGCTCGCCGGCAAAGTGGATTGCCACGATCGAACACGTGATGGCCGCTCTCTACGCGCTCGGCATCGACAACATCGTTGTCGATGTGGATGCGGGCGAGATGCCGATCATGGACGGCAGCTCCTATCCCTTTATCGACGCGATCGAGCAGGTAGGGATCGTCAGCCTTGGCGTCAAGCGCCGCTATATCCGTATCGTCAAGCCTGTCCGAATCGACGCCGGTGCTTCGTGGTCGGAATTCCGCCCTTACGACGGCACTCGCTTCGAGGTGGAGATTGATTTCCCGACGCCGTTGATCGGTCGTCAGAGCTGGAAGGGCGAACTGACTGCGGCCTCCTTCAAGGAAGAACTGTCCCGTGCGCGTACTTTCGGCTTCATGCGCGATGTCGAGCGTCTCTGGGCAGCTGGCTATGCGCTCGGTTCGTCGCTTGAGAATTCCGTCGTGATCTCCGACGACGATACCATCGTCAACGTTGAGGGCCTGCGCTACGCGAAGGACGAATTCGTTCGCCACAAGACGCTGGATGCCGTGGGTGACCTCGCTCTTGCAGGCGCACAGTTCATCGGCTGCTACCGCTCCTATCGCGGCGGCCACAAGATGAATGCCAATGCATTGAAGGCACTGTTGAGCGATCCGACGGCTTACGAGATTGTGGAGGCTCCGGTGCGCAGCAACCGCGTCCGGGCCGGCGAGTTTGTGCCGGTCAAGGAGCCTGCGCTGGCAGCCTGGCTCGCCTGATCAAAACCATCCAGTCCAACTGGGCCGCTCCACCGCGAGCGGCCTTTTCTTTTGTGGCGTCAGGAAGTTGAGGACCTGCCTATCTGCTGGAACATCGTTGACCTCAAATAGAAATGTGCCACAAAATTGCGTTAATGCCCCCGCATTGCGTTGCCCTGCGCCTGCTTGTAAGGCTAGAAGGCCAGCTTGAGCAGTGGCATTTGTGCGCGTGACGATCGGGAACTGTCGAATGACTTATGCGAAGTCTGTTGGAATGAGAAAAACGGCGCGAATCGCGTTCATGTCCATGACGTTGGCGTGCGCGGGTGTGGCCGTTACGGCCTGCCAGTCCGACAAGGACATCGACATCACCAAGCTCGGCATGGAGACCGATCCGCCGGAGGTTCTGTACAATCAGGGCCTGGCCAACATGAAGGCCGGCAATATCGCGGAAGCCAGCCGCAAGTTCGATTCCATCGATCGCCAGCATCCATTCACCGAATGGGGCCGCAAGGCGCTCGTCATGAGCACGTTCGCCAAGCAGCGCCTCGGCCAGAATGACGATGCGGTGACGACCGGCAACCGTTATCTCCGGCAGTATCCGAACTCTGAAGATTCGGCTTACGTCCAGTATCTGGTTGGCCTGTCCTATTCGAAGCAGATCCGTAATGTGACCCAGGATCAGCGCGCCGCCACGCAGACCATCGACGCCATGTCCAAGGTGGTCAACGACTATCCTGATTCGGAATATGTCGAGGATGCACAGGCAAAGATCCGATTCGCTCGCGACCAGCTCGCCGGCAAGGAAATGCAGGTCGGGCGCTACTATCTCGAGCGCAAGGAATATCTCGCGGGAATCCAGCGGTTCCGGAACGTCGTGGAAAACTATCCGACCACCAACCAGGTCGAAGAGGCTCTCGCCCGTCTGGTCGAGACCTACTATGCCATGGGTATCGTCGAAGAAGCGCAGACGGCCGCGGCGGTTCTGGGACGTAACTATCCGGACAGCCAGTGGTACGCGGATTCCTACAAGCTGCTGCAGACCGGCGGTGTCGAACCGCGCGAGAACCGTGGCTCCTGGATATCGCGCGCCGGGGCAAAGCTCATCGGGGCCTGAGGTCTGAGATATGCTGGTCCAGCTTTCGATCCGCGATATCGTCCTGATCGAGCGGCTGGACCTCGCCTTTGAGTCCGGCCTCTCGGTGCTGACCGGTGAGACCGGCGCCGGCAAATCCATTCTTCTCGACAGCCTGTCGCTGGCCCTTGGCGGGCGCGGCGATGGCGGGCTTGTGCGCCATGGGGAAGACAAGGGGCAGATCACGGCCGTCTTCGATGTGCCCGTGCAGCATCCAGCCCGGTTGTTTCTGCGTGAAAACGGCATCGACGACGATGGCGACCTGATCTTCCGACGCATCCAGAATGCCGACGGGCGAACGCGCGCCTCGGTCAACGATCAGCCCGTCAGCGTCCAGTTGATGCGACAGGCCGGGCAGTTGCTCGTTGAAATTCACGGTCAGCATGACGACCGGGCATTGACGGATACCAACACCCATCGCTCTCTTCTCGATGCCTTCGCAGGCCTGACGGAAGAGGTCCAGCAGGTCGGCATCCTCTACCGGACCTGGAAGGATGCCGAACGCGCTTTCAAGACGCACAGGGCGAAGGTCGAGGCGGCGGCCCGCGAGGCGGATTACATCCGCGCGTCCGTCGAGGAGCTTGAAGGCTTGAGCCCGCGCGACGGCGAGGAGGACGAACTCGCCGACAAACGATCGCAGATGCAGAAGGCGGAGCGAATCGCAGGTGATATTTCCGAGGCCTCGGAATTCCTGAACGGCAATGGCTCGCCCGTGCCGCTGATCGCTTCCATGGTGCGGCGTCTCGAGCGCAAGAGCCACGAGGCGCCTGGTCTCCTGGAAGAGACGGTCGAGCTTCTCGACGCTGCCCTCAACCATCTCTCCAACGCGCAGATGGAAGTGGAAGCGGCACTTCGCAAGACCGAATTTGATCCGCGTGAACTGGAGCGGGTCGAGGAGCGCCTGTTCGCGCTGCGCGCGGCCGGGCGGAAATACTCCGTGGCAGTCGTAGATCTGCCGGCGCTTGCCGAGAAGATGGTCGCGGATCTCGCAGATCTCGATGCTGGCGAGGAAAAACTCGGCGAGCTGGAAAAGCAGGCCGGGACGACCAAGGTCGAGTATGACCGGGCAGCAGCAGCTCTCTCCGAAAAGCGTGGTCATGGAGCCGCCGCGATTGCCGAGGCGGTGATGGCGGAACTGCCTGCGCTGAAGCTGGAGCGGGCACGTTTCATGGTGGATGTGGCGAGCGATGCCGAATCGGCGACCGCCGAGGGAATCGATATCGTCGAATTCCATGTCCAGACCAACCCGGGCACGCGTCCGGGGCCGATCATGAAGGTCGCGTCCGGTGGCGAACTCTCGCGTTTCCTGCTGGCGCTGAAGGTCGCGCTTGCAGATAGGGGGTCCGCGCCCACCCTCGTCTTCGACGAAATCGACACGGGCGTCGGCGGGGCGGTGGCGGATGCCATCGGCCAGAGGCTGAAGCGGCTGTCGGGTACGGTACAGGTGCTCTCCGTAACCCATGCGCCGCAGGTCGCCGCAAGGGCTGCGACGCATCTGCTCATCTCCAAAGGGCCGACTGCGGACGGCTCGGACAAGATCGCCACGCGCGTCGCCACGATGGAGCCGGAGCATCGTACCGAAGAGATCGCCCGCATGCTTGCCGGCGCCTCGGTGACCGAGGAGGCGAGAGCGGCTGCCGCCCGGCTGCTGGCTGGCAACGGATAGTCTCGTTTGCTCCCTTTTCCCCGACCCGTGATTTGCTCTACAAAGCGACTCCCCGACCGTGGAGTGAGATCGCATGGCTGCCGAGCAGACGCCCGTTGAAACCCTGACCGAACAGGCGGCCGCTGCCGAACTTGAGCGGCTGGCGCGCGAGCTCGCCCATCACGACGAGCTCTATCACGCAAAGGACGCGCCCGAGATCTCGGATGCGGCCTACGACGCGCTGAAGCGCCGCAACAGCGCCATCGAGGAGCGCTTTCCGCAGCTCATCCGATCCGACTCACCGTCGATCAAGGTCGGTGCCGCGCCGCTGCCCACTTTTGCGCCGATCACCCATTCGCGACCGATGCTGTCGCTCGACAACACGTTTTCCGATGAGGACGTGCGCGACTTCGTCAATTCCGTCTACCGCTTCCTCGGTCAGCTGCCGGACAATTCGATCGCGTTTACCGCAGAGCCGAAGATCGATGGGCTATCCATGTCGATCCGCTACGAGGACGGCATTCTTGTCAACGCGGCCACGCGCGGCGACGGGACGACCGGCGAAAACGTCACCGCCAACGTCAAGACCATCAAGGAAATCCCCAACCGGTTGCCAAAGGGCGTGCCGGCGGTCGTGGAGATCCGCGGCGAGGTCTACATGGCCAAGAGCGATTTCCTGGCGCTCAACGCCGAGATGGAGGCGCAGGGCAAGCAGCTTTACGTCAACCCGCGCAATACCGCGGCAGGCTCTCTGCGCCAGCTCGACGCCAAGGTGACGGAAAGCCGAAAGCTGCGCTTCTTCGCCTATGCCTGGGGCGAGATTTCCGAGCCCAACGACCTGCCCAAGACCCAGTACGACATGGTGCAGACTTTTCGAGACTGGGGTTTTCCGGTGAACCCTTTGATGAAAAGGCTCTGCTCGCTCGAAGACATTCTTGCCCACTACCACGACATCGGCCTTGCCCGCCCGGACCTCGACTATGACATCGACGGCGTCGTCTACAAGGTCGACCGCCTTGACCTGCAGGCTCGTCTCGGTTTCCGTTCGCGTTCGCCACGCTGGGCGACGGCCCATAAATTCCCGGCCGAGCAAGCGTTCACGACCGTCGAAAACATCGACATCCAGGTTGGCCGCACCGGCGCGCTGACGCCCGTCGCACGGTTGACCCCGATCACCGTCGGCGGCGTCGTCGTCACCAACGCGACGTTGCACAATGCCGACTATATCGAGGGCATCGGCAATTCCGGCGAACGCATCCGCGAGGAAGGCCACGACATCCGCATCGGCGACACCGTCATCGTTCAGCGGGCAGGGGACGTGATCCCGCAGGTGCTCGACGTGGTGATGGAAAAGCGGCCGGCGGAGGCCGTGCCATATGAGTTCCCGAAGAAATGCCCGGTCTGCGGCAGTCACGCGGTGCGGGAGAAAAACGAAAAGACCGGCAAGCTCGATTCGGTCACCCGCTGCACCGGAGGCTTCGTCTGCCGGGCCCAGGCAACCGAGCACCTGAAACACTTCGTTTCGCGCAACGCCTACGATATCGAGGGGCTTGGCGCCAAGCAGGTCGATTTCTTCTTCGAGAGCGACGACCCCGCCCTGCAGATCCGCACCGCTCCCGAGATTTTCACGCTGAAGAAGCGGCAGGACGCCTCGCCGCTGGCCAAGCTCGAGAACATCGAAGGTTTTGGCAGGGTCAGCGTGAGGAAGCTGTTCGACGCGATCGACGAGCGCCGCTCGATCGCGCTCAACCGTTTCATCTATGCGCTCGGTATTCGCCACGTGGGCGAGACGACGGCCAAGCTTCTGGCCCGTCAATACGGCACTTACGATGCCTTCGCCGAGGCGATGAAGGATGCTGGCGACCTTTCCGGAGACGCCTGGAAAGACCTGAACAATATCGAGGGCATAGGCGAGATCGTCGCCCGTGCCATTGTCGAGTTCTTCAAGGAGCCCCGCAATCTCAAGGTCGTCGGTGACCTTCTCGAAGAAGTGACACCGCAGGCAGCCGAACAGGTTGCCGCTTCCGGCAGCCCCGTCACCGGCAAGACTGTGGTCTTCACCGGCTCTCTGGAGCGGTTTACGCGCGACGAAGCCAAGGCACGGGCCGAAAGCCTCGGCGCCAAGGTGGCGGGTTCGGTGTCAAAGAAAACCGATTATGTCGTCGCTGGTCCCGGCGCCGGCTCCAAGCTCGACAAGGCAAGGGAGCTCGGCGTCGAGGTGATGACCGAGGACGAGTGGCTGGTCTTCATCGGAGGGTGAGCGCTACGTTCTGAGGCGGGCCATCGAGTAAGCATCGACATAACGGCCATCGCGGAAGCCGAAAGTCTTGAGATGCCCTTCAACCTCGAAGCCGAAGTTCCGATAGAGCCCCAACGCGGGTTCGTTGTCTGTATAGACCGTCAGCTCGATTCGCTTGAGGTTTAGCCATCGGTCGGCAATGGCGAGGATCTCGCCGACCAGCGCGCGACCAACCCCGCGGCACCGATAGGCATCGTGAACACCCATGCCGATGCTGCCGGCGTGCGCTCGCCGGTGGTTGGCAAAACGGGTCAGTCCGCAATCGCCAACGATGTGACCGTCCAGTTCGGCGACAAGACTGAAGGAATTGGCAGAATGACCTTCGATCCCGTTGCGGATCTCATCCGGCGTGTGGTGGGGCGTGCGCAACGTCCCGTAGCGATAGCCGGATAAATTGTGCAGAGCGGCGATTTCTTCGGCATCGGCAGGCGTACGAGCGCGGATCGACAGGCCCTCAGGCCATCGCGCATCGGGATCCAAAGGTGGTGGAATATCAAGACCTGACATGTTTGCTCTCCTTGGTCTTTCGCCGAGGCAGAGCGGACCAATCCGACCCTGCCATCATTCGGCAGGGTGGTGGACGGATGAACGGCTAACTCGCCAAACCCGCCACGCGCCCTGCAGGGCGGATGGTTACGGTAAGGTGGCTATGAGTTGAACTGCCGATCATGGAGCGAAGGTCGCAGACAAGGGGATCACCGTCAATAGGTGCGGCGTGTGGTGATCTTTGCCGAATCACGGATCGGACGTTAGAAGTCGGCGAGCATCGGGGACTGATATTGAAAACCATCGCCATCGACTTCGAGACTGCGAACGAAACCCGCGGCAGTGCCTGCTCCGTCGGGCTGGCCTGGATCGAGGATGGCGAGGTGGTGCGCGTTGAAGAGCGGATGATCCGCCCGCACGGCATGCGCTTTTCCTCCTTCAACATCGCGATCCACGGCATCCGTCCCGAGCACGTCGAGGATGCGCCGGAATTTCCGGACGTCATGGACGAGTTCGCCGACGACTTTCGCGACGCGACGATGATCGCCCATAACGCTGCCTTCGATTTCAGCGTCTGGCGCGCCTGCCTTGATCTCTATCGGCGCAGCTATCCCGAACTTTCCTATGTCTGCAGCGTGAAGATGTCCCAGAAAGTGTGGCCACAGCTCGGGTCGCACAGGCTCAATGTGCTGGCGGCGCATCTCGGGCTGCAGTTCGCCCACCACAATGCCGCTGAAGATGCCCATGTCTGCGCCCGCGCTGCGATTGCCATCGGCAATTCGCTTGGCGTTGCCCATGTGCGCGATATCCCGGCAATGATAGGCATGAAGGTCGGCCGCCTGTTCGACGGCGGCTACGCGCCATGCACCTGCCGCCTGAAATAACGATCTCCACGCCTTCTGCTTGTATCGCCGGCGCGGCACCTTATTTCAGATCACAGATCGTTTACTGGAGTGCCGCCCGATGAAGCGCCTGCCCCTTCTTGCATCCGTAGCCGTGATTGCGTCCGGTCTGTTTGCCGCCCATGCGCTGGCCGAGGTGGTCGGCAAGGTCGGTGTCGACTGGATCGGCAACGACATCATCGTCGAGGCTGTGGCCGATCCCGAGGTGAAGGGCGTCACCTGCCATGTGACCTATTTCGATCGCTCGATCATCGACCGGCTCAAGCAAGGCAACTGGTTCGAAGATCCTTCGAACAGCTCGATCTCCTGCCGCCAGACCGGTCCCGTGGAGATCGGCGACATCGACCTTTCGAGGGAAGGCGAGGAAGTGTTCCGCCAGGGCCGTTCACTAATTTGGAAGGATCTGCTCGTCAAACGCATCTACGACAAGACGAACGACACGCTGATCTACCTCGCCCATTCGCGGCAGATCATCGAAGGTTCGGCGAAGATGGCGATTTCGACCGTACCGCTCTATGGCGAGCAGGTGAACTGGACGAACGGCAAGCCTTGAGGCTTCAACCGGTTGCCGCCCCTGCGGCCCTCCCGGCGGTGCGGCCGGAGAAAAGGCAACCGCCGAGGAACGTCCCTTCCAAAGCCCGGTAACCGTGCATGCCGCCACCACCGAAGCCGGCTGCTTCCCCCACCGCATAGAGACCCGGCACCGTTGAGCCATCGGAGCCGAGAACGCGGGCGGAGAGGTCCGTCTCAAGACCACCAAGGGTCTTGCGGGTGAGGATATTGAGCCTGACCGCGATCAGCGGACCTTGGGCGGGATCGAGGATGCGATGCGGTCTTGCCGTCCGCACCAATTTGTCTCCCAGCGAGCGGCGCGCATTGTGGATGCCGATCACCTGCAAGTCCTTTGCGTAGGGATTGTCCATCTGCCGGTCCCGAGCCGCGATCTCCCGTTCGATCTGGGCGTGGTTCAGAAGGTCGTTTTCCGCGATGCGTTTCATTCCCTTGACCAGTTCCTCGAGGCTGTTTGCGACCACGAAGTCCTCACCCTTCTCCTTGAATGCCTCGACCGGGCCGGTGGCTCGCCTGCCGATGGCTCGCCGCGCGGTCAGTCGCCAGTCGCGGCCGGTGAGGTCCGGGTTCTGCTCGGAACCGGAAAGCGCGAATTCCTTGCGGATGATGCTCTGGTTGAGGATGAACCAGCTATAGTCGTAACCGGTCGAGAGAATGTGCTGCAGCGTGCCGAGCGTATCGTAGCCCGGATAGAAGGGTGCCGGCAGGCGCCTGCCGGTCGCGTCGAACCACATGGAGGAAGGGCCCGGCAGGACGCGTATGCCGTGGTTCTGCCAGACGGGGTTCCAGTTCCGCAGACCCTCCGTGTAGTGCCACATGCGGTCCCTGTTGATGACCCTGCCGCCGGCAGCCTCGGTGATGGCGAGCATCCGGCCGTCCACGTGTTTGGGCACGCCCGAGACCATGGTTTTCGGCGGGGTGCCAAGCCGGGCTGGCCAGTTCTTGCGGACGAGGTCGTGGTCGCCGCCGATGCCGCCCGATGCGACGATGACTGCCTGCGCCTGCAGCTCGAAGTCACCGACCGGTGTCCTTGAGGTTTCGGCGCCGCGAAGTGCATCGCTGGGCACAAGGATGCTGCCGGCAACGCCTGTTACTGTACCATTCGTCATCACCAGCCGGTCGACCCGGTGGCGCCAGAGGAAGCGGATCCTGCCGGATGTCTCGGCCTCTCTCGCCCGTCGCTCGAACGGCTCGACGACGCCTGGCCCGGTGCCCCAGGTGATGTGGAAGCGCGGGACGGAGTTGCCGTGGCTGGTTGCTGACCAACCGCCCCGTTCTGCCCAGCCGACGACCGGAAAGAAGCGATGTCCCATCCCGCGCAGCCAGTCGCGCTTTTCTGCGGCGGCGAAAGCGAGATAGGATTCCGCCCATGCCCTTGGCCAGTAGTCTTCCGGCCGATCGAAGCCGGCGGAGCCGAACCAGTCCTGCCGGGCCAGATCGAAGTTGTCGCGGATGCCCATGCGCCGCTGTTCCGGGGAGCCGACCAGGAACAGCCCGCCGAGCGACCAGAAGGCCTGGGCGCCAATATTCTGTTGCGGCTCCTGATCCACGATGATGACGGACCGTCCGGCGTCGGCCAGTTCCGTCGCCGCGACAAGTCCTGAAAGGCCGGCTCCGATGACGATTGCGTCCGCATTCCCGGTCATGTCTTCCCCCTAGGCGATCTCCGGCCCGCCGTTGCCCCAACCTAGGCTCAATATTGCGGATGAGGATAGCCGATCAGAAGGGCACGCTTAAAACAATAAGAACCCGCGTGGCGGGCCCTTACCGTTAAACGAAATATGGTCTGATTACTTCACGTAGACGATCTTGCCGCCATTCGCTGCGGTATCGATGGCCACAACGTTTTCAAGCTCGACGCTCTTGTCTTCAAGCGCTGTCATCAGGGCTGGGTCGGCCTGGATTTCAGCCTGAGCCTTCGTGGTCACGTCGCTGCTCGGATTTCGGAATTCTTCCGGAATCTGAGTGGTAGCATCGTTGCTGTCGGAGTCTTCCGTGATCTCAACGATGGTGATCATGTCGTCCGCGGCCATCGGCGTCGTCGACGATGTGGTCTGTGCGAATGCAATACCGCCCAGCGATGCTGTGGACAGAGCGGTGGCGAGTGCAAGTGCTACGGCTTTGTTCATTTGTTTTCTCCCTAGGTTCAGCGATGTCCCTCGCAACGATAGGAGAACTGGCAGCAGGTGACTAAGGTTCCAGAAGTGCACAAGACTTAGTTGTGCAGAAAATGGCGCTGTAACATCTGCGAGCGGCCCCGGTCTCGGGGCCGTTCGCTGGGTTTTGGTCGTGTCAGGCGGCTTCGCGCGTCAGTTCGTCGGCGATGACCGTGTCGAGGTTGAGGAAGCAGACCATGGTCTTTTCCAGCGCCACGATGCCGCGGCAGAAGGCGCGCTGCGCTTCCGGAATGATTTCCGGCGCAGGCTGCAGGTCTTCGCTCTTGATGGTCATCATGTCGGAGACCTGTTCGACGAGCAGGCCGACCAGCTTGCCGGCGATGTCGGTGACGATGATCGCCGAACGCTCGGAAGGTTCGGTCATCTTCATGCCGAGGCGGCAGGCCATGTCGATAACCGGGATCACTGCGCCGCGCAGGTTGATGAGACCCAGCACGTAAGGCGGTGTGTGCGGCATCGGGGTGACCGGCGCCCAGCCGCGGATTTCGCGGATTGCCATGATGTCGATGCAGAATTCCTGGTCTCCGAGATGGAAGGAGACGATCTCGAGATAGGCTCCCGATTGCTTGATGGCGTTGCTCATATCTTTTCCCCCACCTGCCAATGGGCCCGCAGTTTTCCGCGGATGCCGCCATTCAGGCTGCCATGATTTGTTCGGATGCGATGCGGAGGCGAGAAGATCTCGATGACGTCATGTCGGTGTGGTTCTGGTCATGCTCGTGCCGGGAGGCAACGTTGACCGGAATCCACCTTCGCGCCAACAGCATGCCGGGGAGATGTTAAACTTCGGCTAACAATCCTGCGGACGCGGCCACTTCCAGTCGGGAAGGTTTGGCGCTAGGATGAAGCTATGGAACAGGTTTTGACCCCGGCCCATCGTCTCCCGCTTTTGCTCCTCGCCTCCCTGATGGGGACGGGGCTGTTCGCCGCGGCCTTCTATGGCTGGATGCAGTACGGCTCGACCATGCTTCTGACGCTCGGCGAAGCCGGACTTTCGACCTGCCTCTGATATTCCTTTTGCCTCTGACGTCTCGATCTGACGCCCGCTCGATTTGAGACAAATCAGCGCGCCGGGCCTTCCAACGCGCTATTGATTTGCCCGCTCGGTGGCTTTGTCTTAATCGAAACCCTGTCGAGCGTGTGAACCGGCAATTAAGAGAGAAGACATGAGAACGCTGCGCATCATCCTTTGGGCCGCCGTCGTCGTGCTAGGCGGCGTGCTGGCATGGCTTACCTTCGAAGTGACGCGAAGCAAGGAGCAGATCGCGGAAGGTCCCTTCGGCGTTCCCTTCCAGCTCGTGGCGCAGAATGGCCAACCCATCACGGAAGAGGCCTTCCGACAGAAGCCGACGGCGCTGTTCTTCGGTTTCACGCATTGCCCGGAAGTCTGCCCCACGACGATCTTTGAACTGAACGGCTGGATGAAGCAGGTCGATCCGGACGGCACGAAGCTTGGCGGCTATCTGGTCAGCATCGATCCGGAGCGTGATACGCCTGAGCTTCTTGACCAGTACATCTCCAATGTCAGCGACCGCATCATCGGCATTTCCGGCCCGCCGGAGAAAGTCACGGAGATGGCGAAGGGCTTCAAGGTCTATTTCAAGAAGGTGCCGCTGGACGAGAAACAGCCGGACGGCGACTACACGATGGACCACACCGCATCTGTCTTCCTGCTTGACGCGGGCGGTCGTTTTGCCGGGACCATTTCCTACGGGGAAAACCCTGAAACTGCGATCAAGAAGCTCGAAAACCTGATCAGCGGCTGAGGCAAGCGGTTGGCGGTTGAAGGCGTGCGCCCTTTATGGCATCCGTCCTTCACCTGAAATCGTCCGAAAGAACCGTCCCTTGAGCGAGATCCGCCTCTACGTCACCGCGACTGAAAAGGATGCCGCGCGCATTCTCGATATCCTGTCCGAGGTTTTCGGAGAGGAGGATCTCGCCGTCGGTACTACCGAGGTGGACGAGAAACGCGACATCTGGGAAGCCTCGGTCTACATGATGACCGATGAGGAAGACGATATCCTTCGGCGGATGGTCGATGGTCTCTCCCACGCCTATCCCGACGCAGCCATCGAGAGGGAGGTCATCCCGGACGTCGACTGGATCGCCAAGTCGCTCGAAGGGCTGAAGCCCGTGCGGGCAGGGCGGTTCCTGGTCCACGGCTCCCATGACCGCAGCAAGGTGAAGGCTAACGACATCGCCATCGAGATCGATGCGGGCCAAGCCTTCGGTACCGGCCATCACGGAACCACGGCCGGCTGCCTTGAAATGATCGAGGCTGTCGCCCGCTCGCGGCCGATTCGTCGCGCCCTCGACCTTGGTACAGGAAGCGGAGTGCTCGCACTCGGCCTCAGAAAAATTCGCAACATTCCGATTCTCGCGACCGACATCGATCCGATCGCGGTCGCGGTTGCCAAGGAGAACGTCCGCCGCAACGGCATCGCCTCCGGAATCCGCCTGGAGACAGCGCCGGGCTTCCACTCGCCGGCATTTGCCGAAGAAGGGCCGTTCGATCTCATCATCGCCAATATTCTTGCCCGGCCGCTGATGAAGATGGCGCCGCAGCTTGCGGCCAATCTGGCGCCTGGCGGCTCGGTGGTCCTGTCGGGAATATTGGCGGAGCAGCGGTGGAAGGTGCTCGCGGCCTACAACGGTGTCCGGCTGAGGCACGTCCACACCATCTGGCGAAATGGCTGGGTGACGATTCACCTGCGCCACGGCAGTTTCTAATATTCCTTATGTTGCGGCGCAGCATTGCATTTTGTGCAATCCTGCGCCGTCTTGCCGTTATGAAATCCAAAGAAAAAGGCGACACCGTGAGGTGTCGCCTTGCGATCAGGAGATCCTGATCGACCCCGCGAGCCTGGGAGGAGAGCTCAAGCGGGTATGCCGTATTCCAAGGGCAGGAGAAGGGGGAGGGAGAACCCTCTGCCGGCCGTTTGATTAGAATACGTAAGGGGCTGCGCCCTTGCGGCGAAGCTCTTCGCGGCTGGTGCCCATGCCCTTCAGGGTCTGGTCGTCCAGGCTCATCAGTGCGCCGTTTACGTAGCGGCTGGCCTGACGCTCACGCGCTGCAACGATGCGTTCGAAGGCAGTGCGAAAGATTGAGGTGGCCATTGTGATATTCCTTTTGTCACGGGCCTTGTTCGGCGCCCGTTCGATGATTGGAATATAAGCGCTTCGTTTCGGGTTAGTCAGAGGGGCTGCATCAATGGTGTTATGCGCCACGCGCATGGCATGCTCTTCTGCTCATCAGTGCTTGTTAGCAGCTGCACAATCGAAAGGCATTTGCGCCTTGCTCTGGCGAATCCTGTTCCCGATCGGCTAGTATCACGTCACCTCCCGCTGAATTCAGATCATCCGGAAAGCACCCATGTTCCAATCCTTCGAAACCAAGTCAGCTCCGCAGTTCGGCCCCGAACGCGTGAGGACCCTTCGGTCCCGCTTCGCCGATCTCGGCATCGACGGCTTTCTCGTGCCGCGGGCCGACGAGTATCAGGGTGAGTATGTGCCCGCATCCGCCGAGCGCCTGTCATGGCTGACCGGCTTCACCGGCTCGGCGGGCATCGCGCTGATCACCCGGTCGCAGGCGGTCGTCTTCGTCGACGGGCGCTATACGACGCAGCTCAAGGAGCAGGTGGACGGCAGCGTCTTCACCGGCGGCGACCTCGTCAACGAGCCGCCGCATTTGTGGCTGTCGCATAATGGTTCGAAGGGGTTCCGCCTCGGTATCGACCCATGGCTGCACACCACCGCCGAGGTCCGGCGCCTTGAAAAGGCGCTGGCCGAGATCGGCGGGTCGCTGGTCTTCGTTCCGTCGAACCCTGTGGATGCGATCTGGAGCGACCGGCCCGCTGAGCCGATGGGTGCAGTCGCGATCCATAAGGCGGAGCATGCCGGGACACTGGCCAGCGAAAAGATCGCCGGTATCTCCGCGCAGGTGAAGGAAAGAGGTGCGGCCGCCGTGCTGATCACCGATCCATCCTCCGTTGCCTGGATCTTCAATATTCGCGGCAACGACGTGCCGCATACGCCACACCCGCTGGCGCGCGCCATCGTTCCTGCCGAAGGCAAGCCGGAGCTTTTTCTCGACGCGCGCAAGACGAATATCGAAACACGTGCCTATCTGGCGCAAATCAGCGAGCAGCGGCCTCCGGAAGAGTTTTCCGCACGGTTGGCGGTATTTGCCAAGCGTGGCCCGATCCTGCTCGATCCCGACCTTGCACCGCTTGCCCTCGGCGTCGCCATTCACGATGCCGGCGGCAAGGTCATCGAGGCTTCCGATCCGGCAAAACTGCCGCGCGCATGTAAGAACCGCACGGAACTGGATGGCGCGGCGAAGGCGCATCTGCAGGATGGTGCTGCCGTCGTCGAATTCCTCTACTGGCTTGACCAGCAGCCGACGGGTAGCGTCAGGGAGATCCAGACGGTCCATGCGCTGGAGGGGGCCCGCGTCAGGGTGGGAGAGCGGATGCAGAACCCGCTCAAGGATATCTCCTTCGACACCATTTCGGGTGCCGGCGAACATGCGGCGATCATGCACTACCGCGTGACGACGGAAACCGACCGGCTGCTCAACGAGGGCGAGCTGTTCCTGATCGATTCCGGCGCCCAGTACATCAACGGCACGACGGATATCACCCGCACGGTGGCGATCGGCGAGGTGCCGGAAGACCGCAAGCGCTTCTTCACGCTGGTACTCAAGGGCATGATCGCCATCAGCACGGCGCGCTTTCCGAAGGGCACGCGCGGTTGCGATCTCGATCCGCTGGCGCGCATCGCGCTCTGGAAGGCGGGCGGTGACTTCGCCCATGGCACCGGCCATGGCGTGGGTTCGTTTCTTTCGGTCCATGAAGGTCCGCAGCGCATATCGCGGCTTTCGACCCAGGAACTGCTGCCCGGCATGATGCTCTCCAACGAGCCGGGCTATTACCGTCCCGGCCATTACGGCATCCGCATCGAAAACCTGATCCATGTGAAGGACGCCGAGGAGGTCGCGGGCGGCGACATGCCGATGCTTGCCTTCGAAACGCTGACATGGTGCCCGATCGATCGCCGCCTTATCCTGCCGGAACTCATGACGGCCGAGGAACGCGAATGGCTCGACGCCTATCACGCCAAGACGCGCGAGAAGCTGACGCCGTTGATCGAGGATGCGGCGGTGCGCGACTGGCTGGTGCGGGCGACGGAGCCGCTCGCCTAGTCGATACGGCTTAGAGGCCGAACAGGTGGCGGCAGACCATGACTGCCGCCCAGCCTGCGCCGAGCATGATCAGGCCGGGGTGGCGCATAGCCACTGCAAGCGCCACCAGCAGCGCGATCTTCACGTCCCAACCGCCGTTGAAGAATGCCGGCGCCACGAGCGTCGTGAGAACTGCGGCCGGCACCGCATTCAGCGCCGCCTCCATGCGCTGGGGGATCGCCTTCATCCGCGTGATCAGCACGTAGCCGCCAATGCGTGTCAGATAGGTGGCGACAGCGGCGGCCAGAATCAGCAGGACGGTCCCTGTATCGAGCGTTTCCCCCATGGTCAGCCCTCGCTTTCCTGCGGCAGTTCGCGCGTGCTCGAAGTGTCGAGCGGGAGAACCGTCGCCACGAGGATTCCGGCGGCGGCGCCAAGGCTCACATGCCAGGGCGAACCGACGAAGTGATAGGCGGCCACGGAGCCGATGGCACTGGCGATTACCACGGGAAAGAAGCCCCAGCGGCTGCGGAATGCCAGCACCATGCCGAGGAAGTAGACCGGCAGCAGGATGTCGATGCCGATGGAGGCGGGGTTGCCGATCATCTTCCCAAACCAGGCGCCGATCATCGTCGAGATGCTCCAGCAGACATAGATCACCGCGCCGAAGCCGAAATACCAGGAGAAGCTGACGCCCTGTCCGCTTTCGCCACGCCGAATGCTGTCGGCGAACTGCGGATCGACAAGCAGGAAGAAGGCGAGAGCCTTCTGGAGCGGAGTGTAGTGCCGGATGTATTTGGCGATTGCCGCCGAATAGAGAATATGGCGGAAATTGACCGCGAAGACCGAGAGTACGACAAGCCACGGCTCGACGTTTTGGCCGAACAACTCTATCCCGACGAGCTGGCTGGCGCCCGCATAGACGGTGGCGCTCATCAGCAGCGTTTCGAGGAAGCTCAGGCCATTGTCGATGGCGACGGCGCCGAAGAGAACGCCGAATGGGGCCGAGGACAACGCGATGATGGCACCGCCTCTCAGGCCTTCTTTGAAATCGCTACGGTTCATGGGGGATCCTTCCTCGTCACAGCCTTTAGGCATGCGCAGGGATCAGCGCAATTCAATTGCGCTGATGTATCGATCGATTCCACTGAAGCTTCTGCTGGAAGGACGGAGCGGGCGCTGCCTAGTCCTTGAAGATCTGCTCGCTCCTGACGACGCCGACGCCCTTGGCGCGCATCTCGTCGATCGCGGCCCTCACGCCCTCGGGTTCAATGCCGCGGCTGGCATCCTCGATGAAGCAGATCTGGACACCCGGCAGCATGTCCACGGCGTCGAGTGCGGAGAACTTGACGCAATAATCGGTCGCCAGGCCGCAGACATCGAGTTCCTTGATGCCCTGGGCCCGCAGATAGCCTGCCAGTGCCGTTACTGCTGCCTTGTCGTTGTCGCGAAAGGCGGAGTAGCTGTCGATCGCCGGGTTCTCGCCCTTCTGCTGGATGTAGTCGATCTCTCCCGTGTTGAGGTCGGCGTGGAATTCCGCGTCCGGGGTGCCCTGAACGCAGTGATCCGGCCACAGCATTTGCGGTTGGCCGCAAAGCTTTCCCATCTCGAACGGCCTGCGGCCGGGATGCTGGGAGGCAAAACTGCCGTGGTTGGCGGGGTGCCAGTCCTGGGAGGCGACGATTACGTCGTAACCGCCTTCCTCGATCAGGCGGTTCACCACGGCCACGACCTCGTCGCCGTCGGGCACCGGCAGATTGCCACCAGGGCAGAAGCCGTTCTGGATATCTACCAGCAACAGGGCTTTCATGATTGGCTTCTCCTTCCAGGGACCGTGGGTGGATTAAAGACCCTGCCGGAGAAGCGTTGCAAGGTTATGCGACGAGAAAAGTGCCGTATCGCAAGATCATCAATAGGCTGCTGGTGACCCAAAGGGCCTCCGGGCTTCAATCGATCAACAGGAGGGCGGGCAAGCTTGCATCTGCAATGCGTGCCAGCCCAGCTTACTGAAGCCGATCCGGATGCTACCGGATCATGACGCAGATAGTCCCAAAAATGGCACGGCGGACGGCTTCCGATTTGCGCGACACTCCGCTAGGGATACCCACGAAGCTTCGCCAAGTAAACTCTCAACGGATTGAAATCATGAATAAGTTTAAGTTCGCTGTCGTAGCGTCGGCAGTCTTCCTGTGCGCAACAATTCCCGCAAAGGCAGAAGACCTCGTGTTCACGCTGAAGAATGCAACGAACTCGGTCCTGACGCACTTCTACTCCTCGCCGGTCGGTGTTCAGGAATGGGAAGACGACGTTTTCGGACAGGACGTGCTGAACCCCGGCGAAAGCATCGAAATCACCATCGCCGACGGTCGCGCTGTCTGCACGTACGATATGAAGTTCGAGTTCGAGGAAGGATCGGACCTGGACACGACCACCGACACTGAAAACCTTTGCGAGATGGGTTCGTATACCATCCATGAATGATCGGTGGACGGGGCGTCTGAACGCCCCGTCTTACTGTCGCATCGTTACGCGAGCGGTGATGCAATGCTGCCGATGCGGCAAGTCTCATTGAAGGCCTGGGAAACGGCCGCAAGCTTTTCCGCCTGCCAAAGGCGGTAGGCGCGGACGAGCGCCGGTGAAACCCAGCATTCGCCCCGGTTGCTCCTGTTCGCCCAGCCGATCAGGTCAGCGCTCTTGGCTGATCTGAAAAGCCGGGCGGTGTGCGTTTTCGAGATGCGATATCGCGCGGACAATGCACCTGGTGACACGTTGCCTACCCAGATAGGTGATTTCGCATCATCCGGCAAAGACGGCACTGTGCTGACCAGATCGTGCAGAACGCTGCTTCCGGAGTCCGAGCGAACGAACTTGACGATACTCTGAGGCGGCCTGTGCCAGCCTTCGCACGCCAGAAGCAGTCGTGCGAACCGAGGCTGGGCGAGAGACAACAGGTCCGGAAACTGACAGGACAGCGCGTAACGCCCGCCGTCGTCGACCCTGTCGAGAGCTCGCAGGTGAATATCGAAGTATCGCCGAATAAGCTGTTCGCTCATGGCCGTGGCCTGAACCGTCCGTCGCCTCTTGTCGTCGCACGGCAGGGGCTCGACGAAAGAGTAACGCCGCATCTCCTGAAGGAAGCCGTGAATCGTATTGCGGCTTGCGATACGTGCTGTCTTCACCGCCTCCACGAGGTTGTTGGGTGAAATCGGAGGGCGAGCGGGGTCAAGACGATGCTCGAAATGTATGGCCACGGTCACCTGGCTGAGCATCCAGCGCGGTAGGTCCGCAACGTAGTGGACCTCGCGTGGAAGATCGAGATGGGTTTGCAGAAGGTCTTGCGCTGCAGATGCCAAACAGTCGGGAAACTGTTCCGTGGCAGCAAGGGTCTTCGCCGAATAGGAAGGCGGGGGAAAAGCAGGCATTCAAAAAAGGTTTTTCGTATGAAGTGAGTGCCCGCAGGAAGGGCCCTGAAATGATGGGATGTGAGAACTATGCGGCGGCACCATAATGTGTCGGTGCCCCGAGACAAGTGCACTCCTTGTCCGTGGCATAGGTCACCTCTTCACACCGTCATGTGGTGCGGGGAAACCACCTTTTTGCATTAGGCCACTTCCTCGCCGCATTTCCGCTAAACTTCCGGCAGCATTGCCATCTAGATGGCCGCCTATCATTTCGGGGCAGGCGTAAAGATATTGGTTACCATATTTCGTCATTCTCTAATCCAGTCGCCGAGCGGCATGAGGCCTGAGGGTTGCTGTTCAACGAATGTGAACATGGTCGCACGTGCGGCTTTGGCAGAATGACTGGGTAACGAGTATCATGGCGCTAGAGATCGACACGTTCGATAATGTCTTTCCATCTCCAAAAAAGCCCCAGCGCCGCAAGCGGAACTCCCGTTTCGCCTTCGCGGGCAAAATGATCCTCGGCGCCGCCGCGCTCGGCGGTATCTGGGTCTTTGCGGCAACCACAACCGTCAGCAGTCTGGCGCCGTCCTTCAAGACGGAGCGGCCGTCATTCAATCTCGCGCTGTCGCTGGGACCGGTCGCTGAGGCCGAGCCTGCAGAACCGGCCGAAGCCGAAGACCCGACCCTCAGGATCAACAAGTTCTCCCGTCTGTACCAGCAGCCGACCGCTCCCAAGGCAGGCCGTCTGGAGGGCGCAAGTCTTGCTGCCGTGGTGTCGCAGCGTCCGGATCGGCAGGTGCTGACCACCACGCTCGGTGCCGCTTTCGCCTCCGCTGCCGAGAACGAGAAGTTTGCGGCACTTGCCGAGGCGCGTCCCGAGGCTTCAGTCGTCAGGCAGATGCTGGACGCGGCGATGAACCAGACGGTGGCGCTTGCGCCACGTGTGAATAGGGCTGACATCCAGGTCACGACGGCATCTATCCCCACAGTCCAGCCGATGGACGAGGCGCTCTCCGACGAAAGTGCTGTCGAAACCGCCGCCATCGAGGCGGAAGAGGCCGGCCGTACTGCGGAGGTTGCCGCCCTGATGGACGACACGCTTCCGGCGGAAGGACCTCTGCCCGTTTCCCGCCCGGAGACCGCCGCCAAGGCGCTCGAGGCGATGGCTGTGGCAAGACTTGCGAAGCCGGCAAAGCCCGGCCGGCCGGCTCCGGCCGAGGAAGCCGAAGAGCCTGCGCCCACCGTGTTGGCCTACGCGCGGCCCGACAACCCGGTCAAGCCGTCCGCCAAATCCGTTCCGTGGCCGGATCTGGGCACCAAGAAGGTTGCAATCTACGACATCAGCAACGGCGTCGTGCACATGCCGAACGGAACGAAGCTCGAAGCCCATTCGGGCATCGGCAAGATGCGCGACAACCCGAAATATACCCATGTGAAGATGAAGGGGCCGACGCCCCCCGGTACCTACAGGCTGTCGATGCGCGAAAAGCCCTTTCATGGTGTCGCTGCGATCCGTCTGACATCCGTCGATGGCAAGCACCCTCAGGGCCGCACCGGTCTCCTGGCGCATACCTACCTGCTGCGCTCTGCACCGGGGGATTCCCACGGCTGCGTCGCATTCAAGCACTATGACAAGTTTCTGGCGGCCTACCGTCGCGGCGAGATTACCCACATGGTCATCGTGCCGGAATATGACGGCCGCCGTCCCGGCAGGGGCAACAACCTGCTGGTCAATCTGTTTAAGGGTAACAACGGCTAGCCCAGAAGATCGCGCGCCGTCCGCATGAAGATGCGGGCGCCGATCGGGATCAGATCGTCCGGGAAGTCGTAGTTCGGATTGTGGACGGCCGGATGGCTTTCGCCAGCGCCGAGGAAGAACATCGCCGATTTCGACACCGCGCCGAAACGGCCGAAATCCTCCGAGGCCCGGAAGGTGTCCCCCGCTTCGTGCGATACGTTTTCCGCCTCCAGCGCCGCCCGCAGGATCTTCGCGGCGTCGGGATTGTTGTCGCAATGGCCGAAGATGTCGTGATAGGTCATCTCGACGTCGAGCCCGTCATTCTCTGCCGCCTGTCGCACAAGTTTTTCCGCATCATCCGTCAGCGCCTGCATCTGCCCGTCCGTCATGGTCCGCAGCGTCACCCAGATCTCCCCATGCCCCGGCGCGATGCCGAAGGCCTCTTCGCCGAGTACCGCATGGGTGACGGTGGCCAGCACGAAATCCCCGCCGTCGAGGCTGCCGCCGCTCAGGGCCGTCAGCGCCGGCATCAGGCTCGATATCGCCCGCATCGGCGAAGTGCCGGTTTCGGGCGCTGAGGCATGCGCAGTCTTGCCGGTGAGAACGATCTTCAGGCCGCGCGAGGCGCAGTTGGCGATACCGTCCTTCAGCCACACATGGCCAAAGGGAAGGCCCGGCATGTTGTGCAGCGAGAACGCGTAGTCCGGCGTGATTCCGGCAAACTTCGGATCGGCAATCACCGCGGCGGCTCCGGCACCGGTTTCCTCCGCCGGCTGGAACAGAAGCACGACGCGACCACGCTTCGGCCGCTCCCTGGAGAGGCCCCGCGCCAGTGCGGCCATCGTCGCCATGTGGCCGTCATGACCGCACATGTGCCCCTTGCCGGCAAGGCGGGAGCGGTGCGGCAGGTCTGAAATCTCCTCGATCGGCAGCGCGTCGAGCTCGCAGCGGAAAAGCACGGTCGGCCCGTCGTCCTTCCCCTCGAAGACTGCCGCCACGCCGGTTCCGCCGAGACCGGCGATCACCGTGTCCGGTCCCATGGTGCCAAGGAAGGCCGTGACTTCGGCTGCCGTCTCCACCTCCGCGCCGGACACTTCCGGCATGGCGTGCAGCTTCTGCCGCCACGCCGTGAGTTCGATGATATCCCGGTTGGTCAGGAACATGCGGGCCGGCCTCCTCGTGTCGTTGAGCTAAGACCTAGCCCGCGAGGGGCGGAGACGCAACGCTCCCTGTGGGATCAGTGGTTGAGCGAGACGAGCATGTCGAACATGTCGCGCACCTTGCCGTTCTCCGCCGCATGGCGCAGCGGCCTGCAGCGCTCGACGATGACTTCCTCGACTTCCGGCTGGTTCGTGAGGATGGCCATGACTTCCGTGATGAAATCCTCGAGCGGCATGGCGTTCTGATCGTTCGCCTGGCGCTCGCCCATCAGTCCGGTGCGGACATAGGGCGGGGCGATCTCGATCACCTGGACGGGCGTGTCATTCAGCTGATGGCGGATGCCCATCGAATAGGAGTGGATGGCGGCCTTGGTGGCGGAGTAGGTCGGCGTTGTCGCCAGCGGCACGAAGGCAAGACCGGATGAGACGGTCACGAGCGCTGCATCCTTCTGGCCGACGAGATGGGGCAGGAGCGCCGCCGTCAGCCGGATCAGGCCGAGCAGATTTGTGGCGATCGTCTCCTCCGCCGTCGCCAGATAGTCCGGTGCCTGGCTCAGATCCTCACGTTTCATGATGCCGGCACTGTGAAGCACCACGTTGAGGCCGGGATGCTCACGCAGCACCTGTTCCGCGAAGGCCTTGATGCCCGCTGCGTCGCCCATGTCCACGGGCAGCGCGGCCATGCCGGGATTGGCGGCCGTCACCTCGTCCAGCGTGTCCTGCCGGCGGCCGGAGATGATGACCTTGTTTCCCAGCTGGTGGAAAGCCTCGGCCAGCGCCCGGCCAATGCCCGAATTGCCGCCGGTGATGAGAATGGTGTTGCCGGTCGTCTTCATGGTTCTTGTCCTCTCGGGGGTTGCGTGAGGGCAAGATATTGCCGATGCTCTCCTTTCGGAAGAAGGCACCTGATAGTTCTATACATACCCAAAGGAGAGTGACTGTGAGCCAGTCGATCGCGGGCGAAAAAAGTCACGAGGAAAGCCACGAGATCCCGGAGGAAATCGATCCGATGATCGAGGAGCTGGTGCGCGGCATTATCGGCCAGGTGGCAGACAAATGGACTATGCTCATCCTCGAAACGCTGGAGGAGCACGGCACGCTCCGCTTTACCGAGGTTGGCCGGCATGTGGGCGGCATCAGCCAGAAGATGCTGACGAAGACGCTGCGCGACATGGAGCGCGACGGTCTCGTCTCCCGCACCGTCCACCCGGTCATCCCGCCGCATGTCGATTACGCGCTGACAGAACTTGGCCGTAGCCTGGGTGCCGCATTCTGCGGCGTCTGGATCTGGGCGGAGAAGCACCACGCCACGATCGAGAAGGCGCGCGCCGACTTTTCGGCGCGCCAGACGCGGTGCTAGGCGGAAGCGACCTGCTGGTCGTCGCGCAGCTTCTGCCACATGGAAATCTTCCGCTCGCCTGCCAGCAGGTCCGGCAAAGCTGCGTGCCACGCCTCGCGATAGGGTCGGGCGAGCTGCACGGTGAGCACGTCCTCATGGCTCTTCCAGGTCTCGTGCAGCAGGAAGCGGTTGTCGTTTGCAGGATCAGCGTGTAGCGCCGCGTCGACAAACATCGCTTCGTGACGCATGGCGTCCAGTACGCCGCCCAGCAATTGCAGGAAGCGTTCCCGCTCGGCCGGCTTTACGTCGAACTCGATCAGATAGGTGACGCTCATCGGTCGCTCCTCCGGTTTTCTTGTGGTTGCATCAGTGCCATCCGCGTCTCGGCGTCGGCGGGATAGAAACACTCCAGTGCCAGTTCCGAGAGGGTGACGCTGGTGGCGGTGCTGAATACGGTTGTCGTCGAGATGAACCGCAGCACCCGGTCGCTTCCCGGCATCTTCAGTTCAAGCGGCACGGCGAGCAGCGAATGCGGGGGATGCGCCGTTGACGTAGCCGGTGCCGGATAGGCGGCAAGCTCGCCAAGGAGTTCGGACAGGAAGGGATCGTCCGAAGCTTCCACCTGCACCCTCAGCCGTTCCAGAACATGGTGGCGCCATTCCGCCAGATTGACGATCCGCGGTGCGAGGCCCTGCGGATGAAGGCTCAGCCGCAGCACGTTGAGCGGCGGCGCAAGCATGGCAGGGTCTATCCCTTCGAACAGCGCCGCCGCCGCCCCATTCGCCTGCATCAGAGTCCAGCGGCTGTCGACGGCGATGGCCGGGAAGGGCATGTGACCGTCGAGGATCGCCGACACCGTCGCGCGGATCTCGCCCATTTCCGGCGCGTCGAACGCGGTCTCCGCATGGGCTGGCGCGTAACCGGCCGAAAGCATCAGCCGGTTCTGGGCGCGAAGCGGCATGGCAAGCCGCTCAGCCAGTCTCGCCAGTAGGTCGCGGCTTGGCGAGGAGCGTCCGCTTTCCACGAAGCTCAGGTGCCGTGCCGAAATCTCCGCGTCGAGCGCCAGGTCGAGCTGGCTCATGCGGCGTCTCGCCCGCCATTCGCGCAGAACGTGGCCGACGGCGGTCCTGGTGGTTGGTGTGCTGGTTGCGGTGTTCCTCTGGGTCATGGACAGACCCTAGCAGAGGAAAAGCGGAATGCGATTACCTGCGAGGTAATTGTTCTGCCTTCGCGGCTCGGCCAGCCTTGGTGCGTGATCAACGAAAGGAATACGACCATGACCGACAATCTCGCTATCGCGAACGCTTATCTCGCTCTCTGGAACGAAGCCGATGACGCTGCCCGCGTCCGCACCCTTGCTGAGAGCTGGACGGCCAATGCCCGCTACGCCGATCCGCTGATGCAAGGTGAGGGGCCTGACGGCATTTCCGCCATGATCGCCGCCGCCCGCAGCCATTTCCCTGGCCACCGCTTCGAACTTTCCGGCACGCCCGACGGCCACGGCCGGTTCACCCGTTTCTCCTGGAACCTCGTCTCCCCGGACAAGAAGACCGTCGCGCGCGGGATGGACGTGGCACGGCTGGATGAGGCCGGAAGGGTGACGGAGGTGGTGGGGTTTCTCGAGGTGTAGGCGTGGACAGAGGTCTCCTAGGCCTCACTCTGAACTTGCCCCGCCAGCCAGTTTGGTGTCCGCCCACCCAAGCGGAGCGGATGCCTCGCTGGCTGTGAAAGCCCTTGGCGTACCACCTTCAGTCGCCAAGCTGCTTTTCGAAGAAAATGGTGCCGGCAACAGGTGTTTCGTAGTAGGCGTCGATCGGTACGAAGTCGCGGCTGAGATAGAGGCGGATCGCGCTTTCCATGCTGGGAAGTGTGTCGAGCACCATGGTCCGGTAGCCGTTCTGCCTTGCCCGGTCGACCGCTGCATCCACCAGCGCGCTGCCGATGCCCATGCCCCGGCCGCTTTCAGCCACGTAGAGCCGCTTCATCTCGCAGCGGCCTGACGCGTCCAGCGCCCGGAAAGCGATGCAACCATGAATTTGGCCGTCGTGACCGCGAGCGAGCAGCAACTCACCGGCCGGAGGAGCATACTTTCCAGGAAGGCTGGACAGTTCTGCCTCGAAACCCTGGTATCCGAGATCGATGGGAAGCGAGGCAGCGTAGGCGCGAAACAACGTGGCGATCGCGTCAATGTCCTCGGGCCGGCGGGCAGGGGCGATCACACAGGATGGATTGGACACGCTCAACCTCACACCTTCTCCACGAACCCGTCCAACACGCGTTTCTGGCCGGCCTTGTCGAAATCGATCGTCAGCTTGTTGCCCTCGACGCTTGCCACATTGCCGTTGCCGAACTTGATGTGGAAGACGCGGTCGCCGGCGGAGAATTTGGACGGCGTGGCCGCCACTGACTTTGCCACCAGTTCGCCGTCGATCGTGCGGCCGCGTGGGCCGCTCTCGCCATAACCAATGCGCTCGACGGCATGGCCGGAGCGCGTACCCCAGTTGTCGCGCGTGGCGCTGGTCTGGTTCTGTTGCGCGCGCTTCCAGCCCGGGGTCGAATAATTGTTGGCGAAGGGCTCGGCCTTGTCGAAGCGCGACTGGCCGTATCCGCCACGCCCGCCATAGCCGCCATAGCTGGTGTCGGACGAAGCAACGTCCACATGGCTCGCCGGCAGTTCGTCGAGGAAGCGCGACGGCAGGGTCGACTGCCACAGGCCGTGGATGCGGCGGTTGGAAACGAACCAGATGTGGCAGCGATGCTTGGCACGGGTGATACCGACATAGGCGAGGCGGCGTTCCTCTTCCAGCCCCGAGCGGCCGCCTTCGTCCAGCGACCGCTGGTGCGGAAACAGGCCTTCTTCCCAGCCGGGCAAGAACACGGTGTCGAATTCCAGCCCCTTGGCGGAATGCAGCGTCATGATCGAGACGGCGTCGAGGTTCTCGTTCTGCTCGGTATCCATGACCAGCGAGACGTGCTCGAGGAAGCTGCGCATGCTCTCGAACGCTTCCATGGAGCGGATCAGCTCCTTCAGGTTTTCGAGCCGGCCCGGGGCTTCCGCCGACTTGTCGTTCTTCCACATGTCGGTATAGCCCGACTCTTCGAGGATCTGCTCGGCAAGCTCGATATGCGGTACCGTTTCAAGCTTTTCCTGCCAGTTCCTGAACGATTGGATGACGTCGAAAAGCGCCTTGCGTGCCTTTGGCTTCAGCTCGTCCGTCTCTATGATGTCGCTTGCCGCGGACAACATAGGAATGTCGCGGGCACGCGCATAATCGTGCAGGTTGCGCACCGTCGTGTCGCCGAGGCCGCGCTTCGGTGTGTTGACGATGCGCTCGAAGGCGAGGTCGTCGGCCGGCTGGCAAACAAGCCGGAAATAGGCCATCGCATCGCGGATCTCGAGCCGCTCGTAGAAGCGCGGGCCGCCGATGACGCGGTAGTTGAGGCCGAGTGTCACGAACCGGTCTTCGAACTCGCGCATCTGGAAGGAGGCGCGCACGAGGATGGACATGTTGTTCAGCGCATGCTTCTTGCCGTCGGCATCGCCGCGCTGCAGCCGCTCGATCTCCTCGCCGACGGCGCGGGCTTCCTCTTCACTGTCCCAGGCGGCGTGCACCTGCACCTTCTCGTCGTCCGGATCGACCCGGTCGGTGAACAGTGTCTTGCCAAGCCGGCCTTCGTTATGGGCGATCAGGTGGCCGGCGGCGCCGAGAATATGCTCGGTGGAGCGATAGTTGCGCTCCAGCTTGATCACCTTGGCGCCAAGGAAATCCTTCTCGAAGCGCAGGATGTTGTCCACTTCCGCGCCGCGCCAGCCGTAGATCGACTGATCGTCGTCGCCGACGCAGCAGACGTTCTGTGCCACGCCCTTCGGCCGCTGCGCCAAAAGCCTCAGCCACATGTACTGGGCGGTATTGGTGTCCTGATACTCGTCGACAAGGATATAGCGGAACCGTTCGTTATAGTCCTTCAGGATGTCCGGATTGGCGCGGAAGAGCGCGATCGGATGCAGAAGGAGATCGCCGAAATCGCAGGCGTTGAGCGTTCTCAACCGTGCCTGATAGGCAGCATAGAGTTCGCGGCCCTTGCCGTTTGCGAAGGCGCGGGCATCGCCCTCGGGAATGTCCTTCGGCGTCAGCCCCTTGTTCTTCCAGCCGTCGATCATGCCGGCGAACTGTTTTGCCGGCCAGCGCTTGTCGTCCAGACCTTCGGCCTGGATCAGCTGCTTGATCAGCCGCACCACGTCGTCGGTGTCGAGAATGGTGAAGTCGGAGCGCAGCCCGGCAAGTTCCGCATGCCGCCTGAGGATTTTCACGCCGATCGAGTGGAAGGTGCCAAGCCAGGGCATGCCCTCGACCGCGCCGCCGACCAGAACGCCGATACGCTCCTTCATCTCGCGGGCCGCCTTGTTGGTGAAGGTCACCGCGAGGATCTGGCTCGGGAAGGCACGGTTGGTCTCAAGAATGTGAGCTATGCGCGTGGTCAGAACGCGTGTCTTGCCGGTGCCGGCGCCGGCAAGCACCAGCACAGGCCCGTCCAGCGTCTCGACGGCCTCACGCTGCTCGGGATTGAGGCCGGAGAGATAGTCGGGCGCAGGCCGGTTCTGGTCTCGGGCTGCCATGGCGCGCGCGGCAATGCCAAGCCCCCCGGCTGCAGGGGATGCGGCGGGTGCTGGCGCAGGCGCGGACGGCTTGGTGCGGCGCGGTTCCGGCTCCTCGTCGAAGAACGGAATGTCGTCGTAAACGTTACTCATGCGGCCAATGTAGTGATTCGGACCCGAAAGGCCAGAAGAGATGTTCTGCTTTCATTCCCTTAATCGCGGCAGCAGGATGCAATCGTGGCCGTGTTCGGATGAATAGGCGAGCAGATGCCCCCGCCACCGACTGAAATTATCGCAATGTGTCCGGGGTGACGTTTTCGTGATAAGCTGTTGGATTACAAATTGGTAACGCTGGCCGCCAAGCGTTGCGCGGGCGTCGCCAAACGGTGATACTCCGGGCTGATTGGATCGCGTTCATGCGGAGATTTTAATGCGCTTCGGAAACCAGCTTCTGCTTTCGGTATTTGTTCTGCTGGGAGGGCTCTGTCTGTGGGTCTACCTTTCGGCGGATGCCGCCCGCACCCTGGTGTCCATGGGCGTTCCGGAAGCCGCCGTGGCCGTGATCAATCCTGCCGCGTCCGAGGCTCACGGCGAGCCGGCGGGCGAGGGCGATGCAGCGCAGGCCACCCCGAAAGGTGGCAATGCCGGCCAACCTGTACTGGTCGCCATCAGCCCCGTCGGCACGGGCACCGTCAATGACAGGCTTGCGGCCATCGGCGATGGCGAGGCGATCCAGTCGGTCACGGTCATGCCGCAGGCGACCGGCACCATCAACGAGATCCTCGTTTCCTCAGGCGACGAGGTGAAGAAGGGCCAGGTTCTGGCAAGGCTCGACGACGAGGAGCAGGTTGTCCTGCGCGATCAGGCCGAGGTCCTGCTGCGCAGCGCCCGCGAGAAGGCGGATTCCTACCGCAACCTGCGCAGTTTCTCGCGCCTGGAGGTTCTGGACGCACAGATCGCCGAGGAAACGGCGCAACTGGCGCTCACCACTGTCGAACTGGCGTTGAAGCGCCGCTCGATCGTTGCCCCGATCGACGGCATCGTCGGTATCGTCGCGGTCAATATCGGTGACAACGTCACCACCGCCAGCAACGTCGTCTCCATCGATAACCGCTCCGAACTGCTGGTGGATTTCTGGGCGCCCGAGCGTTTCGCCGTACAGGTGAAGCCGGGAATGCCGGTCGAGGCGAGTTCCGTATCGCGGGCCGGTCAGATTTTCGAGGGATCGGTGGAATCGATCGACAACCGGGTCGACCCGGCAAGCCGCACGATCCGCCTTCGCGCCCGCATCCCCAATGGCGAGGATCAGCTGCGCGCCGGCATGTCCTTCGGCGTCACCATGCGTTTCCCCGGCGAAACCTATCCTTCCGTCGATCCGCTGGCGGTGCAGTGGGACAGCCAGGGATCGTTCGTATGGCAGATCGTCGATGGTAAGTCGGTGAAAACCAGGGTTCGGATCGTCCAGCGCAATCCGGATGCGGTGCTTGTTGCCGCGGAGCTTAAGGAAGGCGATCAGGTCGCAACCGAAGGCCTCCAGCGGGTCCGCGAGGGAGGCCCCGTGCGCACAGCCGGCGACAAGACGCCGGAGGTCGCCAGCCGATGATGTATGACGGTACCAACGAGCCGAAGGACGAAAAGGTCGTAAAATCCACCTCCGCGCCGCCCGCCTCGTCGCACACGTTCACGGCGCTCTTCGTGCGTCGCCCGGTGCTGGCTGCGGTCCTCAACACGCTGCTCGTCGTTGCAGGCCTTGCCGCCCTCGTCGGCATAGAGGTGCGCGAGCTGCCCGATGTCGACCAGCCGGTCATCAGCATCCGCACCACCTACGACGGCGCATCCGCGCAGACGATCGACCAGGAAGTCACCGACGTCATCGAGGGCGCGGTTGCCCGCGTCAGCGGCCTCAAGTCCATCTCGTCGGAATCGCAATTCGGCTCCAGCCGCGTGACGATGGAGTTCAACGACACTGCCGATATCGCCGTTGCCGCGAACGATGTCCGCGATGCGCTCGGCCGCGTCACCAACCAGTTGCCGGAGGATGCCGACGAACCGCGCATCATCAAGGCCGATTCCGACAGCCAGGCCATCATGCGGCTGGCCGTCACCTCTTCGACCCTGTCGATGGAAGACCTGACGCAGCTCGTCGACAACGAGGTGTCGGACAGGCTTGCCGCCGTGGAGGGCGTCGCCGACGTCGAACTCTACGGCGACCAGGAAAAGGTCTTCCGCGTCGATGTCGACCAGTCGGCGCTCGCCAGCCGGGGGCTGACCATCGCCGACCTGTCGGATGCGCTCTCGACTGCGGCGCTCGACGTGCCGGCGGGATCGCTGGAATCCGCGACCCAGAATATCGTGGTGCGCGCCACCGCCAACCTGACGACGCCGGATGATTTCGAAAACGTCCTGATCGGCAACAATGTCCGTATCCGCGACGTTGCAACCGTAATGCTCGGCGCCGATGACGGTACGACTGCGCTGCGTTCAAACGGGGTGCAGGCTGTCGGCCTTGGCATCCTGCGCCAGGCGCAGTCCAACACGCTCAGCATTTCGGAAGGTGTCAGGCAGGCGGTCGCCGATCTCTCGGAGGCCATGCCGGAAGGCACTCGCGTTGCCATCACCAGCGACGACGCGGTGTTCATCGAGGGCGCGCTGCACGAGGTGGAGATTGCGCTGGCGTTGTCGGCCACCGTTGTGCTGATCGTCATCTGGCTTTTCCTGCGCGACTGGCGCGCGACGCTGATCCCGGCGCTGACCATGCCCGTGGCGCTGATCGGCACGCTGGTCGCCATCTATCTCGTCGGCTTCTCGATCAACATCCTGACGCTGCTGGCAATCGTGCTGGCGACCGGCCTTGTGGTCGATGACGGAATCGTCGTCCTGGAGAATATCGTCAGGCGGCGCGCCGAGGGCATGGGTCCGCGTGCGGCGGCCGTACTCGGTACACAGGAAGTCTTCTTCGCGGTCCTCGCCACCACCGCGACGCTTGCGGCCGTGTTCATTCCGCTTTCCTTCCTGCCGGGCCAGATGGGCGGCCTGTTCCGCGAGTTCGGCTTCGTGCTGGCCTTCGCCGTCGGCCTGTCGTCGATCACCGCATTGACGCTCTGCCCGATGCTTGCGTCGCGCATGCTTACCAAGCCGATGAAGGAAGATCACGGCATGCTCGGCCGCTTCGGTTCGGGTTTTGCGAATTTCTACCGCAAGACGCTTGCGGCATGCCTCAACGTGCCGCTTGCCGTCATCGTCGTCGCGCTCCTGCTTTCCGGCGCGGGCTATGTCGCTTTCGGAACGGTGACCAGCGAGCTGACGCCGCAGGAAGACCGGGCGATGGTGATGATGCGGGCCACTGCGCCGGAAGGCGTCAGCCTGGACTATACCCGCGACAAGCTTCAGCAGATCGAGGAACGGCTCCAACCGCTGCGCGACAGCGGCGAGATCCAGAACCTCTTTTCCATATCGGGACAGGGCGGCTCATCGAACAGTGGCTTCATGGTCCTGACGCTGGCCCCGTGGTCTGAGCGTGAGCGCACGCAGGCCGAAATCGTCAAGGACATCGACCGGGCGGCTGCATCCGTCCCCGCGCTTCGGGCCTTCACCATACAGCAGAACAGCCTGCGCATCCGCGGCGCCGGCAACGGGCTGCAGATGGCGCTGGTCGGCAGCAATCACGAGGAGCTTACCCAGGCGGCGATCAAGCTGGTCGATGCACTGCGCGACAGCGGCCTGTTCGAGACGCCACGCCTCAACAACGAGCCGAACCAGGCGCAGATCTCGGTCACCGTCGATCGCGAACGGGCTTCCGATCTTGGCATAGACATCCGCAATCTCGGCACCTCGTTGCAGTCGTTGCTCGAGGGCCGAGAGATCGTCGATGTCTTCGTCGATGGCGAGGCCATTCCGGTCAAGCTGACCTCCACGACCCGCCCCGTCGACGATCCGACGGATATGGAGAACATCTTCGTCAAGGCGAGCGACGGCCGCATGGTGCCGCTGTCGACCGTGGCGACGCTGGAGGAAAAGGCGGTTGCACCGGAACTCAATCGCGAGGACCAACTGGCCGCCGTCTCCTTCTCCGCCAACCTGCGCGACGGTGTCTCGCTCGGTCAGGCGGTGCAGGCCGCCGAAGCGCTTGCCGCGCCTCTGATGCCGTCCGGTTCCCGGCTCATTCCGCTCGCCGAAGCGGCGACGCTGGAAGAGAACTCCAATGGCATGATGCTGACCTTCGGTTTCGCTATCGCCATCATCTTCCTGGTGCTGGCGGCCCAGTTCGAAAGCGTCCTGTCGGCGCTGATCATCATGTCCACGGTGCCGCTCGGGCTTGCCTGCGCCGTTTTCGCGTTGATCCTGACCGGTACCAGCCTCAACGTCTACAGCCAGATCGGCCTCGTGCTTCTGGTCGGGGTGATGGCGAAGAACGGCATTCTGATCGTCGAATTCGCCAACCAGCTGCGCGACCGTGGCGCAAGCGTCCGCGAGGCGATCGAAAGTGCTTGCAGCATTCGCCTGCGCCCGGTGATGATGACGATGATCGCAACGGTCATCGGCGGCCTTCCGCTGGTGCTGGCCCAAGGCGCTGGTGCCGAAGCACGCATCGCGCTCGGCTGGGTGATCGTCGGCGGCCTGGGTCTTGCGACGCTGGTGACCCTCTACATCACTCCGGTCGCCTATCTCCTGCTCGCCCGCTTCTCCAAGCCGCATGCACACGAGGAACAGCGCCTGCACGATGAACTGGAGCGCGCCGAACGCCGCCAGGCGAACGAAGACGAGAAGCGGCCGCTTCTGGCCGCCGAATAAGGCTGCGCAGGGCGGTATTCACTTGGGAATGCTGCCCTGCATTCTCTCTGCTGGAGAAGCCGTGGCGGCCAGCGGCCGGTGACGGCGCGTCTTCACCGTCCTCCTGACACGCTCTTTTGAATACCGCAACGTATGGCTGTCGGTTAGTGTGCGGCAGGGGGCTCATGGAGGAGACGATGAAAGCTATTCCCCTTGTATGCGCTTCATTCCTGCTGACTGCCGCCGGCGCGCACATTGCGTCGGCGCAAGATGGTACCATGAGTTTCTTCGTCACCAGTCAGGGCCCTGGCAAAGGGGCTAACCTGGGTGGTCTGGAAGGAGCCGATGCCCATTGTGCAAGTCTGGCGGAGGCAGCAGGCGTAACCGGCAAGACCTGGGCCGCCTATCTCAGCACCGGCGATGCCAACGCCCGTGACCGCATCGGTTCCGGCCCATGGGTCAACGCCAAAGGCCAGACGATTGCCGCAAGCGTCGAGGCCCTGCACAGCGATCAGAACGGCCTGACCAAGGAAACCGCTCTCAACGAAAAGGGAGAGGTCGTGAACGGAAGAGGCGATACGCCGAACCGCCACGATATCCTGACCGGCTCGATGCCGGACGGGACCGCTCATGAGGCGACCTGCGAAAACTGGACGTCCGACGGCGAGGGTTCGGCGATGGTGGGGCACCACGATCGAACGGGCCTGGACGATTCTGCCGCCGCGAAATCCTGGAACTCCTCGCACCCTTCGCGCGGATGCGGTCAGGAAGCGCTGCAGGGTACTGGCGGTGACGGCTTGCTGTATTGCTTCGCAACGCAGTAAGGGCGACGGCCCTACTTATCGTCCATTCACGGGTAGGGCTTCCCCCTTCGGCTCGCACTGGCAGCATGCTGTCAGCCGGGCCGCCGAGATGTAAAGGCACGCGTTTGCCACCAACCATCCAGCCCATTGAGTGCCACCAAGGGCAAGCGTTGTGTCGTGCGAGCCAGTCTGACGATTGTCTGGTTCCCTGCATTCGATTGTCGCAGCGAACGGCTGGAGCCAACGCTGTTCTGGACAAATATCTGGCCGTCGCCTAACCCAATCCTCGACGCGGGATGCAGGAGAGTGTGCGATGGCGGTTAAGGACGTTCGGCCGGGAATTAGAAACGAGGAGGGGATCGCTCTGGTTCTCGATATCCTCAAGCAGCAGTTCGGCGATCGCCTCCAGACCGGTCAGGCGTTTCGCGAGCAGCACGCCCATACGACGACCTATCTGCCGGCGCAGCTTCCCGATGGCGTCGTATTCGTCGAGAGCGCAGAGGACGTCAAGGCGGTGGTCAAGGCCTGCGCCCGGCATCGCGTACCGGTCATTCCGTTCGGCACGGGTTCGTCCCTGGAGGGGCAGATCAACGCGCCCAATGGCGGTATCTCCATCGATTTCACACGGATGAATCGGGTTCTTCATGTCAATGCCGAGGATCTCGACGTGGTCGTCGAGCCGGGTGTCACCCGCGAACAGCTGAACACCGAACTCCGGGCGACCGGGCTGTTCTTTCCCATCGACCCGGGTGCCAATGCTTCGATCGGCGGGATGACGGCGACGCGGGCGTCGGGCACCAATGCCGTGCGTTACGGCACCATGAAAGACAATGTGCTGGCGCTCACCGTGGTGACCGCGGAGGGCGAGGAGATCCGCACCGCGCAGCGCGCCCGCAAATCCTCCGCCGGCTACGATCTGACGCGCCTCTTCGTCGGCTCGGAGGGAACGCTCGGGGTCATCACTTCCGTCACGCTCCGGCTGCAGGGCACGCCGGAAAAGATCGGCGGCGGCGTCTGCGCCTTCCCGTCCGTCAAGGCTGCCTGCGATGCGGTCATCATGACCATCCAGATGGGTATCCCGGTCGCCCGCATCGAACTTCTCGACGAGATGCAGATACGCGCCTGCAATGCCTATTCCGGCCTTTCCTACGCGGAGAAACCGACGCTGTTCCTGGAGTTCCACGGAACGGAGGAAACGGTCGCCCTCCAGTCGGCGCAGTTTTCCGAAATCGCCGGCGAATGTGGCGGCGAGTGCTTCAGCTTCACGCAGAATGCGGATGAGCGGAACCGTCTCTGGAAGGCGCGGCACGATGCCTACTGGGCGTCGCGTGCGCTCGCACCGCATCTGAACGGCCTGTCCACCGACGTCTGCGTGCCGATTTCGCGGCTGGCGGACTGCGTCGTTGCCACCCAGGAGGACATCGCCGAACACGGCTTCCTGGCGCCGATCGTCGGGCATGCGGGCGATGGCAATTTTCACGTCCTGATCCTTTTCGACGACAAGGACCCGCAGGATGTGGCGCGCGCCGAGGCCTTCGTGGGACGGTTGAATACCCGGGCCCTTTCCATGGGCGGGACCTGCACTGGCGAGCACGGCATCGGCCAGGGCAAGATGAGCTTCCTCGAGCAGGAGCTTGGCAGCGCTGTTGACCTGATGCGGGCGATCAAAAAGAGCCTCGACCCCGACAATATCTTCAATCCGGGCAAGATCTTTCCCCAGACGATATAGCTCGCCAATGCTTGACTTGCCTATGCGGCGGGTGGGACTAGTCTTTTCCTGAAACTACGGAGGGACGTGCTTGCTGGGACGCATCCTGTTGACGGTCGGTGGTGCGCTGGTGGTGGTTCTATTCGCCGCCCTGCTTGCGCCGTTCTTCGTAGACTGGACCGATTTTCGTGTGGAGTTCGAGCAGCGGGCGAGCCGTATTCTCGGCAAGAAGGTCGTCGTTCACGGCGCGGTCGATGCGCGTATCCTGCCGTTTCCCTCGGTGACTTTGCACGATGTCCGGGTGGGGCAGGATCGCGATGGCCAGCCGCAACTGCACGCCGCCCGTTTCTCGATGGATATGGAGCTGGCGCCCTTCCTGTCTGGCGAGGCGCGTATTTTCGACATGCGCATCGAGGAACCGAAAGCCCGTATCCGGGTACTGCAGGACGGCACGCTCGACTGGATGCGTGGCAGCAAGGCGGATATTCCCGCCCGCACGGTCGTTATCGAGGACGTGCATGTCACCAATGGAACGATCGACCTCATCGACGAGCAAAGCGGCCGCACCCGTACCATCACGGGGCTCGCTGCCGACCTGTCCGCCGGGTCGCTCGCCGGCCCCTGGCGTGGCGACGGTTATGCCTCGCTCGATGGGCACACGGCGACCTTCTCCCTGACGACCGGGGAGGCCGAGGCCGCCGCCCAGCGGTTGCCGCTCCGGCTACGGCTGCTTCCGGACACCGTGCCGGTTGCTCTCAACCTGGATGGCGCAATTCTCCTGTCGGAGGATCGGCCCGCCTATAGCGGCAACTTCACTTTGGACGTGCTGCAGGAAGAGGACGATACGGAACCGGTGGTGGCGCCGCCGCCCGGCCCGCGCCTCAAGGGGGGCTTCGAGCTCACCAACGAACGCATCCGCGTTCCGGAATACCGGCTTGAAGTCGGCCCTCTCGCCGACCCTTACGTGGTTACCGGCGAAGCGACCCTGGATACCGGAGAAAAGCCGGAATTCCTGCTGACCGCGGATGGTCAGCAGATCGACGTAAACCGTCTCGGAGAAGGCGAACGGGCCAAGACCGGCCGAGATGCTGCGGCATCGGCGCAGCGGCGTATCGAGGCGATGATCGACCTCGCCGCACAGATTCCGATTCCTCAGGTGCCGGGCCGTGCAAGCCTCAGCCTGCCTGCCGTCGTCGCCAATGACACGACGGTGCGCGACATCCGCATCGACGTGCGGCCTGCCGGAACCGGCTGGACCGTCGACAGTTTCGCCGCGACCCTTCCGGGACGCACGCAGGTCGAGGCGAAGGGGGCATTGACGCTGGAGCAACCGGTCTCCTTCGTCGGGGACGTGCTGCTCGCGTCGAACCAGCCGTCCGGTCTTGCCGACTGGCTATCCGGTGCGGTCGATCCGGCGATCCGGCAGTTGAAGACAGCGGGCTTTTCCGCGAAGGTCGACCTGACGCCGGAATTGCAAAGCTTCAACAACCTGGAACTTGCCATCGGCAAGGCAATCCTGCGGGGACGTGTCGAGCGACAGGCAGCGTCCGGCGAGACGCCATCCCTGACCATGGCATTGGCGGGCGACGAGATCGATCTGGATGCCATGCGGGCGCTTGCCTCGCTGATCACCGGGGACGATGCCGGCCAGGCGGTTCTGGATCACAAGTTGGCGGCGAGCCTGAAGGCAGAGCGGTTCACCGCCTTTGGCGTGGCCGCGGACAAGGTCGATACGGTTTTCACCCTGTCCGACGGGGAGCTGTCGCTCGACCGCCTGTCGGTCAAGGATCTCGCAGGGGCTGCGATAACCGCCAGCGGCCGTCTCGAAGGCTCGCTTCTGTCCAACACCGGGTCTGGCGTCGCAACCTTGAAGGCGGATGACCCCGGCCGCTTCCTGGCGATGCTGCGCGACCGGCTTCCGGCACACCCGGGTCTTGATCGGCTGGCGTCGAGCGCCCGCTGGTTTACCGGCGCCGATCTCAGTGCGGATATCCAGGTGGGAGGCGACACCGCCGGATTGTCCGCGGTGCTGACGGGCGTGATGAACGGCAGTACCGTTACCGCCGATATTGCCCTGCCGACATTGTTCGAACTGACGGCCCCCAGCGACCTCGCCTTCAATGCTCGCCTCGAAAACAAGGAGAGCGCCATACTGCTCGGTCAGGCCGGGCTGGATCCTCTTCCGCTCGGCGATGATGGGCCGGGGTATATTTCCATCGATCTGACGCAGGAGGGCGACGAGCCGGCGTCCGCCACGCTCGCCTTCCAGACGGATAGAACTCAAGTCGATGCTGAGGGAACGATCGGTCTTGGCGCCGCGGAATTCCTCTCAGGTACCGGTCGCGTGACGTTGAACTCTCAGGACGTCGAGCCCTATCTGCTGATGATCGGTATCGGCATTCCGCAGTTCGGCCATGGGCTTCCGCTTCAGTTGGAAACGGACGTGGCAATTGCGACCGGAAACATCCGGCTGGACAGATTGCAGGGAGAGGTTGCAGGAAATGTTGTCGGCAGCAACAGCCTGACGATCGATCGAAGTGCTGCTGGTCTGTCGCTGAAGGGCGATCTGTCGCTGGATACCGTCGATCTTGCCTGGCTCGGCGAAGCCGCCTACGGCGCGTTCACCGATCCCGCGACAGGCGCTCTCTCCGATCAGCCGTTCTCCATGCCGATATTCGGAGATACGGAGGCTCAGTTGCAGCTTCAGGCGAAAACCTTCCGGCCCGGCTTCACCAGCGATATCGCGGATTTTTCCGCCTCGATTACCCATCGCGACGGTGGTGTGACCATCGAGGATGCGAAGGGCTCATGGCAGGGTGGGCGCATTTCCGGGCGTCTTGCCATGTCGAACGGCGAAGGTAACGGCATCTTCCAGACCCGGCTAGCGGTGGAGAATGCCGATCTGGCTCCGCTAATCTGGCAGACTGGCGATGTACCGGTGGCGACAGGTCGTTTGAATGCAACAATGGCGGTCGAGGCGACCGCCCGGACGCCATTGGAGCTGATGGCATCGCTGAATGGCTCGGGTGAACTGACGCTGTCTGATCTGCAGTTGCGCGGCGTATCGATCGTGGCGCTGCCGGCGCTTCTCGGCGAAGTGGATTTGCTGGACGGCGAGGTCACCGAGGACAAGGTTCGCCCGGTCTCGGAGCGGCTAGTCCGGCAGGGCGAGGCATCGCTCGGAACGGTAGCGGTTCCGTTCACCATTACCGAGGGCGAGGTGAGGGCGCAGAATGTCACGGCGAAGGCGGGAGACACGACGTTCTCGGGCGATGCGAGGATCGACCTGCTCGAACAGGCGATGAGCGGCGCGCTGGCGATTACCTATTCACCGGGCGACGAAGGTCTGGCCGGTGGTGATCCGAGCGTGCGGTTCGTCTATTCGGGCAACCTTGCCGATCCGCAGGTAGAGTTCGACGTTGCCCCGCTGGCGAATTTCCTCTCGCTGCGCGCTTTTGAGAGGGAAAGGCGGCGGGTCGAATCGTTGCAGGCGAGCGTGCTGGAGAAGCAGCGACTGCGCCGGGAAGTCTCGCTCCATCGTTATGTTGCCGCCGAGCGCGAGGCGGCGCGGGAAAGGGCGGAAGCGGAAGAGCGCGCGCGTGCGGAAGCAGAAGAGCGGGCGCGTGTGGAAGCGGAAGCGCGTCTTCGTGCGGAAGCGGAAGCGCAGGCCGAGCGGGAAAAAGCGGCAGCCGCAGCGAGGGCCGCCGAAGAGGCGCAGCGCCGCGCGGAGCAGGTGCCGACCCTGACCATTCCTCCGACGCAGGATTTGTTCCAGGAGGACCTGACGCCGCTCCAGACGCCGACCATCCAAAGCCTGCCCGGTGTCGAGCCTTAAGGATAGAACTCAAGGTCTGGCGCGAACAAGCGCTACCTGCTCTGTTGCCGCCCGCAGGCCGTTATTCCTGGGAGGCCGTCATTCCTGGGAGATGGTGGCTCGCATGTCGCGCAGCCAGCGCAGGACATAGACGCGCAGCGCCGACGAGAGATTGCTCTCGGGCGGGCGCCCGTCGTCAATGGTCGCGATCAAACCGGCAATGCTGACGTCGCGGTCAGCGGCAATGCGCTTAAGTTCTTCCCAGAACTCATCCTCCAGCGAAAAGCTGGTGCGGTGACCATGCAGTGTCGCAGAATGTTTGCGGATCACCGGCGTTACCATCCCAAACGAAGCCGTGACTGAACGCATCCAAGCGGAGCGCACTGCACCTACGGCTGCATGTTGCCCTATCAGTCTTGATCTTTCGGCTTTTCCAGGCGGCCTTGGTCGAGTGACCGCTCTGCTTTTTCGTTAAGCGTCTTCGTCAGCGTCTTTTCGGCCTTGTTGCGGCCAAAGGTGAGGCGGTTCTGCTCGGCCTGCTTTTCCTTGTCCGCACGCTGCTTTGCCTTGCGAAACTGCCGAAGGTTGACCACGTCACCGCTCATGGGGCCTCCGGGTTCTGCGCTACTGCTTCTTGCGGAAGGAATCGAGGGAGACCACGGAGGCAGGCTTCTTTTCCTCGCCGGGGACTGCTTCCGCGGCTTCCGACTTGCTGATCGGCTCGACGGGGATTGCAGTGATCTCAGCTTCGATCTGCTCTTCCTCTTCCGCAGACGGGACCTCGAATTCGAGTTCGAAGTTGACGGACGGATCATAAAATCCGCGGATCGCATTGAACGGGATAACCAGGCGCTCCGGCGTATCGGAGAACGACAGGCCGACCTCGAACTGGGTATCGGATACCTTCAGGTCCCAGAACTGGTGCTGGATGACGATGGTCATCTGCTCGGCATACTTGGCCTTCAGGTGCTGGGAGATCCTGACGCCCGGCGCGTTGGTGAGGAAGGTGATGAAGAAGTGGTGATCGCCGGGAAGGCGAGCCGTGGCAGAAACTTCGGTCAAAACCTTGCGAATGACGCCACGCAATGCGTCCTGTGCCAAGATGTCGTAGCGGATATGATCCTGCCCCATGCGGTCCTGCTCTCACTTCTGAATGTCTTTTCGAAGCATGCTTATGCCATGTCAGCCAAGCGCGGGAAAGCGTCGGCTTGATGGCGATTGTACATAATTTATTAGAGATGGAGAAGACTTCCCGACTGCCAGCGTCCGCGACCCAAAGTGAAACAACTGGAGAATGGAAGTGGAGGTTTCTGTTGCCAGGTACCTCCGAACCCCGCCTTAAAGTGCTACCCTTAAGGACTTAGAGCGGAATTCCCGCACCGCCATTAGGCAGCGAGAGCGTATTCCTTAGCGTTGTTGTCATTTGCAACTACACTTGTGACCCGATAACGGCGGTATCATGCCGAGCAAAAGTACGATCTTTACACCCTTGTCGATCCTATTTCGCCCCCATCAAAAGCCGGTCTAGTCGACCGACCGGTTTTTGGTGGAGGCGCCGGGTACCGCCCCCGGGTCCAATAGGCTTATTTCATCGACCATTTATCGCCATATCCGGACCGAAGTCCGGCAAGGCAGATATAGGCATTTAGAATGGCCCTGAAAAGGGGGGGCTGGCCGAATATGTGCCGTCGGCCGTTGACTATTTGAAGACTGGTGAGAGGCGCCGGCGATCGCTTTTGGGATAGTCACTTCGTCCTGTTTGGGCTACTTGCGTTTTCCACAATGCGCATCCAGATTGCTCCAACAGCGAACGGTTTTTGAACATTATGCGACACCCCGAACAGCAGTATCTGGACATCATTCGACACCTGATCGAGAAGGGGGATCGTCGAATTGATCGTACAGAAGTCGGGACGCTGTCGATGTTCGGTGCCATGATGCGTTTCGACCTGTCCGATGGAACGTTCCCCGTTTTCACGACGAAGCGCGTCTACTGGAAAACAGCGGTCAAGGAGATGCTGTGGTTTCTCACCGGGCAGACGAACATTCAGTCTCTTCTCAAGGAAAATGTTCGTATCTGGACCGACTGGCCACTGGATAAGTACCGCAAGGCGACGGGCGACGCGATTTCGCAGGAGGATTTCGAGGCGCGTGTGCTGGCCGACGACGACTTCGCCGGAGAGTGGGGTGATCTCGGTCCGGTCTACGGAAAGCAATGGAGGCGATGGGTCGATGCGCAAGGTAAGGAGCATGACCAGATCGCCACGTTGATCGAGACATTGAAGAACAATCCGACAAGCCGGCGGATGCTTTTTCACGCGTGGAACGTTGGCGAACTCGACCAGATGGCGCTCCCGCCGTGCCACATGACCTACCAGTTCTATACCTCGGAGAACCACTCGCCCGTCCAGTCAGACGGCGAGCGCGGTAAACGCAAGGTCTCAATGCTGTGCCTGCAAAGGAGCGCAGACACCGGCCTCGGCGTTCCATTCAATATTTGCCAGCAGGCGGCCTTGCTCCATATGGTTGCGCAGCAGGTCGACATGGTTCCCGGCGAACTCATCTGGATGGGGGGCGACGTCCACCTCTACCTGAATCATCGCGAACTTGCAGACACACTTCTGTCTCGAGAGCCCAAGGCGCTTCCGAAATTGAAGCTAGTCAGGCGACCCGATGCGATTGACGGCTATCGGATAGAGGACTTCGACGTCACGGGATACGATCCGCACCCGCCTATCGAAGCGCCTGTGGCAGTATAGCAATCCAAATATCGCCTGACCAAACTTCGTCTCGCGTCGGGAAGGGCCGGGGGAAGTCGGGCCAACCTTCCCGTTTCCGAACGAAAAGGCGACGCCTGGCGCGGTTTTCGATCAGGAACGCATGTCCTTGAGCTTCCTGTAGCTCTTGGTCTCTCGAATGAGCCAGTCCCGCATCGTTACGATGCTCTGGTGATGAGCTTTCCGTTCCGGATAGATGACGTAGTAGGAGTCGCCGGACGGGATGGGAGCCCCGAAGGGCATATGCAGTTCGTTCCTCGCCAACTCTTCTTCTATGTAGCACACCGGCACCAATGCGACCCCGATCCCCTGGAGGGCCGCATTGATGATCATTTCGCTGTGTGCGAACCGCGTTCCCTGGATTCTGCCATAGTGGTCAAGGCCTGACAGGCGTAGCCAGTGGAGCCACATGCTCGGGCGGCTGGCATTCTGGATCAGTGGAAACTTGGAGAAATCTCTCGGGTCAAGTTGGGCGCCCGGTTCGATGAGCTTCGGCGAGGCGACAATCGCCACTTCTTCCGCAAAAAGCTCGATCGATCGCGCATTGTGCCAGGTGCCAACGCCTCGAAGGATGGCAATATCCAGTCTCGTCGTATCGAAATCGACGTCTGGCCCGCTCTGGGCGATCTCCAGCGGAATGTCGGGATTTGCTGCGATGAAGGCGCCCAGACGGGACGGCAGCCATCTGGACCCAAACGCCGAATGCGTCCCGATCATCACCGAGCTATCCAGGTTTCGGCCGCGTACGGCGTCGATCGAGATTTCCTGGAGCTTGTCCAATGTCTGGGCGACTTCCCGGTAGTAGTCAGCGCCGAGTTCCGTCAGCACGAGGCGGGGGCCAACCCGGTGAAAAAGGGTCACGCCCAGGAAGTCCTCAAGATTCTTGATCTGCCTGCTGATGCCGCTCTGCGTGAGACCCAGGTCCTCAGCCGCCCGCGTGAAATTCATGTATCGAGCCGCTGCTTCGAAGGCATGCAGGGCAGACAAGGATGGCAGATAGCGTCTCATCGAAGCCCTCAAAAAGCGAAGCATGACTAAAACTCATACCAGAGGAATTTTTCAATGTTTTTGTTTTTTGTCAGACTGGGTCATCAATTTGTCATTCGCGTTCGGACGGCAAAGCCGACGAACAACCTTGAAGACGAGCGAGGCTGCAAATGACAACGGATGTCGGTCGAACTCGGCACTCGTGAGAACCTGAGGAACGGCTGTCGCATGATCCGCTCGATCTCGCCAAAAAATACAAAAGGGGAATGACATGAATAGAAGAGAGTTTGGCAGACTGGTCGGTCTCGGTGCTCTTGGGGCGTCGGCCCTGGCTGTGAGCGGCCTGCGGGCAAACGCCGCAAGCTCGCTGGAGCGGGTGAAATCGTCCGGAACGCTGCGGATTGGCGGTATCGCGGACGGCGCACCCTATTACCAGAAGAGCCTTGCCGACGGCAGCTGGCGTGGGTTTTACATCGATATTTGCCAAAAGCTGGCTGACGACCTCAACCTCAAGCTCTCCGTCCTGGAAACCACCTGGGGCAATTCGGTGCTCGATCTTCAGGGTGAGAAGATCGATGTGTTCTTCGGATTAAACCCCACGCCGGAGCGCCAGAAGGTCATAGATTTCTCCGGTCCGGTCTTCAAAAACTCTTTCACAATGCTGACGCGCAAGGGACTGAACGCCCAGACATGGGAGGACTTCAACAAGCCCGATATGCGCATCTCCGTCGACGCAGGCTCTTCGCATGACGCCGCCACGAAGCGGAATGCCCCCGAGGCCCAGCTTGTGCGGCTGAAGACAGCGAGTGACGCTACCGCCGCCCTGCAGTCGGGGCGAGCCGATGCTCAATGCCTGGTGATGGTCCTCGCCCTGACGGTTCGTGCCAAGAACCCTGCAATCGGAGACATGGTGGTGCCAACGCCATCCGATTTCACCACCTCCAATGCGGGCTTCCTCCGCGAGCAGGATCAGTCGTGGCGCGAGTTCGTCGATAACTGGATCAGCGAGCAGCGCGAGAGCGGTTTCGTGAAGGATGCCATCGTTCGCAACATGGAGCTGGTCGGTGTCAAGGAAAGCGATTTTCCGCCCGGTTTCGAGATCTAAAGCCCCGATCCAGCTGGACTGCTGTCCAGCGGCTTGCCGACTCTCGCTTATCGGACAATGACATCATGTATGAATGGAATTTTGCAATCCTCTGGGATTACCGCTGGGTATTCCTTCAGGGAGCTGGCGTAACCATCAGCTTTACCGCCGCGATTGTGGTTGGCGGATTGGTCATCGGTCTCGTGGCGGCCATGTGTCTGCTGTCGAGATTTGCAATCCTGCGGGCAATTTCTCTCGGTTTCATCGAGTTGTTTCGCTGTACCCCGATCCTCGTGCAGTTGATCTGGTGTTACTACGCGTTGCCGATGTTGGCGGGCATCGAACTGACGCCCGTCACCGCCTCGTTGCTGGCGCTGTCCTGCTATGGAGGTGCGTTTTACGCGGAGATCATTCGTGGTGGCATCATCTCGATCGATCCCGGACAAAAGGACGCTGCAGCGGCTCTCGGGATGACGCCCGCGCTCGCAATGAGGCGCATCATCCTGCCGCAGGCCTTGCGGCGAATGAGCCCCGCCTTGATGAACCAGTCGATCCTGCAGTTCAAGAACACATCACTGGTGTCTGTGCTGGCGGTACCGGATCTCGTCTATCAGGGGCAGATGGCCGCGCACGACAGCTTCAGGCCGTTGGAGATGTATACGGCGGTGGCCGTCGCATACTTCGCCATCCTGTTCCCCTTGACGCTGTTCGTCCGTAGCCGCGAACGCAAGTTTGGAGACAATCGATGACGGGCGCTCCAATGATCGAGATCACGGGACTGAGGAAGTCGTTCGGGCCGCTCGAGGTTCTCAAGGACATCAACCTCCAGGTCCCGACAGGGGGAGTGGTGGCACTGCTCGGGCCTTCCGGCTCTGGAAAGTCCACACTGCTACGTTGTCTGAACCTCCTGGTTGTCCCGGACGATGGGTCCATCCGCGTTGGAAATACGTCATTCACGTTCGGAAAATCGCTTCAGCATCCGAAGGTGAAACCGCTGGCGGCTTTCCGCTCCCGCACCGGGATGGTCTTCCAGAATTTCAACCTGTTCCCGCATATGACGGTCCTGGAGAACGTCATCGAGGCGCCGATCTACGTGAAGGGCATGCGGCGCAAGGACGCCGTGGACCTGGCGATGTCCCTGCTCGACAAGGTCGGGCTTGCTGATCGCGCAAACCAACGGCCGGAAACGCTTTCAGGCGGCCAAAAGCAGCGAGTGGCGATAGCCCGGGCTCTGGCCATGACGCCTGAGGTCATGCTCTTTGATGAAGCGACCTCAGCCCTCGATCCGGAGCTCGTGGGGGAAGTCCTGCAAACCATGCAAAAGCTGGCCGCGGATGGAATGACGATGGTCATCGTCACCCACGAGATCACTTTTGCACGCGATGTTGCGGATCGGGTCGTCTTCATGCGGGACGGTTACGTTGTCGAGGAGGGGCCGGCACGGGAGGTGATCGACTCGCCCAAGATGGAAGCGACCAAGAATTTCCTTAGCCATTTTCACAAAGGTGCAACGCCGCGTTAGGCCTCCGCGCCCACGGCATAGTCGGTTTGAATTTCATGGAAACCATAAGCAATCTCCGCCTCTTTCTGATCGAGAGCCCAATTAAGATGGCGCGGCAACAGGGCGTCGGGCACGTCAAGGGCACCGTCAAGCGGGTCCTCGTGGAGCTGACGTCCTCGTCGGGCATTGTCGGCTGGGGGGAGGCTGCGCCCTGGGAGGTCTTCACCGGAACGGCGGAGGCTGCATTCGCAGCGATCGATGTCTACCTGCGTCCTGTTGTCATCGGTGCCCCGGTCAATCGTATCCGTCTTCTGACCCAGCAGATGAAGAAGACGCTGGTCGGGCATGGCGAGGCGCGCCTGGCAATCGAGACGGCCATGTTCGACATACTCGGCAAGTCTTGCGGTCTGTCGGTGGCGGACCTGCTCGGGGGGCGGGTTCGAGATACAATCCCGCTGTCGTTCTCGATTGCTGATCCCGATTTTGAAGCGGACATGCGCCGAATGACCGAGATGGTGCCGAACGGGAACACCATCTTTAAAGTCAAGACCGGTGTGAAATCTCACCGGGATGACATGAAACATCTCGAAGCGATGCGGATGGCCTTCGGTGACACGATAGACCTGCGCATCGACTACAATCAGGCGCTCCAGCCGTTCAATGCGATATCAACGCTGAGGGACGTTGATCAATTCCGGCCAACCTTTATCGAACAGCCGGTGCCCAAGGATTGCCTAACGGCAATGGCTTCGTTCGCATCGGATCTGGACACGCCAATTCTGGCGGACGAGAGCTGCTTCGATGCCCGGGATCTGATGGAAATCATTCGGTTGCGGGCCGCGGATGCGATTTCGGTCAAGCTGATGAAAGCTGGCGGGATACTCGATGCGCAGGCTCTGATGGCTGTTGCGGATACCGCTCGGATGCCGGGATACGGCGGAACTCTCTGGGAGGGCGGCGTCGCGCTGGCAGCGGGCACGCAGTTCATCGCGGCGACACCCGGCATGTCGCTCGGATGTGAGTTCTACATGCCGCATCATGTCCTCACAGAAGACGTCCTGGAAGAGAAGATCAGGAACGTCAACGGAGAGGTCGTCGTGCCGGATGGGCCAGGTCTCGGCATCACAGTTTCGGAAGCTTCGTTGAAATCGAACGCGCGGATACTGGCCCAAAGCTAGCAGCCCCGCCCCACACTCGTTTCCTTTGATGCGTCGGCCCGCTGCGGCGGAGCACAGGACGCTTGCGCTTACTTCTGAGGACGTTCAATGCCCGGAAATGCCGGAAAACATACGGTCGTAATAGGTGGCGGCATCGTTGGCGCATGCAGCGCGTTGGAGCTTCTCCGCGCTGGCCACGACGTCACCGTCATCGATCCCATCGAGCCGGGCGGCCGGGAAGGGGCAAGCTATGGCCACGGCTGCTGGATCAGCCCTGCTTCAGTCGTGCCCATGTCCATGCCGGGCTTGTGGAAGCAGGTTCCCAGGTACCTGACCGACCCCAAGGGGCCACTGGTCATCAGGTGGCGGCACCTGCCGCAGCTTGCTCCCTGGCTGATCAGGTTCTTGTTGGCAGGCTCATCGGTGCCGCGGGTCGAAGCAACTGCTCTGGCGCTGAAGAACCTCCTGCAGGACAGCCCGGACCGTCACATCGCGCTGTCCAACGAGGTCGGCGCATCGGACCTCATCAGGCGGGAAGGGTTGCTGTACGCCTATCCCGACAGGAAGGCCTTCGAGGCGGAAGCCCTTTCGTGGCACTTGCGCAAGATCACCGGGTTGCGTTGGCGGGAACTCGATAGAGCCGCTCTGATGGAGCGAGAGCCGAACCTGGCTCCCCACTACACGTTCGGCGTGGTCGCGGATGAGGGAGCCCATTGCACCGATCCCGGAGACTATGTCGCGAAGATCGCTTCGGCGGCCTTTACCCGTGGAGCAAGGCACGTTCGCGCCGCGGCACGCGGCTTCGCATTCGCCGGAAACCGATTGTCAGGCGTCGAGACGGACACCGGGTTTATCGAATGCGACCAGGCGGTAGTGGCATCCGGTGCCTGGTCAAAGACATTGGCCCGGCTCGCCGGAGACAAAATACCGTTGGAAAGCGAGCGAGGCTATCACGCGGTCGTGTCGCTGGATGTGGGCGGTCCGCGGAGCCCGGTGATGCCGAGCGATGGAAGGATGGCAAACACGCCGACGAAGTCCGGACTGCGTCTTTCCGGACAGGTCGAGCTGGCCTCCATCGATACGCCACCGAACTGGCATCGCGCCGACATTCTGGTCGACCACGCGCGCCGCACATACCCCGAGCTTGCGAAGAAGGAAGCGCCCGTTATCGACAGGTGGATGGGACATCGGCCTTCCACGCCGGACGGATTGCCGGTCATCGGTCCTTCCTCCCGCTCGCCCGATGTCTTCTACGCGTTCGGTCATGGACACGTGGGCTTTGCCAGCGGCCCGATAACCGGGCAGATCGCGGCAGCGCATCTGTCTGGTCCCTCTCCGAACTTCGACATCATTCCATACTCCCCGCGCCGGTTCAGGCTGAGGGCGGCTTAGCCGCGCGGGAACACTGAACTCTATTCAGACAAGGAAACTTCAAATGCGCGGCGCTGACATTCTTGTAGAAATGCTAATTGGCTATGGGGTCGAGGTCATCTTCGGCGTTCCAGGCGATACGAACGTCCCACTCTACGAAGCGCTGCAGGAGCGCGAAGGCAGGATCCGGCATGTGATGGCCCGCGACGAGCGGTCCGCCGGATATATGGCTGATGCCTATGGCCGCTTCACCAGCAAGCCCGGCGTTTTCGAATGCCCGTCCGGCGCGGGTGCCATGTATTCGCTGCCGCCCGTCGCCGAGTCCAACTCGTCCTCCGTGCCGGTTATCCTGCTGACGATCGACATTCCGCTTCCGGGAGAGGGACGCGGCGTCCTAACCGAGCTTGATTGCGCCCGCCTGTTCGATCCGATCACGAAGATGTCCGTTCAGGTGAAGGCGGCCGAGAAACTCCCCGAGATCATCCGTCGTGCCTTCCGCGTCGCCTGCTCGGGTAAGCCGGGAGCGGTACATCTGCAAATCCCGGAAGACATGCTGATTGCCGAGGTGGATCCGTCGCGCATCTCTCTGCATGTCGAGAAGGAATGCATGGAGTTTCCGGCCTATCCAACCCTGCCTGCACCAGGCGTTCTCGATGAACTGATGAAGCTCCTGACCTCGAGCAAGCGTCCGCTGATTGTCTCGGGCGGTGGCGTGAACCGCTCCTGCGCGGGAGCGGAAGTGACCGAGTTGGCCGAGCGTCTCAACATCCCGGTCTGCACAACCATGACGGGGCAAGGCACGATGCCGGACGATCACCGTCTCGCCGTTGGCGTGATCGGTGACAACGGCTTCCATCCACACGCGAACTGGTCGCTCGAACATGCTGATTTCGTGCTGTTCGTCGGGTCGAAGATGGGGTCTGTCGTCACTATTGGATGGACCTTCCCCAAGATCACGCTGAACAAGCGTGTGGCCCAGATCGATATCGATCCGGAAATCATGGCCAACAACTACGAGAACGTGCTCTCCGTACCGGGTGATGCGAAGCTCGTGCTGCGGCAGCTGATCCAACTCGTGCCCGAAACCGCCGACGCTGCCAGAACTGAGCCCTGGGTGACCGAGCTGAACGAACTGCGCGCCGATTTCTGGGAAAATGCAGAGAGCCTGCTAACCTCCGAGCTCACGCCGCTTCGACCGGAGCGAGCCGTCAGATCGTTCAACGAGGCCTTCGACGCTTACGGAAAGCCCGCTCTCATCTATTCCGACGCAGGGACGCCTACGCCGCACATGACCCGGTTCCTCAAGCTGAAGGACCCCCGCACACGAATCGCGATCCCGCGCGCATTCGGAGGACTTGGCTCTGCTCTGCCGGCAACGGTGGGCGCATGGTTTGCCGACAAGGAACGTCGTCCGATCGGCATGTTCGGGGACGGCTCCTTCGGCATGACCGTCGGTGAACTCGAGACACTGGTACGGCTGCAGGTCCCCGCAATCCTGCTGTTGTTCAACAACGGCACCTTCGGCTGGATCAAGGGCCTGCACCGCCTGAAAGGCCATAACCAGTGCTTCGGCGTTGACTTCATGCCGCCGCGAGGCCAGGCCATCGCGGAAGCCTTCGGTGTCAAGGCATGGACGGCGAAGAATTCGAAGGAGCTGGATTTCGCACTGGCTGAAGCGTTCGCTTACGAGAATGGCCCATGTCTCATAGACATCCATGTGGAATCCATCGCGGACCGAGTGCCGCCGGTTTACTCCTGGCTTTCGAAGCGGGGCAAAGATCCGCTCAGCACCAAGGCGGAAGAAGTGCGCTACTTCTAATCTCGCGCCTCTTGCCCGAGCCCTACCGCCTTTCTGGCAGCCTTCGCAGGCATGGTAGGGCCGGGCTCCACCCCAAAAGCCAGTCTGGAGATTTCATCCTTGCTACCCGATCTGATCCACATTTCACGCTCTGACATATTGGCCCTTGATATCTCCCCGGCTGAAATGCGCGCGGCCGTCCGTGAAGTCTTCGAAGATCTGGCGACCGGCCAATGCCGCTTCCAACCGAAATCACAGTTGGAGATGGGCGTCGGCCACGTGTTCCAGACCATGGCTGCAGCATCGTACAGGTGGTCTGTGGCAATGATGAAGTGGGTGACGGTGGTGCCCGCGGCACCGGATGCAGCTTTGCCGGCAATAAGCGCGGTTATCTGCCTGAATGATCTGGCGACCGGGCATCCGCTTGCCATGATGGACGGTGAGATCATCACGCTTCAACGCACAGCGGCGATTTCCGCCCTGTCAGCCGAGTACCTTTCTCCCCCGGAACCGAAAATACTCGCTCTGGTCGGTTGCGGCGCACAGGCCAGAAGTCATCTGGAAGCGTTTACCGATTTGTGTCCGACGATCGACCGGGTGATTTGCTACAGCCGCAGCCGGCGATCGGCCGAGGCATTGGCGGTGATCGCGCGTGATCGTGGACTTGAGGCGGATGTGGTGGACGATCCGGCCGACCTCGTTCCGGTTGCCGATGTGATCGTTTCCATGATCCCGGCCTCGTCTGAACTGCGACCTTTCATGGATGCCACCAAGATGAAACCGGAGGCACTTGCCTTGATGGTGGATCTTGGCCGGAGCTGGCTGCCCGAAAGCCTGTCAGCCTTCGACCTGATTGGAACCGACAGCCTGGAGCAGATGCGACATCCCGTTGATGCCACGGGCAAGGCCGTGACTTCGGCACACATTGGTTTTGACCTCCTGACAGGCCCGTCGAAGGTGAGCGGTCGCAAAGCCTTCTGCTTCAGGGGCAACTCTGCCGCGGATCTTGCGGCAGCCAGGTTGGTCCATGACCTGGCTCGAGCAAGGGGGTATGGAACGCAGCTGACGAGGTGATCGGTCCTCAAGTTGTCAGAGGCTTGTGGTCGTCATCATCCGTCCAGCATGTCTCCCGACAACTCTTTTCGGCAGAGTTCCAGCACGCTGATAACCAGTTCGCTTTCCTTCAAGAATTGCGCCGTGCCGAAGTAGATGGGCACCGGCGTCAGATTCGGGAGCGGAACGGTTGCCACGTTCTGGTTCTCGGGCTCGACGGACCAGGACGGCAATATGGAATAGCCGAGCCCCTCGCTCACATATCGCTTTATGCTTACGCTGGAGGAGACTGAAATAATGGGTTCCACCGTTGCGCCCTTCGGGCTGAGGAAGTCTATCGCTATATCCCGTATTGTCTGCCCCGGTTCGTGCGAGACGAACGGACGGCCGAGCGCCCATTCGGGAACATCCCGATCTGCTGGCGCAGCCCCCCATGACCGCGGATAGATCAGCGTGAGACCATAGCGGCCCAGGAGTTGCTGCATCAGGACGGGATCGCCGAAGTGTCGTTCCGCTACGAAGATGTCGAGCGTACCCCGTCTGACCATCTCGGGGAGGGCCGTGTCGCGTTCGTAGACGACCATCTCTACCGTTGGATGTCGCTCGCGGAAGCCGCGGACCACCTTGGGGAAGAGGTCATGAAATATTCCCTGCGGCATGCCGATCCTTATGACCGGACGCTGCCTTTCCATCAGCTGCGTCAAGCGCGTCAGCATGATGTCGAATTCCGGACGGATCAGTTCATAGAGATCGAGACCTCTCGGTGTCAGCTCGACCTTCCTTGCGCCGCGCTCGGCGCTTACCAACCGCTCACCGATAAGATGCTCAAGCCGCCTGATATGGTTGGAAATCGAGGGGTGGCTCAAGTTGAGTTCACGGGCAGCTGCTGAATATGACCCCAGTTTCCCAACCTGATAGAATGTCTGGACAAGCGGAAGACTTATCTTCGGCAAGCACTTCCCCTTTGCTTGATATTCGTGACGCTCGCCAATAGGCCGCAAAATGGAAGGCGCTGCAAGAAGCCAAGGCTGTAAGTTGTAAGTTTTTTTCTAACTCCTTCGGTAGTTCTTTTATCGACGGGGTCTCATGGAGCGCGTTACGATCCACCGGAACTTGTCAAAGCAGAGCTGTGGGAATTGATGAACGCCAAGACGCTCACCCGTCTCTTTCCGCCTTCTGCGCAACCCAAAATTCACTGCAAGAGCAACCGTTCTGTTACCGGAGGTGACGGCAATCCAGTCAATAAGCAATAATGCCATGGCAGCAAAACGCTCGTTGGGGAAAGCGTAGCGTTGTTTGTCATGTTGAACGGTCCTTCGGGGGACACGCTGACTGTCTGCATACTGATACATCGCTGCTTGCGGTGAGCGGAATTCAGAAAGAACAGACTGCAGCATTCGTCCGTCACCCGGGCAATATCCCGTCGTTACCATGGTTGATGCGCCTCCAGCTTTCGTGACCGGGGCAGTCATCCGGTCATGGCGGCGGATCGGAATGAACAATAATAAGAGGGAACTAGGAATATGATGACCACGAAGCTACTGGCCCAAGCAGTCGGCCTTGCCACTATATTCGCATGCACCACCGTCGCGCCTGCATGGGCGCAGTCCATCACGATCGCCATCGGCTCCGAGCCATCGACGCTCGATCCGCAGCTCCGCGATGATGGCGGCGAGCGCCAGGTGAACGACAATATCTACGAAACCCTGATGGCGCGGACGCCGACCGGCGAACTGGTGCCCGGACTGGCCGCTGCAGTTCCGACGCAGGTGGACGCGACGACCTGGCAGTTCAAGCTCAGGGAAGGGGTCAAGTTCCACAACGGCGAACCGTTCAACGCCGATGCCGTGGTTGCTTCGGTCACTCGCGTGATCGACCCGGCCAACAATTCCGAACAGATGGCTTACTACGGCACGATCAAGGGCGCCGAGAAGGTCGATGATCTCACGGTCAATCTGGTGACCAATGGGCCGGATCCGATTCTGCCCTCACGCCTGTACTGGATGAAAATGATCGCGCCCGGCTACAGCAAGGACGGCGATCTCGCCGGCGCACCGGTCGGCACCGGGCCCTACAAATTCGAAAGCTGGAACCGTGGAACCGATCTGACCCTTGTCGCGAACAGCGACTACTGGCGCGGAGAGCCGGAGATCGACGGCGTCACCTACCGCTTCGTGACGGAACCCGGCACACGCCTGTCCGGGCTCTTGTCAGGCGAATTCGACGTGATCACCAACCTGCTTCCCGAATTCACGGAGAGCGTGCCAAAATTCGCCGCCGTTCGCAGCCTTGAGACGTCGGTATTTGTGCTGGGTACCGACAACGAAGTGACAAAGGACCCCAAGGTTCGGCAGGCGCTCAACCTCGCGATCGACCGTCAATCCATGGTCGAAAGTCTCTTCATGGGTTACGCCTCCGTCGCCAAGGGCTCGCATATCAACCCCGCTGCTGTCGGTTTCAACGAGAAGCTCGAACCTTATCCCTATGATATCGAGAAGGCGAAAGCGCTCATCAAGGAGGCAGGAGCCGAAGGCAAGCCACTGGTTGTCGTGGGCGAGTCGGGCCGCTGGCTGAAAGACCGCGAACAGATTGAAGCCGTTGCAGGGTATTGGGCCGAGACCGGCCTGCAGGTGACCACCGACATCCAGGAGTTCTCGCAGTACCTTGAGAGCCTGATGGGTGATGGACCACGCCCGGATTCGATTTTCATCGCCAATTCCAATGAACTTCTGGATGCGGATCGCGAGATGTCCTTCATCTACCACAAGGATGGTGCTGCCGCGTCCAACTCGGACGCCGAGATGGCTGCCATGATCGAGGCTGCGCGCACCGAAACCGATGCCGCCAAGCGAAAGTCGATCTATGACCAGATCCAGCAGAAAGGCCACGAACTGAGCTACACGGTGCCGCTGTTCAATCTGCAGGACATCTACGGGCTTTCCGAACGCATGGAGTGGCAACCGCGGGTCGATGCGAAGATGATCGTGAGCGAAATGAAGGTCGCTGAGTAACGCTGTACTCGAGGATCGCCTGATGATTGCCGCGGACAACCTCCGCGGCAACTGACCTCCGAAATGCGGTAAACTCACATGCTACAATTCATTCTGCGCCGGCTCTTCCAGGGAGTGCTCGTCGTCTTCGGCGTATCTGCGACCGTCTTTGTCGTGACGCGTCTGGCCGGCGATCCGGTCTCGTTGATGCTTCCTCTCAGCGCAACGGAAGCCCAAAGGATCGCATTCGCGCAGCAGATCGGGCTCGACCAGCCAATCGCCGCGCAGTTTATGCGCTTCCTTGGTGACATCGTTACCCTGGACTTCGGTAACAGCCTCTGGCAACGGCGGCCAGCTATCGATGTCGTGTTCGAGCGACTTCCAAACACGATGTTGCTGATTGCGGCGGGGCTCGGAAGCGCTGTTATCCTGTCGATACCTCTGGGTGCCATAGCCGCGCTCCGACCGGGAGGCCTAGTCGATCGGCTGACGATGTCCATCGGCCTTCTCGGGCTGGCAATGCCCCAGTTCTGGATTGGTCTGATCGCCATCCTCATATTCGCTGTCCAGCTGAAGTGGCTCCCCACGTCAGGGATGGGAACTGTGGCGCACATCGTGCTTCCGGCACTGACGCTATCGCTGACGCCGCTTGCGCGCTTCACGATGATGGTGCGGGCAGCCATGATCGACGAGCTGAACAAGCAGTACGTGAAAACGGCCCGCGCAAAGGGGCTTGGCCTGCCACGTATCCTGCGCGTCCACACGCTGCGCAATATCCTGGTGCCGTTCCTGTCGATCTCCGGATGGGAGCTGATCTCGACGCTTTCCGGTTACACGGTTGTCGTCGAGACCGTCTTTGCGTGGCCGGGATTGGGATTGACCGCTGTCCAGGCGATCCAGCGCGGTGACCTCTTCCTGATGCAGGCGATCGTCTTCGTCATCGCCATCCTGATTGTGATCATTGGCATTGTTCTCGACATCTTGTCGAAGGCGGTCGATCCGAGAATCGAGCTGAATTAATGGCTACTTCATCCACCCATGTTCCTTCCGCTGCCGCCGCCTCGGGCCTGCGCGGCGCCATTGCTGAACTGTGGCAGGACAAGGCCGCAGCTGTCGGTCTTGTCATCATTCTGCTTCTCATCCTGATGGCTGTATTCGCACCACTCATCGCCCCCTATGATCCGGCAGCGCAGGCGATCACAGCGCGACTGAAGCCTCCTGTCTGGATGGCCAGAGGCACATGGGATCATCTGCTTGGTACCGACAACCTTGGACGTGATGTGCTGTCCAGAATTATCTGGGGCGCTAGAGCGACCCTGACGATCGGCGCGGTTACCTGTCTTCTGGCGGCAACGCTCGGCACGCTTGTCGGACTGTGGGCGGGTTTCGCCGGAGGGCGTACCGACACGCTGCTCATGCGCATCGTCGATATACAGGTCAGTTTCCCAGGCATATTTCTTATCCTGCTTGTCGTCGCCATGCTTGGCCCCGGCATCTGGACACTTGTCGCGGTGCTGTCGATGACCAACTGGATGGTCTACGCCAGGCTCATTCGTGGAATTGTGTCGTCGACACGTCAAACGCCCTACGTCGAGGCGGCCGAACTCATCGGTTGCAAGCCGGGTCGCGTTATCTTCAGGCACATCCTTCCCAATCTGGTGTCGCCGCTCCTCACACTGGCGATCCTGGAGTTCACCAATATCGTTCTGGCGGAAGCGGCCGTGTCCTTCCTCGGCTTCGGCGTGCAGCCGCCTGCAACGTCATGGGGTCTCGATGTTGCTTCCGGACGCGATTACCTCTTCATCGCGTGGTGGCTTGTTACTTTCCCCGGTCTGACCATCGTTGCCACGGTCCTCTCCATCAATCTGTTTGCGAACTGGCTCAGGGTTACCGCCGATCCTGAGGAGCGGGAGAGGCGTTTTGCACGCGCCGAAGCCGCCAAACGACGCCGGCGCACACGGGGAGCGAACGCATGAATTCCTTCCTGCTTCAGATCAACAACCTTGAAGTCAACTTCGACACCCGTGCAGGGACCGTCCAGGCTCTCCGCGGCGTTTCCCTTTCTATTGCACCGGGAGAGACGCTGGCGATCGTCGGGGAATCCGGTTCAGGCAAGAGCGTGACCGCGCAGGCGATCATGGGCCTGATCGATGTGCCGGGCCGGATTTCCGGAGGCGATATCCTTTGGGAAGGCCAGCCCTTAACCGCGGCCAAGGTGGGCGCCCGTCACATCCTGGGGAAGGAAGTCACGATGGTCTTCCAGAACCCGATGACTTCCCTCAATCCGCTGATGACCGTTGGAGCGCAGATATCCGAGGTGATCGAGCTGCACTTGGGGTTCAGCCGGCAGGCCGCGCGAAAGCGTGCGGTGGAACTGCTGTCGCTGGTTGGGATCTCCGGGCCGGAGCGGCGGCTCAACCAGTATCCTCATGAGTTGTCCGGTGGGATGCGCCAACGGGTCATGATCGCGATGGGCATCGCTTGCGAACCCAAGCTGCTCATCGCCGATGAGCCGACAACGGCGCTGGATGTGACCATACAGGCGCAGATCCTCGAGCTGCTGGCTGAACTGAGGGAAACCATCGGTCTGGCAATCATACTGATTACGCACGATCTGGGGATCGTTGCCGGCCTATGCGATCGGGTGGCGGTAATGTACGCGGGACAAATCGTCGAGACAGGCTCTGTCTACGACATATTCGAAAGTCCTTCGCACCCCTACACTCAAGGTCTGATCCGTTCGACACCACAGCTCGACGTCAAGGACGAACGGTTGGTCTCTATATCCGGTACGCCGCCGGGCTTGCTTGATCCTCCTTCGGGTTGCGCCTTTCTCCCCCGCTGCCCGGCAGGGGACGGTGGCTGCGACAAACCTCAGTCACTGAAGGCCTTCGGGGCCGGGGCGGTCGCCTGCTGCAAGGCCGGCATTGACGCTTGGAAGGAGGCAGTATGATGCAGGCTCCCATTCTGTCCGTTTCCGGCCTGGCTATCGATTACGAGCTCTCGTCCGGAGGTCTTTTCCGCAAGCGCCGTACCTTAAATGCTGTGAACGACGTCAGCTTCGATCTTTTTCCCGGCGAGACACTCGGCCTGGTCGGTGAATCAGGTTCGGGGAAGACCACCGTGGGCAGGGCGGTTCTACGGCGGCTCGGGGTTGCACAGGGCAAGATCATCTTTGACGGAAAAGACATAACGCATCTGAGGGGGGAAGAACTGCGGCGCCTACGCTCGCGAATGCAGATCGTTCTCCAGGATCCCTATACCTCGTTAAACCCGCGCATGAAGGTTCGCGACATCGTCGCGGAGCCGCTGCGGGTTCATGGCTTGGCAGAAGGGAGCGAGATGGTCGTCGCCGAGCTCCTCGAGCGGGTCGGCCTTTCCCGCGACGCCGCCGACCGATACCCCCACAGCTTCTCCGGCGGGCAGCGGCAGCGTATCGGCATCGCCCGTGCGCTCGCGCTGAAGCCGTCGCTGATCGTTGCGGACGAACCGGTCTCCGCGCTTGATGTCTCGGTGCGTGCCCAGGTCGTCAACCTGTTGCAGGATCTCCAGCGCGATTTCGGGTTGTCGTATCTGTTTATCGCCCACGACCTTGCAGTCGTACGGCACATTTCCCATCGGGTTGCCATCATGTATGCGGGGCGGATCGTCGAGATCGCTCCCAGCGAGGAGATCTATAACCGACCCATCCATCCCTATACGGAGTCGCTGCTTTCGGCGGTGCCCGTCGCCAATCCCAAGATACAGAGGGCGAGGCAACGTATCATCGCGCCAGGCGAATCCGTGGACATCGCCGATCCTCCCAAGGGCTGTCGATTTCATCCCCGTTGCGCCCTGGCGACGCAACGCTGTCGTGAGGAAGAGCCACCTTTGCTGCATAAAACCCCCGATCACTCGGCTGCATGCTGGAACCGCCCGGCATGATGGAACTGCTATTTAGTCCTGCAGGCGTGGCCGCTGCTGTCGCGCTTGTGCTTGCCGGTGCTGTGCAAGGCTCGACTGGCTATGGTTTCAGCATGTTGGCAGCGCCGATACTCGCCATCATCGATCCTTCGTTTGTTCCGGGTCCGATGCTGGCGATGGCCGTTGCAGTCAGTGCAAGCGGTGCGATAACCGAATGGAGTGACGTCAGCCGCGCAGACCTCGCCTTTTCACTGTCCGGTCGACTGCTGGCGGCAATAGCCGCCGCGTTTTGCCTCGGCCTGCTCAGCCCGGACTCCTTTGCGACTGTCTTCGGTGCTGCGGTCCTGATCGCGGTGGCGTTCAGTTTCCTGGGAATGAAAATCGAGGCTACTCGCACGTCGCTCTTCTTCGCGGGAGCGATGTCGGGGTTCATGGGAACGTTGACATCGATTGGCTCGCCCCCGATGGCAATGGTCTACCAGAACTCCAGCGGTCCACGGATGCGGGCCACGCTCAACGCATTTTTCGTTGTCGGAGGGGCAATCTCGATTGCCGCTCTCATCGTGGCGGGGCGTTTCAGCACCTCGGATGTGCTGTTGGCAGCCATGATGCTTCCCTTTGCCTTCGCGGGCTTCCTGCTTTCTGGCTGGGGACGCCGGCTGGTCGACCGCGGACAGGTGAAGGTCGTCGTTCTTGTCGTGTCCTCGGCGTCGGCATTCGTGCTGCTCTTCCGCGGCTTGCTTTGAACGCGGGAAGCCAGGAGTGTCGTTCGCTCAATATGTCACGGCGATCTCTCGCATGCCGGAGTTTGCTATCCGACCTGTGACAGAAGCCAGTCTTCAAACAGGTCGGCCGCGCGGTTCGTCATCTTGGTTTCCGGCCTGACAATGAAATACGCATTCTGGGTTACCATCGGTGTTTTCGACAACGGTGCGATAAGACCGGAACGCAGCTCGTCTTCGATCAGATATGTCGGCAAAAGCCCGACACCCAGGCCGGAGATCACGGCTGCGATAATCATCGAGAACTGATCGAACCGAGCGCCATGGTAGGCGGCTTCAGCGGACATGCCGTTCAACTCAAACCACTCCGCCCATAGCTTTGGCCTTGTGGCCAACTGCAGCAGCGGGAGGCATGAGAAATCGACGGGCTGGGTGTGGCCGATATTTGCCGCAAACTCCCTGCTGGCGACGGGAAGCACTTTTTCGTCGCAAAGAAATCTGGGAACACCCCCGGCCCAGACAGGTTGACCGAAATGAATGGCGAGGTCGAAGCCCTCTTCGGAGAGGCTGAAAGGAGCAACGCGAGATTCAACGTTGATCGCGATGTCCTGCTGGTCCGTCAAAAAGCCTTTCAGTCTGGGAACGAGCCATTTCGTGCCAAACGTTGGAAGGGTCGCGACCTTCAGGGAAGCCTTCATCTGGCGCGCCGCAATTGCGCCGATCATCAGTCGCTCGGATTGCTGCAGCAGTTTCTCCACTTCAGGAAGCAAGCGCTGACCAGCTTCCGAAAGGATGACCCGTTGTCTGATCCTCTCGAAAAGCTTGAGCCCCGTCTGCTGCTCCAGTTCGGCTATCTGCCGACTGACCGCACTCTGGGTAAGATTGAGCTCCTCTGCGGCCCTTGAGAAATTCTGATGCCGGGCGGCGCATTCGAATGCGTGAAGGTTAACGATGTCAGGGGTCAGGCGCCGTCGCATTGTCATTCCAATTTCGCATCAACTTAGGTGAATTTATCACAATACCGGGTTAGAAATACAGCATATGGTGCCGTTCTGGAATGAAATACGTGTTTGAGGACAGGCCATGACCCCCGCTATTGTCTCCCCTTGCGAAATCCGTGCAGCGTTTTCGGCTGCAATGTCCGCCATGTATCGGGAGGAGGTTCCCGCCTACGGAACATTGATGGAACTGGTCGCGAAGGTGAATGACGAGACCTTGCAGGCGCGTCCTGAACTGAAGTCCCGCCTTGAAGCCACCGACAGCCTTGATCGCATTTCCGAGGAACGACACGGAGCAATCCGCCTTGGAACGGCGGCGGAACTCGCCATGATGCGGCGCGTCTTTGCGGTCATGGGCATGTATCCGGTGGGATACTATGATCTGTCCACCGCAGGTGTGCCTGTCCATTCCACGGCCTTCCGGCCCGTCGGTGAAGTGGCGCTGAAGCGCAACCCGTTCCGGGTCTTCACGTCGTTGCTCCGGCTCGACCTGATTGCGGACGAGGCGCTGCGAGAAGAAGCCGCCCGCGTTCTTTCGGAGCGACAGATTTTCACTGAGTTTGCAATCGCGCTGACGCAGAAAGCGGAGCGGGAAGGGGGGCTTAGCCCCGCCGACGGAAAGCGGTTTGTAACGGAAGTACTGGAGACTTTCCGGTGGCACGACAAGGCCAACGTTGATGCTGACATGTATCACCGGCTCCATGATGCGCATCGTCTGATCGCTGACGTGGTTTCGTTCAAGGGGCCGCACATCAACCACCTGACGCCGCGCACTCTCGACATCGACCGGGTACAGGCGCTCATGCCGGAATATGCTATCGCCCCGAAGGCAGTCGTTGAAGGTCCGCCGACGCGGGAATGCCCCGTCCTCTTGCGGCAAACGTCTTTCAAGGCTCTGGAAGAGTCCGTCTCGTTCAAGGATAGCAGCGGCGGTTGGCAGGCTGGGTCCCATACCGCCCGGTTTGGAGAGATCGAGCAGCGCGGCATCGCACTCACGCCAAAAGGGCGCGCGCTATATGACCAGCTTCTCGATGAGTCGCGAAAAGTTGTCCGCCCGGCGGCTGACGGGTCGAATGCCAGGGCCTATGAATCGGCGCTCGCTCAGACTTTCGAGGCCTTCCCGGACAACTGGGCAGCGATACGTGAGGACGAGCTTGGCTACTTCAGCTATTCTTTGACCGAGAAGGGCAGGGCCACGACCCTGACTGCACCGGTCGATGTGGACAGGTTGATCGCCGATGGTTTGATCCAGTTCGATCCGATCGTCTATGAAGATTTCCTCCCGGTCAGCGCCGCTGGAATTTTCCAGTCAAACCTCGGCGACGGAGACCAGCAGGATTTCGTGGCAAGCCCGAACCAGCAACGCTTCGAAACCGATCTGGGCGTCAAGGTGCTGAACGAGTTCGATCACTATGCAGGCATGGAAAAGTCATCGCTGGATGAATGCCTCAACACTCTATCAAAGCGCGCGGCAGCCGAATAATCTGCTCGCAATCACCCATTCCAACTGGAGGTTCATTCGATGAACATCGCTGTAAAGTCAGTTTCCATGGCCGATGAGGCTGCTGCCATCCTTGCGCGCCTGGGCGTGGACAAGTCGCTCTACACTCAGGGACAGATGGCATCCTTTTCGCCCATCACCGGTGAGAAGATCGGCAACCTGAAGACCGTTTCATCCGATGAGGCTGCCGCGGCGATCGAAACTGCGCACGACGCATTCCGCACCTGGCGTCTGGTGCCGGCTCCCAAGCGCGGCGAACTGGTCCGTCTGCTTGGCGAGGAACTGCGTGCAGCCAAGGACGATCTCGGTCGTCTCGTCTCGATCGAGGCCGGCAAGATCCCGTCCGAGGGGCTGGGCGAAGTCCAGGAAATGATCGACATCTGCGACTTTGCCGTTGGCCTGTCGCGCCAGCTCTACGGCTTGACGATCGCAACGGAACGCCCTGGCCACCGGATGATGGAGACATGGCATCCGCTCGGCGTCATCGGGATCATTTCGGCCTTCAACTTTCCGGTCGCCGTATGGGCGTGGAATGCGGCGCTGGCCCTCGTCTGCGGAAACGCAGTCGTCTGGAAGCCTTCCGAAAAGACGCCACTGACGGCGTTGGCCTCCCAGGCAATCCTTGAGCGTGCGCTTGCGCGTTACGGCGATGCACCGGCAGGTCTCTCGCAGGTTCTGATCGGTGATCGCACGGTGGGCGAAGTGCTTGTCGATCATCCCAAGGTCCCGCTCGTATCTGCCACCGGTTCAACGCGGATGGGGCGCGATGTCGGCCCGCGTCTCGCGAAGCGCTTCGCGAGGGCGATCCTGGAGCTTGGCGGAAACAATGGCGGGATCGTCTGCCCGTCGGCTGATCTCGACATGGCGTTGCGCGCCATCGCGTTTGGCGCCATGGGCACCGCCGGCCAACGTTGCACCACGCTTCGGCGTCTTTTCGTGCACGAAAGCGTCTATGACCAACTCGTGCCGCGCCTGAAGAAGGCCTATGAAAGCGTTTCGGTGGGCAACCCCCTTGAAACGTCTGCACTGGTCGGCCCGCTGGTCGACAAGCTTGCCTTCGACGGCATGCAGAAGGCCCTGTCCGAAGCGAAGGCCCATGGCGGCGCTGTCACCGGGGGCGCCCGCATCGATCTTGGCCTTGCAGATGCCTTCTACGTCAGGCCCGCTTTGGTCGAGATGCCGAAACATGAGGGTCCGGTTCTCGAAGAGACCTTCGCTCCTATCCTGTACGTCATGAAGTACAGCGATTTCGAAGCCGTACTTGCAGATCACAACAACGTCGGTGCGGGACTGTCTTCCTCGATCTTCACCCTCGATATGCGTGAAGCAGAGCGGTTCTTGTCGGCGGATGGATCGGACTGCGGTATCGCCAACGTCAACATCGGCACCTCCGGAGCTGAAATCGGCGGCGCGTTTGGCGGCGAAAAGGAAACGGGCGGCGGTCGTGAGTCCGGCTCTGACTCCTGGAGGGCTTACATGCGCCGTGCCACCAACACGGTAAACTATTCCAAGGCTCTTCCGCTCGCCCAAGGCGTTTCCTTCGATATCGAATAAGGCGGTTGTGACCATGACCATCAACACCAAGGTCGAAGCGGCGCAGTTCAAACCTGCGTCGCGCATTGCGGCCGTCGGCGTATCCAGGATTGTACAGATCGGCGCTCGCGCTGCTGCCATGAAGCGAGATGGCCTGCCGATCATCATTCTCGGGGCTGGTGAACCCGATTTCGATACGCCGCAGAATATCAAGGACGCTGCGAAAGCCGCCATAGATGCCGGCGATACCAAGTACACGGCACTGGACGGAACGCCCGCCTTGAAGAAGGCGGTTGTCGAAAAATTTCGCCGCGAGAATGGGATCGACTACGCGATCGACGAAGTCACGGTCGCAACGGGTGCCAAGCAGATCCTGTTCAATGCCTTCATGGCAACACTCGACCCGGGCGACGAAGTCATCATCCCGACGCCGTACTGGACGTCGTACTCCGACATCGTCGAGATCTGCGGTGGCAAGGCAGTACTCATTCCGTGCGACGCGGATGCGGGTTTCCGCCTGACCGCCGAGCAGCTTGAGAAGGCGGTCACTCCGAAGACCCGCTGGCTGCTTCTCAACTCGCCTTCAAACCCGTCAGGTGCCGCATACAGCACCGATGACTATCGTCCTCTGCTGGACGTCCTGATGCGCCATCCGCATGTCTGGCTGATGGTGGACGATATGTACGAGCACATCGTGTACGACGATTTTGACTTCGTTACGCCCGTCGCAATCGAACCACGGCTGAAAGAGCGGTCACTCACCATCAACGGCGTGTCCAAAGCGTACGCCATGACAGGCTGGCGCATCGGCTATGCAGGTGGTCCCAAGGCTTTGATCAAGGCCATGGCGGTCATCCAGAGCCAGGCCACCTCGTGCCCGTCTTCTGTCAGCCAGGCGGCCTCTGTCGAGGCATTGAACGGGCCGCAGGATTTCCTGGAGGGTCGTCAGCTGAGCTTCCGCAAGCGCCGTGATCTTGTCGTGAACGGACTCAACGCCATCGACGGCATAGAGTGCCGCGTCCCGGAAGGCGCGTTCTACACGTTTGCGAACTGCGCTGGCGTCCTGGGAAAGACAACTCCCAAGGGACGAAAGATCGACACCGATGCCGACTTTACCGACTACCTTCTGGAAGAGGCGCATGTTGCGGTTGTTCCCGGTTCGGCGTTCGGGTTGTCTCCGTTCTTCAGGATCTCCTATGCAACGGCGGAGGTGGAGCTTATCGAAGCGCTGAACCGCATCGCACGCGCCTGCGAGGCTTTACGCTGATCGCGTGCCTTTGCGGAGTTGAGCAAGGCTCTCCATGATCCCGCGGTTAAATACCAGTACGCAGTCAACCCTCCAGCCGCCCGGCTTTGTCGAGCGGCTGGTCGAGGTCGGGTTCGAGGGCGACATCGAAACCCGCAAAGCCTCCCGCACGGTCTTTGCCACCGACAACTCGATTTATCAGGTTGAACCTCTAGGCATCCTCTTTCCGAGGGGCGTCGATGATCTCGTGGTTATCGGCACGGTCTTGAATGAACCTGCTTTCAGGAATGTCGCGATAGCGCCTCGCGGTGGCGGGACCGGGACGAATGGTCAGTCGCTCACGTCCGGTTTTGTGGTCGACTGTTCGCGACACATGAACAGGATCCTCGATATCGACCCGGTCCGGCGTGTCGCCCGCGTGGAGGCCGGAGTTGTCAAGGATCAGTTGAACCGTGCGCTCGAGCCCTACGGCCTCTTTTTCGCACCGGAACTGTCGACGTCAAATCGCGCTACGATCGGCGGGATGATCTCGACGGATGCTTGCGGTCAGGGCTCCTGCATTTACGGCAAGACCTCCAACCACGTTCTGGGCCTGCGTGCCGTTCTCAGCGACGGTACCGACTGGTGGTCACGCCCCCTGGATAAGGAGGAACTCGCGGGACAGCTCAAGCGTGAGGACAGCGTCGGAGCCGTCTTCCGAACCGTTGAAAAGATCGTCCGGGAGAAGCAGAGCGAGATCAAGGCAGTCTTTCCCAATCTCAATCGGTATATGACAGGTTACGACCTCGCCCACGTCATCCGTGAAGATGGCAGGTTCGACATCAATGCGGTGCTGTGCGGATCGGAGGGCACTCTCGCGTTCATCGCGGAAGCAGAGTTGAACCTGCTGCCGATCCCGAAATACGCCGCGCTTATCAATATACGGTACGGTGACTTCAACACAGCTCTTGAGGATGCGAGGGCTCTCGTCGACCTGAAGGTGGCCTCCGTCGAGACCATCGATGAGAAAGTCCTGTCTCTCGCCAAAGGCGATATCGTCTGGACGGGGATCGCGGGCTTCTTCCCCGATGAGGGCAACGCTCCTGCGAACGGAATAAATATCGTCGAGGTCCTGGCGGACGATGCAGAGGGGCTGGCTCGCAAGCTGGAAGAAGTCACGTCGACGCTGGACGCGAGCCATACGGCGCGCCACCTCGGGTACACGACCACGAGCAACAAGGCCGATATCGACGCGATCTGGACAATGCGGAAGCGTGCGGTTGGTCTTCTCGGGAATGTCGAAGGGTCGGTGCGCCCCGTTCCCTTCGTCGAGGACACCGCAGTCCCGCCGGAAAATCTGGCGGCTTATATCCGCGAATTCCGTAGCCTTCTCGACAACGAGGGCCTTTCTTATGGCATGTTCGGGCATGTGGACGTGGGCGTCCTGCATGTACGTCCGGCACTGGACCTGACGCGCGCCGACCACGAGCCGCTGGTCCGGAAAATCTCGGATGCTGTCGTTGCCCTGACCCGGAAATACGGAGGTGTTCTCTGGGGGGAGCATGGCAAAGGCGTGCGCTCCGAGTATGTGCCGGAGTTCTTCGGGCCAGTGTATCCCAGCCTCCAGCAGATCAAGCGGGCGTTCGACCCATGGAACCGGATGAACCCCGGCAAGATTGCCGCGCCGGAAGGCTCCTCGCTGCTCAAAATCGATGAGGTGCCGACGCGCGGCAGCTTCGATCGCGTATTGGGCAACGATATACGAGCAGCGTTCGACAACGCGGCATATTGCAATGGGAACGGCGCATGTTTCGACTTCGACGAGACAAGCCCGATGTGCCCGTCTTTCAAGGCAACACGTGATCGCCGATACTCGCCGAAAGGGCGAGCATCATTGATGCGTGAATGGCTGCGACAGCTCGCGGAACTCGGTGTAGATCCGCGGGAAGTGGCGAAACGGCATCGCCATGCAAGCCCGCTGCCGGCCGCTATCAGGCGGGCGCTCAACTCTCTCGATCCAAGGAACCGGAGCGACTTCTCCCACGAGGTGCGCGCCGCCATGGACAATTGCCTCGCGTGCAAAGCCTGCGCCGGTCAGTGTCCCGTCAAGGTGAGCGTCCCGGCATTTCGCGCCAAATTCTATGAGCTTTACTACGGCCGCTATCTTCGCCCCCTCAAGCATTCCATGGTCGGGTCTATCGAGACGCTTCTGCCGCTCATGGTGCGTCTCAGGCCAATCTATAACCTCGCTGTATCGACGACCGCCGGAAGGTCACTGGTGCGGGCCTTTGGCCTCACTGCCCTGCCAAAACTCCCAAAACGTAACCTGAAGGAAGAAATCGGTCCGTTTTCGGCGGGCGAGGCGACGCTTGAAACGATCGGCAGGTTGTCGCCTGAGGAGCGGGCGAAGGTTGTCGTCTTCGTCGCAGACATGTTCACCGCTCACTTTGAGCCCGCTGCCGTGGCTTCCGGCATGGAGCTTGCGAGGCGGATGGGATTCAGGCCCTACATCGCGGCGGAGTTGGGCAACGGCAAGCCACTGCATGTCCATGGGTACCTGAAGAAGTTCGGGCAAGTCGCTGAAAAACAATCGCGCTATCTGAATGAGATCTCGGCCCTTGGGGTGACACTGGTCGGGATAGACCCGTCCATGACAATGACCTACCGGAGCGAGTATCGAACGCCGGATCAGCCATCCGGAACGGTCGAGGTGCTGCTTCCACAGGAGTGGCTGAGCCGCAACCTGCAGCACTTGGCGGTTTCAAAACATGCGCCGCGGCACGCTTTCAAATTGCTGGGGCACTGTACCGAACGAAGCAATGCTCCCGCTTTGGCGAAGCAATGGACAGTGGTTTTCGATCACCTCGGGATCAGCCTGACCACGCCTGACACGGGATGTTGCGGCATGGCGGGGACGTTTGGACATGAAGTTTCCAACCGGGCGATGTCCGAGAAGCTCTATGCGATGAGCTGGAAAGCGATTGTCGGGTCGGCGGCCAATGATGAGGTGTTGATGGCGACGGGCTATTCCTGCCGCTCGCAGGTGAAGGCTATCGAAGGAAGCCTGATCCGTCATCCGCTGGTGATCATCAACCAGCTCACCGCCTAAAAGTCTCCGTTCCCAGTATGGTCCCGGTATCGTCAGCGCCCGGCGGTACTCGCCGAGCGCTTTCCTGTGGCTTGGAAACCTTAGACGGCTTCCTTCAGACGCAGTGCTTCCGGATCGTATACGCGGCCGAAACGGTTGCTGAGGAAATCGGCCAAGGCGATTTCTTCCTGCCGGACGAAGCCCTTCGCAGGGAGCTTGCCGTTTGCCAGGAGGTCGAGCACGGTGGCAATTCCCGCAGCCGTCGTGATCTGGATTGCGCTCATCTTCCGACCTGACACAACACGGGCGTAGACCTTGTTGGCGTAAGTCTCCTGCATGTAGCGGCCGTCCTTCCAGCCGCAAACGGTTACGAAGACGACGACGACATCCTGCATGGTCGCGGGAAGTGCGTTTTCGAAAAGATCCTTGAGCACGTCACGGCGGTTTTTCAGGTTGAGATCGTTCAGCAAGGCCTTGATGATCGCCTGATGGCCCGGATAGCGGATCGTCCGATAGTTCATCGTTCGCACGCGGCCTTCCAGCGTCTTGGCGAGCGTACCTAAGCCACCGGACGTGTTGAACGCCTCATAGGTCACGCCATCGAGCGAAAATTCCTCGCGTTCCTCCATGGCCGGCACAGTGATGAGCTTGCCTTCGACGATCGCTTCGCAAGGCTCGATGTACTCGTTGATGAGACCGTCGGTGCTCCAGGTCAGATTGTAGTTCAAGGCGTTGGACGGGTACTGCGGCAATGCGCCAACGCGCATGCGGACGCTGTCGAGAGAATCAAACCGCTTGGCGAGGTCGTTTGCGACGATCGAGATAAAGCCGGGTGCGAGACCGCACTGGGGGATGAAAGCGGTGTTTGCGCCTTGCGCCAGCTGCTCAACCAGCTTGGTGGTCGCTACGTCTTCCGTAAGGTCGAGATAATGAACACCGGCTTTGAGAGCAGCTTCGGCGATGCTGCCAGTGAGGTTGAACGGTGCTGCGGACAATACTGCGAACTTGCCGCTGAGTCCCTCGATCAGCGCGTCGCGGTCTGCAATATCGATGGCCGCTGTCGTGATAGCCGAATGCCGTTCGATCTTGGCCAGTTGCTCCTCGCTTCGGTCGGCGATGACGACTTTATAGTCACCCGTTTCCGCCAGCATCAGTGCTATGGCTCCGCCGATCTTGCCGGCACCGATTACCAAGATTTCCTTCATGTCCGTCTCCGCCTTTGACTATAGGATATTTATAAGGATAAACGGCTGGCGGGTGATCTGAAGCGTCGAAAGTGACATATAGAGGTACCGATGTGATCATATCGACCACAGATCTAGGCATATCGATGGGATGGGCATGCAGCTTACGGTGAAGGACAGAGAACTGCTCGCGTTGCTGGGAGAGAACGCGCGACTGCCCGTGGCGACGTTGGCAAAGAAGCTATCCTTGTCCAGGACCACTGTGCAGGCTCGGCTGGAGCGGCTCGAAAGGGAAGGGGTGATCACCGGTTACGGCGTGAGGTTGTCGGATGAGTACGCTTCCAGCTTGATCCGGGCGCATATCCTGATCACCATCGCGCCCAAGGCTCTGGCTCAGGTGACCTCTTCGCTCGGCAAGCTGCAGGCCGTAACGACCCTTCATTCCGTCAGCGGCTCTTATGACCTCGTCGCCATGATTGCTGCTCCATCCATCTCGGAACTGGATCAGCTTATCGATGAAATAGGGGCCATCGACGGAGTGGACCGTACCCTTTCATCCCTCATACTTTCGACACGCATCGCACGCTGAAGCCGGCACGGACGCTCAAAGCGGCCCATGGCATTCGGCTTTGGTGAATGATGCGAAAGTCGCGGTGGCCGGCGGGGGCGGCAAGCGAGATTTCCCTATCCGATGAAACGACCGGTGTTGTGGATTTGCATGCCTCTGGCTAAGTGTTCCCTGAATACTTGACCCTTTCAATCAAATTTGGGAATTCCAACAGGCAATATCATTTTTGGGGATGAATTATGTCTGTCCGATCAAGGCTTTGGCGCCAGAGGCTCGTGCTTCTGGCGGGAGTTTCGCTCGTCCTTCAAGCGCCCGGTGCGCTGGCGCAAGAGGAAACGGTTCTCGAGACGATCACCATCGAGGCCGAGAGCGATGATATCCTCGTCCAGGATGGTTATGTGGGGAAGACCGACCGGATCGGCACGAAGACGGATACGCCGCTGGTGAGGCTTCCGCAGGCGGTCTCGGTCGTGACTCAGGACCAGATCGAGGACCAGCGTCCGCGCACGCTGAACGAGGCGTTGACCTATACCGCCGGTGCCAATCCGAATACGTTCGGCTTCGACACCCGCTACGACGCGTTCTTCCTGCGCGGCTTTCCAACGCATTATACCGGCATGTTCCGGGACGGCCTGAAGCAGGTGAACGGGCCATCGGCCTGGTTTCGCGCGGAACCCTATGGCCTTGAGGGCATAACCATTCTCAAGGGGCCGTCGTCAGCGCTCTACGGCGTGAGCGGCGCCGGCGGTATCGTCAACATGGTGACGAAGCGTCCCAAGGACGTGCCGTTCCGCGAAGTCGAGGTGGGGATCGGCCAGGATAACCGATACCAGGCGGGGGTGGATCTTTCCGGCCCGGCAAACGAAGACGAATCGCTGCTCTACCGCTTCACAGCGATGGGGCGGAAGAGCGACACCGAGCTTTCCGGCTATCCTGACGACAAGCTGTACCTCGCGCCCGCATTCACGTGGAAGCCTGACGAGGACACCAAGCTTACTGTTCTCGGCGAGTATTCGAAGGCGCGCACCGGTGGCACGGCCTTCTTCTACCAGCCGGTCTACGGTGAGGTCACGGATATCTACGGTGGCGATCCGGACTGGAACGATTTCGACCAGAGCCAAGGTCGGATCGGTTACGAGTTCGAGCACAGGTTGAACGACGTCGTCACGCTGCGACAAAATCTGCGGTACAGCGAGGTTGACGCCGACTTGCAGTATAGCGGGCTTAGCGGGATCCCGGCGGTCCGCGACTGGGGCCACTACAAGGAAGACCTGAAAAATCTCGCGATCGACACGATGGCGCAGTTCGAATTCGACACGGGCGCCGTCAGCCATACAGCGATAGCGGGCATCGACTACGGATGGTCCGACTACAACGCCTATAGCGCCTTCGCCTTTGATCTGGCGGACGTGCAAAGTGCTCCGCCCCCCTTCATCGGTAGCCAGAAGACGAACCTCCTGGGCATCTATCTCCATGATCAGATGGAATGGGATAATCTCACAGTGTTCGGAAGCGCGCGGTACGATTGGACCGATACCGATGCTGTCGACTTTGCTTTTGCCGAGAGCAACCAGAAGGATGAGGGCTTCTCGGGCCGCATCGGTCTTTCCTATCGCACGGAGATCGGTCTGATCCCCTATGCCAGCTATTCGACATCGTTCTCGCCGAACATCGGTTTCGTCTACGACGACCCGAGCTCCACGGTGAGCCGTGTCGCAGATCCGACGATCGGTCGGCAGAAGGAAATCGGGGTGAAATACGAGATCCCGGATTCCAATGCCGTCCTGAGCGCCGCATTCTTCGATATCGATCAGGATGATGGCATCGTCTTCGATACGTCAGCCGGGATCAACAAGCAGGTTGTCCGCGACCTCAATTCCCGAGGCGTCGAGCTGGAGGCAAACGCCTCCTTCGACAACGGCTTCAGCCTGATTGCATCCTACACCTACCAGCGCATGAAGATTCGCAAGGGCGGCCTGGGGACCGAGGGCAACGAGCTGTCGGCGACGCCCAATCACATCGCCTCCCTCTGGGGGCACTACCTCGTCGAATCCGGCCCGCTCCAGGGGCTCGGTCTCGGGGCAGGTGTCCGCTATGTGGGAGACAGCTATGGCGATGACCAGAACAGCTTCGAGAATGACAGCCGCGTCTTCGTGGATGCCGCTCTCTCCTACGACTTCGGCTACCGCAATCCGGACCTCGAAGGGTTGTCACTACAGGTGAATGCGAAGAACCTGTTCGACACGCAGAAGCCGATTTGCTCGGCCGGATCCTGCTATTGGGACGAAGGCCGCACGATCTACGGCAGCTTGCGTTACCGCTTCTGATGTCGTCCGTGCAGCAACCAACGCCGGCGGTGCTCCTGACGGGCATCGCCGGGCTCTATGTCGCCCAGAGCGTTATCGGCGGCATCACCTGGAGCGGCCTGCCGGCGGTGATGCGCGAGGCGGGCGTTCCGCTCGACATGATCGGGCTCGTCTCGCTTATTGCTCTGCCCTGGGTGTTCAAGTTCCTCTGGGCACCTGCGGTGGAGCGCTACCGCTTGCCGGCCAAGGGGCGCAACCGATCGGGCGTCATCGTGCTGGCCGGCGGACTGGCGTCCGTGGCCGGCCTTGTTCTGGCCGGAGCGCTCGATCCGGCCAATGCCCTGCCCATTCTCGGGTTGCTGACGATTATCGCCTTCGCAGCATCGACGGTGGACATCGCCTGCGACGGTTTTGCGGTGCAGAGCCTTGCGCAACGCCACCATGGTTGGGGGAATGCCGCGCAGGTGGGGGGAGCCTATCTCGGTTCCGCTTTGGGAGGCGGGCTTTTCCTCTATCTCGTCGGCACCTCCGGCTGGCAGGTTGCCATCTGGACGATGGCCGCGGTCCTCGTCCTTCTCGGCATCCCCTTCCTCTCCGGTGTTGCCAGCCGGATGCCGGATGAAACGCGCGAGCACGTGCCATCGCTCGCCGCCGCCCTGCGTCGACCGCAACTGCGGCGAGGCCTGGTTGCCGCCGCGGCTTTCGTGATCGCCCAGAAGATGGCGATGGGGATGATCGGGCCGTTTCTCGTCGATAGCGGCGTTGATCTGGCGACGATCGGCGTGATGAACGGCGTCGGAAGCCTGTTGATTGGATCGGCGGCGGCACTCCTGGGCGGTGCCTGCGTGCGGATGTGGGGTATCAGGCCGGTGCTGATCCTCGCTCTTTTCCTGCAGGCTGTCCTGCTGAGCCTGTTTGCGATTGCCGGCTGGAACGGAGCATTCCCGGTGCCGGTTCTGATGGCGCTGGCCATTGCCAGCTCGTCCGGCATCATGGCTTTCGGTTTCGTCGCGCTCTACGCGCAGTTCATGCGCTGGTCCGACCCACGGCAGGCGGGCGTCGATTTCACGCTCTTCCAGTGCATGGATGCGCTGGTCAGCATGGCGGGTGGAGTGGCGGCCGGGCAAATCGCGAACGCGTTTGGATACGGCGTTTTCTTTGCCGGAGCGGCTGTCGTGGCGATTGCCGTTGTCCCTGTCATCGCGCTGGTGTCCGAACGCTAGTGGATAGGTATCGAGATGGCAGCCCGTTGTGGGATTTGCCACGCGTTTGCCGCGTGCGGATCTTCAGGATCCGCGCTGGCATCACCTCCGTCTGGTGAGGCGCGCGATCAAGCAGGAACGTACGTCAACCGGATCACGTCCTCGCCAACGTGATCGGTGGAGACAAGGCGGAGTCTTGGCCGCGGGCCGGTGAAGAATGGCTTGCCGCGACCAAGCACGACGGGGTGAAGGTAGAGCCTATACTCATCGATAAGACCAAGGTCGGTCAGGCTTCGTGCCAAGTCTGGTCCGGAGACTGCAATCTCCCCGACGAGATCAGCCTTCAGCCCGCGTACCACCGCCTCGACGTCATCCTCGACAAGTGTGGCGTTGGGGCCGACTGACTTCAGCGAGCGCGACACGACCCACTTCGGCTGGCGCCGCCACGCCGCCGCGAATTCTTGTTGCTCCGCATTCCACTCAGGACGCTCCTCGTCCCAATAACGCATGATCTCATAGATCCGGCGACCGTAGACACTACCGGCCAGGTCGCGCACATGCTCTATCCAGTGACGAAAGAGCGCGGGACCTGGTGCAAATTCCTGGTGGTCGACGTAGCCGTCCAGGGACTGGTTCATTCCAAAGACGAGCTTCGCCATGCTGCAAAATCTCCACCAAAGCATTCAGAATAGCTCGAAGAGACATTCCGCAAAAGGAGGTGGCATAAATTGCGCGCCGCTTTGTCGGCGTGCCGAACAACGGAAGGGCGCTAACTGCCCTCGTGCGACTTCTATCTGCCGGGCTGTTCAGTCGTCGCTGCTGGTTCGGTCGCCCCCGTTCACTCCCCGGCGCCAATAGGCGACGATGAGCTGGCGGTCCTTGGGCAGGCACCAATCCTTGCGGACGATCTTGCGGATCTCGCGGAAGTCGGTGAATTCGCATCCGGCCCATACGAAAAGATCGGAGGGCAGGGTGGTCCCGTCGATGCCCTTCAGCGCCTCTGTCAGGAGACCTGCTGTGCCGGCGGGGCGTCCGTTGCGGAAGCACCAGGTGATGGAGGCGTTCGGCGCGGCCAGCGGAAGAATATCGGCTTGCGTGTCCACTTCCAGAAAGACCCTGGCGCTGGTTGTCGTCGGCATGTTCTCGATGATGCGGGAAATTGCCGGAATGGCCGTGTCGTCTCCGAGCAGAAGAAGATTACCGCAGTCGGGAGCGTCACCGCCGCCTGGACCCAACATGCCGATGACCTGTCCGCGGACAGCCGACTGAGCGAAATTTGCGGCCGGCGTGTCCACACCCGGATGCAGCACGAAATCCACGTCGAGGGTGCCAGCGGCGACGTCGATGCTGCGGATGGTGTAGATCCGCACGGTCAACGCATCATCCCCGGTCGGCCAGACAATGAGACCGTCTGGACCTATGGCTGGCCAGACCGGCTTTCTGCCGGCCGACGGGATCAGCAGGCGAATGTGGATTCCGCCGCTTGCGTAACGATCGAGGTTGTCCGCTTGGAAGCGGATCCGCTGCATGTGCGGCGATATGCGGTGCGACGACACCACGGCGATCTGCCGAAAGAAGACCGGCAGGGAAGGCATGTTGTCCTGGCCGCTCCAGCAGATGCCACTGGTGCTGCCGAGAATTTCGGAGGCATGCGCCGCGACTTCCATCTTCACATAGGAGAGGTTGGTGTCATCGTCCGCAAAGACGCGAAGATGGATGCGGCTGCCCTGAAGCTTGGCCGAGACCGAGCCGTAGTGGAGCGGGAAGTCCCAGCTGCCGGCGGAGACACTGTCCGGCCCCGATGCGGAATGGTCTTCGTGCATCTTTTCGACCAAAGCCACAGCGGCGTGATGGTCGATGACGGTTTCCGAGGACAATCTGAGTGCGAGGGCCATGGCTCAACCTGAGGCTTCGAAATTCGATCGAGCAATGCCACGCTTGCAGCCAGTCGTCCACAAAAAAAGATGAGCATTAAAGTCACCTTTGTTGCTTGCTATCGCTGTGTTGCCGGAATTTTACCCTCTAGCCTGCCTTGAGCGGGCGGCAAGCTTGTCTCGTCGCGGCAGCGGCGGTAATCGGAAGGGGCGCTTCTTTTAACCTCCTACGCCTGGATATCCCCTTGCACTCCATCTTTCCGTCAGATCGCGACAAGACCTATGCAGCCTTCCTGTTCGACATGGACGGCACGATCATCAATTCGCTTGCCTCCACAGAGAGGGTCTGGGGCCGTTGGGCAACGCGTCAGGGCCTGGACCTCGCGACATTCCTGCCGACGATGCATGGCAAGAGAGGCATCGATACGATCAACGGTCTGAACCTGCCGGGCATCGATCCGGTCGCCGAGGCGGCCGAAATCCTCCGCGGCGAGATCGAGGACGTGGAAGGCGTCGTTCCGATCGCCGGCGCGCGGGAGTTCCTGGCTTCGCTGGCAGCGGAGCGCTGGGCGATCGTGACATCCGCGCCTATCGATCTGGCGCGGGTCCGCCTGGCGGCGGCCGGCATTCCGCAGCCACGAATCATGGTGACCGCTGAGGATGTCCTTGTCGGCAAGCCGGACCCGCAATGCTACCTGCTGGGTGCCGAGCGTCTCGGCGTCGATCCTTCCGATGTTCTGGTATTCGAGGATGTGCTCGCCGGGGTGACCGCGGGAGAGGCCGCAGGCGCCGACGTCATGGTCATTACCGCTACCCATCATCAGGTGCTGGAGACCCGGCATCCGACACTTGCAGATTACCGTCAGGTGGCGGTCGGAACAGCTATGGACGGCCGGTTGTCGCTCCGGCCTCGGCCCTGAAGTCAGGCCGGGCGTTCTCCGGTCCGCTTCATGAACGTCACCGTTGCCAGCCAGAGAGCGATGCCGAGGCCGATCAGGCAGGCGGCGATGAGATGCTGGATCGGGTCACGACCGGTCCAGGGGCCAGCAAGGAAGGCGCATGAGGCGCCCCCGAGCACGGGCCGGTCGGTGACGTCCGGAAAGCTTAGCGGTGGATGGGATCCTTCCAGAGCACCTCTTCCGGCTTTTCGACCGGTTCGATGTCGAGGTTGACCACAACGGGCTCCTGGCCTGAGCGAACGAGGACGCATTCGAGCGTCTCATCCCGGCAGGCATTGATTTCCTGGTGTGGAACATAGGGCGGCACGAAGATGAAGTCGCCTGGTCCCGCCTCGGCCACATATTCGAGATTGTTGCCCCAGCGCATTCTGGCCTTGCCCTTCACCACGTAGATGATGCTCTCGAGATCCCCATGGTGGTGGGCGCCTGTCTTGGCGTTTGCGTGGATCGTCACCGTCCCCGCCCATATTTTCTCGGCACCTGCGCGGGCATTGTTGATCGCCGCTGCGCGGCTCATTCCGGGAGTCTGGGCAGTATTCGGATCAAGCGATGTGCCGGGGATGACTTTGACCCCGTCGTCGCGCCAGTCCCTTGGTCCGGTCGGTTGGTCATGCGGGTGATCGGTCATGGCGGCCTCATGGGGTGGTGCGGGGCTCACCGTCTCTTGCGAGCAGTGGGTCCGCGAGCCCCTGACCGGCGCTCACCGGCTGACGGGGACCTAACGTGGCTTTCTCCCCATGTTCAACATCCGAGACGGGAATTTGCAAGGACTTGGTGAAGCAAGCTTTCCCGATTGTCCCAAAACGGGCTTGCGACCGCTAGCCCAACCAAGCCCGAATGTAGGGAAGAACTTCCGCGCCGCCTTCGTAGAGCATCGTGGCCGTGACATAGACGATGACGGCCAGACCGACATAGGCGATCCAGCGATGGCGATGAAGAAGCGAGGCAACCAGATTGGCCGCCAGCCCCATAAGCGCAATGGACAGGACCAGGCCGATGATGAGCACGCTCGTGTGCTCCTGCGCCGCACCGGCAACCGCCAGAACGTTGTCGAGCGACATCGACACGTCCGCGACCACGATCTGCATGGCTGCCTGTGCGAACGTCTTCTGCTTGACGTTCATTTCCCCGGCCTGCTCCGCCGTCGGAGCTTCGTGGGCTGTGACTTCCGCGGAGCGCAGTTCCGTCCACATCTTCCAGCACACCCAGGCCAGTAGCAGGCCGCCGACCAGCAGGAGGCCGACGATGCCGAGGAGATAGGCGGTGATTGTTGCAAAGCCGATGCGCAGGACCGTGGCGGCGATGATGCCGACGAGGATGGCCTTCTTTCGCTGCTCCGCCGGCAGGCCGGCGGCTGCAAGGCCGATCACGATCGCATTGTCTCCGGCAAGCACGAGGTCGATGGCGATAACCTGTAGAAGCGCCGCCATGCCGGCCGCCGTGAAAATTTCCATGATGCGGATTTACCTTCGAGGGGTGGTCTACGGAACGGTGAGATAGCGAGGTAGAAGGACATTTCGACCGGTATGGCAAGCAAAAATTGCCTCGAAAAGCGGTTCGTGCGGTTTCGAAGCCCGGCGGCAGTATCTGAAGGGTGGCGAAGTTCCCGTTGGTGCCTATATGGCCGCCATGTGGTTCGCCTGCTTCTGCAGCGGCGAACGCGACGGGTATCATTGTTTTCGGTGTGCCCGCCGACTGGACTAGGAGTTGTTGCATGCCCGTTCCGAAGGCCGTCGTTCTCATAGTGGAAGATGAGCCCATGATCCGCTTCACGACACTCGACGCTTTGGAGGAGGTTGGACATGTGGTTCTGGAAGCGGCGAACGCGGACGAAGCCATGGTGCTTCTCCGCAGCCGGACTGATGTCGATGTGATCTTTACCGACGTGAACATGGCGGGATCGATGGACGGCATCCAGTTGGCGCGACGCGTGAGGGCGATCCGGCCGCACACCGGTATCATCATCACTTCCGGGGTCGTTCGCCTCGATCCGATGCTGCTGCCCGCCAATACGGTTTTCCTGCCCAAACCGTACCAGCACGACATGCTGCTGTCGGCCATCCACTCGCTTGTCGAGACGGCGTGATCGAGAAGGTGGAACTCCCGCGCTTTACTTCCCCAGCCGATTGGGCATGAATGCGCCGCGCGTGAGATGAGGATTTGAAATGAAGATCGAAGACGACCTTGCCCGGATTGCCGACCAGGAGGAGAGGCTCCGTTTCGACAAGTTCGATGCGGCGACTGCCTGGACGCTCGGGTCTCTGCTTCGAGATATGGCTGTGGAACGAGGACTGGCCGTCGCCATCGACGTTCAACTGCACGCCATGCCGGCATTCTATTGCGCCCTGCCGGGCACGACGGCCGACAATACCTCCTGGATAAGGCGGAAGCGTGCGGTCGCCATGCGGTTCTTCCGGTCGAGCTACGCACTCGGGCTTGTCCTCGCGCAGCAGCAGACTTCGATCGAAGCGAAGTTCGGCCTGGATTCTGCCGACTATGCGACCCATGGCGGCAGTTTTCCGATTTTCGTGAAGGGCACCGGTTGCATCGGTGCGGTTACGGTCTCAGGGCTGCCGCAGAGGGAAGATCACAATATGGTCGTGGAGGCGCTTTGTCGCCTGCTCGACCAGGACCACAATTTATTGCGGCTAATTTAGAGGGTTTCGATGAGCGCGGAAAAAGCAAAAGAAGTTCTGCACTTCTGGTTAGGGGAACTTTCGAGACAGCAGTGGTTTGCGGTCTCTCCGGAATTGGATGTGGCTAGTCGCGAACGGTTCGGACCCACCCATCTGGCCCTGTCCCGCGGCGAGGTGACGACGTGGCGGGAAACGCCGGAGCAGCGGCTCGCCGCGATCATCGTTCTCGACCAGCTCTCCAGGAACATCTACCGTGGCTCGCCGCTGGCGTTTGCGGCGGATTGGATGGCTTTGCGGGAAGCGCGGCTCGCAATTGATGCCGGTGCCGATCAGGCGGTTTCTGCCGAGCAGCGGGGATTCTTCTACCTGCCGTTCGAGCATTCCGAATCGCTTGCGGACCAGGAGCGCTCCGTGGAGCTCTTCAAGGCATTGGGTGATGCCGACTATCTGGACTATGCGGAGAGGCATCTCGCCGTCATTCGCGAGTTCGGGCGGTTTCCGCATCGCAACGCTTTCCTCGGCCGCGAATCGACAGGCGCCGAGCTCGAGTATCTATCGAAGCCCGGCGCCGGTTTCTGACGTTCAGGTGTCGCGGCCTAGCGTCGTATCATTCGGCCAAGCGCGATCAGGATGCAGGCACCAATGAAGCCGGCGATAAGGTAGCCGATCCATCCGCCGAGGTTTATGCCGAAGAGGCCAAGCAGCGCGTTGGCGACAATCGCGCCGACGATGCCGAGCAGAATGTTCATCAAGGCACCCATGTTGCTCTTCATGAACTGTTCGGCGAGCCAACCTGCGATGCCACCAATAATAATTGCTGCGATCCAGCCGATGCCTGCGTCTTCCATGATTTTACCCTCCTGAGTTTGGTTGCGCATGGTAACGCGCCAGTTTGTTCCAAGGTTCCGGCGACTGATATCGGCAGGGGTTCCCTTTCTTCGGCCCGAATCCTAACGTATCCGCAGCCGAATCCCATTTGCTGATGAGTTACGATTTTATGCCGTTCCGATTTTTCGACGCCGCCCACCGCTCACGCTGCCGCAGCATCCTTGTCGTGTTGCTGATGCTGTTGTTGATCGTGCCCCCAACGGTCGGCCCCGTCCACGCGCAGGCGACCGCGACGGCGGAGGTCACGGCCGACTCCATCAATCAGGACATGCGGGCGAAGCTGGAGAGCGTGCGTCAGAAACTCGGCACCGTGCGCCAGGCATTCGAAGGCACGGCCGTCGACGATCTCAGGCTGGCGGAGTTGCGGGTTCACGCCGAGGAAGTGGTTGCAGAGCTTCACGCAGTGAAAGCAACGCAGGAAACGCGTCTTGCCCAGATACAGGCGCGCCTTGCGGATCTGGGTGAGCCACCGGCCTCAGGTCAGCCGCCGGAAGTCGCGGATGTTACCGAGGAACGCAATCGCCTGACGACGGAACGCGCTGAACTGACGGTCATTGTCGACGATTCTACCAACCTGGTGACCAGCGCAACGCAGGCTGTAACCGCCATCTCCACGCTTCGTCGGGATCTCTTCACGCAAACCCTTTTCAAGCGCACCGAGCTTACGCTGGACGTGTTCGCCGCCGCCGGCGCCGCTTTTGCGCGCGAAATGGTCGATCTTGGCAGGACGCTGGGGAGCTGGCTGAGCTTCGTATGGAAGTTCAAGACATTCCAGTTCCTCGGGGCGATCGTCCTTTCGATCGGCGCGGCTCTGGTCTTCCTCTCCGGTGGGTACCGCCTGTTCGGCAGGATGATCGAGCGGGATATGACCCTCGAGGAGCCGCCATACATCAAGCGTCTCTCGGCCGCCTTCTGGTCGACAGTCATGAGAACGCTTTCACTCGCTGCCTTCCTCATTGCGTCATTCCTCTTCCTGGACGGCTTCAATGTTCTGCGGAGGGACATTGCGCCGATTATCGGCGCGCTCTTTGGCTTCATCTGGTTTGTCTATTTCGTCTGGCGGCTGACCTATGCCGTGCTTGCCCCCAACCATCCCCAGTGGCGGCTTGTACGCCTGACGGATCGCGGTGCTCATTTCCTGGCGTCGGCCATCGTAGCCATGGCAGTCGTGAACGGATTGGACTCCCTTCTTGGGACGATCAGCGAGGCGCTCAACGCGCCGCTCGTATTGACGGTCGCCAACAGCGTCATCGCATCGCTGCTGATCGGGGCGGTCCTGGTCGGCCTTTCGTTCATGCGCCCGATCCTGGGCGAGGGTGACCCGGACGAGGCCGGCCGCCCATGGCCTCGGTGGCTCGCATTGCTGATGCGCGTCATGGGGGCGCTGCTGATCTTCGCCGTCCTTGCGGGCTATGTGGGGCTGGCCAGATTTGTCGCCACCCAGATTGTCCTGACGGGCGCCGTGCTTGTCACCGTCTATATCGGGATTCTGTCCGGCAAGGCGGTGGGCAAGCAGGGAGCATTCGGCCATACGTCGGTGGGCGAGCGGGTGGCGAGGCGGTTCCGGCTGGGCGAGGTTGCGCTCGACCAGGTGGGGCTCGTCGCGGGTCTTGCGATCTACGGCTTCGCGCTTCTCCTTGGCATCCCGCTGATCCTGCTGACCTGGGGTTTCCAGATCACCGACATCGAGGTGTGGATCTACCGTTTCTTCACCCAGATCACGATCGGCAACATTTCGATCTCGATCGTCGGCATCCTGGGCGGATTCCTGCTGTTTGGACTGGGTTACCTGACGACCCGCTGGATCCAGAAATGGGTCGATGGCCATGTTCTGGCGCGCAGCCATGTCGATATGGGCGTCCGCAACTCGGTCAAGACCGGGATCGGCTATCTCGGCATGGCACTGGCCGTGCTGGTCGGCGTTTCCGCAGCAGGCATCGACCTCTCCAGCTTCGCGCTGGTTGCCTCGGCACTGTCGGTCGGTATCGGTTTCGGCCTCCAGAACATCGTTTCGAATTTCGTGTCGGGCCTCATCCTGCTCGTGGAGCGGCCGTTCAAAGTTGGCGACCATGTCGTGAGTGGTGCAACGGAGGGCATAGTCAAACGCATCTCCGTGCGTGCGACGGAAATCGAGACCTTCCGCAAGCAGTCGATCATCGTTCCGAATTCCGATCTCATCAATTCACCGGTCGGCAACTGGACGCATCGCAACAAGATCGGCCGGTCGGAAGTTCCGATTTCGGTGAGCTATCGGGCCGATCCGCAGAAGGTCATGAATATCCTTCTGGAACTCGTGGATCAGATTCCCGCCGTGCTGCGCAATCCCGAGCCGCATGTGGAATTCCTGAATTTCGGCCCGTCGTCGCTGAACTTCGAGCTGCGCTTCCACTTGGCCGACATGGGTGACGGCCTGAAGATCCGCAACGACCTGAGGATCGCGATCCTCAATCGTTTCCGGGAAGAGGGCATCGATATTCCGTTCCCGCAGCAGGAGATCGTGCTGCATCGTGGCAAGCCGATCTTGCCCGACGACGAGGATGCGCAGGGCGGTGCCTGACAGCTTGGGGATAGCCGTCGCGGCGAGCTTTCCTCATGTCGTATTCAGGCGTTTGACGGACGTGGCTTCAATTGCATAGTCGGCACCGATATTCCGGTGCCGACTATCTGAGAGGGGTCCTGTTCAATGAAGACACATGCGCGTGCCGTGGTGATCGGCGGTGGTGTGGTGGGCGTTTCGACGCTCTATCACCTGGCCAGGAAAGGCTGGGCCGATTCCGTTCTTGTCGAACGCAAGGAACTCACCTCCGGGTCGACATGGCATGCCGCCGGGCTGTTGCCGCTCTTCAACCTCTCCTACTCTGTCGGACAGCTCCACAAGTATTCCGTTCGCTTCTATGAAGAACTTCAGCAGGAGACCGGCATGAATGTCGGCTTCTCGAAGGTTTCCAACATCCGGCTCGCCCGCACCAGGGATCGCTGGGACGAGTACCTGTATTACGCAGGGATCGCCGAGACGATCGGCGTCAAGGTCAATATCCTGACACCGGAGCAGGTGAAGGAGGTCTGGCCGCTCTGCGAGACGGACGGCCTGCTTGGCGCGATCCAGCACCCGGATGACGGTTACATCCAGCCGGCGGACCTGACGCAGGCACTGGCAAAGGGCGCCCGTGACCACGGCGCCACCATCTACCGCAACACGACGGTGACCGGCATCGAGCAGCAGGCCGACGGCCTCTGGAAGGTGACCACCGACAAGGGCGAGATCACTGCCGAGCACGTCATCTCCTGTACCGGCAACTTCGCCCGCAAAACCGGTGAGATGGTCGGTATCAACATCCCGGTCATCCCGGTCGAGCACCAGTACATCGTGACCGAGCCGCATCCGGCGATCCAGGAACGGCGCCGTCAGGGCCTGCCGGAAATGGGCGTGCTGCGTGAATCCGACAGTGCCTGGTACATGCGCGAGGAGGCTGGTGGCCTGATCCTGGGGCCGTATGAAGTCGGCGCGCCGGTCTGTTATGTCGACGGGCCGTCAGCGGAAAGCGAATACGAACTCTTCCAGGAGGAGCTCGATCGCCTCATGCCGCATATCGAGGCGGCGATCGTCCGCGTCCCGGCGTTCGGCGAGGTCGGCATCAAGAAAGTCTATAACGGCGCCATCGCCTATACGCCGGACGGCAACCCGATCGTCGGCCCGGCACCGGGATTGAAGAATTTCTGGCTGAACGAAGGCCATTCGTTCGGCATCACCGCCGCAGGCGGCGCCGGGTGGCAGCTTGCCGAATGGATCGTTGATGGCGAGCCGACGGTGGATCTGATGGGGGTCGATCCGCGTCGCTTCGGCCCTTACGCCACCGAAGGCTATCTCATTGCCAAGAACGAGGAAGCCTACGCCAACGTCTTCACCATGCACTATCCGGACGAGGAGCGTTCGGCTGCTCGTCCGCTGAAAACGACGCCAATCTATGATCGCCTGAAAAAGCTCGGTGGCGTTTTCGGTTCCGTCTATGGCTGGGAGCGCGCCAACTGGTACGCGCCAGAGGGCTACGAGGTGCCCAAGGACCAGCTTGGCGTCGGCGCCGATGTCATCACAAACCACAACCATGCGCAGCCATTGGACGACGGTCGAGTTGTCGAGAAATGGTCGTTCCGCCGCTCAAACTACTTCGAGCATGTCGGCAACGAAGTGAAGAATGTGCATGAGAACGTTGGTGTTCTCGACATGTCGCCGTTCGCCAAGATGGAGGTTTCGGGTCCCGGCGCCCGCGTCTGGCTGGACGCCATCTTCGCCAATGCCATTCCGAAGAAGCGTGGCCGCATGGCGCTTGCCCATATCCTGACGCCGGCTGGAGGCGTACGCGCCGAGTTCACCATCTACGAATGGGCGCCCGATCGCTTCTACATGGTGTCGGCCGGCGGCCTCGAAGCCCACGATCATGATCTCCTGATGCGCCTGGCGGCGCCCATCGACGGCTCCGTCCAGCTGCAGCCGATCACGCAGAAATACGGCGTGCTGGTGCTGGCCGGCCCGAAGTCGCGTGACGTGCTGAAGAAGCTCACCCGCACGAGCCTCGACAACAAGGACTTCCCTTGGCTGACTGCCAGGCAGATCTCCGTTGGCGTCGCCACCGCCCACGCCTTGCGCGTCAACTTCGTTGGCGAGCTCGGCTGGGAGCTGCATCACCCGATCGAGATGCAGGCCTACATCTTCGATCAGCTGATGGAAGCCGGTGCGGAATTCGGCATCAAGCCTTTCGGTATCCGTGCCATGAGCGCCATGGCGGTCGAGAAGTCCTACCGCAACATGGGTCGCGAACTGTCGATCGAGTACAATGCCTACGAGTCCGGCCTCGATCGCTTCCTGCGGCCGGAGAAATCGTTCATCGGCCGAGACGCGCTTGTCGCCTACAAGGATAACGGCCTGAAGTGGAACTTCGTCACCATGGTGGTCGAGGGCAACAGCGACGTCGATGCGCGTGGATCGGAAGCTATCTACGGCCAGGCTGGGGAGCTTGTGGGGCGCGCCACAGGCGGCGGTTACGGCTGGCGCGTCGGCAAATCCGTGGCGCTCGCCATGGTGAAGCCGGAATGCGCGGCTGCCGGCACGAAGCTGAAGATCAAGATCCTCGGCGATCTGTATGACGCGACAGTCGTTCCCGAAAGTCCGTTCGATCCTGACAATGCTGTACTTCGCGGCTAGTGAGACGAGGTAAGTAAAGCGTTTACCCAAAGGCGGCATTCATTGCCGCCTTTCCCTTATTTAGCAATGGCATAGGTATAAGTTAACGCTTCGGCAAATGCCTTCTGCTAGTCGTGTCGCCAGGGACAGCAAGACTGAGGGTGGAATGACTTTTCTTGGCATATCCGGAATGCAGTATTCCGGCCAATCTCTGGCAAATTCTCGCATTCTGCTTGCGGAGGATTCCAACGTATTCACATCGATGATCGGCGTGGGGCTGAAGGAGATGTTCGGCATCGATGTCGAAATCTGCCGCAACTTCGAGGAGTTGCAAATCGCCTATGACCGCTCGTCGGAGCCGGTCACGCTGGCCATTTCGAACATCAACCTGCCCGGAGCCGAGAACGGCGAAGCTCTCGAATACCTTGTCGATCTGAGCATTCCGACTATCGTGTTCACCAGCACCTTCCATGAAGGCACGCGCGATCAGCTGCTGTCCAAGGACATCGTAGATTACATCATCAAGGACAATGTCTTCGCCGTCGACATGCTGGCGGAATCGGTTGCCCGCTTCCTGACGAACCATCGGCATCACGTGCTGATCGTCGACGACAGCCCGACGGCGCGGGCGCTGCTTACAAGCCGCCTCAAGCGTTACAATTTCAGGGTCAGTGTCGCGGACTGCGGTGCGAAGGCACTGGAAATCCTCAAGAGCAACTCTGATATCGGCCTCGTCGTCACCGACTACAACATGCCTGACATCGACGGGTTCGAGCTGACGCGGCGCATTCGTTCCTTCCGGGGCTCCCACGAGCTGCGGATCATCGGTGTCTCCTCGTCCTCGAATCGGCTTCTGTCGGCGCGTTTCCTGAAGGCCGGCGGCAATGACTTCATGCTGCGGCCGTTCATCGACGAGGAATTCTACTGCCGCGTCAACCAGAACCTGGACACGCTCATTCAGATCCGATCGAGCCAGGCGAAACTGAAGCCGGCCGCAGCCTAGGTTGAGGCGCGGTCATCGTGCCAAGGGCTGTGGGTGTGGTATAAGCGACCGTGTCCCGACCTTCCCACGGGCCTGTGCATGACTGACGCGAATGCTGTTGTCGACTGGCTTCTCGACTCGGATCCATCGATCCGGTGGCAGGTGATGCGTTACCTGCTCGACGCTCCGGAAAGCGAGTGGTCGGTAGAGCGGAGCAAGATCGAGACCGAAGGCTGGGGAGCCAGGCTTCTTTCCCACCAGGACGAGGATGGACAATGGGCGGGTGGTGCGTTCGTGCCCGCTGGCTTCGAGCCTCGCGAGTGGCAGGAGCATGGCCAGCCCTGGACGGCCACGTGTTTCACGCTGTCGCAACTGCGGGAGTTTGGCCTCGACCCTTCGTCGAGCCGTGCCAGGCGAACCGTCGAATTGATCGGCGCGCACTCCCGGTGGGATGAGGGCGGGCAGCCTTACTGGGAGGGCGAGGTCGAGGAGTGCATCAACGGGCGGACCGTTGCGGACGGCGCCTATTTCGGAATTGACGTTTCATCCATCGTCGAAAGGCTGCTCGGGGAGCGCCTGGATGACGGAGGCTGGAACTGCGAGCGGATCAACGGTTCGGTCCGCTCATCGTTTGCAACCACGCTCAACGTGCTGGAAGGGTTGCTGGCGTACGAGAAGGCCACTGGGGGCACGCCTCGATCCCGGGAGGCGCGCAGGTCGGGCGAGGAATATCTTCTGGAGCGCGATCTTTTCCGCCGCCTCACCGACGGCAAGGTGGCGGATGAGCGGTTTCTTTCCTTCCTGAACCCGAACCGGTGGCGCTACGACATTCTCCGCGCGCTCGACTATTTCCGTTCCTCGGCAATGCTGACTGGGGCACCTGGCGACCCGCGCCTTGGCGACGCCATCGACCATCTGCTCTCCCGACGCCTGGATGACGGGACCTGGCTCCTCGACTGGAGCCTGAACGGACGGGTTTGGTTCGAGGTTGACGAAGGGCAGGGCAAGCCCTCTCGATGGGTCACGCTCCGTGCCATGCGGGTGCTGAGATGGTGGGACAGTGGCCCGCATCGACAGGCGCGAGGTTCGTCGCTGGTCTAACTGGCATAACAGCGAGCCGACTGATGCGGACGGCCCGATCAATGCTGCTCTATGCGGCCATCACCGCCCGCGCGCTTGCAATGGTCAGTTTACGCTCGGCGCGCTCCTGCTGCGGCGAGCGATTGTAGACCTCGCGGTAGCACTTCGAGAAATGCGACGCGGATACGAAACCACAGGCAACCGCGACCTCGACCACCGGCATCGACGATTGCACCAGCAGGTGCCGCGCCCGGTCCAGCCGGATCTCAAGGTAATAGCGGGCAGGGGATCGGCCCATTTCCTGACGGAACAGGCGCTCGATCTGCCGGCGGGACAGGTCGGCCTCGTCGGCGATCTCCACCAGCGACAGGGGTTCGGCGAGATTGTTCTCCATGAACTCGATAATGGACAGGACCTTGGTGTTCTGGATTCCGAGGCGCGCTCGCAACGGCAAGCGCTGCCGGTCGTGCGGATTGCGGACCCGATCGGTCAGCTGTTGCTCGCAGACACGATTGACGAGGTTCTCCCCGAAATCCTGCCCGATCAGGTTCAGCATCATATCGAGGGAGGCGGTGCCGCCGGCGCAGGTATAGAGGTTGCTGTCGACTTCGTAGAGATCGGCGTAGACGTCCACCTGCGGAAAGGCCTCAGCGAACCCGGGCAGGTTTTCCCAGTGGATCGCGCAGCGCTTTCCGTTCAGCAGTCCGGCTTGCGCCAGTACATGCGCGCCGGTGCACAGGCTGCCCACTGCAATGCCGCGGTTATAGGTTTCCCGCAGCCAGGCGTTGACCGTCTTGTTCTGGTATTGCTCGATCTCGATGCCTGAGCAGACGAGGACCATGTTGGGTCGATTTTCACCGCCGAGGTTCTTGCGCTCGTCCGCGACGGAAGAATTGACTTCGACCGCGATGCCGGCGGAGGAATGAACCTTCTCGCCGTCGGTGGAACAGAGGCGCCAGGCATAGGCCTCATAACCCAGCATGCGGTTGGCGATCCGCAACGTTTCGACGGCCGCCGTAAACGGCAGAAGGGTGAAATTGGGAACGAGGAAAAATACCAGTGTTCTCTTTACCGGCAGCTGCTTGCTCATAAAGTCCATGCCTCGCTCCGAAGCGCCGTTACTGGCGAATACTTCAATTGCGACACTGACATGAAATTTTGATAAGGAAAAGATGGGTTAAGGCGCGGCTGAAAAGTATTTTTACGACAGCTGAAAAGCAAGAACGGCTGTTCGCGCCAGCTGCGTTACTCGCGAAGCATCGCCCCCTCCGGCGCGTTTGGCCGGAGGAGCGGCGATCTGATCCGGTTACTGCATGCACCTTGTGGTATCGTCAGGAACCGGCCAGCCGATATCCTTCCTGATTTCCGACGGAAGGGACTCGAGCATCCTTTCGTTGCGGCGGTGCTGCCATTCGGCATGCAGGCGTAAGGTGAGCTGGACGATGGGGCGTGCCAGGTTCTGCAATTGCCAGCCGGAGCTATGGGTGCGCTGAGATGTGGATGCCATGGTAGCTCTCCTTTGTTCGAAAGGTGACACAGCGACGCCATCAATCAATATGATGCAGGTGATGCCAGCGATGAACTTTTGTGGTGTATCGCCGGGCGTCGCTACCTTTCATGCTGCGATCTTGCTCGCCCATTGACGTTCAATCAAACGAAATGATATGGTGCTTAAGTTCAGATTTTTTGATCGAGGCTGCCATGTCTACTCCGTTTCGTTCACCGCTGCCCCTGCTGGATAATGACGTACTCAAGACATTCGTGGCGATTGCCGAGACCGGCAATTTCTCCACTGCGGCAGAGGCGGTTCTTCGGACGCCCTCCGCCGTTTCCATGCAAATCAAGAAGCTGGAGGAGCAGTTGAAGACGACGCTTTTCCTTCGCGATGCACGCTCCGTGACGCTGACGCAGCATGGCGAGATGCTTTTGTCCTATGCGCGCCGAATGCTGGCGCTGTCCAACGAAGCGGTGTCTCGCTTCGTGATGCCGGAACTGGCGGGCGTCGTGCGACTGGGTGCTCCCGACGATATTGCCGAGCGTCTTCTGCCCCGCGTTCTGAAAGGTTTCGCCGAGGCATTCCCGGGCATCATGGTCGATGTGACCGTGGACATGAGTTCGGCCCTGCGCAAGCGGGTTGACGAACAGCGGCTGGATCTCGCCCTGTTCAATTGCCATCCCCGATCTTTCCCGAATTTCGGTGAGGTCATCCACACCGAAAAGCTGGTTTGGGCCGGAGCGAAATGCGGCAATGCGCATCTGCGCGATCCGCTGCCGATTTCCGTATGGGAAGAGGGGTGTGTCTGGCGACAGGACGCGATCTCGCAGCTGGAGAAGCACAAGCGCACCTACCGGATCGCCTATGCCAGCGCCCATACGATGGCTCAGCGCGCCGCCGTGCTGTCGGATCTGGCAATCGCGCCATTCCCGAGGTCATACCTCACGGATCAGATGGTTGTGCTTGGCCCGCAGGAGGGCCTGCCGGAACTCTTCAGTTTCGACGTTCGCCTGCTGACCACTCCGCAACTGACGGCTCCGGCAATGGCGGTCGCGCAAAGCATCCGCGAGTCCTATGGCCAGATGATGCGGGCGGTCGCTGCCTGATCAGGACAATGACCTAACCGCGCCCCCGACGACGCCGGCGACCGCCGCCGTCGTCGCCGTCCGCGAGGACTTTGCGTTCCGGCAGGGTCACGACGCCCGCGAGGTTGGGAAAGCTGTCGACCTTGTTCGGCAGGGCCATGGCGTAGACGAAGTGCTCCTGAAACTTTGCTTCAAGAGCGGTCTCTATCTTCTCTATCTTGCTGACTGTTTCCTCGATCTCGCGGCGGTAGCCGCGGTTCAGCAGGCACATGCGCGCACCGGTTCCGGCGGCGTTGCCGACTGCCTTCACCTTGTCGAGGTCGCAATCGGGGATCAGTCCCAGGACCATCGCGTATTTGGGATCGATGAAGGTGCCGAAGGCGCCGGCAAGACCGATCCGGTCGACGTGATCGACACCTTGCTTGTCCATCAACAGTTTGACGCCGGCATAGAGCGCCGCCTTGGCGAGCTGGATGGCCCTGACGTCGTTCTGGGTGACGGTGATGCGTTGCTCGCCGTCGTGCAGAAGGTAGGCAAATGTCCGACCCGTCGGCAGGATACGTGGAGTGCGTTCGGCAAGTGTGCCATCGACCACGCCGTCCTCGGATATGATGCCGGCGAGGTACATCTCTGCGATGACTTCGATGATGGCGGAGCCGCAGATGCCGGTCACTCCGGTCCCTGCGGCAGCGTCCGCAAAGCCTGCCTCATCCGACCACTGTTCTACGCCGATTATGCGGAAGCGCGGTTCGAGCGTGAGGGGATCTATCCGGACCCGCTCGATTGCGCCGGGCGCGGCGCGCTGGCCGGAGGAAATCTCGGCGCCCTCGAATGCCGGGCCGGTCGGCGAGGAGGCCGCCACCACGCGCGCCGCATTTCCGAGCACGATCTCCGCGTTGGTGCCTATATCGACCAGCAGCATCATCTCGTCCTGGCGATGCGGACCCTCCGACAAGGTCGCGGCGGCAGCGTCGGCGCCAACATGGCCGGCGATACAGGGTAGCATGTAGGTTCGCGTGCCCTCGTTCATCGGCAGGCCGATTTCGGAGGATTTCACCTCGACTGCCCCGGAAACTGCGAGCGCGAAGGGAGCGCCGCCGAGTTCCGTCGGATCAATGCCGAGAAAGAGGTGATGCATGATCGGGTTGCCGACAAAGACGGAGTCGAGGATGTCTTCACGGCGGACGCCGCCTTGCTCGCATACCTTGTCGATCAGGCCGTTCAGGGCCTCGCGGACAGCGGCGGTCATCGCCTCCCGACCGTCGGGATTCATCATCACGTAGGAGACACGGCTCATCAGGTCTTCGCCGAAGCGGATCTGCGGATTGGACGCGCCCGCGGATGCGACCGTACGTCCCGACAGCAGCGAGGACAGATGCATGGCGATCGTCGTCGAGCCGATGTCGCAGGCGATGCCATAGGCCTCGTTCTTCAGGTCCGGATAGAGGGCGATCAGGCGCGGGCGGTCGTCCTGCCGATCCCTGTGGATCGCGGCCGTAACCTTCCATTCGCCCTTCCTGAGGATCGACTGAACCCTGGGGACCAGATGGAAGTCGACGTCGAGCTCGTCGTAGTGCCAATCCTGGGCGAGTGCGGCCTTCAGCCGGTCGAGGTCGCCGAGCGGCTTTTCCATGTCCGGTTCCTCGACCTCGACATAGCACATGTGGACTGCCGGATTCCGCTCGATGACGCGGCCGTCCGATTCCTTTCGGATCACCTGCGCATTGATCACCGTGTCCTGCGGCACGTCGATAACGAGATCGCCCTGCACCAGGGCGGAGCAGGAGAGACGGCGACCTTCTGGGATGCCCCGGACGCGGTCGTATCGTTCCTCCTTCGGGCCGACCGGCGACAGGTGATCGTTATTCGAGGTGATGCCATGCTTGGCGAAACGACCCTCCTGTACCGACACCTGACAGCGGCCACAGGTGGCGCGCCCGCCGCAAACGCTCTCCACGTAGACACCCAGCTGGCGGGCGGCATCGAGAACGGGCGTGCCCACCGGAAACCGGCCACGCTTTCCGGACGGCATGAAGAGGACGAGAGGATCTTTGGTCAGGTCGGTCATGGCATGCGATCAGTCTGTTCTTGCGCCGGCTCCGGCACGGGCAGCTCGGCCGCCGCGGCGGCCGCTGGAGGCGGCGGGTGGTGTGATGGACGCAGCTGTACCAGGTTCGGCCGGCTTGTGGTCGCGATAGGTCATGATCCAGTTGCCGCAGTTAGGGTCCGTCCCGTTCAGGACGTTGGCGGCGCGAACGGCTTCCATTTCCTGCGGGCGGCAGGGGTTCATGATCGCCGAGGTCATGCCTGCGCCAATGACCATTGGGATGAAGCCAGCATTGATGCCGTGGCGGTGCGGCAATCCGAAGGAGATGTTGGAAAGGCCGCAGGTCGTGTTGACCTTGAGTTCGTGGCGTAGACGATGCAGCAGGGCGAAGACCTGGCGCCCGGCATCGCCCAAGGCGCCGATCGGCATGACCAGCGGATCGACCACGACGTCCTCGGGCTTGATGCCATGATCCATGGCCCGCTCCACGATCTTCTTGGCGACGGCAAAGCGCACATCCGGGTCCATCGAAATACCCGTCTCGTCGTTGGAGATCGCCACGACAGGCACGTCATACTTCTTGACGAGAGGCAGGATGGCCTCCAGCTTTTCTTCCTCGCCGGTAACGGAGTTCACCAGCGGCCGGCCTTTCGCAACCTTGAGGGCAGCCTCGATGGCGGCGGTGACCGAACTGTCGATCGACAGCGGCACGTCAACAAGGCTCTGGACGATCTGCAGCGTCTGCACCAGCAGTGCAGGCTCGGTCGCATTGGGATCGACCGCGGTAACGCCCGCATTGACATCGAGCATGGTGGCACCCGCGGCGACCTGCTCCAGGGCGTCCCGGATGACGGTATCGAAGTTGCCCAAGACCATTTCGGCTGCGAGCTTCTTGCGGCCTGTCGGGTTGATGCGTTCGCCGATGACGCAGAAGGGCTGGTCAAAACCGATGATGAGTTCGCGGGTTGCAGATGCGACGATGGTGCGTGTCATGATGTCTCCGGCGCCGGATGAAGCGGTGTCTGTTCAGTGCGGTTTGTGGGCTGCGAGGTCGGCCAGCTGCTGCTGGTTCTCCTCCTTGCCCTGGCGGATTTCTTCAAGACGTTCCGCGATGACGGAATCGCCGGGATTGGCTTCGCGTTTCCACGGCCGCCGCCCCTTGAGGACGCCGGACTCATGGACGATCTCGGCGACATACTCCTCCTGGCGATAGGCCATGACATGGATGCCCGCGACGCCCTCGATCTCCTTCACCTCGTTGATGATGTCGATGCAGAGCTGCTTGCCTTCCCGTTTCTGGTCCTGCGCGCCTTCAAGCCGGGCGATCACGCTGTCGGGGATGTGGATGCCCGGCACGTTGGAGCGGATCCAGCGGGCGGTCTTGGCTGATGCAAGCGGCCCGACACCGACGAGGATGAAACATTTTTCGTGGAAGCCGAGATCCCGGACACGGCTCATGTAGTCGCGGAACATAGGCACGTCGAAGCAGTACTGGCTCTGAACGAACTGGGCCCCTGCCTCGATCTTCTTGCCGAGCCTGTAGGGACGGAAATCACGGGGCGGCGCGAAAGGGTTGATCGCCGCGCCGAGGAACACGTGCGGCGGGGTCGTGAGCTTCCGACCGGACAGAAACTTCGCCTCGTCCCGCATGGTGCGGACGGTCGATAGCAGCGACATGCAGTCGAGGTCGAAGACGGGTTTGGCGCCGGGCTGGTCGCCGGCCTGCACGCCGTCGCCGGTCAGGCACAGGATGTTCTGGACGCCCATGGCGGATGCGCCGAGCACGTCGCCCTGGATGGCGATCCGGTTGCGGTCGCGGCAGGCGATCTGCATGATCGGCGCATAGCCCATTCGCGTCAGCAGAGCGCAGATCCCGACCGATGACATGTGGCAGTTGGCGCCCGAGGCGTCGACCGCGTTGATGCCGTCCACCCAGCCGTCGAAGATCGCGGCTCGCTCATAGACCTCCTGGGGATTGGCGCTGTCCGGCGGGTTAAGTTCGGCAGTCACCGCAAACTCACCACGCCTCAATACGCGTTCGAGCCGTCCGTGCGAGGAATGGCCGGGCAGGGGATCGAGTGGCGCTCCGGGATCGTGTGGGTTGATGTCGGCGATCATGCCTGCACGTCCTTGATCGTTTCGGTCATGGCGGCCGCCTCCGCCGTAACCCGCAGCCAGGACGACGTCTCCCGCAGGGACTGGTTGACCGGCTTCTGCACGTTCAGGATATCGTCTCCCTTTGTCATGTTGCGCGAGCCTTCCCAAGCCTTCACCCAGACGCAGGGCATGTCGGGCTCCACCTCGCAATTGCCGTTGGCTCGAACGCCGCCGCAGGGTCCGTTTCGCAATTGCTTGGGACAGTTCATCGGGCAGGACATGCCGGTCGACGAGAGAATGCACTGGCCGCACATCCGGCAATCGAAGAGCAGGCCCTTCACGCGCTTCTCGACGAAAGTCACCGGCGCTTCGGCCCGGCTGTAGCCGATCGCTTTCCAGAGCGGATGGAGCAGCAGGAAGACGTGCGCGAAACGGCCATAGAACCATTCCAGCAGCCGTGAATGGCGCACGGACCACAGGCGTATCGAATACCGCCGCTGGACGCGCCGGTTCGGCGAAACGTCGCTTGGCGTGTAGGCGCCCGTTGCCGCCTTCATCGCCGCGCCGGCATTGCCGATGGCGGGCTTGAGTTCAGGCATTTTCCCGACCTCCGCTCTTCACGAGCGTGACGAGCCTTTCCTTGTCGTAGGCTGCTTCCAGTTCCGCAGCGGCCTTGTCGGCTTCCGCTTCAAGGTCGTCGGATACGGGAACCGGATCGGCCTTGCGCCATTCGGCGAGATAGTCGTCCGTCTCCGCTGCGCCGGTGCGCATGGCGCACATGTCTATCGCCTCGGTGAAGCGCAGCGAAAGCTCGCGTTTGGCCGTTTTCCGCCCCTGCTTGATGATCACCTGCGCCGGGATATCCCGCCAGAAGACGATGATGCGATCGGCCATGCACTGCTCCCGTTTTCAGCAGCATGCACGGGGTGGATAGCAGAGACTGCGCTTGCCACGACGTCGCATACGGCAAAAAGCGACGTCGGCGCGGTCAGCGATCTTATTCTGCCGGGACGTCCGCTTCGGCTACAGATTCTTGAGCGACGGCGCGAGATCGCCGTAGCCGGTAAAGCGGTATTCGTAGGTGAGACCGAGATAGTCCGCAGCAGCCTTCGCCTTTTCCTGCAGTGCCGGGTCTTCCTCTTGGCTGAGATAGACAAGTTTCCGGTAGTTGCCGAAATAAATGTCCTTCAGTTGCGGGTGGCGATCCAGTCCCAGAGGCTCGATCACGAAGGCGTCGAACTGGCGAGCCAGGAAATCGGTCAGGAAGAAGCTCAGCAGGTCGTCCTCTGCCTTTTCCTCGAATATGGCATTTCCGGAAAAGAACGAATAGCAGTGCGGACCCTCGATGCGGCCTATGCCTTCCCGCTCGCAAAGGCGATCGATGTCTCCGCCGGTACCGCAGTCGGCATAGGCGAAGAAAATCTTTTCGAAGCCATGTAACCGCGCTTCCGACACCGCTTTTTCCAGGCCGGGAACAATTTTCTGCGGGTAGGCGTGCCAGATGGCGGGCAGGCACTGGATGTCGACATGGTGCAGTCCGTGCTGCGCGCAAACGGCCAATATTTCACGAGCCAGAGCGCCGCACGCGATCACGTGAACTTTTTCGCGATTGGAACGTTCCAGTGGCGGAAGGTCATTTTCCGTAACGTTTTTATCAACAACCATTGGAGTATTCTATCATGACGACAAAGACAGTCACTGTGATCGCAGCCCTTTTTGCAACGGCAGCAGCACTCAGCTCCTGCGGCAATACCATTCGCGGCGTTGGGGCGGATACGGCCAATGCCGTTGATGCCACCCAGGATGCCGGCCGCAACGTAGAGCGTGCCGCAAACTAACGGCGACATTAAAAATGCAGGAAGGGCCGGCCGGGACTATCGGCCGGTTTTTCTTTACCCGGCGGCCAGCGAGTTGTGCTTGCGCCGGATGAAGTCCTTTGCCATCTCCACCGTCACCGCGGCGTCTCGGCAATAGGCATCGGCTCCGACGGCCTTGCCGAATTCCTCGTTCAGCGGCGCGCCGCCGACGAGAACGACGTAATCGTCACGGATGCCCTTTTCCTTCATCGTATCTATGACGACCTTCATGTAGGGCATGGTCGTTGTCAGAAGCGCCGACATTCCAAGGATGTCCGGCTTCTCGCGCTCCATGGCTTCGAGGTAGTTTTCGACCGGATTGTTGATGCCGAGATCGATGACGTCGAAGCCGGCGCCTTCCATCATCATGCCGACGAGGTTCTTGCCGATGTCGTGAATGTCGCCCTTCACGGTGCCAATGACCATCTTGCCTTGCTTCGGAGCGCCCGTGGCGGCAAGCAGGGGACGCAGGATGGTCATGCCGGCCTTCATCGCACCGGCGGACAGCAGCACTTCCGGCACGAACAGGATGCCGTCGCGGAAATCGATGCCGACGATCCTCATGCCCTCCACCAGTGCCTTGGTCAGCACATCGTAGGGTGCCCAGCCTCGGCCAAGCAGGATTTGCGTCGCTTCCTCGATTTCCTCCTTCAATCCGTCATAGAGATCGTCGTGCATCTGCTGCACGAGTTCCTCGTCGGAAAGTTCGGCCAAGATGATGTCGTCGTCAGACATTGAATGCTTCCATTTCTGATGGCAGGCCGCACGGCATGCGTGGGGAACATGATGAAACGCAAAAGGTTTTCCGACTTCTTTGAAAACGACTTCGGCGGGATGGAAAACGACGGAGCGCGAGTGGTCGGAATGTCTGTTCTGCGCAAGCCCGTGACGCAGAAAGGCAGGGTTCCGCTTGCCTGCCGTCCTAGCATGTCGCATCAGTGATGGCAGGCGCTTCCAGCGCAACGGCGAGGAAACCATGGACGACTTGAACCAACCAACGGATGCAGCGGCTGGCGGACGCCGTTCTCGCGGTGAACGCGGTGCGGCAGGCCGGCGCGCTTCGCGATCAGGTGCCGGACCGGGTCCCTCTCTGCCCTATATCACCCGCAAGATCGGCGTCTATGACGTGCTGGACGAGGAGGGGTTGCAGCTTATCGAGCGTAATGCCGATACGATCCTGGAGGAGATCGGGATCGAGTTTCGCGATGACGCCGAGGCTCTGGAGCTGTGGGCCAAAGCCGGCGCCGATGTGAAGGGGCAGCGGGTCCATTTTCCGAAGGGCCTGTGCCGCGAACTTTTGAAAACCGCGCCGAAGCAGTTCACCTGGCATGCGCGCAATCCCAGCCGGAATGTCGAGATCGGCGGCAATGCGACAGTGTTCGCGCCGGTTTACGGTCCGCCCTTCGTTCGCGATCTGGAAGGCAAGCGCCGGTATGCGACGATCGAGGATTTTCGTAACTTCGTGAAGCTCGCCTACCTGGCGCCGTCCATGCACGCATCCGGCGGTACGGTCTGTGAACCGGTGGATGTGCCGGTGAACAAGCGCCATCTCGACATGATCTACAGCCACATCAAGTATTCCGACAAACCCTTCATGGGATCTGTCACCGCACCCGAGCGGGCGGAAGACACGATCGCCATGGCGAAGATGGTGTTCGGTGACGAGTTCGTTGAGAACAACTGCGTCACGCTCAACCTCATCAACGCCAATTCTCCGATGGTGTTCGACGAGACGATGCTCGGCGCGCTGAAGGTCTATGCGCGGCATAACCAGGCCTCGGTCGTGTCTCCGTTCATTCTGTCCGGAGCCATGAGCCCGGTCACGGTGGCGGGCACGCTGACGCAGATCCTTGCTGAAGTGCTGGCCGGTGCGTCGTTGACGCAACTTATCCGTCCCGGCTCACCGGTACTGTTCGGCACCTTTGCCGCGTCGATCTCCATGCAGTCGGGCGCGCCGACTTTCGGCACGCCTGAACCTTCGCTCGTGTCCTATGGGGCGGCTCAGCTTGCCCGCCGCCTTGGTCTGCCGTTCCGTACCGGCGGCTCGCTCTGCGGTTCGAAGGTTCCAGATGCGCAGGCGGCTCACGAGTCGTCGAACACGCTCAACACGACGCTGCTGGCCGGCACGAACTTCGTGCTTCACGCGGCAGGCTGGCTCGAGGGCGGCCTCGTCTCCTCCTACGAGAAGTTCATGATCGACCAGGACCAGCTCGGCATGATGCAGAAAATGGCGGAGGGCGTCGATCTTTCGGAATCCGGCCAGGCACTGGATGCCATCCGCGAGGTGGGACCGGGCAGCCATTACCTCGGCTGCGCCCATACGCAGGCACATTTCCAGACCGCCTTCTATCGCTCTGCCCTGATGGACAACAATTCCTTCGAGCAGTGGGAAATCGAAGGTGAAAAGCGGATCGAGGATCGCGCCAATGCGCTTTGCCGGTCATGGCTGGATAGCTATGAAGCCCCGCCGCTCGATCCGGCGATCGACGAGGCATTGCTCAACTTCATCAAGGAGCGGAAGGATTCGATGGCAGACGCCTTCACCTGAAAGGGTCCCGACACCGCCAGGGAGCAAGGCGGGGCGGCGACGGTCGCCGACTTTATTCAGGCGGAGGTCTGGAGGCCGCACTACAAGCCTGGGGCACCGCGATGAGCGGTGTGTCGCCCTTGTCGGAGATCGCGACGGCTCTGGAGTCGGTTGGCATCTTCATGCGGGGTGTCGTGCGGTTCGATGAGGGCGAAGGCCCTGAGCTGGAGGATGGCGATGCCGCACGCTCGGTCGTTCTCCTGGGCAATGTCGGCGGTTCGATCTGGCCCGCTTTTGCACTCTGGCGCGAGAACTATACCGGACCCGATCCGCTGGATACGTGGTCAAAGGCGATGATCGGTCCTCTTGCCCGGAAACTGTCGGCGACCGCCTATTTCCCGTCCGATCCCCCTTACCAACCGTTCCAGCGATGGGCGTTGCAGGCGGAAGACCTGAAGCCCTCGCCGCTCGGCATCCTTCTGCATCCCCGCTATGGTCTTTGGCACGGCTATCGCGGCGCGCTCGGTTTTTCGTTTGCGGTAGACTGTCCGCCTGCAGAGATGGAGCCAGTCACCGAGCTAGGCTCCTGGGACGAAGCGTGCGTGACGGCCTGTCCCGTGGCGGCGGTTACATCCGCTGGCTTCGACGTGGCCAAATGCCGGGCCTACCTTCAAAGCGAGGCCGGACAGGCGACATGCATGGTTAGCGGTTGCGCCTCACGCAATGCCTGTCCGATCGGGGCAGAGTTCCGCTACCCGCCGGATCAGTTGCGGTTTCACATGCGGGCGCTGTTCTAGACTTTCGCCTTCGGGTAGGCGTTTTCCAATCCTCCGGATCGGGCCAGCCCCGCGCGAAAGGCGGCATGGGCGGCATGCTGGCTCGACTTGGCGGCCTCCATCAGTCGCACCTGGAGCCGGGCAGGGGCTGTGTCGCCAAGCCACTCACCGCATTTCTGCAGCTTCAGCGAGTTCAGGAGCCGCGCTTCGGACTGCCGGTCGAGATAGAGATGCAGGCCGTCGAGCAGCGCCGCGTCGGCGGTCGGGGTGTCCATCAGCAGCATCAGCCAGGACCGGTTCTCGTCGCTCAGTGCGGACAGGCTATCCGCGACCGTATGGCGGTTGGCAATTGGTGAAACATTGGTCATGGGTCAGCTCCTGCGGCGACGGCGTTCGCGGCCGCCTTCTCCGCCTGATTCACTGGCGGTCTTGTTTCGTAGTGGACCGATCCGCTCGACGATTTCCTCGATGGTCGGGCGCGGGCGCGGCGTATACTCGTCCAGCGCCGATCGCATGGCGGCAAGATGCTCGCAGGACGTGCCGCAGCAGCCGCCGATGATCCTGGCGCCGGCGGCCCGGGCGAGGCGGGCATATTCAGCCATCAGCGGCGGCGTGCCGGAATAATGGATTTCGGCGCCGCGATATTCGGGGATGCCGCAATTGCCCTTCACGATGGTGATCGCACCAGCGTCTGCCGCCGTCATGTCGAGCAGACTGGAAAGAATGTCCGATGCGCCGACGCCGCAATTGGCGCCAACCGCGACGGGGCCTGCGCCGACATCGCCGGCGACGCGGTGGATGTCTTTAGGGTCCAGCCCCATCATCGTCTTGCCCGCGGTGTCGAACGAACCGGTATAGGTGTAGGGCAGGCCGACCTTGGTGGCAGCCTCCGCAGCAGCGCGAATTTCCTCGGGCGAGGACATGGTCTCGATCCAGGCGACATCGATCCCGCCCGCCTTCAGCCCCTCGATCTGCTCGACGAAGGCCGCGACTGCGTCCTCATAGGTGAGGGCGCCGAGCGGTATCAGAAGTTCTCCGGTCGGACCGACCGATCCCGCAACGATCACCTTTCGCTGCGCACGGTCGGCGACGGCGCGGGCGATTTCCGCCGCGCGCTTGTTGAGCTCGAAGACGCGGTCCTGTGCGTGATGAAGTTTCAGCCGGTGACGCGTGCCGCCGAAGGTGTTGGTCAGGATGATGTCCGCGCCGGCAGTGACGAAGTCCTGATGCAGTTTGTCGATCCGTTCCGGGTGGGTCTCGTTCCACAGTTCCGGTGCCTCGCCGGCCTCGAGGCCGATGGCAAAGAGTGTGGTTCCCGTGGCGCCATCGGCGAGCAGAACGCCCTTCTCGGCGATGAGATCAGAGAGCGGATTGCGGACGGTCATCGGAATACTCCTGCGATTGCCGGGCTATAGGCGCTTGGCGTGCGAAATTCAATTGTGGCTACTGTATCGTCCCGACGGCCGAGACCGTGCCTGCTGGCGTGACCATTGCCGTGACGATCGTGTCGAGGTCGAGCATGCCGATCTCGGAACCGTCGTCATCGATGACGACCGCGTTCGCCCGCCCGGCCTGCGTCAGCCGTTGCGCGGCACTCTCCAGCGTTTCGTCGGCGGCAATCCTGATGCCGTCCGGCAGGTCCGCGACCGGCTTCATGACCGTCCGCGCCTTGATAACCCTGCCCCGGTTCACCTCCTTGACGAAGGCGGCGATGTAGTCGTCGGCCGGCGAAAGAACGATTTCCTGGCCCGTTCCCTGCTGGATCATCTGGCCGTCCCGCAGGATGGCGATCTTGTCGCCGAGCCGCAGCGCTTCGTCGAGATCGTGGGTAATGAAGACGACCGTCTTCTTCAATTCGCTCTGCAGGTCGAGGAGAACCGTCTGCATATCGACGCGGATCAGCGGGTCGAGTGCGGAATAGGCCTCGTCCATCAGCAGGATATCGGCGTCGTTCGCCAGCGCGCGGGCGAGGCCGACGCGCTGCTGCATGCCGCCCGAAAGCTGGTTGGGGTAATGGTTCTCGAAGCCGGCCAGCCCGACGCGCTCGATCCAGTACAGCGCCTTCTTCGTGCTCTCGTCGCGCGGCATGCCCTGAACATCCAGCCCGTAGACGGTATTCTCGATCACCGTCCGGTGCGGCAAAAGAGCGAATTTCTGGAAGACCATGGCGGTCTTCTGGCGGCGAAACTCGCGCAGGTCACGCTGGTTCATTTTGCAGATGTCGGTGCCGTCGTAGATGACTTCTCCTACAGTGGGTTCGATCAGCCGGTTGATGTGGCGTATGAGCGTGGATTTTCCGGAGCCGGAAAGCCCCATCACGACCGTAACGCTGCCGGCCGGCATAGAAATGTTGATGTCTTTCAGGCCGAGGACGTGTCCGTGCTTTTCGTTCAGTTCCGCTTTTGACAAGCCACTGCGGACCTGGTCGATGTACCCGGCGGGACGGGAGCCGAAGATTTTATAGAGGCCTTTGATCTCGATCCCGTGGCTAGCCATGCGCTGTCCGTGTCATTGGTGCCCCCGGCGTGCTGTTTCAGCGGCAAGCAACCGCCGTCCACGTTAGACGCTCCATCTTGAACTATAATATCGCGGCTGCAAGGGATGCGTGATTTGCGACGCATCGCGAACGCGGAGCGGCGTCAGGGCCGACCGGTGATTTTCTCGGCGATGACCGGAACCACCCATTTCGACCATACGTCCTCATGGTGCTTCAGGAAGTATTCGGCGGTTTCCGCGTTGCTCGCCTTGTTTTCCAGCTGCCATGCCAGAACGCTGTTGATGGTGGCGTTGGTCCAGCGCCTCGCGCGAACATAGCCGATCGCCGCATCCGCCTTTTCGGTGAATTCATGCGTAACGAGCGTGAAAGCCTGCGAGGTGGGGTAGGCGTTCCGCTGCGGGCTCGCGCAGTTCGGAACGGCCGTGCAACTGTCCCATTCGACCTTGTTGTGGGGGACGCCGAACGACAGCTTCACCATCGGGTACTTGCCAAGGATTGCCGTCGGTGCCCAATAGTAGCCCAGCCACCCCGTCTGGGCTTCGAAAGCCTCGGCGATGGACTGGTCCAATTCTTCGGCCGTCTGCGGCTCGACGAGCTCGAAGTTCTTGTCCGCCACGCCGAACGCCTTGAAGAGATTGGCCGTGGTCGCCTGGCAACTCCAGTCGCTGGGACAGCTGTGGAGCGCGCCTTTCTGCGGATCCTTCGGTGACGGGAACAGGTTCGGGCGCGCAAGTGCGTCATCGACCGTACGGATTTCGGGATGGGCATCCACGATGAACTTCGGCACCCACCAGCCCTCGACGGCTCCGTCTTCCAGTATTTCGGCGCCGAGAACCAACCTGTTCTCGGCGGTAGCCTTCGCGAGCGGCCCGCGGACGGCATTGATCCAGAATTCGGGTGCCATGTCAGGCTGGCCCCTGGTGATCATCGAGGTGAAGGTGGGAACGGTGTCGCCGGGCACCAGGGTCACCTTGCAGCCGAAGCCGCGTTCGAGGACGATTTTGTCGATATGTGCTGCGACTGCGGCAGAACCCCAGTTCATTTCCGCGATCGTCACATCGCCGCACGCAGCCTCGGCGGCTTCGGTATGAAGGCCGAAGCCGATCAGAAGGGCGACCGCGGCAATAGGATTTCGCATCATCAACATCCCAAGATCCGGCGGACCCGGCCGGCGTTCAGCAGCGATTCTGCAGGAGTTGTCTGCCAATGTCAGCGGCATCCATACCTGAGACTAGGGTTCTGGACGGGGAAATCAACCGTTCTGAGGCAGACCCTGCTGCAACGCGAAAAACATTATCCAGCAGCAAATTCGAGAAATCTTTCTCGCACTAACCTTCCGGTAACGATGTGTCGCTAAATATGTCTTCGCGGACGGTTGTTCCGCTCAAGCGTTCGGGTGAGGTAGTGCGTACCCGCCGCTTGTTTTCCTTCCGGTTCGGTATCGCGAAACCGTCTGTCGCTTGACACGGATGCGCTCAGCTATCACCTTTGTTGTGCGGCGGTGCTTAACTGATGAACCAAGGCGGACGCCTCATGAATCTACGAATCGTCCGATCTTTCAGTTTCTGCCCTGCCGCAATCTCTCCTTTCCCAATCCGTTCGCTTGGCGCACCCACAGGTGTCCGATGACTGCACATGGTCGCGTGACGCTTGTTCTGGGCGGTGCCCGCTCCGGAAAATCCGGCTTCGCCGAGCGGCTGGCGGTGGAGACAGGCCTGCAGCGCCATTACGTGGCGACGGGACAGGCCTATGACGACGAGATGCGGCAGCGTATAGCCCGCCACCAGGTGGACCGGGGCGACGGCTGGACGACACACGAAGTTCCACTTCATCTCACGCCGCATCTGCAGCAGATCCGCGATTCGGGTTGCGTCATCCTTGTGGATTGCCTGACGTTGTGGGTCACCAACCTGATGATGGCCGACGCCGATGTCGATAGCGCCGGCCTCGCTCTGGTCGATAGCCTGGCCGATCATCAAGGCAGCCTGATCCTCGTTTCAAACGAGGTCGGTCTCGGCATCGTCCCGGACAACCGGATGGCGAGGGAGTTCAGGGATCACGCCGGCAGGCTGCATCAGAGGATCGCCGCCGTCGCGGACGAGGTCTATTTCGTCGCCGCCGGCCTTCCCTTGAAAATGAAAGGGTAGCGATTGTCGGCGAGCTGGGTTTTCTGGGCATTCCTGTCGGCTGCATTTGCGGCCCTGACCGCGATCTTCGGCAAGATCGGCGTCGCTGGAGTGCCGGCAGACATGGCGACGCTCATCCGTACCGTCGTCATACTGGTCGTGACGGTCGGCATTGTTGCCGCCACCGGGCAATGGCAGGCGCCGTCGACGATTTCCTCGAAAACCTGGCTCTTCCTGGTTCTCTCGGGTCTGGCGACCGGCGCCTCCTGGCTTGCCTACTACCGGGAGCTTAGCCTGGGTGATGCCGCGCGCGTCGCCCCCGTCGACAAGCTCTCGATCGTGCTCGTTGCGATCTTCGCCGTGATGTTTCTGGGCGAGAAGCTCAACTTCGCCCACTGGATCGGGATTTCGCTGATCACCGTCGGGGCCCTGGTGCTGGCGATTTTCTAGATACCCAGCCAGATCCGCACCGGATGGGTCGGATCGGAAAGCAGCTTCAGGGCGAGCGCCAGGCAGGAAAACACCAGCAGCGGCTTGATAATGTTGGCGCCGTTGCGCATCGCCATGCGGGAGCCGACCTGCGCGCCGAGAAACTGGCCCGCGCCCATGATCAGCCCGACCTTCCAGAGAATCGATCCCGTGACGGCGAAGACGAGGAACGATCCGAAGTTTGAGCCGAGATTGAGCAGCTTCGTGTGGGCCGTTGCCTTCAACAGGCCAAAGCCGCCCAACAGCACGAAGGCGAGCATGTAGAAGGAGCCTGCGCCGGGGCCGAAGACGCCATCGTAAAGTCCGATAAGCGGCACGATGGTGAGGCCGAAGACGAAGGGTGTCACCCGCTGGTGACTGTCGATATCACTGAGGTTCGGCTTGAGCGCGAAGAACAGTGCAATGGCCACCAACAGGAAGGGAATGGCGGCAGCCAGATAATGAGCGGGCACGACCGAGGCGAGGAGGGCTCCGAGAATGCCGCCCAAGACGGCGGTGGCCGCCATGGGAAACTGCTTCTTCAGGTCGACATGACCGTTGCGCGCATACGCTATCGTGGCGGACGCAACGCCGAACTGCCCCTGCAGCTTGTTGGTCGCCAGCGATTCGAGCGGCGGTATGCCGACGATCAGCATGGCCGGAATGGTGATCAGTCCGCCACCTCCTGCAATCGAATCAACGAAACCTGCGAGGAACGCGGCGGCGAACAACAGCACCAGAAGGTGAAAGGCTATATCGTGCAAGGGGAAAGACCGGCGATGGGAGGATATTGCGGCGCACTCCTGCCACCGACGGCAACCGCTTGCAACCGGGCAGGCTGGTTCTTTCGCGATTGTGCGATGTGAAAACCGCGATATGGTCCCCGATCTTACTCGGTCCCTTCAAACTTCCAGAGCGTGAACATGCACAAGGTCATTTTCGACACAGATCCCGGCATCGACGATGCCATGGCGCTGCTCTTCCTTCACCGGCATCCGCAGATCGATCTCATCGGGATCACCACGGTCTTCGGCAATGCGCCGATCGATCTGACCACGCGCAACGCCCTGTTTCTGAAGCAGGAGTGGGGCATTTCGGCACCGGTTGCGGAAGGTGCCGGCGTGACCTTCGATCCGTCGCGGCCGGAAGGCCATTGGCCGACCTTCATCCACGGTGAAAACGGGCTCGGCGATATCGATATTCCGGAGGCCATTTCCGTGACGGCGGATGGTCGGCCTGCCTGGCAGTTCATCATCGATACCGTTCGCGCGCAGCCGGGCGAGGTGACGCTCGTCGCGGTCGGTCGCATGACCAACCTGGCGCTTGCGCTGAAGGCCGATCCCGACTTCGCGGCACTCGTGAAGGAAGTCGTGGTGATGGGCGGCGCCTTCCATCTGAACGGCAATGTGAGCCCGGCCGCAGAGGCCAACATCCATGGCGACCCGGAGGCCGCGGACGTGGTCTTTACCGCCCCGTGGCGCGTAACGGTCGTCGGTCTCGACGTGACGTTGAAGACCGTGATGACCAGCGGATACCTCGCCGAAATGGCTGCGGTCGGCGATGCGTCGGTCAGGCTGCTGTCGGATATCTCGCAGTTCTACATCGAATTCTACAAGCACCGCGTCGGCGACGGCATGGTGATTCACGACAGCTGTGCCTGCGTGTATGTCGTCGCTCGCGAGCTGTTCAAGACGCGCAGTGGTCCGATTCGCGTCGTCTGCGGTGGGATCGCTGACGGCCAGACCATTCAGAAGCCGGACGGCCGCGTGTTCCCGCCGGGGCATTGGGATGGTCACCCGAGCCAGTTGATCTGCACGGACGTGGACGCCGATCGTGTGCTTGAGATCATCCGGGGGGCGGTCGTCGAGGGCAGGGCGGCCTGAGGCCGCCTATCTTCGAGTCCTCAATCGTTGCCTGCTGCAAAGGCAAGGCGGTCAAGATCGGGCACCGTGACGTGGCGGTTGTTCTCGATCTGGATGATGCCTTCCTTGCGCAGCTTGGTCATCTGGCGGCTGACGGTCTCGATGGTCAGCCCGAGAAAGTCTGCAATTTCGGCGCGGGACAGCGGTAGCTCGAAGACGCTGCTGATGTCCTGCTGCTCGGGGTCGCTATGGCTTGCGATCAGCGACAGGAAGCTCGCCACCTTCTCCTGCGCCGTCTTGCGGCCGAGCGTCAGCATCCAGTCGCGAGCTTCGTCGAGCTCCTTGAGTGCCTGGTTATGCAGCTGGTGCTCCAGCTCCGGAATATCGGCGATCAGGCGCTCAATGGCGCGGCGCGGGAAAATGCAGATTTCCGTATCCGTCGCCGCTTCCGCGGCCATGCGGCTCTCGCCCTGGAAGGGCCGGCCCATGAAGTCGGGGGCAAACTGGAGGCCGACGATCTGCTGACGCCCATCCGCCATGACCTTGGAGAGCTTCACGACCCCGTTGAGGATGTTGCTGTAGGACGAGACGCTTTCGCCCTGGCCGATGAACTCGTTGCCAGCTTCGATCTTGCGGCGCGACGAATGCTTGCTGAGTTCCGCCAGCTGGGCAGGCTTCAGTGCCGAACAGATGCCCCCGTTGCGTGCCTCGCACGAACGGCACACCACCGGAAGTTCGGGCTGGTGAAGGTCTCTGGCAAGCAAGTCCATGATAGCTATTCTCAAACCGGTTGCACGACGCACGAGGAAGGTTGATTTTCGTCAAATTCGTCCAGGGCGAATTGATCCACATCAACTTTCGCGAAATCTTCTCCGCATGTACTCATCGCCTCATCGAGGCCGTCCGAGACCGGCCGCCGCCACTGGTCGCGAGGTGGTGGCCCGTTCTGCGGATACCCGGAAAGCATCCCATTCCGACACACATGTAAACTGTGACATTTGTGCGCAACGGAAAAGTGCTCTCGACATTACGGGTATTCAGGCCTCTCTTTCTGACCTCCTGTCAGGTCTCCAACGGGTTGAGAGAGAGTTTGGCGCCTCCGATAAATCGTCGCCGTTTGCGCAACAGTGAGCGGACAATTTTCCCGCGGCTGCAGACGGGGATTGGCATTTGGCGAGGTATTCCCTATGTGGAACCTTGATTTGACTGTTCAGAGGACATTTGGCGTGACTGCTACATTCGACAAAGTTGCCGACATCATCGCGGAAACCAGCGAAATCGACCGCGAAACGATCACGCCGGAGAGCCATACGATCGACGATCTCGGCATCGACAGCCTGGACTTCCTCGATATCGTGTTTGCCATCGACAAGGAATTCGGCATCAAGATTCCGCTCGAGCAGTGGACGCAGGAAGTGAACGAGGGCAAGGTTTCGACCGAGGAGTATTTCGTCCTCAAGAACCTCTGCGCCAAGATTGACGAACTGAGGGCGGCGAAGGGCTGAAACGCCGTTCCCCAAGCATGAATGCTGCTTGAATACTTCCAGATGATCGACCGGGTGGAGGGCGTGGACCTCCCCCGCAAGCTTTTGCGGGCACGGTCGGTCGTGCCGACGAAGAGCCCCGTGTTCGAAGGCCATTTTCCCGGAATGCCTTTGGTTCCGGGCGTTCTGCTGATCGAAACGATGGCGCAGGCCTCTGGCATGCTTATTCTGGCGGCAACGGATTTTGCTGCCATGCCGTTCCTGATGTCGGTCGACGGGGCCAAGATGCGCTCCTTCGTCGGGCCGGATGCGGTCCTCGACATCGAGGCGTTTCTGGAGCATGAGGGGTCGGGCTACGCCGTTACCAAGGCAAAGATTACCTCGGCTGGCAAGAAAGTATGCGATGCGCAGTTGAAGCTTCGCACCATGCCGTTCAGTGAAGTGCCGCTTGCAGACATCGTTCGCAAACGTGCAGAAGAAGTCGGGCTCATGGACGCGCTTCAAGCTGGTGCGTGAACGCCGGGCAATGAGGACAGAATGAGCAAGTCTGACAACGATGTCGTGATCACCGGAATCGGGATCGTCACCTGCTACGGTGTCGGCAAGGAGCCGCATGTGGCTTTGCTGTCGGCTGCGGAGATGACGTCTCCGCAGGTCGAGACCGAACGGTTCAAGCCATACCCCGTGCATCCCATGCCCGAGATCGACTGGTCCGAGCAGATCACCAAGCGCGGCGATCAGAGGCAGATGGAGAATTGGCAGCGACTCGGCGTCTTTACCGCGGGGCTCGCGCTCGATGACGCCGGGCTGAAGACGGATGCCGAAGCCTGCTCCTCCATGGACATGATAGTTGCGGCCGGCGGCGGCGAGCGCGACATCAAGGTCGATTCTCTCATCGTCGACGAAGCGCTGAAGCGCAACGACCGCGAAATACTGCTCAACGAGAAGCTGACCACGGAACTGCGTCCTACGCTGTTTCTTGCGCAGCTTTCGAACCTCGTCGCGGGCAACATTTCGATCGTTCATAAGGTCACCGGCTCGTCCCGCACATTCATGGGCGAAGAGTCGGCAGGCATTTCTGCCGTGGAAACGGCGTTCCACCGCATCAAGGCAGGCCAGTCGACCCATTCGCTGGTCGGCGGCGCCTTCGTCGCGGAGCGGGCGGATATCCTTCTTCTCGTGGAAGGCATCCGCGCCCACGCCACCGGCGAATGGCACCCGCTGTGGCAGCGCTCGTCCGAGAATGGCGGCGGCATGATGATGGGAACCGTCGGCGCATTCCTCGTCCTGGAATCGCGTGCTCATGCCGAATCCCGCGGCGCGCATATCTATGCAGCCATCGACGCGGTCGAAGGCGATCGCGGTAGCCGTGAAGACGGCAAGCTCGAGCAGCGTCTGTCCCGCCTTGCCGGCCTGACATCGGACGTTAGTCCTGAGCAGACAGTCATATTTTCGGGTGCCAGCGGGCTCGTCGATGCATCTGCCCGCGAGCGGTCGGTGCTTGAGGACAAGCTCGGCGGCGCGACGCTCCGCGGCTATGGCGGCGTTACGGGTCATGGCATGGAAGCGCAGTTTCCGCTTGGCCTCGCGCTAGCCGCGCTCACGCTCGACGGTGGGCTCAGCGTCCCGTCCTTCGACCCCAGCATTGAGCAGCCGATGGCGGCGCCCGCGAAGCATGCGGTGGTGACGACGGTCGGCTATACGCGCGGCGAGGGCCTTGCGGTCCTATCGCCGAACGCGTGAGGAGACAGCTATGAGCGACAACCGTTTCAAGGACCACCTCGGCCGGCCGATCATCGCCGTGACCGGCATGGGCGTCATCACGTCACTGGGGCAGGGCCTTCAGGACAACTGGGCTGCCCTGACCTCCGGCACGTCCGGCATCCACAATATTACCCGCTTCCCGACTGCCGGTCTCTCCACACGCATCAGCGGTACTGTCGACTTCATCGATGTGCCGGTGGAGAATCCGGTCGAGCGCTCATATGCCTACGCCCGCGAAACGACGGCCGAAGCGTTGGCGCAGGCCGGCCTGTCCGGCGATTTCGAAGGACCGCTGTTTCTCGCCGCGCCGCCTGTCGAGCCGGAATGGTCGGCACGCTTCGCGCTTGCGGATCGTGCGCCGCCTGCACAGGTCGAAGGCGATGCCTATGACCGGTTCCTGGCAGCCATGCGCGAACGTCCGGACCCGTCCTTTCTCGAGGCGGTCCAGTTCGGCTCCATTTCAGAGCGGCTTGCCGATCGCTTCGGTACCCGCGGCCTGCCGGTGACCTTGTCGACGGCCTGCGCATCGGGTGCCACAGCCATCCAGCTCGGCGTCGAGGCGATCCGCCAGGGTCGCACCGATCGCTCGCTCGTGGTCGCGACCGACGGCTCCGTGAGCGCGGAAGCCCTGATCCGCTTCTCGCTGCTTTCGGCCCTGTCGACACAGAACGACCCGCCGGAAAAGGCCTCGAAGCCCTTCAGCAAGGAACGCGACGGCTTCGTCATCGCCGAGGGTGCAGCCACGCTCGTGCTGGAATCGCTGGAAGCAGCCGTTGCCCGCGGCGCCAAGGTTCTCGGCATCGTGAAGGGATGCGGCGAGAAGGCCGACCATTTTCACCGCACCCGGTCCTCGCCGGATGGCGCACCGGCCATCGCCACGATCCGTGCGGCGCTCTCGGATGCCGGCATCGACGAAACCGGCATCGGCTATATCAACGCTCACGGCACATCGACGCCGGAGAACGACAAGATGGAGTACAGCTCCATGCTTGCGGTCTTCGGGGACCGTCTGAAGGATATTCCGGTCTCGTCGAACAAGTCGATGATCGGCCACACGCTCACGGCTGCCGGCGCGGTAGAGGCTGTATTCTCCATCCAGACGATGCTGACGGGAACGCTTCCGCCGACCATCAACTACGTCAATCCGGATCCTGCAATCGTCCTGGATGTGGTACCCAATACCAAGCGGAACCAGCAGGTGACGGCAGTGCTTTCCAACTCGTTCGGCTTCGGCGGACAGAACGCCAGCCTTGTCATGACGGTGGAACCGGCCTAGACAGCGCAAAATACTGTTTGCTTACTTGTTAACGCCTCCGGGCGAAGGAAGACCTATTATGCGTGCTCTCCAGCTGATCGACGACCGCAAGCTCGAAGCAGTCGACATTCCTGAACCGGATGCACCAGGCCCTGGCGAAGTGACGCTTCGGGTCAAGGCTGTGGCTCTGAACCACATCGACGTGTGGGGTTGGCGCGGCATGGCGTTCGCCAAGCGCAAGATGCCGCTGACGATCGGTGCCGAAGCATCCGGTGTCGTCGAGGCTATTGGGCCAGGCGTTTCAAATGTGCTCCCAGGTCAGCTCGTGTCGATCTACGGCGCACGGACCTGCGGGCTCTGCAAGCCCTGCCGCGAGAAGCGCGACAACCTGTGTGAAAACGTTTCCGGTGTGCACGGCTTCCACCTGGATGGCTTCGCGCAAGAGAAGGCAAACCTGCCGGCGCGCCTGCTGGTTCCGGCGCCTCCGGGTATCGACGCCGTTGCAGCCGCTCTTGCTCCGGTCACTTTCGGTACGGTCGAGCACATGCTGTTCGACAACGCCAAGCTTGAGGCGGGCGAGACCATTCTCATCCATGCCGGCGGCTCCGGCATCGGTTCGGCTGCGATCCAGCTCGCCAAGAAGACCGGCTGCACCGTCATCACCACGGTCGGTTCGGACGACAAGATCGAGGGCGCCAAGGCGCTCGGCGCCGACCATGTGATCAACTACCGCACCGACCGCTTCGAAGGCGTCGTGCGCAAGCTGACCAAGAAGAAGGGCGTCGATGTCGTGTTCGAGCATGTCGGCAAAGACACTTTTGCCGCCTCGATGTTCTGCCTGAAGCGCGGCGGACGACTGGTGACCTGCGGCTCGACCTCGGGCGTTTCGACCGATGTCAATCTGATGATGCTGTTCCAGCAGCAGCTGAAACTGCTTGGCTCGTTCGGCTGCCGCATGGAGAACATGGCGAACGCCATGCAGAAGATGGCGCGCGGCGTCGTCCATCCGGTGATCGACACGGAAGTGACCTTCGACGATATCGACCGGGCTCTGGAGCGTATGGAAACGCGGCAGGTGTTCGGCAAGATCGTCCTGCGCATGGACTGATGCCATTGAAGATGTTTGTGACGAGGATCGTGCTGGGTGCCCGGCGCTTCCAGCAATGGCTGGTGGCGCAGGCGGCGTTCGGCATCCTCAATGCGATGAAGGTCCTGCCCGCCGATCCCGCCTTGAATTTTGCGGATCGTACCGCGCGCTGGCTCGGTCCGAAGTTCGGCCGCCACCGGCTGATGCTGACCAATCTCCGCAACGCCTATCCGGAGAAAAGCGACGCGGAACTGGAGCAGATCGCTTTGGCGAGCTGGGGCCATATGGGCCGGCTTGCCGCCGAATACGTGTTTCTCGATCGGCTGTTCGATTTCGATCCGCAAAAAACCGAGGCGGGCCGTATCGAAGTCTCCGGCATTCCGATCTTCGTCGAACTGCGCGATAACCCGAGACCCTTCATCGTCTTCACGGCGCATACGGGAAATTTCGAACTTCTGCCGGTGGCGGGAAACAGCTTCGGCCTGGATGTGATGGTGCTCTTCCGTCCGCCCAACAATCCTTATATCGCCGAAAAGGTCTTCTCGTTCCGCAGCGCCCGGATGGGCCAGCTCGTGCCCTCCCATGCGGGTTCGTCCTTCGCGCTTGCCCGCAGGCTGGAAGCTGACGGCGGCGTTGGCGTGCTGGTGGACCAGAAATTCGGCAGGGGTCTGACGACGACGTTCTTCGGTCGCCAGGTGCGCACCAATCCGCTCCTCGCAAAGCTGGTCCGGCAGTTCGACGCGGACGTTTATCCGGCCCGCTGTATCCGTTTGCCTGACAATCGATACCGTCTCGAAATTGAGCCGAGGATTGACGTCCCGCGCGATGCGCGTGGCAATGTCGATGTCCAGGGCACGGCACAGATGCTGAACGACAAGGTTGAAAGCTGGGTGCGCGAGTATCCCGAGCAATGGCTCTGGTATCACGACCGGTGGGCAATCAAGAAATCGCTTAAGGCGTAAGTTCTTTCAAGAACGCCGTCCCGGTGCTGGTAACGCTCGCGCAAGTTTCAGGTTGTATAGCTGCTGCAATCCCATGTACAACTTCGGAAGAGGTTCTGAAGGCCATGGAATGCTGTTCTCCTTGCTGTGGTGAGGTGCGACTTGGAAGCCCTGATCGAATTATTCTGGTCGAAATATAACCGGCTGCAGGCAGCCGTGGATATGGAGGATTCGGCTGCCGTAGAGGCGCTGGATCAAGCAATCGATCCGCTCCTTCAGGCGATATTCAAACACCAGGTGTTGGATCCCGCCGGCATTCAGGCGCAGTTCCGCTTTGCGCTCGACCTCCTGAAAGAGGAGGCCGATGACCGTGGCTGCGTGCATCGCAACGGTCACCTTCTACAGATGCTTGTCGAGCGGTATCTCGCGCCGCAGATCAGCTGCGCCGCCGCGCGTGCGGGGGGCGAGCAGGGCGGAGGGGTCACGATCCTGTCCGATGGCGACAGCACATTCCTCGATCCGGCGCTCTTCGATCGCATTCCGGAGCGGATCGTCGTCGTCGCCCCCGCCTATCGGGTTTTCTACACGAACGAGACCAATGCACTGCGAATGGGACAACCGAAGGAAAAGCTTATCGGTTGCCATTTCGCCGAAGTGATCGGTATCCAGCAGTTCCAGCGCGACGCGAGAGGTATGCTTGATCGCTGCCTCGCGGGGGAAAGCATCTCGATGACCTATGCGGAGCAAAGGGATGATGAGACCGTCGTGATCTGCTGCCGCATGTCACCCTGCTTCTCGGATGCCCGCACGCAGGTCGGCGCTCTCGTGGTCATGCAGGAAATGCCCGATCGCCGCCGGCATCGGGCAGGCTAGGCCGACCGCCTAGGCATGGCCGCTTCGCGGTGCGGGTAGATCCTCCAGAAGGGTGCCCTCGTAAGCGATGTGGCGGCGCAGCCCTTCAAAGAAGCCACGCAGCATATAGCCAACGGCTTCCATATTCACCGAGACGCCGGATCCGAGTTTCAGCAGGGTTTCCGTGAGTTCCTCGGCATAGCCCTCATCTTCAAGATGCTCATAGCGCAGGCGCGAGAGGATCTCGCTGTTGTCGTGTCCGCCGTTTTGTCGATGAACTCTCGGAAAAAGCACCGTTTCCTCGTAGTGGTGAAGGGTGCGGATCATCGGAACCAGCGCTTTTGCGGCATAGATGCACTTCTGCCTGTTTACGTTGACAGGCAGTGAATCGGCGATTTCCTCCAGTTCGTCGCACAGCGCCAGCTGCTGCGAGTGTGCGTTATGAAGCCAGGCGATCATCTCTGCGTCGGGAACCCGACAGACAGAGCTGAAATTTTCGTCCTGCTGTCCGTTGTTCATGGTGTTTTCCCTCACACCCGGCCAATCGGTCGGTCTTGCTGCTTTTTTACAGGTTCGCCGCACGCGGGCTCGTCTGCCTTGATCTAAATCAAGGCTGCGCCGCCTTTTGGATGGCAATTCTCCTGACAATCACGGGCATGTTCTGGGGCGGATTCGTTTCGACTTGGGCAGGAACGCGAAATGAATCAAGCCGTTGGGGGATGTCCAACAATGAATTATACCTTTGAAACCATCGCTTTAGTGGTCGGTGCCTTTCTGGCGCTGCTCGCAGTGGCGTTCACCCATGACAGCCTTTTCGCTGCGCATATGTGGGTTCTTTTCTTCGTCCTTCTGGCGAGCTCGATCGTCATGCTGCGGCGCGTCAGTTTTGCGCCGGTTACTGCCGCCCAGAAAGCGGCGCAGCAAACGGAATATTTCGACGAAGTCATCAGATACGGTGTCATCGCCACCGTATTCTGGGGCGTGGTCGGGTTTCTGGTCGGCGTCGTCATTGCCCTGCAGATGGCCTTTCCGGACCTCAACGTCGAGCCGTGGTTCAATTTCGGTCGCGTCCGCCCGCTGCATACCTCCGCGGTCATCTTCGCGTTCTGCGGTAACGGCCTGATTGCAACGTCCTTCTACGTTGTGCAGCGGACCTGTCGCGCGCGGCTGTTCGGTGGAAACCTCGGCTGGTTCGTCTTCTGGGGCTACAACCTCTTCATCATCATGGCGGCGACCGGCTATCTTCTCGGCATCACGCAGTCGCGTGAATATGCGGAACCGGAATGGTACGTCGACATCTGGCTGACCATCGTCTGGGTTGCCTACCTCGTGGTCTTCCTCGGCACCGTGCTGCGACGCAAGGAGCCGCATATATTTGTGGCCAACTGGTTCTACCTGTCGTTCATCATCACCGTTGCGATGCTGCACGTGGTCAACAACCTGGCATTCCCCGTCTCGCTTCTGGGAACCAAGAGCTACTCTGCATTTTCCGGTGTCCAGGACGCGGTGACGCAGTGGTGGTACGGGCACAATGCCGTCGCCTTCTTCCTCACCATCCCGTTCCTGGCGATGATGTACTACTTCGTCCCTAAGCAGGCCAATCGCCCGATCTACAGCTACCGGCTGTCGATCGTTCACTTCTGGTCGATCATCTTCCTCTACATCTGGGCCGGTCCTCACCACCTGCATTACACCGCGCTGCCGGACTGGGCGCAGACGCTCGGCATGGTCTTCTCTATCATGCTCTGGATGCCCTCGTGGGGCGGCATGATCAACGGCCTGATGACGCTCTCGGGCGCATGGGACAAGATCCGCACCGATCCCATCATCCGCCTGATGGTCGTCGCCATCGCCTTCTATGGCATGGCGACTTTCGAAGGCCCGCTGATGTCCGTGAAGGCGGTAAACTCTCTGTCGCACTACACGGACTGGACCATCGGTCACGTCCACGCCGGCGCGCTCGGCTGGAACGGCATGATCACCTTCGCTGCCGTCTACTACCTTGCGCCGAAGCTGTGGAACCGTCAGCGGCTCTACTCGATCCGCATGGTCAACTGGCACTTCTGGCTCGCAACGCTCGGCATCGTTCTCTACGCCGCCGCAATGTGGGTCGCCGGTATCCAGCAGGGCCTGATGTGGCGCGAATACGACGATCAGGGCTTCCTGGTCTACTCCTTCGCCGAAACGGTCCTTGCCATGTTCCCGTACTACGTCATCCGCTCGGTCGGCGGGGCGCTGTATCTCACGGGTGCTTTTGTCATGGCCTACAACGTCTACATGACGGTCAAGGGCAAGTTGCGCGAGGAAAGCCCTCTCTCCCGTGCGACCCCCGCACTCCAGCCAGCTGAATAAGGGCAGGTGAACCGATGTCTGTTCTCAATAAACACGCAATCCTCGAAAAGAACGCGACGCTGCTTCTTGTCTCCTCGCTCGTCGTGGTGACGATCGGTGGCATCGTCGAGATCGCTCCCCTCTTCTGGCTCGATAATACGATCGAAAAGGTAGAGGGCATGCGGCCATACTCGCCGCTCGAACTGGCCGGCCGTGACATCTACATCCGCGAAGGCTGCTACACCTGCCACAGCCAGATGATCCGTCCGTTCCGTGACGAGGTCGAGCGCTATGGCCACTACAGCCTTGCAGCGGAATCGATGTACGACCATTCGTTCCAATGGGGCTCGAAGCGAACGGGGCCTGACCTTGCTCGCGTCGGGGATCGCTACTCCAACGAATGGCACGTCCAGCACCTGAACGACCCACGCTCGGTCGTTCCTGAATCCATCATGCCACGCTACTCGTTCCTCGCGACGGCACCCTTGAACATCACTGACATCACCATGAACCTGAAAGCCAACCGGGCAGTGGGCGTCCCATACACCGACGAGATGCTCGACAATGCTGTCGCCGATCTCAAGGCCCAGGCCGATCCCAACGCGGATACGTCCGGCGTCGAGGCTCGCTACCCCAAGGCCAAGGTCGGTGACTTTGACGGCAATCCCGCATCGCTGACGGAGATGGACGCCCTCGTGGCCTATCTGCAGATGCTCGGAACGCTGGTCGATTTCTCGACCTATGACGCTACCACCGGCTATCGTTGAGGAGCCCAAGCATGGAAACTTACACCGCTATGCGGCAATTCGCCGACAGTTGGGCCTTGCTCGGCATGGTCCTGTTCTTCCTCGGCGCCATCATCTTTGTCTTTCGTCCCAGTGCCAAGCATCTGGCAGACGAAGCTGCGCGAATCCCTCTGAAGGAGGATTGATCCATGGCCGAGAAACACATTGACGAACTCAGTGGTGTCGAGACCACGGGCCATGAATGGGATGGCATTCGCGAACTGAACAACCCTATGCCGAGATGGTGGCTTTGGACCTTCTACGGCACGATCGTCTGGGGCATCGCCTACATGATCCTCTATCCGGCGTGGCCGATGGTGAACGAGGCGACCAAGGGCGTGCTCGGCTATTCAAGCCGCGCCGAACTGGCTGGAGAGATGGAGAGTGCAAGGCTTGCCCAGGGTGGCATCATGGAGAAAATCTCCAAGGTCTCGCTTGAGGAGATTCTGGCGGATCCGCAGCTGGCCCAGTTCGCCACGGCCGGCGGCGCATCGGCGTTCCGCGTCAACTGCGTCCAGTGCCACGGTACGGGCGCGGTGGGCAGCCAGGGCTATCCGAACCTCAACGATGACGAATGGCTGTGGGGCGGCGATATCAACGCGATCTACCAGACGATCGCGCACGGCGTTCGCGACACCGTGGATGCCGATACGCGGATCTCCGACATGCCCGCTTTCATGGACATCCTGCAACCGGAAGAGGTCCGTCAGGTTGCTGCCTATGTCGTCAGCCTCAGCGGCACGCCGCGGGATGCTTCGATGATCGAGCCGGGCAAGCAGCTCTACGCGGATAATTGCGCGTCCTGCCATGGCGAGAGTGCCGAAGGCAACCGTGATCTCGGTGCGCCGAACCTTGCTGACGCCATCTGGCTGAAGGCGGAGGGTGAAGCAGAGATCGCCCGTCAGATCCAGGCTCCCAAGCATGGCGTCATGCCGGCCTGGAATGCCCGTCTCAGCAGCGAAACGGTCAAGCAGCTTGCCGTCTACGTGCATTCGCTGGGTGGGGGCGAGTAGGCCTGCTCGATCTCTAATCCAGAGAAGGGCCGCGCTCATGGCGCGGCCCTTCGTTTATTTATCCGACCAGACGCCGAGTTCGTATCCTTCCGGGTCGACGAAGTGGAACCGCCGTCCGCCGGGAAACGGGAAGATCGGGCGAGAGATGTGCCCGCCGGCCTTCTCCACGCTGGCACGGATATCGTCGAGATCATCCGCGAACAGGATGACCAGAGCGCCTCCCTTGGAAGTCACCGTATGGCTCCTGGCGAATCCCCCTGTCAGCCGTCCGTCCTGGAACTCGCAGTAGTCCGGTCCGTAGTCAGTGAACGTCCAGCCGAATGCGTCGCCATAAAAGGCCTTTGCTCGCTCGATATCCTGTACGTTGAGCTCGACATAGTCGATTTTCCTGTCCGCGCCCTTAGTGCCCACCGGCTTGCTCCTTCTGGGTCGTCTCCATCAATGTCTTCAGCGTCTGCAAATCATGCTGCACGGCTTTGGCATCGGCCTGGAATGCCGCAACGTCCATGTCCGGCTGGCGCAGAAGCGTGAACATGACCTCGGCGCCATCGCCATTCGGCACGATCCGGAGCGAATTGTGGACCACGGTTCCATTCGGCAGGGCCACCTCGTGGTCGATCACGCCGAAGATGTTCGGCGGGACAAATCGCACGCGAACATTACCCACCGGCCCGCCGTCGGCGATCCATTCGTCGCCGTCCCGCGTCAGGCCGGAAGCAAGGCCTGCAGCCCACTGCGGCATGCTCTCGGGGCGGTGCGCAAAATCGTACACGATGCGCCATGGCACATCGATCGACACGTGAATTATCTTCACTTCTGTTGTGGGCAACTTGCACTCCGGACTGTGAGCCTGCGACAATGAGCGCGGCAAGACTTCTCCGCAGCTTGATTTATGTCAAGGATGCGTGGGGCTTCCGATGGGACAAGCGGGTAAAGAAGTGGAACTGCGCCATGAACCTTTACACTGCCGAACACCTGAATGTCGACGCAAGTGGGCAGGATTCCGATTCGGCTGATGAGGGTAGTGCGCGCGGGGCGCTTTACGAATCGCGCAGGAAGATCTTCCCGAAACGTGCCGAAGGTCGCTTCCGGCGCTTCAAGTGGCTGGTGATGCTGATCACGCTCGGCATCTACTACCTGACGCCGTGGATTCGCTGGGACCGTGGACCCTATGCGCCCGATCAGGCCGTGCTGGTCGATCTCGCCAATCGCCGTTTCTACTTTTTCTTCATCGAAATCTGGCCGCAGGAATTCTTCTATGTTGCCGGCCTCCTCGTCATGGCGGGCTTCGGTCTCTTCCTGGTGACATCGGCAGTCGGTCGCGCCTGGTGCGGATATACCTGTCCGCAGACGGTCTGGGTGGATCTGTTTCTGCTCGTGGAAGGCTGGATCGAGGGGGATCGCAATGCCCGCATGAAGCTCGATGCCGGTCCCTGGACGTTCGATAAGATCCGCAAGCGCGTCTTCAAGCACGCGATCTGGATGGCTATCTCGGTCTCGACGGGTGGTGCGTGGATCTTTTATTTCGCCGATGCTCCGACGCTTGCCTATGATGTCGTCGTCGGCAACGCGGCCCTTGTCGCCTATTCGACCATCGCCGTGCTGGCGTCGATCACCTACGTGTTCGGCGGGCTTTTGCGCGAGCAGGTCTGCATCTACATGTGTCCGTGGCCGCGCATTCAGGCGGCGATGCTTGATGATGATTCCCTGGTCGTCACCTACAACGACTGGCGGGGCGAGCCCCGCAACCGTCACGCCAAGAAGCTGGCGGCGGCCGGCGAGCCTGTCGGCGACTGCGTCGATTGCAACGCCTGTGTGGCGGTCTGCCCGATGGGTATCGACATTCGCGACGGCCAGCAGCTTGCCTGCATAACCTGCGCGCTGTGCATCGATGCCTGCGACAGCGTCATGGACAAGATCGGCAAGCCGCGCGGCCTGATCGCCTATGCGACGTTGAACGAGTACCAATCCAACATGGAACTGGCGACGGATAACGGCACGACGCGGATCAACCCGAAAAAGGTGCGCGATGCCGACGGCAGTTTCGTCGATCAGGTCCGCCACTTCGATTGGCGCATCATTTTTCGCGCCCGCACGCTGCTCTACATGGGCGTCTGGTCCGCGGTTGGGGTCGCCATGCTGATCGCGCTTCTCAACCGCGACCGGCTGGAGGTGAATGTCCTCCATGACCGGAACCCGCAGTATGTCCTGGAGTCGGACGGGTCGATCCGTAACGGCTACACGATCCGGCTCCTGAACATGATCCCCGAGCCACGGACGATCCTGTTGTCGCTGGACGGCCTGCCGGATGCGACGATGAAGATCAACGGCCTCTCAAGCGACGATGGTCGCCTGTTCGCCGTCTCTGTGGATCCCGACAAGGCTACCACCTTGAAGGTCTTCGTCACCGTGCCCGCCCGCGCGCTGCCGGATGGCAACGAGAGCTTCAGCTTCATCGCCGAAGACCGTTCGAGCCATGAGCACGATCGCTACAACGCAACGTTCAATAGTCCCGAGGGAAAGAAATGAGCACCACGCCCCGCAAGGAATTCGTATTCACCGGTTGGCACATGCTGGGCGCCATGACGCTGTTCTTCGGGGTCATCGTCTCCGTCAACTTCTACATGGCTTGGCAGGCGACCCAGACCTGGAGCGGGTTGGTGGTCAAGAACACCTACATCGCCAGCCAGGAATTCAACGGCAAGGTGGCGGAAGCCAAGGCGCTTGCAGCGTCAGGCGTCGTCGGCAAGCTGAGCATGGATGGATCGGACATCCGCTATGAGATCTCGCACCCGACAGAGGGATCCATCGAAGCGGATACGGTCACTCTCAAGTTCAAGCGTCCGGTGGGCGAGGAGCAGGATTTCGAGCTGACCCTGGAACCGATGGCCATCGGTGTTTTTGCCGCACGTCACGACGTTGCGCCTGGCACCTGGATCGTGGAGGCCGACGCGGTGTCGGGCGGCCAGCGGATACTTTACGATACCGAGCGCGTCACGGTCGACGGAGCAGCACGATGACTGTCTGCTGTGCGCCTGGCACCGAGGGGGCTGTCGAACTTGACCGGTTGAGGCATGCGCTGCCGTCTACCGAGGAACTGATCTTGTCCAGCCGCACCATCCAACCCGGCTTGCGACAGACCGATCTCGGTGTGCCGGGTGTCTATTGCGGCGCCTGCATCAGCACGATCGAGAAGGCGCTTCACGCGTTTGCGGAGGTAGAGAGGGCGCGCGTCAACCTGTCAACCAAGCGCGTATCCATCGTCTGGAAGGAGCAGGTGGACGGTCGCGTCACCGATCCTGTCGATCTTGTCCGGACGATCGTGAACGCCACGGGCTACGACGCACATCTCTTCACCATGGCGGACGATGCGGGTGACAAGCTGCAGCGCGACCTGATCCGCGCCGTTGCCGTATCCGGGTTCGCCGCCACCAACATCATGCTTCTCTCCGTCTCGGTATGGTCGGGTGCGGATGCTTCGACGAGAGACCTGTTTCACTGGATCTCCGCAATGATAGCCGCCCCGGCGCTCGTCTATGCCGGGCGCTTCTTCTACCAGTCCGCGTGGAATGCAATCAGGCATGGCCGCACCAACATGGATGTGCCGATCGCGCTGGCGATCACGCTCTCCTATGTCGTATCGCTCTGGGAGACGATGCACCATGGGGATCACGCATGGTTCGATGCTACCGTCACGCTGCTGTTCTTCCTGCTGATCGGCCGTACGCTCGATCACGTTATGCGCGACCGCGCTCGTGCGGCAATCAGCGGCCTTGCGCGCCTGTCACCACGCGGTGCCATGGTGATGCTTGAGGACGGCGGGCGCGAATACAGACCGGTCGAGGACATCCGTCCCGGTGACCGTTTGATGATCGCCGCAGGCGAGCGCATTCCGGTCGACGGCGAGGTGGAGAGTGGCAGAAGCGACCTGGACCTGTCGATCGTCAATGGAGAAAGCGCGCCGGTCGGGGTCGGCCCCGGTGGCGCCGTGCAGGGGGGCACGCTCAACCTCACGGGCTCCATGGTGGTTCGCGCGACGGCCGCGGCCAGGGATTCCTTCCTCGCCGAAGTCATTTTGCTGATGGAGGCCGCCGAAGGGGGCAGGGCACGTTACCGGCGGATCGCCGACCGCGCGGCGCAGCTCTATTCGCCGGCCGTTCACCTGCTGGCACTGATCGCATTTTTCTCCTGGGGTATTTTCGGCGGTGACTGGAAGCAGGCCATGCTCGTCGCCGTCGCGGTCCTCATCATCACCTGCCCATGCGCGCTGGGTCTTGCTGTGCCTGTCGTGCAGGTCGTTGCCGCCGGCAGGCTCTTCAGGAACGGCGTGATGGTCAAGGATGGTTCGGCCATGGAACGTCTGGCGGAGATCGACACGGTCCTGTTCGACAAGACCGGAACGCTGACGCTCGGTCGCCCGCGGCTGATCAACGCGCAGGAGGTGAAGCCGGCCTATTTCGAAATCGCCGGCGGTCTCGCCGTCCATTCCCGTCATCCGCTTTCGCAGGCGCTCCACGGAAGTGTCCCGGGAGCCGTGACGATGTTTTCCGGGGTTTCCGAATTGCCGGGCCAGGGGTTGGAAGCCCGCACCGAGGAAGGCGTCTATCGCCTGGGCAACCGGGTTTTTGCCTGCGGCAGCGCCGCCGAGACAGGCACGGCTTCCGAGGTTGTCCTGTCGTTGGACGAGAAAGAACTCGCCTGCTTCCGGTTCGAGGATGCCATTCGTCCCGACGCCCAGAATGCGGTCGCGGCCTTGAGCGATGCGGAATTTGCGACCGGCATTCTGTCGGGTGATCGTGCCCCTGTCGTGGAGGCCTTGGCCCGGCGCCTCGATGTCGCCCTGTGGCGTGCGGAGCTTTCTCCTCGCGACAAGGTGGATGCTGTCGAGGAACTTGGTCGAAACCGGAACAGGGTTCTTATGGTGGGTGACGGCATCAACGACGCGCCGGCTCTTGCCGCCGCGCATGTGTCCATAGCGCCCGCCACGGCTGCCGATGTGGGCCGGCAGGCTGCCGATTTCGTGTTCATGCACGACAGCCTGAACGCCGTGCCCTTGGCCATAGAGGTGTCGAAGCGGGCCGGTCGCCTTATCCGCCAGAACTTTGCTCTGGCCATCGGCTACAACGTTTTCGCTGTTCCCATCGCACTGGCCGGCTACGCAACGCCGCTGATCGCCGCTGTCGCCATGTCCACGTCCTCGATCATCGTGGTCGCGAATGCTCTCAGGCTAAACAGCATGGCCAGGACGGAAATCGGCCTTGCACCAATGGGACAGGCTCACACTGTTCCGGCGGAGGCGAAGCTGGCATGAATATTCTCGTCTATTTCATCCCGATTGCGCTTTTTCTGGGTGGTATGGGGTTGCTTGCCTTCCTCTGGTCTTTGAAGAGTGGTCAGTACGAGGATATGGACGGTGCCGCCTGGCGGGCGATCGATGACGACGACGATCGTCCCCCTGTCTGACAAGCTGATATCATTTCAATTTAATCGTTTGAGCCTTGCCGTTTGCTATTCGGGGTGCCAAAACAGCGCCGAATGAAAATGGAGGCACTTCCGTGGAACAGGCAGAAATCGGCCTTATCGGGCTCGGCGTCATGGGTTCGAACCTCTCGCTCAATATCGCCGAGAAAGGCAACCGCATCGCGGTCTTCAACCGCAGCCCCGAGGCAACGCGGAAATTCTACGCAGAGGCTGGTGACCTGCAGGGGCAGATCATTCCCTGCGAAACGCTGGAGCAGTTCGTCGCTTCGATCCGCCCGCCACGGCCGATCATCATCATGATCAAGGCCGGTGAGCCGGTCGACCAGCAGATGGAAGCGCTGAAGCCCTATCTGTCCGCAGGCGACATCATGATCGACGCCGGCAATGCCAATTTCCGCGACACGATGCGCCGCTTCGACAATCTCAAGGACAGCGGGCTGACCTTCATCGGCATGGGCGTGTCCGGCGGTGAAGAAGGTGCACGCCATGGTCCGTCGATCATGGTCGGCGGCAAGGAAGAGAGCTGGAAGCGCGTCGAGAAGGTGCTGACCTCCATTTCCGCAAAATTCAACGACGATCCTTGCGTTGCCTGGCTCGGCGAGAACGGCGCGGGTCACTTCGTGAAAACGATCCACAACGGCATCGAATATGCCGACATGCAGATGATCGCCGAAATCTACGGCATCCTGCGTGACGGTCTTGGCATGAGCGCCTCCGAGATCGGTGAGGTGTTCGGCAAGTGGAATACCGGCCGTCTCAACTCCTACCTGACCGAAATCAGCGAAAAGGTGCTCAAGGCGACGGATCCCGTTTCCGGCAAGCCGATGGTCGACATGATCGTCGACCGCGCCGGCCAGAAGGGTACCGGCAAGTGGTCGGTCATCGAAGCCCAGAACATGGGCGTCGCCGCCACTGCCATCGAAGCAGCCGTTGCCGGCCGCATCCTGTCGTCGCAGAAGCCTGAGCGCGAAGCCGCCGAGAAGATCCTCGGTGTTCCGGTTCTGGCGGAGGCTCCCAAGGATCGCGCTGCCTTCCTCGCAGACCTCGAAAACGCGCTTCTCGCCGCCAAGATCGGGGCCTATGCCCAGGGCTTTGCCGTGATGTCCGCGGCTTCGACGGAATACAACTGGAACCTGCCGATGCCGACGATCGCGCGGATCTGGCGTGCCGGCTGCATCATCCGTTCGCAGTTCCTCGACGAGATCACCTCGGCCTTCACGAAGGACCCGGATGTCGCAAACCTGATTGTCACGCCTGCCTTCTCGCAGATGGTGAAGGAGACGGACGGCGCCCTGCGCCGCGTCGTATCCTATGCAGTCCTGTCGGGTCTGCCGGTTCCGGCGCTTTCGTCGGCACTATCCTACTTCGACGCCTATCGTCGCGGTCGTGGTACGGCAAACCTCATCCAGGCACAGCGCGATTTCTTCGGCGCCCACGGCTTCGAGCGTGTGGACGGGGTGGATCGCCCGCACGGCCCATGGGGCAGCGGCCTCAATCAGAGCTGAATGCAACAATGCTAATAAAAAACCCGCCCTTGTGGCGGGTTTTTTATGTGAAGCTTCAGCAATTCAAACTTGGCGCGTATCAGTCCGTCGGTCCCATGGAGGACCAGGCGGGCTGGCTGATGCTCTGCAACAGTTCCGGGGCCACGCCGTCTATCCGCGCGATCACGGCCTTTGCGAGTTCCCGGCCCGACAGCCGCACATCCTCGTTCATCGTATGGATTTCAGGACGGATCCAGTTGAGGAAATCGGCCGACTGCTTGGAGACAAGATCGACGTCCAGTCCGAGCTTCTTGCCGGCCGCCTCGATGCCGGCCACCAGCGCGATGGTCGAGCTTCCGCTGATCGAAATGATGCCATCAGGCGCATTTGCGGAACCCATCATCCTTTCCGCATAGGTTCGGATGTCGCCGAGCGGCGTCTCCGTACTGATCCGCCCCAGGGCAACCTCGGTGGCGCCGAAATCTGAAAGGCCGCGTTCGAATCCGGTGCGGCTGTGCAGGTAGAAGGAGAGGGTGGCCGGCGGTGGCAGAAGGGCGATACGCCGACGGCCCTTGGCGGCGAGCTTTTCAACCGCCTGATAGGTAAACGCCTCGTTGTCGAAGTCGTGGAACGGGTGGTCGATCCCCATGTCGGTTCGGCCATGGGTCGCAAACGGCATGTTGCGCTCGCTCATCAGCCGGACCCGCGGATCGTCCGGCGTCACCCTGGAGATGATCACGCCGTCGGCAGAACCGGTATCCAGGATGTAGCGGACCGGCACCATCGGGTCTTTCTGGTGCGAATGCGGGGTTAGCACGAGGTGGTATTGGGTGCCTGCCAGTACTTCGGAAATGCCGAACACCATCTGGCTGGTGAAGCCCATCAGCTCTTCCTCGATGCTGAGGACCAGCGCGATGACATTGGTCTTGCCCGTTCTGAGGCGCACGCCGGCACGGTTTGGCTGATAGCCGAGCTGGTTGGCGACCAGCCGGACGCGCTCCTTGGTGTCCGCGCCGATATCCGGCGCGTCCTTCAGGGCACGTGAGACCGTGGTGATCCCGAGCCCGGTCATGTAGGCGATCGTCTTGAGCGTTGGCCGCTCCCGGGCTGCCTGAGGCAGCTTGGACATCTTGTTCGTGTTGCTTTCGTCCATTCCCTGCCGCCACCCGAATCCGGCTTGGACTATAGAAGTCTTTGCCGCGCCTGGATACGGATGCCTCCTCCGTGCATCGGCACCACTGAGTGTTCAACCTGAAACGATACAGGAAGAATGTCGAGTGAAATCTCGAAGTCCATCGATCAACCCTGTCTTGCAGGTTGCATAACGCAACTGCGGGATGATTTTGTGCGTCTGCGAAGATACAAGACTAAAGTTCATATTAAATATTCAATTAAAACAGTAGTGTTGCCCGCCTGATGCCCGTTTTGCTGGCTTTCGGAAAATCGCTCATGGGTTGTATTTGAGTGAATCCAAAATTTTTTATATCTCGACCGGTTGCCTCCTCGGCAGGTTTGACATAGCTTTTTACTGTAACGTTTCAGTGAGGGAGGAGACTCAATGAATATTCGTGCAATAGCGACCGCTCTGGCGGCGACTGTCGTGTTGCCGATCGGGGCGGCACAGGCTGCGGACCTCGAGGTGACGCATTGGTGGACGTCGGGCGGCGAGGCTGCCGCGGTCTCCGAGTTCGCCAAGGCCTTCGATGCTTCCGGCAACAAGTGGGTGGATGGTGCGATCGCCGGTGGCGGCAGCACGGCACGCCCGATCATGATCAGCCGCATCACCGGTGGTGACCCGATGGCGGCGACGCAGTTCAACCATGGCCGTCAGGCACAGGAACTGGTCGAGGCCGGGCTGATGCGCGACCTGACCGCAGTTGCCGAGAAGGGCAACTGGAAGGACGTCATCAAGCCGGCGAGCCTCCTGGACAGCTGCACCATCGACGGCAAGATCTATTGCGTGCCTGTCAATATCCACTCGTGGCAGTGGCTATGGCTTTCGAACGCAGCCTTCGAGAAGGCCGGCGTTGCCGTTCCGACGAACTGGGATGAATTCGTTGCAGCCGGGCCGAAGCTGAAGGAAGCCGGCATCCAGCCGCTCGCGCTCGGTGGCCAGGCATGGCAGGCGAACGGCCTGTTCGACACGCTGCTGCTCGCGCTTGGCGGCAAGGATCTGCACGAGGCCGTCTACGTCAACAAGAACGGCGAAGCGGCTGCCGGCCCGGACGTCGCCAAGATTTTCGCGGCGGCAGCCCAGGCCCGTGAATTGTCGATCGGTACGAACGTTCAGGACTGGAACCAGGCGACCAACATGGTGATCACGGCCAAGGCTGGCGGTCAGGTGATGGGTGACTGGGCGCAGGGCGAGTTCCAGATCGCCGGCATGCAGGCGGGCAAGGATTACAGCTGCCTGCCCGGGCTCGGCGTGAGCGACTACATCACCACCGGTGGCGATGCGTTCTATTTCCCCGTTCTCGATGACGAGGAAAGATCCAAGGCGCAGGATACGTTGGCCGAAATCCTCGTGGCGCCGGAAACCCAGGTGGCGTTCAACCTCAAGAAGGGCTCGCTGCCGATCCGCGGCGACGTGGACCTCGCGTCGGTCAACGACTGCATGCAGAAGGGCCTGGACATCGTCTCCAAGGGCAATGCGCTGACCAGCACCGACCAGCTGCTTTCCGCCGACACGCAGAAGCAGAAGGAGGACCTGATGACCGAGTTCTTCGCCAGCACGTCGATGACGCCCGAGGCAGCTCAGGAACGCTTCGCGGAGATCATCTCCTCGGCCGACTGATCCCAAGCGACCGCCAACCGGCCGGCGTTCCGTTGTGAACGTCGGCCGGATTGACCCGCGCCGTCGCAACGTATGGCCGTGAGCACGGACTTCCGTGCCCGTTGCCGCCGTCGCGTTCGAGGAGGACTTCCTGATGACAGGTCATGCACCTGCCAAACGACCAAACCAGCTCTTTCGCAATCTGAATTCCAAGATTGCATCCATCCCGATGATCCTTGTGGCCGTGGGGATTTTCCTGGGCGGCTCTCTCTGGACCGTCGTCTATTCCTTCACCAATTCGAAGCTCCTACCGCGCGCCACTTTCGTGGGCTTCGACCAGTACGAGCGGCTGTGGGCGTCGTCGCGCTGGATCATCTCGATCCAGAATCTCGCCATCTACGGCATCCTGTCGCTGATCTTCAGCCTGGTGATCGGCTTCGTTCTTGCGGCCCTGATGGACCAGAAGATCCGCTTCGAGAACACGTTCCGAACCATTTTCCTTTATCCCTTCGCGCTGTCCTTCATCGTTACCGGCCTCGTCTGGCAGTGGATCCTCAATCCCGAGTTCGGCGTGCAGGGCATCGTTCGCTCGCTCGGCTGGACAAGCTTCCAGTTCGATCCGCTCTACGACGCCAGCATCGTCATCTACGGCATCCTGATTGCCGGTCTCTGGCAGGGAACGGGGTTGGTGATGTGCCTGATGCTGGCCGGCCTGCGCGGCATCGACGAGGACATCTGGAAGGCCGCCCGCGTCGACGGCATCCCCATGTGGAAGACCTATATCTTCATCGTCATCCCGATGATGCGGCCGGTCTTCATCACCACGCTCGTCATCATCGCGAGCGGCATCGTCAAGGTCTACGACCTCGTGGTGGCGCAGACCAGCGGTGGGCCGGGCAACGCGTCTGAAGTGCCGGCAAAGTATGTCTATGACTACATGTTCCAGGCCCAGAACCTGGGTCAGGGCTTCGCGGCATCGACGATGATGCTGCTCACCGTCGCCATCATCGTCATTCCCTGGGCCTATCTCGAATTCGGAGGCAAGAAGCGTGGCTAACATCTCCAGCCTCAATGCCCCGGTCACCGGCCTCGATGCGGTCTCTGATCGGATCGCGGACCAGGTCGCCACCGGGCCGCGTGGCCGCAAGCCGAAGCGCGTCATGTCCGCACGCAACATCATGCTCTACGGCACGCTGGCAGTCGCCGCGCTCTACTATCTTCTGCCCCTTTACGTGATGGTCGTCACCTCGCTCAAGGGCATGCCGGAAGTGCGCATGGGCAACATCTTCTCGCCGCCCATGGAAATCACCTTCGAGCCCTGGGTGAAGGCGTGGGCGCAGGCCTGCACCGGGCTGAATTGCGATGGTCTGTCGCGCGGCTTCTGGAACTCGGTCCGCATCCTCATTCCTTCGGTCGTTGTGTCCATCGCGGTCGCATCGGTCAGCGGCTACGCCCTGGCGAACTGGCGCTTCAAGGGATCGGAACTGTTCTTCTCGATCCTCATCATTGGCGCCTTCATTCCCTATCAGGTGATGATCTATCCGGTGGTGATCGCGCTTCGTGAACTGGGCGTCTACGGCACCCTTACCGGGCTGGTGATCGTCCACACGATCTTCGGCATGCCGATCCTGACGCTGCTCTTCCGGAACTATTTTACCTCGCTTCCGGTCGAGCTCTTCAAGGCGGCCCGCATCGACGGAGCCGGTTTCTGGCAAATCTACTTCCGCATCATGCTGCCGATGGCGCTGCCGATCTTCGTGGTCGCCATGATCCTGCAGGTCACCGGTATCTGGAACGACTTCCTGTTCGGTGTCGTCTTCACCCGCCCTGACACCTATCCGATGACGGTTCAGCTCAACAACATCGTCAATTCGGTCCAGGGCGTGAAGGAATACAACGTCAACATGGCCGCGACGCTTCTGACGGGTGCCATTCCCCTCGTCGTCTATTTCATCTCCGGCCGATTGTTTGTCCGCGGCATCGCCGCAGGCGCAGTGAAGGGGTAACTCGATCCATGAACAATAGCGTATCCATCCGGGACCTCTCGCTCTCCTTCGGCGCGGTGAATGTGCTGGAGAACCTCAACCTCGATATTCGCGATGGCGAGTTCCTCGTCCTGCTCGGTTCGTCCGGCTGCGGAAAATCGACGCTGCTCAACTGCATCGCCGGACTGCTTGAACCGACGGACGGACAGATCTTCATCAAGGAGCGCAACGTCACCTGGGAAGAGCCGAAGGATCGCGGCATAGGAATGGTGTTCCAGTCCTATGCGCTCTATCCGCAGATGACGGTGGAGAAGAACCTGTCTTTCGGCCTGCGCGTGGCGAAGGTTCCGAAGGAGGACATCAACCGGCGCATCGCGCGGGCTGCCGATATCCTGCAGATCCAGCCGCTGCTCAATCGCAAGCCGGCCGAGCTTTCCGGCGGGCAGCGGCAGCGTGTGGCGATCGGGCGCGCGCTGGTGCGCGACGTGGACGTGTTCCTGTTCGACGAGCCGCTCTCCAACCTCGACGCCAAGCTGCGCTCCGAACTGCGTGTCGAGATCAAGCGGCTGCACCATTCACTGAAGAACACGATGATCTACGTCACCCACGACCAGATCGAGGCGCTGACGCTTGCCGACCGTATCGCCATCATGAAGAGCGGCGTCATCCAGCAGCTCGACGATCCGATGACGATCTATAACCGCCCGCGGAACCTGTTCGTCGCCAGCTTCATCGGTTCGCCCTCCATGAATTTCCTGCGCGGCGAGCTGGCGGAGGAGGGCGGTCGCCCGGTGTTCAGGACGCATGGCGTCACCTTCTCCCTCGACGGCTACGAGACCGCGGGTCCGCTGAACGCCGGCCGCAAGGTCGTGCTTGGTGTCCGCCCCGAGCACGTCCGTGTGGATGGCCATCTGTCAGGCGGCGAAGTGCATGATGCGGTCGTCGACATCGAGGAGCCGATGGGAGCCGACAATCTCCTCTGGCTCAAGCATGCCGGCCACACCATGTCCGTGCGCATCGGCGGCGCGAAACGGTTTTCGCCCGGATCGAAGCTTCGCCTCTCGTTCGACATGTCGGTGGCGTCTGTCTTCGATGCCGAAACGGAAGAGCGGATCTGATGGGTCTGAGTGTGCGTATCACCCCCTCTGACCTGCCGGCCATCTCCCCCACAAGGGGGGAGACTAGCTGGGCGCATGATCTCCACCCTCCAGTTGGCGTTCGACTGACGAATCTGGACGGCTGTGGGCGAAAGCCGTGCCGCGAGTCCTCTCCCCCCCTTGTGGGGGAGATGGCCGGCAGGCCAGAGGGGGAGTTTTCTAGACAAACAGCAGTGCAGTTATAGCGCATGAATATCATCGACCTCTCCGGCCCATGGCAGCTCTCCTCCACCGACGGCCAGCACCGAGCCCCCATATCTCTGCCCGGAGACGTGCACACCGCCCTGAAAGTGGCCGGCGTCATTCCTGATCCCTATGTCGGTCGCAACGAGGATGACGTCCGCTGGGTGGCCGATCGGGAATGGGTGATGGAGCGTCGCTTCGTCATTGATGATCCGGATGGAGCCTGGTACCTCGACATCACTTATCTGGACACGGTCGCGATCGTTTTCGTCAACGATGTGCCGGTTCTGTCCGCCGACAACTGCTTCCGCCGCTACCGGCCGGATGTCTCGTCGGCGCTGCAATCGGGCGAGAACACGATCCGCATCCACTTCCATTCCAGTGTCGCGGCCGGCGCCGAACGTCAGGCGCGCCAGCCCTTCTACATCCCCTATTCGACGGGCAACAGCCCGATCCCCAACGGCAACATGCTGCGCAAGCCGCAATGCCATTTCGGTTGGGACTGGAACATCGCGCTTGCGCCGCTCGGGCTCTACGGCGAGATTTCGCTGAAGCGGCTGGATACGGCCCGCATCGAACACATCGTCACCACTCAGCGACATGAGGCGGGGCGGGCCGAATTGCATGTGTCGCTCACGCTTCATGCCGACAACCCGGCGATCGTTCCCGTGCATTTCGACCTCGACGGGGAGCGCGTCCGGCTCGACTGCGGCATCGGCGCCGGTACGACGACGATCCGCCATGTGTTCGAGATTGATGAGCCGAACCTATGGTGGCCGGCCGGCAGCGGCGATCAGCATCTCTATCGTCTCTCTGTCGACATTCCCGGCGAAAGCATCACGCGCCAGATCGGCTTGCGGACCGTGGAACTGATCACCGATCCCGACGAGGCAGGCAGCCGCTTCGGCTTCAGGATCAACGGCCGTGAAACCTTCTGCCGCGGCGCCAACTGGATCCCGTCGGACGCGCTCTTCTCGCTGTCCAGCCGTGAGAAGACGGAGGACCTGCTTCGTTCCGCAGTCGACGCGAACATGAACATGATCCGCATCTGGGGCGGAGGCTTCTATGAGCCCGACTGGTACTACGATCTCTGCGACCGCCTGGGCCTAATGGTCTGGCAGGATTTCCAGTTCGCCTGCAACCTCTATCCCTCGACGCCGGACTTCCTCGACGATGTGGCGGCGGAGGTGAACTATCAGGTCCGCCGGCTGATCTCGCATCCCTCGATCGTCATCTGGTGCGGTGACAATGAACTCGTCGGCGCGCTCAACTGGTTCAAGGAATCTGTCGAGAACCGCGACCGGTATCTCGTCTCCTACGACCGGCTGAACCGCACCATCGAACAGGCGCTCCAGAAGGCGGCGCCCGAGGCGATCTGGTGGCCGTCGAGCCCGGCTTCCGGTTACCTCGACTATGGCGATGCCTGGCACGCGGACGGTTCGGGCGACATGCACTTCTGGTCCGTCTGGCACGAGAACAAGTCGTTCGACAATTACCGTTCGGTCCGTCCGCGCTTCTGCTCGGAGTTCGGCTTCCAGTCCTACACGTCGCTGCCGGTGATCGAGACCTATGCGAGCGCGTTGGACATGAACATCGCCTCGCCGGTGATGGAGCACCACCAGAAGAATGCCGGCGGTAACGAGCGGATCGCGGCGACCATGTTCCGCTACTTCCGCTTCCCGACAGATTTCGCCAATTTCGTCTATCTCAGTCAGGTGCAGCAGGCTCTCGCCATCCGTACCGCTGTCGATTACTGGCGGTCGCTGAAGCCCCATTGCATGGGCACGCTGTATTGGCAGCTCAACGACACCTGGCCCGTCGCCTCCTGGTCCAGCCTCGACTATGGCGGCGGCTGGAAGGTTCTCCACTACGCTGCCCGCCGCTTCTTCCAGCCAGTCGCGGTCGCAGCCATTCCCTCGGAGGACGGTTCGGACATCCGCATCTCGCTCGTCAACGACACGAGGGAGGACGTCACGGTCGACATCAGTCTGTCGCTGGTGACGCTGGACGGACATCGCCAGTCTCTCAAGAGTATCGCGGCTGTCTGCTCGCCGGATGCGGCGGTGACGGCTCTGACCGTTGCCGCATCGGACATCCCGGCAGGCGCCATCCTGTTCTGGAGCTTTACCGCGTCCAACGGCACCGGCGGCGAGGGGCACTATGTCCACGGAACCTACAAGGCTCTCGACCTTCAGCCGCCCGGGCTGGAGTTCTCGGTGTCTCCTGTCGGTGACGGTACCTTCGGCATCAACGTCCGTGCCTCGGGTCTCGCTCTTTACGTGGTGCTGGAGAGCGGGACTGCCGGGCGTTACTCCGACAATGCCTTCGATCTTGCCGCCGGCGAAAGCCGCCGCATTGTCTTCACCCCCTCTGCCACCCCGACGGCGCCTGTCAACGGGGCGCCTGTCTCCGGGGGGCCTGTCTTCCGTATCTACGACCTCTATTCCTGCCAGTCGGCGGGGTGACCTTTTCCATTCAATACGGGCCGTCCGCCCAAGGAGGATGACACATGACGAAACTTGGCTTCCAGCTTTACAGCGCGCGTAATTTCCCGCCGCTCGCCGACACGCTGGCCGCGCTTGCCAAGGCCGGCTATGCGCAGGTCGAGGGCTATGGCGCTCTCTATGCGACGCTCGACGAAAGTTCGCTCAAGACGATGAAGGCCGAGCTTGACGCCAACGGCCTGACCATGCCGACCGGACATTTCGGCCTTGATCTGCTGGAGAAGGAACCGGCCAAGGCGCTGCTGATCGCCAGGACGCTCGGTATCGAGGCGATCTATTGCCCCTATCTTATGCCCGACCAGCGTCCCACCGATGCCGCAGGCTGGTTCGCCTTCGGTCAGCGTCTTCAGGAAGCCGGCAAACGCTACTTGGACGCCGGCTATGCCTTCGGCTGGCACAATCATGATTTCGAGTTTCACGTAACTGGCGACGGCACGACACCGCAGGAGCAGATTTTTGCGGGCGGCCCAGACCTCTCCTGGGAGGCAGATATCGCCTGGGTCATCCGTGGCGGTGCCGATCCGTTCGCCTGGATGGAGCGCTACGGCGACCGGATCACGGCGGTCCACGTCAAGGATATCGCACCGGCCGGCCAGAACACCGATGAGGATGGCTGGGCGGATGTCGGCCACGGCACCGTCGACTGGAAGGGGCTGATGGCGGCACTCCGCAAGACATCCGTCAAACACTTCATCGTCGAGCACGACAACCCGAACGACCTGGAGCGCCTGATCGCCCGCTCGATCGAAGCCTTCAAGACCTTTTGATACAACAGCATTTCGGAGCCCATCATGGCCAAGGAACTCGGCGTCGGCATCATCGGATGCGGCAATATTTCAATCACCTACCTGGCGCTGGCGCCGTTGTTCAAGGGTTTCAAGATACTGGCCTGCGCCGATCTCGACCGCACTGTGGCCGAGCTTCGGGCGGCGGAATACGGCGTCAAGGCGCAGGCGATCGAGGATCTGCTCGCCAATGACGAGCTGGATCTCATCGTCAACCTGACGATCCCCGCGGCGCATTTTACCGTGTCCCGCGCGATCCTTGAGGCCGGCAAGCACGTCTATTCCGAAAAGCCGCTGGTTCTCTCGCTCGAGGAGGGCGAGGAACTGAGGCGGATCGCGACGGAAAGGGGGCTCGCCATCGGCTGCGCACCCGACACCTTCCTTGGCGGTGCCCACCAGCTTGCCCGCAAGTACATAGACGAGGGCGGTATCGGCCGGATCACGTCGGGCACCTGCCACGTGATGAGCCCCGGCATGGAGATGTGGCATCCCAATCCAGGCTTCTTCTTCCTGCCCGGCGGCGGGCCTATCCTCGATCTCGGTCCCTACTACGTGGCAAACCTCATCAACCTGATCGGGCCGGTGCGCCGTGTCGCGGCACTCACCTCCATGGCGAGCCCCACGCGAACGGTTACCAGCGAACCGCTCGCCGGGCAGGTGATCCCCGTCGAGACGCCGACCAATATCCATGCGCTGCTTGAGTTCGTCAGTGGTGCGACGATCACCATGTCCGCGAGCTGGGACGTCTGGTCGCACCGGCACGCCAACATGGAACTATACGGCACCGAGGGTTCCATCTACGTCCCCGATCCGAACTTCTTCGGCGGTCTCGTGGAGGTCGCGGGTCGCGACAAGGACATCAAGCCGCTGCCGGACTGGGATCATCCCTTTGCCAAGGCGAACCAGGAGCATCCGAACGGGCCGCGCGCCAACTACAGGGCTGCAGGCCTCGCCGACATGGCTGTGGCGCTCATCGAGGGGCGTGACCCGCGCTGCTCGCTGGACCGGTCGTTGCACGGCATCGATGTTCTGACCTCTATCCTGAAGTCGGGCGAGGAGGGGAGCTTCGTCAACATGACCACCACCTGCACCCAGCCCCAGCCGCTCGGCATCGATGAGGCGCTGGCACTTCTGCGCTGATCGACTATCAATGCGACGCGGGTTTTCCCAAGCCCGCCTCGTATTCCAAGGACAAGGAGGATGTCATGGTCTGGCAACCGGCGGACGACCGCTACTCGAAGATGAAGTACAACCGTTGCGGCCATTCCGGTCTCAAGCTGCCGGCGCTTTCGCTCGGCCTGTGGCACAATTTCGGCCAAGATACGCCGCACGAGCGCAAGACCGCCATCTGCCGCAAGGCCTTCGATCTCGGCATTACCCATTTCGACCTTGCCAACAATTATGGTCCGCCGCCCGGCAGTGCCGAAACCGCGTTCGGCGAAATCCTGCGCACCGATTTTGCCGGTTACCGCGATGAGCTGATCATCTCGTCCAAGGCCGGCTACAACATGTGGCCGGGTCCCTACGGCGAGTGGGGCAGCCGCAAATACCTGATCTCGTCCTGCGACCAGAGCCTGAAGCGCATGGGCCTCGACTATGTCGACATCTTCTACTCGCACCGTTTCGACCCGGACACACCGCTGGAGGAGACCTGCGGCGCGCTGGACCACATCGTCCGGTCGGGCAGGGCGCTCTATGTGGGCATCTCGTCCTACAATTCGAACCGCACCCGCGAGGCGGCCGCGATCCTGAAGGCGCTTGGCACGCCGGTCCTCATCCACCAGCCGAGCTATTCGATGATCAATCGCTGGATCGAGGAGGACGGACTGCTCGACACGCTGGACGACCTCGGCATCGGCTCCATCGTGTTTTCGCCGCTGGCGCAGGGCATGCTCACCTCGAAATATCTGGGCGGCGTTCCGGAAGGCAGCCGTGCCGCGCAGGGCAAGTCGCTGCGTTCCGAATTCTTGAGCGACGAGAACATAGAGAACCTTCGCGCGCTCAACGCCATTGCCGAAAAGCGCGGACAGACGCTGGCGCAGATGGCAATCGCCTGGGTGCTTCGCGGTGGACGTGTCACGACGGCGCTGATCGGCGCCAGCCGCCCGGAACAGGTGGAGGACTGCGTCAAGGCGCTGGAGAACCCGCAGTTCACGCCGGAGGAACTGGCCGCCATCGACACCCATGCCAAGGAAGGCAACATCAATCTCTGGGCGGCATCCGCCGAGCGCAAGGGACCACAGCGGTAGGCGTTGGCCTCACCGGCGTGTCGAAAGGCCCCTCCCACCCTCCCCACAAGGGGAGGGCTTAACCCGGTGCTTCCGTCCAGGCCCATTGAGGCAGGCAGGCGCCACGGGTTTCTCCCCCTTTGTGGGGGAGATGGCCGGCAGGCCAGAGGGGGCATTGCCAAACGTAATTGGGAGGAAACACATGATCCACAACCCGATCCTGCCGGGTTTCAACCCCGACCCCTCGATCTGCCGCGTCGGCGAGGACTATTACATCGCCACATCCACGTTCGAGTGGTACCCCGGCGTTCAGATCCATCACTCCCGCGATCTTGTGAACTGGACGCTGGTGCACCGCCCGCTGGAGCGTGCGAGCCAGCTCGACATGCGCGGCAATCCCGACAGCTGCGGCATCTGGGCGCCATGCCTTTCATACGCGGACGGGCTGTTCTGGCTCGTCTACACGGATGTCAAACGCTACGACGGCAACTTCAAGGACGCCCATAACTACATCGTCACCTCGCCGACGATCGAGGGCGAGTGGTCGGATCCCGTCTATGTCAATTCCTCCGGCTTCGACCCGTCGCTTTTCCATGACGACGATGGCCGCAAGTGGTTCCTCAACATGCAGTGGAACCATCGCACGGAAAGCTATGGCGGCGCGCCGAAGCATCCGGCCTTCGACGGGATACTCTTCCAGGAATGGGATGCCGAAACGAAATCGCTGAAGGGGCCGATCAGGAACATCTTTCCGGGCAGCCCGCTCGGCCTGGTCGAGGGGCCGCATCTCTTCAAGCGCAACGGCTGGTACTACCTGACCACCGCCGAGGGCGGTACGGGCTACGACCACGCCGTGACCATGGCGAGATCCCGTGCCATCGATGGTCCCTACGAGATGCATCCGAACACGCACCTCATCACCTCCAAGGACGATCCCAAGGCCGTGCTCCAGCGGGCGGGCCACGGCCAGTATGTCGAGACGCCGGATGGGCAGGCCTATCACACCCATCTGTGCGGGCGACCCATGCCGCCGAAACGGCGTTGCACCCTCGGGCGTGAAACGGCACTGCAGAAGTGCATCTGGGAGGACGACTGGCTCTATCTGGCACAGGGTGGAACGGTTCCGGATGTCGACGTGCAGGCACCCGGCAATGCGACACTCACCAGGCGGTCGGACCGCATCGAGACCCACTTTCAGCCGGGGCCGCTGCCCGACGAGTTCCAGTGGCTGCGCACGCCGTATCCGGAGCGGATCTTCAGCCTCACGGAGCGACCCGGGTACCTGCGCCTTCATGGTCGGGAGAGCATCGGATCGTGGTTCGATCAGGCGCTCGTGGCGCGCCGGCAGGAGCATCATTCCTTCCGGGCGGACACCGTCGTCGAGTTTGCTCCCGATACCTATCAGCAGGCGGCGGGGCTGACGCACTACTACAACCGCCACAAGTTCCATGCGCTGGTGGTGACGCTGCACGAAAAGCTGGGGCGTGTCGTGACGATCTTCTCCTGCCCGGGAGATTTCCCGCATGGCCGCATGAGCTTTCCCGTCGCAAGCGGCGTTGCCGTGCCCGAAGGTCCCGTCCATCTGGCAATGGAGATCCGCGAAAACGACCTGCAATTCCTCTGGCGGGCCTCTAAGGAGGTGGAGTGGCAGCCGATCGGCCCTGTTCTGGATGCGAGCGTGATTTCCGATGAGGGTGGCCGAGGCGAGCACGGCTCCTTCACCGGCGCCTTTGCCGGCGTGTTTGCCTTCGATACGTCCGGCAGAGGCCAGCCTGCAGACTTCCAAGGCTTCGTGTACGAGCGCCTCGGTTAATGTTTCTCACTTTAGGAAGACAAGATAAATGCCTGCGTTTATTACGGAAGTTTAATATCAAATTCATCTATCATTCATCGCATCCCACCTATCGTCCTCCTCATGAACAACACGTGGAGAGACCGATGAAAAAGTTCGTTGCCCTTATGCTCGCTGCAACTTTCCTGGCCGCGCCGATGGCGCAGGCACGCGACGATTATCGTGGCAACGACCGCGGCCGGCATTACGACAATCGGGATAACGACCGGGGCCGTCACGCTGACCGGGATGTAAGGCCAGACAGGAAAGCCAACGTGCACAAGCAGCGCTGGAACAAGGGTCACCGCATGTCGTCATCCGAGCGTCGCCACATGCGCGAGGTGCGGGACTATCGCCGTCATCGCCTGTCCGCACCGCCGCGCGGCCATCGCTGGGTCCGGGTAGACAACGACTTCCTGCTGGTCGGCATCACCTCCGGCATCATTGCGAGCATCATCGCCAGCCGGTAATTCTCCTTGGACGCCCGAACCCCGCCCGCCCGAAATGGCGTGGCGGGGTTCGCTGTTTTTGATCGCCGCATTCCTCAGGCGCTGCGTTCCCAGGATGTGAACGGATCGGGCAGCCCGTGCCAGTGCTGCGGTTGAAAGTCGCATTCTTCCACCAGGCACTCGTCCAGCCCTGCCCGTAGTGCCGCTTCGCTCATCGGATCGGCGCCGATGAAGACGATCTCCTGGCGACGGTCACCCCAGGTCGGATCGAGATAGGGCTGCAGCATGCGCAGGAAGTCCTCATCGGCGGGCCACTGTTCTCGGGGCACGGAGGCCCACCAGAGACCGCGCTTTTCGGTCCGCACGATCGCGCCCGCCTGGCTTATCTCTCCGACATGGTGCGGCCGGGTCGCCAGCCAGAAGAAGCCCTTGGCGCGAATGACGCCCGGCCAGGAACGGGCGATGAAGGCCTGGAGTTTCGCCGGATCGAAGGGACGCCGTTCGCGATAGACGAAGCTGCGGATCCCGTATTCCTCGGTCTCGGGCACATGAGACTTGAAGCCGTGGAGTTCCTTGAACCACAGTGGATTGGTCTCGGCTTTCGCAAAGTCGAACAGGCCGGTGCCGAGAATATCAGTGGCGGCCACCTGGCCGAAATCGGCCTCGATGAGCCTGGCATCCGGATTAAGCCCGGCGATGATTTTCCGCGCGGCGTCTCGTTCATCCGCTGAAGCGGCGGATGACTTGTTGAGAATGACGACGTCGGCGAATTCAATCTGCTCGACCAGAAGGTCGACCAGCATTCGACTGTCACCGTCGCCGGCAGATTGTCCGCGTTCCGCAAGGAAATCGGATGATCCGTAATTGTTCAGGAGATTTGCCGCATCGACAACGGTCACCATCGTATCGAGACGCGCCAGGTCGGAAAGGCTTTTCCCGTTCTCGTCGCGAAAGTCGAAGGTCGCGGCGACAGGGAGGGGTTCGGCGATGCCGGTGGATTCGATCAGCAGGTAGTCAAACCGGTTCTGGCCGGCCAGATTGCGCACCTCTGTCAGCAGGTCGTCGCGCAGCGTGCAACAGATGCAGCCATTGGTCATCTCAACCAGTTGCTCCTGCGTTCGCGAGAGCTTGCTGCCTTCGCGAACGAGCGCGGCGTCGATGTTCACCTCGCTCATGTCGTTGACGATGACGGCGACGCGCAGGCCAGCTCGATTGCCAAGGATGTGGTTGAGAAGCGTCGTCTTTCCGGCTCCGAGAAACCCGGAGATGACGGTGACCGGCAATCTGTTATCCATCGTATTTATCCATATGATATAACATTACACTTGATTCAAAATAGAAAGGCGGACAGAGCCCGCCTCGCTTGTAGACTGGTCGGCTCAGGTGTCCTGGCCGAGGCAAATCTTGAGGTTGGTGGCGATCGACTGCATCAGGTCGAAATAGAGTGCCGGTCCCTCCGTGAGGCTCGCGCCTTCCGGATCGAGCGTGCCGGATTTCGCAGGCGTGCCCTCGGTAACGACCTGAATCAGCTTCGGCTCGAACTGCGGTTCGGCGAAGACGCAGGTGGCGCCGAGCTCCTTTACCTTGTCGTGAATTTCGGTCACGCGCTCGGCTCCCGGCATGACTTCGGGGCTCACCGTGATCGAGCCGACGACCCGCACACCGTAATGGCTCTCGAAATACTGATAGGCATCGTGGAAGACGATGAAGGGCTTTTCCTTGATCGGGGCGATTGTCGCGGTGATCTCCTTGTCCAGGACGTCGATCTTGCCGTTCAACGCATCGAGATTTGCTGCGTAGGCAGAGGCGTTGTCCGGATCGGCAGCGGCGAGCGACTTTTCGATAGCTGCCGCCATGGCCTTGGCATTGGCGGGGTCAAGCCAGAGATGGGTATCGAACTCGCCGTGATGATGGTCGTCGTGACCATGGTCGCCGTGGGCGTGCCCTTCATGGTCGTCACCGTCCGCTGCTTCAGCGTGATCATGTGAACCCGCGTGACCGTGATCGTCACCATGATCGTGCGCCTCGAATGCGCCGCCCTCGCGGAACGGCAGCTTCTCCAGGCCTTCGACATCATCGAGCCTGACGACCGTTGCGTCCGATGCCAGCGCCTCCAGCGGCTTTTCAAGGAATGCTTCCATGCCGGGACCCATCCAGAACACGATGTCGGCGCCTTGTACCGCGCGGGCGTTGGAAGGCTTCATCGTGAACGTATGCGGGGAGGCGGCGCCTTCCACGATCAGCGCCGGTTCTCCGACCCCCTGCATGATCGATGCGACCAGCGAGTGGATCGGCTTGATCGATACGACAACATCAGGTGCCGCGTTTGCGGCGGAGGCGCCGAAAAGTGCCGACGTTGCTAGGAGAAGGGCCGCTGGTCTCATCACTGCATCCTTGTCTTGAAATGTAATGTTATTACATCAATTGCGTTATGCTATAACGTGTGTCATAGCCTCAGGCAACAGGGCGCCAGAAAAAGATGCTGATGAATAAACAGGCTGATCCTTCGACTTCCGAACCGCTCGTCGAATTGAAAGACGCCGGTGTCTACAGGGACAAGCGCTGGCTTGTGCGGGGTGTCGATCTCACCATCCGCCGCGGCGAAATTCTGACACTCATTGGCCCTAACGGGGCAGGCAAGTCCACCACGGCAAAGCTTGTGACAGGCGTGCTTCGCTCCGACGAAGGTTCGGTCCGTCGCGCCGGCGATCTGCGCATCGGTTATGTCCCGCAGAAACTGACCATCGACTGGACCATGCCGCTGTCGGTGCGCCGGCTGATGCGGCTGACAGGCAAGCTCTCCGACGTCGATCTCGACGCTGCCCTTGCCGCCACCGGCATTCCGCATCTCATCGACGCCGAAGTCCGCCATCTGTCGGGAGGCGAGTTCCAGCGTGCCCTTTTGGCGCGGGCGATTGCTCGCAGACCCGATCTTCTCGTCCTGGACGAACCCGTTCAGGGCGTCGATTTCGCCGGCGAGACGGCGCTCTATGACCTTATCCGCCAGATCCGGCACACGACGGGCTGCGGCATCCTTCTCATTTCGCATGACCTGCACATGGTCATGGCCGGCACCGATACGGTCATCTGCCTGAACGGCCATGTCTGCTGCCGTGGCACGCCCGAGACGGTGAGCCGCAGCGAGGACTATCAACGCCTGTTCGGCGGCGCCGGGCGCGGGCTTGCGCTCTACAGCCACGACCACGACCACACGCATCTGCCGGATGGCCGCGTGCTGCATGGCGACGGCTCGATCACCGACCATTGCCACCCGGCCGACGGCCATCACGACCATGACCATGCTCATCACGGCCACGATGACCATGACCATCATCACGGTCACGAACATAGCCATGCCGATCAGGCGGGGGAGACCGGCCGCCATGCTTGACGACTTCTTCGTCCGTGCACTGCTCGCCGGGGTCGGCGTTGCGCTCACCAGCGGACCGCTCGGCTGTTTCGTCGTCTGGCGGCGCATGGCCTATTTCGGCGATACGATGGCGCATTCGGCACTGCTTGGAGTAGCGCTGTCGCTGCTCCTGCAGTTGAACCTGCTGGTCAGCGTCTTCTGCGTGGCGGTTATCGTATCGCTGCTACTCCTTCTCCTGCAGCGACAGAAGGCCTTGTCGGCCGATGCGTTGCTCGGCATCCTGTCACACTCGACGCTTGCAATCGGTCTGGTTCTGGTCGCCTTCATGACATGGGTACGGATAGACCTGATGGCATTCCTGTTCGGCGACATTCTGGCGGTGACCCGCCAGGATATCACGCTGATCTGGGGCGGTGGCCTCGTCGTTCTGGCGGCTGTCGTCTACCTCTGGCGTCCGCTGGTGGCCTCCACTGTCAGCGAGGACATCGCAGAGGCCGAAGGCTTGAAGCCGGAGCGTGCGCGGCTTCTGTTCATGCTGCTGATGGCCCTCGTCATTGCCATTGCCATGAAGATTGTCGGGATCATGCTGATCACCGCACTCCTGATCATTCCCGCCGCGACCGCACGCCGTTTTGCGGCAAGCCCCGAGAAAATGGCAGTCTTTGCTTCGCTGATCGGGGCGCTGGCCGTTGTAGGAGGCCTGTTCGGATCCCTACATTACGATACGCCATCCGGTCCTTCGATCGTGGTCGCCGCGCTCGTGTTCTTCATCCTGAGCCTGCTGCCCGTCACGCGGTCAAACCGATCGGACGGAGTGACGAATAAAGGAGTACGCCCATGACTTCGCCCGCCTTGACCAAGAACCAGACGCTGGTCTTCGACGTGCTGACGAAGTCGGAGAGCGCGCTTAGCGCCTATACGATCCTCGACAAGCTGCGCGACAACGGCTTTCGTGCGCCGCTGCAAGTCTACCGGGCGCTCGACAAGCTGCTCGAACACGGCATGGTGCACCGGCTGGAAAGCCTCAATGCCTTTGTCGCCTGTGCCCATCAGCAGAGCGCCTGCTGCGGCTCGCACGGTCATGGCACGGTCGCTTTCGCCATCTGCGACAGCTGCGGTCATGTGATCGAGTTCCACGACCATGAGGTCGATCATCGGCTGGACGACTGGGCACGTGGCCAGCGCTTCAAGCCGGAAAAGCGGACGATCGAAATCCGCGGGCTTTGCGAGAGCTGCGCCTAAAGCAGCCGCAGATCCCGTGCGTACATTTTCCACCGTTCGACATAGTGGGCGGCGGATTTTCTCAGTGCCGCGACGGCCGTGTCGTCGAGCGTGCGGATCGCTTTCGCAGGCGAGCCGACGATCAGGGAATTGTCCGGAAATTCCTTGCCCTCGGTGATGAGCGCATTGGCGCCGACGAGGCAGTTGTTGCCGATCCTTGCACCGTTCAGAATGGTCGCGCCCATACCGACAAGCGAATTTTCGCCGATCGTGCAGCCGTGGATGATGGCGTGGTGGCCGATCGTGCAGCCGGTACCGATCGCGACCGGAAAGCCCAGGTCGTTGTGGATCATCACGCCTTCCTGGATGTTGGTGCCGGCACCGAGCAGGATCGGCTCGTTGTCGCCGCGCAGCACGGCGCCGAACCAGATGCCGACATCCTCGCCGACGTTGACATCGCCGATAACCGTCGCGTTGGGTGCAATCCAGTAGCGGTCCGGGGCAGGGAGCTTCGGTTCGAGTTGGCCGAGGGCGTAGAGCGGCATGGTTTGTCCTCCGGTCTGTCCAGTCTCAATTGTCGGGTCGTCCACCATGGGCGATTCCACGCTATAATCCTATCGCCTCCGGACCGGTTGGCAAAACTGGCGGACAGGCCGCACTTGCTGTAAGAGCGGCGCCAACGAAAGGATTTCGATGTACGCCTCCGCCCTGAAAGACGACCGCAAGATCTTCGCCATTGCGCCGATGATCGACTGGACTGATCGCCACTGTCGCTATTTCCACCGGCAGCTGACGGGGCATGCGCTGCTCTATACCGAGATGGTGGTGGCCGACGCGATCATCCACGGGCCGCGTGAGCGCCTCCTGTCGTTTTCGCCTCAGGAACACCCGGTGGCACTGCAGCTCGGCGGTTCCGACCCGGCAAAGCTGACGGAAGCGGTGCGGATCGCCTCGGACTTCGGCTATGACGAGATCAACCTCAATGTCGGCTGTCCGTCGGACCGGGTGCAGTCCGGGATTTTTGGCGCCTGCCTGATGAGGACGCCGGACCTGGTTGCGGATTGCGTTACCGCCATGAAGCGCGTGGCGACCGTTCCGGTGACGGTGAAATGTCGGATCGGCGTCGATGAGCAGGAGCCGGAAGCGGTTCTGCCGGATTTCCTGGCCAGGGTGATCGCAGCCGGCGCGGACGCCGTCTGGATCCATGCCCGCAAGGCCTGGCTGAAGGGTCTTTCGCCGAAGGAAAACCGCGAGGTGCCGCCGCTCGACTACGAGATCGTCTACCGGATGAAGCAGCAGAACCCGGATGTCTTCATCGGCATCAATGGCGGCATTGGCGACCTCGACCAGGCGGCCGCGCACCTTGCCCATATGGACGGGGTGATGCTCGGCCGCGCCGCCTACCAGAATGCCGGACTTCTGGCGGAGGTGGACGGGAGATTTTTCGCAGAGCCGCACCGGGAGACGGACTGGACCGCGTTGCGCGACGTGATGATGGCCTATGCGGATGGAGTGGTTGCATCGGGCGGGCGGCTGAACCACGTGACGCGCCACATGGTCGGCCTGTTTCAGGGCTTTGTCGGGGCGCGCCGATACCGGCAGATCCTGTCGACGGAATCGACCAAGCCCGGTGCCGGTTCTGAGGTGATCGAGGTGGCCTTTGCCGCGGTCGACATCGAAAGCGGTCCGAAACAGCAGGTCGAGGCTCAGCTGCGGGCCGGCTGACGCGACTTCACATAAACGCGAGATGCGGAACGTTTCTAAGTTTCAGTGGGTTTGCCCCTTGTTCAATTCGCATGACCAAGGAGCCACCCAATGACAAAGCGCCTGCTTCCGATCCTTCTTCTATCCGCCGCCTTCCCGCTGGCTGCCGTTGCGCAGACGACGACCGGCGAGGCGGGGACGACGATCACCAATCCCGACACGCCAGCCGATAGTGGTGCCCAGAGCAGCGCGACCGCGATGGACCAGTCTGCGGATGCCAGCGCCACGACCGCCGGCCCCTTCGTGACCGTTCCCGAAACCGGGGCGTGGCGGGTCAGCGATTTCGAGGGCAAGCAGGTCTATGGCACCGACGGTGAAAGTATCGGCACGATCAGCGACGTCCTCGTCAGCCAGAACGGCTCGATGAATGCGGTAATCATCGGCGTCGGCGGCTTCCTCGGCGTCGGCGAGAAGGACGTTGCGGTCGATATGAGCGCGCTGGAGCTCGGCCCCGGCGCGACGCAGGCCGAAGCGGATGCCGCCTCCGCCGCCAATCCGAAAGTAGCGCCGGGCGGGGTTTCGGACGAAACCACCGCCTCGACCGAGACAACCACGCCGCCGGCTGCGGCTCCGGGAACGCCGGATAATGCGGCGCCCGCCAATACCGCCATGCCGGACACCACCAACGGCACCGGCTTGCCGGCCACCGGCGACGACCCGCTGGTCGCCGGCAATGCCGGAAAGGCCCCGGCCAACGAGGGGGCCATCAAGATCGGCCCGGACGGACTGCCGGAGCGGATCGTGCTGAACGTGACGCGCCAGCAGCTGGAAGACGCCCCGGCCTTCGAAGGGCTGCGCAGCGAAACGCAGGAGCAGCAGTAAGCCAACCAACACTGCTCGTGCCAGATCCTGGCAGACACCCTCGCAGCGCCGCTGCGGGGGGTCTTCTCGTTCAGCCCCCGACGATCAGGGCTCGTTCACCAGCGCCAGGATCAGCTGGTGGACGGCGCCGCCCTCCGTCAGCTCGACCTTGTCGTAGTCGCGGCTCTGGCGCACCCGCTCGTCGGAAAACCCTTTCAGCCGCGCCTGCAGCCTGGCGCGCACCTTCTGGCACTGCGGATCGTCGGGCGCATTCAGCCCGATGCTGAAGGCCTCGATGCCGCGCACCATGTTGATGATCTGGTCGCCATGCACCCGCTCGTGCTTCTCGACGCCGGTGATGAAGCGCTGCCACTTCTCCCTCAGGCCGGCGGGCAGATCCTTCGACGCTTTCGGCATCGTATAGGTGACGATCAGCTTCGGCCTGGCGATCGCCAGCGTGCAGGAGCCGTCCGGCTGCGGGCGATAGTCGCGCGTCCAGGTGAGCTTGAAGGCGGTATGGGCAATCGCCGCGCCGAGGCCGGCCGACGGGCCGCGCTCGCCGATCGATTGGTAGAGCGCCATGCCGGAGCTGCCGGAGACGGCATAGGTCTTCACCTGCTCCACCGGCTGCCACGCTTGCGCGGGCGGACGCGGCGCCGGCGGAAAGGCGGACGCCTGTTCCTGGGCTGATGCGACCGGGGCCAGGGCGATCAGGGCAAGAGCCGGGACGAGTGCGGAAAGCGCAAGCAAGATGGGGGCTGCGGGCGGGGCGGGAAAACGGAAATGAAGCATGGCGGAACCCTAGGCGACACCGGCCCGCGAGGGAAGGGGTGTCGTCCTCCATCCGGCACTACATGCCGCGGGGCCGGTAGATCAGGTAGATCTCGAAGGCTTCCCGGTCCCAGGCCTCCGGAGAGCCCGCCGGAGCCGGGCGTTCCGCCGCGCGGGCGCGCATGCGGGCGGCGAACCGGCGACGGTCGCAACGGGGCAGGGCGGCGCGAACGATGGCAAAGGCGGCGTCCCGCAGGTCTCGTTTTCGCTGGGTGGCCGGTATCAAATTGAGCCCGCGCCAGTTGTCGCGCACGAGGACGGCGTCTGCATAGAGTTCGTCGAAGACGCGGCGCTCGTCCTCCGTCAGGTTCTTAAGGCAGCAGGGTTCACCGCGCGACGCGAAGTGCCAGTAGCAACGGTTGCGGCGACGGCAGTCGCGCCGCCAGCAGGCCATGTGCGGCAGCGCGAGCATGTCGGCCGTGTGTCCGGCGAGATTGGCGTCGATGGCGGTCTGCTCGGCTTTGGACATGCTGACCCCTTGGCGATTGCGGTTTTCGTTGAACGGACGGGGCGCTGAAAGCTGCCTCGCAAGGTTTTGGTTTGGGTGGCACCTCTCAGCGCCCCGTTCGGCGGTTTCTGCCCGTGACTCCGGTTTCTCTGCAAAGGCCCGTCCGGACGGCTTTGGCCGCCGGTTTCCCGATGTTCTCGGCGGACTTTCAAAGATCCGGCGAAACCATCCGTCGAGCCCTCATGTGTGCCGCACAGGCACGCCCGGCGCGCTCTTTCGGGCATCAGAAGCGGGTGGCCGGTCCGAGACCTGTCCCGCTTCCCCCGTGTCGCCGGAGGGAAACCATTTTCACACGGACCCGAACCATGAGGTTTTGCGTCTCACCCTCACGACCCGCGCCGGCCCCGCCTCGCTGCAACGCCTTGCAGTGTATCCGAGGGCGGAACGGGGAGATTGTAGGCACGGGTTTCGGGGACGGGGATGTGGATGGGTGGAAGTGTTTGATTTTTCGTGGGTGGGTGTGCGGTTTTGGGCGGAGGGGATGGCGAGAGGGCGGGATCTGCCGGCGGCGTAGGCCATCGTCTCCCCCGTCATCCCGGCCTTGGGCCGGGATCCAGCCTCCGCGCGTCTGCGCGGCGAGAGAACTGCTGCGGCGTATCGTTGAGTCTTGCGCGCCATGGACATGGCGCTGCCGGATTCCTGTGACCGATCCCCGGATCAAGTCCGAGGACAGGAATGACGGAGTGTATTAGGGGCCGCCGAGCCAAGACCTCATCCCGAGGTGGCCCGTCGCCGCTGCCGCAATCTCAGAGCTTGGATTGCACCAGTTCGACGCTGCCGCGTACGTGCAGGGTCACGGGCTTGCCGCCGGTGCCGGCCACGGCGAGCGCGATGACCGAGACGTCGGGCTCGAACATGGTGACGTAGAGGACCTGCGCAGGATTGACGTAGACGGGCTGGTTGTGGGTGTTCTTGAAGCCGATCATTGCCATGTGTTTCTCCCTCCTGGCTGGTCGAGGGAGATATGGCATCGATGGGTTGATGGAGGGTTAGCGGGGCGTGCAAAGTCGTCGCATCGATGTGGGGTGCAGGGCTGCGGGTTGGGGACGGAATGTCGAGGCGGGAAGCCGTGTCTTGTGGCTGTCGGCTGCCAGCACGCTCGCGGCATTTATATGTTTCGGGTCCCGTAGCGTCGTAACCACGACCGGCTGTTCGGGCTGCAGCATTCGATGCCGGGAGCGTCCGGAGATTTTATGCGCTGACAGGGTGGTGTTGCTGTGACGATGCGCAGCTGTCGTGGATATGTTGTTCTTGCAAGTTGCATCTGCAGGTAGAAGTAACAAATATAGCTTATCGCGGCTTGGTAGAATCAACGCTATGACTAAGAGTCGTAAAAGAGCAACGTTCACGACCGGAGTGGCTTTAGGAGGCTTCTTCGGTGGCGTTATATTGAGTGCGTTTATATTTTCTGGAGCTATCAGTTTTCAGGACTCTCCTAAGATGAACCTTAATTTTGACTCGGCAACGACAATAACCGTCGTCCTTTCAGCCTTGTCAATAATGTTGACAGCTCTCGGAATAATTATAGCTGTTGTTGGTGCCTTTGGCTTTAGTCTTCTACAAAGCGCGGCAATAAATGCCGCGGCTGATCACACAAATGAACAATTAAGCGAAGATGGGGAGCTTCATTCGATTATTGTTGCGCGTGTAAACGCTCTTGTCGCTGAATTACAACGTGGGAGGATTTCTGATCGCGACTTCCCCAATCCTGAATCGGAGTACGGGGAATGACTAAATATTCTAAGGAGTGGTCTGGACTTTCACCTGAAGTAAGGGGAGTGATATCTCAGTTTCAAGAGGAAATTCCAGTAAAAATTGGCGAAGTTGTCAAATCATTTGGTGTTGAATTGAAGGTTTCAACATTGGATATTGGTATATCCGGAATGATATTTCCGTCGAGTGACGGGCATAAAATAGTAATCAATAAGCACGAGCCGTCATATCGTCAGAGATTTACTCTTGCTCACGAGTTGGCCCACTTTCTATTGCATAGGCATCTAATCGGATCAGGCATCAGTGACAACATTCTGTATCGCTCGAAACTTAGTGACCTGTATGAGGCAGAAGCCAACCGGTTAGCCTCAGACATTCTAATGCCAGTTGAAAAGGTAAAAGAGCTTAGGGCGGAACTTGCTGTCGAGCGATTGGCGGATGTGGTTTCGCCATTGGCTGCGAAATTCGGTGTGTCCGAAGAAGCTATGCGCATTCGACTGGGAATGAAATGATGTCATATATACCAGTGCTTTCAATTCGGCCAGCTGAAGTGGTGGCGCTTTCCGAATTGCCAGATCTTTCAAAAGATCGAATGACCCCTCTTATTCTTGTTAAACCGTGGTTAGGCGGAGGTGCTTTATCTCGTGGGTTGGACAAAATTTCTCACGGTTTTCCAAGTCGTCCTTGGTTTGCTGAACTTGATCCCGAATATTACCCAGCTGCTGGATCAGATACGTATTCGGAGATAGAGCAATTACGTGATCCTGCTCATGGCTTTGGTAACTGGATTGAATTTGTGGGCCAACTGCATCAAGCGATGCCAGTGCTTCAGCTTCGTGGAGCTCAATCCTCCGAGCAGTTGTTGGCACAAATCGATCGCGCAGCAGAACTGCATCACCACCGAATTGGGGTAAGAATAGATCGAACATTCGGCGGCCACGCTGCATTGCCTGTTGCTCCGATCGTAGATCTGCTGGCCCTACGTCCAAACATCCAATTCACAATAGTGATCGATTATGGTCAGAGAGACTCGAAGCTTTTGGCGAGCGCCATACCCGCGATACAGGATGTAATTTACATTAGAGAGCGCTTGCCCGAATCCGTAATCTCTCTTTCTTCAACCACGTTCCCATCTGCCTTCGGGGCCAGAAACTCACAAGAGATCTTTGAGCGAAATTTTTTTAATATCGTAAATTCCGAAGTCGGGGGATTGGTCTTCAGTGATCGCGGTAGTGCGAGAGCGAGTGAGCAAGGCGGCGGAGGTGTTCCGCGCCCGAGGATTGATCTGCCAACACAATCGCACTGGAATTTCTTCCGAAGCGACTGCGTAAAAGAAGATGGCGAGAGCGCCGACGACTTTCGGGAGCGAAGAATCGAGGCTTACGGCCAAATGGCGGATATGGCGACCGAGAGTCCAGATTGGGATGAAAATCTCAATGTCTGGGGAACGCAGTTGATCAAAATCACCCAACTACGCAGCCCCTTTGGAATAACGTCACCTGCTAAAGCAACAGCGTGTCGAATAAATATCCATCTCACAAAGCAGTCGCTCTACGGTGTAGATGTTTCAGCAGAGGACTTAGAGGAAGAGTGGGTAGACTGAAGATTTGTCGATAAAGCTTGAAGTTCTTCGTAGTATAAATCGCGCCTCTGTTTTGCTTGTGTGCTGAGGATGTAGTGAGGATTTAAGCTCCGTATGAATCCAGGGTCCATGTTGTGGTCGTCGCTCGATTGCAGTTTACAGAGCTGGGAGACACCATATCTCTGAACTAGGTAGTTGCGATAGAAACTCTCGGTCGCTTGAAAATCTCTCCTCTGCCGAACATGTTTCGGGAATACACGATTTTCGAGTGTGAGCGCGCCAATGCTCCTGCGCCGTCCCTTCAAAACTGTGGTGAATTTTTCCCCGTCGACCAGATGGAGTCCAACATGCAGGTTACTGCAGATTGCGCGCGCTTTCGCAATGTGCTTGCAAGTTGTTACTACATCAACGCGGTTATAAAGCGTCCGAAGATATGAGATCTGACTTTCTAATCGCCCGATTTTATCACTGCTGCTTTTGATTTCCACTGCGACGATTTCAGTGGAAGAGATATATACGAGGTCAGCTCGTGCTTTAGATCTGTTGGCGCTAAACTCGTTAATTAGCGTGCCCACACCGACGCCGCCATACCGAGCCTGTAGCCACCCAGCACAGCTTACTTTGATCTTCATTTCGTGGATGTTTCTTTGAATATTCATGCGAGCATGCCCGGATAACGATCGTTATTTTCTAGGTTTGTCAGGTTGATAAATATTTACCGCCCCGGACGTCCCGTCTTGCCCTTCGTGCGGCTCTTGCGCTTCTGCTCTCCGGGATCCTCGTAGCTTCCCGCGCCGACCTTGCCGCGGACGATGGGGCGCGGGTTGTCGGCCGGGCCGCGTTCCGGCTGGCCTTCCATGAGCGGCGAGAAGCGTTTTTTGGTCGAGTAGGTTTCCGGTGGGCGTTCGGGCAGCGGGATTTTTTCGTCTCCCTGTCGGGCCTCCGGCCCTCCACGCCTCTTGTCGACCGGCTTTTCCGTGCGGCCGACGGTCATTTCGTCGAGCGTGTTGCGGCGGAAGAGCGGTGTGGCCGTGTCGGTGCCCGGTCCCATGTCGTCGAGCGTGGGTTTGGCGAAGTAGGAGGCTTGCTCCGGTAAACCCTCCCCCTTGTGGGGAGGGTGGTCCGAAGGACCGGGAGGGGTTTCGATTGAGGCTTTTCCATCCCCAACCGTCCCCATAAGTGCGAGGGAGTTCCTTGCGCTTGCGGCACCCTTGCCCTTCTTTCCGGTGCCTTCCATGGCTTTGGACTCCTGCCGGGCGATCGGGTCGTCCATGACCGCCAGTTCGGCGGCCTTGAGGCGTTTGATCTCGTCGCGCAGGCGGGCGGCCTTTTCGAAGTCGAGGTCGGCGGCGGCGTTGCGCATGTCCTTTTCGAGCGCGTTGAGATGCGCCTGCAGGTTGTTGCCGACCAGGTGGCCGCCATCGGCAAAGCCCTTGCCGGCGGCGCCTGAAATGTCGGCGCGGACGTGGTCGCGTTCGTAGACCGAATCGAGGATGTCGGTGATGTTGCGCTTCACCGATTCCGGCGTGATGCCGTGTTCCTCGTTATAGGCGACCTGCTTTTCGCGGCGGCGGCTGGTTTCGTCCATGGCGCGCTGCATCGAGCCGGTGACCTTGTCGGCATAGAGGATGACCTTGCCATCAACGTTACGCGCCGCACGGCCGATCGTCTGGATGAGCGAGGTTTCGGAGCGCAGAAAGCCTTCCTTGTCGGCATCGAGGATGGCGACGAAGCCGCATTCCGGGATGTCCAGACCCTCGCGCAAAAGGTTGATGCCGACCAGCACGTCGAAGGCGCCGAGCCGCAGGTCGCGGATAATCTCGATGCGTTCCAGCGTGTCGATGTCGGAGTGCATGTAGCGGACGCGCACGCCCTGTTCATGCAGGTATTCGGTCAGGTCCTCGGCCATGCGCTTGGTGAGCACGGTGCAGAGCGTGCGGTAGCCCTTGGCTGCGGTCTCGCGGATTTCGCCGAGCACGTCGTCCACCTGGGAGCGGGCGGCACGGACTTCCACGGGCGGATCGATGAGGCCGGTCGGGCGGATGACCTGTTCGGCGAAGACGCCGCCGGACTGTTCCATCTCCCAGTTGCCGGGCGTGGCCGAGACGGCGACGGTGAGCGGGCGCATGGCATCCCATTCCTCGAAGCGCAGCGGGCGGTTGTCCATGCACGACGGCAGGCGGAAGCCGTATTCGGCAAGCGTCGCCTTGCGGCGGAAGTCTCCCCGGTACATGCCGCCGATCTGGCTGACGGAGACGTGGCTTTCGTCGATGAAGAGGAGGGCGTTGTCGGGGATGTATTCGAACAGCGTCGGCGGCGGTTCGCCGGGATTGCGGCCGGTGAGGTAGCGCGAATAGTTCTCGATGCCGGCGCAGGAGCCGGTGGCTTCGAGCATTTCGATATCGTAGCGGGTGCGCTGTTCCAGCCGCTGCGCTTCCAGGAGGCGGCCGCCTTTTTCCAGCTCGGCGAGGCGGTGCTTCAGCTCTTCCTTGATCGACTTGATGGCGCCGTTGAGGGTGGGGCGCGGGGTGACATAGTGCGAATTGGCGTAGATTTTTACCGATTTCAGGTCGCCGGTCTTGTGGCCGGCGAGCGGGTCGAACTCGGTGATGCTGTCGATCTCGTCGCCGAACATGGAGATGCGCCAGGCGGCATCCTCAAGGTGGGCCGGGAAGATTTCGATCGTATCGCCGCGCACCCGGAACGAGCCGCGGGAAAAATCGATCTCCTTGCGCTTGTACTGCTGGGCGACGAGATCGGCCAGCAGCTGGCGCTGGTCCAGCCGGTCGCCGACCGCCATCTGGAAGGTCATGGCGGTGTAGGTTTCGACCGAGCCGATACCGTAGATGCACGAGACCGAGGCGACGATGATGCAGTCGTCGCGCTCCAAGAGCGAGCGGGTGGCGGAGTGGCGCATGCGGTCGATCTGTTCGTTGATCGAGGATTCCTTCTCGATGAACGTATCCGAGCGCGGCACATAGGCTTCCGGCTGGTAGTAGTCGTAATAGGAGACGAAATATTCGACCGCGTTGTCCGGGAAGAAGCTCTTGAACTCGGAATAGAGCTGGGCGGCGAGCGTCTTGTTGGGGGCGAGGATGACGGCCGGGCGCTGGGTGGCCTCGATCACCTTGGCCATGGTGAAGGTCTTGCCCGATCCGGTGACGCCGAGCAGGACCTGGGAGCGCTCGTTGTTGTCGATGCCCTCGACGAGATCGGCAATCGCGGTCGGCTGGTCGCCGGCGGGCTGGTATTCCGACGTCATGCGGATGGTGACGCCGCCTTCCGACTTCGGCGGCCGGGCGGGACGGTGCGGCGTCCACATCTTGCCGTCCTTGAACAGCGGGTTGCCGCTTTCGATCAGCGCCGACAGCGCCTCGACGGTGGCGGTGACCGCGCCGGGCGCCAGGCTTTCGGCATCCTCGAGCGAGACATCCATGCCGGCGACCGGATTGAGGCCGGCGGCGGCGCGCGTCTTCGGGTCGGACGAGGCGCCGATGGAGACGCCGCGCGAGGTTTTCTGGGCGGTGGTGTGTTTGGCCGTTTTCGGGGCCGCCTTGGCCGCGGCCTTGATGGCTTCCTCGCGGGCCGCGATCTCGATCTTCTTGCGGTGCTTGCCGGCCTTGGAGGCGATCTCGCGCTGCGTCTCGACGCCGGACATCTCCGCCTCTGCCTCGAGCTGCTTCACCCAGTCGGAAACGCTGCCTTCCAGCGGCGCGCCTTCGAAGGACGATTGCGGGGCTTCCTCGAAACCCTTGCTGAATCCGGGGTTCGAGGCGGGAGACTTTTTCGGGGATCTGGCCATGCCGCGAATATGGAGAGAGTCCCGGCGAAAGTGAAGGGCCCGGGATGGTAAAATGAGTACAAAAGGGAAACGGGCGGGAGTGGCCGCTTCTATCACTGCTTGAAGACGTTTTCCCTGTGCCAAGCCAGATAGTGGGGATGCGGCCTTTGATGTCTGGCACTCGGCACGCGGGCGATCAGGTCGGGAACCAGCAGATGCGAGACATCGGCATTCAGGTGCCGCGAACAGAGGATTTGGTGATCGTCCGCAAGCGATAGCAGGCCGCGGTCGAACATCCAGTGGACCGTACCGGAAAGCGCGATACCGTTCTGAATGGAATCATTGCCGCCGCGCTCGACCGGAATGATATGTGCAGCCTCAACCTCCGGCCGTCCGCCACCATTGATCAGTTGCAGGCCGGTAAATGCGCAGCGGCGGTCATAGACTTTGCGGATATGCTGACGGAATTTCGCGTCTCGGAAGGGGCGGTTGATCGTATGCGTCAGGATCGGACGGGCGTCATTGTCGGCAAGGTAGATGGCCTGTGGGAGTTCATCGATCTCTTGTCTCTGCTCCGGGCTGTCGATGCGGTCGGGCCATTCGTCGGGTTCTGAGAGTCCCGCGGCCACGATCGCAGCGAATTCCCGTTCTTCGATCAGGCGGACCGCCTGGACGCTGCGGCCGCCATTCACCGAGCCGTCAGGCCTAACTAGCCGCCCTTCAAAGCCGCCGGCTTCTAGATAATCGACTGGTCTGTCGAAATCGATGTATTCGTCGAGGAATGCGTAGTGGTGGTTCGCGAGATCCGGATCAGGTTGAACGGAAAGTACACGGGCTATGCCGGAATAGTAGCGGCTGCGTAGACTTGGCAAAGGTCCGTAATAGACGATCAGGCTGCCGATTGTCTGGACGACACGTGACAGATAGCTGCCCGGAAAGTGGTAAAGCTTGCCTCTGACATCTTTATAGATGCTGTCGTCCTTGTGATAAAAGACGGCATTGACCATTCCAACCTGCTATCCGCTGCCCCAGTGCATGTCACCGTAAGTGGACGCGGAGGCCACGGCAAGTCCTTATGTTGTCTCAGTAAACGGACACATTTGTCGCCGCTGGCGGTTGGGTTGAATCGCTGTCCGTCGCGCCATTAATCCCTCTACCGCGCGAACCTCTTCGCGCCGGCGACGCAGAGGATGACGGCGAGGGTGACGGCGATCATGGACGGGCTCACGGCTTCGCCGAGAAGCGTTGCGGCGAGCGCCAGACCGAAGAATGGCTGGAGCAGCTGCAGCTGTCCGACGCCGGCGATGCCGCCCTGGGCCAGCCCGCGATACCAGAATATAAAGCCGATCAGCATGCTGAACACGGAGACGTAGGCGAGGCCGAACCATGCGGAGTGTCCGGTGCCTGAGAACGTGGCCGGCAGGGTTGCTAACGCCAGCACCAGCATTACCGGCAGTGACAGGACCAGCGCCCAGCAGATCACCTGCCAGCCGCCGAGCCTGCGGGAAAGCCTGGCGCCTTCCGCATAGCCGAGGCCGCAGGCCAGGATCGCGGCAAGCATCAGCATGTCTCCGAGCGGTGATGCCGTGAACCCTTGCGTGAGGGCGAAGCTTGCGACCATCCCGCTGCCGATGCAGGAGAACAGCCAGAAAGCTGGTTTCGGGCGCTCCGCGCCACGCAGAACACCGAAGATGGCAGTCGCCAGGGGCAGAAGGCCAACGAAGACGATCGTATGCGCGGCGGTGACATGCTCCAGCGCGAGGGCCGTCAGCAGCGGGAAGCCGACAACGACACCAAGCGCCACGACGGTGAGTGCGATCAGATCGCCGGCAGCGGGGCGCTTTTCCCGGAAGGACCCCAAGAGCAGAAGCGCCAGCAGGCCGGCGATGACGGCGCGGGCGCCCGTCAGGAACAGGGGGTGGAAGTCGGCGACCGCCGCGCGTGTCGCCGGAAGCGATCCGCTGAAGATCAGCACTCCGATAAATCCGTTGAGCCAGCCGCTTGTCGTCTTGTCCATGATGTCCTGCTGTTTCTGGCGTCCAGCGCCCGTTTGCGCGGACAATAGACGTCGAGGGATGGATTCTCCAGCGACGGTCCATTACAGTTTACCCAAACTGTAATGGTGGCAGGAGCAGTACAGATGGACGTGTCATCGATGCCCTCTGGCGAGACGCAGCTGGAGAAAACCGCCATGGCGATCCGGCAGAGGATCGCCGGGCGCGCCCTGTTACCCGGCGCGAAGCTGCCCTCGATCCGCGGATTTGCCAAGACCATGGGGGTCTCCACTTCGACAGTCGTGGAAGCCTATGACCGGCTGGTGGCCGAAGGCATGATCCAGTCGCGGCGCGGCTCCGGCTTCTATGTGATGCGCAATCCACAGCCGCTGGCCCTAGCTGAGATCGGGCCACGCCTCGACCGGGCGGTCGATCCGTTCTGGGTCTCGCGGCAGTCGCTGGAGGCGGGCAGGGAGGTCCTAAAGCCGGGCTGCGGCTGGCTGCCTGCATCCTGGATGCCGGAGGAGGAGCTGCGGCGTTCGCTGAGGACACTTTCGCGCGCGGATACGGCGAAGCTGACGGATTACGGGACGCCGCTCGGGCACGCGCCGCTGCGGCAGTTGCTCTCCATGCGACTGGGCGAGCGCGGGCTGTTGGCCCCGGCGGAGCAGATCATGCTGACGGAGTCCGGGACGCAGGCGATCGACATGCTGTGCCGCCTGCTGGTCGAGCCGGGCGACACGGTGCTGGTTGACGATCCGTGCTACTTCAATTTCCTGGCGCTCTTGCGGGCGCATCGGGTTCGGATCGTCGGTGTGCCCTATACCCCGACCGGCCCCGACCTCGAGCAGTTCGCTGCAGTCGTCAAGGAGCACAGGCCGCGCCTCTACATCACCAATTCGGCCATCCACAACCCGACGGGAGCGACGCTCTCGCCGGTTACCGCGCACCGACTGCTCAAGCTGGCCGAGGAGGCGGGGCTGACGATCATCGAGGACGATATCTTCGGCGATTTCGAGCCGGAACCGGCGCCGCGGCTTTCCGCTTTCGACGGGCTGGAACGGGTCATCCAGATCGGCAGCTTTTCGAAGACGCTGACGGCGGCGGCGCGCACGGGCTATATCGCCGCCCGGCCGGACTGGATCGAGCGTCTGGTGGATCTGAAGATCGCCACCACCTTTGCAGGCAATCCGGTATCGGCGGAAATCGTCCATGCGGTGCTGAAGGACGGCACTTATCGCCGGCATATCAGCGGAATGCGCGACCGGTTGGTTGGGGCGATGGGCGAGGTGCGGATACGGCTGAAGGCGCTGGGGATCGTGCCGTGGGTCGAGCCGCGTGGCGGAATTTTCCTGTGGTGCCTGCTGCCGGATGGCGTGGACGCGGCGGACGTGGCGCGGCGTGCCCTGGTGGACGATGTGGTTCTGGCGCCGGGCGATGTGTTCAGCGTATCGCAGTCGGCAGGATCCTTCATGCGCTTCAACGTGGCGCAGTGCGCCGATCCGCGTGTCTTTGCAGTGCTTTCCCGTGCGATGGACACGGCGGGAGCGGAGGGAGGCTGAGGCTCGTCAGGCGAGGGAAACCGGCGGCTGATCCGGTTGCCTTTGACCGGTGATCCAGGCCAGCAAGACTTCCGGCGGCATGGGCATGGCATAGAGATAGCCCTGGGCGAAGCGGCAGCCGAGCATCCGCAAGACTTCGGCATCCTCGGCCGTCTCGACGCCCTCCACGACGATATCTATGGCGAGTGCGCGGCCCATGCCGACCAAGGCTGCCACGAGCGCCTGGTTCTCCCGGCTGGCGGCGATGCCGGTGATGAAGCTGCGATCTATTTTCAGGCGGTCGATCCTGAGGCCGACGATATAGGCGAGAGACGAGTGCCCCATGCCGAAATCATCGACCGCAAGGCGGAAGCCGGCCTGTTCGAGCCGGGCAAGCTCCGTGCCGGCGGTGACCGTATCGAGGATCGCTTCCTCGGTAATCTCGATCTCGATCTGCGAGGGCTGGATGCCTGCCGCGGTCACGACTTCCAGCAGGTTCTGCGACAGGAGGTAGGCGGAAAACTCGCAGGGCGAAACATTGATGGCGACCGGCACGCCGTGCATGCCGAGGTCCGGCAACTGGCGGGCGAGGTCGGCGGCGGCGGTCGCGACATGCAGGGTAAGCTTGTCGGACACATGAAGGGCTTTTGCGGCTCGCACAATTTCCGGCGGAGGTATGGGGCCGACTTCCGGATGGTTCCAGCGGATGAGCGCTTCGAAGCCGATAACGCTTCCGTCCAGCAGGTTGACCTGTGGCTGGAAGAGGACCCGGATCTCACCCGCAGCGATTGCGTTTTCGAGGGCCATCTCAATCAGCCTCTGGCGATCCAGTTGCCGCTTGATCTCCGGATTGAAGATGCAGACGCAGCGGCGGCCCTGTTCCTTGGCGGCATAGAGGGCGATGTCGGCAGAGGCGAATATGTCCTCCTGGGTGATGCCGTGCTCGGGGAAGACGGCGAGCCCGACACTTGCGCCACTGGTGACGGAGCGCCCCTGGATCGGCACGGTCTGAGCGCCCGCGTCGAGGATCTTCAGTGCGAGCGCCTGTGCCCTTTCCTCGGCCAAGGGGCCCTGGACGACGACGGCGAACTCATCTCCACCGAGCCTCACGGCGAGGTCCGACGGATCCTTCAACATGGACAGGCGGGAGGCGAAGGTTGTCAGCACGATGTCGCCGGCGGAGTGCCCCATCGTGTCGTTGATCAGCTTGAAACGATCCAGATCGATGACGAGCAGCGCGACCGGCCAGCCGGCGTCGCCGTTCTGCTGAAGGATCTGCGTCAGGCCCCGGTTGAAGGCCGTGCGGTTGCCGAGCCCGGTCAGCGGGTCATGGCTGGCAAGAATTTCGAGCTGTTCGTTGGATTTGCGGATCTCGGTATTGGCGGTCGACAGGGAATCCGCCAGCGACATGGCTGCCAGGCGCGCGCGGTGACTCTCGACGAATGCCGCCTGGCTCCTGCGGCTGCTGCGAACCATCATGGCCATCAGGAGAGCGACATCGAGCGCCACGATGATGTTGACGGTCGTGCCCGTCCACAAGAGCGAGGCGATGGCCGACAGCATGGGCGGCGTGCAGAAGGCGATTGCGATGTTTGACGAGGCCGGGCTCTGGACGATGGCACCGCAGCAGAGGCCGCCGATGATGAAGATGATATAGGCGTGTGCCGCCGCCCCGAGCAGCGTGGTTTCCAGAAATGGCGCAACGGCCCAGATGCAACCGACGAGACCGGCTGCTGCAGCCAGGATGCGAAGTGTCAGTTCCGGATCAATCCTCGGCAAATCCCTGCTGTGGATGGACCGCCACATCAGCAGGCGCATCATGTTCAGGACGACGAGGCCGCAAAACCAGACGACCAGCGAACGCGCCGGGTTCTGGCTCCAGAGGATGGCGACGGTTGTCAGGCCGATGAAGCAATTGGCCCAGATGGAGAGGGTCAGCGAACCGACGGCCTGTTGGGCTCGAGCTATGCGAATTCCCGCCTCGATCGCATCTGCATCTGTGAGGCGATGTTTCGGCATCGTGCTCCTACCCGGAAGGCAGAAAGCCTGCCATCATTCAGGTATATAAGAGGGTACTTATAATTTTGACAGAGGCGTTGCGGCAATGATGGTTCGGGCGGCGGCTCAGTCGGTGCCTCAGTCGGCAGGGACCGGCATGGGGCGGCCCTGTTCGTCGAGCGCCACCATGATGAATGTGCCGGCAGTGACCTTCTCGAGCATCCGGTGTCGTGCACGCTGGGCCCAGGCTTCCACGAGCAGCGTGATCGACGTGCGTCCTACCCGGGTGATCTCGGTATAGACGTTCAACGTGTCGCCGATCTTCACGGGCAGCTGGAAGGCCATTTCCTTGACGGCGGCGGTGACCACCCGGCCACGCGCACGCTCGGCGGCACGGATGCCGCTGGCAAGGTCCATCTGCGCCATGACCCAGCCGCCAAAGATGTCGCCGGCAGGATTGGCATCGGAGGGCATGGCGAGCGTTCGCAGGGTGAGTTCGCCGGTTGGGCGCGTGCTATCGGTCATGGTCGATCCTTTTCACGTCAAAAGAGCCGATTCTCGGCACGGAAGCCAGTCTCGTTGGCAATGTGGCGGGTTTAGCGGTGAATTAGACTTTAGTTGCGCCTAACTCGCGCAGGAGGCGAAGTCCCTGTGTTTTCACTACCCGGTAACTATCCCCGTCTATCGTTGGCGACAGTTTGTTGCAAAGGGGGGAATTCTATGCAGCGCCTAGCCATATCCACGCGAATGTATTGCCTCATCGTCTTCGCACTCGTCATCCTGGGCAGTGCAATGACATTCAGCCTGTTCGAAAGCTATGCCTCTTCCGAAAAGGAGCGGAAGGCAGGGCTCGATTTCATGGACGATATCGCGGTCAGTGTTCTGAACCAGTATCACGCGCTGGAGGTTTCCGGTGCCATGACCCGCGAGCACGCCCAGGCCGAGGCCATGAAGGCGATCGGCGGGATGCGTTACGACGGCGGCAATGGCTACTTCTGGATCAACGACATGCGGCCCTACATGGTCATGCATCCGATCAATGCCAAGCTGAACGGCACGGACCTTTCGCAGAACAAGGACCCGAACGGCAAATTCCTGTTCGTCGAGTTCGTGGAAACGGTCAAGGCCGGCGGCGAGGGCTTCGTCGATTACTACTGGCCGAAGCCCGGCGCGGCTGAGCCTGTCGAGAAGTATTCACACGTGATCGGCTTCGAGCCCTGGGGCTGGATCGTCGGCACCGGCGTCTATGTGGACGACATGCACGCCATGTTCCGCGACAACATGATCAGCTATGCGCTAACGTTCGGCACCTGCGCCGTGATCCTGCTCGGGGGCGCCTTCATCGTCATCCGCAGCATTACCGGTCCGCTCGGGCAGGTGAAGGGCGCGCTGCGCGACATCGCCGAGGGCGAGGCGAACGTGACCGTGCCGCATACGCAGCAGAAGAACGAGATCGGTGAAATGGCGCGGGCGCTCGTGGTGCTGCGCGATGCCGTGGAAGAGCGGCTGGCTCTGCAGGAACGCGAGAGCGAGCAGAGCCGCGCATTGGCCGAGGAGCGTTCGAACAACGAGCGCACGATCTCGGCCGCCGCTGGCCGGCAGACGCGTGCCATGGCTGAACTCGGGCGGGCACTTTCCGAACTCGCGCAAGGGGACCTGTCGGCTCATGCGGGCGACCTCGGCAGTGACTACGAAACGCTCCGCGGGGACTTCAACGCAGCCGTGAGCTCGCTACGCCAGACGATCGTCTCGATCACCGAGACGAGCCATGTCGTTCGCGACAGCGCCGCCGACATCAGCAGCGCGACCAACAACCTGTCGCGCCGCACGGAGCAGCAGGCGGCATCGCTGGAAGAAACGGCGGCCGCGCTCGACGAGATCACCGCGACGGTGAAGACGGCTTCGGAGCGCGCCCACGAGGCACGCGCCATGGTCGCGGAGACCAAGGCAAGTGCAGGTCGTTCGGGCGACATCGTCCGCAATGCGGTCGATGCGATGGGCCGGATCGAGGAATCGTCCAGCCGCATCAACCAGATCATCTCGGTGATCGACGAGATCGCCTTCCAGACAAACCTGCTTGCGCTGAACGCTGGCGTCGAGGCGGCACGTGCCGGCGAGGCGGGCCGAGGCTTTGCGGTTGTCGCGCAGGAGGTTCGGGAGCTGGCGCAGCGTTCCGCAACAGCCGCCAAGGAGATCAAGGACCTGATCCGGAACTCCGCCCGCGAAGTCGACAGCGGCGTCTCGCTGGTGCGCTCGACCGGCGATGCGCTGGTCGAAATCGCCCAGCTTGTCGAGCGGGTCAATGCCCATGTCGAGACGATTGCCACGGCATCGCGCGAACAGGCGGGCGCACTGTCCGAAATCAACGCGTCGGTGAACCAGATGGACCAGATGACCCAGCAGAATGCCGCCATGGTGGAAGAGACCACGGCTGCGAGCCAGACGCTGGCGGAGCAGAGCTTGCAGCTGCAGGGTCTTCTCTCGGCCTTCCAGCTGGACGGGCACGACCTCTCGGACGCCGCGGGCGCGTCCGGCCACGGCGTACGCGCCGCCTAGGACCTGCCGGTCGGCATTTGCGAAACCCGCCGGGGGCAATTCCGGCGGGTTTCTGCTGTCCAAAGTCCGGCCGTATGGCGATGCCGGCCGCGAAGATGACGTGATATGGTCACGTTTCGGAAAGTGTTCATTTACCTCGTTGGCCTAATTTGCTGCAGGTTGCCATTTCGGCACGGAGAGCGGCAATCGGTATGGCGTATGCTTCCCTTTCCCAGCGAGTCCTCGCATCGTTGATGATCACGACCATGCTGGTGAGTTGCTCGGCCGAAGGGCTGGTGCCGCCTGCCAGCGTCGATGGCGAGACACGCGTCAGCTCCATCAGCCCGATGGCCTCCATTCCGCAGTCCGGCGGTTATAGCCAGCCCTATCCGGCGAGCGCGCCGGTCCAGCCTGCTCCGCAGCAGCCTGCCCCGATGGGGGTGTCCGAGGGGCAAGCCGGCCAGTTGCCGATGATCGACAGCGACCAGGCGATGGGCATGCAGGCCTCACAGGGAAATCCGGGCGTCATTCCGCAGGATGGCGTCAACATGGATGCCCAGTTCGGCTTCACCGATAATGGCGCAAATGGCGGGGCGAGCGACGAGGTCATCGGTCTTGCGCAGGAACAGGATTCGATGATCGCCGAAGGCGGAACGTCGCAGCCGGTCGTGGACGGAATAGGAACGGACAATCCGATGGCGCTCGGCGCGAGCGCCGGCATGCCGCCCGGCCAGAACGATCAGGTGATCACCATCCCCCCGAAGCGGCAGGGCGCAGGCGTGCAGGGCGCCCAGTCCGGGGGTGCACCGATGTGGAGCGACCAGACGCCGGTCGTCGCTCCGACGCGGCTGCCGCCGGAGGAGCCGCAGCAGGTGGCGATGCTGGCGAAACCCGACAATCCAATGACGGAGCGTGAGGCGATCCGCCCGCGCGCCGTGATGCCGCAATCGGAAGTGAGCTGCCGGGCGGAGTTGCGCCGGCTCGGTGTCGAATTCCGCGACATCCAGCGGATCGCAGATGGTCCGAGCTGCGGCATAGAGCATCCTGTCCTGCTCAGCGGCTTCTCAGGCGGCATCAACCTCAAGCCGGCGACGAAGCTCAACTGCCAGACGACACTGGCGCTGGCGAAGTGGGTCAAGTTCGAACTCGCCCCGTCGTCGCGATACCGCTACCTCTCCGGGGTGAAGACGATCGAATCCATGGGCGGCTATTCCTGCCGGCGCATGAACAACAGCCGCCAGAGGCGCAATCCGATGTCGGAGCATGCCCGCGGCAATGCGATCGACCTGGGCAAGTTCGTGCTGAAGAACGGCAAGCGCATCGATGTGCGCAAGAAGAGTATCTTCGCCTTCCGCGAGCGCGGTCTGCTGAACACCGTGCGGGACGACAGCTGCAAGTATTTCCATACGGTGCTCGGACCGGGCAGCAACAAGGAACACTGGAACCATTTCCATTTCGACCTGCGCTCCCGCAAGTCCGGGTCGCGTTACTGCGATTAGGTCGAGGCCGCATTCTGTGACCGGCGTACCGGGATCGGGCGCGGGCGGCTTGTCCGACAAGTCCGGAGATGCCAGAAGTCGTTCCAGAAAATGACATCTACAGGCCGGTTCCGGCCGCATCTCCTGGCGATAAGCAATGCCCCCGGTATCCGAAATCCTTCTGTTCGTCCTCGCGCTCGCAGCAGCGGGCGTGGTCGCAGGTCTTCTTGCCGGCATGTTCGGGATTGGCGGAGGCGCTGTCCTCGTGCCGATCTTCTTCCATGTGTTCGGCCTTCTTGGCGTGCCTGAGGACGTGCGCATGCAGCTGGCGCTCGGTACGTCGCTCGCGATCATCGTGCCGACCTCGATCCGCTCCTTCATGGCGCACAGGCAAAGAGGCGCCGTCGACATGTCGCTTCTCAAGGGATGGATCATAGCCGTGCCCCTGGGAACGCTCGTTGCCGCCGTCATTGCTGCCAAGGCGTCGAGCGTGGAACTGCGCATCATCTTCGCCGTGATAGCGCTGCTGCTTGCGTTCCGGATGATCTTCAACCGGGCGAGCTGGAGCCTCGGGACCGACATTCCCGGCAATCCCGTGCGGTTCGTGGTCGGGTCCGGTATCGGCGTCCTGTCAGGGCTGATGGGGATTGGCGGCGGGGTTCTCAACAATACGTTCATGACGCTCTACGGGCGCACGATCCATCAGGCGGTGGCAACGTCCGCCGGTGTCGGCGTGCTGATCTCCCTGCCGGGGCTTGCCGGCTATATCTGGGGTGGCTGGGAGCTTCCCGGCTTGCCGCCTTTCTCGACCGGCTACATCAACTGGCTGGCCGTGCTGCTGATGATCCCCATCACGCTTGCGCTTGCGCCCGTCGGGGCCAGGCTCGCCCATGCGATGAGCAAGCGTCAGCTCGAGGTCGGATTCGGCATCTTCCTGATCTTTGTGTCGCTGCAGTTCGCGCTGACGATTATCGTCTAGGTTGAGGAGCTGATCGTCATTGGTCAGCTTACGCGAACGCAATGTTCTTCCTTCGGGGATGGTTTAGGCGCGCTTTCTACCTATATTGAGCGCCGTTCCCGAGATGAATTTTCGCAAAGATCCGTTCGCATGACCCCCATCGTTTCGATCCGCAACCTGACCAAGACCTACGGCAATGGTTTCCAGGCGCTGAAAGGTGTCGACCTCGAGATAAAGCGTGGCGAGATCCTAGCGCTGCTCGGCCCCAACGGGGCAGGAAAGACGACGCTCATCTCGATCGTCTGCGGTCTCGTCAATCCGAGCGGCGGACAGGTGCTTGTCGGGGGGCACGACGTCGTTCGTGAGTTCCGCAAGACGCGGGCACTGATCGGCCTCGTTCCGCAGGAGCTGACGACCGACCAGTTCGAGACCGTGTGGAACACCGTGACCTTTTCGCGCGGACTGCACGGCAAGCCGGCCAATCCGGCGCGGATCGAAAGCATCCTCAAGGATCTCTCGCTGCTGGATAAGCGCGACAGCATGCTGCGCGAGCTTTCCGGCGGCATGAAGCGCCGCGTCCTGATCGCCAAGGCGCTGGCCCACGAGCCGGAAATCCTGTTCCTGGACGAGCCGACTGCCGGCGTCGACGTGACCCTGCGGCGCGACATGTGGCAAGTGGTGGAGCGGTTGCGGAAGACCGGCGTCACCGTCATCCTGACCACCCACTACATCGAAGAGGCGGAGGAGATCGCCGATCGGGTCGGCGTCATCAATGGCGGCGAACTGCTGCTTGTCGAGAACAAGGCGGCGCTGATGAAGAAGCTTGGCCGCAAGGAACTGCGGCTGGAACTGGCTGAGCCTCTGGGGGCGCTGCCGTCAGGCCTCGATTCCTATCACGTGACGCTGGCAGAAGATGGCGGGGCGCTGATCTACGAATACCAGGGCGAAGCGGAGCAGGGGCGGATCGCCACGTTGCTGGGCTCGCTCGCGGCGCAGGGGATCGAGTTCCGCGATCTTTCGACACGGCAAAGTTCGCTCGAGGACATTTTCGTGGAACTGGTGGGACAACGGTCATGAATTTCGAAGCCATCAAATCCATCTATCTCTTCGAGATGGCCCGCATGCGCCGCACGCTGTTGCAGAGCGTCGTTTCGCCCGTCATCACGACATCGCTTTACTTCATCGTCTTCGGAACCGCGATCGGCTCGCGTATCCAGGAAGTTGACGGCGTTTCCTACGGTTCCTTCATAACTCCGGGGCTGATCATGCTGACATTGCTGACGCAATGCATCAGCAATGGCTCTATCGGCATCTATTTTCCGAAGTTCACCGGGACGATCTACGAAATCCTGTCGGCGCCGATCGCCATGACCGAAATCCTGATCGGCTATGTGGGGGCCGCCGCGAGCAAGGGGCTGATCATTGGCCTCATCATTCTTGCGACGGCGTCGTTCTTCGTCGATATCTCGATCGCCCATCCGTTCATGATGGTGGTTTTCCTGGTTCTGACGGCGATCACCTTCAGCCTTGCCGGCTTCATTATCGGCATATGGGCGAAAAACTTCGAGCAGCTGAACATCGTGCCGATGCTGGTCGTGCCGCCGCTGACCTTCCTCGGTGGCAGCTTCTATTCGATCGACATGCTGCCGCCGTTCTGGCAGGCGGTCAGCCACTTCAATCCGGTGCTCTACCTCGTCAGCGGCTTCCGCTGGAGTTTCTACGAGATTGCCGACGTCAATCCGCTGATCAGTCTTGCGATGATCGGGCTGTTCCTGGCGCTCTGCCTGTCGCTCGTGGCTTGGATCTTCCGGACCGGCTACCGCCTCAGAAGCTGATCACCTATCGGCTAAAGTTCATTCTCTCGCCTTACTGCTCCGGGATGGTCGCCTGATCGACGCTTGGAGGAGGACCGGGGCTTGGCGATACTGCGCTGTTTTCGGATGATCCAGTCTTGGACTGCGATGTTTGGGGCTGTGATGTGTGCGGCTGTGATATTTTCTGCCACGACGTCCCGCGCCGAAGAACAGGTCATTCTCGACTACCAGGATCCGCAGTTCCGCATGGCCATGCCCGGATCGAACGCCGCCGAGCGGCGACACATTGCCATGGCGCTACGCTCCGTTGCCACCGAGGAGGTCAAGGCGCTTGGCAACGACTTCGTCATACTCGGTGGAGCGGAGGGTAAGTTGTTCGGGGCGGGCGAGGTGGATTTTCACCTTATCTCGTCCGAGGAACCTGTTGCTATCGAGCCGTTTGTGGACAGGCCGGGGCAGGTGATCCTCGCACTGAAGAACGAACAGGCGGCCGGTAGTTTCCACCTGCCGGAGGAGCTGCAGTTTACCCGGGTGGTGGGCGCCGTGGATATCGACGGCGACGGCGCCAGCGAAGTGCTGCTCGAGGCCAACACCATGAACATGGGCGAGTTGCACACCGCCGTCTACGCCATCCGGTTGGAAGGCGAGATGAAGGCGAGCGTGGCGCAGATGCTGTCTGGCGCATTCGTCGATACCTGCGACACGCCGCATGGCGAAAGGAGCAGGATCGCCATGTCCATCAGCCTTGAAGGAGGAGAACTGAAGGGAACGCCGCACGAGGAGAGCTGCGGCTGAGGAGACCAGATCCTTGGTCGTTTTTATCCCGCGCCGACCGGCCCGCTTATAGACCGGCAACTGCCTGGCTATGAGCCGATGCTGGGGATCTTCGCCTTGACGAAAACGTCGTAACGGGTGCTCTTTCCCACGATCTGATGGGACGGCTTGCGTATGTCCGGCATCGGGTCCGCGCGCAAGGGCCACTTCAGCACCACGCGGTTTTGCGCACTGTCCAGCGCGACCTGCATGAGTTGCATGGCGTCGGGATCGGTGCCGACGATGTCCCGTATCAACCGCATTTCCTTCTTTACCAACGCCATCTTGTCGCGCGGCGGATGCATCGGATCGATCAGGACGACTTGCGGCTTCAGTTGTGGAAGCAGTGCGCGGGAATCGCCGTGTATCAGCGTCATCCGCGCAACAGTTTCCGCATAGCGACCACCTTCCGCCCGGGCTCGCTCCAGCCCCTCCGCAAGGAGCGCATGCATCGTGGCCGAGCGTTCGATGAGGGTGACATGTGCACCCAGTGCTGCCAGGAAGAACGCATCGCGCCCAAGGCCCGCTGTCGCATCGACGATGTCCGGAGTTACGCCGCTCGAAAACCCTGCGGCTTTGGCGAGCGGCTGCCCGCGCCCCTCGCCGGAGCGAAACCGGTGACCGACCGCCCCACCGACGAAATCGACGATCAGCGACGAGTTTTCGAGCTTTTGCGCCATTGTCCGGCCTCAGAATGGAACGGGAGCAGTGAATGTAACATCCGACCCGTCAGGATGGCGGAAGCTCAGCTGCTCCGCATGGAGAAGCAGCCGGTTCGCGGCAGACAGCGCTTCGCCGTCCGCGTAAAATTCATCGCCGAGAATGACGTGGCCCAGCGCCTTCATGTGCACACGCAATTGATGGGTGCGTCCTGTCAGCGGAAACAGGCGCAGACGGGTCGTGTTCTCGCCATAACCGATGACCTGCCAGCGGGTTTGGGCAGGCTTGCCGTGATCGGTATCGACACGATGCCGAGGCTTGTTGTCGGGATCGATAGCCAGAGGCAGGTCGACCGTTCCTTCCTCATCCTCGACCCGACCCCAGACCTCGGCGATATATGACTTCCGGGTGGTGCGGGCCTCGAATTGCGCAGCGATAAAGGCGTGAGCCTTGCGGTTGAGGGACATCAGCACAACGCCCGATGTGTCTTTGTCCAGCCGGTGGACGATCAACGCCTGCGGGAACTCCTTCTGCACCCGCGTCAGGAGACTGTCCTGGAGGGCGGGGTGGCGCCCCGGCACCGACAGGAGACCGCTCGGTTTGTCGAAGACAAGAAAATCCGCGTCTCGATGGAGGAGTGAAACGTAAGGGTCCAGCGGCGGATTATAAATGGGGGCGACATCTGAAAGCGCGTTCATGGCGACCGTCTAGCACAATTCTATCCTTACGGAAGGTCTTCGAGCAGATCCGGGTCTTCGATGGGGCGACACGGGATGCGGTCTGGGTCCGCGGCTAGTCCCTTAGTCGCAGCTCGTCGGTCTGCATCTGCAGGTTGTTGAGCGTCGACAGGAAGGTCATGCCGAGCAGGCTCTGATCGAGGCGGCCTTCCTCGGTCACCATGGCGCGCACATTGCGCCGGACGATCGGGCCGATGGAGATCTCGCTGAGGCGCACGGGGGCCGCGGTCGCGCGGCCGTTGGCGGTGGCGACGGTGACCGTGTAGGAAAGTTGCTGCGGGTTGAGGCCGATGCGCTCGGCGTCGTCGTAGGACAGCACCACCGCGCTTGCGCCGGTATCGATCAGCATGGAGACAGGTTGCCCGTCGACATCCACCTGGGTCTCGAAATGGCCACCCATGCTGCGGTGAACGATGACTTCGCTGACGCCATCCGTCGTGCTGGTGACCACGGCGCTGCCGGGCATGAGGCCTGCCGAGAGGCGCGCGCCGACTTGATTGAAATCGTTGCGATAGAGATAGGCCGTGACGAGGCCGAGGATAATGACGAGCCAGATGGCGACGTAGCGAAGAATCTGGCTCATGTTTCCGCGCCGGCCGGCGAGAACACCGGCAGCAAGAAGGCCGGCGATCGGCAGCAGGAAAATCATCTGGCCGAAATCCTCGTTCGCCATGCCGAAGGTCTGACCGCTCTCATGGTTGAAGAGAAGCAGTGCGAGACCGGCGCCGAGGATGAGGAGGACGAAGGTAAGGCCGTTCATTGCGCGGTTCGCTCCTGGTCCTGTCGCTTGGCCAGCCTCTGGCGCTTCGTTTCCCGTCGCGGCTTGCGTTCGATCAGGTCGAGGCGTCCGGGCAGGATGTCGATGATCTGGCGACGCTCGCTATCGGCATATTCCATCCAGCCGGCGATCTCGTCGCGGGTGCGCCCGCAGCCGAAACAGTAGCCGGTCCTGTCATCGATGGAACAGACGAGAATACAGGGTGAAATCATGGGTGAGATCATGTCTGACATATCGGCGTCTCACACAGCCAGCGCAAGGGCGACAAGGAACACGATTTCGCCAGCTTGTTGCGTGGCGCCGATGGTGTCGCCGGTATGTCCGCCGATCTTCTCGTCGGCGAGGCGCGTGATGCCGTAGGCGGCAAGGGAAGCGAGTACAAGCGCCACGAGTAGCGCAACCGGGCCGGCCGGGGACAAAAGCAGCAGCATGCAGACGAGCGCGGCGCTGATCAGCGCGAATGAGCGGGCGCTGGCTTCCGGCCTTCCGGCGCCGGAGGCGACGCCGCCCAGCCGTGCAGACGGGAGGGTCTGCCAATGGGCGACCATGAGCGCGCGGCTGAGCGCGGCTGCGGCCAGAAGGGCAAGTGCGGGCAGGGCTTGCGCATCACTGGCCAGTGAAGCAAGCGCCGTCGCACGCAGCGAAAACGACAGGATCAGCGCAATGACCCCGTAGCTTCCCGTGCGGCTGTCCTTCATGATCGAGAGGATGTGGTCGCGGTCCCGTCCGCCACCGAACCCGTCGGCGGCATCGGCGAGCCCGTCCTCGTGGAGCGCGCCCGAGAGCAGGGTGACGACGGCGATCGCGATCAGCGCCGCGAGCAGAGGCTCGGCCTGCCATTCGAGGAGAAGCCACAGCAGCAGCGCAGAGGGGATGGCGAGCAGCAGTCCGGCCAGCGGAAAGGCGCGAACGGCGCGGCTGACGGAACCGTCGTGACCCTCGAAATAGCGGGACGGGACCGGCAGGCGGCTCAGAAAACCGAGCGAGCGGGCAAGATCACCGATGAATTCCGTGGCGTTTGACAGTTGTCCCTCCGTCCGTGCCCGACTATGAGAACAGCAAAGCTTGATTTGCCGGTAAACACAAGTGACCGACGGAACACCAGAGAGAACATCCCCATGAGCATGAGTGGCCTGCCCTTCGATGACTTCCGTACCCTGCTGCAGAACCTGCCCGGTCCGGATTCACATTCGCTGGTCGCAGCCCGCGAGCGCGACGCCCAGCTCACCAAGCCGCCGGGCTCACTCGGACGGCTTGAGGAAATCGCCATGTGGCTTGCCGCCTGGACCGGCCGCGCGCCGGCAGTGACGCGACCGCTGGTGGCGATCTTCGCCGGCAATCACGGAGTGACCAGGCACGGCATCACGCCCTATCCGCCTTCAGTGACCCAGCAGATGGTGGAGAATTTCGCAGCCGGCGGCGCGGCGATCAACCAGATCTGCGTGTCCTACGATCTCGGCCTGAAGATATTCGATCTGGCGCTGGATTATCCGACCGGTGACATTACCTGCGAGCCGGCGCTTTCGGAGCGCGATTGCGCCGCCACCATGGCCTTCGGCATGGAAGCGATCGCCGGTGGCACGGACCTGCTCTGCATCGGGGAGATGGGCATCGGCAACACGACAATCGCGGCGGCGATCAACCTGGCGCTCTACGGCGGCGAGGCGGAGGACTGGGTAGGCCCGGGCACCGGCTCGCACGGAGAACTTCTGGAACGGAAGATCCAGGCGGTGAAGACCGCGGTCGAATTCCACAAGGACCACCTGACGGATCCGCTTGAAATCCTGCGCCGCCTGGGCGGTCGCGAGATTGCCGCGATCGCCGGCGCAATCCTTGCCGCGCGCGTCGAGAAGATCCCGGTCCTGCTGGACGGCTATGTGGTGACTGCCGCCGCATCGATCCTCAAGGCCGCCAATCCCTCGGCGCTCGACCATTGCCTGATCGGGCATGTTTCCTCCGAGCCCGGTCACATGAAGGCGATCGAGATGCTGGGCAAGACGCCGCTTCTGGCGCTTGGCATGCGGCTTGGCGAAGGCACCGGTGCAGCACTCGCAGCCGGCATCGTCAAGGCGGCTGCCGCCTGCCATTCCGGCATGGCGACGTTTGACCAGGCCGGCGTGAGCTCGGGGGCGTAACCTTGGAAAAGACGCCAAAGGACAGCGCGATCAGGAAAGCCAGCGGGCCGAGACGCGTGCTGGCTGCGACGCGCTATTCGCTACAGGGTCTGGCGAGGCTATGGGGCGAGAAGGCCTTCCGGACCGAGGCGGCGGCCTTCGTGGTCGGACTGGTGCTGTTCGCCGCAATCGGGGCCGATGCTGCCCACTACCTGATCCTCGCCATCCTCATGCTGCTTCTCTTCGCGGTCGAAGCGCTGAACACGGCGATCGAGGAACTGGTCAACCGCATCTCGCCGGAGATTTCGACGGTTGGCCGGAACGCCAAGGACCTGGGTTCATTCGCCGTCTTCTGCCTGCTCTGCGCGAATGGGCTGTTCGTGCTGTATGTGATTGCGGAGCGGCTTATCTTCTAGGCAAACGACTTGCGGCGGCGCTCGACGGGCGCGGCATCTTCTATGGCCGGAAGGCTCTGCAACACGCGGGTGGCGGGAAGGATGGCGATGGCCTCGGTTCCCTCGCGGAGCTTTGAGCGCAGGACGAACTGGCCGTCGTGCTTGGCAAGAATGGCCTGGACGATCGGCAGGCCGAGGCCGGTGCCCTGTTCGGCGCTCTTGATGGCGATCGTGCCCTGACCGAAGGCGGACAGGACGACCGGGATCTCTTCTTCAGGAATGCCGGGACCGTTGTCCTTGACGGCGACGTATTGGCCGCCGCCGGCCGTCCAGCCGACCTTCACGGTGATCTCGCCACCCTGGGAGGTGAATTTCACGGCATTCGACAGGAGGTTGAGGACGACCTGGCGGATGGCCTTCTCGTCGGCCCATATCTGCGGCAGGCCCGGTTCGAACTGATCGTGGATGACGATCCGCTTGGCGCTTGCGCGCAACTGCACCATGCCGATGCAGTCCTCGGCGATGTCGAGCAGCGACAGGGCATCCTCGTACAGCTCGTAGCGTCCTGCCTCGATCCGCGACAGGTCGAGAATTTCGTTGATCAGGTTGAGAAGGTGCTCCCCGGAGCGGTGGATATCGCCGGAGTATTCCTTGTAGGTGGGGTTCGCCAGCGGGCCGAGCACTTCCGAGCTCATGACCTCGGAAAAACCGAGGATAGCGTTCAGGGGTGTGCGCAGTTCATGGGACATGGACGCCAGAAAGCGGGATTTGGCAAGATTTGCCTCTTCGGCGCGGCGGCGCGCCTCGTCTGACATCGATTTTGCCACTTCCAGTTCGGCGATCAGGTCATCCTTTTCCGACTGGTAGGACATGAGCGTCAGGTTGGAGCGGTATTGCCGGTCCGCGATGTAGTGGAAGAAGACGACGGCCGTGGCGGAAATCGCGGTCATGCCGATATCGAGCAAGTGGCCTGAGATGATGGCTGCAGCGAGGAGCGCAAGCACCAGCGGCAGGAAACCGACCAGAATGCCCTGGCGAAGCATGACGCAGCTCATGGCGCTGATGGAAATCGCGACCAGCAGCACGGCGCCCTGATAGAAATAGTAGCCCTCTCCGGAGCAGGTGGCGCAATCCTGCAGCGAGAAGACAGCCCAGCTGCAGCCGACCAGGACCTGACCGATGAGAAGACGCAGCCGCCACTTGCGCATATTCGGGGCGGTGATCTCGATACGGCTGGCCCGGCGCGCAATCAGGACGTTGATGGCGTGAACGCTGAGAGCCAGAAGCGCCCAGCCCACCAGGGTCGTCGCCGGGTTCAGGTAGAGGCCGATCGCCGTGACCACGGTCACGAAGAGCGGGGTGACGAGCGCGCTCTGAAGCACAGTATTGACATGCATGGCCAGCACGTCGCGATCGAAGGCAGGTGCATTTCTTCCAGTAGATTGCAGGCGCTCACGAGTCGCGCGGACGGTCTTGGACACCGCCTTGTTGCGGTGGCCGCGAGACAGATCAACGATGTTCTTGTCCGCCGAGGCGCTGACGCCGTTACTCATGACCACTGGATAGATTACCCCGATGATTGCGAGCCTAGGGCGGAAACCTTAAGAAGATGCTGTCAGGCAAGGATTTGTTTGCCATTTCCCTGAAGTTTCTGTTTTTGATTAGGGCCGGATTGTGACACGTTTTATTCGTAAGATCCGAAGTGCGGGCCTGTTCCTGGCATTCATCTTTCTCGGATCTCTGATCGCGGCGAAGCTTGATGATGTCGGGACGCTGTCCATTGGCGGACCTTTCGCGACGATCGACGGCGATACGCTGGCGGCGGGGATCGAGCGGCTGCGGCTCGAAGGTATCGACGCGCCCGAAATCCGCCAGGTCTGCAAGGACGGCGAGGGCAGGGAATGGTCGTGCGGGGAAGAGGCGAGGGTAGCGCTCGAACGCCTCATCGCCGCCCCGGGTGTGGAATGCAAGGCATCGGAGCGGGATCGCTATGAGCGACTTCTGGTGCGTTGTCGCGCCGGAAGTCAGGACATCAATGCCGAGATGGTGCGCCTCGGCATGGCGGTGTCGTCGGGAGACTACCGGTCCGAAGAGACGGCGGCGCGGGAGAAGCGTGCCGGCCTGTGGACCGGCGAGTTCGAGAAGCCGCGCGAGTGGCGCATCATGCACGGGATGATGGACGATTCCGGCATGGCGGAAGGGTTTGTGGCATGGCTCAAGGGACTGTTCAGGAGCGAGTGACCGAGATCGACCGGCCCGGGCCGTCGGATGGGCTCGACGACCTGCGGTCTGTGATCGCCGCCTGCCGGCTCTGTCTCGACGGCCCGGCCCGTGGACCGGTCGACCGGCTGCCCCACGAGCCGCGTCCGGTTGTGGTTCTGTCGAGGAAAGCCCGGATACTGATCGCGGGACAGGCGCCGGGGCTCAGGGTTCATGAGAGCGGCCTGCCTTTCAACGATGCCTCCGGTGACCGGCTGCGCACCTGGCTTGGAGTGAGCCGGGAGGAATTCTATGACCCCGACCGGTTTGCAATCGTGCCCATGGGCTTCTGCTTTCCCGGTTATGACGAGAAGGGCAGCGATCTGCCGCCGCGCCGCGAATGCGCGCCGTTGTGGCGACGGGCGGTGATCGATGCGATGCCGCAAGTCGAGCTGGTGCTGGCTATCGGCCAGTACGCCCAGGCGTGGCATCTCGGCAGTCGAAGTCGCAAGGGGATGACGGAGACCGTGAGGAACTGGAGAGACTATTTCTTTTCCAACGAGGCGCCGCGCGTGCTGCCTTTACCGCATCCGAGCTGGCGCAATACCGCCTGGCTGAAGCGCAATCCATGGTTCGAACAGGAGGTTCTTCCGGTGCTGAAACAGCATGTGGATAGCCTGGCGCGTTAAAACATAATTCGCGCTTTTGTGCCTGAATGGGCTATACAGGAGAAAATCATTCCGAAGGACAGTGCGATGGACCGCCTCGACCGAAAAATCCTCCGTATCCTCCAAGAGGATTCGACGTTGGCAGTTGCCGATCTTGCCAAGAAGGTCGGGTTGTCGACGACGCCCTGCTGGCGTCGCATTCAGCGCATGGAGGAAGACGGTGTGATCCGTCGCCGGGTCGCGCTGCTTGATCCGGTGAAGGTCAACACGAAGGTTACCGTCTTCGTCTCCATTCGCACCTCGAGCCATTCGATCGAGTGGCTGAAACGGTTCTCGGAAGTCGTGGTGGATTTCCCTGAAGTCGTCGAATTCTACCGCATGAGCGGCGACGTGGATTATCTCCTGCGCGTGGTGGTGCCGGACATCGCAGCCTATGATGCTTTCTACAAGCGGCTTATCGCGCGCATCGAAATCCGCGACGTCTCGTCCGCATTTGCCATGGAGCAGATCAAGTACACGACGGAACTTCCGCTCGACTACATGATGCTCGACAGCAAGTCCGGAGAAGACTGAGGTCCCCGTCGGCTCTGCTTTTGCAGCAGGCTGACGCAGCCAGCGATGTTCTCCTCCGAGCCCAGCGTCTTCATATGCCCGGCATCGGAGGAGGGATCGATCATTCCCGCATCATTTTCTGTCGAGCCGGGCGAGAAGCGAGGACGTGTCCCAGCGATTGCCGCCCATGGCCTGGACGTCGCCGTAGAACTGATCGACGAGCGCGGTGACCGGGAGCTTCGCGCCATTGCTTCGCGCTTCCGCGAGCACAATGCCGAGATCCTTGCGCATCCAGTCAACGGCGAAGCCGAAATCGTACCTGCCATCGTTCATCGTCTTGTGGCGGTTCTCCATCTGCCAGGAGCCAGCGGCGCCCTTGGAGATGACTTCAACAACCTTTTCAATGTCCAAGCCGGCTTTCTTGCCAAAGTGAATCCCTTCGGCAAGGCCCTGAACGAGACCGGCGATGCAGATCTGGTTGATCATCTTGGTCAGCTGGCCGGCGCCGACCGGCCCCATCAGGCCGACCATGCGCGCATAAGCCGAGATCACCGGCTTGGCCCTTTCGAAGACTGCCTCGTCGCCGCCGCACATGACGGTGAGCATGCCGTTCTCGGCGCCCGCCTGACCGCCGGACACCGGGGCGTCGATGAAGTCCACGCCTCTGGCGCTGGCGGCTTCGCCAAGTTCCCGGGCGACCTCGGCGCTGGCTGTGGTGTTGTCGATCAGGATTGCGCCCGGCTTCATTCCGGCAATGGCACCGGTTTCGCCAATGGTGACGGAGCGGAGGTCCTCGTCATTGCCAACGCAGGTGAAGACGAAATCGGCATCGCGGGCAGCTTCCGCGGGTGTCGCGGCGGATTTGCCGCCGAACTTCCTTGCCCAGTCATCGGCCTTGGATGCGGTGCGGTTGTAGACGGTGACGTCGTGGCCGCCCTTTTCCTTCAGGTGGCCCGCCATCGGGAAACCCATTACACCCAGACCGATGAATGCCACCTTGGCCATGTCGTTCTCCTCCAGAATTCGATTGCTCGAGCAATAGCCGAATAGGGCTGTAGCCTCAACCGTCCGTCAGAACGGCTTGACCACGGCGAGCCCCACGACCGCCACGACCGAGACGAGCACGATCGGCATGCCGACGCGCACGAAGGCCGGCGGATCGAGGTGCGGATCGGCTTCCATGCGCCGCAGCCAGCCGCTTTGCATTCCGTGCAGCGCAGACAGCATGATGACGATTAGCAGCTTCAAGCCGAACCAGCCGGTCGCATACCAGCCGTACGACACTGCAAGGATCAGGCCGAAGAGCCAGGCGAAACCCAGCGCGGTGGTGGTGACCTTGCGGTCATAGGGTCTGAGCGCCGAGATGACGGCCGTGCGGATGGTGGGCGGCACCATGGCGATGACGAAGGCATTCACCAGCATGCCGCCGATCCAGATGATGTCTGAAATGATGTGGAGGGACTTGAGAACGAAATACAGCATGCTCAGCTCCAGATGAGGGCTTCGGTGAAGCCAAGTTCGGCAAAGTCCTGGCGACGAAGCGCCTGCTCGGATGGATCGGCGGGGAAGAATTCATCCAGCTGCGGCGGTGGCACGGATGTGCCCGACAGCATGGCATGAACCTGGCCGCGATGGTGGATCTGGTGCTGGAACAGGTGCAACAGCACGCGATCGGCGCGCTCCACCTGAATATGGCTGTGTCGCGGGATTTGGACCTCCGTGCCGATCGTTGTCGAATCAAGCTGACGACAGAGGTCGATCAGGCGCCGGTCGGCCGCGCGTTGCTCACGATCGAGGTCGACGAGGAGCGGAAAGGGGATTTCGGGATCGAACGCCGCATCGCCGATGCAGTTGCCTTCGAGCGCGCCGATGTAGAGCCAGTCGACGGTGAGGATGTGGTTGAGCGTGTGAATGATCGACGGGAAGAAACTCACCCGTGGCTCGGCCAGCTCCTCCTTCCGCAACTGGCTGCAGGCATTCAGCAGGCGGTAGTTGGCCCATGCGTTGTTGTAGGCCTGGGCCAGAAGGTATCGCTGGGGCGTCATCGCGCATCCTCCATGTCGTGGAGGAAAACTAGCGTCTCGGCTTGCAGATGACGAGTCCGAAGCGTCTTTGCCCCGCAACCGCGATTTACGCGGTTACCGTCGAAGGCTGGTCACCAGCATCACTGTCGTTCTGTGGTAGGGCGTCGGAGTTTGGGCATGGATCGCGGGCCGGGCGCCGAGGATTGTCGAGACGTTCGGACCGCAGCCCGATACTATCGCTCATTTCCTGCCAGATGCGACGGAGCCGGCGGACGTGGAGGTCATCGGAGATCCAGCCCATCAGATGTTCGATGCAGATCTTCGCCCTTGCAGGGTTGCGGGTTACATAGTCGTGCGCCCAGGCACAGTAGTCCTCGACGCTTGCTGCGATGATGCTGCCGTCCTTTCTATGGAACGGCTTCAACTTTCCCGTTTTCTCGATGTTCCGCATCACCTCGGTCGTGGCAAGGAGAATGGCGGCAAAAATCAGGTCGAATTCCTCCGGTCCGTCCTCCGGCGGATCGTCTGCCTGTCGACGGCCCCGAAAGTCGATGGCGCGTTCGAGATCGAAGACGGTGCGCACATGTATTTCGCGCAGCATCAGGAAGCGGTCGATACCCACGATGTGGCATAGCTGGGCCTGCCCAACCCAATCGACACACTGATAGATCCCATAAGGCGACTCCACGAACAGCATGATGGGATTGTATGTCGCGAGGTTCTGGACCTCATGTATGCCGCACTGTTCGAGGCGGAAGCGCGTGAAGTAGTCAATGCCCTCAATGACGTTGAGGGGGATGACACGTGTGACGTCAGCGAACCGATCGTCATCACGCTTTACCCATCTGATGACGGATTGCATGCGCGTCAGCATGAAATTCGAGGAGCTTTCCGGAAGGAGGGCGAGGACAGGGGCCAATGCCAGCCAGTACCAGGGTATTTCGGAGCAGGCGCCTTCCTCATTCGAGGCCAGGATGGTGTCCCCGATGGCGCGAAGCGGATCGGGGAAGGCCTTGAACGCGACGATGATCAGAAGGATCGAGGCGAGCATTTCGATGGTCTGCTTCAGGAACGTGTAGGCAGACAGATCGAAGGCTGCGAGGCCGCGCATGAACATGCGCACCGCTGCCACGAAGGCCCCCGCAAAGGCGAGTGATCCTATGACCTGAAACTGCAAGGTCATGATTTCTGGCGGACAGGCTCCAGGGGTGCTTGCCGTCTTTGTCACCAAACCGTCTTCCAGGACGTCGAACAGTGTGGAGAAGCCGAAATACGAAATGACGATGAAGCCGAGCGAGGAGGCAAAAAGCTGGAAATCCCCGGGATTGCCGAGGCCGCGAGTGGCGCGAATGATGATCTGGATCTGTTCGGTCGGCCCGGCACTTTGAAATTCTTCGGACATTGCCCGGGATAGGCGGACATCGGCCATATACTTCGACTTGACGAACTCGAGGGATGGATCCTGTGCCCCCTCGTAGTCGCTCCGGTAATCGGGAGCCTCGGTGGAAGGGTAAGCCTCGATGAAGTCCTGGATCATCTTCAGCCGCCTGACGCGTGACTCATTGCGGCAGTAGATGATGAGGAGAGGCGTCAGGATCGCCAGCAGCAGGATGGGCCAACGGATATCGATATGGTCCTCCGCGGCAGCCAGTGCAGCCGGAAGCCCATGCTCGTGAAGGATGCTCAACCATTGACCCATGGCGTTTTGTCCCTGCCATGGGTCATTAAACAGGAAGCGCAGCCACCAATCCAGCGACTACATGCTCTCTCAGGTTGTGGCGCTTGCCTGTCGCTGTATTTTCAACCCTGCAATCGTGCGATCACCAGGTGTCCGGGCGTCGGATTGCCGTCCTGCATGCGGACGTTGATGTCGGAGATTTCCAGGATTTCGAACCCGGTGGCTGCGAGGCGTTCGCGAACATATGTTTCGGCGTGGGCGAAGCGCTGGTGCGGAGCGACCATGTAAGGGCGGCCGGCGAATATGTCGTCGGGCAGCGTCTCCGACGAAAACACGAAGATGCCGCCGGCGACCATGTTTTCGGCGGCGCCGAAGAACAGCGGCTCCAGCGCACCCAGATAGGGCAGCACGTCGGTGGCCGTCACGAGGTCGAACGGCTCGTCGTCATTGTCCTCGAGGAAATCCTCGACCTCGGCCACGTAGAGGGTCTCGTAGAGATCCTTTTCATGGGCGACCTCGACCATGTTCTCGGAAATGTCGATGCCGGTGATGTCGTCGACCATGTCGCGCAGCGTGCCACCGGTCAGCCCGGTTCCGCAGCCGAGATCGAGCATGCGCTTGAACGGGCCAAGCTTGAGCTCATGCAGGCGCTGGCGCACCAGAACCGGAACGGCATAGCCGAGTTGCTCGACGAGAATGTCCTCGAAGCTCTCGGCGTGCTGGTCGAACAGCGTCTCGACATAGGCGTCAGGCGCCTTGGCGGGCGTTTCTCCACGGCCGAGGGCGGCGATGCGTACGGCCGCGCCGCCGTGATCTTCCGGGTCGATGGAAAGGACTTCCTGATAGGCCTTTACGGCAGCATCGATATCGCCGGCCTTTTCAAGTGCCAGTGCGCGGTTATAGGCCTCGGCCAGCGCTTCCTCGTCGATCTTCTTCATGATGCTACTCCGTGTCTGGCAGCGATTTATGCGTCTTGTCGCCGTTTGGCAATGATGCCGGTGGAACAGGGGAAGCTACAGGTCGTTGAAGGAGTAAAGCGGCTCATCGTGCGGTGAGCAGGAGAGGAGACATGTCCGCCACCCAAGCACCGACAGCGCTCGAAGAGAACATCGAACGGCGGGCGCCGTCGCTTCCCATCACGTCGGCCGAAAAAGCCAACATGATCATCCACTATTACCGGGGCGAGATGGGGCGGATGACGAGCTGGCGTGACCGTATCGATCGTACCTCCAATTGGGCCATCACCGTTGTTGCGGCGCTGCTGTCGGTTTCGCTGTCCACGCCGACATCGCACCATGGCGTCGTGCTGTTCGCGATGCTGCTGATCTCGCTCCTGCTGCTTATCGAGGCGCGGCGGTACCGCTTCTTCGACGTCTACCGGGCGCGGGTCAGGAAGCTGGAGCGGCACTATTTTGCGCAGGCGCTCTTTCCCCACGAGGACCTCAAGCCGGACTGGGCCGAGGCGATTGCCAAAAGCCTGCGGAACCCCTGCTTTCTCATCAGCTACCGAGAGGCGCTGTACCGGCGCGTGCGCCGGAACTATTCATGGATGTATCTGATCCTGCTCCTGGCGTGGTGCCTCAAGATCTCGACGCCGAAGCTCTTGCCCGGCGAAACGGAGGCCGATGTCGTCTTTTCGTGGCGCGAGGCAGTGCAGAATGCGGCATTCGGCCCCTTGCCGGGGTGGATCGTCATCGCCGGTGTCGCCGTGTTCTACGGGCTCATCTTCTACTTTTCGCTTCATCGGGCGTCCGATGAAGGCGAGCTCGCGCATGGCGAGGTGCATGTCTGACGTCAGTGCAGGATGAACTCGCCCTGAAGTGCGCGCCATTCACTGGCAGAGATCATCTTGCGGTGGACGTAGCGCACCGAGTGAAGGGGGCCGTCCAGCTTTTCCTGCCAGAATTTCAGGAAGCTCTTCATCTCGGGAAAGTCGGGGGCGAGGTCGTAGTCCTGCCAGACATAGCTTTGCAGCAACGCTGGGTGATCGGGCATGCGATAAAAGATCTGGGCTGTGGTCAGGCCATAGCCCTTCAGCATCAGTTCCATTTCCTTGTTCATCATCGTTCCCACTCTTTTGTGACGACGCGTAGGAGACGCCTACAGATGAACATGGTGTGGTTACCGAAGTCTTTACAGACGCACGGCCAGAAGATTTATCGCATCGAAAGCCGATCAGCGTTTCAAATGCCGGGTAAGACGTGCTTCGAGGGCGGCCCAGATGTGACGGAGCGCCTCGACGATGGTGAGATAGAAGATCGCAGCCCAGAGATAGGTCTGGTAGTCGAAGGTGCGCGAAAACGCGTAACGCGTCTCGCCCATCAGGTCATAGACTGTGACGATGGCGACGACGGCCGAGCCTTTGATCAGCAGGACGATTTCGTTGCCGTAGGGGCGCAGTGCAACGATGAGCGCCTGCGGCAGGACGATCTTGCGGAAAGCAACGCTCTTCGACAGGCCAAGGGCGGCCGCTCCTTCGTGCTGTCCGTGCGGCACGCTGCCGATCGCACCACGCAGGATTTCCGCCTGGTAGGCAGCCGTGTTCAAGGTGAGCGAGAGAAGGCCGCAATACCAGGCTTCGCGGAAGAACCACCACAGGCCTACGGCTTCTAGCTGCGGCCGGAAGCTGCCGAGCCCGTAATAGATCAGGAAGAGCTGGGCAAGCAGTGGCGTGCCACGGAAGACGTAGACATAGGCGTAAGCGATGCCGCCGATGATACGGTTCTTCGACATGCGCGCAAAGGCGATCGGCAGCGACAGTATCGCGCCGAGGACAACCGCGAGCCCGACCAGCGAGATGGTAATCCAGAGACCCGAGAGATAGCGTGGACCGTAGCGCAGGAACTTCGCTTCGTCCCAGCCACCGACCATCAGCGCGACGATGGCCACTGCGAGTGCCGCCCAGAGTGCCAGGACGGCGATTGCGACGATCCGGGATGCCGTCCAAGGCTTGCTGGCAGCAGGTGGTGCAGGGCGTGGCGCAATCAGTTCACGGGCGTAGGTCATCGGCGACCCTCGCCGCGACGTGACCAGCGCTCGATGAAACTCAAACCGAAGGAGGAGATGACGGCCAGCGCCAGATAAAGCATGCAGGCGAGGAAATAGAAGAAGAAGGCTTCCTTGCTGACCCGGGCCGCGATGCCGGTCTGGCGGATGATGTCGGCAAGGCCGATGATCGATACGTAGGACGTGTCCTTGAGAAGGATCATCCAGAGATTGCCAAGGCCGGGCAGCGCGATCCGCACGAGCTGCGGCAGGACGATGAGGATCATCGTGCGCGACCGGTGCAGGCCAAGTGCGTCGCCGGCTTCGTACTGGCCCCTGGGTATGGCGCGAAAAGCAGACAAGAGCACTTCCGAGGAGTAGGACGAGAACACGACCGCGAGCGCGATCATGCCCGCCAGGAAGGCGTTGATCTCGATCCGCTCGTTTATGCCGAAGGCGGACAGGACGGACTGGATGAGCAACTGCATCCCGTAATAGACGATGAAGAGCGTCAGCAGCTCCGGAAGCCCACGGAAGATCGTCGTGTAGATGCCGACGGCCGCGCGGAGCATCCTGTCTTGCGACTGTGCGGCCAGGGCGATGAGAAATCCGAGCAGCAACCCGATGGGAAGCGTGGCGACGGCGAGGGTGATTGTAACCTTGACGCCAAAGGCGATCTCGTCGCCCCAGCCGCTGTCACCGCAGCTGATCAGGCTGTTTTGACCGACCAGCGAAAAGATTCCTATCGGCCCGCAGAGCGGATCGAGGGCCGTGGCGAGGGCGGAGAGCCATCCGCTCATCAAACTGCTTTCCCCTTGCGGCTTTGCCGCTTGTTATCGTGCTTCTGTTTAAAAAGAAAAACGGCGGAAGGGCAAGCCTCCCGCCGACACTGTCATCAGTAATGGCGACTTATTTGCCGTAGGCGTCGAAATCGAAGTACTTGTCGTTGATTTCCTTGTACTTGCCGTTCTCGCGGATGGCCGCGATCGCTGCCGTAAACTTGTCGGCAAGAGCATCACCCTTGCGGACTGCGATGCCCGCGCCCTGACCGTTGATCTCGACGTCGACGTCAAGCGGGGTCAGGATCTTGCAGCAGGCACCGTCTTCCGACTTGACCCATTCCGACAGGACGACGACATCGTCGATCACGCCATCGACGCGGCCGTTCTGGATGTCGAGCTTGTATTCGTCGGCCGTCGGATAGAGCTTCAGCTCGGTATCCGGCATATGCTTCTCGGCATAATTGGCATGGGTCGTCGAGGTCTGTGCGCCGAGCGTCTTGCCCGCCAGGCCGGCCAGGTCGGTGATCTCGGAATCCTTCGGCACGGCGATAGCCGGTCCGGTGTTGTAATACTTCTTCGAGAAGTCGACCTGCTGCAGGCGCTCAGGCGTGATGGACATGGACGCGATGATGGCGTCGAACTTCTTGGCCTGCAGCGCCGGGATCATACCGTCCCAGTCGTTGGTGACAATTTCGCATTCCGCCTTCATCTGCTCGCAGAGTGCCCGGGCGATATCGACATCGAAGCCGCTGAGCGTTCCGTCGGCAGCAAGGGCGTTGAAGGGGGGATAGGCGCCTTCCGTCGCAATAACGATCTTCTCCTGAGCGGATGCCTGTCCGGCGAACAGGGCAACCGTGGCGATCGAGGCGGCGGCAAGGAAACGTGTGGCGATGCGCATAATGATCCTCTCTGTTGGTGCCGGCGTGGCTGTTGATATTGTCTTCTTCACGCTCGGCAGGCTCGGAGCAGGCTCCGGCCATGGCTTTTATAGATACGGCCCGCCCAAAATTGCAACGGCATTTTACGTGCACTGCAGCAGGCATTGTGGCGCATGGGCTGGCCGGCCGGAGGTGAGGTCCCGAGATCCGGTCCGTTCAGGAAACGTTCATGACGCGGGCGGCAACGTTTGGGGGAACCAAACGCGCTGCGCGCCGTTCTGGAGCCGCGCTTACTGCGCTCGACGTCCGGGACAAGGACGCGAGAAGAAGGGACGAAAATCCCAAGTCGAGGAGATATCGATGTCCATTGGATTTAGACTGTTTGCCGGCGTGGCAGCGCCGCTCGTGTCGCTGCCGCTGATGATGCAGCCGGCAGCAGCCGTCCCGCCGAAAGCCGCTTTCGAGGCAGGCGCTGCGGGCAATGTCGTGAGAGTGCAGGAACAACTGATCCTGCCGCCAGGCGCCGCGCCGGAAGGTGAACAACCGCAGGAAGAGGAAGCACCCCCGCCGGAGGCGCCGGCCGAGGAGCCGCCGGCGCAGGAGGCTCCCCCTGAGGCAGCTCCCGAACAGGCACCTGAGCCGCAGCAGGAGGCGCCTGCCGAAGTGCAGCCGGAAGCCCCCGCGCCTGAGCCGGAGGCGGTCCCGGAACCTGAACCGGCACCCGAGCCGGAAGTAGCGCCCGAGCCGGAAGCTGCCCCTGAACCTGAAGCTGCTCCGCAAGCCGAGCCCGAGGCACCGGCTGAACCGCAAGCGGAGGAAGCTCCGGCCGAAGAGCCCGCTCCGCAGGCCGAAGAGCCCGCCGCGGAGGAACCGGCACAGCAGCAGGAAGCCCCTGAAGCAGCACCCCAAGCTGAGCCGGCCCCTGCAGCCGAAGAGCAGGCTCCGGCAGCGCCGGAAGCTCCTGCTGCGACCGAACAGCAGCCTGACGCGCAAGCTCCTGCGGCAGAAGCGCCCGCTGGTGGACAGGACGGCTCGACGCAAGCTCCGGCCGAACAGCCCGCCGAGGCAACGGGTGAAGCCCCCGCGCAGCCGGGTGAAGCAGCGCCCGCAGATGGTGCCGCAGGGCAGGCCGCCCCAGATGGCGCCGCCACGCAACAGCCTGGCGATCAGCCTGTAGAGCAGGCGGCACCGCAGTCGCCGACCACGCCCGAAGAGGTCGAGCGGGCCCGAGCGATTGCCGATGATCCGTCCCAGGCTCCCGAAGGCCAGCCGGTGATACTGCCGGTTGAAAACGGCGCGGCGGTACTCGACAGCCAGAAGGAGTCGATGACCACGACCACCACGACGACGACAACGACCACCGGTGCTGCACCGGCTCAGGCTCCTGGCCAAGCTCCGGCCCAGGCGCAGCCGGCAGAACCCGTTGCTGCCCCGACATCCGATGCGGAGGCCCAGGCGCCCCTGCAGGAGCGTGGCCGTGTCGAACTTCGTGCCGCAACGGCGGAGCAGGGCGAGCGGATCGAGGGTCGTCCCGAATTCCGCCGCCTCTCGGGATGGGATTATCGTGAAGGCGCTGTCCGCGGCGACCGTGACCGCCGGGGTAACCGTGGCGACGATCGCTGGGGTGACTGGCGTGACGACGATACGCGTGTGATCGTCAACATCGATAATCGTACCGTTGTTCGCCACGACGATTCCAGCCGCTTCTATCGTGACAGCGGCGAGGTCTACTACGAGCGCCTTCCGGGCGACCGCTACCGCGAGGTGGTGGATCGCGAGGGTGGTGTTCAGGTCGTGACGATCCGCAACAGCTACGGAACGGTGGTGCAGCGGTCGCGTATCGTCGATGGTGAGGAATACGTCCTCTACTATGCGCCGGACCTCTACGAAGAGGATGAGTATGTATGGCGCGATCCCGCCCTCGACCTGCCGCCGATGCGGCTGACCGTGCCGCTCGACGAATACATCATCGACACCTCCAGTGACCCGGACCGCGACTACTACGAGTTCCTCGAGCAGCCGCCGGTGGAGCGAGTGGAGCGTGTGTATTCGCTCGACGAGGTAAGGTACTCGGCCCGTATTCGCGACAAGGCCCGCCGCATCGATCTTGATACGATCAAGTTCGCGACAGGCAGCGCCGAAATCCCGATGAACCAGGCAAGTTCACTGAAGAAGGTCGCCGCGGCGATGGACAAGATCCTGAAGGACAATCCAGCGGAAACCTTCCTGATCGAAGGTCATACCGATGCGGTTGGCTCCGACGACAGCAACCTGATCCTGTCCGACGAGCGTGCGGAATCCGTGGCGGTCGTCCTGACCGACGCTTTCGGTATCCCGCCCGAGAACCTGACGACCCAAGGCTATGGCGAACGGTATCTGAAGGTTCGCACCGAGACGGAAAACCAGGAAAACCGGCGCGTCACCATCCGGCGCATCACGCCGCTGGTGAAGCCCATCGCTTCCAATCAGTAGGTTCGATTTATTGAACAAAAGGCCGCCGGAGCGATCCGGCGGCCTTTTTGCATGCATGGTCGGCCGTGTGCGAGCCTGCAGGATGTCGGGTCGCAGGGAAATTCCTCAAGTCATGCCCCGGCAGGGGGGCGTTCGGAGAGGTATCCGGGCAAAGCCCGTGGCGGAGCCCGCGTGTGGTCCGGTCAATATGTAACCGGTGTGCGGTGGCCAATGTTGAGCCGGTTCGGATGGGCTTGTGTGTCCTGGATATATCCGTTGGATCGATCAGGAGGCGCCGGCGAGTTTGAGATTGCCCTTCCGATGATGTCAGTCGAGCACCAAGCTGCGGGCAAAGAGGATGAGATTGTGAAGCGTCCGTTGGAAGCTGAGCCGCGACCGTGGCGCGCTGGACCTTGCGGGTAGCAGAGCGCTGCCGGTGCCAAATGGCGCGACGCCGAGCAGGAAGCTATCGGCGCGCAGTTTTCTAGCTGGCAAAAACGGGCTGTCGGCTCTCTGTCGTCCGATGGAAGACTGAAGGCCGGCGCTTAACCGGGCATGGATGGCACGTGCGGTACGTCCGCGACGGGTGTCTCCGGCATCGGGGCGAGGTCGTCGAGAGCGGGGAAGAACCGCTCCCTTGCATGCTGCTTGCCGAACATCATGTCGTATTGCAGCAGGCGGTAGTCCTTCAGAAGATCGGGCGCCTTCTTGCCGCCGTCGTTCCAGCCCGGAACCGGTCGGCTGTCCGCATCGACCAGCATGTACCGGTCGATGACGGAGAACTGCTTGGCAACATCGCCCAGGAAGCCGGTATAGAAGGGATCGCTGAAGCCTGCCGCCTCGACCACATGGTGGGAGAGCAGGGCCGGGCTGATGGTTCCGAGGTCCTTCTTGGGGCCGGTCTTCGAGGACCAGACGAGCAAAGGTGTCTCGTGTTCGCTCAGCATGGTCTCAAGGGACGCGCGGCGTGTCGCCACGGCTTCCTGCATGTAGCCCGTTTCCATGAATACCTGCCCCATGGGCGGGAGATGATCGCCGAAGAGAACGATGATGGTTTCGCGGCGGCGATTTTTTGCCCAATCCATCAGCTGTTCCAGGCTGTCATCGGCTTCCCGGACACCTTCGCTGTAAGTGGCGAGCTGCTGCGCGGCGGCTTCGGAAAGGGGGCCGTCGACTGCGATGCGGTTGTGAGCATAGCGGTTTGCCTCATAGGGCCCGTGCCCCTGGAGCGTCACCGTAAACAGGAAGAGCGGTTGCTCGGCCTCGTCGCCGATCCGCATGATCTCTTTCATCAAGGCGGTGTCGGAGGCGAACATGCCGCGCTTTTCAAGGGCCGGCAGGTTTTCCTGGGAGAGGAACTTGTCGAAGCCGAGATGCTGATAGACGTTGTTCCTGTTCCAGAACCAGCCTTCGAACGGGTGGACGGCCACGGACGTGTAGCCCTTCTGCCGGAAGAACGTGGCGAGCGAGGGCTGGCGACCGCGAATGTACTGCTGGTAGGGAATGCTGCCGTAGGGCAGGAATGCGTTCGAGAAACCGGTCAGGGCTTCGAATTCCACGTTGGCGGTCATGCCGCCGAATTCCGGAGAGAAGATATTGCCGGCCTGGTTCTGCCTGATCGTCGGCATGGGGTCGGAATCGAGGCGGACATTGGACAGGCGCGTCGGATCCCACAGCGATTCACTCATGATCATGATGATGTCGGGGGACGGTTTGCTGGATACGGCAAAGGCCGTGGGATCGACCTGGATGTTCGCGATGGCCTTGTCGCTGTAACCATGTGGCGGGCTTACATGCGACATCGGCAGGTTGAATGCGAAGGCGATCAGAAAACCGTTGTGACGATAGTTTTCGGCTTGATCCCACATTATCGGGACGATCGACAGGCGATCTCGCAGCCAGGAATGATCGGTGTATTTCATCATCGGCGTGAAGCCGACGAGAAACGGAAGCGCAAGCACAAGGCGGAAAAGCCGTGCTCGGGAAGACAGGACGGGAAAGCGCTTCCAGGCAAAGAATGCGCAGTAGAAGAGCAGCGCCAACGTGGCGATGCCGGCAAGTCCCATGCCGATCGCCAGCCATGGCTTCGCACTGATCATCACCGGAAGCAGTTCCTTGATCTGGCGTGCGAACAGAAGATCGGAGGGGTAGAGCGGGTCGGACAGATAGGTTTGCTTCTGACGGGAGAGGAAGGCCAGGAGGATCATCGCCGGTGCGAGGATGATCAGCGAGCGGAAGGCACGTCCCATCAGCACGTCAAGCCCGAGCGCCACGACGAAGACGAACACCACCGTGGTGATGCCCGGCGACGACAGCATGAATGACAGAAGATTTTCCGGCGAACGACCGGCAAGTGCCTCGACCAGTGCCACCAGCCCAACGGACAGGGCGAACAGGGAAGCGATCAATGCGGCCTGATAGGCGATGACAGCAGCAGTTCGGTTCGTGGCCTCCGCCAATAGCAACTCTCTCCTGGCGGTTTCTGACACGGGCGCACTCCACACGATTCAACGTTATGAAACTGTCACATAACCGTCATGAACCGGAGGTGAACCCCACAACAGGCACAAAGTTGCATTTGCCAACAGGTGAGTTAAGCGATTGTGGCGTTGCCGAGTTTCCGGCGCTGCGCTAAATCATTGTCATGACCCAGGAAAAGACCGACAGCCGCACCTTGCGGATCGCTATCGCCCAAATCAATCCGACCGTTGGAGACGTGACCCAGAACCTCGCCAAAGCGCGAGAGGCGAGGGCGGAAGCGGCGCGGGAAAAGGCCGATATCGTTCTCTTCACCGAGCTCTTCATTTCGGGCTATCCGCCGGAAGACCTGGTGCTGAAGCCATCCTTCCTGACGGCCTGCCTGAAGGCAGTGGAGGATCTGGCGGCGGACACTGCCGATGGCGGCCCCGGAATGGTCGTCGGCTTTCCGCGCCTGGGGGATCAGGGACGGCACAATTCGATCGCCGTGCTCAACGATGGCAGGATCATCGCCATCCGCGACAAGATCGACCTGCCGAACTATGGCGAATTCGACGAAAAGCGCGTCTTCGTGGCCGGCGAGATGCCAGGCCCGGTCAACTTCCGCGGCGTCCGGCTCGGGATTCCGATCTGCGAGGACATCTGGGGAGAACTCGGTATCTGCGAGACGCTGGCGGAAAGCGGCGCGGAAATTCTGCTGTCTCCCAACGGCTCTCCCTATTATCGCGGCAAGGTGGACGTGCGCCACCAGGTGGTCCTGAAACAGGTCATCGAGACAGGCCTGCCGATGATCTATGCCAACCAGGTGGGCGGTCAGGACGAACTCGTGTTCGACGGCGCGAGCTTCGCCTTCAACGCAGACAGGACGCTGGCCTTCCAGATGAGCCAGTTCGAAACTGCGATCACGGTGACGGACTGGCGCAAGGGCGAGGATGGCTGGCGCTGCACGCGCGGGCCGATGGCGCGCATTCCGGAGAAGGAAGAGGCGGATTACCGCGCCTGCGTGCTCGGCTTCCGCGACTACGTCAACAAGAACGGCTTCAAGTCCGTGGTGCTCGGGCTTTCGGGCGGCATCGATTCGGCCGTCTGCGCGGCAATCGCCGTGGATGCGCTGGGCGAGGAGCGGGTCCGCTGCGTGATGCTGCCCTATCGCTATACATCCGAGGAATCGCTGAAGGACGCCGCCAATTGCGCCAAGGCGCTCGGCACGCGGTATGACATCGTACCGATCTCGGATCCGGTCGAAGGGTTCCTGTCGTCGCTTTCCGAACTGTTCGAGGGAACCGAGGAAGGCATCACCGAGGAGAACCTGCAGAGCCGCACGCGCGGCACGATCCTGATGGCCATTTCCAACAAGTTCGGCGCGATGGTGGTGACCACCGGCAACAAGTCGGAAATGTCGGTCGGCTACGCGACGCTCTATGGCGACATGAACGGCGGCTTCAATCCGATCAAGGACCTCTACAAGATGCAGGTCTACGCGATTGCCGACTGGCGCAACAAGCACCTGCCGCCGAACGTGCTCGGACCGACCGGCATGGTGATCCCGCAGAACATTATTTCGAAGGCGCCCTCGGCGGAATTGCGTCCGAACCAGACCGACCAGGATTCACTGCCGCCCTATCCGGCGCTGGACGATATCCTGGAGTGCCTCGTGGAGCAGGAGATGTCGGTCGAGGATATCGTCGCGCGTGGCCACGATATCGCAACCGTGCATCGGATCGAGCATCTGCTCTATCTCGCGGAGTACAAGCGACGGCAGTCTGCTCCGGGCGTGAAAATCACCAAGAAGAATTTCGGTCGTGACCGGCGCTACCCGATCACCAACCGGTACAGGGATCGCTCGTGACCGGCATGACGACAGACAATCAGCCCTCCTTCCGGTCATTGTTCACCGAGGAAGAGAAGATCTATATCGATCTCGTGGCCGCGACCACTGACGTCACACCGGGCGGCCTTCGGATGAAGGTCGTAACCAATATGGTGTTCTTCATCCCGTCGATCGTCATCGGTTGCTACGGTCTCTATTCGGCCGATTTCAAAGTGCTCGGGATCGGCTTCCTGACCTTGCTGGCGAACCTCGCATGGGGTTTTGTCGGCGAAATCCGAGGTTGGCATTACGACAAGCTCGGGCATTCGGTTTTTTGCAAGATCCAGTCGGTCATCGGGAGCTCGCGTTCGGTCGACTAGATCCTCTTGCAAGGTTGGGAGGAGACAGCATGCTGCGTAGCTCCGTCGAGATTTTCGATCTCGGCAGCAGGACCAGCCGCGTCATCTGGCAGACGGATGCATTGTTCGAAGCGCCGAACTGGTCGCCCTGCGGAAATTACCTGCTGCTCAACAGCGAAGGCCGGATTTACCGGCTGAGGCTCGACGAGACGGCGGTTGTCGAACCGGTCGATACGGGCTTTGCCGTCGAATGCAACAACGACCACGGTATTTCGCCGGACGGCCGGTCGATGGCGATTTCCGACGAGGTGGAGTTCGGCAAGTCGGCGATCTACGTGCTCCCGATCGACGGCGGAACGCCGAGGCTGGTCACGCAGAACCTGCCGTCCTACTGGCACGGATGGTCTCCGGACGGAAAGCGCTTCGCCTATTGCGGCATCCGTGACGACGCGTTCGACATCTACAGTATCGACGTCGACGGCGGAACGGAGCAACGGCTGACGTTCGGCGATGGACGCAATGACGGCCCCGATTATTCGCCGGACGGCCGCTTCATCTATTTCAATTCGAGCCGTACGGGGCTGATGCAGATATGGCGGGTGCCGGCGGGCGGCGGCAGCGCCGAACGGATCACCGACAGCCTCTATGGCGACTGGTTTCCTCACCCGTCACCGAAGGGTGACAAGGTCATTTTCCTGTCCTACGACAGCGACGTTTTCGACCATCCGCGCGACAAACAGGTCCGTATCCGCATGATGGATATGGACGGCGGCAACGTCGAAACGCTGCTCGAGCTTTTCGGCGGGCAGGGAACGATGAATTCGCCCAACTGGTCGCCCCGCGGCAATGCTTTCGCCTATGTGCGCTACTTCGCAACCGGCTGATCAAGCTTGCCTGCGCGTGGGCTGTTCGGCATAACTGCCGGGTCAGGTGCCGGCCGCAAGGCCGGAGAATCGGGAATCCGGTGAAGGTCCGGAACGTGCCCAACGCTGTAAGGTGGATGCCTGCTGTTCGCGATGCCACTGGTTCGTCCGGGAAGGCTGCGGCAGGCAGATGAAGCCAAGTCAGAAGACCGGCCTGATGCCATGACCAGACCGCGTGGACGGCGGCGAGGTTGCGATGCTCCTGCGCGATAGCGCGGGATGCTCTGGCATTCGTGGGGATTGACGATGCAAGCTGATTCATCTGCCGGCGCTTTGGTGCCGGCCGCAGGGTTTTCCGATCAGGACCGGGCCGCGGTCTACAGTGCCATCGAGACGCGCCGCGACGTGCGCGACCAGTTTCTGCCCAAACCCGTGCCGGATGACGTGCTGGGACGGCTTCTCGGTGCCGCGCACGCAGCGCCATCCGTGGGTTTCATGCAGCCCTGGAACTTCATCGTGGTCCGCGATGCCGCCGTCAGGAATGCGGCGTGGCAGGCATTCTCGCGTGCCAACGAGGAAGCGGCGGGCATGTTTCCCGACGACCGTAAGGGGCTCTATCGCAGCCTGAAGCTCGAAGGCATCCGCAAGGCACCGCTCAGCATCTGCGTTACCTGCGATCCGGACCGGGCAGGCCCGGTCGTTCTGGGCCGAACCCACAACCGGCGCACGGATGTCTATTCGACGGTCTGCGCGGTGCAGAACCTGTGGCTTGCTGCCCGTGCGGAAGGTGTCGGCGTGGGCTGGGTCAGTATCTTCCATGACCAGGATATCCGCGAGATCCTCGGCATTCCCGAAAGGATAGAGATCGTCGCCTGGCTGTGCGTCGGCTACGTGGAAGAACTGTATTGCGAGCCGGAACTGGCGGTGAAGGGATGGCGCCAGCGGCTGCCGCTGGAGGACCTCGTATTCCAGGACCGTTGGGGTGATAGGGACCCTATTGCCTAGGTTGAGCGCCGTCTGCGGCGGGATTGCTCAGATCGATGGACGAATCGTCCGGCAGGAAGACAGGGCCGACACTTCGGACATTGCGTGAGGGATCATAGGGACGCTCGGGCTGCACAGGCGGGGCCTCGGACTGCAGGAGAGCCGGCGGCGCTGTTTCACTCTTTGAAGGCAGGGTGGTGATGCTGGAAAACGGCTTCTTCTCCCTGTCCGCGTCCGGTGCGGTCTCGGGATCGATCGCAACGGGAAGCGGTGCTGTCGCCTCGCCGGTGTTGCACGCGTTGGCGTCGAGGGCTGCCATGATGGCATTCCGCTCACCGCTCGGACGAATGATCTGCCGGGCCGCCGAACGCTGGGCGAGGATGCCGTCGCGTTGCATCTCTAGCTCGCGCAATTCGGAAGCCATCTCGCCGCAGACATCGTCCTGGCCAAAGGTCACGATACTGCGGCCCCCGCAGCGGGCACGGCGCATTTCCGTCCGCAGGAAGCGGATCTCGTCATTGTGCTGACGCAACGTGTCGGCATGCCGGCGCACGTCCGCGGTGCTGCCGATAATCTGGGGCAGTGTCGCGAGCCGGCGCTGAAGCGCCTGGCAGATATCCGAAGCTTCCGCCGCGACGGGCGCAAAGGCCAGAATGGCCGCGGTTGCAATCAGGCGCAGACGCATGATGGTCCTTCCGTTTCTGCAATCTCAACATCGGCGCGCCGCTTATGACGCACCGAGGACGCTTTGGCTCCCAAACCGGCGCATCGTACCTTGCGAAAACAGGTCCCCATTTTCAGGTCGATGCGTCAACGATCATCCGGGATGCTGGTTGAGATTATCATAACAGAGGGAAATCAGCCCTGATTAGCCTCCACGACCGCCAGGGCAGCCATGTTGACAACGCCTCTGGAGGTCACCGAGGTGGACAGGATGTGTGCAGGCATGGCGGCGCCAAGAAGGATCGGCCCCACATGGAGCGCATCCATCATTGTGCGGACGATGCCGAGCGAGGCGTTGGCCGCGTCGAGGTTCGGGAAGACGAGGAGGTTTGCTTCGCCGGTGAGCGTGCTGTCCGGCATTGCCCGTTTGCGCAGGGGTTCGGACAGGGCGGAACCGCCCTGCATCTCGCCATCGACCTCGAGGTCCGGCGCACGCTGGCGGATGAGGGCGAGCGCCTCGCGCATCTTGGCGGCGCTCTCGGAATGGCGGGAGCCGAAGTTCGAATGGCTGATCAGCGCTGCCTTCGGCGTTATGCCGAAGCGCCGGACCTCCTGTGCGGCCAGAACCGTCATCTCGGCAATCTCCGCTGCGGACGGATTGTAGGTCACGAAGGTATCGGTGAAGAATATGGTGCCGCGCTGAGAGATGAGCAGGCTCATGGCGGAGAAGGCGCACACGCCGGGGCGCTTGCCGATGATCTGGTTCACGTCGCGCAGGTGCTTGTCGTAGCGACCCTCGAGGCCGCATATCAGCGCATCCGCTTCCCCTCGGCGCACGGCGAGCGCGCCAATGACGGTGGTGTTGGTACGCACGATGGTACGGGCCGCCTCCGGGTTCACGCCGGCACGTCCGACGAGCGCGAAATAGTCATCGACATAGTCACGGTAGCGCGGATCGTCTTCCGGATTGATGACTTCGAAGTCGACATTGGGGCGGATCCGGATACCGAAGCGTGCCAGCCGCGCCTCGATGACGCTCGGTCGACCGATGAGGATAGGCCGAGCCGTCTTGTCCTCCAGCAGAACCTGGGCGGCACGAAGCACGCGCTCATCCTCGCCTTCGGCAAAGATGACGCGGTTCTTCTCGGCGATCTTGGCGGCGCTGAAGATCGGCTTCATGACGAAGCCGGAGCGCCACACGAAACGGTTGAGCTGATCGAGATAGGCATCGAAATCCTGAATCGGACGCGATGCGACGCCGGTCTCGGCCGCCGCCTTTGCGACGGCCGGCGCGATGCGCAGGATCAGTCGCGGATCGAACGGCGAGGGGATGAGATAGTCCGGTCCGAATACCGGTGTCTCCCCGGTATAGGCGCGGGCTGCGACGTCGGAGACTTCCTCACGCGCCAGGGCTGCAATAGCCCTGACGGTCGCGACCTTCATCTCCTCGTTGATGGTGGAGGCGCCGCAATCCAGCGCACCCCTGAAAATGTAGGGGAAGCATAGGACGTTGTTGACCTGGTTCGGGAAGTCCGAGCGTCCGGTGCAGATCATCGCGTCCGGCCTTGCCGCACGGGCAAGCTCCGGCATGATTTCAGGCGTCGGGTTGGCGAGGGCCATGATGAGCGGCTTTTCGGCCATCCTGGCGAGCAGTTCGGGCTTCAGGACGCCGGCAGCGGACAGGCCGAGGAAGACGTCGGCGCCGTCGATGCTGTCAGCCAGCACGCGCTTGTCGCTGTCCTGGCGATAGATTGCCTTCCACTGGTCCATCAGCGTTTCGCGGCCAAGATAAACGAGGCCCTCGATATCGTGGACCCAGATGTTTTCCTTGCGAGCGCCGAGCGAGACGAGGAGGTTGAGACAGGCGAGTGCAGCGGCTCCGGCGCCGGATGCGACGATCTTGACGTCTGCAATGTTCTTGCCGGCCAGTTCGAGCCCGTTGAGGATCGCGGCAGCGACAATGATGGCCGTTCCGTGCTGGTCGTCGTGGAAGACCGGGATGTTCATCTTCTCACGCAGACGACGCTCGACCTCGAAGCATTCCGGGGCCTTGATGTCTTCCAGGTTGATGCCACCGAAGGTCGGCTCCAGCGCAGAAATGGTCGAGACCATCGACTCGATGTCGTTTGCCGCAATCTCAATGTCAAAGACATCGATGGCGGCGAATTTCTTGAACAGCACCGCCTTGCCTTCCATGACCGGCTTGGAGGCAAGTGGGCCGATGTCGCCGAGGCCGAGAACGGCGGTTCCATTCGAGATCACAGCGACGAGGTTCGCACGTCCAGTGTAGTCGGCCGCAGCGTCGGGATTGTCGCGAATGGCAAGGCACGGGGCTGCAACGCCCGGCGAATAGGCGAGCGCCAGGTCGCGCTGGTTTCCGAGCGGCTTTGTCGGCTGGATCTCGAGCTTTCCCGGGCGCGGATAGCGGTGGAAGAACAGGGCCTGCTCATCGAGATCGCCGGTTTTGGTCGTACCGTTTGCGTCCGCGTTGTCCTGCATGCCCTATGCGCCTCCAGAAAATTGTCATTCGTCGAACAGATGGTTCGCGCCTTCATTACAACAATCGCCGCCCATGGACAGCAGGTAATTTGCCCCAGGTGGGGTGGGTGGGCTTCGTATGCCGTGATGCGAAAGTGTCATGCTCCTGAAACACGAGTCTGGTCTTCAGGCGGCAGCCAGGTTTTGAAACAGGGGCTTGCGATCAAAATGGCCGACAGCAGGAATTTCCGGACGATCTTCATCTCGGATGTCCATCTGGGTTCAAAGGCGGCGCGGACGGACCTTCTCCTCGATTTCCTCCGTCATCACGAGGCCGACACGATCGTACTTGTCGGCGACATCGTCGATGGATGGCGGCTGAAGCGGAGCTGGCACTGGCCGCAGGGCTGCAACGACGTGGTGCAGAAGCTGTTGCGCAAGGCCCGCAAGGGAACACGCATCATCTATATTCCGGGCAATCACGGCGAGTTCCTGCGGGAATTTCCGGGCATGCATTTCGGCGGCATCGAAGTCGCCGAGCGTATCATCCACGAGACGGCGAATGGCCGGAAATATCTCGTGCTGCACGGGGACGAGTTCGATGTCGTGGTCCGCAATGCCCGTCTGCTCGCCTATCTCGGTGACTGGGCATACGACGCTGCGATCGCGCTGAACGTTGTTCTCGCCGCAGTACGGCGTCGGCTGGGCATGCCTTACTGGTCCTTCTCCGCCTGGGCGAAGCTGCAGGTGAAGCAGGCCGTCAACTTCATAGGCGAGTTCCAGCGCGTCGTGGCCGACGAGGCCCGCCGCAACCATGTGGACGGCGTCATCTGCGGCCATATTCACCACGCCGTGATGGAAGATATCGACGGGATCCACTACGTGAATACCGGCGACTGGGTGGAAAGCTGCACCGCGGTGGCGGAACGGCATGACGGCACTCTGGAGATGATCACCTGGCAGGGGTCCGCGGCGGTGCTCCTTTCCCGGACCTGTCAAGCCGAGGTCGTCAGCGACATGAAGGCTGCCTGAACGGATCGCGCTTGCGCTAGAGGGTCAGCCCCAAAGCTCTGCGGTCGGCGGAAATACGATCGACCCCTCGTAACGCAATCCCGGCTGGCGATCACGCGCAAGCAGGAGCGGGCCGTCGAGATCCGCATATTCGACGTCCTGTGCCAGCAGGACGGCGGGCGCCATCGCAAGAGAGGTTCCCACCATGCAGCCGACCATCACCTGGAACCCCAGACGCTTTGCCTCCGCCTTCATGCGGAGAGCTTCCGTCAGCCCACCTGTCTTGTCGAGCTTGATGTTCACGGCATCGTAGAGGTCGCGGAGGCTTGCCAGGTCTCCTGTCGAATGCACGCTCTCGTCGGCGCAGATCGGAACGCGACGGTCGATCTGCGCGAGCAGTTGGTCCTTGCCCGCGGGCAGTGGCTGCTCGATCAACGCTATTCCTGTTTCGAGTGCGATTTCCAGGTGCCGTTCAAGGTTCGCCTCGGTCCATCCCTCGTTTGCATCGACGATAATGGCGGATTGAGGTGCTGCCTTCCGCACCGCGCGCATGCGTGATTCGTCGTCAGGCGTGCCAAGCTTCACCTTCAGGAGCGGGCGGTGAGCGTTTTTGGCAGCCTCTGACGCCATCGACTCCGGTTCGCCGAGGGAAAGAGTGAAAGCCGTGGTGATCGGGACGGGTGAAACGCAGAGCAGGGATGCGGCAGACCTTCCCGAGAGCTTCGCTTCCAGGTCCCAGAGCGCGCAGTCGACGGCGTTACGGCCAGCCCCGGGCTTCATGATGGACTGAAGCGCATTTCGATCCGCACCTTCGCGGATTGCCCGGCTTGCAGCCTCGATCTCCGCCATCACGCCATCAAGCGTCTCGCCGTAGCGCTTATAGGGCACACATTCGCCACGGCCGCTCACCCCCTCCGCCACGATGGTGCATGCCACCACGTCGGCAGTCGTCTTCGACCCTCTCGAGATCGTGAAGAGACCGGCGATGGGGAAGGTCTCGATTGTGGCTTCGAGGTTACGGCGCATGCTTTTGAGCGTCCTGTGCGTGGTATTTCCAGATGAGCCCGTTATATTGCCGAGTGCTTCGCCCGATCAACAACCTCGGCGTCGATGCCCACCGTAAAACCGCGAAAGATGCCAGTGCCGTCACAGTCGATTGAAACCCGGGTTGCCGAAATGGCCGCCGAACAAATGCCCGGGGGCGATGGCGAGCGCTTTGTTGCGAGCGGCGATTGGCGAAACCATCGAATAGCCAAGGTTCTGCCCACGCTCGAGAAGCTGGAAAAAGGCTCCGGAACTGGGCGTCTGGAAATCGACGTCTCCGACGTGGAGGCAATCGACACGGCGGGCGCCTGGCTGATCCGGCGCCTGATCACGGCGAAACAAGCGCAGGGCCGCGACGTGGCCCTTGTCGGCGCACCAGCCTCCATCGACGAGCTGGTGGCGATTCTCCCCGAGCAGGCTCCTGCGCCACCGGCAAATACGGGGCCGGAGGGTACGCTGTTCGAGCGTGTCTTCACGCCCGTCGGCAAGGTCGTCACTGCGTTTGGCCGGGATTTGATGTCGGCCATGCATATTCTGGGCTCGGCAGTGCGCGGCGCCCAGATGAAATTCGGACGTGGCGGCGGGATTTCTCCCGCCTCGGTGGTCAACCAGATAGACCATATGGGCGTCCGCGCGGTCCCGATCATCATGCTGATGTCGTTCCTGATCGGCGCGATCATCGCCCAGCAGGGTGCTTTCCAGCTGCGCTATTTCGGCGCGGAAATCTTCGTGGTCGACCTGGTTGGTATTCTCCAGCTGCGCGAAATCGGCGTGCTCCTGACAGCGATCATGATCGCCGGCCGTTCGGGAAGCGCCATCACGGCCGAGATCGGCTCGATGAAGATGCGCGAGGAAATCGATGCGCTGACGGTTATCGGGTTGAACCCGGTGGGCGTGCTGATCTTCCCCCGGCTGGTGGCGCTGACCATCGTCCTGCCGCTGCTGACGATCATCGCGAATTTCTCGGCACTCTACGGAGCCGCCGTGGTGGCATTGGTCTATTCCGGCATCACCTTCGATACGTTCCTTTCCCGCTTGCACGAGGCAATCGACCACACGTCGGTGGCTTCCGGCATGATCAAGGCGCCGTTCATGGCGCTGTCCATTGGCATCGTAGCGGCAGTAGAAGGCATGAAGGTGGGCGGCAGCGCCGAATCACTCGGACGGCACGTGACGGCTTCGGTGGTGAAGGCGATCTTCGCGGTGATCCTCATGGATGCGCTGTTTGCCATGTTCTACTCGGCAATCGATTTTTAGGGGCGGCGGGTGGACGGTACGGTAAAAGACAAGAACGGCAGGGACAGGCAGGTGGTGCTGTCCGTTCGCGACGTTACTGTCGCGTTCGGCTCCAATGTCGTGCTCGAAAAACTCAATCTGGATGTCTATCGCGGCGAAATCCTGGGTTTCGTTGGCGCTTCCGGTACCGGGAAATCGGTCCTCATGCGGACGGTATTGCGGCTTTTGCCGCGGCAGTCGGGCAAGATCGAGATTCTCGGGACCGACTATGACGAGGCGGACGACGAGGGGCGAATGAAGCTCGATACCCGTCTCGGCGTTCTCTTCCAGCACGGTGCGCTGTTCTCCGCCCTGACCGTCAAGGAGAACATCCAGCTTCCCATGCGGGAATACCTGGACCTTCCGCAGTCGCTGATGGACGAATTGGCCTATCTGAAGATCGAGATGGTCGGCCTCGCGCCAGACGCGGCCGATAAGTATCCGTCCGAGCTTTCCGGTGGGATGATCAAGCGCGCCGCATTGGCGCGGGCGCTTGCGCTTGACCCGGATCTCGTCTTCCTCGACGAGCCGACATCAGGGCTCGATCCGATAGGCGCTGCGGAATTCGATATGCTGATCGCGAGGCTGAGAGACACGCTCGGGCTGACGGTCTACATGGTAACCCACGATCTCGACAGCCTTTTTTCGGTGTGTGACCGTATTGCCGTACTTGGACAGAAGCGGGTATTGGTGGAAGGGACACTAGAGGAAATGTTCGCTTTCGACGATCCGTGGGTCCAATCCTACTTCCGCGGCAAACGCGCCCGCTCCGTCGTGACGAGCGAGCAGCCCGCCGCAAGCCCTGCAGAAAAGTGATCTGACGCCATGGAAACCAGAGCAAATTATGCGATCGTCGGCTTTTTCACCATTCTGGTGATCGCTGCCGCATTCGGTTTTGTCTACTGGATGGCTCAGTCCGGACGCGGTGGACCGATGGCAGAGCTTGCAATCCGAATCCCCGGATCCGCGAACGGTCTTTCCGTGGGATCGCCGGTGCGCTTCAACGGTATTCCGGTCGGATCGGTCCGCAATCTCTCGATCGACCCGGATGATCCGCAGTATTCCATCGCATTCACCGAAGTGCGGGCGGATGCCCCTGTCTACCCCTCGACCCGCGCGGTTCTTGAAGTGCAGGGCCTGACAGGCGCCGCCTATATCGAGCTTTCGGGTGGTAACAAGGGCGAGGAGAACATCCTCCAGAAGGCCATCGAGACGGAGCGTCCCGCCGTGCTGATCGCCGATCAGTCGAGCGTGACCAACCTTCTGGCAACCGCGGACAAGATCCTCGACCGCGCCAATCAGGCGATCGGCGACATCCAGGGGTTCGTTGCCGATTCCCGTGGGCCACTTACGCAGACGATCCGCAACGCGGAGACATTCACGGCGGCGCTCAGCGACAATGCCGGTGCGATCGATGAATTCCTGGGCAGCATGTCGGCTCTCTCGGGAACCTTCAACCGCATATCGGAACGTCTTGATTCTACGCTTGAAGCCGCCGAGCAACTGGTTCGCGCGGTGGACGCCGAAAAGATCAATCAGGTCGTTTCCAATGCGGAACGCACAACCCGCAACATTGCCAACGCATCGGAGAATTTCGACGAGATCGCCCAGGACGTTCGCGACGCTGCATCCGGCTTCCAGCGGGCGACCGTCGATGCGCAGACCGTCCTGAAAAGGGCGGACGAGCTGATGGCGGCGATAGACCCGAAGAACATCGGCACGGCCGTGAACAACATCACCGCGGCGAGCGAGGATGCGCGCAGCGCCATCTCGTCGGCGCGCGGTGTCGTGGACGATGTGGCTGCCCGACGGGAGGATATCGACCGGGCCATCGGCGACTTCACCGAACTGGCGCAGAAACTCAATAGTGCCTCGAGCCGCGTCGATGGGATCCTCGCCAAGGTGGACACGATGGTGTCCGGCGGCGATTCGCAGTCCCTGTTTGCCGAGGCCCGCCGTACGCTGGAATCCTTCCGTACGGTCGCCGACAACATCAATGCCCGCGTCGGCCCGATTGCCGACAACCTGCAGCGCTTCTCGGCTTCCGGGCTGCGCGACATCCAGACGCTGGTGGACGATACCCGCCGGACGGTTCGCAGCCTCAACGATACGATCAGCAATTTCGACGAGAACCCGCAGCGGCTTATCTTCGGCGGGGAAACGGTAAAGCAATATGACGGCAGGACACGTCGATAAGAGCGGAGTTTTCATGACCGGATCGAGCTACTTCAGGCGAGAAAACTGGCGCCCGTCCGCACTGGTCGTGCTGCCGCTCGTCGCCGTTCTGGCGACAGGTTGCGGGTCCAAGGCCAAGAACGATACGTTCGACCTTTCCATCACGCCTGCCAGCAGCGGGCCTGCGGCACGCAGCCGGCAGATCCTCGTTACCGAGCCGACGGCGTTGAAGCCGCTGGACAGCGAGCAGGTCGTGATCCGCATTTCGCCCTCCGAGATCCAGTATCTGGCGAATTCGCAGTGGGGCGACACGTTGCCGCGCATGGTTCAGTCGAAGCTGGTGGAAGCCTTCGAGAACAGCGGCAGGCTCGGCGGGGTCGGCAGACCGGGGCAGGGCCTGGCGATCGACTATCAGGTCGTCACCAACATCCGGAGCTTCGAGGTCGATACGAGCGGCGCCGACGTGGCGAACGTGGAAATCTCGGTGAAAATCCTCAACGATCGCAACGGCACCGTGCGGGCACAGCAGGTCTTCCGCGCCAGCGTGCCGGTATCCGGTTCGGCGAACCGGGACTTCATTGCCGGGCTGGACCGTGCCTTTGCCAACGTGGGTGCGGAAATCGTCGAGTGGTCGCTGGGGGTCATGTGACCGCAACCTGGATCGTGAATTCGTAAGGCGTCAAAATGGCGGCTGGCTCAACGGCCGGCCGATGGCGGCATTTCCGCAAATCGAAGCCCCTTCGCGCATTTAGCCCCGTTCGCACCTGACGGATCTTTCCGGCTACAGCGTTTGCATAGGCACATGCCGCAATGGCTGCGTCTTCGCTCCGGTTATGCCCCCACGATCAATTGCCTCTAAAGAAAATGGCCGCCTTTCGGGCGGCCATTTTTGGTTTTGAAAACACTCTCTGCCGTTAGCTGAAGCGGCCGGCCGCATGGGCGAGCATGGTATAGACCTTGCCCGTGTCGGACGTCAGGTAGCTCTGGGTTACCGACTTGTCGCGATCAGTGCGAGCCACGTCCGCGAGCAGCTTCTCGAAATCGGCGATGTAGCGGTCGACGGCGGTGCGGAATTCCGGCTCCCGCTCGTACTTGCGCTTGATCTCGTCGAACGTCTGCTGGCCCTTCAGCGTGTAGAGGCGACGGGTGAACACGTCGCGCTCGCCCCGCTGATAGCGACGCCACAGGTCCACCGAGGCATCGTGGTCGATCGCGCGGGCGATATCCACGGACAGCGAGTTCAGCGATTCGACCATATGGCGCGGATTGCGGTTGTCACCGTTGCCGCGAGCGGCTGCCTGTTCCGGCGGGCGTGTGGCCGGTCGGGCAGGGGTTTGCGGCTGGGTTTCGCGCGAGGCGCCACGCAGAAGGTCGCTGATCCAGCCACCGTCCTCACGACGCGGAGCAGGCTCCGCCGGGCGCGGCTGGGTGCCACGGTCCATGTTGAGGCTGCCGCGCAGGCCTGTAGAGAGGATGTCGTTGCGCGGGGCAGCCGGCGTCTGCGGGGGCAGCGCTGCGGCAGTGGGCTGCGGACGCGCTGCAGGCGTAGGTGCTGCGGCTGTGGGAGCAGGTGCGGCGACGCGGGTCGGAGCAGGCTGCGAGACCTCCAGCTGCTGCGCCGAGCGGCCGACGATCTGCGACAGATCCTGCAGTGCCTTGATCTGCTCGGCGACGGCGCGACGCATGGCAGCGGCGTTCTCCTTTGCCTCCTCCGGAAGATCGAAGGCGCCGCGCTTGAGTTCCGTGCGGGTGCTGTCGAGTTCTTCGCGGATCTCGTTGGCCGACCGGCGGATTTCATCGGTCGCGCCGGCAAAGCGGCCAACCGCTTCCTCTACGGATTTGCGAAGGGTATCGCGCAGCTGGGAAGCCGCGTTGTCGGAGCGGCTGGTCGCGTCGCCGAGCATGCGCTCGACGTCCGCGAGCGAGCCTTCGACGCCGCCACGGATGCGCTCGGAGAGACCCCGCGCACGCTGTTCGGCCTCGGCCATCGTGCTGTCGATCGTGCGATTTGCTTCTTCGGTTGCACCCATGAAGGCGCTGCGCATGGTCTGTGCCGTGACATCCGCACGCTGCTGGGTTTCACCCAAGGTGCGGCCGATGTCGGCAAAGGCGCCCTGCAGGCTGTCGCGCAGATGCGAGGCAACCTGATTGGAGCGGCCTTCGGCACGTTCAAAGGCTCCGTCGACCAGATTTGTGAGGCCGCGCATCGTTGCCTCGATTTCCTCGGAGCGCTTGACCAGTCCGGCGGACAGGCTGCGCAGCGCGGTCTGACGCTCATCGAGCGTATTCGCCAGGTTGGACTGTGCAGCACCGAGAAGCTCGGACGCCTGGGCAAGGACCTTCGAATGCTCGTCGAAGCGGCCGACGATACCGCCGACCTGATTAAGCGTCTCGCCGGAGATGGTGGCGAGGCGGTCGATGTTGTTTTCGAGCAGGCGGCTTGATCCCGAAACCATGTCGGCCGCATGGCCTGCCGACTCGGCAAACCGGTTCGCGGTGGCGTCGAGCTTTTCGTCCACACCTGCGAGACGCTCGGCGGCCTGATCCGCAGCCGAGGTGATGCTCTCCGCTGCCCGGTGGATGAGATCGGCAATGCCGGAATTGCTGTCGGCAAGCTTTTCGATCAGCGCGTTGACGCTGCCCGACAAGCCGCGTTCGACGGCGAGGATGGCACCGGTGGTGTTTTCCGTCCGTTGCGAGAGAGCCGAGAGTGCCTCGTTGGTGCGCGCTGCAATGGCGTCCACAAGCGCGCTGTTTTCGTCGCGGATCCGGCCGGAGTTTTCGTGAGCTGCAGCGACCAGACGGTCGGTGCTTTCCTGTGCAGCCGCTGCGATCTGCTCGGCGGCAGTGCGGCTTGCTTCGGCATATTGCTCGACGACGGGCTTTGCCTGCTCCTCGATGAGGCGCGACAGTTCCGTTGTCCGGCTTGCCAGCATGGAGTTGAGATCGCGGGCGCGGCTGTCGAGCGCGGACCGGATTGCGTCGCCACGGGCCGCCAGGGCCTTGTCGACGCCATCCATGGCGTTCTGCAACTCGGTTGCCGTTTCCGACAGCGAGCCGCGAAGCGAGCCGCCACGGGCCTCCAAGGCCTGCTCGGCTTCACCGAGGGCTTGCGAGATTGCCGCAACCTGCTTCTTCACAAGCGAATCGGCTTCCGCGACCTTGTGGACGATCGCGTTTCCGGCCTCTGAGAAGGCCTGTGCCACGGTTGCGGCCTGACCCGCGAGGCGGTTCTGGGTTTCAGAAATCCGGCTGACGATGTCGGTCGAGCGCTCTTCGATCGAGCGCGTGAACTCGGCGTTGCGGTTCGACAGCTCTTCGGTGAACTCGGAGCCGGCGCGGGTCAGCATCTCTGCCGAGCGCATGGCTTCGCTGTCCATGCCCTGTGCTGCGGCGCTGACGGCATCGCGGAGGGCGCTTGCGAGGTTGGTTGCTTTGCCTTCGATGGTCCTGGTGACGTTGTCGAGACCGACCGTGAGGGCCCGGTCCATGGTGGACAGGCGCTCATCGAAGCGGGCAGTGCCGGAATCCATGGTGCCGGCAATGCGATCATGCGCTTCGGTGCTGACGCGTTCGAGTTCTGCTGCACGCGCCGCGAGAGTTTCCCCGATGTTGCGGCCCGCGCCGTCGACGAGATCGGTGACGCTCGACAGTTCGTTGCGGATCCGGCCTTCCAGCCCACCGAAGGTGCTTTCGATGCGGACGCCGGTATCGTCGAGTGCTGCGGTAACGCTGCCGACAGTCTGCTCGATGCGGCCAGAGAAATCGTCTGCCGAGCGGCTGATTTCCTGTGCGGCGTTGTTGAGCCTGAGGGCGATGTCGCCGGCTGTCGAACTCAGACGCTGCTCCAGATCGGAGCCTGCGCCGTTGATGGCGGCACGAATGGCATCCTGCTGGCCTTCCAGGGACATTTCGAGCATTCCGGCACTGGTCGCGACCGTGGTGCCGATCGTCGTCACCTGATCGGACATCAATTCCGCGATCTGCTCGTGTGCATGCGAAAGTGCAGACGAAATCACTTCGCTACGCTCTTCCAGAGTGGCGCGCATGCGCTCGTAGCCGGTTCCAAGCGTCTCTTCCATCTGCTGGTTCGCGGAGGAGACGGTATCTGCGAACTGCTGATGGCCAAGGCCGATGGTGGCGGCAATGCGCTCCTGACCCGTGCCAATCGCTGCCTCGATACGGTCTGCGCCGCCGGTCAGGCTTTCCTCGAAGCGGCGCGAACCGTCACCAAGGATGCTGCCGATCTGCTCCGAGACCTGGCCAACGGACTGTTCGATGCGGTTGCCCGCCTCGGACGCTGCGGCGAGCAGGACGCTGGCCTTGTCTTCCAGGGACGTGGCGAGACGATCCTCTCCGAGTGCAAAGGCCGTGCTGATTTCCATTGCCTTGTCGTCGAGGATTTCGCCGAGCCGATCGCCATTGGCGATGATCGTCTTCGAAAAGTCCGCGACACGGCGGTCGAGGTCTTCGCCAAGGCGCTGTTCGCCTTGCTCGATGTGACGGGCGATCAGGCCTGCGCGCTCGTCCAGGACGCTTGAGAGGCGCTCTGGCGTATCGGCCAGATTTGTGAGGATGCCGGCGATCCGGTCTTCACCAAGGGCGAAGGCGGTGCTGATTTCCATCGTCTTGTCGTCGAGGAGCTCGCCGATGCGTTCGCCGTTGGAGCTCAGCGCCTGGGTGAGGCTACTCACACGACGGTCGAGGTCTTCGCCGAGGCGCTGTTCGCCTTCTTCGATGTGGCGGGCGATCAAGGCTGCACGTTCGTCCAGGACGCTGGAGAGGCGCTCTGGCGTATCGGCCAGATTGGTGAGGATGCCGGCGATCCGGTCTTCGCCAAGGGCGAAGGCGGTGCTGATTTCCATCGTCTTGTCGTCGAGGAGTTCGCCGATCCGGTCACCGTTCGCACCCAGCGTCTGGGCGAGATCCGTGACGCGACGATCGAGGCCTTCCGTGAGGCGCTGCTCGCCTTCCTGCAGGTGGCGGGCGATCGTGGATGCACGCTCGTCCAGCAGGTTCGCCAGTCGCTCGGGGGCTTCGGATACGGCGGACTCTATGGCCGCTGTCTTGTGGTCCAGAGCATTGGTGATCCGTTCCTGGCCGCTTTCCAGGGCATTGATGACGGCGTCCGAGCGCTCGCCGAACGTCCGTTCGAACTTGCTGTGGCTGTCGCTCAACGCGCCGATCAGGGCGCTGCTGCGTACGGCGAGAACGCTATCCATCGCTTCATGGGTCGAACCGAAGGCATTGGTGATCTCGCCGGTGCGTGCAGCGAGTGCTTCATTCAGTTCGCGGCTGCGGGTCTCGAACATCGAATCGAGCACTTCCTGGCCGGTACCCAGCGTGGTTGCCAAGGCAAAGGACTGATCGGTCAGCGTGTTGCCGATGTGCTCGATGCTGCTGCTGAGGATGCCTTCGAGCGATTCGGAACCGCCAGCGACGGTTTCGTTGATGCGGGCCAGGCTGTCCATCAGCTTGCTGTCGAGGCTGCCGGCGCGCTGGTCGAAGGCGGTGGTGAACTCTGCAAGCCCATCGTCGAACGTGGTGCCGAGCTGGCCGACGGTTGCCAGCATCCGCTCCTCGAAAAGGCCGGTCCGGAGATCGATATCCATGACGGCATCGTCGGCGGCTGACTGAAGGCTCTGACGGAACGAGGCGCCCTTGGTATCGAGTGCGTGGTTCAGCGAGGCAATGACCGTATCGAGCGAGCCGGTGATGGAACGTTCGCCCTCGGAAAGACCCTCGGCAATTTCGCGGGTACGCGCGACGAGCGTCTCGTTGAGCTGGCGGGTACGATCCGCGAGAGCGGCGTTGAGTTTTTCCGTATTGGCATCGAGCGTGGATGCCCGTGTCTCGAACTCGCCAAGCAGCGCCTGTCCCCGTTCGACGAGCGTCAGCGAGATATATTCGAGGCGTGTATCGAACTCGGTGGCAAGGGCGATGCCGGAGGAACTGAGCGTCTGGACCAGATCGTCGGCCTTTGCCGCCAGAAGCGAGCCGAGAGCCTCGCCTGCGGCATTGGTCTTCTCGGTGAGGGCGGCTGCGCGCGTGTCGATCATCGAGGCGAAGGCTTCGCCCGAGGTTGCGAGACGGATGGAAATCTCTTCCGTCGCCAGCGACAGTTCTTCCTTGAGCTGTTCATGGGCGCCGACGATGGACGAGCGGATGCGTTCGGCATGATTGACCACGGCATCGCGTTCCGTGCCGAGTTCGTGCACGAGACCGCGAACCCGCAGCTCGTTATCGGCATAGCTGCGCTCGAGGGCGTTGACCTCGGAATGGACGAGGGTTTCGAGTTCGGTCGCGCGGGCGATCGTGCGCTCGATGCCCTCGTTCATGGCCGACACTTCGCGGCGGACGGCCTGGCCGACAGACATGATCCGTTCGGATGCAACCGTCTCCGGCTCGGACAGGCGCAGTGCCACTTCGGCCATGGAGCGGGCGGCGTTGCGCAAATCCTGGGCGCGCGCCATCATTGTCGCGAAGGCGAAGAACAGCATGACCGGCACGACGATGCCGATCAGGATCGCGACAATACCCGGATTGGCCAGAAGCGCGGAAACGGATCCGATCTGCCAAAGCTGGTTGCCGTAGATGAGGTGGGCAAGACCGACGCCGCCGATTGTCCAGAGCACCGATACGATCGCCGCGCTGCGCAGCGAGGACTGCATGGTCCCGCTTTCGAGCGACTTCAGCAAATTCACGGAGCTGCGCCGGCTGCCGTCGTTCGCCGGTTCGAATGAAGGCGTACGGGCCGCGGGCTCGGCTGGCTGGGTGCGTGGCGGCTCAGCCGGGTTCTCCCGGCGCGCCTGGGCGGGTCGCTGCTTTGGTTCAGACACTCTGGCCTCCGAGGCGGCAGGCGTCGCTTGCCGACGTGCATCCTGCTCGTCAATGAAATCGATTTTCAGAGCGTCTTCCAATGCCTGGAATGCCGTTTCGTCGATCGACTCGTTGCTTGTCTTCTTCGCCATGCGGTTACGCCTCGCTACATACTCGCCCGGCCAAACCCATCCATTTCTGCCCGCCTTTGCAGATACAGGATGAGATTATGCCTGCCGGAAAGCTGCGCCGTCATGGCGTCAGCATTTTCCTTTTCATTCACACTTAGATGGCCTTCTTACAAACGGATGATAAGGAATACTTACCATCAGGCCATCCTTGGAAGTGGGAGCGGACTCCCGCCAATCCAAGCGTATCGTAGTGGCACATCTCCGTTGCCTTAACAATTCAGCGAGCCCCGGGTGCGGCGGATGGGTTTCTGGTTGTTAACAGGATTTAAACCATAAAGTCCGTGGAAAGTCCTACAAATCAAGCGCCTTAGTCGAAATTAACCATAGCGCCAGATTCCTACCTCGATTGTGCCGGAATTTAACGGGATAGAACGTGCCATCCGGCAAAAGTCGGTGCAGCCAGGTTCCAGAGGATCATCAAGTTTCATGGCCGTGTCCACTCTCGCATTCGAAGCGCCAGTCAACGCCCGCGCAATCTGCCCGTCGCAGTCCAGACCGATCGATCTCGTTCATCTGGCAGGGCAGACCATGGGGGACAAGACCCTCGAGATCGAGGTGCTGCAGCTCTTCGCAAGCCAGGCGCGGCGCGCGCTGCAGGAAATGACGGAAGGCAAGCCTGCGGACGTCATCGCCGCGGCTCACCGGCTCAAGGGCGCGGCGTCTGCCGTGGGCGCCTTCATCGTGGCCGACGCGGCACTCCGTCTCGAAGAGAAGGGGCCGGATGCGGCACTTCTGGCCAAGTTGGGTGCAGCGGTACTGGAAGCCGAGAACTTCATCCTGAAGCTCTGTCGCTAAAAGCCGCGGCCGGCCCGCCATTGCGGCGTGGCATGGCGCAACCTATGTTGACTGGCTGGCGGATATGTTCAATGAGCAATCCACTGTGCCTGACTATTCTTATCGGATTTCCAGATCATGACGAAATTGACGATCGTCGCCTTCGACGGAACGCGCTTCGATATCGATGCGAGCAACGGATCGACGGTGATGGAAAATGCAGTCCGCAACTCGGTGCCCGGGATCGAGGCTGAATGCGGCGGTGCCTGTGCCTGTGCCACCTGTCATGTCTATGTCGACGACGGATGGACGGAAACGGTCGGTCCGCCGACCGCCATGGAAGAGGACATGCTGGACTTCGCATACGACATGAGGCCGACCTCCAGACTGTCCTGTCAGATCAAGATGACGGACGCGCTGGATGGCCTTGTCGTGAACGTCCCCGAGCGGCAGGCCTGACCAAGGGCTTGTAGGGTCCGAAGCGCAAAGCGTTTAACGGATGGGGTGACGGCCGGTCATGCCGATGCCCTGTGGGGCGTGTGGAAGGCGAAAGCGTTTCCTGTGCTCGCAGGATGAAAGACGCCCAGATCTAGCCGCCCTGCTGTTCCAGCCGGTATTTCAGGAGGCGCATCATGCGGTTGTCGAAGTTCTTCGATTCCACCTTGTCGAACCGCAGCTGATCGCGGTCGTGCGCTTCCAGCACACGTTTCGTGGTCGATCCGACCTTTTTCTCCAGGTTCTCGCAGGTTCCCGTCGGCTTCAGGTTGAGCAGATCCCGCTCAAGAGTGCGCGCATAGCTGCGGGCAATCTCGGCATGACGTTCCTCGTGCCGCTTGATATCGGCCGAGAGCGTGTCCCAGATGAAGCGGAGATCCTTTTCCGCGCGGCGACGGTTGTTCCAGCGCGGCAGGATGAGGTGCGTGCGCAAGGTGACCTTGGCTTCGCCGACGGAGCATTGCCCGCCGCGTTCGACATAGGTAACTTCGCCGCCGAACTTGATTTCGGTGGCGCCCGGGTGGCGGTGGCCGGTGGCGTTGGTCATCGGTCCGCGGCGACCCAACTCACGGTCCAGGTCCTCGGCCGTCCTGCCGCCTATGCTGAAATAGCCGTAGGTCTTGGCGATCGAGGGGGCGGCGGTAGCTGCAGTGGAAAGCATACACGACAAGAGCAGCCCGCCGATGATGCGGCGGAAACTGGAAATCAGCGACATTCTTGGGCCTGCGGACGTTGAAGTTCGGATAAGCTTGGGGCATAGGCGTCGGCAGCGCAACACAAAGGCATAAAAATTTGCGTTCCTCCCAGACAAATGACGTCGAGCAGGCATCGCCTGGCCACAAGTCCTGGCTGATGGGCCAGGGTCGTGTTCTTGAACTCGGCAACCGCGGCCATATCATGGCGATCATCAATGTAACGCCGGACTCTTTCTCCGATGGAGGGCGCTATGTCGATGCCGGGCGGGCCGTTTCGCACGCGCTTAGGTGCGTCACGCAAGGGGCTGCAATCCTGGATATCGGCGGAGAATCGACGCGGCCGGGCGCGGCCGAAGTGAGTGCCTCCGAGGAGCAGGACCGAGTGCTGCCGGTGATCGAGGCGCTCGTGGCCGAGACGAATGCGCTCATTTCCGTGGATACCTATCGTGCGGAGACGGCTCGGCTGGCGATGGCGGCCGGCGCGCATATCATCAACGATGTGCATGGTTTGCAGAGAGAGCCGGCGATAGCCTCGGTGGCTGCGGAAACCGGCGCGGGCCTCTGCATCATGCATACCGGGCGAGGGCGTGAGGGAGAGATGGTCGACGACGTGATCGCGGATCAGCAGTCGTTCTTCGACATATCGCTCGGCATTGCGGATGCAGCCGGCGTGAAGCGCGAGACGATCATGCTGGACCCGGGCTTCGGGTTTGCCAAGAATGCCGCGCAGAACATCGAACTCATGGCGCGGTTTGCGGAGCTGCAGCGTTTTGGACTGCCGTGGCTGGTTGGTACCTCGCGGAAGCGGTTCATCGGTTCGGTGACCGGCCGCGAAAACGCGGAGGAACGCGATGTCGGCACGGCGGCAACCACGGCAATCCTGCGGCTTGCCGGAGCGTCGATCTTTCGCGTCCACAACGTAGCGATGAACAGGGATGCACTGGCGATGGCGGATGCCTTGCTGTCGGCCCAGGCGACGGAGAGCGGCATATGAAGACCTATACCATTACCCTGAAGAACTGCGCGTTCTTCGCGCGCCACGGTGTCCTTGCCGAAGAGAACGCGATCGGGCAGCGCTTCTTCGTGGATGCGGTGCTGGACGTGGAGGCCGGCGATGCGCTGGAGACGGACCTTGTCGAGCAGACCGTCGATTATGGAGCAGCGTTTGCTCTGATCGAAAACGTGGTGACCGGCCGGCAGCGAAAGCTTATCGAGGCGCTGGCTCTGGATATCGCAAAGGCGCTTTGCGACCGCTTTCCGCAGATTGTCCGGGCGGCGATCACCGTGCGCAAGCCGAGCGCGCCGGTGCAGGGAATTCTCGATTATGCCGAGGTGCGCGTTGAGCACTGTCGCTGAAGCGATTGGCCGGACCGCATCGCTTGGTCTCGGCGGCAATATCGGCGACCCGCGCGCTGCCATGGCCGAGGCCCTTCGGCAGCTGGACCAGCGGGACGATTGCGAGGTAATTGCGGTTTCGCGTCTCTACAAGACGCCCCCATGGGGGAAGACGGATCAAGCTGATTTCATCAATTGCTGTGCCGTGGTCCGGACATTCCTGGAGCCGGAAGCGTTGCTGGACGCCTGCCTCGCCATAGAGCGCGGCATGAAGCGGGAGCGAATCGAGCGCTGGGGGCCGAGAACCATCGACATCGATATCCTCACCTATGAGGGACGTCATAGTGAAGGGGAAAGGCTGGAATTGCCGCATCCACGCATGACGCAGCGCGGCTTCGTGCTCTTGCCGCTGGCAGAGATCGCCGACAACCTGCCTGTCGAAGGCAAAACTGTGCGAGAGTGGCTGCCGAGCGTCGATACGAGCGGGATCGAAGTCGCAAGCGCGAACGGGAATTGGTGGCGGGAGAGCTAGCCCCCGCCTTGGTCGCTTAGCGGATCGAGCCGACGGCGATCGCGTCCAGGTCCCGGTCAAGCGTCAGGCCGATTACCGGCACCATCTGATCCTCGACCTTCACCGAAATGGTGATGTTCATGATGTTGTCGCCACGCAGGCTGGCAACCATGGCGCCGTTCAGCTGGGCGCGATTGATGCCCATGACGACCTTGTCGCCGTTGACGGCGCCGGAGACGATGTCGAGGCCCTTGCCTTCAGCACCGTCGAGGAACTGACCCGTATAGCCCTTGCCCTTCTGCGTGATGACGGCGGACATCGGCTGCTTGAAGACGCCGACGCGGCAGGTGCCGTCGAGCTTGATGCCGACTTCGCCGCTCAGCGCCGGTTCACCGATCAGGTTGCAGTTGAACTTGGTGCCCTTGTATTTTCCGGCAACGATCTCGCCCGGTCCTTTCCATGCGCCCGCGACGGACTGGAAGAACGCCTTGTCGCGTGGCGCTGCCGACGCATCGGGCGTGAGAGCCGAGGTGGCTGCAAATGCGGCGGCAAGCCCGCCAATCAGGGAAAAGATGCGCAGATACATGTGGTTTTCCTTGGCCAGGCCCGGAGCCGTTTTCTAGCCTCCAGTCTACCGTCGGAATGGTTAACGAGTGGTATCCGCGCTGTTGGCGCCGGCTGTAATCCGGATCAATTCTGGTCCTGCCGGCTGCCGCCGAGAGGTGCAAGATCGGCCAGGAAATCGCCGATTCCCGGTCGTTTCAGCGCCCGGAAGGGCAGCGGGCGGCAGAGGTCCATAGCGGCGATGCCGATACGTGCGGTGAGCATTCCGTTGATCACGCCTTCGCCCAACCGTTTGGACAGTTTGGCCGCGACGCCATGGCCGAGCACCTGTTGTGCAAGACCGTCCCCGACGGCAATGGAGCCGGTCACCGCCAGATGGGCGACCACGTCGCGCATCAGCCGGACAAGTCCGAGGGTGCCGGGCCTGCCGCCATAGAGTTCTGCCATCGCGCGGACGAGCCGCGACACTTCGAAGACGACGTAAGCAAGATCGACAATGGCGCGGGGGCTAACGGCCGTGACGATGGACACCCGCTTGGACGCGTTGAGAATGAGGACGCGGGCCTGCCGGTCCAGAGGGGTGAGGAGTTCCCGTTCGGCAAGGTCGATCAGGTGCGGTCCGTCAATGATCTCATCCTTGGTGGCATCGAGAACAGCGCGGCCTTTGGCCGTTTCCGCCCGGTGAGAGAGGATGCGGGAAAGCGTTGCGACCACAGTGCGGGCAGCAGCCGGAATAGGTGCCGCAGCGGCCTGTTCCGCCTCGCTCTTCAGGGATTGGACGGCCGCAAGGCGCATCAACCCGTAGACCTCACGCCCGACTACGACCGAAATGGCGATCAGCCCCATCGCCAGCGTCGTCAGGGCAGCGTAACCCAGCCAGTCGGCGCGGGTGAAAAGATCACGCACGACGCTATCCGCCCAAAGGCCGAAGGCCAGCGAGAGAAATGTGCCGAATGCGGCAAGCGCCATGTTGCCGAAAGAAAAGCGCCGACGGCGTCTGGGCTCGGCGACAGGTACGTCCCGGCCCGCGAGTTCGGGCGGTGTCAGGAAGGGGTCGTTCTCGTCCGAGGTGACGACGACGTTGCCTTCAAAGCTGCGGGGCGCGCGACGGACGGTGGGGGTAGGCTCCCGTTTCCGCTCCTCCTCCACGGGAAAGGCGCCTGGCCGGCGTCCATTGTTGTCCGATGACGTCATGCGAGGCGATCTCCCAGGAGGAACTGCATGGCGCGATCCAGACGGATGTGGGGAACGGAAAGCTTCATGCCGCCGCTGGTTTCCTCCAGTGCAGGTGGACGGAATCGAACAAAGTTGATGTCGGGAAGATCGGCGGATCCCGTTTCGAGATGCTTAAACAACACTTCAGGATCCTCCGGCAAGTCTCCCGGAAATACAGCGGTTTTTCTGTTTCCATCGAACAGGTCCGACCCGATTCTCTCTCCGGCCATCGGGGTGCCGACGATGACCGGCAGCGTGTGGCCGCCTTCGTTCACGGTGGCCTCGCGGGTAGCACGGACGGATGCGATCGCCATGACTTCGATCCCGGCACCGGCCATGCCTATACGCTGGATCGCACGATCGACGAAGCGGGTGGTGATCCTCTCCAGCCGGTCATGGCTCTCGTGATGAAGATGGTCTGCCTTTGTCGCGGCGACAAGAACCTTGTCGATCCGTCTGCCGAGGAGCGAGGACAGAAGGCTGTTGCCGCCCGGCCTGAAGCACGCCAGCACGTCGCCCAGGGCGCGCTCGAGGTCGAGAATGGCCTCCTGTCCGCGGTTGATCGCCTGCAGCGCATCGATCAGGACGATCTGCCGGTCGAGACGGGCGAAATGTTCGCGGAAGAAGGGTTTTACGACAACCGACTTATAGGCCTCGAAGCGGCGCTCCATCATCGCCCTGAGCGAGTCCTTCGGCGCGCGCTCTTCGGTCATTTCCAGCAAGGGTGCGAAGGTGAGGGCGGGGGAACCTTCGAGATCGCCCGGCATCAGGAAGCGGCCCGGAGGCAGGGTGGAAAGCGAGCGCTCGTCGGCCTTGCAGGCCTTCAGGTAGCCTGAGAATGCCTCAGACAGCCGTCGAGCCGTCATTTCATCGGCTGCGGCATTCATGTCGACGCTGGCTGCCAGCGACAGCCATTCCCGGGAGAGTTCGGCGCGGATGCCTGTGCGGGCGAGGGCCACGGTATTGGCGCTGAACGTGCGGAAATCCTGTCCCAGCAAGGGAAGATCCAGCAGCCATTCGCCGGGATAGTCGACGATGTCGATCGACAGGCGCCCCGGAGAAAACAACCGTCCCCAGCCGCTGGCACTCTGGTAGTCCAATGTGATGCGCAGTTCCGAAATAGCACGTGTCGAATCGGGCCATATCCGCTCGCGCACGAGTGCCTGGATGTGGTCCTCGTACTGGAAGCGGGGGATGGCGTCGTCCGGCTGCGGCTCCAGCCTGACCCGCGAAACCCGGCCAGATCGGACCGGCTCGAACAGGGGCAGGCGTCCGCCGTTGAGCAGATTGTGGACAAGCGAGGAGATGAACACGGTCTTGCCGGCCCGCGACAGCCCGGTAACGCCGAGCCTTACCGTGGGATGAACGAGACCGGATGCCCTGTCTGCGAGGTTGTCGAGCGCGATGCGGGCGTCGTCGGTGAAGCTGGTCAGAGAGGGCGGCAAGGCAGGGTCCTTCGTTTCCGCCTATATAGGGGTCTGAAACCAAAGAGAAAAGAAGCAGCCTTTGGCATCGCCCGCCACTAGGCCGTCAGGAAATCGACGAGCCGCCAGTATCGCCCGCCGGTGGCGGGCGGTTGATCGAGAACAGCAAGTCCCGCGGTCGGGTAGCCGCTGGGAATGGCCGCCGTGGCCTGGTCGGGGCCGACCAGCCTCTCGAGCACTTCCTCGATTGTCGGATTGTGACCGATGAACATCAGCGATGCGCCACCGTTGGTCGACACAAGCTCGAGATAGGTATCGACCGGAGCATTGTAGAGCTCGTCGACAAAGCTCACGTCCATATCCACGTCCATTGCCCGGCGAACCGCGTCCGCCGTCTGGCGGCACCGCGTTGCGGTGGAGCTGACGACCCGATCCGGGCGATAGTTGCGATCTGCCGCTTTTTCGGCCACGACTTCGGCTTCCGAGTATCCCTCGTCATCCAGTGGTCGGTCGAAATCGCGCCCGCCGGGCTGGGCCCACGCCGCCTTCGCATGGCGCAGCAGATAGATGCGGGAAGGGGAAGTGAGGTTCATCTGTCCGCCGCCTGAGGAAAGCTCTCGCGATGCGTAGCCCTCGGCGAAAGTTCCGTCAACCACGGCCACGGCTCCGGACTTCATGCGTTACTGTCGCAGACCCAAGGAAGCATTCAATATCGCTGAAGGAATATACTGTTTAAATATTAGGCCGTTAGCCTAACAATGTGACAGTTTTAAAAAAGTACTGGACAATGCTTAACGGGCTTGAATGGCCCTAGCTGATTGGGATATAGAGCGCGCCTTGAGATGTTCTTCGGGAGAATCGCGTTGAGTGAGAAGATCGATCTTGGCAATTATGTGCTCTCTGAAAACGACGAGTTCATGAATGCAAACCAGAAGGCGTATTTCCGGGCCAAGCTGATTGCCTGGAAGAACGACATTCTTCGGGAAGCGCGCGAGACGCTTGGTCATCTCGCGGAAGAAAGTGCCAATCATCCTGACCTTGCCGACCGGGCGTCTTCCGAGACGGACCGGGCTATCGAACTTCGGGCTCGCGACAGACAGCGCAAGCTCATCGCGAAGATCGATTCGGCTCTGCAACGGATCGATGAAGGCACTTACGGCTTCTGCGAGGAGACCGGTGAGCCGATCGGGTTGAAGCGTCTGGACGCCCGACCCATCGCGACCCTGTCAATCGAAGCTCAGGAGCGCCACGAGCGCCGTGAGAAGGTTTACAGGGACGAGTAGAACGCCAGCCGATCACCAGAAATTCGGGGCGCGGGAAACTGCGCCCTTTTTCATGTCCGTGAAAAGATCGCGGCGTCTGGACGGCTAACGCCGAGGCATCACCCTCCGGTGACATTCATGTGGCGAGCGATGGTCGGCCGGTTGTGCGTGCGGTCGATGATGAAGTCGTGACCTTTCGGCTTGCGAAGGATCGCCTCGTCGATTGCCTGCGACAGAAGGGCATCGTCATCGGATGCACGCAGCGCCGTTCGCAGGTCGGCTGCATCGTTCTGGCCAAGACACATGTAGAGCGTCCCGGTGCAGGTAAGCCTGACACGGTTGCAGCTTTCGCAAAAATTGTGCGTCAGAGGCGTGATGAAGCCGAGACGACCACCCGTCTCCTCGACCTCGACATAGCGGGCCGGGCCACCCGTCTTGTAGGGAATGTCGGTCAGCGTGAAATGCTGCTCCAGATCCGCCTTAACCTTCGACAACGGCAGATAGCGGTCGGTGCGGTCTTCTTCGATCTCGCCCATCGGCATCGTCTCGATGACCGTGAGGTCCATGCCGCGACCATGGGCGAAGCGTAGCATGTCGGGGATTTCGTCTTCGTTGAAACCCTTGAGCGCGACCGCATTCAGCTTGATCTTCAATCCCGCTTTCTGGGCGGAATCGATGCCTTCCATGACCTTGGAAAAGTCGCCCCAGCGTGTGATCGTCCGGAACTTGTCGGGATCGAGTGTATCCAGAGACACGTTGATGCGGCGAACGCCGCAGTCATAGAGTTCCTCGGCGTGGCGGGATAGCTGCGACCCGTTCGTGGTGAGGGTGAGTTCGTCGAGGGTGCCCGTCTCGATATGGCGACCGAGCGCGCGCACCAGGTGCATGATGTTCTTGCGCACCAGCGGCTCTCCGCCCGTCAGCCGCAGCCTGCGCACACCCTTGGCAATGAAGGCGGAACAGAGCCTATCCAGCTCTTCGAGCGTCAGGAGGTCCTTCTTTGGCAGAAAGGTCATGTTTTCCGCCATGCAATAGGTGCAGCGGAAATCACAGCGATCGGTGACCGACACGCGCAGATAGGTCACGGCGCGGCCGAATGGATCGATCATCGGTGCCTTCTCGTTTGAAAGCGGGCGAGCGTCGCTCGGTGGTTTTGCCAAAGAGTTCAAGGACTATCCTCCTGAGATCTCAAAGTGGGCGGCATTGGCGGGCGCGTCAAGGGGGAAGCGGCTTGCGACAGAGGCATCAAGCTTCTAATCCTGTGCCGATTTTTCAGGGAGCGAACGGAAGCGACATGAGCGATATCTGGCCCACCGAATTGCGCGTATCAAAGGACAGACGGGTGCTCAATGTCACCTTCAACGACGGTCAGGCCTATTCGTTGGCGGCGGAGATGCTCCGGGTGTTGTCACCCTCCGCCGAGGTGCAGGGCCACGGGCCGGGGCAGAAGGTGACGGTGCCGGGCAAGCGCAACGTCGGTATAGGCAGCCTCATTCCCACCGGCAACTACGCCGTGCGAATTGGCTTCGAGGATGGCCATAACAGCGGCATCTTCACCTGGACATATCTGCGCGAGCTTGGCGAGGATGGCGAGCGGCTGTTTGCCGACTACGAACGCGAACTGACGGAAAAGGGGCTCAGTCGCGATCCGCCGCAGAGGTGAAGGACGTATCTCTTGCTGCCTGGCGTGCCATTCCGGCAAGAGATTCGGGCTCTCAACCCAGCCCTGCGGCTCAGCCGGGCTCGGCGTCCTCGACGATTTCGGCCTGAAGGGCGCCGACCACACGCTCCATGTCCTCGGCGATCGCCAGACATTGCTCGATCGGGGTTGCCGAGAGGATACGGTCGATAAGCGCCGTCTGAATGCTCATGGCTTCCACCGTGATGCGGCGGCCCTCTTCGGTGAGAAAAAGACGAAGCACGCGCTTGTCGCGCTTGTCGCCGCGACGCTCGATCAGTCCCCGTTTCTCCATCTGCGGCAGGGTCATGCTGATATTGGATCTGCCGACCAGCAGCTTGCGGGCCAGTTCCTGTTGCGAGATCGCCTCGAAGCGATAGAGGTTGATGAGGATGTCCAGATGCGGCGGCTTGATGTCGAGCGGTGCGAGCTCGCGGGTCAGGACCGTTTGCATCAGCTGGCACGCACGGGCGACGGTGATCCAGCTTTTAAAGCGCGGATGATCCCACGGCAGGGATTGATTTTTGTTCATTCTTGTACTTTATTGTTCATTGTTGAACATTATCAGAGGATGTCTCACAATGCCACCGTTTGCGTTCAAGGTCATCCGTTCGGTTTTCGCCGCCACCAGCGCTTTGTCGCCGAAGCTGGCCGGCCGGTTAGCCTTCGAGCTGTTCTGCCTGACCCCCTCGCGACGCCCCGCCGGCGCCAAGGCTCGCCGGGTTCACGCGGAAGGGCACAAACGTCTTGCCACCGCCGAAACCATGCCTTTTCGGACGGGAAAAACAAGTGTGATGGCCTATCGGTTCAACGGGAGCCAAACGGAACCGCGTCGGCGTATCCTCGTCGTGCACGGTTGGGGATCGTCCGCCTCCTATATTTCCGCGCTGGCAGAGGGGCTGGCCGTCGAAGGGGCGGAAGTGGTCGTTCTCGATTTTCCTGGCCATGGCCGCTCCAGCGGCAGGCGGTTGAACATGCGTATGGCGGTAGAGGCCATCGTTGAGGCGGAGCGCCGGTTTGGCCCGTTCGACGGTGCCGTCGGCCATTCGTTCGGCGGTGCCAGTCTCATGCTGGCTGCGGGTGGCGTCCTGCCCGGGGCAGGGCGGATCTCGCCGAGTCGCCTCGCGGTCATCGGCTCGCCGACCCGAATCGAATGGCTGTTCGATGGGTTTTCGCAACAGGTCGGGCTGAGTGCGGTGGTCAAGCAGGGTTTGATCCGGCATGCGGAGAATGTTGCCGGCACGACCTTGGCGGAATTCGACGCGGTAGCGGTCGCCCAACGAATCGGGACGCCGCTGCTCGTGGTTCATGCGGAGGAAGACAAGGAAGTCGATGCGGGCCATGCCCGCCGTTATGCCTCCACCCCGAGCGCCAGGATCCATTGGGCCAACGGTCACGGTCACCGGCGAATCATCAGCGCGCCCGAGGTTATCGAAGCGGTTTGCAGGTTCATGACCTCCGACGAGGTGGAGCGAGATCGCAGTTCCGCTGCATGAACCGTTGATCGCCGGCACCTGTCACCCTAGTGTCGTCGTTGACCGTCATAGGGGGCGGGCGAGGGCGTCATGACCATCATCCAGACCGTTGAGCAATTGCGGGAAATCTACAGCGGCGTCGCCGAGGCGTCGGTGGCCAAGGTGACGAAGACGCTCACCGCCGAGTATCGCCAGATGATCGAGGCGTCGCCGTTCATGGCGCTTGCGACGGTCGGGCCTGAAGGTCTTGATTGCTCGCCGCGTGGAGATGCCGGCAGCTGCGTCAGGGTGCAGGACAATGCGACCCTGCTTTTGCCCGACTGGCGTGGAAACAACCGCATCGATTCGCTTCTCAATATCGTGCGCGATCCGCGCGTGGCGCTGATGTTTCTTATACCCGGATCGAACACCACGATGCGCGTGAACGGTCGCGCCGTGGTCTCCGTCGATCCGAGGCTGATCGAGAGTTTCGAGATGGATCGCCGGCATCCGCGAAGCATCGTGGTCATCACCATCGGTGAAGTCTATTTCCAGTGCGCCCGCGCATTGATGCGTGCCGAGCTCTGGAATCCGGAACGGTTCGTCGATCCGGCCAAGCTGCCCACATCCGGCGCACTGTTGAAGGCCGCGAAAGCGGACTTCGACCAGGAGACCTATGACAGGGAATGGGCAGGGCGGGCATCAGCGACCATGTGGTGAAGGTCGATTGGACCGGCACCCTAGGCTTTGTAGATCAGCCAGTTCTTGCCGACATAGTCCTTGCGCATGACTTCGTTGAAGAAGATCGTCCGGTTTCTGCCGGAGTGCTTTGCGTGATAAAGCGCGACGTCCGCATTCGCATAGAGCCCGCCGGCATCGTCTGCCTGTGAGCCCATGGAGTAGCCGAGTGATATCGTGACCGGGCCGTATTGCACGCCGGAGCGCGAGTTGCGGAACTGGCGGGTCTCGAGCGCCCCGCGAATGCGCTCGCAGATAACCCTCACCTCATCGGCCGTGTTGCCTTCCACCAGAACCGCGAACTCTTCGCCTCCGGTTCGCGCTACGAACAGGTCCTTGCGGACATTGGAACGGATCACGGATGCGACAGTGGCCAGGATTTTGTCACCGACTGGATGACCGTAGGTATCGTTAATCTTCTTGAAGTTGTCGATGTCCGCAAGCACGAGTGCGGTTACCGGCAGGTTTCCTGTCCCGTCGAATATGGCGGCCAGCTTCTCATCGAACGCGCGGCGATTGGAAAGGCGCGTCAATGAATCGGTGTTGGCTATGCGCTTGTACTCGTCAAGCTCCCGGCGGACCTGATCCATTTCGTTGGAATGTTCCGCCACCGTTTCGACTGTCTTCTCGCCGTGTGCCTTTGTATCCGACGTGGCAGAGGCCAACAGGCTGATCGCGTTGCTGATGATGTCGTTAGAGACGTTGGCCTTGGAATTCACATGCGAGGCAGTTTCGCCCAGGAGCTTGGCGTAACCCTCCATCGACCGCTGCTCCTGCCTCAGCACTCGGAGAAGGTTGTCGAGCTCAACGAGAAGCTTGTCGTGCGCCTTCTCGATGACTTCGACATGGCCGGTTCCCAGGTGCTGTGCCGCCAGCGCGTCGAGTTCTTCCTGGCTGGCATGGGTGCCAAGCGCTGCCAATTGCTGCGTGAGCACCCCATTGGAGCCGATATAGGCTTCATAGAATAGCTGGTAGTTTCTCGGGATCGGTGCCACGCCCATAGTACGCAATGCGTATACGATCTGACCGACAACGTCGTTCGATTGCGCTTTCGGCGCAGTAGGCGTCGTCATCAATGCCCCCAGCTCTCAAAAAAATACTTGATAAGCATTATATGAAAAATGTTGGAAAACAATTAAGGGGCCGCTTAGAAATGTGACCGCCTTCTCATGTAAGGGGAGGGCTATGTTTCAGCCTCTGTTCTGCACTAACGTTTTGTTTAAGTTATACTTTAGTTGTGCTTTTCGGACTTGAACCGCTCGCCGGAACGAATGCGGGCGGCAGATGCAAGTTCATGAGAACCTGAAAAGCTGCCGCCCGGAAGAGGTGGTCGTCAAATTTCGATTAACGCGGACCTATCATATTTTCGGGGCGAACGTACTGGTCGAACTCCTCGTTTGTCAGGTAGCCGCCGCCGACAGCTTCCTCCCGAAGGGTCGTGCCGTTCTTGTGCGCGGTCTTTGCGATCTTGGCGCAGTTGTCATAGCCGAGCTTGCTGTTGAGGGCTGTGACCAGCATCAGGGAGTTCTCGACGCCGCGCTTGATGTTGTCTTCGCGAGCTTCGATGCCGACGACGCAGTTGTCGGTGAAGGAGACCGCTGCGTCGCCAAGAAGCTGGACCGACTGCAGGAAGTTGTAGGCCATCATCGGGTTATAGACGTTGAGCTCGAAATGGCCCTGGCTACCGGCGAAAGTCAGTGCCGCATGGTTGCCGAAGATGTGGGCGCAGACCTGGGTGAGTGCTTCCGACTGGGTCGGGTTGACCTTGCCCGGCATGATCGACGAGCCGGGTTCGTTTTCCGGCAGCGACAACTCGCCAAGGCCGGCGCGCGGGCCGGAACCGAGGAAGCGGATGTCGTTGGCGATCTTGAAGAGCGCTGCCGCCGCCGCGTTGATGGCGCCATGGGCAAACACCATCGAGTCATGCGAGGCGAGCGCCTCGAACTTGTTCGGCGCGGTAACGAAGGACAGGCCGGTGATCTTGGCGATTTCCTCGGCCACCTTCTCGGCAAAGCCGACCGGCGCGTTGAGCCCGGTGCCGACGGCGGTGCCGCCCTGGGCGAGCTTGGAAAGCGCCGGCAGCGTCATTTCAATATTGGCGATGGCGGAAGCAACCTGCGCGGCGTAGCCGGAAAACTCCTGCCCGAGCGTCAGGGGGGTGGCATCCTGCGTGTGGGTGCGGCCGATCTTGATGATGTGGGAGAAGGCCTTGACCTTATCTTCCAGCGCCGCATGCAGTTTCGTCAGCGCCGGGATGAGATGATGGACGATTTCCTCGACGCAGGCGATGTGCATGGCCGTCGGATAGGTATCGTTCGACGACTGGCTCATGTTGACGTGATCGTTCGGATGCACGGGCTTCTTCGAGCCCATCTCGCCGCCGAGCATTTCGATGGCGCGATTCGAAATCACCTCGTTGGCGTTCATGTTGGACTGCGTACCCGAGCCGGTCTGCCAGACGACGAGCGGGAAATGGTCGTTCAACTTGCCGTCGATGACTTCCTGTGCCGCTTCGATAATCGCCTTGCCGGTCGCCTGGTCGAGGCCGGCGAGTTCCATGTTGGCGCGCGCAGCGGCCTGCTTGACGATGCCAAGGGCACGCACGACGGCGAGCGGCTGCTTTTCCCAGCCGATCTTGAAGTTTCCAAGCGAACGCTGAGCCTGCGCGCCCCAATAGCGGTCGCCTGCGACCTCGATCGGGCCAAATGTGTCGGTTTCGGTGCGGTTGGGTGCCATTTTGCTGCCTCTGCTGCTCAGGATGATGCAGCGGAGTTATTCAACAAACAGCCGGCGCGCAAGGGCAACGGCGGCTTTTGATGGCAAAGTCGAATCGCCGGGGAAGGGTCGGCCCGCGCCGATGGAGGCAGTCATGTATTCGTGCTATTTATAACACGGTGACGGATTTGTGGGAAATGCAGACGCGGCTCATTTGCGTCCATATCTTTCTTATCAGTAAAAATTTAACGAATATTTCCTTAACGTTGGCGATGCAGGTTTGCGTCGCACGGGCAGTATCTAGTTTCTCCGCGTAGCGTACCGCTTTCTTTCCATACCTCACGCGATCCATTAGAGCGTGAGGCGCACCGGTAATTGGCCACCAAAAGGCGACGGGGATAAAATTGCAGACCATATCCAGACGAACTTCGATCGCACTGGCGTTCGTTTCCAGCTTTTCCATGTTCGCTGCCGGAGCGGCGCCGGCCCATGCGATAACGTTGATGGACCTCATCAGAGGCGGGCCGGGCAAGCGCGACAGCGGACCCGGCAATGGACTGCCGGGCGTTCGCGGAAATCCCGCGCCCCAGCAGCGTAACGTCGATCCACAGCCGCTGCCGAAGGTCGCCGGGCCTAAGTACCACGCGTACAAGCCGGAAGTTCTGCGCACTGTGAAGACGGGTGGTTTTGCCGCTCTCGGTGCGACGGGCAGCGAACGTCTGCTGGCGTCCGCAAAGGTTGCTGCACCATCCGACGTGGCGGCGGCGGTTGAAAGTTTCTACGGCAAGAACGCAAAGCCGATCTGGGTCACAGACGGCGACGTGAACGAGAGGGCGCGGAGCGTGATCGCGCTTTTCGCACGCGCCGGAGACTACGGTCTGGATCCGGCAGACTACGATGTCGCAGTCCCGGAACTGATGACCGCAAGCGTAGAGCCGGTTTCAGCATCGACGACGGATACCGCAGCGACAGCCGCGGATGGGCACGACATCGCGCTCATGCAGTTCGAACTCGCGATGTCAGCCAAGGTCCTGACATTCGCGCAGGACATGGTGCGCGGCCGGATCGATCCCAATCGGATCTCGGGCTATCACGACTTCAAGCGGAAGGACGTCAATCTTTCGGTGGTGCTGCCGTTCGCCAAGTCCGACTCGGCTGCCTATCTCGAAAGTCTCGCGCCGCAGAGCGCACATTTCCTCGCTCTCAAGACCGAACTCTCCACGCTGAAGGCGGAGCTTGCCGATGTGGGTGACCGGATCGCGATCAGCGACGACCTGCTCCTGAAGCCGGGCAACAATAGCCCCGACATGGCGGGTGTCGTCCATGCGATTCAGAAGAATGGATCGGAGACGCTGAAGACGAGCCATGCGGTAACCTTCGCCAGTTACCAGAAAACGGGCGACTACACGCCCGAGCTTGTCGATCTGGTGAAAGCCTTTCAGCAGGAAGTCGGCCTGAAGCCGGATGGCGTCATCGGGCGTGCAACCGTGCGCGCGCTGGTTGGCCACAGCGACGAAGCCAAGATCAACAAGTTGATCGTGGCGATGGAGCAGGCGCGGTGGCTTCCGAACGATCTTGGCGAGCGCAACGTCTTCATCAACCAGCCCGCCTACATGGCCTATTATCACGACAAGGGAACCGAGCAGTTCTCCATGCGCGTCGTGGTGGGCTCGAAGGCAAACCAGACCTATTTCTTCCAGGACGAGCTGCAGACGGTGGAGTTCAACCCGTATTGGGGCGTGCCGCAGTCGATCATCATCAACGAGATGCTGCCTCACCTGCGGGCCGACGCTTCGTATCTCGACCGCATGGGTTACCAGGTCGAGGTCAACGGTCGGCCGGTGTCGTCGACCAGCGTCAACTGGCACGGATCAACCCAGGCGATCGCCGTCCGGCAGCCGCCATCGAGCGACAATGCGCTCGGGGAGCTGAAAATCCTGTTCCCCAACGATCATGCGATCTACATGCATGACACGCCCTCGAAGAGCTACTTCAACCGGGATACGCGAGCTCTCAGCCACGGCTGCATCCGCCTGGCCGAACCGCGAAAGATGGCGGCTGCAGTTCTCGGAATTACCGAGCAGGACGTTGCCGCCCGCATCGCGCAGGGCAAGAATATAGGCGAGAAGGTAAACGCGAAAATTCCCGTCTACATCGCCTATTTCACCGCCTGGCCGAACAAGGACGGGATCGTGGAATACTTCGACGACGTCTACGACCGCGACGCGGCCACGCTGAAAGCGATGGCGGCGACCACCACGGCGCGATCGATCTGAGAAAACAGCAATACCCTGCGAAAAGGCGGCCTTGAGCCGCCTTTTCCTTGTCCGCTTTTCCCTGTCGCCTGTCTTAGCCGGCAGAGGCGATCGGTTGGCCGATCCGACCGGCGAGAAGATCGCGCACGAGGTCTGCGGTCAGCTCCGAGTAATGTTCGATGATGTGATCAGGATCGAGCTTTGCAACGGGTACATCCGAATAACCGAAGGTAACGGCAATCGACGGAACACCGGCGTTGCGGGCGGCCAGGATGTCGTTGATGCTGTCGCCGATCATGACTGTCGATGCAGGATCGGCCTCGGCCTTTTCGATCGTGCCGAATATGTGGCGCGCGTCAGGCTTCCTGACCGGAAAGCTGTCGCCTCCGGTAATTGCCGAAAACCGGTCGGACAGGCCGAGCTTTTCGATCAAGGGAATGGCCAGTTCCTCAAGCTTGTTGGTGCAGACGGCAAGCTTCATGCCAGCATCAGCCAGCCGATCCAACGCTTCGATGAGCGCGGGGTAGGGCTTGCTGCCACCCGGCATTTCGCTTTTGTAGTGCTCGAGAAAACGCTGCAGCAATGGCTCCACCGACGCGTCATCAATCGTGCGGCCGCGAAGCTCGAAGGCGCGGCGGATCATGACGCGGGCACCCTGGCCGACGAGATGTGTCAGGTCTTGATAAGTGACCGGCGCCAGATCGGCGGCTGCAATCGTGTGGTTCAGGCTCGACACAAGATCCGGTGCCGTGTCGATAAGGGTGCCGTCGAGATCGAAGATCACCAGGGGAACAGTCATGGGTACCTCTAAGCCTGAACGCGTGCTGCGCTTCGCTTAGGATACCGGAACGGCAAAAGCAAACGGCAAGCAGGGCGAGGGGACTTTCCCTTGCACGGGTAGGCGTGTAAACAGCATCGGCGAAACAGCGGGGGAGCTTCTGGCGCATGGACGCCCGTCAAATGAAGATTAAGGCCGCAGAGGCGGCGTTGTCACATGTCGAAGACGGCATGCGGCTCGGCATCGGCACAGGATCGACAGCCGAGGAGTTCGTGAGGCTTCTGGCGGAGAAAGTGGCTGATGGCCTGCAGGTTCAGGGCGTGCCGACATCCGAGCGGACCGCACGGCTGTGCCTTGACATTGGCGTGCCGCTGAAATCTCTCGACGAGCTGCCGGAACTGGATCTGACGATCGACGGCGCCGACGAGGTGGATGCCGACCTGCGCCTGATCAAGGGCGGCGGCGGTGCTCTTCTGCGCGAGAAGATCGTGGCGGCGGCGTCATCCCGGATGATCGTCATTGCCGACGAGACCAAGGTGGTCGACACACTCGGCGCGTTTCCGTTGCCGATCGAAGTCAATCCCTTCGGCTTGCTCGCCACCCGGATCGCGGTTGAGAAGCTTGCCGCAAGACTTGGCCTAAGTGGCGAAATCAAGCTACGCCAGGCAGCCGAAGATGCGTTCACCACAGACGGTGGACACCATATTCTCGACGCATCTTTTGGCCGTATTCCTGATGCAGAGGCACTCGCAATCCAATTGAATTCCATACCCGGCGTTGTCGAGCATGGGCTGTTTATAAATATAGCGTCGTTCGCGATCATCGCCGGTGAGGCGGGTGCACGGACACTCAAGGCAAAGTGAAAGATAGGAGCACACTATCCATGACCAGACTCGCGGTTTTCGGGCGCGCCGCCGCTCTTGCTGTCATCGTCACAGGCAGCCTCGCGATGCCGCTCCGGGCGCAGGAAATTTCCGAAGCGCATCTTACCGCTGCCCGCGAAGCAATTGCCGCGATCAACGCCACAGACCGTTACGACAATATTCTTCCGGGACTTGCCGAGCGTCTGAAGGCCGAGTTCATTCAGGCCTCGCCCAACTTCCAGGAGCAGATTTCGGCGGCTGTCGATGAGCAGGCACTGGTGCTTGCATCGCGTCGCGCGGATCTCGAGCGCGAGGCGGCGACGATCTACGCCAAATCGTTCACGCAGGAAGAATTGCAGGCCATTTCGACATTTTACGCCACCGAAGCCGGCAAGAAGCTGCTGTCCAACGGCCCGCTGGTTGCGCGGGAACTGACCAGGGCGGTCGAGATCTGGGCCAACGGCATTTCGCGCGATCTCACCAACCAGGCCACGGAAAAGCTGCGCGGCGTCATCGACGCCGCCGCGATCCAGCCGCCGGCGGTCGATGCCGGACAACCAGCCCCGGCGCAGCAGTAACGCTGCATCATGACTGTGTATTGAAGAAGCCCGGAGCAATCCGGGCTTTTTCTTTTATGGCTTCAACCCTTATATGAGCCGACACGCCACGCAGACCAAGGAGCCTCACATGACCGCCTTTGACTACGACCTTTTCGTGATCGGCGGAGGCTCCGGCGGGGTTCGGGCCGGACGGCTTGCAGCGTCGCTCGGCAAGCGGGTTGCGATCGCCGAGGAATACCGGTTCGGCGGCACATGCGTCATCCGCGGCTGCGTGCCGAAGAAGCTTTTCGTCTACGCTTCCCAGTTTCCTGAACATTTCGAGGATGCCGCCGGTTTCGGCTGGCAGGTTGGCGAAACGAGCTTTGACTGGACGAAACTCGTTGCTGCGAAGGACCGTGAGATAGCGCGCCTCGAAGGGCTTTATCGCCGTGGTCTGGAGAACGCGGGGGCGGAGATCCTCGAGACCCGGGCGGAACTCGTCGATGCGCATACCGTTCGGCTCGTGAAGACGGGGCAGACGGTTACCGCGGAGAGGATCCTCATCGCTACCGGCGGGGCGCCAAACCCGCACGCCGCACTGCCCGGGCACGAGCTGTGCATATCCTCGAACGAGGCCTTCGACCTGCCGGAGCTGCCGCGGTCGATCCTGATTGCCGGCGGCGGTTATATTGCGGTCGAGTTTGCCAACATATTCAACGGCCTCGGTGTGGACACGACGCTGATCTATCGCGGCAAGGAGATCCTGTCCCGCTTCGACGAAGACATGCGCCGGGGCCTGCACAAGGCGATGGAGGAGAAGGGCATCCGGATCATCTGCACGGATGTGATCGAGGATGTGTCGAAGGCACCCGCAGGCGGCCTTGTCGCGCGGACGCTGGCAGGCCAGACCCTGGCCGTGGACACGGTGATGCTGGCGCTGGGACGGGATCCGAACACGCAGGGACTTGGTTTGGAAGCCGCAGGCGTCGAGGTGACCGAACGTGGCGCGATCGTCGTGGACGAGTACTCGCGCAGCAGCGTTGCGCATATCTTTGCCCTGGGCGATGTCACCGACCGGGTACAGTTGACGCCGGTGGCGATCCACGAGGCCATGTGCTTCATAGAGACGGAGTTCAGGAACAATCCGACGACGCCCGACCTCGACCTGATCGCGACGGCCGTGTTCTCGCAACCGGAAATCGGCACCGTAGGGCTGTCGGAGGAGGCTGCTTGCAAGCGCTACCCGGAGATCGAAGTCTACCGGGCGGAGTTTCGCCCCATGAAAGCGACGTTGTCGGGGCGCGCCGAAAAGATGATCATGAAGCTGATCGTCGATTCTGCCAGCCGGAAGGTGGTCGGTGCCCATGTGCTGGGCCATGACGCCGGCGAGATGGCGCAGCTTCTGGGCATTTCACTGAAGGCCGGATGCACGAAGGAGGACTTCGACCGCACCATGGCCGTGCACCCGACTGCCGCTGAGGAACTGGTGACGATGTATCAGCCGACCTACCGCGTCAGAAACGGCGAGCGCGTCTGACGCGCCCGCTTCAGCCCTGTTTCGCAAGCATGCGCTTCAGCTGGTGATACGGGGGCTGCTGACGATCTTCTTGAAAAGAGCGTTCATGGCGTCCTCTATCCCGTCCTTGAGCGAGACTTCGAAGAAGTAGCCGGGTGTTGCACATTCCCTCATCTTGTTCGGGATGTTGTCGCTGAAAGGCTTCACCCAGGTCTTGTAAAAGTCATTGTTCGGCAATGGCAGATAGGTCGTGTAAAGAATTGCGATCTTGATGTTGTTTTTCTTCAGGTCTTCGCAGAATTTGGTGTCGATGGGCTCGATGCAGCGTCCCGGTGTGTTGGGGACTTTCCCCTTCTTGTTGCCGCAGCCGTGCGTCTTGTAGTGGTCGCCGACGCCATCCGACACGAAGAACACGATCTTCTGGCGGTCGGCCGCGCTGGTCCCGTTGCCAGGCGTTTCGGTTATCTCGTCACCGATCTTGACCAAAGCGCTATCGAAGCTGGTCTGTTGGTCATAGTTGTAGTTCTGCTTAGGGATGCTCATCAGCTTGATCTTGCTCGTGGCATCGCCGACCGTGTCCAGGTTTTCGCTGAGTTCGGCAACCTTGAAGAGTTGAGCGTCCTGGGCGGTCTTTCCGAACGTGTAGGCGGCCATCCTGAACTGGTTCTCCACCGTCTGCGTATTCTTGGCGGTTTCCATCAGGGCTTTCGTCGCCCGGGCGACGACATCGATCCGGATCGGGATGCCGTTGTTCAGGGCAACGTTGTAGAAGCTCGACTTGTCGTCGACGCCGCTCTCACTGACAATGTGGCAGGCAAACGCGCATTTCTTGTTTCCCCCGGCGGGGTCACCAAAACGGGTCGCGTGCTCCATCCTTGTGATGTCATCCAGTGTCGCGGCAACACCCATGGACGGCGTGTTGTCCAACAGCATGTAGAAGTCCATGAAGGCGGGCGTCTGGTTGCGCGCGGTTGCCGCACCGCCGATGGTAATGCTCTCGTGGCCAAGCACCCGCATGAAGGTGGTTGGCACGGAGGCGCTGAACGCGACGCGCGACTCGATGACGCCACCGGCCTTTGTCACGCTGATTTCGAGATCGACCGGCAGTTCGCTGGCCTCGCCATGCATCTGGCTCATGAAGACGTTTTCGGCATCGCCGGAGCCTATCGTGATCGTGCCGTCCCCCTGCATGGCCATCGCTTCGGCAACCGCCAGGGATTTTTCCGAGATTGCCCCCACCGCAGCAGCGTCGGCCGCTGAATAGAGCTGTGTGCGAAGCGCAAGGGCATGCGTCACATCGATGGCCAATCCGGCGGCGCCGGCAATAGGTACGGCCAGCAAGGCGGTCATCATTCCAAAATTGCCGGCGCGATCGCGCAGCAGCGTCTTCAACATAGCAAGCATGGTAGGCGCCCCGATAGATATTCCGAACTGTCGCGGCTTCATGCTGCTGGATGGCCGGCTCATGCGGCTTTACTAATGTGGAATTAGCGCGGCGATATCGCTAAAATGCCAACGAAGATGCTTAACGGAGACCTTACCGGCAAAACCCGTTCGCATGTCGCAAGGTGGGCGGCAATGTGGTGTAAAAGACTAGGCAAAAGGGGGGGGAAGGTTTATAAGCCGCGCCAAATTGAAGCTTAGAGGCTCACGCACTCGCCGGAGCCAAGACAGGTGGGAATATGGCACAGAACTGGACCCCGAGCACGTGGCGGCAAAAACCGGTTCAGCAGGTCCCAGAATATCCGGATGCTGCTGCTCTCAGCGCGACGGAAGCGCAACTCGCCACCTTTCCGCCACTGGTCTTTGCCGGTGAGGCGCGCCGGCTGAAGAAGCATCTTGCCAATGTAGCAGAAGGCAACGGCTTTCTGCTTCAGGGCGGTGATTGCGCCGAGAGCTTCATGGAGCATGGCGCGGACAATATCCGTGACTTCTTCCGGGCATTCCTGCAGATGGCTGTCGTCCTTACCTTCGGCGCCCAGCAGCCGGTCGTGAAGGTCGGTCGTATTGCCGGCCAGTTCGCCAAGCCGCGCTCGTCCAATATCGAGACGCTGGGCGACATCAGCCTGCCGTCCTACCGCGGCGACATCATCAACGGCATCGAGTTCAACGAAGAGGCCCGCACCCCGAACCCCGAGCGGCAGCTGATGGCTTACCGCCAGTCGGCTGCGACGCTGAACCTGCTTCGGGCCTTCGCGATGGGTGGCTACGCCAATCTCGAAAACGTGCACCAGTGGATGCTCGGTTTCGTGAAGGACAGCCCGCAGGGCGAGCGCTACAAGAAGCTCGCCGATCGCATCAGCGAAACCATGGACTTCATGAAGGCTGTCGGCATCAGCGCCGACAACAATCCGAGCCTGCGCGAGACCGATTTCTTCACCAGCCACGAAGCACTGCTGCTTGGCTACGAAGAAGCGCTGACGCGCGTCGATTCCACTTCTGGCGACTGGTACGCGACATCCGGCCACATGATCTGGATTGGCGACCGTACCCGCCAGGCGGATCATGCGCATGTCGAATACTGCCGCGGGATCAAGAACCCGATCGGCCTTAAATGCGGCCCTTCGCTACAGCCCGACAACCTGCTGGAACTGATCGACGCGCTCAACCCGGCAAACGAAGCCGGCCGCCTGACGCTGATCTGCCGCTTCGGCCATGACAAGGTCGCGGACCATCTGCCAAAGATGATCCGTGCGGTCGAGCGCGAAGGCCGCAAGGTCGTGTGGTCCTGCGACCCGATGCATGGCAACACGATCACGCTCAACAACTACAAGACCCGTCCGTTCGAGCGGGTCCTGTCGGAAGTCGAGAGCTTCTTCCAGATCCATCGCGCCGAAGGCACTCATCCGGGCGGCATCCACATCGAGATGACCGGCAAGGACGTGACCGAATGCACGGGCGGCGCGCGCGCTGTTGCCGCCAGCGACCTTCAGGATCGTTACCACACCCATTGCGATCCACGCCTCAACGCTGACCAGGCGCTCGAGCTGGCCTTCCTGCTCGCCGAGCGGATGAAGACCGGCCGCGACGAGAAGCGGATGGTCGCCAACGGCTGAGTGCCGTTGGATCTGAAAACAAAAAGGCCGGCTGATAAGCCGGCCTTTTTTGTTTGGGAGGTCGCATCCCGTGGCGAAGGCAGATCAGGGCTTCGGCGGCAACCCGGTGACGGACGCAACGAAGTCGGCGATCGCGACGGTATCATCGAGGTCGAAGACCGGAAGACCGGTTTCCTCGACGGAATGGTCGGCTGCAATCGCCACGATATGAGGGTCGGTCGGAGCAAGCGGCTCCCGTTTCGCAGCGTCCAGCCGTCGAGCTTCAATCTTGGGAACGGGCTCCCGCTTGTAGCCTTCGATAAGGACGAGGTCGCAAGGCCCCAGTCGAGCCAGGATGTCTTCGAACGCCGGTTCGGGCTCTCCCCGCAGTTCGTGCATGATGGCGAAGCGCGTGCCCGACACGAGCGCTACTTCGGTGGCCCCGGCCTGACGGTGGCGGTAGCTGTCGGCGCCAACCTTGTCGATGTCGAAGTCGTGATGCGCATGCTTGATGGTGGAGATGCGGTAGCCGCGGCGGGTGAATTCCTCCACCAGCCGAACGGCAAGGCCGGTCTTGCCCGAGTTCTTCCAGCCGGCGATGCCGAAGATACGTGGTGCGCTCATGACAGCACCTCGAGAAAGCGGCGTGCCTCTTCAAGGTCGGCCGGCGTATTGAGGTTCATGAACGGATCCAGCGTCCCGACGGCGGTCTGTGTCGCGGGCCAAGCCACGGTCACCGACCGGTGACGCGCAGTAAAGTCGGACAGGCGCCGGTGATCCGCATCCGACAGCCAATCTTCCAGATCCTCGGCTATCGAGAGGGGCCAGAGCCCGAAGACGTAATGTGCCCGATCCAGCGAGGCAGCCACGACGATCGTATCGGGGGCGCAGGCGGCCGTGAGACGTTCTGAAAGGTCCAGGGGCAGAAACGGAGCATCGGACGGGACGGTCAGGAGATGCGATGCCCTGGCTTCCCGGGTGCCGAGATCGCGCAAGCCCGCCAGCACGCCGGCAAGCGGGCCGGGCTGTCCTGCGAGCGTGTCGGAGACGGTACGGATCCCTGCCGGCACAGGCACTCCTGGACTGACATTGAGGGCGATGTCCGAGACCTGCGGTTCCAGGCGCTGCAGTATGTGGGAGAGCAGTGTGCCTGAGCCGAACGGCAGCCACGCCTTGGCAGCGCCCATTCGAAGCGACCTGCCTCCTGCAAGGATGAGGGCAGGCGGTTTCAAGTCAGTCATCCGTGGACCTCCCTTCCAATTCTCCCTCCCGGCGGTCAACCCAGCGGACATACTCCGTGGCGGCGATCGCCAGGACGACAGTGACAGCCATGACCACCAAAAGGGGAACGGTTCCCGTCTGTGGCGTGAGGACGGCGCCGGCCAAAACGGAAAGCGCCGCGCCTCCGGCCAGGGTGATTGCGCCGCCGAGCCCCGAGGCGGAGCCGGCGAGGTGGGGACGGACGCTGACCATTCCGGCATTGGCGCTGGGCAACGTCAGGCCGTTGCCGATGCCGATCAGCGAAATGGGACCAAAGAAGGCGAATGGATGCGCCACATCCAGTAGGACGAACAGGAAGGCGGCGGCTATGCCTACCATGTTGACGATGTTTCCGGACAGCATCATCGGACCGATGCCGAAGCGGCGTGCATAGCGCCCGGACAGATAGTTGCCTAACATGTAGCCGCCGGCGATGCTGAAGAAGTAGAGGCCGAGCGCCGACGGGGACAGCTTGAATATGACAGTGCCGACGAAGGGTGCGCCTCCGAGAAACGAAAAGAATACGCCGGACGAAAATGCCGCGGTCAGCGTGTAGCCCCAGAAGCGCCGCGAGCGCAGCAATTGCGGCCAGCTTCGGAACTGCGCGCCAAAGCTTGTTGCCTGCGCCTGGTTCGTTTCCCCGAGATCACGCCAGACGAGAAGCAGGGTGGCGATCCCGACGACGAAGAGAGCGACGAAGCTGGCCTGCCAGCCGAACAGGTCGTCCAGCACGCCGCCCAGGGTCGGGGCGATCATCGGCACCAGCGACATGCCCATCGTCACATAGCCGATCATCGAGGCGGCTTCATCCATAGGCACCATGTCGCGGACGATGGCGCGGGATAACACGATGCCTGCAACGACGCCGGTCTGCATCATTCGGCCGAGCATGAAGACAAGCACATTGGGTGCCAGCGCACAGATGACGGTTCCGACGAGGAGAAGCGCTATCCCGGCGATCATCACCGGCCGGCGGCCGAACAGATCCGACAGCGGACCGATCGCAAGCTGTATGACCGCAGTTCCGGCGAGATAGCCGGAAACAGCAAACTGCATCACTGCATAGCTGGTGCCGAAGTATGTTGCCATCGTCGCCAGGGAGGGCAGGAAGATGTTCATGGACATGGCGGCAAGCCCGGCAGCAAGCACGAGCGTCGCAATGTGCGGAGGTGTCCCGCTGTCCAGAAAACGTGCCTGTTTCAATGCCGTTTCCCCTTTCCCTTAAAGCTCATTCTGCCACGGATGGCGCTTGCTGGATGGCCGCCTCGGCGCGCCTCCTTCGCACGTTCTCGCGGTAGAAGCTGTAGAGACCCGAGCCGATGATGATCGCAGCACCTACGAAGACAAAAACGTCCGGACGCTCGCCGAAGAAGAGGATGCCGATGACGAGCGCCCATATGAGGCTTGTGTAGCGGAAGGGGGCGACAAAGGAAATCTCACCTGTCCGCATCGCCATGATGACTGCCTGATAGCCGGCAAAGGTCAGCACTGCAGCGACGACGAGCGGAAGGAAGTTGTCGAGGGAAACCGGCTGCCAGCCACCCATGGGCAGAATGAGGAATGCACCGACTACGGTGTTGGCCGCTGCCGTGAACAGGGTAATGGTCAGTGATGGAATGTTGGCAACAATACGCCGCGTTACGAGATCGCGCCCGGATGTGAAGAAGACAGCCGCAAGGAGCAGGAGGGACGCCGGTGCGAACCCTTCCGTGGTCGGACGAAGGATGATCAGCACGCCCGAAAACCCGACGGCAATCGCCGTCCATCGACGCCAGCCGACCGGCTCTCTCAGGAACAGGGCCGCGCCCAGCGTCACGGCCAGAGGCAGGGACTGCATGATCGATGCGACATTGGCAAAATCGATGCGCCCGAGGGCCGTGATGAACGTGAGGGTTGCGCCGATTTCGAAGAACGTCCTGAGGAGGATCAGCGGATTGAGGACCACCTTCAACGGGCGCAATGCCCCGAAGTGACGGGCGACGAAATAGACGAGGATCGTCGTCATGACGCCGCGCACCGTCATGATCTGCGCGACGCTCAAAGATGACGTTACAGATTTTACGAGAGCGTCATTGCAGGTGAAGGAAGCCATTGCGAGCGACATGTAGAGCGCGCCCTTGGAGTTTTCAGAGGATGCCATAACGATTCCTTGCCACTGCAGCGAAACGTTCTATTGCATCGCCCCGAAGGCGGCCAGATCAGTTCGGGCAGGAGCGGTACTTGATGATGGGTTGCCGGACAAGCTGACCAATTTCTAAGCATAGTGCGGCTATGCCTTGAATTAACGCTTGATCAACGGATTTGGCGGATTGTGCGGCCTCCAGCATGACGCAGGAATCGGTAGTCAGCCGCTTTGCAATGGATGGCAGAGGGGCCAGGTTCTCAGCGGAGTGCGCATGTCTTTCATCGACCGCCTTCTTCAAAGCCGTCGTATCGTCACGAAGGTCCTGCTGTTTGTCGTTCCCCTTGTCCTTCTGATCGCGGGCGTGGGATTGGCCGGCTTTTACACGTCGAACATGTTGAACGGCCATATGACCGTCACGCGTGCAACGATCGAGAACATTGCCGATTTCGAGCACGTGCAATCCGTGCTGCAGAATTTCAACGAAACGCCGGATGACGCGACGCTTGCAGAATTGCAGCAGGGCATCGACCGGCAGGAACAGGGCGTTGCCGTGCTCGGGAAGCTGCTCGCAAGTGCAGAGGATCGGCAGCGCATCGCGGTTGTCGAGCAGCTTGCTCCGGCGATGAGGGAACGGACCGCGACGCTTTGGGCCGTCAAGGAACAACGTGACGCCAATGCCGGACTGATCGCTTCCGATCTCGATGCGGTTGCAGGCGTGACTGCCGAGGTGAACCAAAGGCTCGGCAATCTGCGCAAGAAATTTGACGGCCAGGAGCGTTTTGCCAAGAGCGCGCTTTTCGAATCGTTCGCCTTCAAAACGATTGCGGAAGGCATAGACAATCTGCGCAATGGGATCCGCAACGCGGGTGCCGACGACGCGACGGTCAAGTCAGCCGTCGTTCAGACGGAGGTTCTGCTGAGCGAGTTCGAGGCGGTCAAGCCGCTGGTGACCGAAAAGGTCATGCAGAGCATGCAGCCGATTCGGGAGGCGACCGAAGCTCTGGTCCAGTTGGCGGTCAGCGACACTCCCATCGTGGAAAAGGCGCAGAACCTGCGGATAGCGGCGAGCGGCTTCATGCGCCTCCAGAACGAACTCCAGCAGAACGTCCTGAAGAGATCAGGCGATGCGGCGGAACGCTTCGTAACGCTCGAAAATGACGTCATGACGCTGAAGAACCTGCTTGCACAGGTGGAAACGTCGCTGGCGCTGGTCGATGCCCTTCAATTGCATATGGAGCGGCTGCGGAGCCTTCTCACCGAAGACGCCCGACAGGTGGTCGTCGACGATATTGCAGCCCTCAGGACCGCCAGCGCGAAGATTTCGGAGCTGGGCAACTCGAACACCGCCATGAGCAACTTTGCGGCTGACCTCGAGGCACCTCTTGCGAACCTCGAGCAGGCGTCTTCCGACATGTTGACGATCGAGACGGAATGGAATGCTGCCAGAGCCGCAGCCTCCGGGACACTTTCGGCAGGCATGGCAGGTCTCCAGACATTCATCGCCCAGGCGCAGGAAGTCGGAAAAGAGGACAGCGAACGGTCCGCCAACCTCTCTGTCGTGGCGATGGTGGTGGGCACACTGCTTGCGATCGCCGGCGGCTTGATGCTCGTCGAAACACTCCGCGGACCTTTGAAGCGCGTGACAGACATCATGAAACGGCTGGCCGAAGGCGACCTGGCGGTCAATATCGACGGTCGCGACCGCCGCGACGAGATCGGCGACATGGTGCGTTCCGTGACCGTCTTCAGGGATGCGGCTCTTGAAAACGTCCGCCTCGAGCAGGAGGCGGCAACCGCTCGGGACCAGTCCAGCGCCGAAGCTGCCGGCCGTGCCGAAGAGCGCGCTCGCATTGCCGCCGAGCAACGCGCTGCGCTGGCTGCACTTTCCAGTGCGCTGACACAGCTGGCGGAAGGTGACCTTGAACGGAGCATGGATGAGAACCTCGCCGAGGACTTCGTTCCCATGGCGCGGACTTACAATACGGCCGTCGAGGCACTGCGGGCGACGCTCGACGACGTAAGGGCGACGTCAGAGGAAATTCATGGTGGGACCGGCAATCTGGCTGCGTCGGCAGACGATCTTGCCCGCAGGACGGAGCAGCAGGCCTCGGCACTCGAGCAGAGCTCGCGTGCGTTGCGGCAACTCAGCGATATCGTCCGCTCGACAGCTGAAAGCGCGCGCCAGACAGCAAGCTCCGTCAACGAGACCGAGGAGTTCGCGGTGCGGTCGGGCGAGGTCGTGTCGCGCGCCGTCGGCGCGATGGGCGAGATCAGCCGTTCGTCGGAGAAAATCGCCACCATTATCGGTGTGATCGACGAGATTGCATTCCAGACCAATCTTCTGGCGCTGAACGCGGGTGTGGAAGCTGCGCGTGCGGGAGAGGCGGGTCGCGGCTTTGCCGTGGTTGCGCAGGAAGTGCGCGAACTGGCGCAACGCTGCGCGGGTGCCGCGCGGGAAATCAAGGAACTGATTTCGGCCAGCTCCACCCAGGTCAAGAGTGGCGTTCATCTGGTCGAAGAGACCGGCGAGGCGCTCGGCAAGATCATTGCCCATGTCAGCGACGTCCGGAAGCTGGTGGCCGCTATTTCCACGGCGACCGGTGAACAGTCCACCGGGATCAACGAGGTGACGCAGGCCGTGCATGAGGTCGAGCTCATTACCCAGCAGAACGCTGCGATGGTGGAGGAAAACAACGCCGAGATCCACGGACTTCGCCAGCGCGTTGAATTGCTTACCGACAAGATCGATCGCTTCAAGACCGGGGATGCGGGCGGTTCTGGTGCTGCCTATGGTGATCGGTCAGGTTCAAGCTACGCCGCCTGACGGCACTGGATGCAGAAAAAAAGCCGGGCGTGATGCCCGGCTTTTTTGTTTGATGGTGACTGTAACGCAGGGTGCTACTTCTCCCGGGTCACCGACATCTCGCCGAATATGCGGGCGACTTCCGACTGGAGGGAAGGCTCAGCCGTTGTGCCCGTAATGGGTGGCTTGCCGGTCGGGCGCGGCGGCGATCCGGCCTCGCGGGCCGCGAGATTGCTTGCCATCTCTTCCTCCAGGACGCGTTCAAAGTCGCTGCCGAGCCCTTTCGATCCATCGCCTGTCGGAATGAGAAGGTCCGGCGGTGGAGTGCGAACGGGGACTGTCGGACCCTGGAAGACACGCATGCGGGCCGCATCGAGAATGTCCGCCGCGTTGTCCAGAGCCGGCTCGGTTCGCGGGGGAACGGTGACTGGTGGGGCTATCGGATTGGCGACATAAGCAATCGTCGGCTCCGGGATTCGTGCCGCGACGGCTGGCGCTTGTGGTGCCTGTGGCTGAGGAGGCGCCACCGGTTTCCGTGGCGCGGCTTCAACGGGTTGGGGCAATGGCCTGGGCTGTTCGCGCCGAGGTTCGTGAGCGGTCGCGACGGCCGGTGCGCGGGGCGGCGCGGCAGGCCTTTCCGCCTGTTCCGCGGGTCGTGAAATAGTAGAGCTTTCTTCGGTCGAGACGGCTGCCGGAGCGCGGCCAGCGGAAATGCCGGTTTCGATGACGATATCGGTGGGTCCGCCGATCATGATGAGGTGCTCGGTATCGTCTCGACGCACGAGGACCAGGCGCCGGCGGGTATCAACGGCTGCGGCATCCAGAACCTGAAGGCGGGGTTGGCGATTCTTGCCGCCCCGGACAAACGGGGAAGGGCCTCGCCTTCCACGGACGAGCCAGAGCACGCCAACCAGGCAGGCCAGACCGACTGCAACGCCGAGAACGGCGATAACCAGCCGTCCTCCATAGGCACCCATCAGTTCTTCCACCATCGCTCGTACTCCTTGACTATATGTAGGTAGATAGTGACGACTTTTTTAGCAGAGTGGCAAGTGTGGGCGCTAATACCCGGTAACGCCTGTCGCTCTATCCCAGCTTTTCTGCGCTTGCGCGCTTTTGGCTTCATTCGCAACTTGCTAAGAGAGAATCGCGGCGCTTTGCCGGCAAATTTCAGGTAGGTGCCTTGACGCACAACCGAAGTGTGAGGGGTTGATGACGAAGTTGCAGCAGAGCGGCAACTACGAAGCGCCACTGGTCGAGCGTAGTGGGCGCAGTGGAACGGTCATCCGGATTCTTCTGCTTGCCCTTGTGCTTATTGGCGTCGCCGTGGGATTCGTGTTTTTCCAGCATGCGCTGGACAACGAGATCGTGCTCGGGATCCTGGGTATCCTGGCAATGGTCGGGATATTTTTCCTCGTCTCCTCGGTCATCGGCTTCGTGGAGGTCATGCCGCAGTCCCGTTCGGATGTTCTGTCGCGGGGTTTCCTTGCCAACCATCCGGATGGAATTCTGGTAACGGATGCCAAGGGACGCATCGTCTATGCCAACGCCGCCTACGGGAGGCTGACCGGCGCTGCCAAAACCACGAACGTCCAGTCGCTGGAGCCGCTTCTGGCGCGCAACCGCGAATCCAGCGAAGCTCTCTACCGGCTCACAAACGGCTTGCGCGAAGAACGCGAAGGTCATGAGGAATTCCGGCTGCCGCAGCCGCTCGGGCGTGCGACCGGCAGCGGCTCCGGTGCGCACTGGTATCGGCTGAAGGCTCGGATCTTCCGCAGCGGCGAGAGCAAGTCGGACCGGTTCGACATCTGGCAGATCACCGACATTACACCCGAGCGCGACGACCAGGAGCGTTTTTTCCGGGAATTGCAGAACGCCATCGACTATCTGGACCACGCGCCTGCGGGCTTCTTCTCGGCCGGGCGCAAGGGAGAGGTCTTTTATATCAACGCGACGCTCGCAGAGTGGCTCGGCATCGACCTGACGAAGTTCGTCCCGCGGTCGCTCAGCATTTCCGATCTGGTCGCGGGCGAAGGCATGGCCTTGATCCAGTCTGTGCAGGCTGCGCCGGGTCTACAGCGCACGGAGACGCTCGATCTCGATCTTCGCCGGGCCAATGGTCAGAGCCTGCCGGCTAGGCTGATCCATTCGGTTACCTCCATGCGTGACGGTGCACCCGGTGAGAGCCGGACGATCGTGCTTGGTCGCCAGATGGGTGCCGAAGGGGACCAATCGGCCTCGGCGATGCGTTTCACGAGGTTCTTCAACAACACGCCGATGGCCATTGCGTCCGTAGACGGCAACGGCAAGATTCTGCGTATCAACGCGCCGTTCCTGCGCGTGTTCGCGGGCGTGGTCTCGCGTGACGATGTCGATGGGGGAGCGCATCTCGACGCGATCGTCCACGAGGGTGCGCGGCAGCAACTGATGGATGCGCTGGCGGCCGCCAAGGACAGGCAGGGCGATATCGCCCCGATCGATTCCCGTCATCCCGGCGATGAGGGCCGTTACGTCCGCTTCTACGTCAATGCCGTGATCGACGAGAGCGACGAGGCACCCGAAGAGGTCGCGATCGTTTATGCCGTGGAGACGACCGAGCAGAAGGCGCTCGAGACGCAGATGGCGCAGACCCAGAAGATGAATGCGGTCGGCACCCTGGCAGGCGGGATCGCGCACGACTTCAACAACGTGCTGACGGCGATCCTTCTATCGTCCGACCACCTTCTGTTGCAGGCGCGGCCATCTGATGCCAGCTTTGCCGATCTCATGGAGATCAAGCGGAACGCCAATCGCGCAGCAGTGCTGGTGCGCCAGTTGCTGGCCTTCTCGCGCAAGCAGACGATGCGGCCGGCGGTTCTCAACCTGACGGATGTCGTCGGCGACCTGCGCATGCTCGTGGACCGGCTGATTTCCGGCACGAACGTCAAGCTCGAGGTCGACTACGGCCGTGATCTCTGGCCGGTCCGTACCGATCTTTCGCAGTTCGAACAGGTCTTGATCAATCTCTGCGTCAACGCACGCGATGCAATGCCGGACGGCGGCGCTATCCTCCTGAAGACCCGCAATGTGACCGCGGCAGAGACGGCGAACTTCCCGCAAGCGGACCTTCCAGCCGAGGATTTCGTCATGGTCGAGGTTTCCGACAGCGGCACGGGCATTCCGCCGGAGATCATGGACAAGATCTTCGAGCCCTTCTTCACGACGAAGGAAGTGGGCAAGGGGACAGGGCTTGGCCTTTCCATGGTCTACGGTATCGTCAAGCAGTCGGGCGGATACATCTATCCTGAATCGGAGATGGGGCGCGGAACGAGCTTCCGCCTCTTCCTGCCTCGCCATATTCCTGAAATCGTGATCGTCCCGGAAGGGCAGGTTGCCGCTCTAGGGGCTGCACCCGTACCGAATGCGTCGGCCGCGCCCGCTGGCGAGCCGCTGGATCTCACCGGCAATTCTGCTGTCGTGCTTCTCGTCGAGGATGAGGAAGCGGTGCGTCGTGGCGGCAAGCGAATGCTGGAAACGCGGGGATATACTGTCCATGAAGCCGGTTCGGGCACCGAAGCGCTCGAAATCATGGAAGAGCTCGAAGGCAAGGTTGATATTGTCGTCTCCGACGTAGTGATGCCGGAGATGGATGGGCCGACGCTGCTCGGTGAGTTGCGCAAGATCTACCCGGACATGAAGTTCATCTTTGTATCGGGTTACGCCGAGGACGCATTTGCCCGTAACCTGCCCGCTGACGCGAAGTTCGGCTTCCTGCCGAAGCCATTCTCGCTGAAGCAACTGGCGGTCGCAGTCCGTGAAATGCTGGACAGCTAAAATTTCCATAGACCCGAAAACCAACTCCGGTTTTCGGGTCTATGCGCTGATCCTGGGTATCGCGGCTATTCAGCCGCGACGGGCGACGAGGATGCCGATCAGAACGATGATCCCGCCCGTTGCCTGAAGAGGTGTGACGGCTTCGGCCAGTATCCACCAGGCGAGGATGGCAGCGACGACCGGCTGCAGCAGCAAGGTGAGCGACGAGAAGGCTGCTGGCAAATAGGCCAGCGCATAGGTGATCGCCACCTGTCCTCCCGCATGGCTTATGAACGCAAGGCCAGCAACGATTGCCCAGCCGTAAAGACTGAAGGGCAGAATGTTGCCTTCAAAATAGAGAGCGAAGGGAAGAATGGAGAGCGCTGCCGACGCAGAGCTCCAGATCATGATGCGGTTGGTGCCGAAGCGGCTCCGCAAGCGTCCTATCGCCAGGATATAGCAGGCGTAGAAGGCGGCCGCGAGAACGGCAATCGCATCTCCTGTCAGGTGGCCATCGGCCAGCGCTGCAGGGCCGCCCTTCAAGGTGACGACGCCGGCGATCGCCAACCCGAGCCCCAGCAGGAAAATGCGCGACACCACCGTCTTGAACAGGAACCAGCCGATGAGTGTGACGAAGACCGGCGCCAGGTTTGCCAAGAGGGTAGCGTTGGCGACAGACGTCATGTGCAGGGAGATATGCCAGGCGACGAGATCGACCGCGAGTGTCAGTCCCGGCAGGATGAGGAGAAGATAGTCGCGCAGGCCGACCGGCCCGACCTCGTCCTTGCGGCTGCTGACGATACTCCAGATCGAAAGCGGGATCAGTGCCAGTGCCAGCCGCCAGAACCCCGTCGAGATCGGTCCGACCTCCGAGAGCCTGACGAAGATCGGAGAGGCGCCAATGGCGATGCCGCCGAGGACGAGGCATGCAAGGGCTGCGCGTTGCTCTGGCGCGCGAGCGGCATTCGATATGGACGTCACGGTGAGGCTCCGGCGGTCAGGGGGTATTTCGGCTGGCGCCGGATCACGCTGCCAGCGCGACAGCGATCTCGGTGGCCAGGCGCGCGTTGTTCTCGACGAGTGCGATATTCGTCTTCAGGCTTCGACCGGACGTCTGGTGGAAGATGTGATCGAGCAGGAACGGCGTGACCGCCTTGGCGACGATTGCCTGTTTATCAGCCGCACTCAGTGCCGTCTGGATGAAGGTTTCCATTTCCGCGCGCGGAATTTCATCCGCTGCCGGAACCGGGTTGGCCACCAGTATGCCGCCTTCGATGCCAAGCGCGCGCCGGGACTGCTGGAAGGCTGCAATCCCCTGTGCGTCGTTGATCCGCAGCGGGCTCGGCAGGCCGGATGCGCGCGACCAGAAGGCTGGGAATTCATCTGAACCGTAGGTGACGACGGGTACGCCGCGCGTCTCGAGCACTTCCAGTGTCTTCGGGACATCGAGGATCGCCTTGGCGCCGGCGCAGACGACGATAACGTCCGTCTTCGCAAGCTCTTCCAGATCGGCGGAGATGTCGAAGCTTGTTTCCGCGCCCCGGTGGACGCCGCCGATACCGCCTGTTGCAAAGACGCGGATGCCGGCGAGTGCTGCGGCGATCATCGTTGCCGCGACCGTCGTGGCGCCGGTGCGCCCGAGCGCAACGGCAAAGGCAAGGTCGGCACGGGACAATTTCATGACGTCCTTGGCCTGTGCCAGTTCTTCCAGTTCCTGTTCCTCAAGCCCGACATGAAGCGTGCCGCGGATGACCGCGATCGTGGCGGGCACGGCTCCGCCGTTGCGGATGATGGCCTCCACGCTTCGCGCCATTTCGAGGTTGCCGGGATAGGGCATGCCATGCGTGATGATGGTGGATTCCAGTGCGACCAGCGGGAGGCCCTTCTTGCGGGCAGCCGCGACTTCCTGGGAATAGACGATCGGAAGGGCAGGGGCGGACTGGTTCATGGTGAGGATCTCCAACAACGGTCTTAGGATACTGTTTCAGGGTTTGCCACAAGCGCGGCTTCACGCCGCAAAAGGTCGCGGTTGAATTCAGGTGCAACTGCATGCGGCGAGGCGAGCGTGATCCGCGATGCGGCGATGCCGAATCGCAGGGATTGCGCGAGCGGCCGGCCGCTCAGAAGCGCATCCAGTGTACCTGCGGCCAGTGCGTCGCCCGCTCCCGTGACATCGGCGATCTCCGGGGTGGCGGGGGGATGAACCGTAAAGCTCCCAGCATCGGAGAAGGCGGCCAGCTCGTCGCCACCCCTTGTTACGACGCCGCCTCTCAGGCCCCGGATGCGCAGCAGTTCCGGCCATTCGCCGGCATGTAGGGCGCGACGACCGGCAAGCGCGGTCGCCTCGGCGGCATTCATGAACAGATAGGTCAGGTCCGGCAGGCAGTTTTCGAAATGAACCACCTTTGCCGGCGAGATGGCAATACCGGCGATGGGCAGGTTCTTTTCGCGTGCCAACGCCGCAAGGGCGCTCAACGTCTCGGACGGAAGATTGGCATCGCAGATGATGAGATCCACCCGGGCGATGGCGTCACGCAGCGAGCGGGTGCGCAGGCGGCGAGGCGTGAACAGGCGGTAGAGATCCATGTCGGCCAGCGCAATCATCAGATTACCGTCCCGTTCGAGGATCGCCGTATAGCTCGGCGTTGCGCGATCGAGGAATACGAAAGGTGTGTCCTCGATCCCGGCTGCAAGCGCCGCCGCCGTTACTTTCTCCCCAGCCGCATCACCGCCGCGCGGCGAAATCATCTGTACGTCATGGCCCAGACGCGCCAGATTGCGGGCGACGTTGAAGGCGCCGCCGCCGACATCCTCCTGCCAGGAGCCGGGGTTGCTGGCACCGGGAGCGGTTTCGCCGGCGATCCGTCCGCGGCGATCCAGATGGGCGCCGCCAAGCACGACAATCCGGTGGCTCATGACAGGACCGGACACGTCGAGAAGAAGGTCGCGATTCGACCGGAACGGGACCGATCCCATTGCCTATCGCCTTCCAAGGCGTCCGGATACGCCGCATCCGGAACATGAAAAGAACACGTCCTTGAATACGTCATAATACCAATGGCTTGACTTGGTCTTGCAATAGTAGAACAAAACGTGTACATGATCTTTATCGGCTGCTTCGTTGCCTGCGCGGCGTCAATAACCTAAAGGTGGATCAGATGGCACAAAATTCTTTGCGGCTTGTAGAGGACAAAACAGTGGATAAGAGCAAGGCGCTGGAGGCAGCACTGTCGCAGATAGAGCGATCCTTCGGCAAGGGGTCGATCATGAAGCTCGGCTCAAACGAGAACGTGGTCGAGATCGAGACGGTATCCACCGGCTCTCTCGGCCTCGATATCGCGCTTGGCATCGGCGGGCTGCCGAAGGGACGAATTATCGAGATTTACGGCCCCGAAAGCTCGGGTAAGACGACGCTTGCGCTGCAGACGATCGCGGAAGCCCAGAAAAAGGGCGGCATTTGCGCCTTCGTGGACGCCGAGCATGCCCTCGATCCGGTCTATGCCCGCAAGCTGGGCGTTGATCTTGAGAACCTGCTGATCTCGCAGCCGGACACGGGCGAGCAGGCGCTTGAAATCACCGACACGCTGGTTCGTTCCGGCGCGATCGACGTTCTCGTCATCGATTCGGTTGCGGCGCTGACGCCGCGTGCGGAAATCGAAGGCGAGATGGGCGACAGCCTGCCGGGCCTGCAGGCTCGTCTGATGAGCCAGGCACTGCGCAAGCTGACCGCGTCGATCTCCAAGTCGAAGACTATGGTCGTCTTCATCAACCAGATCCGCATGAAGATCGGCGTGATGTTCGGGTCTCCGGAAACGACGACCGGTGGCAATGCGTTGAAGTTCTATGCGTCCGTCCGCCTCGACATCCGCCGGATCGGTGCGGTCAAGGAGCGCGAGGAGGTTGTCGGCAACCAGACGCGCGTCAAGGTCGTCAAGAACAAGATGGCGCCCCCCTTCAAGCAGGTCGAATTCGACATCATGTATGGCGAGGGCGTGTCGAAGACCGGCGAGCTGGTCGACCTCGGCGTGAAAGCCGGCATTGTCGAGAAAGCCGGCGCCTGGTTCTCCTACAACAGCCAGCGTCTCGGACAGGGCCGCGAGAACGCCAAGACCTTCCTGCGCGAAAACCCGGAGCTGGCGCGAGAGATCGAGTTGTCGTTGCGGCAGAATGCCGGCCTCATAGCCGACCGGCTTCTGCAGAACGGTGGCCCGGACGCGCAGGACAATAGTGGCGATGACATGTAAACGTCTGCAAGCCTGATCCCTTACTTTTATACCGGTCGCCATCGTCAAAGATGCGCGGCCGGTTTTCGTTTGGCTGGACAGTCTCCGGCGCGGGCTATAAAAGCCAATGGTTTTCAGTGACGAGCCGCCTCAGGGGGGCGGAATAAAGGGCCCAGCATGAGCGGTGTGAATGACATCCGGTCGACCTTCCTCGACTATTACCGAAAGAATGGCCACGAGGTAGTGTCCTCCAGCCCGCTGGTGCCGCGCAACGACCCCACGCTTATGTTCACGAATGCCGGGATGGTGCAGTTCAAGAACGTTTTCACGGGTCTTGAATCGCGTCCCTATTCGACGGCGACGTCCTCGCAGAAATGCGTTCGCGCCGGCGGCAAGCACAACGATCTGGACAATGTCGGCTATACTGCCCGGCACCTGACCTTCTTCGAAATGCTCGGCAATTTCTCGTTCGGCGATTACTTCAAGGAACAAGCCATCGAGTTTGCGTGGGACCTTGTCACCAAGGGCTTCGACCTGCCCAAGGGCCGCCTGCTTGTGACCGTTTATGCGGAAGACGATGAGGCCGCCGAACTCTGGAAGAAAATCGCGGGGTTCTCCGACGACAAGATCATCCGCATTCCGACCTCGGACAACTTTTGGCAGATGGGCGATACCGGCCCCTGCGGCCCCTGCTCGGAAATCTTCATCGACCAGGGCGAACACGTCTGGGGCGGACCTCCCGGTTCTCCTGAAGAGGATGGCGACCGGTTCCTTGAGTTCTGGAACCTCGTCTTCATGCAGTTCGACCAGACGGCGCCCGGCGAACGTACGCCGCTACCCCGCCCTTCCATCGACACCGGCATGGGCCTGGAGCGCATGGCTTGCATCCTGCAGGGTGTACAGAGTGTCTTTGAAACCGATCTTTTCCGGAACCTGATCGCTGCGACCGAAGAGGTTGTTGGTGTCAAGGCGCAAGGCGACCAGGCGGCAAGCTTCCGCATCATCGCCGACCATCTTCGTTCTTCCGCCTTCCTGATCGCCGACGGCGTACTGCCGTCGAACGAAGGCCGGGGCTATGTCCTGCGCCGCATCATGCGTCGTGCCATGCGCCACATGGAGCTTCTCGGCGCTCGTGAGCCGCTGATGTGGAAGCTGCTGCCGACGCTCGTGCAGGAGATGGGCCGCGCCTACCCGGAACTGGTGCGGGCCGAAGCGCTGACTTCCGAAACGCTGAAGTTGGAAGAAACCCGCTTCCGCAAAACGCTCGACCGCGGCCTTACGCTGCTTTCCGACGCGACTGCCGACCTTACCAAAGGCGACAGCCTGGATGGCGAGACGGCCTTCAAGCTCTACGACACTTACGGTTTCCCGCTCGACCTCACGCAGGATGCCCTGCGCGCACGCGAGATTGGTGTAGACCTCACCGGCTTTAACGACGCCATGCAGCGCCAGAAGGCCGAGGCGCGCGCCCATTGGTCCGGTTCCGGCGACAAGGCAACCGAAACCGTCTGGTTCGAGCTCAAGGAGAAGCATGGCGCCACCGAGTTCCTTGGCTACGACACGGAAACGGCCGAAGGCGTGATCCAGGCGATCGTTCGCGATGGCGCGTCGGTGGAAGCCGCGTCCGCTGGCGAGCAGGTGCAGATCGTGGTGAACCAGACGCCGTTCTACGGCGAATCCGGCGGGCAGATGGGCGACACCGGTGTAATTTCGACCGACCATGCCCGCCTGGAAGTGACCGACACCCAGAAGAAAGGCGAGGGCCTGTTCGTCCACATCGCCAAGGTCGTTTCCGGCACGATCAAGGCCGGTGAACCGGTGGCATTGACCGTCGACAACGGCCGTCGCTCGCAACTGCGGTCCAACCATTCCGCCACCCATCTGCTGCACGAAGCGCTGCGTGAAGTCCTGGGCACGCACGTCGCCCAGAAGGGATCGCTCGTTGCGCCTGAGCGCCTTCGGTTCGATGTGTCCCATCCCAAGCCGATGAGCGTCGAGGAATTGCAGAAGGTGGAGGAGATGGCGAACGCCATCATTCTCCAGAACGCGCTGGTCACGACCCGGCTGATGAGCGTCGATGACGCTATTGCCGAAGGCGCCATGGCGCTATTTGGCGAGAAGTACGGCGATGAGGTCCGCGTCGTTTCGATGGGCACTGCGATCGAGGGTGAGAAGGCCGGCAAGCCGTATTCCATCGAGCTCTGCGGCGGAACCCACGTCAATGCCACCGGCGATATCGGGCTGGTGCGCGTGCTGGGCGAAAGCGCTGTAGGCGCAGGTGTGCGGCGCGTCGAAGCGGTGACGGGTGCAGCAGCGCGTGCTTATCTGGCCGAGCAGGACGACCGCGTAAAAACGCTCGCCACCGCTCTCAAGGTACAGCCCTCTGAGGTCGTTTCCCGCGTCGAAGCACTGATCGACGAGCGTCGGAAGCTCGAACGCGAACTGGCCGACGCCAAGCGCCGCCTGGCGATGGGCGGTGGAAACGGAGCAGCGGGCGAAAACGACTTCAGGGAAGTCGGCGGGATCAAGTATCTCGGCAAGGTGCTGGAAGGCATCGACGCCAAGGACCTCAAGGGCCTCGCGGACGAAGGCAAGGCCAGCCTCGGCTCCGGCGTCGTCACGCTTGTTGGCGTTTCGGCGGACGGCAAGGCGAGCGCCGTGGTTGCCGTGACGCCAGACCTGACGGAACGTTTCAGCGCGGTCGATCTGGTCCGTACAGCCTCTGTCGCTCTGGGTGGCAAGGGTGGCGGCGGCCGCCCCGACATGGCGCAGGCCGGTGGTCCGGACGGTTCGAAGGCGGCAGAAGCAATCGAGGCTGTTGCCGCGGTACTGGGTGCCTGATTCCCGCACTCGGCAGTCGGGCAAGCTTGGAGAAGAAATGGGACTGGTTGGTCCAATCGATGATCGGCTGGATGCGGAGGGCGAGGGGCCGGTCCCTTCGCTTTTTGCGGATGCGCCTCAGTCCGTCAGCTTCAACAAGCTGAGGAAGCGGTTGCTACGGCAGGTTCGTCAGGCTCTCGAAGATTTCCAGATGCTGAAGGGCCAGAAACGCTGGCTGATTGGTTTGTCGAGCGGCAAGGATTCCTATGCCTTGCTGGCGATCCTCATGGATCTGCAGTGGCGGGGCCTGCTGCCGGTTGATCTGATCGCCTGCAACCTCGATCAGGGGCAACCCAACTTTCCCAAGCATATACTGCCGGAATATCTGGCCTCCATCGGTGTGAAGCACCGGATTGAATACCGCGACACCTATTCCATCGTGAAGGAAAAGGTACCGGCGGGTGGGACCTATTGCTCCCTCTGTTCCCGGCTGCGGCGCGGAAATCTCTACCGGATTGCGCGGGAAGAGGGCTGCGATGCACTGGTTCTCGGCCACCACCGGGAGGATATCCTCGAAACGTTCTTCATGAACTTCTTCCACGGCGGCCGCCTGGCGGGAATGCCTGCGAAGCTGCTGAACGACGAAGGCGACCTCATGCTGCTTCGGCCGCTCGCCTATTGCTCCGAAGACGACCTTGCGAAGTTCGCCTCCGCCATGGCGTTTCCCATCATCCCCTGCGATCTTTGCGGCTCGCAGGACGGCCTGCAGCGCAACGCGATGAAAGCCATGTTGGCCGACATCGAGGCACGCATGCCGGGGCGCAAGGATACGATGCTACGCGCGCTTGCGCACGCCAACCCGTCTCATCTCCTCGATACCAAGCTTTTCGATTTCTCCGGCCTTGCGGCCACAACCCGTTCCTGAGTTTTTCATGACCAATCCCGTAGACGTTTCGAAGCTGGCTGACTGCTTGCGGCTGGCGGCCAAGACCGAAATCCTGCCGCGTTTCCGTAAGCTGGGGGCCGGCGATATTCGCTCGAAGAGCGAGCCCACCGACCTTGTGACGGAAGCAGACGAAGCCGCGGAACGGATGATCCGGCGGGAAATTGCCGCCATTGCGCCGGATGCGCTCTTCATCGGCGAAGAGTCGGTGGCGGCGGATCCTGATCTTCTCGGCAAGTTGGCGTCGGCCGATTTTGCCATCGTCGTTGATCCCATCGATGGCACCTTCAACTTTGCCTCCGGGATCCCTGCCTATGGCGTCATGGCATCCGTCGTCTGGAAAGGCGAAACAGTAGCCGGCATCATCTACGATCCCATGGGAGACGATTGGGTGATCGCCGAGAAGGGGGCAGGTGCATACCTGCGTCGTCCGAATGGCGAGGCCGAGCGCCTTTCTGTAGCCGCGCCGACCAGCGTCGACAGCATGGTAGGAATGGCTTCCGCTGGTTATTTCTTCGGCGAAGTTCGCGAGCGGGTGCTCGGCAATCTGGCCAAGGTCCGGTTCGTAGCGAGCTACCGTTGCGCCGCCCATGAATATCGCACCTTCGGCGGCGGGCATGTGCACTTCATCATGTACAACAAGCTGATGCCCTGGGACCACCTGGCGGGGACGCTGGTCGCGCAGGAGGCTGGCGGCTATGTGGCCCGTTTCGACGGGTCGCCCTATCTGCCGCACCACCTCGAAGGTGGTCTGCTTGCCGCAACCGACAAGGAAAGCTGGCACATGCTGAGGCGCGAAATCCTGGAGATGTAAAAGGGGCCGGCGCATCGAGCCGAAAGCCTGAACTGGGTTTCGGAAAGTACGATGCGCAGCCTCTTAACGCGCAGCGCGCCAGATGGCGCGCGGCACTGGATCCCCTTTTTGATCCTGACGGTTGTCCTCCAAGAACTACACGGGCGGGTTCTGGGGTTGGAACAGGCGGCCCTTTTCGCCGATCAGCACGAAGATCAGCCCGATCACCGAGACCACAAAGAAGCCCGCCACCATCGGCAGCGCCGTTCCGTCGAACGCCTGCCCGATCAGCGCGCCGATAATGCCGCCGCCGACTGTTCCCATGAAGCCGAGGACCGAAGACGCTGTGCCGGCGACATGACCGAGCGGCTCCATGGCGAGCGAATTGAAGTTCGAAGCAATCCAGCCGAACTGGAACATCGCCACAGCAAAAAAGGCGAGGAACAGAAGGAAAGGCATCGGCTGCGGCCCGAAGATCTGCACCAGCAGCCACAGGAGGGTGACGACGACGAAGCCGAGCAGAGACGCGTGCGAGAGCCCGCGCATTCCGTACCGGCCCACCAGTCGAGCGTTGACGAAGGATGACAGCGCCATGAACAGGGCGACTGCCGCGAAGGCCACGGAAAACCAGACGCCAAGGCCGTAGATTCCGACGTAGACCTGCTGTGCCGAATTGATGAAGCCGAACAGGGCCCCGAATATGAACATGCTCGCGATCGTGTAGCAGAGGGCGATCCGGTTGGTGAGCACGATCCGGAAGCCGCCGAGAACGGAGCGTACGGTGAAGGGACGGACATCTTCGGGGTGCAGGGTTTCCGGCAGTCGGAAATGCATCCAGAGAGCAACCGCCAGTGCCATGACCGCCATGAAGACGAAGATCAGGTGCCAGTCTCCGAACAGGAGGATGATCTGTCCGGTTCCGGGCGCAATGACCGGAACGACCATGAATACCATCATGATAAGCGACATGACTTCGGCCATGGCCCGGCCACCGTAAATGTCGCGGACGATCGAGATGGTGATGACCCGCATAGCGGCGGAGCCAATCCCCTGGATGAAACGGAGCGCGAGCAGGCCGGCGAAGGACGGCGCCGCGACCACAGCAAGCGAGGAGATCACGTAGATTGCCAGTCCCACCAGCATCGGACGGCGGCGGCCGAAGCGATCCGAGATCGGACCGTATGCGAGCTGTGCAACGCCGAATCCGAGGAGGTAGGCTGAGACGACGTATTGCCGGTGATTTTCATTCTCGACACCGAGAGCGGCGCCGATTTCCTGCAATCCCGGCAGCATGATATCGATGGCAAGGGCATTGAGCGCCATCAGCATCGCCATGAGAGCGATGAATTCAACCTTGCCCATTCCGCCTAGACGGTCGGTTGCGGCTTGCGAAGTAGCTGTCACGGTAAAAAATCCCAAAGAAAACGAAGGCGCCGTGGGGACGGCGCCTTGAACAGATTTAGATTTTGAAACCCGGGGGTGAGCTTATGCAGCCCGCACGGTGATCCCGTTTTCCTGAAGATGGCTTTGCAGTTCCCCGGACTGGAACATCTCGCGCACAATGTCGCAACCGCCGAGGAATTCACCCTTGATATACAGTTGGGGGATCGTGGGCCAGTTGGAATACTGCTTGATGCCGTCACGAATTTCCTGGTCGGCCAGGACGTTCACGCCCTTGTAGTCCAGACCGAGGTAGTCGAGAATCTGAACCACCTGGCCCGAGAAGCCACACTGCGGAAACTGCGGCGTGCCCTTCATGAAGAGAACGACGTCGTTCGTCTTCACCTCGTTGGCGATGAATTCTTGAATTCCACTCATGTCGATGTCCTTATTTGTCCGGGTTCAAGGTCCGGATTGCTCGCCCTCTAAATAGCATGTGCTTGGCGAAATTCCAGCATAGGCGACCACTCGAAGCGATCAATTTCCCTTATGTGTCGCCGGTCGGGTGAGGATGTGTCGGTTGCTGGTCAGTCGGGTGCAGAGGTCTGGAGGGCAAGAGCGTGAAGGACGCCGCCCATATTGCCCTTGAGAGCCTCGTAGACCATCTGGTGCTGCTGAACGCGGGATATCCCCCGGAATGCCTCGGCAACGACTTCAGCGGCGTAGTGGTCTCCATCGCCGGCCAAATCTCGGATAGTCACCCTGGCGCCGGGTATTCCTGCCTTGATCATGTCTTCAATGTCGCCGGGGTTCATTGGCATGGTGTGATCCTTGTTTCAATTCGTTCCGCAGATTCGCGGGGTAAGCCAAGGCGAGAGTGCCTCAAAGCCACGTTGGGGTCAAAGGAATGGCGCAGGGGCTACCGGACGTGTGCCCAGCGGATGCGAACTTTCCCAAATCCGCCGTACTACCGGTAGCGGCCGCTGTTCCGCATGAGCCACAGGGACGCGAGCAACAGGACCGCGTAAGCATAAAGCTCAAGCGTTTCCTCAACCGCCACGAAATGGAAACGTTCCATCACTTGGCTGCCGAATAGGGAGAATGCTGCAATGGCGAGCGGCCATGAAAGGGCGGGATGGACCGCCTTGAGCACTGTCCCGCGATGTCGGATCTCATAGAAGATCGTGCAGATGAGCAAAGCAATCGCCCCGCCTGCGATCGACAGGACATGCGGCGGGCGTGACGTGCAGAACGACACGATTTCACCTTTGCAGACAGGAACTTCCCGGAAGAAGAAAATGTAGCAGATCAGGGCGATCGAGATCGACAGATACCGGCCAAACGCTTCGGCGCGCCAGGCGGCGACCACTGCCAGAATTACCGCCAATCCGAGAAATACGGACTGCAACATCTCATGCGGAGCATTCTCGTCAAATATCTGGATTGTGCTCAGGCCGCGAGCGCTTGAAATCAGCCACACTGAAGCGGTGGCAAGGATCGCAAGTGCCAAGGCATCAAGCCAGATCCGCCGGTAATGCCAGACGGCACCCGGCGAACTCAGCCAGTTCAACACCATGTTCGTGATGTACTTCATATCCACGTCGCAGACTTATGCGGCGGCCCCACGATGGCATTCGGGAAGCCTGTCCGAAGGATTAACGCTTAAGCCATGAAGGCCGGGAACCAGCTCTCGTTGGCGTTTACCAAATCGACAATGGCAACGTCGATGACGCCATCCACCACCAGACGATCGCCGCCGACGGTTCCGAGCCTGCGGAACGGCACGCCCGCGCTTTCAGCACCGGCGCCGATGAAATTGGCAAGGTCGGACGGGACGGCAACGATGTAGCGGGCCTGGTCTTCGCCGAATAGCAATGCGTGGGTGGCGCCGCGCTGGTCCACCAGGCTCACGCTCATGCCCTTGGTTGCCGACATTGCCATTTCAGCGAGCGCCAGAGCGAGACCGCCGTCGGAGATGTCGTGGCAGGCGGTCACCTGGTCATTGCGGATCAGACCTCGCACGAAATCGCCATTCTGACGCTCTGCAGCCAGTTCGACAAACGGGGCAGGGCCTTCCGTGGAATTCAGAACGTCGCGGAGGTAGATCGACGAGCCAAGATGCGTACCGTCGCCGCCAATCATGATCAGGACGTCGCCGTCCTGCATGCCGCCGATGCGAGCCATCTTAGACCAATCGGGCAGCAGGCCGACGCCCGCAATGGTCGGCGTGGGCAGGATCGCGACACCGTTGGTCTCATTGTAGAGGGACACGTTACCCGAGACGATGGGGAAATCGAGTGCGCGGCAGGCTTCGCCGATGCCCTGGATGGCGCCGACGAGCTGGCCCATTATTTCCGGTTTTTCCGGATTTCCGAAGTTCAGGTTATCGGTTGCGGCAAGCGGCTCTGCACCGGTGGCCGTGATGTTGCGCCAGCATTCGGCGACAGCCTGCTTTCCGCCCTCGACCGGATCGGCCTCGACGTAGCGCGGCGTGACGTCGGAGGAGAAGGCCAGCGCCTTTGTCGGATGACCGTCGACGCGGACGACACCCGCATCGCCACCCGGGCGTTGCAGCGAGTTGCCCTGGATGAACGTGTCGTACTGTTCCCAGACCCAACGGCGGCTCGACTGGTTCGGCGAGCCGATCAGCTGCAGGAGCGCGGCATTGTAATCGTCTGGCTCCGCGACTTCGCTAGCAGGAAGGGCGGGGCGTGCCTCGCTCGCCTTCCAGGGGCGATCGTACTCGGGCGCCTCGTCACCAAGTTCCTTGATCGGCAGGTTGGCAACTTCCACGCCCTGGTGGAGGACGCGGAAACGCAGGTCATCCGTGGTCTTGCCGACGATGGCGAAGTCGAGGCCCCATTTAACGAATATGGCCTTGGCTTCCTCTTCCTTCTCCGGCTTCAGGACCATGAGCATGCGCTCCTGGCTTTCGGAGAGCATCATCTCGTAGGCTGTCATGCGGTCTTCGCGAACCGGCACGCTGTCGAGATCGAGTTCGATGCCGAGGCCGCCCTTGGCGCCCATCTCGACGGCCGAGCAGGTGAGGCCGGCCGCACCCATGTCCTGGATGGCGATGACGGCGCCGGTCTTCATCAGTTCAAGGCAGGCCTCCAGCAGGCACTTTTCCGTGAAGGGGTCGCCGACCTGGACGGTGGGGCGCTTTTCCTCGATGGTTTCGTCGAACTCAGCGGACGCCATCGTAGCGCCGCCGACGCCGTCGCGGCCGGTCTTGGCACCGAGGTAGACGACAGGCAGTCCGACGCCCTTGGCTTCCGACAGGAAGATGCCGTCGGACTTCGCGAGGCCCGCCGCAAAGGCGTTGACGAGAATGTTACCGTTGTAGCGCTCGTCGAACTCGACTTCGCCGCCCACTGTCGGAACACCGAAGGAATTGCCATAGCCGCCCACTCCAGCCACGACGCCGCTAACGAGATGCCTGGTCTTGGGGTGGTCGGGAGCCCCAAAGCGAAGCGCGTTCATCGCAGCGATCGGTCGGGCGCCCATGGTGAATACGTCACGCAGGATGCCGCCGACACCGGTGGCAGCACCCTGATAGGGCTCGATGTAGGATGGGTGGTTGTGGCTTTCCATCTTGAAGACGACGACGTCGCCGTCATCGATATCGACCACGCCGGCGTTTTCGCCCGGGCCCTGGATGACCCGCGGACCCTTGGTCGGCAGGGTGCGCAGCCATTTCTTCGAGGATTTGTAGGAGCAGTGCTCGTTCCACATAGCGGAAAAGATGCCGAGTTCCGTAAAGGTCGGCTCGCGCCCGATCAGGTCGAGGATCCGTTGATATTCATCCGGCTTCAGCCCATGCGAGGCAACGAGTTCCGGCGTAATCGCAATGCTGTTCGGAATGGTCATAATCTTCTCTGGCTGGGACGGGAATTGGCCGTCTCTTTAGCCTAAGCATGAGAAAGGCGCGATAGGAAAATTCCTTTCACGCCTCAGTTCTACCCAGGCTGTTAAGCGGGAGCGTCTCTCAAAACCTATGGCTGGCCATCAGCCCGGGCACGCGACAGCCGAAGTGGTGAGTGTGGCTACCATCGGAGTGACTATTTACTTCCTGATGAGGTGATTGACCGGTTGCAACCTGGCGGTCAGCAGCCCTTGTTGCCGCCGGCCCATTTCAGCACGTCATGCCGAATGCGTTTCCCCGATTCGCCATCCATCAGAGGGCCGAAGGCATCGAGCTTTGCGGGATTGCCTTCAGCCTGCACGACAAGGGCAGGGCGCGATTCAGGGCTGTTGCGTGGCACCGCAAGGATGCGCGGGCGCCCTGAGAAAGAGTTCAGCTCGGGTGCCAGACGATAGGGCTTGAAGGTCGCGTCACCGGATTTGAACCAGCAGGCATTTGCGTTGAGGGCGACGCGTTCCATCGTGGGAAGAGCTGCCCGATTGGCTGTCGGCGCGGCGCTGCGGTCGGACTGACAGGAGGAAAGACCGAAGGCCGCGACTACAAAGAGCGCAAGCAGACCGGCTGCAGGACGATACGACATGGATGAGTATCCTTGAGCTTGGCGCTGCGGCTGGGTGTGGATTGCGATAGTCTGGGCGTCAGGCGGCGATCACCTCGAGCGCCGAGGCAAAAATGCCGCGACCGTCGTTGCCGCCATGCGCTGCCTCGATCAGGTTCTCCGGATGAGGCATCATGCCGAGGACGTTGCCATGGGCGTTGATGACGCCGGCGATATCGCCGAGCGAGCCGTTGGGATTGGTCCCGGCCGCATACCTGAAGACGACCTGATTGCCGTCCTCAAGTGCTGCAAGCGTCGCGTCGTCGACAAAGTAGTTGCCGTCATGATGTGCCACCGGGCAGCGGATGAGCTGCCCTTTTTCGTAGGTGCGCGTGAAATGCGTGTCGGCGTTGACGACCTCCAGCATGACTTCCTTGGAGACGAAACGCAGGGAGGTGTTCCGCATCAGCGCGCCGGGCAACAGGCCTGCTTCGACGAGTATCTGGAAGCCGTTGCAGACGCCGAGGACTTTGACGCCCTTTTCGGCCTTGTCGCGAATGGCCTGCATGACCGGCATCCGCGCCGCTATGGCGCCGCACCGCAAATAGTCGCCATAGGAGAAGCCGCCGGGAATGACGATCAGGTCGACGTCCGGGATTTCGGTTTCCGTCTGCCACACCGTGACCGGCGCCTGGCCGGATATTTTGGTGAGGGCATCGATCATGTCACGGTCACGATTGAGACCAGGAAGCTGAACGACTGCGGATTTCATGGACGGCCTCACACTTTGCTTGTGCTTTCTGGACAGCGTATGCTTCCAGGCGGTTTCAATGCGACCGGCCGTGCTGACAGTGCGTCAACGCGGCCACTCTCAACTCATCAGTCGATAGCGATGCTGTAGTTCTCGATTACGGTGTTCGCCAGCAGCTTGTCGCACATCGCCTTGAGGTCGGATTCGGCCTTGGCCTTGTCCGCGCCGTCGAGTTCGAGGTCGAAGACCTTGCCCTGACGAACATGACCTACGCCTTCGAAGCCAAGGCTTGAAAGCGCGCCTTCGATTGCCTTGCCTTGCGGGTCCAGAACGCCGTTTTTCAACGTTACCGTTACACGTGCCTTAATCACCAGTCGCCCCTTCGTGTCTTACTTCACCAGAACCGGGCCGGTGCCGCGGATCGGTTCATTCTCATTGATGATGCCAAGGCGCCGGGCCACTTCGGAGTAGGCCTCGACAAGCCCGCCCATGTCGCGGCGGAAACGGTCCTTGTCCATCTTTTCCTTCGTCTCGATATCCCACAGGCGGCAGCTGTCTGGCGAAATCTCGTCGGCCAGGATGATGCGCATCATGTCGCCTTCATAGAGACGGCCGCATTCGATCTTGAAGTCCACGAGCTGGATGCCAACGCCGAGGAACAGGCCGGAGAGGAAGTCGTTGACGCGGATCGCCAGCGCCATGATGTCGTCGAGTTCGGCAGGGTTTGCCCAGCCGAAAGCCGTGATGTGCTCTTCCGACACCATAGGGTCGTTGAGTGCATCCGACTTGTAATAGAATTCGATGATCGAGCGGGGAAGAACGGTTCCCTCGTCGATGCCGAGCCGTGAAGAAAGGGAGCCTGCGGCGACGTTGCGAACGACGATCTCCAACGGGATCATCTCGACTTCCTTGATCAACTGCTCGCGCATGTTGAGGCGACGGATGAAGTGCGTCGGGATGCCGATGTTGTTGAGATGGTTGAAGAGAAATTCTGAAATGCGATTGTTCAGAACGCCCTTGCCATCGATCACGTCATGCTTCTTCTTGTTGAAGGCAGTGGCGTCGTCCTTGAAGAACTGGATCAGCGTGCCGGGCTCGGGGCCCTCATACAGGATCTTGGCCTTGCCTTCGTAGATACGGCGGCGACGGTTCATTTTCTGATGTCTCGTTGTTTGGCGCAACTGAGGCGCAGTGAAAGGTCGGTTGAGCGGTCCCATAGCGGAAACGAACAAGAATCACAATGACGCGATTCTGCCGCGATGCCAAAGCAGCTACGACCACAAGAAGTGGTGTTGAGCGAAGCCTTTTGCAAACGTGATTCCCGCGGAGCCTTCTCCAAGGGCGCATCGAACCAGTGGATTCATCCAGAGCCGATAGCAGCTTGTCGCGGACATATCGCAATTGCTAGTCGTTGAATGCGACATGAATTCGGCGGACGGCCGGGCTTCCACTGCTTTGACAAATCACATTGCACTTTGATCCCGGTTTTGATTTATGCTCGAAATTCGAACCGATACCGGGAGAACAGGATGATGACCGATATGAAAGACCGCGAACGCGCCTTCGAAACCCAGTTTGCTCTCGACGAGGAACAGAAGTTCCGGGCCATCGTTCGACGCAACAAGCTGCTTGGACAGTGGGCAGCCGGCCTTCTGGGTCGCGATGCAGACGCCTATGCCAAGGAAGTCATCGATGCCGACTTCGTCGAGGCCGGTGACGAAGACGTTTTCCGCAAGATCCGGGCGGATTTCGACGCAGCTGGTGTTTCTGTCTCGGACGAAGACATCCGGCAGAAGATGTTCTCCAGCCTGCAGGATGCAATAACCGCGGTGAAAAGCTAAATTCACCAGCAGATGCTAAAAAAAGCCGCGTCGGCCGACGCGGC
>NZ_JAJAWH010000019.1 GCF_020531965.1 Pseudorhizobium xiangyangii | reverse complement strand
GCTACTGATCTTCAGCGCGCCGGTGATGGTATCGCCGGTCTTGCTGACCTTCATCGAGAGAGCCGAGATGATCGACGTTGCAAAATTGGGATCGTTGTTGAGCGCAGCCGCAAGCTCCCGCAAGGTATCGAGAGCGGCAGGGGCGCCGTCACCAAGGTTGGCAACGACCGTCTCGATCTGCTGCGCCAAGCCGTCAATATCGTTGACGCCGTGGCGATGAACGCCGATCGCGGCTGCGGCCGACATCGGCACCCAGCCTTGTAGCGACCTTGCGAGGATGTAGCCCAAAGCCGCGTCCGCTGCTCCAGACACGTCGGTGAGATCATCGAGCGAGAACGTCTTGTCGGCATTCATCTTTTCGGCCAGCGCCGCCGCCAGGTTCTCCACCTGCTGGATCGGGTGGGTATGGTCGGCCGCCGCCTTGCCGGCCACCGACTGTCGCAGTGCATGGATGATGGCATCCAGCTGATCCAGCACCTGCTGAAGACGATAGAACTCGTCGTCGACGTCCGCTTCTGGGTCGGGCTTTGCGAGCCCAAGATGTTCGGTATTAGCCATCGTCCTGCCTTACATGATGCCAGCGCCGAGATCGCCGATGACCAGGCGTGCGGCAGGGCCGCCGGTTCCGGAAATTCGCAATCTCATGTTGGGGCCGGTCAGGTTTGCGTCTTCGTGCTTGCGTTCCACCCACATGGGGAACGCCAGGGCGTCCGTGTCGACCAGCGGAAGGTCGGTCCACGCCCCGCCGTCGATGGCGTACTCCATCGAGGCCGTCGCTCCGCCCGGCAGGAACGCCTTGTAATAAGACGCCACGCGTACGGTCTCGCCAAGGCTGAACGACCGCGTGACGTAGGTGAGCTCTTCAGCAATCTCGCCGGCGATAAGCTCAATTGGCGCAAACAGCACCGGCGAAAGCTTCTCGGTACCTGTCAGGACGGCGCGCATCTGCACCGTCTCCGTCAGGTACTCCGTCAATTGAAGCACCTGGAACGGAAGAAGCCGATAGACAGTACCGTTCCTGCGCTCAACCTCAAATACGACCGAGCAACCAGCGCCCGGCAGCTCGACAGCGGCACGGATCTGAAGGTCCGAGCATCTGACAAGATCATAGGTGCCGAGGTCGACCACCTTCGTCGTGGCGAGGCAACGAATTGCGACAAGCCGGTACGTCACCGCCTCGTCTTGATGAGCCGTCCACGTTTCAGCGTTGACTGACGAGAAACGAGGGCCGACCACATATGGATGCGACGTGACCCGCTTCTGTGCGTCCGCATCAAAACCGCCCAATCCCGCGACTGAGATCGAATGCTCGCTATCGTCAGTCTTGATAACGAAGCCGAATTTTCGGTCCGGAGGCGTCGTCACAGGCAGGTTGTAGCGGGCATGTTTCCACGTGTTGGCTACCGTACCGGTCATGGGTACGACTGCTTCCGCAAGGATCTCCGTCGTCGGGTACCCGTTGTCGATCGTCACCTGGTCGACCAGCAGGTGATTACCCGCATCGCCCACCGCACAGACATGGAAGTCTATGCCGACGATCTGGCGAAGCTCCGGAACTGCGAACATTTGTGCCTGCGGGTCAGCACCGGATTGGCTTCCACCATCGATATTCCCGCTGCCGCCAAACCCGGTCCAACGCTCCACCTGCTGCTGCGTCCAATTGATGACGGTCGTCACGCGACGCATGATGTCGACTGCAATCGTCCCCTGACCGGTGAACATGGCAACCGCTGCAGTGCCACCCATACCGACCGCCCTCACGACCTTACTCCCAGCTGTCACGTCAGCAGGAATAAGAAGCGAGCCGCTGATCTCTCCATTGGCATTTGCTGTCTGGATGCCCGCCGGCTTCACATCGACACCGTCAAAAGTCAGCGTCTCAAGGATCTCGCCGACGCCAAACCCGGAAATGGTAAAGCCGACACTGATCTGCCGCAGGAATTGCAGCAATTCGGCTCGCTGATCGACTAACTGGTTTTCCATCGAGCTCGTCTGAAGTGGACCGCTATCCGTGCGGACGCCGCGATTGAACTCTTGTGTCGTGGGCGAGGTCCACTCGACCCGGGATTCCGTCCAGAAATCAACCGCCGGGGAAAGCTTCATTGCCCCTGGCAGAGGCGTGAAGTTCGCATACGGATTGATTTTCTCGCAGGCGGTCTTCAGCTCCTGGCGGACAATGACCTCTTCCGTCCAGTCGAGCATGACCGGCTCTGCAAGCGGTGCCACATAAAAGGTCGGGGTGATCGACAGCTGGAGCATTCCGTCACTGATCGCGCCGGACTGAGCCTCACCGGCATCCCGAAACGTGTCGTCGACAAATGGGTCGACGAACATACCCTTCTTGGCGACTGGCTCGCGCGAATCGATGCCGCTTTTGATGCGCTCCAGCTGGATCAGCCGATCGTGATCGAGGATCCGGTTGAGGTACGTCCAGACGACATCCCACGGCGGATGCCACGTGGCATCATTCTCAATGACCGGCGTACCCATCCAGTCGTTGGCAATCTTGGCAAGCTTCAGGACGTTTGACGGAACCGCCGGCGGCATAGCGTTCTTCCGCGCCGGGACGCCCTTGATGTAAACAGGCGAACCATCCTCCTTCAAGCCGATACGATCGATCCGTGGCAGCTTTTGCGTATAGGCGAAAATGACCTCTCCGCCGGGGGCGCCGTCAGAAACCGTGATGGACTTGTTCGTAAAGGCATCCGCCACCACGGATGCGCGGTAGCGATAGGTTACCTCATAGCTCGATCCGGCGGCTGGCTCCGGCCCGACCCCTTCCCAATCGATCGTGTTGCCAATGAGAGCGTAGCTTCCGCCTCCGAATGTGGTTGCTCCCTGCTTCACCAGCGAAACCGAGATCACGCTCGTGTCCTGCAATCCGTCAGCCCCATTGGCGAGCGCGCCCCGCGTGACGGTGATCGTCTTTTCCTTCGTCAACAGGATGGAGTTGATCACACCGATCGGCGCGAAATCGACGTCAAACGTATGGGACGCACCACCCGGATAGATCTTTGTTTCGCCAGGGATGGCGGCCTCTTCCCAAATTTCCGGCTCCGCATGGCGCAACGCCGCATAACGGGTCCGCTTGAAGCCGCTGATATTGGCCTCGCCCTCCTGGATGGAAAACAGTTGCGACCCGCTGTCGGCACCGAGTGCGGTTACGCGGCAACCGGAAACGACATAGTTGCCATTGGCGCGGTCGTAGATTGCCAACTGCTGCATGACTGGCTCCAGCGAGGACGGGCCGGTCTGGTCGAGGATAACGCCATCCTGAAGCGTATAGACCGAGTAGAATTCGCCTTCACCGCTGTCGCCTTCCATCGCCCATGCGATCGAGGCCAGTTCACGGGCGGCACCCGCTTCGCCTTCAGCGCGCGAGCCAGGTACAAGCCCGACAAGCGACAGATCAACCTCATGGGTGATGAAGGACTTCATCAGGCGGACGCCGATCTCCACGCGACCGGCCATGGGCACGCCTGAAATGACCGCCTCGCCGACCGGGAAGACGTCGCCGGCGACATAAATCTCTCCTGAAGTGAGTGTTACGGTCTGCCCCGTGCGATCGACAACGGCGTCGGCACGGACAATCCGGTCGCCTTCGCTCACCAGCAATTTACCAAGACGGCGAGTGCGGTTGCGCTCTATCTTCTGGAGATCGTTCAGCTCGGCCCCTTGAATGAAGCGGCGCTCGCCATGGAAGACGACGCCTTGCAGATCCTGTCGGTCGCCCACGCGATCATAAGCCTGCGGAAGTCCGCTCTCGTGTTTGTACATGATGATGACCTATTGAATGGAGGGAGAATCAGGTTCGAACAGGCGAGGTCTGTGGAACCGAAGGAAAACGGTATGAACGACGAAGCGGAAATCAAAGTTCTGGACGGACATCTCAGCGCTGCCGAGGCGGTGCTCATGTTGCTGATCCGGCAGCTTGGGGACAGCGGCGTTCTTGACCGCCGGAAGCTTGCCGAAACAGTCACAGAAAACGCCGAACGAGAGTTCCGGCGCATCAAGACGAACCCTCAGCCGGATGATGATGATCGTGTCGCAGTTTCCGCTCGACAAATGAAGGTTCTTGCCCGCCGGATACTCGCTCTACCTGAGCCTCCGGAGTTTCAACCAAGCGTAGTAGCCTCTCGTTCCGACGATCCATGATCGCGATGATTTCAGGGGGCAGCATGTCCATCAGAACCTCACAATGAATTTGACCTGGTCGCGCACCGTCCTGCGCAATGGCAGGTGGATTGCCGTGTGGGCGATCGGCTCGCCGCCGATGAGCTGGCCTGGCTGAAGCCAAAGCTGCCCCGGGTTGATGCCGACTGCGATCTCTGCGCCGACCGTGATTTCAACGGATGCGGCGGTTACGTCCCATGCGTCGTTAACGTCGGTCATGGCCTCGACGTAAAGACGTCGGCCGCCGGCAGCAGGTACGTAATTGATGTTGCCGACCTCGTAGGGTCCGTTCAACTTTTGGGAAACAGGATGGACTGCGCGGCATCGCCTGTGACCGAGGAGGTTACCGCTCGTGTCCCTGAAGGTTGCAAACAGCTGCCTGCCGCTAAACCATCCTGCCATCAGGCTTCGCCGCATGTTCGTCGCGCTGTCGGCCCATTTGAATTGTGCCTGCACCCACGGATACTGCAACGACGTCCACTTGATGCCGCCACCTTCTGGCTCTTCAAGCCAGTTGCCAATTGCCAGTCCTTCGGCTTCCGTCAAAAGATGATCGACTTCAGTCACCCGACCAAAGGACCAGAGCGTCCCGGCATCCGTGACCGCAATACCGCTCTCCGTATCCAGCATGCTCCCGTCTAGAACGGAGCCGTCAGATTCGGTGGCGCCGATGTCGTACTGGTAAACGCCTCGACGCAAGTCAGAGCGCTTTGGAAGCGACAGACGCGTGACACCCTCGATCCGCTCCAGATCCGGAAAATCTGCATCCGGCAGTGCCGAGAAACGTAGCTGCGTACTGTTCCAATAGGCGCGGCCGTGCCACGCATCTTCCAGGGTTGCGGTGTAGCCGAGCCAGCCGAGGCCTTTGTAGACGGATGCCGGCGTGCCGCGGATCCTCTGCCAGTTCACGCCCTCTCGGTCGACGACCAAAGTATAGAGGTTCGGGACGTAAGGCGTCAGCTCGCCCAGGCCGTATTCGAAGACGAGGAACGGCAGGAAGGACGGTGGCGGGTTGAACTTCACCGTCCGGATTGCCTCGGCCGCCAAGTTCAACTCGTTCCAGCGCGGCTGCAGGGAGGCCTCGAAAGCCCTCTCATAGAGATCGGAGCTTGAAGGCAGGAGTGTCATCAGAATGCCCTGCCTCGATCATTGAGCTTAACCGTGCCGATCGAGATCGCCTCGTGTGGTTCGGCGATGAGATCGCCGGAAGTTACTGCGGCGAGACGGTGGACGCCGCCGACCATGAGTTTTGATATCCACCAGGTCTCGACGAGGTCGCGCCCGAGCGCGCGATTAGTGGACCAGGCAGAGCGAAGATTTGCTTCAGCCGTGGCGAGCGTATCCTCCGGCGCGTCCGGTAGCAGCCACACATCCGCCTGAAGGCTCACGATCTTCCTAACAGCAGAGGCGACGACAATAGTGTCGTTCACCATGATGACCTCGGGATCCTGCAGGGCGGCGTCGACCTTCGCCAGGAGCGCGGGCGAGGCGACGCCGTCTGGCGCAGTGGAATACACAGCGACATGGATCAGTGGGCTGCGCCGGACCCTGTAAACTATGGCAGCTTGCACTGAGAGATCGGCCGACATGGCGACGTAGCGGTAACGCGGCTCGGTCCCACCCGTAGATCGGCCCTGAATACCGAGGATGATGCGAACCAGGAAGCGATCGTCATCCTCGCCGGCCATCCGGTAGACGTCATAAAACGCGGCGAGATGTTCGAGATCCGAACCGCGAGCAAATGCCAGCAGCAGGGCGCGGACGGCGCCATTGATACGAGCCCGCAGAAGCGTCTCCCGGAAACTCTCCGCCTGATTGCTGATAACGGCCGGATCGGTCTCCAGCATCGAGACGTCGTAGGCCGGAAGATCCGCGCTCGGGTTCGCCACGCGGATGGCTTGCCAGAACTGTTCGAACCTCGCCTGTTGCCGAGCCACGATCTCGTCATGGCTGACATCCTGGATGATGGTGGGCGGCGGGAGGAGGGAGAGATCGATGCTCATGCAGCATTCCCCAGGCGGTTCAATGGTGTTGCCTTGAGCGCGAGCGGCACGGCGAGGTCGTAGTTTCCGAAGCGGCCCTCCGGGAAGTACAGGCCGCCATGGCGGAGCCCGAGCTTGCCGGTCTCGGAGATGGTCACCAGCTGCAGCTGGTTGAGAACATACTCGGGTTCCCATCGTGCAGCAGAGGCGACCAGCTCGTTGTAGATCAGCAGAGCGATCGAGGGCGTCAGATCCTCGGACAGCAGCGAGCGTAGATCCGAGCCGAAGTCGAGGCGCATCACGCGGGTGTCAATCCGCGTGCCCCAGATCTTGGCCAACGACTGCATCAGGTGAGGAATGCCAGTGATGACCTTCCCCGTCCTGCCGTCGATCCCACTGCGATACCGGATCTGTCCTGCCATACTTAAAGCGCCCTTCGATCTGGTCTTATGCGGGCTTTGAAGCTGCAGCCGGTGCAAGGTGACCGGCGAGCAGCTCGGCGCGTGCTTCCTCTTCCGTCAGCAACACCGTCGCGTTCAGCTCGACGCGCTTGCCGCCGATGCGGCCGGGTGCCCGATCGGTGACCTGGTAGGCCAGCTTGCCGTCGTCGGCCGCCTGGACGTTGCTTGGTTCTGTTTGTCTGGATTGTTTCGCCATGGGTTTCACTCCTCTGGTGGGCCGGACAGCTGGCTGCCCCTGAAGACTTCGGTGTGTTTGTGATCGTGTCCGACGTTGGTGCCCTCGTGCTCGAAGTCGCCGCCAGTCGCGCGGACATTCCCAACGAACTCGATCTCGGTGCCGACAAGGCGGATGCCATTCGGGACCAGCTCGATCCGACCGCCGCGTTCAAAAACCGCGCTGTCGGAGGATTTCGAGGGCGCCTCATTGTCCTGGTCGTAGGTTGACGGAATGGCGATTGAGCCGCCGCCGACGGTGCCCGAGGCCGATACCAGCATCATCTGCTCGCCTTCGGCCGGTTCGGAATGGATCTTGAGGCCGCCGGCACCGGCTTCCTGCCAACGCACCCACGGCGAAAGAACGTCTCGGCCGTCGCTGCTGGTCCCGAGCTTCAGGCGCACTCGGCGCTTGTCGGAATCCTTGGCGACCACTTTTCCGCTCAAGTTCATCATGGCGATACGCCGGTCGGCACGCTCTGCGCGGGCATAGAGACGGCGAAGCTCGCGGGAGGTTGGATCAATCATCGCTCACCTCGACAGGGATCCACGGCTCGATCGAGGTCAGCGCCTCGTCTTCGTACTGGATGTGGGTGGCGTCCTCGCTGACAGCGCCGGTGGCCTCGGGGAAGACGGCCGAGCTGATGTCGGCAACAACCTGCGTCCAGGTGACGGCGTAATAAGCCGTGCCCTGCTTGGCGTCCTTGATCGTGAAGAACGGCTTCATTTCCGGGGATGGCTTATCTTCGATCGGCATCGTGCCGTGAAGGCCCCATAAAGAGATCGTCGGATCGGCGAGGATGGCGAGCAGGCGGGCGCCGATCGCCAGTCCAACCTCTTCCTTCTCGCGCCGGCGGGTGGCGACGACCTTGGCCTCGGCGACAATGTAGGCCACCCACTCGACGGCGAAGCAGGTAGCGCCATCGGTGAGGAAGGTCTCGCGAACGCGACTGAAGCCGATCCCGATGCCAGGCGCCAGGACGACTGTTTTGGCGACCAGTTCCGACAGATCGACTTTCCCCGGATGCTTCTCGATCGAGACGCCTGGCAGAAGCGGCTTCAAGGTCGCGACGATCGCGGACTGAACCGGAGCAAGAGGATCACGAGCGAGCAGCTCGTCCATCGCGCGGGGCTCGATCATTGCAGTACTCCGAAGTGATCCGTCACCACATCGATGATCTCTTTGATGTTGTCAGTGGAGAGGCCGACGAACGGTCGCGCCGGTATCGTGACCGACTTCGCGAAGACCGCTTTGCCGCCGATCGCGAACGCGAGGTTCTCGCCGTTCTTCGGGATGATGGTCATGCCGTCCTGGTGGACGTGGGCGTATTCCCACGTTGAGCCCCACTCGGCCTCGGAGGCCGACGCCGTCCACGCAATAGAATAGAGAAGATGCTGTCCGGTCTGCACAAGGATCGGAGTGCCTTCGTGGTTCGGCGTCCAGGCGGTGCCGTCGGGCGATGTCTTTTCGTCGGTGATGCGCCGGCGGGTCTGGCTTTCTCCGAGGGCGCCAAGCGTGGTCATCAGCTCACTCGGCTGAAAATTGAACAGCGGGGAGAGCTTCTTCAGGACAAGATCGAAGTCCCCGGAATCGACAACGAGAGCGACGGTCATATCCGGCCAAGCCTCTCGCGGGTGAACATGCGCTCTGGAGCCGAAACGATGACCTCGTTCTGGCCGACGCCGTCGCCGGTGCCGTCCGCCGGCCCGGTGGGCGTCGTTGTGGTCAGCGCACCCTTGCCGGACGCGATCGCTTCCAGGCGCTTGATGGCCTGGTCGTAACGTTCCTTGATGTTCTCCGTGGAGCGGGAGAAGGCCAGCGCGATCCGATAGAAGGCGACGTCGATCGCGTAGACACGCAGCACGTCCAGCGATGATTGATCCAGCGCCGCCAGCTCGGCAGGCGAGTAGCGGGCGGCAAGGATGGCGCGGATCTCGGTTGAGGCGTCGTCGAGGCCATGGCCGATACGGACGTCGTCGCGCAAGCCGGTGGCTTCGTCGGCCGCGACAAGTGCCAGATCACTTGGGAAGCGGGCTTCCAGATCTGCAATGGTGGCGTAAGCGGCCATGTTCTCCCCTCGAAATTGGTGCTGCTGTTTGCCGGCGGCTTTGCCGATCGGCGGGGCTTAGGGCTTGCTAACGGCTAGAGTTGCCGCATCGGCCTTGCGCGGCGCTCCCCGCTCTGGATGCTTATTCGTCGTCGCCTTCGGTCGCCGGGACCTCTTCGGTCTTCATGTCGACCTTCAGCTTCGGATCGGCGCGCCATGCCTCGATCAGCTCCTCGACGTTTTTGCCTTCGAGATCGGCTTCGCGAAACTCGCGGGTAGCTTCGCTGAAGCTGAAACCAGCGCGCCGGCGTGGACCGCCAGGCGAGGTGACGAGAATGACGGGCATCTTCACTGTTTTCGTCGCCGGCGTGTTGTTGGCTTCCGGCTTGGTAGTCGTCTTGCTGGTAGTCATGTTGCTCTCCTAGCGGTTCTCAGGGAAAAGGCGTCGACGCCGCTTGCCGGAGAACCGCCGGCCGCCTGGGAGGAGGAACGGCGGCCGGCGATCTGGGGGCCAACGCGGCCCCCTCCCGGGATTTCAGCAACGCAGGTGCAGGCTAAGGCCGTTGGTGTCATAGCTCTCGCGATAGACCGGCTTTAGCCGTTGGATGACGCGGAAGGCGTTGCGGCCGAGGTCGCGCAGTTCCCGCCAGATGTGTTCAGCGCCTGTCGAGATCTGGTTGATCGCGAAGACGGTGATCGCGCCGGCTACCTCGACGATCGGCAGGAAGATCGGTGCGAGGACGGCAAAGAGAAGTCTCAGGCCGAAAAAGGAATGCAGGAAATAGGTGCGAGACATTTCAGGTTCCGTTGTTAGTTGCGGGCGGGTGGAACAGGCGCAGCCGAAAGTCTGCGCCTGTGGCGGCGGTGCGGGCGAGTTGCCCACGCCGAGACTAGTTCAGGTACGGAGCTTCAATGACGTGGACGAGGTTGCGCACCGTGTTGGAAGTCCCATTGATCTGCTCGGCCAACAGGATCTCGCGAGCCTTGAACGTCAGGGTCGGCCCGACGATGATGTGCGTGGGCTTCAAGCCGAGCTTGCGACCTTCGTCGTCTGTGAAGGACGTAATGGCTTCGTAGGCGGCCTTGAGGTTTGCGGCCGTCAGCTCCGCCTTGGAACCGAATGCCATCTGCCAGAAGCCGTATCCCGCTGCGGCGCGAGCATCGACGCCATAGAGGTATTCGTCACGCAGGAAGACGTGGTCGGACGACTTGGCATCTTCCTTTGTCGTGAAATTGTAGTCGCGGCGCTTCTGGAAGATGAAGGGCTTCAGCGGCCGGGAGAGATCTGCGAGGATCCACGATGCGCCGGCGCCAGCCTGCATGTTAGAAACGGACTGGACGTTGCCTTCCTTGCCGACCGGGTGATCGGTGTCAAAGAAGTTCTGGCCATCGTAGCAGGTGCTGGAGAAGGCGGCGTTGATGAGTTCGAAAACGATCTCGTCTGGATGGGATGCGGCGGAGTTGCCGAGCATCTCGAAGCGCGGAGCGTAGAGGCCAAGTGCATCGTCCTCGATGTCGTCGCGGGCGACGGCGATCGTAGCTTCGAACTTGCGGTTTGTGATCGAGTAGCCCTTGGCCTGCAGGCCCTTGATGTGGCGATCTCCGATCCATTCGCGAAGCTTCGGCATATCGCCAAGCCAGCCGTAGGTTTCTTCACGCGCGGTCGAGTTGATGATCGTCGCGACGGAGGTATGGAGCGACGCAACGCCCGTAAAGCCCTTCTGGAAGGCTGTCTTGAAACCGCGCTGTGCGGCGGCAAGCAGTTCTGCGGTGATAACGCGCATTGATGTTCCCTTGAGGTTGAAAGCTAAGTAGCTGGCTGGTCAGTAGCCGACGCGCACGAAGACGCCGTCGCTATCGACCTGGATGATCTTGCCGGCTACGGAGCGGGTGTTGGTACCGTTGCTCTTGGCCACGGTCTGATCGTCGACCAGGAAGGCGTCTTTTCCGACGTCGCCGGCCGTGATGGCATCGGCGCCGAGATTGAAGAACTTGAACGTGCCGCGCTTGGCCGCGACCATGACCGCCCCGTCTGCACCGGTGTTCTTGATGGTGGTCGGCGCCACGCCGAGAACGACAAGGGCGAGGGCCGTCTTGCCCGGAACGGCGAGGCCTGCTTCCACGGCGACGATCGCACCCTGCAGGATGGTGGTGGCGCCCTTCATCGGCGCCTGCGAGTACACGCCTTCGATCTCGGTCGGCTGGCGGGCCTGGCTCATTGCGGTCATGTTCTAAGTCTCCAGCGAAAATGTCGGGTGGATGGATCAGGCGGCGTCGAGGCCGTTGGCCTTGCGGTACTCCTCCTCCGAGAGACCCATCTCCTTTATGATGGTGCGGTCCTCGGCCGAGAGCGTCTTCAGGTCGCCGCCACCGCCGCGTTTGTTGTCGAGGTCAGAGGGCGCGAGACCGGCACCGAGCGTCTCGATCAGCTTCCAGACTTGCTCAAAGCCGCTGTCGGTCGCGCAAAGAGCCTCGTAGCTCTCGCGCTGCGCCGGGCTGATCTTCTTCGCCGTCAATGCGCCTTCGAGTAGAGTGTCGATCTTGGACTTGCGGTCGACCGCCTTGATGCTCTCAAGTTCCGAGCCCAGGGTCTTGACCTGGTCGAGAGCCTGCTGGTGGATCGCTGGGTCGACGCGCTTGGTCAGCATGTCGCCGATGGCGGACAGGCACGCGGCCTCGTTTGCGTCTTCCTGCAGGTTGAGAGCCTTCGCGATAGCCTTCAGCATGTTCGTCTCCGTGTGGGTTGGGTCGGCCGATGCGACGGCCGGCATGGAAATTCCAGGCGCCGCCACAAGCCCGGCCGAGTGCAGCCAGTAGGCGCGGCCGTGATCGTCGGTCTTGAGCGCCGGTGAGATAAAGCGGTGAGACTTGGCGGCGAGGATTGCGAGACCAGGCTCCAGCCACTCGACGCGGCCATAGAGGCCATCGGGCCGCGCCTGCAGCTCCTCGATCCATCCAATGGCGGGTGCGGATTCGCCGAACATGGCCTTCTTGACGGTCGCATGATCGACATCGATCGGCAGCGCGACCTTGTCGGCATTGAAGCGCTCGACGAGCAATTCCGGATCAATCGTGAACTTGCGAGCGTCCCGCGCCGTGAAAGGACCACGCGGCGCAAGCTTGATCCACTGTGGACCTTTGTCCGCGCCGGCGAGCGGCTCAACAGCAAAGACGTCGATCGTGGCGACGCTCGTCATGGCCAGCGCTTCGGCTTCAGCCGACGAGGTGGCGAGACAGGAAATCAGAAGGGTGGTTGCGGTGCGGTTCAACATGGGGCAATGTTTGCCATGCCGATCGCTTCGGGCCGGGCTGACAAGTGTCAGCCCCATCAAATCCGACGAGGCGTCCGCTCCGCCTCACATGCACACGAGCATAGCGCCCCCGCTTCAAATTTAAAGCCGTTTCAAAGCCCGCTGACGCGTTTTATACACATGGGACGAGTATCCGGGCGTTCGAACGCTTCTACGCGCTCCTGAGGGCGATATTGAAGAGCTCGGAAAGGATGCTATATTGCCTTTGCGTGGCGGTCGAAATCCGTTGGCCTTGATTGCCCGATGGAGGGGAGCCGGTGAAAGCCGGGGTCGGTCCCTCCCTGCCACGCTTCAATCCTCAAATGGCCATTCGATATCTGACCGCTGCAACTGCCGGCGCAGTTCGTCGCCGGTCTTCTGGTGCAGCGAGTTGACGCGAAGATAGCCGGTGGATGACCGTGTCACGAACGATCGCCAGAAAGCCCGGCCAATCTTAATGACCAGCGTCCGCACTCCCGGCTTGCCAGCGAGGTCCGGGAGAATTGGTGCTTCGGAAAGGATCTTTGGCAAGATCGCGAAATCCTCAACGCTCATCTTATGGCGATCGATCCGTTCCGCAATCGTCTCGCTGGTGATCGAGATCACTGGTGACTTTGCCCCCAACTCCTCCGCCAGCTTCGCGTTGTGGCCGGCCGGCAACCAGACCTTCTGCGGAAGGCGTGGCGCCAGGCGGAGATAGGGATCCTCCCAAAGCTCAGTCAACACTTTGGTCGCATCCTCTGGCGCCGCCACTTCAAGTCGCGTTTCCAGATTGCGTATCAGTGTCGAGGCACGCGACAGTCCGGGATTGGTGTGCCAGCCAGGATCGATGCCCGGCGGCACCATTGTGACTTCGCCAGTGCGCCGGTTGCGGTGCTGGATGTCCGGCCCCAGGTCAGGTGCGCTGTCACGGTAGAGGATTCCGCCGTCCTCCGGTTCACGGCCGAGGAGCTGTTGCGCTTCACGGCCGGAGATCTGGCGCACCTGGCACTTGCAGAGCCAGCCGTTGGGCGGCCAGTGCGTCTGCCAGAAGGGATGGTCGACGGGGAGTATGATGCCGACCCAGCCAAGGTGCTCCGGGCGAGGATCGCCCGACGTGGTGCGAACATAGAGGATGTAAGGCAGTGCCTTCTTCGACCGCTGGACGCGCTCCCATTGTCCTGCCGATCGGGCGCTGTTGGCGTTCGACCAGAAGATCGTCTTCAGGCGGCGATCGCTGGCGAAGTTGACCATGCGATCGGGCTGCTCACCTGTCGGATCGGAGACCATGCGTGGTCCCCACCAGCCAAGCTTCGACAACTGCTTCTCGATCATCGGCTTCCAGTTGTCGAAGCCTTTTCCTTCGGCGATCGCCTGCGAAATCGTCGACCTGAAGGAAGTGAGCACATCCAGTTCCGTCGCCTTTGCCACGGTGAACTTGTAGGCGTGCTCTTCCGACCAGACGTCCAGCCAGGAGAAGGCCGGCGCGTTCGACTTGCCATCGAAGTAGCCGGTGACCTCAGGAGGAACTGCGAAAGTTTTGCGGATCTCGGACATGCCCTCAGTCCGCTATGTCGCCGACGCCGCGCGCGATCGCCGTGAGGCGTCCAAGCCTTTCAGCCATCTTTGAAGCGTCTGGACCGGCGGCTTTAAGCATATTCAAGGCGTCGTCGAAGCTCGTTGCGTTGAGGACGATATCGGCAATGGGCTGCACGATCGGCCGTGCCATCTCCTCCCAATCATCCATGGCGTGTGCGAACAGCGCCTCGACCTGGTCAAGGGCGTCGGGCTCTCCGGCCTCGGCCGCGAGCAGTGCGGTGCAGGCTCCGCAGCGGCAGGCGCGGCGGTGGTCGATCACGATCGCGGAGAGCGCGGCCGTCTTCGACTTCCGCTCCGCCTCGGCGGCTGTCTCGTCGTTGGCTGCCGGCGGGGTTTTCTTCGGCTCCTGCTTCACCGGCGCGGTGTCGACTGCCGGTGCAGCGGCAGGCGGCGTTAGTAGATCGTCGTCATCGTTCGGATCGGACAGGCCGAGCTTTTCGCGGACCTCTGTCTGCTTTACCTTCAGGCCGAGGGGCACCAGCCGATCGAGAGCCTGCGACAAGGCGTCGATGTCCTCCGGATCCGGTACCAGCATCTGAAGCTGCGGGTACTTTTCCTGTGGGCCGAAATTGAGATCAATGAAGGGTCTGATCAGATCGCGGTTGAAGGTGATCGCTTCCTGCCCACAGTCGGCGCGCAGGATGTCCAGGCGCACCTCATTGTGGATCTTCGCCTGGCCAAGCGACGAGCCATTGTCGCTGGTCATCGTCTGACCGACCACCAGCTTCGAGATCTGCTTGTCGATATAGTCCAGAAGGCCACCGAAGACGGCGGCACCATTGGCGCCGTTGACCTCGTGGAATTCGATCTCCATTCCGGCAGGAACAATGGCGGCCGCGTCGTTGGCGATCGACGACACTGCTTTCAGGAGCGTCCGCTTGTCAGCCGGGCTGGCGGCGGCGTTGTATTTGCCGACGCGCAAAGGCATGCCATAGACCTCGGAGAATGCCGCCCAGTCCTGCAGGGTGAACTGCTGGATCAGGTAGGCCCACGCCGCCGGCAGCGCCATTCCGCGGCGAAGTGGCAGACCGGCGCGCGTGGACGGCAGGTGCCGGAGGAACTTCGCCTCGGGAAGTTGCTCTCCCTCGATCGAGCCGTCGACGGCAAGGCGGAGGTGACGGAGAGACAGGCGGTCCATCTGGAAGAAACGCTGGTCACGCTCGATGTACTCAACCGGCCGCAGCTTCTTGCGCTCATACTCCCACATCATTTCGGCGACAGCGTAGCCCTTCGAGATCGCATCGGTCAGGCTGCTGCGCGCGGTCAGGAATCCTTCTTCGTTGATCAGCTCCTCGACGGCTTCGACGATCTTGCTGTCGATGCCTTCACCCTCGATCGAGATCGGCACGCTGTCGATCGCAAGGCGACGGGTCTGGAGCTGCGATGCGTAGTGCAGGTAGCGCTCCTCCATTTCCGTGGCGAGCGTCAGATAGGACCGCGCCTGTCCTTCGGCCGCGTCGCGCAGGATGGTGCCGAGGCGCTCGGGCGTCAGGCCGGTGGCAACGCGGTCCTCATGCGTGCGACGAACTCCGGCGATCGTCGGCGTCGCAACCTCTTGCGAGAGCGTCCTGACCACGATGGCATGGCCGTCAGGGCCAAGGATGGAAGAAGTGCGGTCTACCAATGTCGTCTCCCGAAATCGAAGTCGTCGTCGTCATCGTCGGAGCTGGCGGCGACCAGATCCTTGATCGATTCATAGCCATACTCGTGCCACTGCTGACGGCTGGCGAAGTGGGCAAGCGCAAGCGCGATGACAAAGTCGCCGTGGCGCTTTTTCGAGCCTTCGCCCGATCGGAGATCCGGCACCCTCGGAACGCCGGCGATGACCTTCACCAGGCGGAGGTCGCCCAGGTGCTCGTCATCCTTGGCGAGCGCGATCATGTCGTCTTCGAAGGCCGCTTTTAGGGGCGGCATCTGGAAGCGGTACCAGTCGACGGAGAACTTAATCGCGTCGACCAGGCCGCCGCTACCGTCAGGCAGGCGGAAGCCGAACTCGCGGCCCATGTCTTCGGCAACCGTCCAGCCCATGCCGGTGGCGTCGAATGCGGCACCGACCAGGCGCGGTGCGCCGCGCAGGATCATGCGAGTGAGCAGCTTCTGTTCGTCACCGGGAACGTTGCGCATTTCCAGCGTGAGCGCGGACTCCCGTTTGAGCGTGCGAGTGATCGAGAGCAGCTTTGCAACGGACAAGTCGGCGACGCGGGCAAAGTCGAAACCGAAGGCGTGTGTGCGCTCCCGGTCGAGGCGGGAGATAGCCTCCTGTAGTTCTTTTACCGTGTTGGCCATGAGCACCATGCGCTCCAGGCGCGTCCGCTGCAGGTAGTCGCGCGGCAGCTCCAGCCGGATGATCGGCGCCTCGATCGTCATTCGGGCTTCGATCAGCACGGCCGGGAGCCATGCGCCGGTACCGGCGGTGGGAATGCAGAACAGCTCCTCATCGGCGCCGTCACCGTAGAAGTCGATGATCTCCTGACGCCACTTGGCTTCGCCCTCGGCCGTCCATTCGTTTCCGTTGACCAGGCAGATGCGCTCGTAGAGCCCTTCCTTCAGCGCCTGGTCGAAATCGATGCGGATATGATCGTACTTCGTGCGCTCGGCCAGGATGTCCTGGATCTGCTTGTTGAACTCGTTTTCGGTACCGTTGTGGGTTGAGCAGACCACGACCTGGCCGCCCCACATCAGGAAGGCGAGTGCGGCCTTCAGCAGCTCCGGCAGGCTGTCGACGAAGGCCGCTTCATCGATCATCACCACGCCCTGCTTACCGCGAAGGGTTCGCGGTGCAGATGACAGGCCGATGATCTCGAAGCCTGACGCAAAGCGGATGCGGAATGCCTGGATGGCTCTGGTCTCTTCCTTGTCGCTGTCGTCGAACAGGAACTCGTCGACGGCCATGGCGGCGTTGGAAAAGGCCTTTGCCCACATCGCGCAAGCGTCGATGAATTCGCGCGTCATCTCTTGGGAGTAGGAGATGTACATCACGTCCATGCCGCCGGCGGCCTTGGTCCGCCCAGCTCGCAGCGCCGCGTAGGATGCGAAGCCAAAGGTTAGGCCGATGCGTCGACTCTTCTCAACGAAGAGAACGCGGCAGGCAGCGCTCTCCAGCAGCTCCAGCACGCGTGCCTGATAAGAGATAAGGGCCTTAGGAAGGCCCACCTCGCTGACAACTCCTGGAAGGACTTCGGTCGCTTGGCGGCGCGCCTCGGCCCACTGCGCCTCTGTGATCGGCGCCGTCATGACTTCTTCACCCCGAGGATCTGCGACAGGATCGCTTCGGTGGTCTCGGCTGTAAGCCCCTTGGCCTTCGCCACAGTCTCGACTGCCTTCTCTGCCTGTTCCTTGAACTCGGCCTCGACCTTCTGGCGCCGCACGGTAGAAATGCCTTGCGCCTGCGTTGCCTTGAACAAAGCGTTTGCCAAGCTCATCGCTTCCTTCGGCGCCATGCCACCTTCGCCGCTATTGGTCAGCAGCTCGAAGATCAGCGTCTTGATGGCCTCGGCCGCGATGAGCGTCAGGTTGTCGGAGTCAGCAGCATCGAATTTCTCCGCCAGCGTCGATGCAATTTCGCGGGTCTGATTGAGGCGCGATGAGAGCGTTGCGAGTTTGATCGAGTAGCGATTGAACGCGGAGAACGAAGGGATGGCGAATTCCAGCTCGCCACGGTGCTCGCGCTCGATCGCTTCCAGTCGGCCGACAAACTCCTTGTAGATGTCGGTCTGTGTCAGATCCCGATCCTGGAGTGCATCGGCTGCCCAAGCGACGGCCGGCGCGCAAAGCTCCGGCAATAGCTCAATGCCGCTTAGTCGGCCGCGTCCGATCATATCAGGCCCCCGGCCGCGACGGGCGCTTGACGCCCTCGATCGCAATGTGTCGATCGAGGTGACGACGGCCATGGTCGGTAAGCGTACCGATCTTGACGCTGCCGGCTTCGACGACGGTGATTGCCTCCATCGTCTTCAGGTACTCCATCTGTTGATGGATCCACGGACGCTCCTGGTGGATGGCAAACCGCGCCAGCACCTGTTCGAGCATGCTGGATGACAGGCTCTCATTGGTCTGCTCGGCAAGCGCCTTCAGGATGATCAGCCGCGCTTCCTCACGGACGATGCGCGCGAAGTCGGTAGCAAGTTCGCTCATTTGTTTCGTGCCTGTTCTAGAAGTAGATCGTGCAGCCGTTCGCTGGTGGCAGCGATCGGCTTCATTCGTTCGTCCATGGCATCGAGCCTGCCAAGCAGGTTGGCCATCGCCAATTCGAGCTTGTGGGCAGTGCTCTTGTCCGGCAGGTGCCTCATCTCGCTCTCTACCGTCTGGACGCGGCGATCGTGTTCGACCAGCTTGCCTTCGACCTTGTCCACGCGAGCCGTCAGCGTCTTTTCCCCGGAGGAGAAGTAGCCCTTGGCGTGACCGAGCAGCGCGATGATTGCGAGGGCCAAGCCCAAGTATTGTGAAATTTCCGCTGGGCTCATCGAAGCGATTTCTCTCTCTCGTGGATCTTCTGGCACTCGATACAACGCACAGCGAACGGGGCTGCGATCCGACGATCTTCGGGAATGGGCCGCTCGCAATCGCAGCAGATGGCAGAGCCCTTCCTGCTGACTGCATGTGCGGCGTCTGCGATGAGCGTTTCCCGTTCCTCTTGCTCTCTGCGGGACGCCTGGTCGAAGGCTCCATTGCCGAAATTCATTTAGGCTGCTTCCAAGTCTTCACGGCTTCGACGGCCTGCTTGCCGATTTCCTTCACCGTGTGACCGCCCATGTAGAGGCTGATAAACCAGCCGGTCAGTGTCATGAGGGTCGCACTGTCGATTGGATCGACCGCAAATCCGGAGGCTCGCAGGAGCGGAAAGATGAGGAAGGCGCAGGACCACAGAAAGGCCAGCAGGTACATCCAGCCCCACCGCCAGGCGCTTTCCCAAAAGCCACCCGCCTGCTCGGCCTGAAGCAGCGCGAACTGTCCTGTGAGCCCAGCTTGATAGAGCGCGATCAGCTCGGGCGCAGCGTGTTCGACCTCTCTGACGGCTTCCTCCACCAGGGCGGGGTTGGCGTCGGGCAGAGCCTCAGGCTGAATGCCAGCCCGCGAGGCGATCTGCTCGACAACATCTCCGGCCAACGAGCCGGCCAAAGGGCCAACGTGCTTTCCGACGATAGCCTTGATGAGAGGGGCACCGACCTTTGCGGCGGCACCGAGGATGACGGCCAGTGTCGCGCTCATCAGAAGCTCCTCAGGAAGGCTGCGGTTTTCGGGAAGCGAGGAGCGAGACGAACGGCGATCATGTCGCGGTAGTGCCATGCGAGCCAAGCGCCGTAGAGGAGGCCTGCGGCCAACACGGCACCGCCCAACCAGAGGCCTGCGGTGTCCGGCAGCGCCGTCAAGTCGATCGTGTAGGGATCGACATTGGTTGCCGCCTCGCCAGCTCCCGCAGCGACTGGCGTCGAAACAGCGGTAGTGGTCACGGCGGTCTTAGCCTTGCTGCGGGCGTCTATCTCGCGCTGAAGTGTTGAGAGCGTAGCGCGACCGATCTTCGCGTCGACGCTCAGATCGTAGGCCTTCTGGAAGGCTTCGACGGCAACGCGTGTCACTTTGCCGGTGACGGCACCCGGTTCAAAACCAATTGACCGGAAGCCAGTGCGAATGGCTTCGATCTCACCAGGAGTGACTGAGACGACGAAGGTGGCGAAAAGGACATGGTCGGCCGGCCGTGCGGTCACGCCCTTCATTACCCAGTGGGGATATTTACCCAGGAGGATAACGTCAGCCTCTTCGGCTCGGCGGCGGACAAGGCCGGGCAGAACTTTCCCGCCGCCTTTTTTCCAAGCGGCAAGTCCCTTGCGGGTGCCGGCGGAATTGCCGGCGCGGAAATCCTTGACCCACGAAGCCCGACCGATGGCTCCGGTGTTGTAATGGAAGGAAGTGCCGCCATCGAGAGCGTCCTGACTGGCACTGGAACCCAACGCTTTCAGGACGCCTGGAACATAGTTCTTGGAAAGAGCGAGATCGACCAAACGATCGTTCTCTTCTGCAGTGATCGTCATGCCGGGCTTGACCGTGACGACGCCTGAGGCCGTGGTAAGCCCGGCACCGATCGTCAAATCACCAGCAGCGCAACGATAGGCCCGAAGGACGACGCCCTCATGCCCGTACAAAAAGGAGCGCCCTTCAGCGCTCACGCGTCTAGTCGCGGTCATATGATTTGCCCCTTCAGTCCCTGGGGCGAATATGCGATGGCGAGGGGAGAAATCCGGGCTGACAGCTGTCAGCCCCATTAGTCTCTAAGGACTAGAACAGACGGCCTTGGCGGTCGTCTTCTGCTTTCATGCGCCAGATTGTGCGCTCATGCAAGCCCGAGATGCGGGCAGTTTCACGAACACTCTTGCCGGCATCCAGAGCTTCGGCCGCGCGCAGTCTCGCGGTCTTCATCAGGCTCGCCGCGCCGCGCGGGATGACCTCCCTGCGAAGTCCGCTGCATCTGCCATCGGCATCTGTGGTGGCAAGACCCCGGCAGATCTTGTCTGCCAGCTCGAAGCCGACCAGGTCGGTCAACCAATGATTGGCCTTTGCCTGAGGTGGCAGGTCAACGCGGGTGCCGCCTCGGCTTTGAGCGACCTTCAAGGCCGCCTCTGTGCCGGCGATATCGGAGATGTCAGCAAGGATGCCGGGGAGGGCGGTCATATCAGGCCGCCTCTTCGACCAGCGAGATATTACGAACCGTCAGAACGACGCTGCGCATGGCTGCATCCTTCGACCGATAGACATAGCGAGCGGTGATGGTTCCGTTAGCCTTGCGCCAGATCCCGGAAGAGGCCTGTAGCGTATACCCCTCGACCAGGCTCATCAGCCCCGGATTGAAAAGGTCGGGAGCAAACCCGACGAGCTTTTCGATCGAGAGCTTGAGTTTCCATGAACGAGTTCCTCTCTTGCTGCGGCTCATCTCATGCCTCCAATAATAGAGCAGCTTGATCAGACTTGGCGGCCGCAGCGGCCTTGCGGGCAGCAAGGCGGCGAGCAGCTTCACCGGGATTGGCGAGTGCGAGATCTGCCAGCCGGCTGTAGAGATCCTGCATGCCGGGGCGAAGGTGGCGGGTGATGGAGAAGGGGCGGGCTTCCGATGGGAACGCATCCTTGATCCAGATATACCAGACATAATCGGTGGCGGTGCTGGCTTCTGGATCCCACGCACCTTCGATCAGTGCCACCCGCTCTGCGAACGGACAAATGAAGGTCGGCGGCTGGGGACCGAAGATGGTGTGGTATCGCTCCTGGCCGGAGAGCCAGCCGAGGCGGCAGAACAACGCAACGCCCTCGGTGGCTATTTCAAGCGCCTTTAGAACGAACTTCAAAGACTGTTCGAAGGGCGGATTGATGAAGACCCAGTCGGGGATCTGGTGGCCGTCCTCGACCAGGCGCTCCCGGCTCTCCTCAAGAAAGTCGCGGATCTCCGGGTTGATGCCCCAATCCGCAAGGTCAGAGACGTCTACATGGCCGAAGCTTTCGCGGAGCGGCAGGGCCATATGACCACCGCCGGCGCAGGGATCGCGGGCGCGCTTCGAGCGCAGATCAATCAACTCGCGCAGGAGCAGCTCGTGGATGACCGCGCGGGTTGCCCAGGGCGGCGTCGGGAAATATTCGAGCGCGTCCTTCGTCGGCAGGCGGGACTCCATGTGGTTCGTTCTCATGACGTGACCACCTTCCGGGAGCGGATGCGCTCACCGAATGCATTCATGACGCGGATCCACTGCTGATCGTCGAGATGCCGGTCGAGGACGCTGCCGCCGACGATCTCGACGATCGCGGGCCAGAAGCCATTCCGGTTTTCAGAGAGGATCGCCCACTGCGCCGCAGCGATCTTGTAGCCGGTCGCGCGCAGGTGGCTTTGAGGGTGCAGGCCTAGCAGCGACCAATCGACACCGGCCTCTCGGGCGATCCAGCCCTTCAGTGCGTCAATGACCTTGGAGGCGTCATCGGCGTGGCGAAGCCAGCGCTCGCGCTCGATGCCGGTCTGCCGCTTGATGAAAGTTTCCAGCGCCGCGTCGTCGCGATCGCGGACGATGCCGAGGTTATAAGCGGCAATCCAGAGCGCCTGGAGCTTCTTCGCGAACTTGCCGGAGAGCTTCTGGCGGCCACCCTCACGACGCGTCGCGCTGGCCGGAGTGAACCCCTCGTTGCGGAATACCGTCAGCACCTTCTGGCGCTCGGCCTCGCTCATGTCCTTTGTGGACGATTTCCCGGTGATCAGCTGCAGCTTGCCACGATAGGTGTCCTCGTCCAGCCCGAGCTGCTTTTTCGCGACATGAATGGCGGCGAAGGATGAGGTCACTGGCCTGCCTCCGTCTGTCCGGAGAGTTCAGGGCAGATGGCTTCGCCGATGTAGCGTTCCCGGTTAGCCGAAAAAACAAGAGCGCGACCACTGTTCTGCGGATCAACGCAAACGAAGACCTCGCGTCCTTCGTATAGAGAGGAAGAGCCGTAATTGTTACCGTTGATATTGACACTCGATCCAATGACGCGCCGGTGACCACTGACAAGATCTTGTCGTGACGGGGGCCACATCCAGAACGCGGTGGCGACTACACAGGGCAGACAGGTGCAGCCGGTTATAAAGCCCTTCCGGCCGCGATGGTCATATTTTCCACTCTCATCCCGGATCGGCGCGGGCACCTCCCTCGATTGGGGCGATGGGGTCTTGGTGTTGGTCATTCCTCGCTCCTATGGGGTTCGCCGCTCCGATGAAGGTCTGCGCTTGCGATATCGTGTTCAGTCGCAAGCCTGACGCCACGGATGCCGCCCGTGTCGAACTCGCTCTTAGAGGAAAGGCGGCACTCACCGTTCAGAAACATTTCGCGTGCTTCAGCGGCATTTGCAGCGCCTTCGACAAGCCATTCTTCGGTGACGATAGAGCGCCATGTGACGACGTGTGCCTTAGCCATTGTCCGAGCCCTCCGTGGTGGCGAGGGCGGCCCGCTCCAGCGCCACGGTAATGTGGCGATGCGAAACGGCTTCAAGGTCTTGAACCGTGATCAGGATCGTGTCGTCGTCATCCGGGTCCGGCGTGTCGTCCAGTTCGCATGCAGCGAGGACGATCGCCTTTGCGATTTTGTCGGCATCGATCCCCCTCACATTAGATACGGGCGGCGGCGTGTGTGTTCTGATCATGCCGCACCTGCCTTGCAATCGGCCGTGTAGTCCAACTCGCCGGGATGGCAGTTGGATACGTAGCGGTCGCCTTCAAAGCGAACCTTCACGTAGTGGTGGTGGCTCTGGCCTTCCGGTTGGATGATCCCGAAGCAGCCGGTGACCGTGTGCTGGACGTACGCGCCAACCGAGACGTCAATGCCATAATACTGGCGGATGTAGCCGTAGCTCATGCGAGCCTCCGGACAATCTGATCGGCAAGCCGCGTTAGGTTCGTCTCACTGAGAAGCTCATCGACCCAGTTGGAAATCTCGATCGAAAGGCGCGCATAGTGAACGCCCTCCTGCTCGACGACTTCGTGGCCGTCTTTTCGGTACTCTTCGGTCAGGGCTTCCAGGATGCGGTCGAAGGTTACGGTCTTCATGCCGTTTTTCCTCCAACAAGTATCGCGATCGCGAGCTTCGCGCACTGCAGGAATCTAGCATCGGGTGCAACGGGGATGGTTGCGGCGAGAGTGCCTTCAACGCTACCGGTGGTCCCGATCGCGCGAAGGTGGGAGGATGCGTCCTTCATGCTTTCCGCGAGGATGTTGAGGCCGTACCTGCGGCCCTTAAAGTAATAGGTGCAGACAAACTCCTGAGGCTTTCGAGCTGCGGCGATTTCCATGCTTGCGATTGGCTTCATGGCGCGCCCACCCGGTCGATCTGGAAGTGATCTTCCAAAATTTCCACCTTGATACCTGCCTCGCGGATCGGCCCGTAACCTTCCACGGAATCTGAGGGCAGAAATTCTTCGTAGCCACGGCCGGCGAGCTGCGCGATGTGTTCGCCATGCCGCTCGAAAGCATATTCATCCGTGCCGAAGTCAGAGATGCAGCGGTTAAATTCCTCCATCATCTCCGGAGTGAACTTAGCTTCGTCGATCTGGACCTTGATGCGTTGAGTAACCTCAAACTCGAAAGTCTTCATCACAGCACCTATGCCTTCGCGAGGTCGATAGTGACGGCCCGCCAGCCATCGGTGACTTTCTCGCGGCGATAGAACCGGAGATATTCCTTTGAGCCTGTCACACGCATGGCATCGCGGATGGCGTCCATGGCCCGCTGCCAGCGCTCATCCTCGATTTGATGCCGCAGCAACATGAAGATCTCGGCGCGGTTGATCTTGCCTTCCTGGTCGGTGTTGAACGCCCTGGTGACGATCGCCTGGATCTCTGGCCGGCTATTTGCCGACCATTCGTTCAGGCATTCGTCGATCAGGCTTTTGGCCTGGTGTAGCTCAGGCCCGAAGTCCACCAGCTCGGCAACCTGTACCTGGACTTTCAGAAGGCCGTCGATCGTCTGATAGGTGCGGTTGCCCTTGGCCCCGCCGATCTTGACGCCGTACTCCTGGGCGAGCAGAGCGTCGAGGCTGCCGAGGTCCACCTTGCTGTAGCTGAGGAAGCGCGAGATCTGTCCGTTGAGATCAATGGCGAAGTCCATCATTTTCCGGACGGTCTCGTCTTCAAGCTTGTGCTGCGGCTTGACCATGGAGAGCGGCACGAAGCCGCCCTTGGCATCGGTCATGTATTCCTTGCCGTTGATGACGGTGACGCCATCGGTGCGCTGATCTTCGAGAATGACTGCTTGCATTTCAGTTGCTCCTTAGCTTGCTGTGGGTGACGCGGAGATCGCGCAGGCGCTGCATCAGCACCTTTCTGGCGTTCGTCTCACCCATTGTGTTGGTGACCATTTCGAGTTGATCGAGCGCGGTAATGACGCGCTCGACAGCGAGCCGCAGGGACTCGGCGGGGGGACGGGTTTTCGGCTTGCGGGCAGCGCCGGCCGCGATCAGCGTCTTGCTGACCGCAGGCCCGACCGCGTCGACGATGGCTTCGATCGGAATAACAACGCGCGCGTCGACGATTATCGACTTCATGGCGTGCGGCTTTCGTTGTTACTGCCGGGAACAAAGACGATCCGGGTCGGGAACCGCAGGATGGTGGTGCCACCCTCGGCCAGGTCATCCAGCTCAAAGGATTGGCTTTTCGCGAGCCGCAGCTCTTCCTCCTGTTGCTCTGCCAGAGCAATGAGTGTGTTGATCCGACGGATGAGAGAACCGAGAGCGAACGGAAGAAGAAACAGGCCGCAGGTCTGCTTTCGTCTTAGGCCCTCCCGGGTCGCCCTCAGATGATCGGATAGTAATGCAGTCATGATGGCTTCCTCCCGAAGTTCGGTCGGATGATTTTTCCGGATGCTTCCGCAATCAGGTCGGAGAGCTGGTCGGTGGCTTCACCTTCCATGCTCTTGCGCATTTCACGGCCGGCCTCCGTGTCCCGATGGCAGGCCAGCTCGATTTCCATGTTGACGGCAATCTTCTGCATGATCTGCAGGGCATTGATCATGGACCTGAAGGCGGGACCGTCGAACTCGACGGCCTCGTCTTCGGGGATGTCGGCGTGCGGCTCCATGCTGGCAAGCATTTGCTGGAGGCTGACGGAGAGTGTCAGATCCCTTGCCATCACACGATGTCTCCAAGATCGCGGCGTTTCCACGCTTCCTGCAGGTGCTTCAGCGTCAGTTCAACACCTTCACCGGTTGCGGCGGGAAGGGCATTCTTCACCGTCCGGTCAATCTGGCGAAGGGCGCCGGGCTTCATGCCGATCCCGAGCAGGAACTTGATGGCGTTCTCATCTTCGATATTCCAGGCGCGGATCATCCGCATCGCGTCCTCGGCCCTGTTGGGCTCACGTCGCAGCAGCTTGTCGAAACGCGACATCACCTGGGCTTTGCTGGAAACCGAGCGGGAGCGGTCTGTCAGGAAGTCGGTGGCCGTGTCCTCATTGCCAACAAGGGCGATGCCGCACTTGTAGATATCGACAAAGTGCCGGAGTTGGTTGATCGCATCGCCCGTCAGGTTCTGCGCCTCGTCAATGATCAGCAGAGTGCCGTCGCCAATCCGGGAAAGCTTGCGGCCGATCGCCCTGACCAGACGAGCCGGATTGTTCTCTTGGACTTCCAGTTCGGCCGCCAGCTCTACCAACATGCCGTGGACGGTTTTGGTGTGCGGGCTGACGGTTGCCATGAACGCGTGGGGGCGCGTGTTGCAATAGTGCCTGCAGGCAGTCGTCTTGCCGATGCCCGCATCAAGCTTGATGGCGACGAAACCAGAGGTCACCTGAGCCCAGGCGAGGGTCTGCATAATCTCAACGCCAACCAGCGTCGGCTGGAAGCCCGGAGAGACGGGAACGCTGGCAGCAAGACTGGAGCTCTCTTCGAGGGCAAGCAGCCAGTTGTCCACCTGGCTGTTGAGGTTCGCGAGGACGCCCGGATACTTCCCTGACGCCCATTGTGAAAATGAACCTTCCGGCATGCCGGTGCGGCGGGCAATATCTGCTTTTCTCCATCCGTTGGCGGTTGCCACCTGGATGACGCGAGCAACTAACGAGCGCCATGCCATTACATCCTGTTCGGGATGCTTGGCGAGGAACTCCGCGGAAGGTTCCGGGTGGTCCCAAGTGCTGCTTGTGCTGACGGGTCGTTTCATTTACATGGTTCCTTGCTTTTGATGTTGCGGGCGCGCCTTCGGGTTGCGCCCGTTTTTTTTGTTCGGAACCGTACGCACTACTTTTCGGCTCTAGATTTCCGGGCGGACGCAATACCTGCCGCGCCGGTATTCCCTGTTGGGAATGGGATGATCGCGCTGTCGTCGCCCACCATTCGGGCGAAGCCGCGCGAGAAATTCGTATCGAAATTGTTGTCTTCATCAGCCTCGATCGGCACGGCTTTGGCCAGGTTGCCGGTGATGAGGCGGGTGACGACTGGACGGACCGGAGGCTCTGGCTTGCGCTTGCGCTGCTCGGCGCGGTTGGCATCCGCGTAGATCTTGCCGAGCTCGGACGCTTCGAGTGTCCGGTTTAGCTCGAGGAGCTTCTTGTTGGTCTTGTGGAACTCGGCCTGTGTCTTGGCCTTGCGCTTGGCATCGCCGGTGCTGTCGAAGCCCGCATGGCTGATGCATTCCGCGTCGCAGAGGAAGCGGCCGGCTGGATCGTAGACCTTCACCGGCGCGTGCAGGTCGGCCGGGTCGAAACGCATGGTCAGCTTTTTGCCGATCCATTGGTTCAGCACCGGAGCCCAATAGCGGTTACCAAGATGGTGCAGCGAGCCGTCCGGTTTGCGAGCCTTCAACGTCTCGGCCGTCAGCAGCCAGAGCGACCGCTGCGAGTGGCTGGCGTAGCGAATGATGGTGGATGGCTCGGCCACGCTGGCGTCAAAGACCTGGTTAAAGCTGCGGCCCTTGGCGGCTTCGGTGCGGCGTCCCTCACGGGAATTGTGCTCTGCAACGCAACGGGAGACATGCTCCTGCAGTTCGTCGAGAGGAATGGCACGCTTTCCGTAGTTCTCGGGCTTTGCGAGCGCATTGGCGCCGGTGTAGCAGCCGGACATGGCGGGGTGACGCGAGATTTCTTCTGCCAGATCCTTCCAGGCGCGCTCGATCGGCTTCGACTGGCCGGAATAGGGCTTGGTGAAATGCGCTTCGATGCCGAGGGTCTTCAGCAGGCCGGCAACTTCGTCTCCAGTGATCTTGAAGCGATTGCGCCTGGTGGCTCCACCGGAGATCTTCTTCGAGGCGAAGGCGCGACCGTTGTCCATGTAAAAGTGCTCGGGCAGCTTGCCGCCTTCGTTCTCGATCATGTCGCCGATGCAGGCGCGCACAACTTCCCACGTTTCTGATTCCGCCAGACGCCAGGACAGGATTTTTCGGGAATAGATGTCCTGGATACCAATCAAGAGGACGCGGGTTGGCTCCGCGCTCCACGGCGCATTTACCCGAAGGTCGAGCTTGTGGCCGTCGGTGTTGACGATCTGCATTGCGTGCAGGTGAACAACTGAGCGGGTCTGCGCTGGGAACAGGCGAGCTGCCTTCTCACGCCCATCGCGGGCCAGCACCTGAGCAGCCTTGGGAACCTCGGAATCAAGGCGGCGGCGCAGCGATCTCTCGGATGGGATCGGAGACCACTTGTTGATGGTGGCGGCGCTCATCATGCGGCGATAGCAGGCAGAAAACTTCGGCTGCTCAGGCCGAAGATAGTCCGATTTCAGAACCTCCCAGGCCTGCGGATGGCAATCGGCTCGATCGACGACGACGCCATTGATCGTGGGAGAGAAGGAAGGGGCAAGGGCGGCGAGCCAGTCATGGCGCGCATGTCCTTCGACCATCAGCCGCCACTCATAGAGAGTGCGGACACTGATCGCGGCAAGGCGAGCGCAATGCTGGACGGCCATTCCAATTGATATGCCGGATGCCCGCATGTCATCGACCGCCACAAGGGTGTCGAGGCGCTTCTGGCATATCGTCTTATGTTCGGTTGAAAGGGCTTCAAACCTAGCCCAAAGGCTTTTCGAAGCCTTTGTGTCGGCGGCGGGCATGGGCGTATTCATGAAGGCAATCTTCTGTCGAGCCACTGAGGGCAGGAAGGAATAGTGATATTCAAAACCGCCCCCGCGACCCTCGCGTGGGCGGGCCTTCTCCGTTGAGCGGACACCGCTCTGCTGGACGAAGTTCTCGATGCCCTGTCGGGTATGAGCCAAACCGGGCAGCTTCGCCTCGGCCAGCTCTTGCGAGGTGAACCACTCCTTCAAGCCGGCCCCCTCGTGTTTCTGCGCTTGATGGTCACGGGGCGTGATTGCAGGACGCGGAGTTCCGCAGCGAGCGCCTTCCTCTCCTGCTGGAGCCGGGCGATTTCGGCCAGGCGCGCTTCGTCGCCCTGGAGCAGCAAAAGGCCGTCCTCGGAAACAACGAAGTCCCAGAGCCAGACCGCGCCGGTCGCGCGGACGAAGGCCTTGAACCGCACGAGGCTCATGTCGTGGCTTTCCTTGCTCTCAGCCGTGTAGGCATCGAGCGCCGCCTTCGAGATCGAAGGCAGGCCGAGGTACTGCGCCATGCGGGCTGCGATCGTTGGCCGATCGTGCGGGCATTCACGGATGGCCTTTGCCATTTCCCGCTTCAGCAGGGAGCGGAAGCGGGAGAGGTCGATCCGCTCGGATGCGGCGCGAACCGGAAACATCGGCTCGCTGAAGAAATCGAACTGGTCTGGATCGCGCTTCATCACGCCGCCTCGCTGTGGATCGAGGCCATCAGGCCGGCCATCTGCCCGGAGGCATCGGCCATACCGATATGCTCCAGAAACTGGTTGCGGGTGTCCTCGTCGGCCGCATCCCATGCGCCGATCAGCGACTTCAAAAGCTTCGCCTGATTGGAGACTGGGGCGGCAGCTGCCGGCCCCTTCAGCCATTCTAGAACCGGCTTGATGTCCGGGTTCTCTTTCAAGGCTGCTGCAACCTTGACCTGGTCGTCGGTCGGCAGTTTGGCGAGTTTCAGGAGCTTGGACTGATCGTTCTCGGCGTCGGTACCGCGCAAAGCCTGGCGGAGCGTCGGGTGCAGGTTTTGGCCGATGCTGGAAATGCGCTTGTAGGTCCTCTCGGCAATTCCGAGCTGCTCGCAAACCCTTTCAGAAAGCTCACGACCGGCAGCGAAGATCAAAGGGCCATCGTGGCCTTTTGATTTCTGGTCGCCGCCGGGAGTGATCTTGCCGTGCCTCTCTTCCCAAAGTTCGCGGTACTTCATCACAAAGATGGCGCGGTCGAGCGGGTTCAGTTCATTGCGGTAGAGGTTCTCGGAGATCTCCAGCAGCTGCGCCTCAAGTGCGTCGGCCTGCACGACAATGGCGTCGATCTCGGTCCAGCCGAGCAGCTTTGCAGCCGTGGTCCGGTACCCGCCCGCAACCAGCGTGTAGGGCGTTTTGCCTCCGCCCTTCGCTGGCGTGCGGCGGAGCATGATCGGGCTGATCTGGCCGCGCTCATCCATGGAGGCGGCGATTGCCTCGACATACGCCTGGTCGATTGGCCGGAGCCGCTCGCCGACGTGGATCTCCGAAATGGTTGCTCTGACAAAGTCAGCCATCACGCGGCCTCCTCTGCAGCGTCGTGCAGCGCTGTCATGAACAGATCCTGCGCGCGGGCAGAAATTGCCCGGTATGTCCGCTCGAAACAGGGTTCCTCGCAGCGGTAATCGACGGTGCGAACAGCCTGCATCACCGTCCAGCGCGCCACGCCGAGGAGCGACACAAGGCGGCGACGTGGTATGTCGAATTCAACGTTGAGGACATGGACGGCAACCTGCCGAGCTAGCTTGGCGTCAAGCATGTCGGTCGGCGGATCGATGATGAAGCGCAGCGGCAGGTGACTGAAATGCGAGCGGCTGGCGCGGAAGCAGGCGGAGATCATCGCCTGGAGGCGTTCTTCTTCAGAGTACGGATTAAACATTGAGGGTCCTCACAAGCTGGAAATCAGCGCGGCAACCGACGCTGCAAGGGCGACCAGAACCACGCTGAACAAAAGCGCCTGGTCGGCCATGCGGCAGATGGGAGAAAGGGACGGGATAAAGGGGTTTCGAGTGTCTATTTCGGCGTGACGTTTCGCCATTGGCGAGGGCCTGGAATCAGGAGATGCTTCAATCATCAACAGCGAACGAAGGCCCGCCACGATGGATCGACTGACACCTGAGGAAATGATGGAAGCGCGGCTAGCCGGCCTCGAGAGACGGGTCGAATTTCTGCTGAATTGGACCGGCGCCGACGAAGACGGCAACTGGGGAAAGGAGGCTTCCGTTGAGGAACGCCTGAACGCCCAGCAAGCGATCATCGTCCATCTCGTCCGGCACCTGGAGATGCTTGTGCCGGACTTCTCGGTCGAGAGCTTGAGACGCGGCATGCACATGATCGACGACCGGATCGAAAGCGTAAGAGGCGCCTCGCTTGACCTATCGCCAGAATTAACCCGTGAATTTAAAGAGAGACGGCGCGCGATCATTGATGATCACCTTCCGAAGCGGCCTGCGAGCAAGCGGCGTAAATTTCAGCCGACTCTTGTTCCGAAAGGTCCCGGTGACCCTGCGTGAGCCTTCGCCGAATGTCGCGGTGGTATGCTTGGGCCGTGAGCTCAGCCTCTATGGACTCAATGATGAGAGCCGCTTCACTTTCTGGAAGGACCCTACGGGCCGCCCTGTAGGCGATACCGAAGGTGTCCCGCGCCCTGCGCTCGTCGAGTGCCGCGATGACGGCATCGATGATGGCTTGATCGACCGCCATTATGCCGCCTCCTGCGCTTCGGTGGCGCGCCGGGCGTATCGGTAGTTTTCTGCCGGCTGCGGCGTGATGCGCTGGCCATCGGGACGGTAGCGGGTGCGCCACAGGTATTCCGGGCGGGTCTTCAATGCGGCAGCAATTGCGCGCTCACCGGCGAGGTGCGGTTCATGGACGGCATTGCCTGCTGTCCCGGTAGGGAGATCATAGGCCTTGTCGATCTCGGTCAGAGTGAGCTTGGCAATAGTCAGGCGACCGCGAATGCGGGCGACCTCTTCAAGACGGCGACGCTCAGCGCGGCTGGCCTTGTCGCTCGTGGAGGCACGATGCATAAGTAAATCCTTGATCCAGATGGGGAGGCCCTGGCCGGCCTCCTTTTTTGGGGTGTTGAAATCTGCGAACACAGAAAGGAGTAACCCAATATGGGTGCGTAAGCAACACCCAAAATGGGTTTGTCCAAATGGCGAAGGATCAGGAACTTTGGAAGGCTGCCGGAAAGCGGCTGGCAGCAGCGCGAAAGCGCCTAGGCTACGAATCGCGGCTTTTATTGGCCAGCGACGTCGCGTTGGCGGAGCCGACCGTGGCGAAATACGAGCAAGGTGCCAGGGAGATACCGATTTCACTGCTGTTCTGGTTTTCCGAGAAGCATGGGATAAACGGGAACTGGATCATCACCGGACATGGAGAGATGTTTGATGATCCCTCTAAGGCACCGGCACCGAGTGCGGGCGTTGATCCTCAATTGCTTCGCAAACTCCACCGCGCTGCACGGTTGGCTTATAAAGCCGCTGGCCACCGTTTGCCGGATGAAGACAGTGTCGCGGTCGAAGCCGGCAACCTCTACAATGCACTTCTTCAGAAAGTGGCAGATGTTCGCGAGACCAACATCGTCGAGGCGGTTATCCCGGTTTTGGTGGATGACTTGAAAGCGCGACTATCTAAGGCAGATGCCGAGCCAGGCACCGGGAAACGCTCGGCTTCATGATTGTGAAATCAATGCATATTCCACTCGAACTTAATTAGATGTGTCGGCGGTAGGAAGGGAAACTCGCTCTCTAGGTAAATGGCAAACGTCAAGTCTGCCGGTGTCGGAGGGGGCGAGACAGCTCACGAGGGCCAGCTGACCCACCCGGCGGCCAGCTGCGTGGAAAGAAGCTTGTCGACTGTCATATGGGCAATTGTCGCAATGGATCGTTTGCATGTTTGGAAAGTAGTCGTTTGGGGCGCGTCGCCTTGAATTGCAGGGGGTTCGGGCGCCAAACTGGCAACATGCAACGGGCTTGCATGTTTGAATTGGGTTTTGGTGGCAACTTCATACGGCACCATCCGAATGAGAGTGCCGCGCACGTGCCAGCGTGATCGAGTGATTTCAATACCTTGAAGGTGGCAGAAGCGTCTTTGAGGGTATCTCGAAGGTAGTTTCAAAGGAACTGTCGGTTTGGGGACAGGTAGGGTGGAATTTGCCGGAAATGCGCCGGCCGGCCTGTCAAAAGCACGGGAGCCGATGCGCCGCTCGATTGCTTCAGATGCCTTGTATTTCAGGCTTTTCCCGCTGGATCCCGCACTATCCCACCTAATCCCGGTATTTGCAGATCTCTCTGACAAACAACACCGCCAGTCTTCCCTTGATTTCGTATTGATATTCTCCGCCAGGCTTGCGCGGCTGGATAATCAACGCTTGATACGACCTCTCTGAACCTCATGGTTCTCTCGAGGCCGGGGCAGTCCCGCAGCCACCTTCCGACCCTGCTCGAGTGCAGTCGTACGAGCAGCCCGGACTCCGGCCTTGAACAATTCTTCCACCCCGAAGCCGACGCTGGCGTCGCCAAGCTCAGACGGCGCCGCCTCTGACGAGCCGCTGGGTCACTGTTCCTGGTGACGGCGTTCGCAGTATCAGCGAAAGCCTTTTCGTTTTCGAGAACCTTTAGCCGACCGGCTTTGTGCTGCCCGAAGAGCGTGGCGAGGCGCGAGCGGTAAAGCCGAAGGCAGTTGAGAAATTTAGGGAAGACATCGAGGCTCTGGCGGACATCCTCAAGCACAGCGCGGAACCGGGCAAGGATCTGGGGCGCGATGACGGGTCAATCCAGCAGATGAGTAGGTGGACGGCGCCAACAAAGAACATGCCGACCACAGACTCGGCGTCGAAGGCATTTCCAACGACGTTACGGACCATCTCGACGCCGCTCATGATTGCCTAGGGGATCACCGGGGGTGAAGATGATTCAAAAGAACTGGATAAGGCGAACGAGCATAATGCGAGAATAGTTTGAAACCATCAACGCCGTAATCGAGCTCGCAAGACACTACAGATCAAAGGGATCGGTGGCGCTCTTGACCTCAGGCGTCGGCGCGAAGGGGTCCTGCGAGGGAGGTGCAGCTTGCTCATTCCTTGCGCCCATCATTTCGTTCACTGCCGACTGGCAGCTCAGCATTTCGGTGATAGCGCGGGAGGATCCCTTAAGTTGTAGCCTTGCGATTTCGGTCCCGCGAAATGTGGTTCGCATGCCCAACTTACGGGAAAACTCTTCAAGAAAGCCGGTGTCGGTGGTGGTCACATACAGCCAGGTGGCGTCATTATTTTTCCTACCTGTCGCAGTGGCTGCCCATTCAACTTCATTATCGAATTGGATTTGTACCGGATAATCCTTGCCAGCTTCTAGCGATTTCCAGTTGTCGTTTCCGAGCGCCAAGTAAATCTGCCTGACTGATCCTGCAAAATCGAAACCAACTCTTAGGATCGTGCCACCCTCGTATACCGCAGCTACGTAACAAGCATTCCCCATGGTCGGATCCATAAAGACGGTCCAGTTGTCTACCTTCTTCCACTCTACGGATCCAGCGGCAAAACCGGAAACAGCAGATAGACAAACCACCATCGCGCCAACAACAGAACGCTTCATGCCAGCCCCCATACTCAGCCGTATAATTACTGCACGAACCGCAAGATTAGTCGAGACAGCGTGCTGAACTTTCTATTCTAGATAGGAAAGCCAATGAGGCGTTCATCTGATTGGAGGCTTTACGACCGATTTTTGACGCCGGGCCGACAATGTGTCGCGGAGTTCCAAGCTGCGCCAAAAGTGCTTGAATGCAGGTGTCGCTTTCCTCCAGCGTTTGTGCGTGGCGATGCCTTTCCCTCAGGCGCAGGCTGTGTCTATCCGAAAGGTCGCCTGTATTGTGATGCTCAGGGGCTTTCCGCGGGGAATGCCCAGGGTGGCGATGGTTTTCTGCACATTGCCTTCATGGGCGGAAAGCGTGTCCCGGATGATTTCGGCTTCCAGCCGATCCAGCCGTTCGGGGAGCGAGCGTGATTCTTCCGCCGGGTCGCTGGCAGTTGCTACTCCCTCCACCACCGCGCGAATACGTGCAGTCCACTTCCTCGATCTTGAATATTAAGAAGGTCTTGAATGGGCTTGGAACGGCATTACTCCAATGCGGTGGCGGCAAATGCTGCGCCGCAATTAACATTTCTTATTGCAGGAGCGACGACGCCCTCGGCAAGAATGGCCGGTGGCGGGGTGGCGGCCGGGATCTGGGGAGAATTCCGGCCGCCTGCCAATTCGTTTTTGGCGCGGCGAGGTAAGTGGCTTTCAATACATGCGGCTTGGCCCGCAGGAGGCCGCTATTTGCGACCAGGCGTACTCAGGGACTTTCCCCTTCAACCTTGGACGAAAACGCTCGCCGGACGATGCCGTGGCGTTGAAGCTTGTCGTAGAAGGTCTTGCGGGGAATGCCGAGGGTGGCGATGGTTTTCTGCACGTTGCCTTCATGGGCGGAAAGCGTGTCTCTGATGATTTGGGCTTCCAGCCGATCCAGCCGTTCGGGGAGCGAGCCTGATTCTTCCGCTGGGTCGGCTGGCGGTTGCTGCTCGCTCGGCGCCGGAGCAATGCCCAGCACCGTCCGCTCGGCGAAGTGGGAGAGTTCGCGAACATTTCCCGGCCAATCGTATTCCCTCAGATACCGCTGAATATCAGGCGATACCGGCGGCGCCTCGCGCTTGAAGCGCTGCGCCGCGCGCTCTGCGAAATAGCTGAAAAGGAGCGGGATATCCTCCCGTCGCTCGCGTAGCGGCGGTATGGAGAGTGAGACGACATTCAGGCGGTAGTAGAGGTCCTCGCGGAACGCCTGGCGTTGTCCCGGGTCGGCAAGATCGACTTTTGCGGCCGCGACGATGCGGATGTCCACGGGGCGGACCTCGTTGGTGCCGAGGGGCGTGACCTCCCGCATCTCGAGCACGCGCAACATCTGGATCTGGGTGGAGAGCGGCATGCTTTCCAGTTCGTCGAGAAACAGAGTCCCGCCGCTGGAATGCTCGATGCGGCCGATGCGCTTCTTCTGTGCGCCGGTAAAGGCGCCGGGCTCGTGGCCGAAGAGTTCGCTTTCGATGACCTGTTCCGGCAGCGCGCCGCAATTGAGCGCGACGAAATTGCCCTTCGAGCGGCGGCTCCAGCCGTGCAGGAGGCGCGCCACGACCTCCTTGCCGCTGCCCGTCTCGCCGGTCACCAGCACGTCGACATCCGTATCGGCGATCTGGCGCAGCGTCTGGCGCAGCCGTTCCATCACCGGCGTCTGGCCGATCAGCGGAAAGTCGTCCTCCGCCTGCCGGGCGGCCGCCTCCCTGAGGTGTCGGTTTTCCAGGACGAGGCTGCGTTTTTCGACGGCGCGGTGCACGCACTGGATCAGCCGCTCGGCGGGAAAGGGTTTGGCGATGAAGTCGTAGACGCCGTCCTGGATAGCCTTCACGGCCGTCGGGATATCGCCGTGGCCGGTAACGAGGACCACCGGAATTTCGGCATCGAGGTCACGGATGCGCCTGAAGAGCTGTAGCCCATCCATGCCCGGCATGCGGATATCGGAGACGATGACGCCGGCAAAGTCTCTGTCGATATGAGCGAGCGCCTCGGTGGCGGCTGTGAGCGGCGTAACGCTGAAACCCGCGAGTTCCAGCGTCTGGGCCGTCGCGCGCAGAAGCTGTCTGTCGTCGTCGATGAGGAGGACGGGCGTGTTCATATCTGCGCCTTTCGAAGCTGGACCTTGAAGCAGGTGCCATCCGCACCCGTCTCGACATCCAGTCGTCCGCCATAGTCGGACACGATGTCCTTGGAGATGACCAGACCCAGCCCAAGCCCCTCTGCCTTGGAGGTGTTGAAGGGTTCGAAGAGCGATTCAAGGATGGCGGGCGAAATACCGGGTCCGTTGTCGGTCACCGAAATGGCGACCTCCGCCTCCACAACCGCGACCGAAACGTCCACGCGGCCCTCTGCCCGGTCCCCCACGGCTTCCAGTGCGTTCTGGAAGAGGTTGATGAAAACCTGTTCAAGCCTGAGCCGGTGGCCCATGACGCTGAGGTTGTTCGGCAGGGGCGCGACGACCAGACGTTCGAGCCGGCCGGTGAAGCGGCTGCGCAGCAGCATGATGGCGCCGTCGATAGCCTCCTGGAGGTCGACCGGCTCCTCTTCGGAGCGGCCCTTGCGGGCAAGCGCCTTCAGGTCCTCGGTAATCGTCGCGATACGGTCCGTCAGGTCGGCGATGAGGCCGAGGTTTTCGATCACCGGCTCCGGCTTGCTGCGCGCCAGAAAAACCTTGGAGTTGTCGGCATAGGCACGGATGGTGGCCAGTGGCTGGTTGATTTCGTGCGCGACGCCGGCGGCGACCTGGCCGAGGATCGCCAGCCCGTTGGCCTGCACGAGATCCTGCTGCACGGCTTGCAGTTTCGTTTCTGTTTCCCGGTGGTCGGCTATTTCGGCTTGCAGGTGGTCGCGAGCAAGGCTCAGGTCCCGCGTGCGTTCGATCACGCGGCGCTCCAGTTCCTCACGCGCTGCCTGGTCGCGGGCAGCATTGGCAAGCGCTGTCTGGCGGCGGCGCAGCCAGACTGCCGCCGCAACCGTGATCGCGCCGATGGCGATGAGGGCGAGTAGCCGCGCTTCCCGCATGCCGGCAGTTACAGCACCGGCGACGGGTACAAGATATTCGAACCGCCAGGGCGTCGAGGCGACAGGGGTGGTGATGCGCAGGTAGGTTTCCGCACTGCCACCCGGCAGCACGGCGCGAAGGAGGTTGCTGCCTGCCGTCTGGCGGAAGGGAAGCGGCGCAAGCGGAGCCTCGCCGAACTGCAGGCTTTCGCGAATGGCCGAGAGGTTTTCTGCCGGCAGCGGCTCGGTGGTCATGAAGCGCCAGGAGGGGATGCTGGTAATCAGCACCACATTGTTGTTATCGACGACATAGGAGGGGCGGCGCGTTTCGTGCCAGTCCCGCTCGAGCTGGTCGAACTCCATCTTGGCCACGACGACGCCGAGCGGAGCTGCAGCCGGGCCGATGCGGTGAGAAATATAGAGGCCGGGCCGTTTGCTGACCGAGCCGAGCCCGAAATGCTCGGCAGTGCCTTCCTTCATCGCACGGGAAAAATAGGCACGGAAGGAATAGTCGTTGCCGACGAAACTCGTCGGCTCGCGCCAGTTGCTTGCCGAGATCGCCACGCCTGTCCGGTCGATGGCGTAGATCACCGCCGCGCCGGCACCGGCCACAAGCTCTTCCAGCTTGCGGTCAAGCAAGGCGCGCTTGGCGCTCTCGCCGCCCGCCAGCGCCTCTGCCACGTCGCGGTCGCGGGAAAGCAGGAAGGGCAGGGCGCGGGGGCGCTCGAGAACGGCGCGCAACAGCGCAACCTTGAGATTGGCGTCGGTGCGCCCCTGTTCTTCCAGCCCCGAAATGGCCGAGGACCGGCCGTAGATGCCGGCCGCATAGAGTGCCGCGATGGTGACGACCAGGAGGGTGACGGCAAAGGCAAGCCATTGACGCTTTGCCGCGCGGGAAAGGTCTGCCGTGAGGGTCGTCGGGCGCGCGTCCATCGATAATGTTGAGCATAAATCCGCACGAAACTCAATGTTTGTTATGCGAAAAACCGCACAGTTAGGTATCGGAGCTTTTTTGATTTTATAAATAATCTAAGTATTTCAAGTGCTTGCTCGTCTTAACCCGGCTTGGCACACCCCTTGCTGCACAGGTTCCAGTTTCAGCAAGTCATCCCGGGAAGGGCCGGTCTACCGGTTGGGGGTGGCGATAAGGAGGAATCCGTGCACATCTCTTCTGTAGACACGCAACCGCGTGCGCCCCTGCCATTCTACCGTCACCTCTATTTCCAGGTGATCGTCGCCATCGTCGCCGGCATGCTTGTCGGCCATTACTACCCGGATTTCGGCGCCGGCCTGAAGCCGCTCGGCGACGCCTTTATCAAGCTCGTCAAGATGATCATTGCTCCGGTGATCTTCCTGACGGTCGCCACCGGCATTGCCGGCATGTCGGACCTCAAGAAAGTTGGCCGCGTCGCTGGCAAGGCGATGGTCTATTTCTTCACCTTCTCCACACTCGCGCTGATCCTCGGCCTGGTGGTGGCCAATGTGGTGCAGCCGGGCGCCGGCATGCATATCGACCCCGGCTCCCTCGATGCCCAGGCGGTGGCGACCTATGCGACCAAGGCGCATGAATCGACGATCACCGGTTTTCTGATGAACATCATCCCGCAGACCATCGTCGGCGCCTTCGCCGAAGGGGATATCCTGCAGGTGCTGTTCTTCTCGGTGCTGTTCGGCATTGCGCTCGGCATGGTCGGCGAGCAGGGCAAGCCGGTTATCGATTTCCTGCAGGCACTGACGAGCCCGATCTTCCGGCTGGTCGCCATCCTGATGAAGGCAGCGCCGATCGGCGCATTCGGCGCGATGGCATTCACCATCGGCAAGTACGGTATCGGCTCGGTCGCCAATCTCGCGTTCCTGATTGCCACCTTCTACATCACCTCGATCCTCTTCGTTTTCGTGGTGCTGGGCGCCGTTGCCAGGTACAACGGCTTCTCGATCCTGGCGCTCATCCGCTACATCAAGGAAGAGCTGCTGCTCGTTCTCGGTACCTCCTCTTCCGAGGCGGCGTTGCCGGGCCTGATGCAGAAGATGGAAAAGGCCGGCTGCAAGCGATCGGTCGTCGGCCTCGTCATCCCGACCGGCTATTCGTTCAACCTCGACGGCACCAATATCTACATGACGCTCGCGGCGCTGTTCATCGCGCAGGCGGTCGACATTCCGCTGTCGCTGGGCGACCAGATACTGTTGCTGCTCGTCGCAATGCTGAGTTCAAAGGGTGCCGCGGGCATCACCGGCGCGGGCTTCATCACGCTTGCCGCCACGCTCTCGGTCGTGCCTTCCGTACCGGTTGCCGGCATGGCGCTGATCCTCGGTATCGACCGCTTCATGTCTGAATGCCGTGCGCTCACGAACTTCGTCGGCAATGCCGTCGCCACCATCGTCGTCGCCAAGTGGGAGAACGAACTGGATGTCGCAAAGCTGAACGCGGCGTTGAGCGGCGATGCGCAGGACGATCTGATCGAAACGCCCGTCCTGCAACCTGCTGAATAGACGATCTCGCTCACGGCCCACGAAATCACATCGCCTGCCTTCATTGTCATCAAGGCAGGCGATGATTTAGGACAAAATCCATTGTCCGTGCTGGCCTCCGTCCTTCAGAACATCCTTTGATTGGAACGTTAGCGGCGTATGCACGTTCTCCCCGGCAATCAAGGAGTAAGACAATGCTAAAAGGTATCGCACTGTGGGCCATGGGCGTTCCGATCTTCGTGATCATCCTGCTTTACATGTTTGTTTTCTAATGCTGATGTTTGCCACATGCTCGCCGCTTGGCGGGCAGTCGTGGCAAGCCTTACCGGGGGATTGTTGATAGTGCGGCGGATTATCCGGCAATCGTGGCCGGTTTTCCGGCCGAACGCAGCCTGGGATGCATAGCGGTCTCCCGCCACCATCTCATTTCCTGACGGTCGTTTCTCCGACGCAGTCTACGAAAACGGTTCGGCCTCTCGAAGCCTCAGCGCTGCGGCCAGAAGTGTCTTCGTTCGAAATTCCACGAAAGGCACAGGCTCGCAACTGTCTCTCGCAGCTTGTATTTTAGTATCCAGAAAACCGATCGCCTCGGCGATTTCGTCACTTCCGACTGTATCGTCCTGAGCAAGTCGACTGGCCATCACCGCAATCGGATATGGCATAGAGCCCCCATCAAAGCGCATGATCTCAAAGCACAACTTCATTCATTGCGCTGAAGTACTTTGAGCCTTCGTGGGGAGGCATTCAATCGCCGGGATGAAATATTTTTACGTTGTCGTAAATTCTCAACGCGCGGGTGATGTGCGCGTATTTATACTGTGTTTTGCTAATATTTCTTCCGCGCCGACTTCCGTATTTCTGCCGCTTTGAAACAGTGCGGCTATCAGGTCGGACTGGGTGATGATGCCGACGACGTGGTTGTCGTGATCTACCACCGGCATGTGGTGCAGGCCCATGTCGGCCATGGGAGGCACGAGCTTCGCAATCATCGTTTCAGGCAGCGCTGACTGCACACGCTTGGTCATGATATCGGCGACGGTGCGAGGCACGCCGCTACCGCGCACCAGCGCCCCGGCCTTGGCTCTGAGGCTCAGGCTGCCGCGATCGTTCAGCACGGACATCCGCATGAAGTCCGTCTGCGTCACGATGCCCAACAGCTGCCTGTCCGCGGCGACCACCGGCAGGGCCTTGATGTCCGCTTGCATGAGCAACCGCCATGTGGCGCGGAGGCTTGCGTCGGGCGAGACCGTGATGACGTCGCGCGACATGATCTCGTCGCAGGTGATTTCGCCGGATCGACGCTCGTAGGCACGGATCTGCGCTTGGTGGAGCAGGGCGTCGAGGTCCTCCGGGCTGATGTTCACCACCTCGTCATACTGCTCGAGCACGGCCCGGAGATCCTCGGGAACGATGCCAATGCGATGCGTCGGAACGGGATCGCTGGTCCCGTGGTTCATCTGCTGTGCAGGCGGGGCCAGATGCGGATAGCGCCTGCCTGTGGCGTTGTTGAACGCGTAGGCGCTTGCCAGCAGCAATATGGAATTCAACCCGACTGGAGAGAGAACGAACCAATAGCCCACCTCCTGGATGGCCGGCCCGCCCAGAACCGCGGTCAACGCGACCGCACCACTCGGTGGATGAAGGCAGTTCAGGAGCAGCATTAGCCCGATGGAGATGGAAATGGCGGTACTGGCGGCGATCACCGGATCATTGATCGTAAGAGCGCAGGTGACACCAAGGGTTGCCGAGATGAGGTTGCCGCCCAGCACAGACCACGGTTGGGCGAGCGGGCTGCTCGGCGCGGCAAAGAGGAGTACCGCCGACGCTCCCATCGGAGCGATCAGCAGTGGGAAGCCCGCATCACCCCCGAGCGCCAGACGGCTGATAAGGCCGGTCAACAGGATGCCGACAAGTGCGCCGAATGAGGCTCTGAAGCGTTCCGCCGAACTGACGGGAACGATCGAGGGATTGAGGCGTCTAAGAAAGGACATACGGGCGCTCGGCTAAGGGAGACCGTTCGATAACAGAGACAGTGCTGAAGCAATAGGCAAAATGCTCCAAAATTAATCGCCTGGTGGGAAATCCTGTCCCGCGCGTCGAGCGGCGGATGAGAGATCGTCGCCGCAATTACGGAGCCGGGAACCGCAGGAAGCGCCGTGGAGTTATTGGGCGCAACGGGGCGAACTGCTTCACCGGAGGAATTGCATGCCATTGACCGGATCGTCGAACGGCACGGTTTCCGACATTCCCTACGATTGCCTCATCATTGGCGGTGGTCCCGGTGGGATGACGGCCGCGATCTACCTTGCTCGAATGCACCGGAAGGCGCTGCTGGTCGATGCCGGCGGCAGTCGGGCATCGCTGATCCCGCGATCATACAATCACCCCGGCTTCCCGGGCGGGATCAGGGGGAGCGATCTCATCGCCAGGATGCGCGAGCAGTTGCGCGATCTCAACATCGAGGTCGTCGAGGAGATCTCCACTCGGCTTGAGAGGTCGGGCAACGGATTTTTCCAGCTCCAAGCGGGCGGGCGCCGATTTGCGGGTCAGAACGTCATCTTCGCGACGGGACTCGACGACAATCTTCCCCCATTCGACGATGCCCATGAACTCGTCGCTGAAGGGTATCTCCGGATATGTCCCATCTGCGACGGATATGAGATCGCCGGGCGGCCGGCCGGCGTGATTGGTTCGACCATGCGCGCCGTCGCGGAGGCCCGTTTCCTCAAATCCTTCACCACTTCAATTTCGATAGTCACGCTCGGGCGACAGCCGCAATGGGATGAAGAGGTCAGCCTGGAACTGGCGGAAGAGGGGATCGACGTTCTTGTCGGGTCGCTGGTTTCGGTGACCAAGGGAGCGAGAAGCGAAATGAACCTCGCATTCGGGACCGGCGAAAAGCTGAACGGGATCGTTCTTTATTCCGCGCTTGGCGTGCGACCGCGTTCCCGCCTTGCGGCGCAGCTGGGGGTTGCACTAGAGGAGGATGACCGCATCAGCACCGGACCTCGCCAGCAAACGAATGTGGAGGGTTGTTTCGGCGTTGGCGATGTCGTGACCGGCTTGAATCAGCTCGGAGTGGCCATGGCGCAAGGCGAGGTCGCCGCCGTCGCCATTCACAACAGATTGCGCGGCGTATGACGCGAGGCGTGGAACCGTCTGCCACCTTGGCGGGTTAATGCGGACCGGCCACGAAAAGGTGAGGTGGTATCTTGAAACACATGGTTCTCATTGCCGGGCTCGCCGCAGCACTTGGCGGCTGCACAGCCACTATTTCTCCTGACACGCCGGGGCTTGAGCCTATTCCCGGCAGTATTACCTATGGCGGCCAACCACGCACGCGCCTGACAAGGGCGCCGATCGGCAGCCCCGTCAGCCATCAGTTTCGTAACGAGTTCGGCCAGCGGGTCGAGGAGCGCTACATAATCCAGCCGGACCGGAGCCTGAAGCTGGTGTGGCGACGCATCTATCGCGACTGGCCGTTCAACGACGACTAGAATAATTTCTTCGAAAGAGACGCCCTGCACAGCAAGGCCGTCAGCGTCGTCGTGCGGTGAATGATCCCCAATGTTCGTTGCGAAACGGGTGGTTCAATTTGACGCGCGTCAAATCGGAGCCTTGCTGCCGGTCCCTCTCCGGCGCTATCGGCAGCGTTCCGTCACAAGAGGTACAATCATGTCATCTGACGCCGAATGGGCTCCCCTGTCGCCATACAGCACAGGGATCAGGGGGCGATGCCCGCGCTGCGGCCAAGGGCATCTGTTCGATGGTTTCCTGAAGCTCTGTCCAAACTGCGAGGTTTGCGGGCTGGATTATTCGTTCGCCGATCCTGCCGATGGGCCGGCATTCTTCGTCATCTGCTTTGCCTGCGTGCCAAGTGTAGCACTTGCAGTCTGGATCGAGGTCGTCTTCCAGCCGCCGTTCTGGGTCCATGCGCTGACCTCGCTGCCGTTCATGCTGCTCACCTGCATTCCGCCGCTTCGACCGCTCAAGGGCTGGCTGGTGGCAAGCCAGTATTTCTACAAGGCCGAACAGGGCAAGCTGGACCGTCAGCACCAGGGCGGTTCGGGTGGCAATCCGTCGAGCCAGCATGGCACCCCCTGACAAGGTGAGGAACCTTTCGGTCTCGAGTCTATTGGTCAGGTAGCATTCCAAGGAGCCTGACATGCATGAGACTGAAAACAGCAACGACATCGAAACCCGCCGAAGAGCTTTCGCGGTCGAGGGCACTCTTCTGCTTTTGATCGATGGGCTTGCCGCGAGAGGGACAATTTCCGCCGATGAGGCGGAAGACATGTTGCGGATATTGTCGAAGAGCTCCGATTTTTCTGCCGCGCGGGCCTCGGGCTCGCTTCGGATAGTTGACCAGTTGCGGCGCCTGCGAAGAGGTGACGGTGCTGCAACGCCCGGCGTGCGCGCCGAATAGCGGCTCCTCGCGCCGTAGAAACAAGCACGAGGCGCGGCCGGAGCCGCGCCATTTTTGTGGCGTTAGGTCCTGCGCTCGAAGAGCCTGCCAGTCGGAAATTCCATCTACGACGGCTGAAGACAGCCCGCGGAACTCGTGAGGCCTATGTGATGCTGGCCGCGCCGATGTCGAACTACGTCTCGGGTGCCACGGTCGCCGTCACCGGCAGCAAGCCGATCCTTTAACGCCCCTTGCGAGTGCTGCCGCCTGCCTATGTGCGGCGGCCGACTTCGCGGGCGAGGTCCTCGAAATCGAATTGCTCGTCTTTCTCGCAGGCCTCGTTGGCCAGGAGCAGGACCCGGATCGGGAAAGCCACGGCCTTCTGATGGGACTGGGAGACGTTGAGAGGGCGGCTGTCGGCCAGCACGGTCTGCTCTGCGTCCTGTAGCACCTGCTGGAGATCGGCATGGCTGACGAGGCCCTTGCTGACCAGAAGCCGGTTGATTGCGGCAAAGGCCAGATACAGACCTTCGAGCTGGGGGTTGGCGGTGTTCATGTCCCTCTCCCTTTCAAGACTGACGTACGGCGTCCAGTTGTACCATTTTTCTTCGGGCAAAGCGGTGCCCCGGCGGAGCTTCGTGGCGAGACCTCAACACCTCGCGGAGACGAATGTGACAGCGTGGGCGAAGAGGGAACCTTTTGTCCGCGCCGCCGTTCACTTTCCCGAGAAACAAGGAGATCGAGATGTACAGCATCGTTTGGCTGGTCGGGGCAGTCGTCATCGTCATCGCCGTTTTGAACCTGGTCGGCTTCGCCTGATCGTTCCATTTTATCCGGTGTAAAAGGAGAGATACATGAACAGCATCGTTTGGCTCGTCGGAGCCGTTGTTATCGTACTTGCGATCCTGTCGTTCCTTGGTCTCGGCTGAGGTGGGACGGATGTATCGGTCAACCAAAAGGGCGCCATGATCGGCGCCCTTTTTCGTTTGCGTCGACAGGTCTGTCGGCTACGCCGAGATATAGAGAGCAAATGGATGGCCGGCGAATGCCCAGTTGACGGAAAGGTTTGTGGACGGCTGGAAGGTGCGGCCTGTGAAGACATCCCGGTATTCGCGACGGCGGAGTTCATCCGGAAGCAGCAAATCGGTTTCCGCCCAGCGGTCCGAGACCGGAAGCATGCGGTGATGAAATGCGCTGAAGACGAAACGAGGCGCGACCATAACAAGCGTCTCCTTACCCGCATGTCGAGCGAAGGACACAAGGTGCCTGGCGCGTTTGCCGCGTGCCTCGATGGGGATGTAATGCCCGTTCGCAAAGAGATTGCCGTACTGCCGGCGCAGTTGAAGAACCCTGGCAATGACATGCTGCTTCAGGCGACCCGAGCGCCAGTCTTCGTCGCTGTCCGGCAAGGTGCCGGCGTCAGACAATCCCTCCACCAACGTCTCGAAATCCGGCTCGCGCCGGTTGTCCGGATCGACCAGGCTGAGATCTAGCCGCTCGCTGCCCTGATAGATGTCCGGTACGCCTGGCGCCGTCAGCTTGATGAGCGTCTGGGTTATGCCGTTGACGAGACCTGCGTTGATAAACGGAGTGAGCGTGTTCTGAAAGTCTCCGAGGAATGCCCGGTTCCCTGGCGACAGTAGCCGAGAAGCATAGTCCTTGACCGCCGCCTCGTACTGCTGGTCGACCTCGTTCCAGCTCGTGCGCTGCTTTGCTTCGCGCAGCGCCTTCTCGACGTAACCCAGAAACCGCTGCTCCAGCGCCTGCAAACCGGCGGCATCGTCCTGCGACAGCTCCGTCGGCCATGCGCCTGCGAGCGCCTGATAGAGCATCCACTCGACTGCCGGCTCCGGTGCCGGGCCGTCGGGGAGAGACGCGATGGAGATCTGGTTCATTCCGCGCCACCGTTCCACCGCTTCGGCCCAGATGTCAGGGGCTTCGCTGATGGCGTAGAGGCGAGCGCGCGTATCCTCGCCGCGCTTCGTATCGTGCGTAGAGGTGGCTGAGAGCGCATGCGGCTGGCGCTCCAGCCGCGTCTCCATCTCCTCGTGAAAGCGTGTGAGAGAGGCCGGTCGCGGATCGGCTTCACTGCCGACTTCGTTCAGGGCAAGCAATCGGTGGTGGCGGAAGAACAGCGTGTCCTCGAGCGACTTCGCCATCAGCGGGCCGGTCAGTTGCTGGAAACGGGTGCGGAAGAGGTCGGAATTATGCTTCTGCGCCGGGTCGACGTTGCCGCGCAAAAGTCCGTGGAGGAAATCCAGAGTGGCGATGTCGGGCGCGTGGGGTCCCGACTTTACCGCAGCGACAATGTCCGCGAGCCGCTTATTGTCTGCGGGCGTCAGCCCGTCCGAGGTTCCATAGGTTCGGTAGACGGGGAAGGCGACCAGCAGTTCGCGCAGAGCATTGTGCAGGGTCGGTTCATCCATGCTGCCGGCAGGGCCAGCTGCCTCATGCAGTTTGAGAGCAAGATTCCGCAGTGTGGTAACTTCGCCCTCGAAGTTGTTGTTCGCCATCAGCAATTTGGCGCCGCGCAGCGCTTCTATCGAATCCGTTGGCTCGGTGGTGACGACGTCGTAGGCTTGCGTGAGAGCATCGGCCTTGCTGCCGTCCACAAGCACATTGCTCAGCGCGCCGATGAATTCGTAGCCGGTCGTACCGGAGATCGGCCAGTCCTGCGGCAAGTGTTCTCCTTCGCCGAGGATCTTCTCGACGAGGATATAGATCTCCGGCCCGACCGCCTGCCGCAGATCGTCAAGATATGCCTTGGGGTCTGCAAGTCCGTCGACATGGTCGATCCGAATGCCGTCAAGGCGACCTTCGCGGATGAGTTCGAGGACCGTCCGATGCGCCGCATCGAAAACCTCTGCCTCCTCGACACGGAGACCAACAAGCCCGGTGATCTCGAAGAAGCGGCGGTAGTTCAAGTCACGCGGCGCATCGCGCCACGGCATCAGACGCCAGGGCTGCCGGTCGTGGAGATCCGTGATCGCCGATGGCGTGGAAAGCGCCAGGATCTCTTCCTCGCGGCCTTCGTAGCTCGCTGGGACCAGCGGGTAGAAGGTGTCGTAACAGGCAAGCGCGGGCTTGCCCGTCTTCGGATCACGCTTGACGGAGAGATCGCCCGATTCAAGCACCTTTTCGAACGTTTCGCCGAGGAAAGGCAGCGTCAGCCTGCGGCTCCAGTCGATGTCGAAGTAGCGGGCGTAACGGCTCTCGGGGCCGAACTCCACCACGTCGCGCCACCACTTGTTTTCAAGCGAGGCTGCCATGTGGTTCGGCACGATGTCGAGGATCAGGCCGAGGCCATGATCACGCAGAGCGTCCGACATTCGCATGAAACCGTCGCGACCGCCGAGGACCGGATCGAATTCGTTGGCGTCGGTGACGTCGTAGCCGTGGGTGGAGCCCGACGTCGCGGTGAATATCGGCGAGGCATAGAGATGGCTGATGCCGAGCCGCTTGAGATAGTGAACGAGTGCTGCCGCGCGGTCGAAGGTCATGCCGCTGCGGAACTGGATGCGATAGGTGGAGGAGGGGATCTTCACGCAGTGCCTCCCGCGCTGGCGGTGACGATAACCGCGTCGGCCGCCAGTTCCGTCTTCCCGGTTTCACGGGAGGGATAGGCGAAGATGGTTTCCCCGGGCAGTATCGGCAGGGGGTGAGGCTTGCCGCTGAGGTTGATGGCCATGCCAAGCTGGCCACCCCGGAAATCCCAGGAGACCGCGACAAGGCCGTCTTCTGCCTTGAGCACCCTTCCTCCGGAAGACGTGGCCGAGCGGATCATCGGCACGATCGTCTTGGCTCGAATGTCCAGCAGTTCGCGGGTCAGGGCGATCCATTCCCTGCCGTCGCCCGAGGCCGGTTTTTCCCAATCCAGCCTGGAATCGGTGAACGTCTTCCTAGCGTTGGGATGGGGGATAGTCTCATCCTCATGGCCATGGCCCGGATGACCTTCGAACTCCTTGCGCCGGCCCTCCCGCACAGCCTTGGCAAGGTCGCCATGGAAATCGGTGAAGAACAGGAAGGGGCGCGTCTCGCCGAATTCCTCACCCATGAAGACGAGCGGGATATGCGGCGACAGAAGCAGCACTGCGAGCAATGCCTTGACCCTCCCCGGTCGCGTCAGCGCCAGCAACCGGTCGCCGAAGGCTCGGTTGCCGACCTGATCGTGGTTCTGGATGAAATCGACGAATGCAACGGGCGGCAGGTTCTGGCTGGAGACGCCCCGGTTTTCGCCGGTCTGCTTGGAAACCTCGCCCTGGAAGGCGAAGCCCTCTGCCAAACTGCGCGCCACCATCTGTTCGGGAGCTTCGGCAAAGTCCTGGTAGTAGCCGTCCGTCTCCCCGGTGGCGTAGACATGGACGGCATTGTGGAAGTCGTCGTTCCACTCTGCGGTGAAGCGCGGTACGCCGCCGTCCTCCCCGCGCTCGTGGAGGAAGGTGATGTTGCGCACGTCTTCCGTCGTCAGGTGGATCTGCCGGTCGGGGAACTCGGCCCGGATGCGCTCGGCGATCTCGATGAGGATATGCGTTTCCGCTTCGTCGCGGATCTGGTCGATGGCGTCGAACCGCAACCCATCCAGCAGGAACTCATCCAGCCAATAGAGCGCATTGTCGACGAAGAAGCTGCGAACCGGCTCCTTCTCATAGGCAATGGCGGCGCCCCATGGCGTATGTTTTTCGGGGTGGAAGAAGTCGGGTGCGAGACGCGGGAGGTAGTTACCTTCCGGTCCGAAGTGATTGTAGACGACATCGAGGAACACCATCAGCCCGTGGCCGTGGGCTGCATCGATGAATGCCTTGAAATCCTCAGGCCGGCCATAGGCGCCGTGCGGCGCATAGGGCAGGACGCCGTCATAGCCCCAGCCGCGATTTCCGCCGAAATGGGCGAGCGGCATGATCTCGATGGCCGTGATGCCCAGTTGCGCCAGGTGAGGCAGCTTTTCGATCGCGCTGCGGAAGGTTCCTTCCCCGGTGAACGTTCCGACATGCAATTCGTAGATGACCGCCTCTTCCCAGGGGCGGCCGCGCCAGTCGGCGTTCTGCCACTCGTAATTCGTCGGATCAATGACGAGCGACGGGCCGTTGACGTCATCCTTCTGCCCGCGCGAGGCCGGATCGGGAACGGTCATGCCGTCGGCAAGCACGAAGCAGTATTCGGTGCCGGCCGAAACACCGGTCGCCAGCAGTTCGAACCAGCCGTCATCGCTGCGGCTCATGGGTGTCTCGCTGGTGCCGAGCCGAAGGGCGACTTCCTGCTGGCCCGGCGCCCAGAGCCGGAAGCGGACTTCGCCGACAGCGACGAACTCCGCTCCCCAGGTTTTCGGGAAGACGCGAAATGCGCTTGCAGCGTCATATGCAGATGTCATCGGTAGGCCCCATTCCGAGAAACCCCGAAACGGGCAGGAGCTCAGTCGGTTCCCATCGTTCAAAGCGGTGTGCCGATTGGAAAGAAAATTGCCGAACGGACGCAGAATTCGCAGTTTCGAGCCGCGCAATAAAATTGCTCCGACGGACATGCCGCCCTAGATTGAGGGAAGCGGTCTTCGAGGAGGAAGCCCGTGAAGAACGATCGGTTCTCAGGGAGGAGAAACGAGCATGATCGATGCCAGGAGGCTGAGCCTCTACGTTCCCGAACCGGAAGTGCGCCCGGGCAACAAGCCAGACTTTTCGCATGTGACCATTCCCAAGGCCGGCTCCGTTCGCCGCCCGGATATCGATGCCGATCCCGAAAGCATCCGCGATCTCGCCTTCTCCATCATCCGCGTGCTGAACCGCGACGGCGAGGCTGTCGGTCCATGGGCCGGATCGTTGACGAACGAGGAACTGATGGAAGGGCTGAAGCACATGATGCTGCTCAGGACCTTCGACCAGCGCATGCTGATGGCGCAGCGGCAGGGCAAGACATCGTTCTACATGCAGCATCTCGGCGAGGAAGCGGTCAGCTGCGCCTTCCGTCGTGCGCTCGCCCCCGGCGACATGAACTTCCCGACCTATCGACAGGCCGGCCTGCTGATCGCTGGCGGTTATCCGATGGTCGAGATGATGAACCAGATCTATTCCAACGACGCCGATCCGCTGAAAGGCCGGCAGCTGCCGGTCATGTATTCGTCGAAGGAGCACGGCTTCTTCTCGATCTCCGGGAACCTGGGTACCCAGTTCGTCCAGTCGGTCGGCTGGGCGATGGCCTCTGCGATCAAGAACGACACGAAGATCGCCGCCGGCTGGATCGGTGACGGATCGACGGCGGAATCCGACTTTCACGCGGCGCTCGTCTTTGCATCGACCTATCGGGCGCCGGTCATCCTCAACGTCGTCAACAACCAGTGGGCGATCTCCACCTTCCAGGGTATCGCGCGCGGCGGATCCGGTACGTTCGCTGCCCGCGGCCTTGGCTTCGGGATCGCTTCGCTTCGGGTGGACGGCAACGACTATCTCGCCGTCCACGCCGTCGCCAAATGGGCGGCGGAGCGGGCGCGCAGCAATATCGGCCCGACGCTGATCGAATACGTGACCTACCGGGTTGGCGCGCATTCCACTTCGGACGATCCCTCAGCCTACCGGCCGAAGGAGGAGTCCGAAGCCTGGCCGCTCGGCGATCCGGTCATCCGGCTGAAGAACCACCTGATCCGCATCGGCACATGGAGCGATGAGCGCCACAAGCAGATGGAGGCGGAGATCCGCGATACCGTGGTTGCGGCCCAGAAGGAGGCGGAACGGCACGGCACGCTGCATTCAGGCGGCCGGCCGTCGATGCGGGATATGTTCGAGGGCGTCTATGCGGAGATGCCGCCGCATCTGAAGCGGCAACGCCAGAAGGCGGGGGTGTAAGCGGATGACGCGCATGACGATGATCGAGGCCATCCGCAGCGCCATCGACGTATCGATGGGACACGACGAGAGCGTCGTCGTGTTCGGTGAAGATGTCGGCTATTTCGGCGGCGTCTTCCGGTGCACGCAAGGACTGCAGCAGAAATACGGGAAGACCCGCTGCTTCGACACGCCGATCTCGGAATCCGGCATCGTCGGAACGGCGATCGGCATGGCCTCCTACGGGTTGAAACCCTGTATCGAGATCCAGTTCGCCGATTACATGTATCCCGCCTATGACCAGCTGACGCAGGAGGCGGCGCGGTTGCGCTATCGCTCCAACGGCGACTTCACGTGTCCGATGGTGGTGCGCATGCCGACCGGCGGCGGCATTTTCGGTGGGCAGACGCACAGCCAGAGCCCGGAAGCGCTGTTCACCCATGTCTGCGGCCTGCAGGTTGTGGTGCCGTCCAATCCCTATGATGCCAAGGGCCTTCTGATCGCGTCGATAGAAAACCCCGACCCGGTGATTTTTCTGGAGCCGAAGCGGCTCTACAACGGTCCCTTCGACGGCCATCACGAACGCCCGGTCACCTCGTGGGCCGGTCATGCGCTGGGCGACGTTCCAGATGACTATTATTCGGTGCCGCTCGGCAAGGCGGTGGTGCGGCGAGAGGGATCAGCGGTGACGATTCTTGCCTATGGCACGATGGTGCATGTGGCCGAGGCGACTGCCGAAGAGGTGGGCATCGACGCGGAAGTCATTGATCTGCGCACGCTCGTGCCGCTCGATCTCGACACCATCCTCGCCTCCGTCAAGAAGACTGGTCGGTGCATGGTGCTTCACGAGGCGACGCTGACCTCCGGCTTCGGCGCCGAACTCGTCTCGCTCGTGCAGGAGCACTGCTTCTACCATCTGGAGGCGCCGATCACACGGGTCGCAGGCTGGGATACGCCATATCCCCACGCGCAGGAATGGGACTATTTCCCGGGTCCGGCTCGCGTCGGCCAGGCTTTGCGCGACATGATGGAGGCGTGAGATGGGAATATACGCGATCAAGCTTCCGGATGTCGGCGAGGGCGTGGCGGAGGCCGAACTCGTCGAATGGCACGTCAATGTCGGCGACGTTGTTCACGAGGACATGGTGCTTGCCGCCGTGATGACAGGCAAGGCGACCGTGGAGATCCCGTCTCCGGTCGATGGCGAGGTGACCTGGCGTCATGGCGAGGTGGGTGACATCATCGCCACCGGAACCGTGATCCTGAAGATCAGGGTTGCGGGGGGAGAGACCGGCGAAGAGGCGGAGGAGCCCGTTGCAGCGGAGCTTTCCAAAGCGGAGCAAGCACCTGTTGCGGCGTCAACCGTAAGGGAAAAGGTCCAGGATGATACGCCGCCGCCGGCACCCGGGCAGCCGAAGCTTCGCAAGCCGGCAACCGCAACCGAAGCCGGGGCGCCGCGACCACCCGAGGAAAAGCCATTGGCCTCGCCGGCGGTGCGCCTGAGAGCAAAGAATGCAGGGATCGACCTGCGACAAGTCACCGGGACCGGACCTACCGGACGCATTACCCACGACGATCTGGACGCCTTCCAGCGGCAGGGCAAAGCAGCCGCAGCCAAACCCGGTCTGCAGCCGAACACGTCGATACAGGAGATCAAGGTCGTCGGTCTGCGCCGGCGGATTGCCGAGCGCATGGCGCTTTCGAAATCGCGTATTCCCCACATCACCTATGTGGAGGAGGTCGACATGACGTCGCTTGAGGAGCTGCGGACGCGCCTGAACGCCGACCAGAGGCCGGGCCGGCCGAAACTTACCATCCTGCCGTTCCTGATGCGGGCCATCGTCAAGGCGGCCGCCGACCAGCCGATGGTCAATGCGCACTACGATGACGAAGCCGGCGTCGTTCGCCAGTATGGCGGCGTTCATATCGGGATTGCTGCGCAGACGCCGGCGGGCCTGGTCGTGCCGGTGGTCAAGCATGCCGAAGCGCGCGACATCTTCGACTGCGCACGAGAGGTGGCGCGCCTCAGCGAGGCCGCGAAAAGCGGGACTGCGCAGCGGGAGGAGCTTTCTGGATCGACGATCACGATCAGTTCGCTCGGGGCCATGGGGGGTGTCGTCTCGACGCCCGTCATCAACCATCCGGAAGTGGCCATTATCGGCGTCAACAAGATTGCCGTCCGCCCGCAGTGGGACGGCACGCAGTTCGTGCCGCGCAAGATGATGAACCTGTCCTCCAGCTTCGATCACCGGGTGATCGACGGTTGGGATGCCGCAACCTTCATCCAGCGCCTGAAGGTGCTTCTGGAGGCGCCAGCAATGATCTTTGTCGAGGGATGAGATGAAGGAAATCACCTGCAAGCTCCTCGTTATCGGTGCCGGTCCCGGTGGGTACGTCTGCGCCATCCGCGCGGCACAGCTCGGCATCGACACGGTGATCGTCGAAATGGCGAAGGCCGGCGGCACCTGCCTGAACGTCGGCTGCATCCCGTCGAAGGCGATCATTCATACTGCCGACGACTACGCACATGCGGTGGCCATGGCTGCGGGTCGGAACCCCATGGGCATCCGCGTGGACAGTCCGGGCATCGATTTCATGAGGACGATGGCCTGGAAGGATGGCATTACCGGCCGGCTCTCGATGGGTGTTGTCAACCTTCTCAAGAAGGCGGGCGTGAAGGCTGTCGTCGGGCGGGCGCACTTCCGCGACGGCAAGACCGTCGAAGTGGAGACCGAGACCGGCAGCCAGGTGGTGCGGGCGGAAAACATCGTCGTCGCCACCGGGTCGGCACCGGTCGAGCTTCCGATGCTGCCGTTCGGCGGCAACATCATCTCGTCCACCGAGGCGCTGTCGCTGGCGCAACTGCCCAAGTCGCTCGCCGTCGTCGGGGCTGGCTATATCGGGCTTGAACTCGGCATCGCCTTTGCAAAGCTCGGTGCCAAGGTCACGATCGTGGAGGCGCAGGAGCGCATTCTGCCGCTTTACGATGCCGCACTGACGCAGCCGGTTGCCAAACGGCTTGCGGCGCTCGGCGTCGAGGTGCGGCTGGGGACCAGGGTGAAGAACCTCTCCGGTGGAGGAGATGCACTGATCGTCGAGGATGCGAACGGGGAAGAGACGAAACTCGGCGCCGAAAAAATCCTTGTCACAGTCGGTCGCACGCCCGTCACCGAAGGTTGGGGCCGCGAGGAGCTGGAGCTCGACATGGAGGGCCGGTTCATCCGTATCGACGATCAATGCCGCACGTCGATGCGCGGCATCTACGCGATCGGTGATGTGACAGGCGAGCCGATGCTGGCGCACCGCGCCATGGCGCAGGGCGACATGGTGGCGGAGATCGTTGCCGGCCGGCGCCGCAGCTGGGACAAGCGGGCCATTCCCGCGGTCTGCTTCACGGATCCGGAAATAGTCTCGGTTGGTCTTTCCCCGGACGAGGCACGCACGGCGGGCCACGAGATCAAGGTCGGGCAGTTTCCGTTTGCGGCCAACGGCCGGGCCATGACGCTGGCCTCGGAGGACGGTTTCGTGCGCGTCGTGGCGCGCGCCGACAACCATCTGGTGCTCGGCATCCAGGCGGTCGGAGCCGGCATTTCGGAACTGTCAGCCACCTTCGCGCTCGCTGTCGAAATGGGAACTCGGCTGGAGGATGTCGCTGGCACCATCCATGCGCATCCGACCCAGTCGGAGGGATTTGCCGAGGCCGCCATGAAGGCGCTCGGCCACGCCCTTCACATCTAGGCCGGCCGGGCTTCGGGGTGGATTTTTAAAGTTCCAGCAGTGCGTAGGGCCGCCCGGTCGGCTTCTCGATATGCGAGGCAACATTATAGACGGGCGCGCCGCCGGGCGTCTTGCCCTGATAGGCGCCGCGATGCGCGTGGCCGTGGACAACGGCGCTGACGGGGAAACGGTCGATCGTCTCGGCCAGCCGCGACGAACCGAGGAAGGCATAGATTTCCTCAGGTTCGCCCGCTACCGTTTCGCGGATCGGCGCATAGTGGAGGACCACCATGGCGCGTTCGGAGCGGACCTGGCGGAGCGCGTTTTCGAGCCGCATGCTCTCCTCGACGCTTTCGGTCACCATTGCCTTGATCGCCGGCTCGCCAAAGGAGCTGAGCATGTGGCGGCCGAATCCTCCTGCAAAACCCTTGGCCCCCGCAAAGCCGACACCGTTGATTTCGACCGCCTGGCCCTCCAGCAGGTGGACGCCGGCTTCCTTCAGGATATGCGAGACCTCCTCGACGCAGCCGCATTCGTAATCATGGTTGCCGAGCACGCCAACGATGGGGATGGAGCAGGAGCGCAGGTCGGCGGCCAGAATTTCCGCCTCCTTGACCTTGCCGAGGTCCGTAAGGTCGCCGGTCAGAACAAGAATATCAGCTACCTGGGAGATTTCGCTGAACAATTCCTTGTACGATACGCTGCCGTGCTCCTTCACGTGCAGGTCGCCCATGGCAGCGATTTTTTGCTTGCCGTTCGCCTTCTTCGCATCGACCTTCGTTGCGCCGGCCTGGGTGCTTTCATCCTTCGTATCACTGGCTTTGGTCACGCCGATCCTCCTTGCGGTATCTCTTTTGCGCCTTCGCGCAATTCGCCTTCACCGCCCACGTCGGCAAAACCCCATTCCTTGACGTCGATCTCGAAATCGACGCGGCTGAACATCCGGCCGCGGCAGACCTTCATCTGCGGCAACGGCAGTTCGCGCTGCGCTTTCAGTCGGTCCAGCAATTCGTCCAGTAGCCAATCCGGCACCTTGTCTCGCTCGGTAGGATAGATCCAACGGAAGTTCAGAAGGTGCACGAGCAGCACCTCCCAATGCACTTCCATGTGGTTGAGCAGCCGTTCCCAGTCGATCTGGTCGTGAGCACGCAGGATGACGTGGACGACGTCGCCGCCGTCGTAGCGATGGCGCAACTGGACGAAGCACTTGGACCAGATGAGTTCGGTCGGCGCGATGATGCGGACCTGATGGCCATTCATCTCGATCTGGCGTGCACTCTCGAACCAGCCGTCGCCGATCGGCATGGTGCCGTTCGAGCCGGCGAAGATGACGTCGAAGAAATACTTGCCCTTGATTACCTTGCCGAGCCAGCGGTCGTCTTCGACCTCGATCTCGTATCCCTTGGCCTTGAAGTGGGCGAGGATCCGGGCGTAGTCGCCGGCGCGGCAGAATATGTCCAGATCCTTTGTCGGGCGCGAGATGCCGGTATAGGCGCTGACGGCATAGGTCCCGGCCAGCAGGAAGGGTATGCCGCAGTTCACCAGGTCTTCGAGGGACTCGGCAACGAATGCTTCGGCATCGGCGTTGACGAGGGTCGGTGCTGCCTTGGCCTCCATATGCGGCATCGCCTCTATCATGTCCCGCGCAGCGCGCTCCTGAGGCAGTATGGTTTCGGCGTCCATGTCGATCTCCAAAGTTGCGCAGGTGAACACCCAGAGGCTGGGGAGGGTTCCGCAGAACGTAAATTGGCTCCCTCGGCGGGAGCCAGTTCATCACGGCAATGGGAACGGTTCAGCGCTCCTGATTGTCGGCATTGGCAAGTGAACTGATGCTGCCTTCCTCGTTTTCTCTTCTCGGTTGTTCTGGATACCCAACGGCAGCGCAAGCCGGATAGTTCCCTGCCGGCGACGGGAACCATCGCGCGTCCTTGGGGTTCGTTTTTGCAGGGTTCAACCGGAGGAGGCAGACATGCCGGCGAAATCGAAGTCACAGCAGAAGGCCGCAGGAGCTGCGCTTGCGGCGAAACGGGGCGATATCAAGAAAAGTGAACTCAAGGGCCCATCGAAAAGCATGGAGAAGTCCATGAGCGAGAAGGAGCTTCACGACATGGCTTCGACCAAACGCAAGGGCAAGCCTGAGCACGTGTCGCACTAAACGGGAAAGTAATTTTCCAAAGGGGGGTGCAGAGCCAGCTCATCCCTGCGGCTAGCGCTACTGAACTTGAGCGCTATATTGGTTACTGTGGGAACCCTATGCCACGAGCCACGAAGCTCTGGATGCCGACATTGGCGCTCCTCAAGGAGATTTCGCAACGCTGGTGACACCTCCTTGAGGCCATGCTGCGCAGCGGGAATGAAAGCTCGTGGTTCCGGGCGCGAGGCTCAAGCTGCCTCGCGAAAAATAAACGTTCGAACGCTGGAGATACGCCATGCCACCGGAAGAACTAGACCAGACCCTGGCGGTCATGCCGCTTCGGGTTGGCACTTACATCCCGGATGATCTGCTGGAGGACTGGTTCGCTCCTGGCACGGGCATGAACCCCGTGAGCGACGCCGCGCTGAAGGCCGCGGAAGCCTACGGACGACGTTTCGAATGCGAATTCAAGTACTATCCGGAACGTCAGGAAGGCGTGTTCTGGAAGTGGGTCCCGGCCATTTGAGGCCAAAAGAACATCCGGCCAGAAGCCGGATGTTCTTTATACGATTGCCGGTCAGACAGCCGCGTAGTGGTCGCGCAAGGCTTCGAACTTCGCCAGTTGTTCGCCGATCAGCTCGCGCTGTTCGTCGCGGCGCACGAAGACCTTGAACATGGCCGAACCCGTCGCATTCATGAACCAGACCGAGCAGGAACGGCGGCCGTGAAACGGCCGGTCGACGAAGGTGACTGAAGCGCAGTTGTCCTTCTTGATATGGCCGCCGATCGGGCTGTCGCCATGGATGTTGAACCATCCATGTCCTTCCGAGCCTTCCGGCAGAGTGCCTTCCGCTTCAAGGACGATGTCGTCCGTATGAACGATGAAGAGAATTTCGCCCCACTTCGTCAGATCAGCCCAGATATCGGCAAAGGCGTCCTTGTCGGCGATGACGGCGGAACCGGCAGGAAGGATTTCCAGGATTTCGGCCGGGGTGACCTCTGCCTTGGCGGCAAGCGCCTCGACGACGCCGTCCGGCTTCTCCGCGAGGGCGGCAAGCGCGCGTTCGCGCCGTTCTCCGCTCTGTTGTGCGACTGCATTCATGGTGTTCACGCTGCCGTTGCGGCGCGGGCGCCGTTGCGATCTTCATGGATGATGACTTCGAAGCCCTCGAAATGCGGGCCGGAAAGGTACTCGATCTTGCCGCGGTTCTCGCCGGCCTTGGCGTGGGCGGCACGGAACTGTTCGGACTTGGTCCAGGCCTGAAAATGCTCGAAGGTTTCCCAGACAGTATGGGAAGCATACAGCGAATGATCCTCGGCCTTCGGACCTTTCAGCATGTGAAATTCGACATAGCCGGGCATTTCCGCCAGACGGCCCTCGCGGCTGCGCCAGAGCGCTTCAAAGGCCTCCTCGTAGCCGGGGACGACGCGGAAGCGGTTCATCGCAATGTACATTTTCTCAGTTCCTCTCATAAAGTTTCACTTCTCACTCAAGATATCTGTCGGCCGGTGCCTTGAAAAGCCAAAAAAACTTGCGTAGTCAACTCAAGTTATTGCCGGGCCTGAGGCAGTTCTCCTCCAGGCGGATCATTTGGGTGGATTGACGATGACATTTTCAGGTTCGTTCAAGGGGCGTTTGGCCGCTGTTGCTGCGGTCGGGTTGTTTATGGCGTCAGCGGTATCGGCGGCCGAGGAGGGCAACCCTTCCGCGCAACGGATCGTGTCCATCGGCGGTACGATTACCGAAATCCTTTATGCCCTCGGCGCCCAGGACCGGATCGCCGCGGTCGATTCCACCAGCGGATACCCTGCCGAGGCAAGCTCGAAGCCTGATGTCGGCTATATGCGAGCGCTATCGGCGGAGGGCATCATAGCACAGAGACCGGATCTCATCCTGACGGAAGAGGGATCTGGCCCGCCGCCGGTCCTGGAAATCCTGAGTGCCAGCGCAATCCCGATGGTGACAATCGCAACTCCGCCGCAGGGCGAGGCGATCGGCCGGAAGATCCGCGATATCGGTGCAGCCGTCGGGCTCTCGAGTGAAGCGGATGCGCTCGCCGACAAGACCGAAAGTGAGCTTCAGGCGCTGTCGCAGGAGGTGGCGAAGATACCGGAACCCCGCAAGCGCGTACTGTTCGTGCTGTCGCTTGCCAATGGCCGGATCATGGCGGGCGGCGCCGGCACCGAGGCGGCCGAGATCATCCGGATGGCGGGCGGCATTAACGCCGCGCCGGAAATCAATGGCTACAAGCCGCTGTCGGACGAGGCGGTCATCGCTGCCAAGCCGGATGTCATCCTCACCATGACGCGCGGGAACCACCAGACCTCGACGGACGAGGTCTTTGCTCTTCCGGCGTTCCAGACCACTCCGGCGGCTGCCGACAAGGCTCTGATTTCCATGGACGGCTTGCTGTTGCTGGGCTTCGGCCCGCGCACGCCGGAAGCGGTGCGCGAGCTTTCCAGGCAACTCCATGCGGGCGGGACGCATTAATGAAGGCGCTGGCGTTGCCGATGAAGGCGACCGGAGCCGACGGTGATCGAACCATCCAGGGCTTCGTTACCCTCGGCGCGCTCGTCGTGCTGGTCGTGGTCGCGTCTCTGATTTCGCTCTCTAGCGGGCCGACCGGCGTCGGGCTGCGTGACCTTCTGGCCTATCTGACGGGGTCCGACAGCCTCTCGAGCCAGGATGTCGTGGTTCTGGAGGCCGTTCGCCTGCCGCGGACTGCATTGGGCTTGCTTGTGGGGGCGGGACTGGCAGTCTCGGGTGCCATGATGCAGGGCCTGTTCCGCAACCCTCTCGCCGATCCCGGCATCGTCGGCGTGACGTCGGGTGCGGCGCTGGCCGCCGTTCTGGCCATCGTGCTCGGGGGTACGGTGCTTGCGCCCCTCGCCATGGTGTTGGGAAACCAGTTCCTGCCGTTGATGGCCTTTTTCGGTGGCCTGATCAACACCTGGCTTCTCTATCTCATCGCCACCAAGGACGGCCGTACCTCCACCACTGCGCTTATTCTCTCGGGGATCGCCATTGGAGCGCTGGCTGCTGCGGTCATGGGCTTGATGATCTTCATTGCCGACGACCGGCAGCTTCGCGACATCACCTTCTGGAGCCTGGGATCGCTCGGCGGCGCAACCTTCGGGCGGGTGCTTTCCATCCTGCCGTTCATCGTCTTCGTGCTGGGCGCAATCCCCTTCGTTGCCCGCGGCCTCGACGCGCTCGTGCTCGGTGATGCGGCGGCATTCCACATGGGCGTTCCGGTGCAGCGGCTGAAGCGGATCGTGATCATTGCCGTGGCTGCGGCCTGCGGCTCGACGGTGGCGGTGGCTGGTTCCATCGGTTTCGTCGGGATCGTCGTGCCGCATCTCCTGCGCCTGGTCACCGGTCCGTCGCACCGCTTCCTGCTGCCGGCTTCGGCTCTCGGCGGTGGTGCGCTCCTGCTCATTGCCGACAGTGTCGCGCGCACCGTGGCAACCCCGGCGGAGCTGCCGATCGGTGTCATTACCGCCCTCTTCGGGGCGCCGGTATTCCTGTTCCTGCTGCTGGGCAAGGGCGGGATCCGTATGGGAGAGATGCCATGATCACTGCCGAAGGTGTCACCGTCAGCCGGAGCGGCCGAAAGCTCGTCGACAACGTCGGCGTGGAGCTGCGCGGCGGCCATTTTTCCGTGATCATCGGGCCGAATGGGGCGGGGAAATCGACCCTGATGAAGGTCCTGTCCGGTGAACTGAAGCCGGACGCAGGACAGATCGCCTATCACGGGTCGCCCATTGTGCGTTACCAGCCGGTGCAACTTGCGCGGCTGAGGGCGGTTCTGCCGCAGTCGGTTCAGCTTTCCTTTCCGTTCACGGCATTGGAAATCGTTCGCATGGGGGCGGTGGCGCAGGGTGCACGCAATCCACTGGAGCAGGCGCGTCAGGCGCTTGCCCGCGTCGGACTGCGCGGCTTCGAGGCACGGCCATATCCATCGCTCTCCGGCGGGGAGCAGCAGAGGGTGCAGTTTGCCCGCGCTCTTGCGCAGGTTCCTGATCCCGTGGTGGATGGCGTCCCACGGGCGCTGTTCCTCGACGAGCCGACGGCAAGCCTCGACCTCGGGCATCAGATTTCGGTCCTGGAAGTCGCGCGTGATTTTGCCGCTGCAGGCGGCATCGTGCTGGCAATCCTGCATGACCTGAACCTCGCGGCGGAGTTCGCGGACCATCTTCTGGTGCTCGATCACGGCTCGGTCGTCTCGCAAGGTGCCTGCGGCGAGACCGTCAACGACGATACGATCGGCAACGTCTACGGCATTGCCGGGGCAGTCGGGCGGCTGCCTGCTGAACACATCCCGTTCGTGCTGCCGCAGGCCCGGCACCGGCCGGGAGCTTAAGGGCGCTTCCTTGTCGCCTGCTTTATGCAGCGGGCGGTTCCGGCCGCGTGACGACATAGATGGCCGGCAGGATCATGAAACCGGCGACGACCGCGGCGCGCAGCGCCGGCGGCGAGGTGGCGAACCAGAAGATCGCGTAGCTCAGCGACATCATCGTAACCGCAGCAATCTTCGCCTTGCGCGGTATGGCGCCCCGTTCCCGCCAGTCCCGCAATGGCCCACCGAATTTCGGATGCTCCAGCAGCCATGCCTCGAGCTGTGGCGAGGAGCGGGCGAAGCAGGCGACCGCCATGATCAGGAACGGCGTGGTGGGCAGGACCGGCAAGAAGACGCCGATGACGCCGATCGCGACGAGCAGCCAGCCAAGGCTCAGATAGACGATACGCATGAAGAGCCTTTCCGAAGCGGCCGGCTTTGCCGGTTGGCGAGGTTGCGCCAAACGTGACGGGCACCGGCGCCATATGAACATGTCCGGTCCGGATTTCAATTGCACGCGAAGACGCAGCCTGATGTGAATTCTGCCGCAGCGACATTGGCAACGGGGACAGGATTTCCCATAAAGCCATGACGAATGCGTGCAGGGAGTTTTGACGTGGCGAAGATGATCCATTCGATGATCCGGGTGCTCGAAGAGCAACGATCGGTCGATTTCTACCAGAAGGCCTTCGGGCTCACTGTCGCAGAGCGCGTTCCCTTCGATGGTTTCACCCTGATCTATCTTTCCAACCCGGAGACGGATTTCGAGCTGGAACTCACGGTCAATGCCGGCCGCGAAGAGCCCTACAATATTGGCGACGGCTATGGCCATCTCGCGGTTTCGGTCGACGATGTCGAGGCAGAATACCGGCGCTTCACCGATCTCGGACTGACGGTCGGAAAACTGGTCGAGATGCCGCGCGACGGGAAGCCCTTCGCGCGCTTCTTCTTCGCAACCGATCCGGATGGTTACAAGATCGAGGTCCTGCAGCGCGGCGGCCGGTTCAAATAGGAGGCCGCACCATGGTCGAGGAAATCAAGGTCGAGGAAAGCTGGAAGCGGACCTTGGCGCCCGAGTTCGGCAATCCGTATATGAGCGAACTGCGCCGCTTCCTGGTCGCGGAAAAGGAAGCCGGCAAGCGGATATTCCCGAAGGGGGGCGAGTATTTCCGGGCGCTCGACCTGACGCCGATCGACAAGGTCAAGGTCGTCATCCTCGGCCAGGATCCCTATCACGGTCAGGGCCAGGCACACGGCCTGTGCTTTTCAGTGCAGCCGGGTGTCCGCATCCCGCCGTCGCTCGTCAACATCTACAAGGAATTGAAGACCGATCTCGGCATTCCACCGGCGGCTCACGGTTTCCTCGAACATTGGGCGAAACAGGGCGTGCTGCTGTTGAACAGCGTGCTCACGGTGGAGGAAGCGCGCGCGGCATCGCATCAGGGCAAGGGCTGGGAACGCTTTACCGATGCCGTCATCCGCGCGGTCAACGAACAATGCGACGGAGTCGTCTTCATGCTCTGGGGCTCATACGCACAGAAAAAGGCGGCCTTCGTCGACGGTTCCCGCCATCTGGTGCTGCGTGCCCCCCATCCTTCGCCGCTCTCGGCTCATACCGGCTTCCTCGGCTGCGGCCACTTCTCCAAGGCGAACGAATTCCTTGTTTCGCGAGGCAAGTCCGCCATCAACTGGCAACTGCCGGAACAGGCCTAGCGCGATCCTCAACCTCGGTGCTGTAACTGAAATTATGAACGATGCGTTCGTATGCGCTTCACTATGCAGCCGCCCTCCTGATCGCCAAGTATAGGCCCAAGAACAGGCTCATGGAGCCAGAAAGGGTATGAATATGCTCGACCAGATCAAGGGGCTGCATCACGTCACGTCGATGGCGGCCAGCGCCCGTACCAACAACAAGTTCTTCACCGATACGCTCGGCCTTCGCCGGGTGAAGAAGACCGTCAATTTCGATGCGCCCGACGTCTACCACCTCTATTACGGTGACGAAGTCGGTACGCCGGGTTCGGTCATGACCTACTTCCCGTTTCCGCATATCGCGCAGGGCCGTCCCGGCACGGGTGAGGTCGGCACGACGCTGTTCTCCGTTCCCGAAGGCTCGTTCGGCTACTGGAGCGAACGACTGACGCAGGCCGGCGTCGAAGGGCTCAAGACCGACGCTGCTTTCGGGGAAAACCGGTTGCACTTTGCCGGACCGGATGGCGATGGCTTTGCCCTTGTCGAAATGAGGGATGATGCGCGTGCTCCCTGGACCGGCAACGGCGTGGGCGAAGACCACGCGATCCGTGGCTTCCGTTCGGCGTCCCTTCGGCTTCGGGATGAAGGCGGCACGGCCGAACTGCTGAAGTTCATGGGCTACCAGCAGATCGATGCCAAGGACGGAGTGCTGCGGCTCGGCATACCCGGCGGCAATGGCGCCGATGTCATCGACATCGAGACGATGCCGAACATCAACGGTGCAAGGCTCGGCGCCGGATCGGTCCATCATATCGCCTTTGCTGTCGAGAACCGCGAAAAGCAGCTCGAAGTTCGCAAGGCGCTGATGGATACCGGCTATCAGGTTACGCCCGTGATCGACCGCGACTATTTCTGGGCGATCTACTTTCGCACGCCAGGCGGCGTGTTGTTCGAGATTGCCACGAACGAGCCGGGTTTCGACCGCGACGAAGATACCGCCCATCTCGGAGAGGCGCTGAAACTGCCCACGCAGCACGCGCATCTGAGATCGACGCTCGAACAACATCTCGAACCGTTGGACGCCTAGCGGGTTGACGGTGCAAGGAGGCACATCATGAGTCATGAAAGTTATGTGCACCGGGCAAAAGCCGGTGCACCCGGAGCGCCGATCATCGTTGTGTTCCACGGCACGGGTGGTGACGAAAACCAGTTCTTCGACTTCGGCAGCTGTCTGCTGCCGGATGCGACGGTGATTTCGCCACGCGGGGACATTTCCGAGCATGGCGCGGCGCGCTTCTTCCGTCGCAAGGCGGAAGGCATCTACGACTGCGAGGATCTGGCGCGGGCGACCAATCGGATGAGCGAGTTCGTCATTGCCAACAAGGAGCATTACGGAGCAGGCCCGGTTATCGGGCTTGGATTTTCCAACGGTGCAAACATCCTCGCCAGCATTCTCATCCACAAGCCCGGCCTGTTCGAAACGGCGGTGCTGATGCATCCGCTGATGCCCTTCGAACCCAAGGAGAGGACCGAGAAAGCCGCCGGTCGGGTATTGATTACCGCCGGCGAGCGCGATCCGATCGCCTCCGTCGAGCTGACGCAAACGCTTGCGGACTATTTCAGGCGATCGGGAGACGAGGTGAGCCTCGAATGGCATCCGGGTGGCCATGAGATCCGTTCCAACGAGATCGAGGCTGCCAAGCAGTTCCTGTCGCAGTACCGGAACTGACAGGTGCTCGCGGCTTGCGGGGTGCACGGGCTTGCATGATAGTAAGCCCGTCGTCCGCAGCCGGAGCCTTGCATGAACAATCACCTCAAGTTCTTCATCGACGGTGCCTGGGTCGAACCGGCCATTCCGGTTCGCCTGGATGTCATCGATCCATCGACCGAGGAGGCCTTCACCCAGATTGCTCTGGGTTGCAGCGACGATGTCGACCGTGCCGTTGCGGCCGCCAAGGCGGCGTTTCCCGTCTTTTCGGCATGGTCGAAAGAGCACAGGCTGGCGCTGCTGCGCCGCATTCTTTCCGAATACGAAAACCGCTACGAGGAAATCGCGCAGGCGGTGAGCCGGGAAATGGGTGCACCCATCGCATTTGCCCGCGACAGTCAGGCGGCAGTCGGCAAGGCGCATCTCATCGCGACGATCGAGGCGCTGGAAGCTTACGCGTTTTCCGAGCGCCGCGGCACGACGATGGTGGTTAAGGAGCCGATCGGTGTCTGCGCCCTCATCACCCCGTGGAACTGGCCGCTCAACCAGATCGTCTGCAAGGTGGCACCGGCAATTGCTGCCGGCTGCACGATGGTTCTCAAGCCGTCGGAGATTGCGCCGATCACCGGCATCATCTTTGCGGAGGTCATGGCGGCGGCAGGTACTCCGCCCGGTGTCTTCAATCTGCTGAACGGCACCGGCCCGGACGTGGGCCAGGTGATGGCCGGTCATCCGCATGTCGACATGGTGTCCTTCACAGGCTCCACGCGCGCCGGCGTCATCGTCGCCAAGACGGCGGCCGATACGGTGAAGCGGGTCTCGCAGGAACTGGGCGGCAAGTCGGCCAACATCATTCTCCCGGATGCGGATCTCGATCATGCCGTGTCGGAAGGTGTTGTTTCCTGCTTCGGCAATTCGGGGCAATCCTGCGATGCGCCGACGCGCATGCTGGTGCCCGCTGACCGGCATGACGAAGCACTGGTAATTGCGAAGGCCGCAGCCGAAGCGATCAAGGTTGGTGATCCCCAGGCGGACGGCACCGACCTTGGACCGGTTGTAAGCCGGCAGCAGTTCGACAAGATCCAGCGGCTGATCGAGACGGGCATCAAGGAAGGCGCGACGCTGGTGACAGGCGGACCTGGTCGGCCGGACGGGCTCAATCGTGGCTATTATGTCCGGCCTACCGTGTTCGGAAACGTCTCCAACGACATGATGATCGCCCGGGAGGAAATCTTCGGACCGGTTCTCTCGATCCTTCCATATAAGGACGAAGAACAGGCAATCTCCATTGCCAACGATACCGTCTATGGGCTCGCCGCCTATGTGCAGTCCGGCGATCTGGCTCATGGCCGCAAGGTGGCGGCGCGTCTGCGGGCGGGCTCGGTCTATATCAACTATCCCGACTGGGACACGAAGGCGCCCTTCGGCGGCTACAAGCAGTCCGGCAACGGGCGCGAATATGCCGACTGGGGTATCCACGATTTCCTCGAGATCAAAGGCATCGTCGGCTACGGCGACTGAGATTTGCGGGCAATTCGCCACAGCCCCTTCTCAGCAGGGCATTCATTCCTCTAAGCTGAGGTCGGGCCAGCCGGCTCGCACAGGGAGGGATTAATGAAAACACTGCTAGCATCGATAGTTCTTGCGACAGTCGTCGCATCCGCTTCGCTTGCCATCGCGCAGGATGGGGAAATCCGCATTGCGACCGAAGGTGCCTATCCGCCCTTCAGCTACACCGACACGGACGGCTCCCTGAAGGGGCTCGACGTCGATATGGCCAAGGCGCTTTGCGAAGCCATGAATGCCAAGTGCTCGATCGTGGCACAGGACTGGGACGGCATGATTCCGGGACTGATGGCCAACAAGTACGATGCGATCGTTGCCTCGATGAGCATCACCGAGGAACGCAAGCAGCAGATCGATTTCACCAACAAGTACTATACGACGCCTTTGGCCGTCGTTGCCCCCAATGAAACGGATCTCGCCGGCGTCTCCGCCGAAGACATGAAGGACAAGGTCGTTGGCGCGCAGGCCTCAACGACACAGGCGAACTATGCGACTGACGTATATGAAAAGGCCGGCGTGGAGGTGAAGCTTTATCCTACGCAGGACGAAGCCGCAGCCGACCTGCAGAACGGCCGCATCGACGCGCTCATCTCCGACAAGTTCGTGCTGGTCGACTGGCTGAACGGCGGAGGGAAGGACTGCTGCAAGCTGATCGGCGATGTGCCTGGAACCGAGACCGAGGCGGGGATCGGCATCCGCAAGGGCGAGGATGCGTTGCGGGAAAAGTTTAACAAGGCCATCGACGTCATCGTTGCGGACGGCACTTACGGCAAGATCGTCGCCAAGTACTTCCCCTTCGACATCTATTGATCGTCTTGAGGACTGAGGAACGTCGCCGGGTCATGCCCGGCGGTGTCTCCATCAATAGCCGCAATTCCTCAGCTGCGCTTCATACTTCTGCGCGATGCCGGCCGAACGCTGCGCCGCCTTCTTGGCCGTCGCCGTGAAATTGCCGCGGGAGTAGCCCGCATGGCCGGAATAGTAGGCAAGGTAGAGATTGTGGGTGTCCTGGAGCGGGATGCCGTTCTTCTGGTGGCTGCGGTTGTGATACCAGCCGACGAACTGGATCGCGTCTCCGAAATCGCTGCGGCGGGCCGACCAGCGGCCGGTGGCCCGCTGGTATTCAAGCCATGTACCGTCGAGCGCCTGCGCATAGCCATAGGCGGTTGATTGCCGTTTCCACGGAATGAAACCGAGCAGCTTCGTACGGGGAGGGCGGGCGTTGGCCCTGAACCCGGATTCGGTATAGATCGTCGCCATCAGCACCGGGACGGGAACGCCGTATTGCCGTTCCGTCTTCTTCGCCTCGCGCGACCAGTTGTTGAAAAGCCCGTCGCGCTGCTCGAAGACCGCACAGGCGTTGTTGATCCGGCTTGGGGCCGACGCGCAGGCGGAAAGTAGCAGCAGGAGCGCGATGGAGAACGCAATACGCATCGCCTAACCTCGTGATTTCGAGAGATTAATGACGCGTAAAAATTAATGAAAAGTTTAGGGAAGAACGTCGCGGCGAATACTGCCCGCCCGCCTCATCAGGGAGAGGCGGATTTTCCCTTTTCCGCAATGGCGATGCCACCGAGTGCCAGCACAAGTGCGGCGACGTGGAACAGTTGCAGGTCCTCCCCGATGATGGCGACGGACAGCAGCGTGCCGAACACGGGGATCAGGTTGATGAACAGGCTTGCCCTGTTCGGCCCGATGCCCTCGACACCCTTGATATAGAGAACCTGGGCGAGGAGCGATGCGAAAACCGCAGTGTAGAGGACGATTGCCCAGCCCTGGGCATCGGGCCAGATGATCTGGTCGCTAGCCTGTTCCCAAAGCACCAGCGGGACCGTCGTCAGAAGTGCGAAAAATGCGGGGACCGCCATCAGCGTTCGCCAGTCGATGGCCGGCTTCCATCGCAGGGATACCGTATAGACGGCGTAGGCAACTACCGCGATCAGCATCAGGGCGTCGCCGAAATTCACCGTCAGGTCGAGCAGCGAGGCGAGGTCGCCATGGGCCGCGGTCAGCGCCACGCCGACAAGCGTAAGCGAGAACCCGATGATCTGGGCGATCGAGACGCGTGTCCGGAAGAGGATGAAATTGATAATGAAGATGAGCATCGGGATGCCCGCCTGCTCGATGGCGACATTGATTGCCGTCGTGTAGTTCAACGCCGTATAGAGCACGGCATTGAATGTGGTGTAGCCGACAATGCCGTAGAATATCAGGATCGGCAGGCGCTTGCGCACGACTGGCCAGTCCTTCTTCAGTTGCGGGGCCGAGATCGCGAAAATGATCGCAACCGCGATCGCCCAGCGCGAGAAAGTCAGCATCATCGGACTGATATGCCCGACGGCCAGTTTCCCCGCGACCGCGTTGCCTCCCCATGAAAGCGTTGCAATCACGAGACAAAGATACGCCTTTTTATGCAAGATGATCTCCATGGGAGAACAGGCGTCAGCCTGCCGGACCGGCCCGCTGATAGACTGCCGGTCCTGTATTTGTCACGTAAAAACCGTTTTTTCGGCCACAAACAGATCGCATTCCTCGCATCAACACTTTATAGATGCGCCGGTTTGAGTTGGCGCAGAAGCTTGCGCGAAAGCAGGAAAGCAAAAGTATGACGAACGTCGTGGTGGTCGGTTCCCAATGGGGCGACGAGGGCAAGGGCAAGATCGTTGATTGGCTTTCGGAGCGTGCCGACGTCGTCGTGCGCTATCAGGGTGGCCATAATGCGGGCCATACGCTCGTTATCGACGGCGTCAGCTACAAGCTCTCCTTGCTGCCTTCCGGTGTTGTGCGTCCTGGCAAGCTTGCCGTTATCGGCAACGGTGTCGTGGTCGATCCGCATGCGCTGATCGCCGAAATCGGGCGTCTGGAAGTTCAGGGCGTCAAGGTGACGCCTGAAAACCTCCGTGTCGCCGACAACGCGACGCTGATCCTGTCGCTGCACCGTGAGCTCGACGGTATGCGCGAAGATGCTGCTACCAACAGCGGCACGAAGATCGGCACAACCCGTCGCGGCATCGGCCCGGCATACGAAGACAAGGTCGGCCGTCGCGCGATCCGGGTCATGGATCTGGCCGACACAGAAGCCCTTTCGGCCAAGGTCGATCGTATCCTGACGCATCACAATGCGCTGCGGCGCGGTTTCGGTGCTGCCGAAGTATCGCACGAAACAATCATGGAAGAGCTGACATCGGTTGCCGAGCGCATTCTGCCGTTCAGCGAAACCGTATGGCTGCTGCTCGACAAGAAGCGCCGCGCCGGTGCACGCATCCTGTTCGAAGGTGCGCAGGGCTCGCTGCTCGACATCGACCACGGTACATATCCCTATGTGACCTCGTCCAACACCGTTGCCGGCCAGGCTGCTGCCGGTTCCGGCATGGGTCCGGGCGCGCTGGGTTACATTCTCGGCATCACCAAGGCATACACGACCCGCGTCGGCGAAGGCCCGTTCCCGACGGAACTGCACGACGAGATTGGCCAGTTCCTGGGCGAAAAGGGACATGAGTTCGGCACCGTCACGGGCCGCAAGCGTCGTTGCGGCTGGTTCGACGCCGCACTGGTGCGCCAGTCGGTTGCGACGAACGGAATTACCGGTATCGCGCTGACCAAGCTCGACGTCCTCGACGGCCTCGAAGAGCTGAAGATCTGCGTTGGCTACAAGCTGGACGGCCAGGAAATCGATCATCTGCCGGCAAGCCAGGGGGCGCAGGCTCGGGTCGAGCCGATCTACATTACGCTCGAAGGCTGGAAGGAATCGACAGTCGGCGCGCGCAAGTGGGCAGATCTTCCGGCCCAGGCGATCAAGTACGTTCGTCAGGTTGAGGAGTTGATCGGCGCGCCTGTCGCCCTACTTTCCACCAGCCCGGAGCGGGACGACACCATACTTGTGACCGATCCGTTTGAGGATTAAAGTTCCAAGCTCGTTATCGTTACCAGCCGGTTAATCGACCGGTGACCATGAGAAAGTGCTGATGGCAGATTTTGTTGCGGTTATCCGCCGCGCCGTAGACGGTCTGGCGAAGAACACGCCGGACATGCGCGCGAAGGTTTACGACAAGGCGCGCGGCGCAGTTCGGCGCCAGCTCGAGAACATGAAGCCGACGCCCACGGAAGACCTTATCCGTCGTCAGATGGACAAGCTCGAAGCGGCGATTGAATCCGTCGAGGTGGAGCATGCGGAAGCCCTGCCGGCGGAGGAGCAGCTGGCGGCGCCCGTTGCCGCCGTGCCGGATATCGTCGAACAGCAACCGGCGCATGAGCCCGAGCAGCCGGCAGCGGCTGCCGGTGAATGGCGGCAGGACGAGGTCGAGCCCAGTCAGCCGGACGCCGATCATGGCTACGGCGAGCCTGGGCCGTCTGAAGATGCCCGTTCCTACGAGCATGGCGTCGAGCAGCAGCCTGAGCCGGCTTATTCTGCGCATGACGAGCATTACGATCAGCCGGTCGGTGCTGCTGAAGAGACCTGGGTGACGCCCGAGCATCAGCCCTCGGAGGAGCCTCGTTATCACGACGAGGTTGCCGCACAGGTGGAGCAGGACGAACCGCTGCAGACAGACGCGATAGCTTCCGATCGTATTGCCGTCTGGCCCGAATCGGAAACGTATCAGCCGTCACAGGACGTTTCCCACTATGCGGATGCGGCCGGTGCGGTCGAGCATCGCGACGACGTGCCTGACCATGGTGCCGTGCAGGGACAGCCGGTTTCGCATGGCGACGGGGTCCAGTCGTGGCATCCCGAGGAGCAGGCTGCGGCTCCGACCGAAGACTGGAGCTGGCCTCCGGAGGAGCAGGCACCGAAGGGCGCAGACACGGCCTGGCGGGACGTGCCCGATCTTGGCAGTCCGCAGGGCGAAACGGTAGAGATCCCTTACCCGCAATCTCCGTCGGAGCCTGTGGAGGCGCATTTCGACGAGCAGACACATGTGTCCGCAGATTCGGTGCGCATGCCCGCCGTAACGGAACTCCCTGATCTCGCGCCATCGACGGACTATCGTGCGGATGCAACGGGTGGAGCCTCGCAAGCCAAGCCCGCTTCCAAGGAAAACGATCCCTGGAGCGACCTCGAGGAACTCATTGGCTACAATCAGGATGCGCTTCCTGCCGGCGATGCGCCAGCGGGCGGGGCGGATAGCGACGGGGAAATGCTGTCGCCGCCGCCGCGAGCCTATCGCGTAGCGCCGAAGAAGCGCAATTACGCGGGGCCTGTGCTGGCGTTAATCGGGCTGCTGATCATCGCTGGTGGCGGTTATGCGCTGTGGATCAACAGGGATTCATTGACCGATCTGGGTGGTGGCTCAGAGCCGGTTGCACCCGTGACCGCACCTGCGGCCGGAAACGGGGCAGCCGGAAGCGGGGCGGCGGACGCCGAGCCGCCGGCTATCGCACAGCAGACACCCCCGGCAGCCGAAACCGCGCCCGGCCAGCCGGCGACCCCTCCGACGGACGACGGCGTTGCTGCCGATGCGAAATTCACGCAGCGACTTCTTGCCGACGGTACCGAGGTCGACGACGGCCCAGGCCCGACCGGCGCCACGGGCGAAGGTCAGTCGGTAGCACAGCTCAACGCGCCTCCGGCCACGCCGGGCGACGCGGGAGCTGCCGAAGCCGAAGCTGGTGCTGCGGAACAGGCTCCTGCCGAGCCTTCGGCCACCCCGGACGACGCGGCGGCGCTCTCCGGCGAGAAGATGTTCCTCTATGAGGAGCGGCTGGGCCAGACTGCGCCAACCGCAATCGAAGGCGCCGTATCGTGGTCGCTGCTGCGGGAGCCGGGTGAGAATGGTGTGCAGGAACCGGTTGTGCAGGGACGGCTCAACGTGCCGGGCAGAGGCCTGACAGCACTCCTGACCTTCAAGAGGAATACGGACGCCTCGCTTCCAGCCAGCCATCTGGTGGAGATCGTGTTCGCTGTTCCTGAGGGCTTCGAGGGCGGTACCATCGACAGTGTGCAGCGGATTGCGATGAAGCAGACCGAGCAGGATCGCGGCGATGCATTGATCGCCGTGCCGGCGAAGATCACCGACGATTTCCACATGATCGCTCTCAACGACTTCCCGGATGCGCGGGCCACCAATCTGGAGCTCCTGCGGTCACGCAACTGGATGGACATTCCGTTGGCCTATCGCAACGGGCGCCGCGCGCTGCTGACAATGCAGAAGGGCGAAGCCGGAACGCAGGCGTTCAACGAGGCAATCCAGGAATGGACCGCCCTGAACAGCGGTTCCGCGCCTGCTCCGACGGGGCAGTAACAAACGCCCATGGGCAACAAAAAAAGGCCGGCGGAATGTTCCGCCGGCCTTTTTCTTTAAGTACTTCTCGTCTTGTCAGGCGTCGACGACCCGAAGGGCCTGCGCCTGGGCAAGAGCTTCCTTCTGGACGGCGTCCTGAACCTTCTCGAAGGCGCGAACTTCGATCTGGCGGACACGCTCACGGCTGATGTCGAACTCGGACGAGAGTTCCTCCAGCGTGATCGGATCCTCTGCCAGGCGGCGAGCCTGGAAAATGCGTCGCTCGCGATCGTTCAGCACGCCCATGGCCTTCGCCAGCATCCGCCGGCGCGTGTCCAGTTCGTCCTGCTCGATCAGCACGTCTTCCTGGCTGTCGTTTTCATCGACAAGCCAGTCCTGCCATTGGCCGGCTTCGCCTTCCGCCGCGCGGATCGGAGCATTCAGCGAAGCGTCGCCGGAAAGGCGGCGGTTCATCGACACCACTTCTTCCTCGGAGACCTTCAGCTTGGTGGCGATTTCCGTGACCTGATGGGGCTTCAGATCGCCTTCCTCGATGGCCTGGATCTTACCCTTGAGCCGGCGCAGGTTGAAGAACAGCCGCTTCTGGTTGGCGGTCGTGCCCATCTTCACCAGCGACCAGGATCGCAGGATGTACTCCTGGATGGAGGCCTTGATCCACCACATGGCATAGGTCGCCAGGCGGAAGCCGCGTTCCGCGTCGAACTTCTTGACTGCCTGCATGAGGCCGACATTGCCTTCCGAGACGACTTCGCCGATCGGCAGGCCATAGCCGCGATAACCCATGGCGATCTTCGCCACGAGACGCAGATGGCTCGTCACCAGCTTGTGGGCGGCGTCGCGATCACCATGTTCCGCATAACGCTTCGCAAGCATGTATTCCTGCTGCGGCTCCAGCATCGGAAACTTGCGGATTTCGTCGAGATAACGGTTGAGGCCAGCTTCGCCGGCTGTAATGGATGGTAGTGTGTTGCGGGCCATAAAGCACCCCCTTCTGATCGATTTCTCCCGGCTCCCTCTTTCGAGCGACAGGCGCTGAGGCAAGCCAAACGGCGCGGGTCATCTTCGACCCCGCACCGACCCACGTACCAAATAAGTGGGGCAGAACAGTGATTCAAGTGAACGCGGCGTTCACTTGAATGTTATTCCATTACGTTTTCGTAATGTATCGACAGGTCGGTATTGCAGTGACTAAACCCGCAAGGCGTCTATGAGTTCCTGCAGATCGTCAGGAATAGGCGCCTTGAATTCCATGACTTCGCCGGTCCGAGGATGCTCGAAAGCCAGGAGGAAGGCATGCAGCGCCTGCCGGTGGAAGGCCTTCACGACCGTCTTTGCCGGTTCGGGCAACAGGTTCACCTTGGTCCGGAAACCGGCGCTGTAGTCAGGGTCGCCGACCAGGGGGCTTCCGATATGCGCCATGTGGACGCGAATCTGATGCGTCCGTCCGGTCTCCAGCTGGCACTCCACGAGCGCTGCCATGGCGGTCGCGTCGGGCTTTTCATGGAAGCGCTCGATGACTTCGTAATGCGTCACCGCCTCGCGCGCATCGTCGCTGTCTGCGCGCTTCACCGCCCGCTTGGTGCGATCTCCGGCACGGCCCAGAGGCGCGTCGATCGTTCCACGCAGCTGCTTCGGCCGACCCCAGACGACTGCCTGGTAGGCGCGCTCCAGAGGACCTGTGCGCCCGTGATCTGCGAACTGCGCGGCCAGATGCCGATGGGCGATGTCGTTCTTGGCGGCCACGAGAACACCGCTCGTGTCCTTGTCCAGCCTGTGTACGATGCCGGGGCGGCGCACGCCGCCGATACCTGACAGGCTGTCCCCGCAGTGGTGGATCAGCGCATTGACCAGCGTGCCGGTCCAGTTGCCGGCGCCCGGATGGACGACCAGGCCGGCCTGTTTGGCAATCACGATAACGTCGGCATCTTCGTAGAGGACCTCAAGGGGAATGTCCTCGCCCTTGGGCACGGGATCTTCCGGTTCCGGCAGGACGATCTCGACGCGGTCTCCCGGCGCGACCTTCTTCTTGGGTTCGGTGCAGATCGCACCCCTGTGCAGGACTGCACCTTGCTCGATCAGCGCCTTGATGCGGCTTCGGGAAAATTCACCGGCGAGGACGGAGGTCAGCCATGCATCCAGGCGACCTTCGGCATCATCATCGGCGACCAGCACTTTCCTTGGAGCGTCAGCTTGTTTAAAGGGATCGTTCATTCATGTAACCCGATAGCAGCAAGGACATTCAGCATGGCAAATCCTGATCCCGTGGAACAGGAAGAACCGCTTGATCCGGTAATGGAAAGGATCCGCCGGAAGATGGTGCTGCTGCAACTCGTTTCGGGCGGCATTTTATTCGTGTGCTTTATGGCGGTCCTTGCAGCGGTTGTCTACAAGGTCGCGCAAAAGCCGGATACGGCCCCCGTGGCCACCGGCAGCCCCGCCGTACCGTCGGACCAGCCCATAAATGCTGCCGTTTCGCTTCCCGCCGGGTTCGACGTTCGTTCGGTGTCCCTGTCCGGATCGCAGATGCTCTTTTTCGGCGCTATCGACGGCCAGCAGAAGGCTCTGGTCTACGATCTGTCCGTCGGACGAATCGTTGCGGACGTCGCGGTGGGCACCGCACCCTGATGGGAGCGGAACGCCGCGGCGAGATCATCAGGATCAGCGATCCTGATGATCCACGCATCGTGGAATTCAAAAGCATCCGTGAGAGGGATCTGACCGGGCGCGATAACCGCTTCATCGCGGAGGGTACGGTCGTCCTGAGGATGCTGGCGGCGGCGCATGCCGGGGCAGGGGATTTCGTCGCGGAGAAGATCCTGCTTCTGGAAAACCGGGTCGCAGGGCTTTCGGAAGAGTTGGCCGCGTTTCCGGACGATGTTCCGGTCTACGTGGCAGAGGCGGCGGTCCTCGACGCGATCGCCGGCTTTCACCTGCATCGCGGTGTCTTGGCGCTCGGCCATCGCGCGCAACGGCGCGACGCGACGCAATTGCTCGACACGTTGCCTGAGACCGCTCTCGTGCTGGTCGCCTGCGGTATCTCCAATCATGACAATATAGGTTCGATCTTCAGGAATGCGGCGGCCTTTGGCGCGGATGCGGTCCTGCTTGACGACACCTGCTGCGACCCGCTCTACCGCAAGGCGTTGCGTGTCTCGGTCGGAGCGGTGCTCAGAGTGCCCTATACGCGCGGTGGAACGATAGAGGAGAACCTCGCGGCGTTGACGGGTCGGGGCTACGAGGTGTGGGCGCTTTCGCCGTCCGGAACGACCGAAATCCGTTCGATCACGGCAGCACCCCGCATGGCGCTGGCGACCGGGACTGAGGGGGATGGTTTGCCGCCGGCAATCCTGCGGAAATTCAAAAGCGCCCGTGTTTCGCAGGTGCCGGGTCTGGACAGCCTCAATGCTGCGACCGCCACCGGGATTGCGCTTTACCAGATTGCCTCGGCACAGGGCCGCCTCTAGGGCGTTTCCGGATCAGTTTGCCGGCTCTCTCGGCGCCGCAATCGCAGCCTTGGCGCGCGCCGCAAGGCTTTCGCGACTATCGGGGCGCGTTTCGCTCTGCCCGGCAAGGATCGAATGGATGGGCGAACCCGGCCCTTCGGCCTTTGCGGTCAATGCGATCATGGTCGCAGCTATCGAGTCCAGTTCCTCGCGGATGGACTGATCGTTAGGATCCGTCTTGGTTTTCAGCCGTTCCGTGAGCGCGGTCGCCCGATTGTGGACCTCGTCGGCGATAGCCGAGAGCGGGGGCGAGGCGGCAATGGTTTCAGCGATTGTGGCGGGCACGATCTCCGATACCTCCAGCGGGATAGCACTCGCAGCAGCTTGCGTCGTGTCGCCAAGCACGCTGAGCGAGGCGTTTTTCTTGGCCGGGAATGAGGTCATCCTCGCTTCGGCGTTCACGGCCTTCAGCTTGTCCTTCAGGCGGTCGATTTCCTGCAGCCGCCTTTCAAGCGCGTTTTCCTTGTCCGTACGGGTGGCGATTTCCCTTGCCAACTTGTCTTCCAGACGCAGGGCGCGATGCTCTTCCTGCGCCAGTCGGGCTTCGGCATCCTTTGCCCGTGTCGTCTGCAGCTTGATATCGTTGCGGGTCGCTTCACGCTCGTCTCGCATCGAGGCGATGCGGAACTTCAGGTTCTCGATCTCGGTGTCACGCCCTGACAGATCAATGCGCAGATTATCGACGTCGGATGTCAGCTTCAGGACGCGGCGCTGCATCTCGTCGACCTGCAGACCCTTCGTGGCATCGGCTTCCTCGGCGGCATCGACGGCAGCCTTCAGTTGCTGGACGTAGCTGTCTTCCTGACGCAGCCGGGAGCGAAGATCCGCTGCCTCGACATCCATGTCGTTGATCTGCATCTGGAGGTCGTGGTTATCGGACTGTAGCCGACGCGCCTCGTCACCAAGCTTCTCGTACCGAATCTTCGTGGCAAGCGCCGTGTCGCGCTCTTGTACCAGTTCCTGCTTCGTCCTGGCGTTTTCGGCCGCATAGACGGCGCGCGCCATGTCCCGTTGCGCCCGCACTTCCTGCGGGCTGATCGGCAGCGTGGCCTTGAGGCGGTTCTCGGTATAGCGAACGATCCGGCCATGCACCGCAGGGGCGATCAGCATGGCGAGAAGGGCGGCGGTGAGAAAACCAAGGCCGAAAAGGAGAGCGAATTGGATCACGACAGGGCCATCTCGCCGGCTTGGTGGAAATTATGGTTATGCGCCGTTTAAGCATAACGGCCGTTCAGCTGCAAGCTGTGGATGAGCGCGCAGGTCCGCCGCTCGTCATCGGGCGGGTCCCCTCACGGATAGTGCGGGGGAATGCCGTTCGTTTTCAGAAAGGGTTCCAGGTGGGGGAGCGCGTGAGCTTGAGGTAGCCGACATTGATGCCGAGCCGGGCGCCGACGCCGGTGCGGATCGGCACGAGGACAACGTCGTTATTGCGCATGACTGTCATGCCCACGCCGGCAACGACGAAGGCGGAACCGGAAACGCCGCCGAACCGGGCGTAGAGGCTGTCGACCGACGGCAGGTCGTATACCAGCATCATGGCGCGGGAACCCTGGCCGCCGTAATCGATACCAAGAGAAGGGCCTTGCCAGAACGCCGGATGCTGGCCGGCATTCTTCGTGTAGAGCTCACCCTCTCCGTAGGTCAGGCCCGCAATGAACGCGCCCGATCCTTCCTGGCCGAGGATATAGCCATTGGGCAGTCCGTACTGCTCGAATGCCTTCTCGACGACCTTGGCCAGGCCGCCGGTCGTGTTACCGAAGAAGCCGTGGCCGGCATCGACGATTTCCTGAGCGGTGTACTGGCTGTTGCTCTGCGCCTGTGCCTGTCGTCCTTCGACAGAGATCCCGAGCGCAAGAACTGCAATCATCATCACAGCAAACCGGGCGAGGGGGGAGGTCTCATACAAGCGCATTTTTTAAGTCCGTCTTGTTCATTCGTACGGGTGCAGATTCGATATTGAGCTATATCGTCTTAATAATCGGTTTACCAAATATGGTGTCTTTATGACCGCGAACACGCCATGTTCGCACAACCTTAGTGCGTCATTCAATGACCGCGTGATCTGTATCAGGAGAATACCATGCCCAAGAATCCGAATCTCACCCTGGACGGGCCAGATCTTGCGGCACTCCTGTGCAGCCGTGTCTGTCACGACGTGATCTCGCCGGTCGGCGCGATCAACAATGGTCTCGAACTGCTGGACGAGGGCGCTTCTGACAGCGACGCGCTGGACCTTATCCGGACATCGGCTCTCAACGCCGCCGTCCGTTTGAAGTTCGCCCGCCTGGCTTTCGGGGCATCCGGCTCGGTCGGCGCCTCCATCGATACCGGTGAGGCGGAGAAGGCTGCAAAGGATTTTGCTGCTGCCGAGAAGAAGTCCGAAGTCACCTGGAACGGCCCGCGTGCCATCATTGCAAAGAACCGGGTCAAGCTCCTGCTCAACCTCTTCATCGTGGCCTATGGCGGCATTCCCCGGGGCGGCTCGATCGACGTGACGCTCGAGAACCCGGAATATGACGCAAAGTTCGTCATCACCATCAAGGGCCGAATGATGCGCGTGCCTGCGAAGTTCGCCGAGATCTGCACGGGCACGCTCGAAGAGGCGGTCGACGCCCACACGATCCAGCCCTACTACACCGTCCTCCTGGCGGATGAATGCGGCATGGACCTCAAGTATGTCGTCCTGGAAGACAAGATCGTCTTTACCGCGGAAGTGATCCCCGCCTGATCCCGGTTATGAGGGCGCGCATCTTCGGTAACCATTCCTTAGCGCCAGCCTCCTAAGTTGCACTTCGGCCGCTCGTGAAAGCGACGTTGGCCGAGGTTCAGGGAGTGGATGATGCAGCGCTTGATGATTGCCGACAGTTCTGATGTCGTTCGCAAGGTCGGCAAGCGCATTCTTTCCGAGCTCGGTTTCCTGGTGGCCGAGGCTGCCAGCGCGCACGAGGCTGTCACCCGCTGCCAGGCCGAGCTTCCGGCCGTCCTGATTGTCGACGCCACCATGGATGGCGCGCTGGAACTCATCCAGCAGATCCGCGCCATGCCGGACGGAAAGGCCGTTCGCATCTTCTACTGTGTCATCGAGGCTGACCTGAAGACGATGATGCTTGGCAAGCGTGCCGGCGCAAATGACTTCCTGCTGAAGCCGTTCGACCGCAAGATCCTTACCTCCGTCTTTGCCGGCCTGGCGATCGCCGCTTAACGCTCTTTCTGTCCATTTCTTGCTACAAAGCGTGGAGCCCCTTGGGGTTAGCCACGCTTATGCCCGTTGCTGCCAAACGAAAACGCCCGCGGCAAGCGCGGGCGTTTGAAAGGGGAAGGGCAAGTTCCTGTCAGGCGGTTTCGGCGTACTCGGCACCTTCCGGCTCGCGCAGCACGTAGCCGCGGCCCCAGACGGTTTCGATGTAGTTCGCGCCGTCGGCAGCATTGGCAAGTTTCTTGCGCAGCTTGCAGATGAAGACGTCGATGATCTTCAGTTCCGGCTCGTCCATTCCGCCGTATAGGTGGTTAAGGAACATTTCCTTGGTGAGCGTCGTACCCTTGCGGAGCGAAAGCAGCTCCAGCATCTGGTATTCCTTGCCTGTCAGATGAACGCGTTGGCCGCCGACTTCGACAGTCTTGGCATCCAGGTTCACGATCAGTTCGCCGGTGATGATGATCGACTGGGCATGGCCCTTCGAGCGGCGGACGATAGCGTGGATACGTGCGACCAATTCATCCTTGTGGAAAGGCTTGGTCATGTAGTCGTCGGCGCCGAAGCCCAGGCCGCGAACCTTGTCCTCGATGCCGGCCATGCCGGAGAGGATGAGGATCGGCGTCTTTACCTTGGAAAGCCGCAGTGTCCGAAGGACCTCGTAGCCCGACATGTCGGGGAGGTTCAGATCGAGTAGGATAATGTCGTAGTCGTAAAGCTTTCCGAGATCGACACCCTCTTCGCCGAGGTCAGTCGTATAAACGTTGAAGCTTTCCGACTTCAGCATCAGTTCGATGCTCTGCGCTGTCGCGCTGTCATCTTCAATGAGTAGAACCCGCATGTTTTTCCCCTTTGCCGCCGCTAGGTAGTCCGTGGCCCTACGCGGATACGGATCCAGACTGTGCCTGATTTGGAAGCTGCCATCAAATGGTTAACAAATTCTGATTCACTATGGCAAGGTGTATCGAATTTATTAAGTAAGAGCAGCACCCGACTGATTTTCCTGAGGATTGGTCATCGCCTGACGTGAATCATTTTATGAGGAAACTCCCCTAAGTGATTCATGCGACTCTTACATTGTCGCGCCAATTTAGGCCCTGGCATTTACCGACCCTTAAATGATCAGCCGTATTGTTAATGATGCCCGTAAACGAAAGGTTAACGCGGACGAAAAATAGATTAACGCCGCAGCATTTTTTTAACCCGGAGTGTATCAATCCAGTCACAGGGCGCGGGTGCCGCTATCCACGGAGTATTGCGTATGAAGTCGCGTGACAGCCTAGTTCGCCTGAAGGAATTTCAGGTTAATGAGAAACGTCGCCAGTTGCAGCAGCTTGAAATGATGATGGCTGAGTTCGAGCGAATGGCGAAGGAACTCGAATACCAGATCGGTGTGGAAGAGAAGAAATCGGGGATCACGGATCCTACGCATTTCGCCTATCCGACTTTTGCCAAGGCGGCCCGCCAGCGGGCCGACAATCTTCAGGTCTCGATCCGGGAGCTGAAGGTCCAGCAGGACGCGGCGGAACTGGCGCTTGAAGAAGCCCAGTCCGAATTCGCCAAGGCGACCGCTATCGAGGAACGGGACGGGGCGATGCGCGCTCGCGCGTGACGGCCCGTAGCTTCATCTGACAGATAAAGCCGCCGCGGACCGTGCCGCGGCGCTTTGTCGTTCGATCTGAAATGGTGGTCGAACGACCGGCGGCATTATCCGCTGATAGCGTCTCGCCAATCCGGGTGACGCTCTACCTGGGCGCGAAAGAATGGGCAGAGCGGCAGGATTTTCCAACCGCCGCGACGGGCGTCTTCCACGACGTGGACGGCCAGTGCCTGTCCGACGCCTTTGCCGCGCAACTCGTCCGGAACGCCCGTATGATCGACGATGATCAGGGCAGGCGATGTGCGTGAATAGGTGATTTCCGCTTCGTGGCCGTCAACCGTTGCCACGTAACGTCCGCCCGATTTCAATTCCTGATGTGTGATATCCATGTTGCTCTCCACTGATGCTGCTCGCCGAACCTAGGTCATAGGCGGCGGCAAGCAAGGTGGAGTCTGCCGGTATTGGAGCGTGGTGGCGTGAAGCAATAGTCGCCAAAGCGGCAAAAAACGCGGGCAAGCCACGAACTGGATCGCTCCCCGCGGGGAGGGGCAATTTCGAGGAAAATGCGGAATGCGCGAAAGGCGCCGCGGTGTGGTCTACCGAGCGGCGCCTTAAGTATCGATTGCCCGAAAAGGTTCGGTCTAGTGGCGATACTGCTGGATACGGGTGGTGCGGAGGCCCGCAAGCCCATGATCGTTGATGGAGGACTGCCAGGACAGGAATTCCTCCACAGTCAGGGTGTACCGCTCACAAGCCTCTTCAAGGCTCAATAGCCCACCCCGTACCGCGGCGACGACCTCAGCCTTGCGTCGAATGACCCAGCGTCGGGTATTCGCCGGAGGCAAATCGGCAATCGTCAACGGACTGCCATCGGGGCCGATGACATATTTCACTCGGGGACGTATCATTTCGGTCATGGAACTCTCTACACAAACACAAGACCACGTGGAGAACCCTAGTCCGGCAGTTTTAACATTTACCTAAATGTGGCGAAGCATTTGTTCCAAAAAGATTCGGAACGGGAAATTGTGCACTTGCAGGTGGACCGGAACGGGATTTCTCCGCCAAGGGAGACGTTCTTTCGCTAAAGTAACGTCGCAGCTGTGTGTTTCCTTCGCCCAATTGCAACGTGGCCGATCCAGTATGATGAAGGCAGAGGGTGTCGCCTTCGGCCAATGCGAATATTCCGCTTGCCGATTGACTGCCCGAGCTTCCAGACGGTCCGGCCAGCGCCAGCTTTTCCTGAGAACCGTTGACGACCAGAGCCGTCACGTGACCGGAGGAAGAGGCAATCCGGACGTTGAGGCAAATGAGATAGAGGCCGTCCGCAGGTACCACGACGAGGTTGCCGCCGGCGAGTGTGGCAGCGCCGAGGGAGAAGCCGCCCTGATTGACGTCGCCTTGTTGACCTTGATCTGGTGACCATGGCCCGCATGGTTGAACAGCGATGCGCCGGACGACACCACAAGACGATTAATGGCATCGGGCGTGGCGTTGACGCCAAGCGTGTCGAATTCGGCAGACGGGGATTGAATGTCCCGCCAGCTGCCGGAAGAGAACACTTTCAAAACGCCGGCCGAGGCAAACCAGGCGCGCCACCCTTCCCGTGGATCGAGGAAGCTCCATGCTCCATCCTGCCATGTGGCGATCATCCCGTCCTTGTCGATCAGCCCGAGGATCCGGGTGTGCCGACGATGAAGCTTGCGCCATAGGCGGGCAGGGCCGGTGGTTCCTGTATTTCGTCAACTACAGTCAGGTGCAGAAGGGTGTCGAGTAACAGTAGTGCCTCGTTGTGGGTGACGTGTTTTAGCGCCTGAGAAGGAAGGATGAAGGGTAGGTTCAGGTTCGGCGTAGTGTCGGCCATGGTCATCGCTCCGGTTAGGGCGACAGAGTATGAGCGTTTGCGCGGATGTGGACGTAAACATAACTAAGCTATTGTTTTACATGATGCAGTGCGGCATGGTTGCTTAGCTACGAAGAATAGAAGGTGTGTGGGCCGTCGCCCGGCGGCTCATCCCTGTCGCTTGTTCAGGATCATCGCGGGTAATCTTGTGCCTTTGCGCCGGGTTATCGGCTGTTTTTTGCTCCTGGCTGCCCAAAATTTGAAAAATTAGCCACTTGCATGTGCATATTGTTGAGAACCGAAAGGTTTTCGACGAACTCTCGGCTTTTTGTCTTCACATTTATGCTGAAAACGGTATTGGATGCCCCCCGGAGTCCACAGGACCCGAGGGTCAAGAATATGAGACACGGCCGACGGGGACCGTGTCCGGGGGAAAATATATGGAGTACTTTATCCAGCAGCTCGCCAATGGGCTGACACTTGGATCCATCTACGGCCTTATCGCAATCGGCTATACGATGGTTTACGGCATCATCGGCATGATCAACTTTGCTCATGGTGACATATTCATGCTCGGCGGCTTTGCCGCCCTGATAGTCTTTCTTATCGTCACGTCGTTCTTCGCGGGTGTTCCGGTAGCCCTGATGCTGCTGATCATGCTGGTCGTCGCGATGCTGATGACAAGCCTTTGGAACTGGACGATCGAGCGGGTGGCATATCGCCCGCTGCGCGGTTCGTTCCGTCTGGCGCCGCTGATCACCGCGATCGGCATGTCGATCGTGCTGTCCAACTTCATCCAGGTGACGCAGGGTCCGCGCAACAAGCCGATTCCCGCCTTGGTGAGTGACGTCTACCATTTCGGAGCGATCACGATCTCCCTGAAGCAGATCATCATCGTCGTGGTGACCGCTGTTCTGCTGACGATCTTCTGGTACATCGTCAACAAGACGCCTCTCGGCCGCGCTCAGCGCGCCACCGAGCAGGACCGGAAGATGGCCGCCTTATTGGGCGTCGATGTCGACCGCACAATCTCCATCACGTTCGTCATGGGTGCCGCGCTCGCTGCCGTCGCCGGTACGATGTACTTGATGTACTATGGCGTGGCCTCGTTCAACGACGGCTTTATTCCCGGGGTGAAAGCCTTCACGGCCGCCGTCCTCGGAGGCATCGGTTCGCTTCCGGGCGCCGTTCTCGGCGGTCTGCTGATCGGGTTGATCGAGTCCCTGTGGTCGGCGTATTTCACGATCGCATACAAGGACGTGGCGACGTTTGCGCTGCTGGCATTCGTGCTGATCTTCAAGCCGACCGGCATCCTTGGACGCCCGGAAGTGGAGAAAGTCTGACATGACGCAGTCTTCCGCTTCTGAAAATCTGATGGGTAAGGCCCTGAAGGAGGCGCTGTTCGCCGGCGCCACAGCCTTCGGCCTGTTCCTTCTGTACGTCGGCATCGAGACCTACCAGAACATCAACAATCAGCTGGTCTGGCGCACGCGCTGGGGCATGCTGGCGATCTTCGTGGTGATTGCGGCCGTCAGCCGCTTCCTCATGGTCGCCTTCATCGTGCCACATCTCGATCGTCGCAAGCTTGCCAAGGCAAAGTCCGGCATCCTTGAAATCTCGGACGAGAAGAGCTTCTTCCACAAGCACTTCCTGAAAATCGCGCTCTTTGCGCTGGTGATCTATCCGATGGTATCGGTGATGCTCGCCGGTACGCAGGGCTCGCTGAAATATGTAGACAACTTCGGCATCCAGATTCTCATCTACGTGATGCTGGCCTGGGGTCTCAACATCGTCGTCGGTCTCGCCGGCCTGCTCGACCTCGGCTACGTGGCGTTCTATGCGGTGGGTGCCTATTCCTACGCACTCCTGTCAGAACATTTCGGGCTCTCCTTCTGGGTCCTGTTGCCGCTTTCCGGTATTCTGGCGGCCTTCTGGGGCATCATCCTGGGCTTTCCGGTTCTGCGCTTGCGGGGCGACTACCTGGCAATCGTGACGCTTGCCTTCGGTGAGATCATCCGTCTCGTGCTGATCAACTGGACGGCTGTCACGAAGGGCACGTTCGGCATTTCCGGTATCCCGAAGGCATCCGTCTTCGGTATCTGGTCCTTCGATATCGGTGCGGCGAACAACTTCACCAAGGCCTTTGGCCTGCCGATGTCGTCCGCCTACTACAAGATCTTCCTCTTCTATCTGATCCTGGCGCTCTGCATGCTGACGGCCTATGTGACGATCAAACTTCGCCGCATGCCGATCGGCCGCGCCTGGGAAGCACTGCGCGAGGACGAGATTGCCTGCCGTTCGCTCGGCATCAATACGGTCACCACCAAGCTTACGGCATTCGCGATCGGTGCGATGTTCGGCGGCTTCGCCGGCGCCTTCTTCGCCACCCGCCAGGGCTTCGTCTCTCCGGAAAGCTTCGTCTTCCTGGAATCGGCCGTAATCCTTGCTATCGTCGTTCTCGGCGGCATGGGCTCGTTGACAGGCATCGCAATTGCTGCGGTGGTGATGGTCGGCGGCACCGAGCTTCTGCGTGAAATGGAGTTCCTGAAGCACGTCTTCGGCCCGGACTTCACGCCGGAACTCTACCGCATGCTGCTCTTCGGCCTGGCTATGATCATCGTCATGGTGTTCAAGCCGCGCGGCTTCGTCGGTTCACGTGAACCCACTGCCTTCCTCAAGGAACGCAAGGCCGTCTCCGGAAGCTTCACGAAGGAGGGACACGGCTGATGACCCTCGGAACCGATACGATGACGTCCAATATCACCGGTGAACCGATCCTGAAGGTCGAACACCTGTCGATGAAGTTCGGCGGCCTGATGGCCATTAACGACTTCTCGTTCGAAGCCAAGCGCGGTGAGATCACCGCGTTGATCGGCCCGAACGGCGCGGGAAAGACGACCGTCTTCAACTGCATCACCGGCTTCTACAAGCCGACGATGGGGATGATCACGCTGACGCAGAAGCGTGGCGAGCACCATTTGCTCGAACGCCTTCGCGACTTCGAGATCACCAAGATCGCGAAAGTATCGAGGACCTTCCAGAACATTCGCCTGTTTTCGGGCCTGACCGTTCTGGAAAACCTTCTGGTGGCACAGCACAACGCGCTGATGAGGGCGTCCGGCTATACCATCCTGGGTCTCCTCGGCTTTCCGACATACCGCAAGGCATCGCAGGCGGCGGTCGACAAGGCCCGCTACTGGCTGGAGAAGGCAGATCTCGTCGATCGTGCCGACGATCCGGCAGGCGATCTGCCCTACGGGGCGCAGCGGCGTCTGGAAATCATACGTGCCATGTGCACCGAACCGGAACTGCTCTGCCTGGACGAACCGGCCGCCGGCCTCAATCCACGCGAGTCAGCAGCACTCAACACGCTGCTGCATTCGATCCGTGACGAGGGTGTCTCCATCCTTCTGATCGAACACGACATGTCGGTGGTCATGGAAATCTCCGATCACGTCGTCGTTTTGGAATATGGCCAGAAGATATCTGACGGCACGCCCGATCACGTGAAGAACGATCCGAAGGTGATCGCGGCGTATCTCGGCGTCGAGGATGATGAAGTTGAAGAAATTGCAGAAAAGCTCGACGAGGGGACGGTTTGATGGCCGATGAAGCCCTTCTGAAAGTCCAGGGTGTCGAAACCTACTATGGCAACATCCGCGCGCTCGCAGGCGTCGATGTCGAGGTCCACAAGGGCGAGATCGTCAGCCTGATCGGTGCCAATGGTGCCGGCAAGTCGACACTGATGATGACCATTTGCGGCAGCCCTCAGGCACGCACCGGTCAGGTCATTTTCGATGGCGAGGACATTACCAAGGTCCCGACCCACCTGATTGCCCGCAGGCGCATCGCCCAATCGCCGGAAGGTCGCCGTATCTTCCCGCGCATGACGGTGCTGGAAAACCTGCAGATGGGCGCCAATCTCGACAACCTCAAATACTTCAAAGAGGACGTCGAGAAGATCTTCACGCTCTTCCCGCGGCTCAAGGAGCGGCAGAGCCAACGGGGCGGCACGCTTTCCGGTGGCGAGCAGCAGATGCTGTCGATCGGGCGCGCGTTGATGGCGCGGCCTAAGCTGCTGTTGCTGGACGAGCCGTCTCTCGGTCTGGCGCCCCTGATCGTGAAGGGCATTTTCGAGGCCATCAAGAAGCTGAACCAGGAAGAGGGGCTGACCGTCTTTCTGGTGGAGCAGAACGCGTTCGCGGCCCTCAGGCTGTCGGATCGCGCCTATGTGATGGTCAACGGCAAGGTGACGATGACGGGTTCTGGCAGGGAATTGCTCGCCAATCCGGAAGTTCGGGCTGCCTACCTCGAAGGCGGCCGGCACTGAGCCGCGCAGCAGGGAGACATTGAGATGCAAGGATTATTTTTCGAAACGGACACCGGCGTCCGCTACGTCCTGCGTGGGCTCGTCATGCTGATCGCCTTCTGGACGGCCTGGCGAACAGGCAAGGCCGTTGCGGAAGGTTGGGACAACTTTCCGACGGTGGTGATCTACACACTGTTGCTGGGCGTGGTGTTGCGTTTCCTTCACTATGCCCTGTTCCAGGGCCCCTTTATCAGCCCGTTCTTCTACGTCATCGACGTGGTGCTTCTTCTGGTGTTTGCGACGGTCGGATTCCGTATGCGTCGCACCCGCCAGATGGTGCAAAACTACTACTGGCTATACGATCAGACCTCAGCTTTCTCATGGAAGAAGAAAGATTGACAGTCGCGGAGACTTGGCCTCAGATTGGGCAAAAGGTTGAACCGCGAAGAACCTAGAGTGGAACAGTTTCCGGCGCGATAAAGGTGGGTATCGCGCAGGCTTTCGTAACCTCACCCGCTTATAAAAACTGGGAGTAACATAATGAAGAAGTCTCTTCTTTCTGCCGTTGCGCTGACCGCGGTCGTCGCTTTCGGTGGCAGCGCGTGGGCTGACGTGCTGATCGGCGTAGGCGGTCCGTTCACCGGCCCGAACGCCGCATTCGGCGCACAGTTGCAGAGGGGCGCCGAGCAGGCTGCGGCAGATATCAATGCTGCCGGCGGCATCAACGGCGAGCAGATCAAGATCGTCCTCGGCGACGACGTTTCCGACCCGAAGCAGGGTATCTCCGTTGCCAACAAGTTCGTTGCTGACGGCGTGAAGTTCGTTGTCGGTCACTTCAACTCCGGCGTTTCGATCCCGGCTTCGGAAGTGTATGCCGAAAACGGCATCCTCGAGATCACGCCTGCTGCAACCAACCCTGTGTTCACCGAGCGCGGCCTGTGGAACACGTTCCGCACCTGCGGCCGTGACGACCAGCAGGGCGGCGTTGCCGGCAAGTATCTCGCCGATAACTTCAAAGATGCAAAGATCGCCATCATCGACGACAAGACGCCTTACGGTCAGGGTCTTGCCGAAGAGACCAAGAAGGCTGCCAACGCTGCTGGCCTCACGGAAGTCGTTCGTGAAGGCGTCAACACCGGCGACAAGGACTTCTCGGCGCTCATCGCGAAGATGAAGGAAGCCGGCGTCACGATCATCTACTGGGGTGGCCTCCACACGGAAGCTGGCCTGATCATCCGCCAGGCTGCTGACCAGGGCCTCGACGCAACGCTGATTTCCGGCGATGGTATCGTGTCGAACGAACTGGCTTCGATCGCAGGTGATGCGGTCGAAGGCACGCTCAACACCTTCGGTCCTGATCCGACGCTGCGTCCGGAAAACAAGGAACTCGTAGAGAAGTTCAAGGCTGCCGGCTTCAACCCCGAAGCCTACACGCTCTACTCCTACGCTGCCGTTCAGACGATCGCTGCCGCCGCCAAGGCTGCCGAGTCGATCGACGCGGAAGCCGTCGCTACGGCGATGAAGGAAAAGGGTCCGTTCACGACGGCGCTGGGCGATATCTCCTTCGACGAAAAGGGCGACCCGAAGCTTCCGGGCTACGTCATGTACGAGTGGAAGAAGGGTCCTGACGGCAACTTCAGCTACTTCCAGAAGGATAGCTGATAGCTCGTCTATCGGTTTGAAATCGAGAAAGCCCGGCTTCGGCCGGGCTTTTGCGTTTGTGCAAGTCTGAACGTGCGGCCGACGTCCCGGATGGGTCAGAGCGTCAACTGACTCAGTATGAATGTTGCGCGATCTTCCACGGCGATCCTTGGCAGGATGACGACGTCGTAGCCGAGCGCCTTGTAGGCGGTGAGCAGGCGGTCGTATTCGGCGATTGCCGTCTCAAGCCCGTGCTGCCGTTCCTCATCCTGCCGGTAGATCTCGGGCCAGGGCGGCGTCAGGAAAACACGCTGATGGTAACGGTGAACCGTCCCGAGGCCGCAGAGCGCAGGCGCACCGGACGCATGTTCCAGGGCCGCCGCCGCATCAACCAGGCTGCGGTCGAAGAAAACCCATCCGGGCGTGTTGCGCATGGCCTCCCGATCCGCGAGCGCCATGGCGACAGCCCTTTCTGCAAATGCTCCAAGGTCGACCCAGGGGAGGGCGCTGCCATCGCCTTTCATCTCCTCGGCGACGATACGCCTGCCGGGCTCCGGCACGATTGCGTGTCCGCGTTGCGCCAGTTCATCCAGCAGCGTGGATTTTCCGCCGCCGGAGCAGCCGGAGATGACAACGAAATTTTCCATGAGTGCAACTCCCGACGAATAGCTACGGGTTCATTTTCAGGAGCATGGAGGGTCGTCCCTGTATGGCTGGGTCAATCTGCGCCGGGCCTTGCGGCTCACGCCTCGTAGAGAACCTGCGCCGCCCTGACGGCTGCCGAGGCACGGTTCTCGACGCCGAGCTTCACGTAGATCTGCTCGAGGTGCTTGTTCACCGTTCGGGCCGAGAGGCCGAGGATATCGCCGATATCACGGTTCGGCTTGCCTTTGGCGATCCACTCCAGCACTTCCGATTCCCTGAGCGTGAGGGCGAAATGCTGGCGAAGAACATCGGCGCCGGAGCGCTGGCTGGCGGCTGTCAGGCGGAAAAGATACTCGTCCGCGCCGATCGCACCAAGAAAGGCAAACTGCAGGCTCGCCTGTCCGTCTCCGGCCAGAGAGAAGGAACCTTCGCGCGGCGCGCCCGACTTTGAGCGATCCGCCATCCAGCCGGCGATATGGCTTGCGACCACATCCAGGCCGTCGTCGCTGCCTGTCGCCGCCTTGACGAGGCGCGTTGCCTGCGGCGTCGACCAGTGAATGCTGCCATCACCCTTGACCGCCAGAAGATGACGGCCTGCGGCATCGAGCGCAACGCGGGCGCTCTGCGCCGACCGGGCGTTGGCAAGGTGGACGCGGATCCTGGCTCTCAACTCGTCGATGTTGATCGGCTTTGTGAGGTAGTCGACACCCCCGGAATCCAGCGCATTCACCACATGCTCCGTTTCCGTCAATCCGGTCATGAAGATCACCGGCACCTGCGACACTGCCGGATTGGTCTTCAACCTGCGACAGGTGGAAAAACCGTCCATGGCGGGCATCACGGCGTCCATGAGGATCAGGTCCGGCGTGATGCGCTCGATGATGTTGAGGGCGGCCTGTCCGGATGTCGCGATCAGCACCGAAAAGCCTGACTGTTCCAGCGCATCGGTCAGGAAGCCCAGCGTCTCTGGACTGTCATCCACCAGCAGGACGATGTCGCGGGGAAGGGGCGCGTCAGCCATCGGCGGCGTGGTCTCCACTGAACCGGTTGAGGAACGTCATGTAGCCATCCAAATCGAAGGCCTGCACATAGGCTCCAAGCTCCGTCACGAAGGGGCGGTGCTGTTCCGATTGCGCAAGGTCGGCGAGTTTCGTTTCGATACCCCGGACGTAGCCGATCTCACCGAGCCGCAACAGGTCCTGCAGGTGATTTTCTCCTGGACTGGTGATCATCGGCGGGGTCGGGGCCGCGATCTGCTTCGGGTCGTCGTCATAGACCCATGTGAGGCCGAGGTGCGCCGCGAGCCGGTCGCTGAGATGGCGAACATCAACCGGTTTTCCGATCGCATCGTTATGGCCTTCAGCGGTTGCGGCAGAGCCGTCGCCGATATTGGCGGACAGCATGACGATCGGCGCCGCCTGCCCGTTGTCGCGCAGCTTCGTCACCAGATCCCAGCCGCTCATCCCCGGCATGGAGATGTCGACCAGGAAAAGGTCCGGCTTCACGCCCTCGATAAGGGTCAGACAGTCGGGGCCGCTATTGGCCGTCAGCACCACGAAATCCATAGGTGCAAGTACTTCGCGCATCAGGTCGCGATGGTCCTCATTGTCGTCCACCACGACGATCGTCCTGCGAGGCCCGGTATAGGAGACGATCTTCCGCTCAGGCGCGGGGGCGGTGCTTGGCCGGTCGATGGCTGAGAGCATCAGCCGCACGCGGAAGGTCGAACCCTCGTCCTTGACGCTTGCTGCCGAGATTTCGCCACCCAGGGTGTTGGTGAGCAGTTGCGTGATCGTGAGGCCGAGGCCGAGGCCGGGCATCGGTTTCACGCTGTCGGCCTCGCCGCGCTGGAATGGCTCGTAGATGCGACCGAGATCCTTTTCCGCGATGCCGCGGCCGGTATCCTTTACCGTAAACGTCGCGACCTGGCTTCGGTAGGCGACGTCGAAGTTGATCGTGCCGGCGTCGGTGAACTTGATTGCGTTCGACAGGAGGTTGACGAGGATCTGGCGCAGGCGCTTTTCGTCGGTGCGGACATAGAGCGGCAGCGAGCGGGCGCGCTCGTGATCGAACCGCAGCCCCTTGGCATTCGCCTGGAGCGAAAACATTTCGACGATCTGGTCGAGGAAGTCCTGGATGTTGATTTCGTTGGAATAGACCTGCAGCCTTCCTGCCTCGATCTTCGAGATATCGAGCAGCCCGTCGATCAGGCCGGAAAGGTGGTCGGCCGACCGCTTGATGACCCTGATCGCCGATTGACGCGGCTGGGGGATGGTTTCGTCCCGCTCCAGGATCTGCGCATACCCCATGACGGCGTTGAGGGGGGTGCGCAACTCGTGGGACAGGCCGACCACATAACGGCTTTTGGCACGGTTGGCGGCTTCGGCAGTCTCCTTGGCGTCCTGCAGCGCCGCGTCGGTTTTCTTGTGCGCTGAGATCTCCTTGAGCAGCAGCGTGTTCTGGCGTGAGGATTCCTCCTCGGCCACGACCCGGCTGTCATGGGCAAGCACGTAGAACCACGAGACGATGCCCGCGATGACGGCAAAGACGAAGAAGACGATGACGATCGTGCTGTAGATGACTTCGGCGTTCGCCGGTGCTGCCTGACCCGCCTGATAGCCGATCATCGCCAGGATGACGCCGATGATGGAGATGGATATGACCGCGGCAATCGCATAGCGTCCGAGCCGCGTGGTGAGCTTGGCGACGATGGTCTGCGGCAGCACCGTTCTCGCTACGGCCCCTACCTGCGCATTGAGCTTTGCCTTCGGCTTGCACATGTCGTGGCAGCGGCTGTCGAGCGAGCAGCATAGCGAGCAGATGGGGGCGGCGTAGGCCGGGCACCAGGCCATGTCTTCCGGCTCGAAGGGATGCTCGCAAATGGAGCAGGTGATGGAGCCGAGGTTCTTCCAGCTGTGGCGCGGCTTGCGGGCGAGATAGAACCTGCCTTTCGTTGCCACCGCAATGGCCGGAGAGATGACGAAGGCTGTAAGCGTAAGATAGGTGGACAGCGATGCCATGACCTGTCCGAACAGGCCGAAATGGGCGGCAAGCGCAATGGCGGCCGAGCCGGTCATTGCGCCGAGCCCGACCGGGTTGAGGTCATACAGATGCGCGCGCTTGAACTCGATGCCTTCAGGCGACAGGCCGAGCGGTTTGTTGATGAACAGATCGGCCGAAATGGTGCACAGCCAGGCCATGGCGATGATCGAGAAGATCCCGAGCGTCGCCTCCAGCAGCCGGTAGATGCCGAGTTCCATCAACAACAGTGCAATCGCGACGTTGAAGATCAACCATACGACCCGGCCCGGATGGCTGTGCGTCAGGCGGGAAAAGAAGTTCGACCAGGCCAGCGACCCGGCGTAGGCATTCATCACGTTGATCTTGAGCTGCGACACGACGACGAAGGCGGCCATCAGCATGAGTGCCGCCGTCTCGTTGGGGACCATGTAGCCGAAGGCGACGAGATACATGTGCGCCGGATCTGCGGCGTCGCCCACCGGCACGGCGGTTGAAAGCGCCAGAACCGCGAGGAAGGAGCCGGCAAGCAGCTTGGGTACGCCGACCACGACCCAGCCCGGGCCTGCAAGGAAGACCGCAAGCCGGTGCCGCCACTTCCGTTGTCCCTCGGCGGGCAGGAAGCGCAAGAAATCCACCTGCTCGCCGATCTGCGGCATCAACGCCAGGATCACGGCGGAGGCGGCTCCGAATTCCAGGAGGTTGAACGGCGCGACGCCGCTCACTTCCGCATTCGAATGGCCGATGCCGGCGAAGGAGCGCCAGAGATCGAACTTTTCCCAGTCGAGGAATGCGATGAAAAGGAAGGGCAGGATGTTCAGGATGATCCAGAACGGCTGGGTCATGATCTGGAAGCGGGAGATCAGCCGCACACCGTAGATCACCAGCGGTATCACCACGACGGCGCTGATGATGTAGCCGATCCATGGCGGAATGCCGAAAGCAAGCTCCAGCGCCCCCGTCATGATCGAGGCCTCGATTGCAAACAGCATGAAGGTGAAGCTTGCATAGATCAGCGAGGTGATGGTCGAGCCGATATAGCCGAAGCTTGCGCCGCGGGTCAGGAGGTCGATGTCCACTCCGTGGCGGATCGCGTAGCGGCTGATCGGCCATCCCACGACCAGCATGACGACCGCCGCCGCAAGAATGGCATAGAAGGCGTTGGTGGTGCCGTAGGAAAGGGTGATCGCGCCACCGATAGCCTCCAGCGCAAGGAAGGAAATGGCGCCGATGGCAGTGTGGGAAATGCGGCTGGACGAAAAACGGCGGGCGCTCTTGGCCGTGAAGCGAAGCGCATAGTCCTCCAGCGTCTGGTCCGCAACCCAGCGGTTATACTCCCGCCGGACCGGGATGATGCGTTGCCGTGCGGCCATGCCTAATATCTAGCGCCTGCGGTGAGGTGACTTCGGATTAGGCACTTTCGTGCCTGGCCTTTGATTTTGCAAGCCCTCCGGACGCAGTATCAGAGGTGCCGCACCGACAGGGCTCCGCCCCACTTGCCGTTGAGGTAGTCGCAGACGAGGCGCCGATGGCATTGATGCGGCGTGTCCTCCGAGCAGAGCAGACAACCTCCGTCGAACTCTTCGGCCCTGAACCGGCTTTCTATCTTGCGGTCCGACATGAGGTGGAGGAAGTCGCGCTGGAAGACACTCCAGTCGCCTTTCTGTTTCTTGAAGGCGGCCATGATTTCCTCGGTAGGCGCCAGTTGCGGCTCGTGGATATAGCCGGCACCGCAGATCGTGCGCAGGAAATAGGCGAGGTCATCGGACTTGGCGAAGCCCGCGAGCTGAGACGTGTTGTGCAGCCGCACATCGATTACCGTCTTTACCTTGGCTTGCCGGAGGCGATCGAAGAAGCCCTCCGCGCTCGTTTTCGTGAAGCCGATCGTTGTCACGTCCATCCGGACCTCCCGCATTCGACCTCATTTCGCGGCAGTCCTTTTCACCTGTCAACGGGTTGCCTCCAAGGTCGCACTCCGGGTGGAGTTTCCGCTTCTCCCCCTCCGGTACGTCAAACGACGTATACGGGTTTGCGGTGCAGCATCGGATAGTCCGGTCAGCAACGGTCACGTTTTCACATCCGCTTGCCAACGAACGAGAAGAGGGGTTCGAACCAATGACATTCAAGGCAAAGCTTGGCGGCGCGCTCATCGCCGCAGCCCTGTCGACCACCGCCTTCAGTGGCGCGCTGGCACAGGAAGAGACAATCAAGATCGGTGTCCTGCACTCACTGTCCGGCACGATGGCGATTTCGGAAACGACGCTGAAAGACGCCATGCTGATGCTCGTCGAAGAGCAGAACAAGAAGGGTGGCGTTCTCGGCAAGAAGCTCGAGGCTGTCGTCGTCGATCCTGCCTCGGACTGGCCGCTGTTCGCCGAAAAGGCTCGCCAGCTGATTTCGCAGGACAAGGTCGCTGCCGTCTTCGGTTGCTGGACGTCCTCGTCGCGCAAGTCGGTCCTGCCGGTGTTCGAAGAGCTGAACTCGATCCTCTTCTACCCGGTCCAGTACGAGGGTGAAGAATCCTCGCGCAACATCTTCTACACGGGCGCTGCGCCGAACCAGCAGGCCATCCCCGCCGTCGACTATCTGGCCAGCACCGAAGGCGTCGAGCGCTGGGTCCTCGCCGGTACCGACTACGTCTATCCGCAGACGACCAATAAGATCCTCAAGGCCTACCTGATGTCCAAGGGCGTGGCCGAAGAGGACATCATGATCAACTACACGCCGTTCGGTCATTCCGACTGGCAGACGATCGTGACCGACATCAAGAACTTCGGTTCCGCCGGCAAGAAGACCGCCGTCGTCTCCACCATCAACGGCGACGCCAACGTGCCGTTCTACAAGGAACTCGCCAATCAGGGCGTCAAGGCCGAAGACATTCCGGTCGTCGCCTTCTCGGTCGGTGAAGAAGAACTCGCCGGTCTCGATACCGCGCCGCTCGTCGGCCACCTTGCAGCCTGGAACTACTTCCAGTCCGTCGATGCGGAGGTCAACGCCGAGTTCATCGAAACCTGGCACGCCTTCACCAAGAATGACAAGCGCGTCACCAACGATCCGATGGAAGCCGCCTACATCGGCTTCAATGCCTGGGTGAAGGCGGTCGAAGCTGCCGGCACGACCGATACGGATGCCGTTCTCGACAACATCATCGGCGTTTCCGTTCCGAACCTCTCGGGCGGCACCTCTACCGTCATGCCGAACCACCACATCACCAAGCCGGTGCTGATCGGTGAATTCCAGGCTGACGGCCAGTTCGAAGTCGTTCAGGAAACGCCTGCCATCGTCGGTGACGAATGGTCGGACTTCCTGCCCGACTCCAAGGACCTGATCGCCGATTGGCGCAAGCCGATGGAGTGCGGCAACTTCAACGTTGCCACCGGCAAGTGCGGCGGCAAGGGAAGCTGATCCGCTCATCATGAACTGAGGGGAAAACCCCTCCCCAACCCCTCCCC
>NZ_JAJAWH010000018.1 GCF_020531965.1 Pseudorhizobium xiangyangii | reverse complement strand
TCGGCCGACGCGGCTTTTTTTTATTGATGCGTCTGGCGCATTGTGGTCTTCAGGCCTTCAGCTGAGAGAGGAACTGTGCGAACACCATCGTGCCCTCAGGCCAAGGCCCATGGCCGCTCTCCGTATTGATGTGACCGGACTCTCCCGCATCGACAAGCGATGAGCCCCAGGCGCTGGTGATATCGCCGGCGTGTTCGTACGACCCGAACGAATCGTTACGGCTTGCCACGGTCAGCGCCGGAAACGGCAGGGGATCTCGCGGATAGGGCCCGAACGTCATCAGGTGCTTCGGCCGAATGGCCGGATTGTCCAGTTCGGGCGGGGCGACGAAAAATGCTCCCACCACGCGCGTCCTGAAAAGCGGGATGGCATGGATCGCCGCCGGGATACCCAGGGAATGCGCGACCAGGACAACCGGCCGCGTGGCCGCATTCACTTCCTCGGCGACCCGTGCGACCCAATCCTCGCGGACCGGTTTAGACCATTCGGCCTGTTCAACCCGACGCGCGGTCGAAAGTTTTTCCTGCCACCGGCTCTGCCAATGGCCGGGTCCGGAGTTCGTGTAGCCCGGAATGATCAGAATATCGGCTTCGGATGCTTTCATGATGGCGCCGATTTGAGAAATCGAGGCCCGGAAGTCAAGGGAGGAGGCAATATATGCGGCAAATTCTATGGGCTGGGAGCTCCACCGCATCAACTCAAACAAAAAATGCCGCCGATGCGGCGGCATTTTCCTTGTCGTGTAGGCCTGGTTCAGCCGAATACGCGCTGGAAGATCGTGTCCACGTGCTTGGTGTGGTAGCCGAGGTCGAACTTCTCGCGGATGTCTTCTTCGGAAAGTGCTGCACGCACTTCGTCGTCGGCAAGCAGTTCCTCGAGAAAATCCTTGCCCTGTTCCCACACCTTCATGGCGTTGCGCTGGACGAGGCGATAGGCGTCCTCACGCGAAACACCGGCCTGCGTCAGCGCCAGGAGTACGCGTTGTGAATGAACAAGTCCGCGGAACTTGTTCATATTGTTGATCATGTTCTCCGGATAAATCAGAAGCTTGTCGATCACCACGGTGAGGCGTGCGAGCGCAAAGTCGAGAGTGACCGTGGCGTCCGGGCCAATCATCCGCTCGACCGAAGAATGCGAGATGTCCCGTTCGTGCCAGAGTGCGACGTTCTCCATCGCGGGGAACGCGTACGAACGGACCATGCGGGCGAGACCCGTCAGGTTTTCCGTGAGTACCGGATTGCGCTTGTGGGGCATTGCCGACGAGCCCTTCTGGCCCGGCGAGAAGTACTCCTCCGCTTCCAGCACCTCCGTGCGCTGCAGATGCCGGATTTCGGTGGCGACGCGCTCGATAGAGGAGGCGATGACACCGAGGGTCGCGAAATACATCGCGTGACGGTCACGCGGAATGACCTGGGTCGACACCGGCTCGGCCTTCAAGCCAAGGGCCGCAGCGACATGCTCTTCCACTCGCGGATCGATGTTGGCGAAAGTGCCGACCGCACCGGAAATCGCGCAAGTCGCGATTTCCTCGCGAGCCGCCATCAGACGGGTCTTGTTGCGATCGAATTCCGCATAGGCCAGCGCCAGCTTCACGCCGAAAGTCGTCGGCTCGGCATGGATTCCGTGGCTGCGGCCGATGGTGACCGTGTCCTTGTGCTCGAATGCGCGCCGCTTCAACGCCTCAAGCAGCTTCTCCATGTCGGCGAGAAGGAGATCGGTCGCTCTCACCAGCTGGATGTTGAAACAGGTGTCCAACACGTCTGAAGACGTCATGCCCTGATGCACGAAGCGGCTGTCCGGACCGATGAACTCGGCAAGGTGGGTGAGGAAGGCGATGACGTCATGCTTCGTAACAGCCTCGATCTCATCGATACGGGCGACGTCGAAGGTGGCCGAGCCGCCTTTTTCCCAGATCGTTTCGGCTGCGCTCTTCGGGATGACACCGATTGCGGCGAGAGCGTCGCAGGCATGCGCCTCGATTTCGAACCAGATGCGGAACTTTGTTTCCGGCGACCAGATGGCGACCATTTCTGGTCGGGAATAGCGGGAGATCATGGGCGTTTGCCTTCCATCGACAACGGGTATGGGGCCGCTTTAGCAAGAAGCGGAATGAAGCTCAACGTATGGGACTGCCGTATCAGGCAGTTGCAGCGGAACGCAGTGCGGATATGCGCTGACAATAGGATTCGACGCTGTTGCCCTGGAAGACGGCAGAACCGGCAACAAAGACGTTGGCGCCGGCGATCGTTGCCGCACCGATCGTCTCGACCGTGATGCCGCCATCGACCTGTAACTCGATCGGGCGGCTGCCGATCAACGCCTTGGCCGCCTTGATCTTGTCCACCATGGCGGGGATCAACTTCTGGCCGCCAAAGCCGGGGTTGACGCTCATGATGAGGATCAGGTCGACATCGTCGAGCACGTTCTCAAGCACGGAAAGAGGCGTGGCAGGATTGAGCGTTACACCGACCTTCTTGCCCAGAGAGCGGATCGTCTGCAGCGAGCGATGAAGATGAGGGCCTGCTTCCGCATGAACGGTAATGCTGTCGCATCCTGCCTTGGCAAAGGCTTCGAGGTAGGGGTCTGCGGGCGCGATCATCAGGTGGCAATCAAAGAACGCCTTTGTATGCGGGCGCAGCGACTTGATGACGTCCGGCCCGAAGGAAATGTTCGGCACGAAATGACCATCCATCACATCGAGATGGATCCAGTCCGCTCCCGCCTCGGTCACGTCACGGACTTCCTGCCCGAGTCTGGCGAAGTCTGCGGCAAGAATGGAGGGCGTGATGCGGATCGGCAGCGTCATGATGGGGTCTCCGGTCTATTTGGGCCCGCTGTACCACCGCTTCCCGGCAGGAACAATCATTCCGTGGGGATATCGGCGACAACAAAGCGGCCATCCCGCCATTCCTGCAGCCGCAGTGGACTGTCCGACAGTTCGTGCCGTTCCGTCAGCGCAACGGGGCCAAGCACCGTCTGAAAGGGAGTGCCGGGAATTGCATCCGGCAATACCTCTGTTCCGGCCCGCTCGACAGCCTGGCCGACAACCTGCACGGCAGCGTAGGAGGGCAGCACATAGCCATCCGGCTCGATGTTGCGACTGCGCAGCAAGGCCGTCGCGTCGGCAGCCGGTGCAATTGCCGCGTAATCGGGCAGGGCGACCGCCATGACGCCCTGGCGCAGAGGCACGGGACGATCGGGGGCACGCATGGTGTCACCGGCGAGAAGGTTGAGGGGAATGTTCTCCTCTCCTGCATCGCGGGCAACGATCGCCACGTCGTTGCGGTCCCCCCCGACGACCACATGGGTAGCTCCGGCCTTTTGCAACCGGCGAACAAGCGCTACCTGTTGTTCCTGCCCCGGCCGATAGGTGTCGACGAAGACCGGCGAGATGCCACCCGCCTCGATGATCTGCCTGACGGAGCTTGCCAACTCGCGGCCGTAGATAGTGCCGTCATCGATGATGGCGATAGGCTCCGCTTGCCATCGCGCCAGGATGACCTCGCCCATCTTCTGGGCTTCGTCACCCTCCGCGGGCGCCAGGCGGAAAAGCGGCCAGCCCTCGCGCAGCGCGTCCTCCATCAGTATCCTGGAGCGGACGCCAACGGTGATGGCGGGAATATTCGCTGCTGCGAGGCCCGGCAGGATATCCGACAGGGTTTCGGTGCAGAGGAAACCGACCGCCGCGACGGCCTCGGCATCGATCATCTGCTTTGCGAGCTTGGCGTTGCCGCCCGCTTCGCAGCTTTCCGGGAGTTCGACGATCGAATGTCCGGAGGCTTCTGCTGCCGCACGCGCGCCGTCAAAGACCTGCTTGCCCAGCAGCGCATAGGGTCCGGTTTGGGGCGCGACCACCGCGATCGTCGCCGCCGTGGCCATTGCCGTCGCGAAGAGTGTGGTCAGGGCGGTCGTGGTTGCGAGCAGCCAGATGCGCATCGTTGTCCCGTTATCCGTTTGTCGGCCTCACATTTAGCTGGCTGGTCGCCAGCGTCAAAGAGAATCGGATATAGACAGTACGATCCATGAAAGCCGGAAAGACGTAGACAATACGCGGCGGGGTCTCCATAACCGGCTCGATGGCAGCGACCGGCATCCTCTCGGAGAAGCATTTGACAGAGCAGCAGCAGCTTGACCCTGTGGTCTATCGCAACGGGATGGCTCGGTACGCGGGCCATGTTCAGGTGGTGACGACGGAATACGAAGGGGTAAAGCGCGGCGTCACCGTTACCGCTGCTTGCTCGGTCTCGGATAACCCTCCCAGCCTGCTCGTCTGCCTCAACAGCAGCAACGCCAACAACGAGATCTTTCTCAAGAGCGGCGTTTTCGCATTGAATTCGCTTGCTGCCCATCATCAGAGCCTTGCGATCGGTTTTGCCGGCTTGTCTGCCGTCGCTGCCGAAGACCGTTTTGCATCGGGTGAATGGCAAACGCTCGTCACCGGCGCGCCGGTTCTTTCCGATGCCGTGGTCTCCTTCGATTGCCGCCTTACCGACGTCAAGCAGGCCTCCACCCATTTCGTCCTTTTCGGCGAAGTGGTGGCAATGCATTTCGGTTCGTCGAGCTCCTCGCTGATCTATCTGGACCGGGGCTTCCGCACGCTCTAGATTTCGTTTCATGGAGGATCCATGACCGAACCGAAAGCATCCCGCATCCCGTCCTCAATAGACGAGACGATCACGCTTCTGGAGGATCAGGACTATCTCGCCGGTCGCCAGCTGGCGACGGTGATATTCCTCGCGCTGCGGATGAAGCGACCGCTCTTCCTCGAAGGTGAGGCTGGTGTCGGCAAGACGGAGATCGCCAAGACGCTCGCCAAGGCGCTCGATCGTCGCCTGATCCGGCTGCAGTGCTACGAAGGCCTGGATGTCGCCTCGGCGGTTTACGAATGGAACTACCCGGCGCAGATGCTGGATATCCGTCTGTCCGAAGCGGCTGGTGTTCGCGACCGGGAGAGGCTGGAAGCCGACATCTTCTCCGAGCGGCATCTGATCCGCCGTCCGGTGCTGCAGGCACTGGGAGAGCCGGGTTCGGCAGCTCCTGTGTTCCTTATCGACGAACTCGACCGCACGGATGAGGCATTCGAGGCGTTTCTCCTGGAAGTGCTGTCCGATTTTCAGGTGACGATCCCCGAATTTGGAACGATCAAGGCGCACGAGCCGCCAATCGTGATCATCACCACGAACCGCACCCGTGAAATACACGACGCGTTGAAGCGACGGTGCCTCTACCATTGGGTGAACTACCCGGACGCGGCGCAGGAGCTGGAGATCATCCGCCGAAAGGTGCCTCACTGTGCTGACGCCCTTTCGCAACAGGTGGTGGCCTACGTGCAGAAGTTGCGCAGGCTGGATCTCTTCAAGAACCCGGGCATTGCCGAATCCATCGATTGGGCCACGGCGCTCACGGAACTCGACAAGCTGGCGCTCGATCCGGAGACGATCGCCGACACACTTGGAACGTTGTTGAAGTATCAGGACGATATCGCCCGCATACAGGGCAGCGAGGGGCAGACACTGCTTTCGGACGTGAAAGCTGAACTGTTGGCCACAGGTTGAACCCATGCAGGTAACGGAAACGGAAGATACAAGCACAGGGCGAGCCACCAGGGGCGAGGGCCGGCTGGCCGAAAACATAGTATATTTTTCGCGCGCGCTGCGCCGCGCCGGATTGAAGACCGGTCCCGGGGATTCCGCCGATGCGATCGTGGCCGTCGATGCTATCGGCATCGGCTCACGGCTGGAATTTCACGCCGCGCTTTCCGCAGTTTTCGTCAAGCGACACGAGGACCAGCCGGTCTTCGACGAAGCCTTCGACCTGTTCTGGCGAAGCCGTGATCTGGTCAGCAAGATGATCGCCCTGATGTCGCCCAAGGCAGCAGGCGGGCGGGATAAACCGAAGCCGGGCCAGAGCCGGGTGGCGGATGCCTTGTCGGCGGACCGGGGCCAAGCGCCGGGAAGAAAAAACTTGCCCGAGGTGGACGTCGATGCACGGCTGACGACCTCGGCGCGTGAGGTTCTGAAACGCATGGATTTCGCGCAGATGTCTGCGGCCGAGGTGGCCTTGGCACGGCGCGAAATGACCCGGCTCGCAATGCCGTTTGATACGTTTCCGACGCGTCGCTTTCGCCGATCGACCTCGTCGTCCCGCATCGACGCCCGAGCCACCATGCGCAACGCGATGCGAAGCGGTGGGGACCTTATCCTGCCGCGTTTCAGGGAGCGCAAAAGGGCACCGCCGCCGCTGGTTGTCCTTGCCGACATCTCCGGGTCGATGAGCCAATATACCCGCGTCTTCCTCCATTTCCTGCACGCGCTGACCGAAAAGCGTGCGCGTGTGCAGACCTTCCTTTTCGGGACGCGCCTGACCAATGTTACGCGTCACATGCGCCGGCGAGATCCCGACGAGGCACTTGCGGCCTGTTCGAACGCGGTCGCCGACTGGTCGGGAGGAACCCGGATTGGCGCGACGCTGGCGGAGTTCAACCGGCTCTGGTCACGCCGCGTGCTGGGGCAGGGCGCCATCGTTCTGCTCATCACCGATGGCCTTGAGCGGGAAGGAATAGAAGAGCTGGAGAAGGAAACCGACCGCCTGCATCGGTCCTGTCGGCGCCTGATATGGCTCAACCCGTTGCTGCGCTTCGATGGCTTCGAGGCACGGGCGCGGGGCGTCAGGGCCATGCTGCCGCATGTCGATGATCTGCGATCGATCCACAACCTGCAATCCGTCTCCGATCTGGCGCAAGCATTGAGCGGCGGCCTCTCCAGATCAGGCGATCCCCGCCGCTTTCTTCCCGGGAGGGCTACGGCATGAGCGAGACCGAACTTGCGGATCCATTGATGACCGCCGAGCACTGGAAGGCCGCAGGCCGCACGGTCGCGATCGCCACTGTCATCCAGACCTGGGGCTCGGCGCCGCGCCCGGCGGGAAGCCATCTCGTGATTGACGGGGAGGGCAATTTCGAAGGATCCGTCTCCGGCGGTTGCGTGGAAGGAGCTGTCATCGGCGAGGCACAGGACGTCATAGCCGACGGCAAACCTAAAATGCTGGAGTTCGGCGTCGCCGACGAGACCGCGTGGCGCGTCGGTCTTTCCTGCGGCGGCACCATCCGCGTCTATGTCGAAAGGCTCGGCTGATGCGGATCGAAACCCTGCACGCGCTCAACCTTGCTCGTCACGCCCGCAAGGCCGCCATCCTCGTGACCGACGTCGACGGGCAGGGTGAACAGGTGATCCTTGAAGGCGAACCCGTGGCAGGCGGGCTTGGTGAGGCGGTTCATGCGTCCTTCAGGACGGGCAAGGCGACGCTGGTCGATATTGCCGGCCGAGAGGTCTTCCTCAACGTCCATCTGCCGCCGCCGCGCATCGTGGTCATAGGCGCGGTTCACATCAGCCAGGCACTGGCGCGGCTTGCGCCGGTGGCGGGTTACGACCTGACGATCATCGATCCGCGCACCGCCTTTGCCACGCCTGAGCGTTTTTCCGGCGTCGATCTCATTGCGGACTGGCCGGAAGATGCGTTGTCGAAGCGGCCTCTGGATGCCTATACGGCGCTGGCTGCCGTGACGCACGACCCGAAGATAGACGATTTTGCAATCGGCGAGGCGCTGCGGTGTGGCTGCTTCTATGTCGGGGCTCTCGGAAGCCGAAAGACGCACGCCAAACGGATGGATCGCTTGAAACAGCAGGGGCTGAGCGACGGAGAGATCGCTCGTATCGCGGCTCCCATAGGGCTCGACATCGGCGCCGCAAGCCCGGCTGAAATTGCCGTGGCGACATTGGCTCAGATCGTGCAGGCATTCCGCCGGCGCGACATTGTCACCGGAGGGTGATTGTGCGTTTCGGGACTTTCGCAGTGGTAGAGGCTGGGGGATGCGTGCTGGTACACAGCCTGCGTCTGTCGTCCGGCAGACTTCCCAAAGGCAGGATACTTACGGCAGAAGATATCGACGCCTTGACCGCCGAGGGGGTCACGGAAGTGACGGCGGTCCGGCTGGAGCCGGGAGATATGCTTGAGGACGAAGCTGCTGATGCAATCGCCTCGGCCTTTCGCGACGGCAATACGCGGCGGTCCGACGCCGCGACCGGGCGGGTAAACATCTATGCCGAGGCCAATGGTGTGTTCACGGTCGACCGAGCCACTGTCGACGCGTTGAACCGGATTGATCCCGCCATCACGTTTGCAACGCTTGCCGATCATGCCGCCGTGAAGGACGGGGATATGGTGGCGACGGTGAAGATCATCCCATTGGCCGTGGACCGCCTGAAGGTTGATGCCGCCATATCACTGGTGAGTGACGCCCGGGCTTTTACCGTGAAGCCCTATCTGCCGCACCGCGTCACGCTGATCGCGACCGAACTGCCTACCCTGAAAGTCTCGGTCATGGACCGGACGGCGAGATCGCTGGAGCAGAGACTGGTGCCCTCGGGCAGCGCTCTCAATCGCGAAGTCCGCGTCGGCCACGACACGGAAGAACTAGCGAAGGCGCTGCTTGAAGCGCTTGGCAATGTAAATGATGGACCACAACTGATCGTCATTTTCGGTGCCTCGGCCGTCGCCGATTCGCAGGATGTTATCCCGGCGGCGATCCGTGCTGCTGGTGGAAGCGTCGAGCACGTCGGCATGCCGGTGGATCCGGGAAACCTTCTGGTTCTAGGGAGCATCGGCGAGGTGGCCGTGCTGGGGGCACCCGGCTGTGCACGGTCGCCAAGGGAGAACGGCTTCGACTGGGTCCTCAATCGTATTCTGGCTGGTGAACATCCCACCGCATTCGACCTGACTGGCATGGGGGTGGGAGGATTGTTGAAGGAGATCCCGGACCGGCCACGGCCGCGCGAAGTCCCGACAGGGCCGGGTGACAAGGTCTCGGTCGGAGCCCTCCTGCTGGCCGCTGGCGAGGCGAGCCGCATGGGAAAGGATGGCCCCCACAAGCTGCTGGCAGCATTCGATGGCGTGCCGCTGGTGAGGCGAAGCGCCGAAACATTGATTGCGGCGAAGATCGAGCCAATTGTCGCCATCTCGGGACATCGCCACGACGAGATCGAGGCTGCCCTCGCGGGGCTCGACCTCTCCACCAGATTCAATGCGGATTATCCCTCCGGCATGGCGAGCTCGCTCGTTCTGGGACTATCGCTGCCGGCCTTGAGTGGCTGCTGCGGCGTTCTTGTCATGCTGGCGGACATGCCGGCGGTGACGGCGGTGCATGTGGGTGAAATGATCGACGCCTTTCAGCGGGCGGGAGGGGGCGCGGTCGTGCGCGCGGTGCATAACGGCAAGCGGGGCAATCCGATCATTCTTCCGCATTCGACCTTCGACGCTGTCCGGAAATTGCAGGGAGATGTTGGCGCGCGCGCTGTCGTGGAGACCTGCGGGCTGCCGATCCTCGAAGTGGAGATCGGGCTGGCGGCGCATCTGGATGTCGATACGCCGGAGGCGGTGGTCGCTGCCGGCGGTGTACTGAAAGGGTGACGATGGATACGGCCGCGATCGAGGAAATATTCGAGCCGCTCGGCCCGGTCAGTGTGCGCCGGATGTTCGGCGGCAAGGGCATCTACCATAGAGGCCTGATCATCGCGCTGGAATTCTCGGATGAGGAGATCCTGCTGAAAGCCGACTCAGTCAGTGCGCCCGAATTTCAGGGGGCCGGGTCGCGGCAATGGACATATGAGGGAAAGAAGGGAAAGCCTGTGGCCATGCCCTACTGGACGGTGCCGGATGAAGCGCTCGACGATCCCGATATCATGGTGAAGTGGCTGCGGCTTGCGTACGAGGCCGCCATGCGTTCGAAGAAGCAGGATTTTTCGACTTAGCGGGCCTTGAGCGCCGCGAACGCTGTTGCGGCAAATTCCGAAAGCGGCGCAGGCGGGCTATCGGGGTCGAACCAACCGAGTTCCGACAGCTTGTCCGGTTCCGTCAATTGCGGTTCCCCGGAAAACTCAGTGGCCAGATAGATCAGCGAGACCCAATGCTGGCCATCGGCCTGAATGATCTGTTCTGTGGTGCAGAGCGGTTCGATTGCGCCTGAAATCCGCAGGCCGGTTTCTTCCTCGGCCTCGCGGCGGGCCGCCTCGGCAGCCGGCTCCATGGGATCCACCTTGCCGCCGACAATGTTCCAGCATCCCGCTTCGGGCGCCTTCAGTCGACGGCACAGCAGTACCTTGCCGTCATCGCGCAGGATGACGAGACCCGCACCGACACCGGGAAAATCGATTCCAGGTTTTGCGACAGTCACGAAACGTCAGGCCTTGCCCGCGTTTGCGACGATCAGCATGAAGGCGGGAATATCATCGCCGAAGCCAACAGGTGTCGGGCCATCGTCATGATCGCGATGATGGCGGACACGCCGTTCGCTACGATCGTCGTTGGCAGGAGCGCGGCCGCCTCGGTTGCCACCACGGTCGCCCGACCGATCACCGCGATTGCTGGAATGCGGTGCTCTCTCTGCCTTACGTTCCGGTCTCACCTGTTCTGCCCTGACTTCCACAACGACCTCTTCGATTGCTTCATTTTCCACGACCGGTTCGGGACTGGAAACGGGTTCTGCCCGCTTGCCGCGACTGCGGTCCTTGTCCTTGTCCTTGCCACGACCCTTGCGTCCGCGGTCACTTTCATGACTTTCCATCGGTGCAGGAAGGGCTGAAATATCGCCGTTCGCCCATTCGATCTTTTCGCCGATGAGCTTTTCGATCGCGTCGAGATACTTAGTATCCGCGCGTGTCACGAGTGTGAACGCCTTGCCGGAGCGGCCCGCGCGGCCGGTACGGCCGATGCGATGCACATAGTCTTCGGCGTGGATCGGTACGTCGAAATTGAAGACATGGCTGACGTCCGGGATATCAAGACCGCGAGCCGCGACGTCGGACGCGACGAGCAGCGTGATCTGGTTATCCTTGAATCCCGCCAGCATGGTCGTGCGCGAACGCTGATCCATATCGCCATGCAGGGCGCCGACCGAAAAGCCGTGACGCTCCAGCGAACGGAAGAGATCGGCGACATCCTTCTTGCGATTGCAGAAGATGATGGCGTTCTTCAGCTCGTCCTGAGACTTGATGAGATCGCGCAGCACAGCGCGCTTCTCGTAATCCTTGTTGTGCGATGCGACGAGGCGCTGCGCCACGGTCTTGGCGGTGGAGGAAGGCTTTGCAACCTCGATACGCTCGGGATTCTGCAGGAAACGGTCGGCCAGCTTCTGGATTTCCGGAGGCATGGTTGCCGAGAAAAACAGGGTCTGCCGGGTGAACGGGATCATCTTGGCGATCCGCTCGATATCCGGGATGAAGCCCATGTCGAGCATGCGGTCGGCTTCGTCAATGACCAAGATCTCGACGCCAGTCATCAGCAGCTTGCCGCGCTCACAGTGGTCGAGCAGGCGGCCGGGCGTGCAGATCAGCACGTCCGCGCCGCGTTCCAGCTTGCGTTCCTGGTCGTCGAAGGACACGCCGCCGATAAGCAGCGCGATGTTAAGCTTGTGGTTCTTGCCGTACTTTTCGAAGTTCTCGGCAACCTGCGCTGCTAGTTCGCGCGTCGGTTCGAGGATCAGCGTGCGCGGCATGCGCGCTCGCGCACGGCCCTTCTCCAGAAGGGTCAACATCGGCAGCACGAAGGATGCGGTCTTGCCGGTGCCCGTCTGCGCGATGCCGCAGATGTCGCGGCGCTGCAATGCTGGAGGAATAGCGCCCAACTGAATCGGTGTCGGCGTGGTGTAACCAGCGTCGGTGACTGCAGAGAGGACTTTCGGGCTCAGGCCAAGATCAGCAAATGTTGTCAAAGGGAAATCTGTTTCCGTTCCGGTTCTTGATAGAACACAATGGCCGGTACACAGTATGTGTCCGACCGACGCGGGCCTGATAAGCGGAAACGGCCAGAAAGTCAAGGAAACGCGGCTGATCGCAGCGGATGTGGTGAACGGCTACCAACAAAAGGCGGTGAATGCCGTCTTGCGCATGATTTTCCTATTCGAGATAGGAGGTCAGTTTCATTCCCGCGTTCAGGAAATGCACAGGGTTTATGGCCGCTCCTTCGCGACGAACCTCGTAGTGGACATGAGGTCCGGTTGATCGGCCGGTCGAGCCAGCGCGGCCGAGAACGTCGCCGGATTCTATCGTGTCACCCTTGGACACCAGGATGCGGGAAAGATGGCCGTAGCGCGTGGTGATTCCATGTCCGTGGTCGATTTCCACCAGATTGCCGTATCCGCCGCTAAATTCAGCGGTGACGACTTTGCCGGCCCCCGTGCTCAGCACCTTTGTGCCGGTATCCGCCTGGAAATCGATGCCGGCATGCAGCGCGAGGCGACCGAGAAACGGGTCGACGCGATTGCCGTATTTGCTGGTAACCTTACGGCCTGGGGCAGGATTGCCGTAGGGGAGGGCCTTTGCCGTATCACGGACGACCTCCAGCCGGTTGAGCGCCGCATCCAGTTCGCTGAGCGAATTGTCGAAGACGTTCAGGCCAGTTTCTGGCTCGACGAAGGGACCTCCCAGGGCATTGCCTTCCTGATCGACAAGGGCTTTCACATCGATGCCGGTTTTTTTCATGATCTCGGCGATCACGGATGCCGTCTCGGAGGCGTCGATGGTGAGATCGGAGATCCTTGCCAGCTGATCTTGCTCCAGGTTCTTCAGCGACAGGGTTACCTTGGAAAAGATCCGGTCGGCGCGGTCCGTCATGTTTTCCCGTGATGGCGCATAGGCAAGGCCAAATGCGGATGGTTCGGAAACGGAATGACTACGACCGAGGAGGGTTTCGATGGCGTTGATCCCGTCTCCGAGCGACGCCTTGCGATTTTCATCTGTGTCTTGAACGACGGCGGGCGAGGACTTCAACCCGGACTCTTCGGCGCGATCCAGCAGGGTTCCTACCTTCCCGTGGCGAGAAAACAGGGCGCTCTGCTGCTCGAGCAGCTTCTCTACCTTTTGCTCGACGAGTTGCTGGTCCATCAGTTGCCGAGAGGTCACGCGGTCCAGCTGAGCGCGAAGCGCCGCAATGCGATCTTCGTAGTCGTGCTGCATCCGCGCCTGTCGGGCGATAGTCGCGCCGATCAGGTCGTCGCGTATAATGAGATAGCTCGTCGCCACCAGGTAGCCGATGGAGAAAACTGCAACAAAGCAGACGGCGAGGGCAGTCATCCAGGGGCGAACGGTCATATGGCGAATTTTGTCGCCGCTCGCGAAAATCACGAGGTGTTCTGCGGGCTTGCGCTCAAACGCTCGCCCATGGTCACGCCTTGCCACTGTGCTTACCCCCGTTATCGAACAACCCCATTCGATAACGGGGATTACACACAGTTAAGGTTAATGGAGCCTTTATGGTTGAGGGCTTGGCGTTCGCGTGCCGACCGGTTTCAACTTCCGGTTACCGCCTGGAGCACGTTTTCGGCGTGTCCCGCTACCTTGACCTTCGGCCAATGCGCCCGGATGCGACCGTCGGTCCCTATGAGAAACGTAGACCGCTCGATACCCATGAAGGTCCGGCCATACATGCTCTTTTCCTTCCAGACGCCATAGGCCTGGGCAACATCGGTCGTTTCATCGGACGCCAGGATGATGCCGAGGTCGTGCTTTTTCATGAACTTGTCGTGCCTGGCTGCAGTATCGGGCGAGACGCCGATCACAACGGCCCCGGCTGCAATGAACTGCGGCAGAAGGTTGGTGAAGGCGACAGCTTCGGCGGTGCAGCCGGTGGTGTCGTCCTTGGGATAGAAGTAGAGGACGACAAGGCGATCGCGGAACTCCGCCAGCGAAATAGTGCCGCCGCCGTCTCTCTGAACCTCGAAATCAGGTGCGATGTCACCGACTTTCAGACTGCCCATGTTTTTCCTTTCTTTCGCCAGTATCTTGAGGGAAGAGGCCGGAGATCGTGTATACTATCCCGACCGGCGAACAAATCAGTGGCCGGCGCAAATGTGAGCGCTTCCATTAATGTCGGAAATCCGCGGCGAAAAGGTCAGCTTCAGCAGGAAGGACATTCAGCCGCTGCACACCTTGCCCTCGTCCCAGGCCGAGGACCGAATCATCGTACACTGCCCGCCGCCTCGTTCGCGCATGCGCAGCGTCGGCCGGATGGCCATTCTGTTCGCGATGCTGGTGCTGGCGGCCATCGGCAGCGCGTTCCTTGCCATCGAAGGCGGCGTGGTCGACGGCACACTTGCCTCCCGCGCCAATGATGCGCTCAATGATGCAATCGGTCCACGCTACGCTGCGACAGTGGGGTCAGCCGCAATCCGGTTCGATTCGAATTTCCGATTGGCGCTCGAGGCGCAGGAGGTCGATATCGTCGAGCAGGCGACGGGCCTCCATCTCAGCCGCACCGAAGCGATGCGCATGGCGGTCGATCCGCTTGCGCTGCTGGCAGGGCGCATCAATATCCGACATATGGAGGCCAGTGGCATCCATCTCGACACCGGGGCGCTGCCCACGGGCGAAGCGGCAGGTCTGTCGAGAGTCCGCATCGATAAGCTGCCCCACCTGCTGGAGCAATCGTTTCAAAGGCTGGATGAGGCGCGCGGGCTCATGGAGCGGACGGGTACGAGCTCGATCGACATCTCCGGCGTCGAGATTCTTTTGCCAGCGGCCCCCGGGCGAAAGCCGATTTCTCTGGCAGTTACTGAATTGGCTCTAACGCGATCGGGTCCCGGAGAGATCAACGTAACAGGCCAGATCAATATCGAGGGGCAGGCGGCGGCGCTTGTGGCCAAGGCATCCGTCGTGCGCGGCGTGACGTCGGCGCTGACGGCCAACATCAGCGGCATCGAAATGACGCCGTTTCTGTTACGGCGTGACGCTGAGGGGGCTCCGCGGGACGGCATTCAGGGATCCGCCGATCTCGACCTGTCGGCGGTTCGCGCCCGTGCATCGACCACGCCAGCTATTACCGCTACCTTGAAGCAATCACCAGGACTGTTCTATTTCGACGGCGTCAATCAGGAACTTTCCGGCGGCTCTATCAACGCCGCCTTCGATTTCGCGAAGAACTCGCTGGAGATCCTTCAGTCGGAACTGCAGTTCGGCCCGACGCGCCTTCCTCTCGTTGGCGCGGTCACTGACCTGAACCGCCTGGACCCTTCCGAGACGCGTCCCGGCTTTTGCCTGAACTTGCTTGTCAGCGGCGGGAGTGCGACGGCCGAAGGGGCGAGCGAGGCGCCTGCGGTATTCGATCTCAGGGCATCGGGTCGGTATCTTTCCGTCGACCGGGAACTTCAATTCGACGACATGCTGGTGTCGAGCCCGCTGGGGAATATGGCTGCCTCGCTCAAGGTTCGCTTTGGGGATGCTTCCCCTGAAATCAGCTTCGGCGCTCAATTGCCGACGATGCAGGTCGCCGGCGTGAAGCAGCTCTGGCCGTTCTGGATGGCGCGCAAGCCACGGGACTGGGTGCTTGACAACCTGTTCGGCGGAACAGTGATCGACGGGTCGATCGCGGTCTTCATTCCTGCCGGCAGGATGAAGGGGCCGGGGCGCCCGATGGAGCTTGACGATGACGAGCTGCAGATTGCGTTCGACGTTCAGGATACCCGCCTGAGCCTTCCGGGTGACCTCCCGCCACTCAGGGATCTGCACGGCAGGTTCGATCTTCGAGGCGAGGTGATGAAGGTCGGCGTCAAGCGGGCAACGTCGTATTTCCCATCCGGGCGCTCGGTTGCTGTGGCAGCTTCCAGCTTCACGATACCCTCCACCTACAGCAAGCCATTGATGGCCGATCTTGCGCTGAGTGTTTCAGGTGCGGCAGACGCAGTCGCGGAGCTGGCCAGTTTTCGGCCACTGAACGCGCTGAAGGACACCGAGTTCAAGCCGGATGATTTTACCGGAAAGGCAAGCGCCAAGGTGACCGCCCGCATGGGGCTGATCGCCGCTCAAGATCCGCCTGCGCCAATCTGGAAAGCCGAGCTGGATCTTGATGGCGTGGATCTCAAGACCGAATTTGCGGGCAGGAAGATAACCAATGTTACTGGACGGCTGGGTGTCGTGCCGGACGCGGCGCGACTTGAGGCGAAAGCATCGATCGACGACGTGCCTGCCGACATCAGCCTGGTGGAGCCGGTCGGGCGGCAATCCAAGGTTACGCGTGAGCGGACCATCGTCGCGAACCTGAACAATGCACAACGCCAGAAGCTGGTGCCGGGACTGGATGAGGTTATCGATGGCACCGTGCGCGCCGAGGTGCGATTGCTGGATGGCAACCGGCAGAACATATCCCTCGACCTGACGCGGTCCGCCTTGTCCGTGCCGTGGGTCGGCTGGACCAAGGGGAGCGGCATTCCTGCAAAGGCTTCCCTGGAGGTCACAAGGGTAGACGGTACCGATGAGGTCCGGGACTTCGAGCTAGACGGAGAGGGGTTCGGCGCCCGCGGGGAACTGAGCCTGCGTGATGGGTCGCTTCAGTCCGCGCAGTTTTCACGCATGCAACTGTCGCCGGGCGACAGCTACAGCGTCAGCCTCGCTCGTCAGCGGGGCGGGATGCAGATTTCCGTCGCTGGATCTTCGGCGGACTTTCGGCCGATCCTGACGCGCCTGAAGTCGGGAGGAGGTGCCAAAAGCGACGACGATGGCGACGCCACGGTGAAGGTGAAGCTCGACCAGGCAATCGGGTTCGGCGACGAACGGCTTTCCAACGTTTCCATGCTGTTTTCAACGCAGAATGGGGGGATCTCGGCTGCAGACTTTTCTGCCGTGACCGGACGCGGTGAAGCGGTGGTGAGCCGGATGAACGCGGGCAATACGATCTCGATCACCAGCGGCGATGCCGGAGCGGTTGCACGCTTCACCAATCTCTACAACAAAATGGGCGGCGGCCTGCTGAACGTTTCGCTCAGGGCGCAGAAAGGCGGAGCCTGGAGCGGCGCGATCGATGTCCGCAACTTTGCGCTGTTGAACGAGGCTCGCCTACAGTCGCTCGTTTCCACGCCGGTCGGCAAGGACGGTCGCAGCCTAAACTCGGCGGTGAAGCGCGATATCGACGTAAGCTCGGCCCGGTTCCAACGCGGCTTTGCCCGGATGGTCTACAGGAACGGTCGATTGTCGGTCGAAAACGGCGTGGTGCGAGGCGAACAGATCGGCGCGAGTTTCCAAGGTGTGGTGCGCGACGCCGCTGGCAACATGGATATGACCGGGACCTTCATGCCAGCCTACGGCCTCAATCGCCTGTTCGCAGAACTGCCGATCATCGGCGTGATTTTGGGGAACGGGCGGGACCGCGGCCTGCTTGGGATCACGTTCAAGCTGGAAGGGCCCTTCGACAAGCCTCGTCTGACGGTCAATCCACTATCGCTGATTGCACCGGGCATATTCCGGCAGATCTTCGAGTTCCAGTAATTGCGCAGGACATGAAAAAGGCCGCACAGGGCGGCCTCTTCAAATGCGGTGGGTGTGCCTCGTCCCTCAGGCCGGGCGAACCAGAATATGCTTCTTCTTTCCGAGCGACAGCTTGATGACGCCATCGCCGGTCACTTCGGCTGAACCGATGACCTTTCGCTCGTCCGAAATTGCCACGTCGTTGATACGCACGGCACCACCCTGGACATGTCGGCGCGCTTCGCCGTTGGAAGTGGCAAGGCCGGCCTTGACGATCAGCGCCAGCAGGCCGAGGCCTGCATCCAGTTCTGCGGTCGGAACCTCGATAGACGGCAGGTTATCGGCCAGCGCGCCTTCCTCGAAGGTCTTGCGGGCCGTCTCGGCAGCCTGCTCGGCATCCGAGCGACCATGCAGCATCGCCGTGACTTCTGTGGCGAGGATCTTCTTGACCTCGTTGATTTCCGAACCGCCGAGAGCGGCCAGACGGGAGATCTCGTCCATCGGCAGCGTCGTGTAGAGCTTCAGGAAGCGCGATACGTCGGCATCCTCGGTATTACGCCAGTACTGCCAGAAATCGTAGGCGGACAGCATATCCGGGTTGAGCCAGACTGCGCCGTTTAGCGACTTGCCCATTTTCGCGCCTGATGACGTCGTCAAAAGCGGCGAGGTCAGGGCGTAAAGCTGCGGCGTGCCCATGCGGTGGCCGAGGTCGATACCGTTGACGATGTTGCCCCACTGGTCGGAACCGCCCATCTGCAGGCGGCAGCCGTAGCGCTGGTTAAGCTCCACGAAGTCGTAGGCCTGCAGGATCATGTAGTTGAATTCGAGGAAGGACAGCGACTGCTCGCGGTCCAGGCGCGTCTTGACGCTATCGAAGGACAACATGCGGTTGACCGAGAAATGGCGGCCGACATCGCGCAGGAATTCCAGGTAGTTGAGATCGCGCAGCCAGTCGCCATTGTTGATCATCATGGCGTCCTTCGTACCGTCGCCGTAGCTCAGGTAGTTGGAGAAGACGCGCTTGATGGAGGCGATGTTGCTTTCGATCGTGTCGATCGTCATCAGCTGGCGGGCGTCGTCCTTGAAGGACGGATCGCCGACCATGCCGGTGCCGCCGCCCATCAGGGAGATCGGGCGATGACCGGTCTGCTGCATCCAGTGCAGCATCATGATCTGGATGAGGCCGCCGGCATGGAGGCTTGGCGCCGTCGGGTCGAAGCCGATATAGGCCGTCACGGTTTCCTTGGCGAACAGTTCGTCGAGACCTGCCTCGTCGGAGATCTGGTGAATGAAGCCGCGCTCGTCGAGCGTGTGGAGGAAATCGGACTTGAACCTGGACATGATGGATCTCTGGAAGGGAAATTTCGATATCGCCGGGCGTCTAGCACTGTTTTTGAGCATAATCACTTCAAAATTGATTCTGGGTGCCATCAATGGGTGAAATGAAAACTGCAATCGGACTGATGAGCGGCACGTCGATGGACGGCATCGATGTCGCTCTCGTCAGGACGGACGGAAGCGGAACGGTCGTACGTGGCCCCTTTATGGGCGTGCCCTATGAGGCCGCATTTCGCGACCGGCTGAAACAGGCGCTCGTCGAGGCGAAAGACATTGGTGAGCGTTCGGAGAGACCGGGCGCCCTGGGCGACGTAGAGCGTGAGTTGACGCTTCGGCATGCCGATGCGGTCCGGATATTCCTGGAGCGGAATAGTATGGCCGCCGAAGCCATCGACGTCATCGGCTTTCATGGGCAGACCGTGCTCCATCGCCCTGACCGGAACCTGACGGTTCAGATCGGCGACGGTGCGCTTCTCGGAGACCGAACCGGTATTCCGGTGGTCTACGACATGCGGGCAAACGACATGCGGCACGGCGGGCAGGGAGCTCCTCTCGTGCCTGCCTATCATGCTGCTTTGGCGAAAACCCTGCCCGCAGGGGAAGGCCCCGTGTGCTTCGTCAATATCGGCGGCATTTCCAATTTGACCTACATCGGCACTGACGGCGCGCTCATTGCCTACGACAGCGGGCCGGGCAACGCCCTTATCGATCAGTGGGTCGAGACCCATGCGGGAATACCATTCGATCAAGGCGGCATGATTGCATCGGAAGGCCGGGTGGTTCCAGAACTCGCGGACAGCTATCTCGGCCATCCATTCTTTACCGACAAGGTCCGCCGGTCGCTGGATCGCAACGACTTTCTTCCGCCAAGCAGCGACAAGGCCGAGCTGGCGGACGGCGCGCGAACGCTCGCATATGTTGCGGCGGCGTCGATCCTGCAGTCGGCCAAGCACCTGCCGGCGAGACCGGCGCTGTACGTCATCTGTGGCGGCGGGCGGCTGAACAAGATCCTGATGAACGATATTGCCAATCTTGCCGCAGGACAGGAGGCTCGCATCCTGACGGCCGAAGACGCAGGGTTTGACGGAGACGCCATGGAGGCGGAGGCGTGGGGTTATCTTGCGGTACGGTCGATGCTCGGCCTGCCACTGACGTATCCATGTACGACGGGAGTGGCTCGCGCCATGACCGGCGGCTCGCTTTACGGATCCGCCAGAAAAAACGGATAAATGCGCCAGCGCTTATAGTTCATCTTTCGGTTAACACTTACTTTGGCGGTTGGATCTAAGCTTCTTCCCATCATGGGGACGTTGCGCCGAGTCGCGACATTAAATGAATGAACGGCACGAACTTCTTTCTGGCGGTTAATTTCATCGTCACAATGTCATTCTGCGTGGTCTTTCTCGCGGTTTCTACGCGAAGCCGCTCGCGGATCGCTGCGCGCTGGATCGCCTTCGGCTTTGCCGTTGCTTCGCTGTCCACCATCTTCGAACTGCTGGTCGCACATACGGAATGGGTCAAGCTGTCGGCGATCCTGGCTTTCGCGTCGGTTCTGGCGGGATTGCTGCTGCTGCGCATCGGTGTCGCGAGGCTCTATGACGATCCCGTCAGCCTTGTCCGTGCGGGCCTGTTTTTTGTCGTCTGCTGTGTCGTTGACTTCCTGATCTACGACCGTCCCCGTAGCACGCTTCTGCATGCGTTCACTTATCAGGCGCCTTTCGCGCTTTGCGCGCTCGCCAGTGCCATTTCCGTGCTGAGGTCGAGGCGGAAACTGGCAATAGATTGGGCGCTTGCGGCACTTCTGGTATTCACCGCCGTTCATTTCATGGTCAAGGCCGCGCTTGCCGTGCTCGTCGGGGCCGGATCGACTGCTGCGGACTACATCAAAACCGATTATGCCATCATCTCGCAAAGCTCGACGGGCGTCATAGTCGTCATGGCCGGCTTGATGCTGCTTGCTGTCCTGGTCCTGGAGATCATGGCTGACGAGCGCGTCAATTCCGAAGTGGACGCGTTGTCACTGCTGCTCAATCGCCGGGGGTTCGAGAACCGGGTCTCGACCCTGCTTCGCGAGGGGTCAAGAGGGCCGCACGCCGTCATTATGTGCGATCTGGATCACTTCAAGAGCATCAACGACACCTATGGTCACCACTGTGGTGATGCCGTGATCCAGGTGGTTGGGCAATTGCTTCGTGCGAACGTGCCGTCCGCGGCGGTTGTGGGGCGCCTGGGAGGCGAGGAGTTCGCCACTTTTCTTCCGCGAACGTCCATCGATGCCGCCATGCTTCTGGCCGAGACGCTTCGTGCCGCTGTTGCTGCCGAGACCGTTTCTGACCTGCCGGCAGGTTTCAGGGCGAGTGCCAGCTTCGGTGTCGCGGCATTTGACGGTGAAGCGAACTTGTCGACGGCGATGCGAAATGCCGACATGGCGCTCTATCAGGCGAAGGGAGCGGGGCGAAACTGTGTGCGTCGCGCTTCGCCCACCCCGCCGTCATTGTCGATCGTCGCCCGCGACATCAAATAGTGCTGGCGACGACCGTCTGTGTGCCGGTTGCGCCGCCGATCAGCGGATGCGTTTGGCCGCGGGCTCCGGAACGAGTTCTCCGTCCAAGCGACGATCGAGATAGTCCTCGCACTCTGCCATCAGCGTATCGACCTGGCCGTTGAAGAAGTGGTTGGCACCTTCGATCGTCTTGTGGGTGATGAGGATGCCCTTCTGCGTCTTCAGCTTTTCGACCAGAACCTGGACGTCCTTTTCGGGCGCCACCTTGTCGCCGTTTCCGTGGATGATGAGTCCGGAGGAGGGGCAAGGCGCCAGGAAGGAGAAGTCATAGGTGTTCGGCTGAGGAGCGATGGACATGAAGCCCTCGATCTCCGGCCGACGCATCAGCAACTGCATGCCGATCCAGGCGCCGAAGGAATAACCGGCGACCCAGCAGCTTTTGGAGTCGGGATGCAGGCTCTGAACCCAATCGAGGGCAGACGCGGCATCCGAAAGCTCGCCAGCACCATGGTCGAATTCACCCTGGCTGCGACCGATGCTCCGGAAGTTGAACCGCAAGGTCGTAAAGCCACGCTTCTGGAACATATAAAAGAGCTGGTACACGATCTGGTTGTTCATCGTGCCGCCGAACTGCGGGTGCGGATGTAGGATGATCGCTATCGGCGCGCTCTTCTCCTTCGAGGGCTGATAACGTCCTTCGAGGCGGCCCGCAGGGCCGTTGAAGATGACTTCGGGCATAGGTACTCCGGTCATATTGTTCAGTTCGGAACTGAGTGCCAAGTCAAGACTTGACGAAGCCTGTCAGCTTTTCTAAAACTCAGTTTAGAACTATTCGAAACTTGGGCGTTGATGGCCCGGTTGTTGTCTCTTAAGGCAAGGCCATCCGAAATTTCAAGAAAAATGCGGGACGCCTGCTCGAACCGCATTCGACTCGACGGATATCTAGGAAGGCAAGCGGATCGGACAATGGTACTGAAGCGCACCTACATGGACTGGAATGCGACCGCGCCCCTCAGCGAACCGGCACGGCTTGCCATGCTGGACGCCTTGCGCCTGCCGGGCAACGCTTCATCCGTCCATAGCGAGGGACGTGCCGCACGGGCGGCGGTCGAGAAGGCGAGGAGACACGTTGCCGCTCTGGTTGGCGCAGAGCCTGCGCATGTGTTCTTCACCAGCGGCGCAACCGAAGCGGCCAACCATGTGTTGACGCCAGACTACCGGATGGGGCGCTCGCGCCTGACTGTCAGTCACCTCTATGTGTCCGCGATCGAACACCCATCTGTGCGGGAAGGCGGACGCTTTAACAAAGAGCAGGTGTCAGAAATTCCGGTTGGGCGCTCGGGTATCGTTGATCTTGCGGCGCTGGAAACTGCGTTGGCTGCCCATGATCGCGCTGCCGGCTTGCCGATGGTTGCCGTCATGCTCGTGAACAACGAGACCGGTATTGTTCAGCCCGTTGCCGAAGCGGCTCGACTTGTGCATCAGGCTGGTGGCCTGATGGTCGTCGATGCGGTGCAGGCGGCCGGGCGGATTGGGGTCGACATTGCCGAACTGGATGCCGACTTCGTCATCCTGTCATCCCATAAGGTCGGCGGTCCGAAGGGCGTCGGCGCGTTGGTCTTGCGCGGTGAGGCGCTTATGCCTGCACCCCTGATTCGTGGGGGCGGACAGGAAAAGGGTCACCGTTCGGGGACAGAGAACTTTCACGCCGTCGTCGGCTTCGGTGCGGCAAGCGAAGCGGCCCTCGGTCAGCTCGCGGAGCGCAATGCGGACATCTCGGCGCTGCGTGAAGAGCTGGAGCGCGGCATGCGAAATGTCGCGCCCGACCTCGTTATCCACGGACAAGACGTCGCGCGGGTCAGTAATACTTGCTTCTTCACGCTGCCTGGCTTGAAGTCTGAAACCGGTCAGATCGCTTTTGATCTGGAAGGCATTGCCCTTTCGGCTGGATCGGCTTGCTCGTCGGGCAAGGTCGGGCAAAGCCACGTCCTGACGGCGATGGGGTTCGATCCTGATCTCGGTGCCCTGAGGATTTCCCTCGGCCTGACGACCACAATGGATGACGTCAATGCCACGCTTGCGGCATTCGCGAAAATTTCCGGCCGGCGACGCTCGGCCGGCGAGGCTGCGTAAACAGCAAGAAACTTGCGGAAAGACAACTTTCCGCTTGCCCAAAGGTGGGAAACACGCCTTTTGGCCACTACATAAGAGCGGAACTTCCCGCCCAGATAAAAGAGATACCGGCCAAGCGGCCGGCGAGAGTTTTGGAGAACGCGCATGGCTGCGGTGCAGGAGACAATCGATCAGGTTCGACAGATCGATGTGGACCAGTACAAATACGGTTTCGAGACCGTCATCGAAGTGGACAAGGCCCCCAAGGGTCTTTCCGAAGACATCATCCGGTTCATTTCGGCCAAGAAGCGGGAGCCGGAGTGGATGCTGGAGTGGCGACTCGATGCCTATCGCCGCTGGCTGACGATGGAAGAGCCCACCTGGGCGCGTGTCGCGTATCCGAAGATCGATTTCAACGACGTCTACTACTACGCGGCTCCGAAAAACATCACCGGTCCGGTTTCGCTGGACGAAGTCGATCCGGAGCTGCTGAGGACCTATGAAAAGCTCGGCATTCCGCTGCGCGAACAGGAGATCCTGGCTGGCGTGCAGACCTCCAAGGTCGCCGTCGACGCCGTGTTCGATTCGGTCTCAGTGGTCACCACGTTCAAGGAAGAATTGAAGAAGGCCGGCGTGATCTTCATGTCGATCTCCGAGGCGATCCGCGAACATCCCGAGCTGATCAAGCAGTATCTCGGATCCGTCGTCCCGACGACCGACAATTATTACGCGACGCTGAACGCTGCCGTCTTTACCGACGGCTCGTTCGTGTTCATTCCGAAGGGCGTGCGATGCCCAATGGAATTGTCCACCTACTTCCGCATCAACGAGAAGAACACCGGCCAGTTCGAGCGCACGCTGATCATCGCCGAGGAAGGCGCTTACGTTTCCTATCTCGAGGGTTGCACGGCGCCGCAGCGCGATGAGAACCAGCTTCATGCTGCCGTCGTCGAACTCGTTGCGATGGATGATGCAGAGATCAAGTACTCGACGGTCCAGAACTGGTACCCGGGCGATGCCCAGGGCAAGGGTGGCATCTACAACTTCGTGACCAAGCGCGGCGATTGCCGTGGTCACCGTTCGAAGATTTCCTGGACACAGGTGGAGACCGGTTCGGCGATCACCTGGAAATACCCGTCCTGCATCCTGCGCGGTGATGAGTCTCGCGGTGAGTTCTACTCGATTGCCGTCTCCAACGGTCACCAGCAGATCGATTCAGGCACCAAGATGATCCATCTCGGCAAGAACACGTCGAGCCGCATCATTTCGAAGGGGATCTCGGCCGGCGTGTCGCAGAATACCTATCGCGGTCAGGTCTCGATCAATCGCCGGGCCGAGAATGCGCGCAACTTCACCAACTGCGACTCACTGCTGATCGGCGACAAATGCGGTGCGCACACCGTCCCTTATATCGAGGTGAAGAACTCCTCGGCCCAGGTGGAGCATGAGGCGACGACGTCGAAGATTTCCGACGACCACAAGTTCTACGTCATGCAGCGCGGCATTCCCGAAGAGGAAGCCATCGCGCTCATCGTCAACGGCTTTGTCAAGGACGTCATCCAGCAACTGCCGATGGAATTTGCCGTCGAAGCCCAGAAGCTGATTGGCATTTCGCTTGAAGGCTCCGTCGGTTAAGGCCGCCAGTTTAGACATTACGTGCATTGCACGAACACAATCATCCGAGAGGATATAAGATGCTTGAAATCAAGAACCTGCACGCTCGTATCGCCGAAGACGGCACCGAGATCATTCGCGGCCTGAACCTGACGGTGAAGGCCGGCGAAGTCGCCGCCATCATGGGCCCGAACGGTTCCGGAAAGTCGACGCTGTCGTACATCCTGTCCGGCCGCGCGGACTACGAAGTCACCGAAGGGGACATCCTTTACAACGGCGAGAGCATTCTCGAACTCGACCCCGCCGAGCGTGCGTCCAAGGGTATCTTCCTGGCGTTCCAGTACCCGGTTGAAATTCCGGGCGTTGCAACCATGCAGTTCCTGAAGATCGCCATGAACGAACAGCGCAAGGCGCGCGGCGAAGACGAACTGACGACGCCGGACTTCATGCGCCGCGTCAAGGAGGCTGCAGCAAAGCTCAAGATCGATCCGGCCATGCTGCGCCGTCCGCTGAACGTTGGCTTCTCCGGCGGTGAGAAGAAGCGCGCGGAAATCCTGCAGATGGCATTGCTCGAGCCTCAGTTGTGCATCCTCGACGAAACCGACAGCGGTCTCGACATCGACGCGCTGAAGATCGTGGCCGACGGCGTCAACGCGCTGAAGACGCCGGATCGCGCGGTTATCGTCATCACCCACTACCAGCGCCTGCTCGAATACATCGTGCCGGACACTGTTCACGTCCTCTATAAGGGCCAGGTCATCCGATCCGGCGACAAGGACCTTGCGCTTGAGCTTGAAGCCAATGGCTATGCGGACATCATCGGGGAAGCAGCCTGATTTCCCGGAAAGGATGTGGCAATGAACATTCAGACGATCAATCGCCTGACACCAGCCGAAACGGCATTGGTGGAAGCCTATACGGCGCAGGTCGGTGAGTTGCCGGGCGATGGTGCTGTCATCGGCACCCGCGACCGCCTGCTGGACGACCTGAAAAAATCCGGTCTACCGACGCGACGCGTCGAGGCCTGGCACTATACCGACCTGAAGTCGCTGTTGCGAAACGTTCCGGCGGCCGCTCCGACCGTATCGGTCGATGCCATCGCGCCGCTTGTCGGGGACGCACAGTTGCTTTCCGTGCTTCAGGGCACGGCGAGTGAGTTCGTCGCGATCGACGGCGTGGAGATTGCACCGTTTGCAGCGGCGCTCAGTGACGGCAGTGCCGCTGCCGGCCTCGTGGCGCTCGACAAGGATGATGCCATCGGCAAGATCAACGGCAGCTTCGTTCGCGACGGCTACAGCATCAATGTACCGGCCGGCACTTCGGTTGATGCACCGATCGAGATTCAGGCCGTGCATGGGGCAGGACAGGTGCACACCCGTTTCCCCGTGACTTTCGGCGCTGGCAGCAACGCCACGATCATCGAGCGTCACCAGTCGGCGACAGGCGAGGCAGCGTTCGTTTCGACGATCAGCGAACTGGTGCTCGAAGAGGGTGCCGAAGCCGTCTTTATCATCCTGCAGCAGCAGGGTGCCGACGACACGCATCTCGGCCAGGTCCGGGTCAAGCTCGGAAGAAACGCCAAGCTCAAGCTCTTCGTCGTCAATGTCGGTGGCAAGCTGGTTCGCCAGGAACTGCGGATCGATGTCGAAGGCGAGGGCAGCGAGCTGACGCTTCGCGGCGTCAACCTGCTTGGCCAGGAAACCCATACGGACGTGACGCTGGTGCTTGGCCACAATGTGCCGCATACCAATTCCACGGAAACCTTCCGCAACGTGGTCTTCGATCGTGCCAAGGGTGTCTTCCAGGGGATGATCCGCGTCGCGCCAGATGCGCAGAAGACAGACGCCAAGATGGCCTGCAACACGTTGCTGCTCACCGACGACGGCGAGTTTGCAGTGAAGCCGGAGCTGGAGATCTTCGCCGACGACGTGATCTGCGGCCACGGCGCGACCGTTGCTGATATCGACAAGAACCATCTCTACTATCTTGAATCCCGAGGCATCCCGGAGAGGAAGGCACGCGCCATGCTCGTCAACGCCTTCGTCGCCGAGATTGTCGAGGAACTGGAAGATGAAAAGCTGGTCGAGGCGCTGGAAGGCGTGATCTCGGCCTGGTTGGAAAAGCACGCCTGACATGGACCAGATCACACCAGCGACCGCATATGACGTAGAGGCAATCCGCCGGGATTTTCCGATCCTGTCGCGGGAGGTCTATGGCAAGCCGCTGGTGTATCTGGACAGTGGGGCTTCCGCGCAGAAGCCCCAGGTCGTTATTGACGCTGTCGCGCATGCCTATGCCAACGAGTATGCGAACGTGCATCGGGGTCTGCATTTTCTCTCGAATGCGGCCACGGACGCTTATGAAGGGGCGCGCGAGAAAGTGCGCGGCTTCCTGAATGCCGGATCACTCGACGAGATCGTCTTCACCAAATCGTCGACCGAAGCGATCAACACGGTCGCCTACGGCTGGGGCATGCCGAACATCGGCGAAGACGACGAGATCGTTGTCACGATCATGGAGCACCACTCCAATATCGTGCCATGGCATTTCATCCGTGAGCATCAGGGTGCCAAGCTGGTCTGGGTGCCCGTGGACGATGAAGGCGCCTTCCACATCGAGGACTTCGAGAAGTCCCTGACGGAAAAGACCAAGCTCATTGCCATCACGCATATGTCGAATGCGCTCGGCACGATCGTTCCGGTCAAGGAAGTGTGCCGCATTGCCCGCGAGCGCGGTGTCCCGGTTCTCGTCGATGGCAGCCAGGGCGCCGTGCACATGCCCGTGGACGTGCAGGATATCGACTGCGACTGGTACGTGATGACCGGCCACAAGCTTTATGGCCCCTCGGGGATCGGCGTGCTCTACGGCAAGATGGATCGTCTGAAGGAGATGCGTCCGTTCCAAGGCGGCGGCGAGATGATCGTCGATGTCTCTGAGGACAACGTTACCTATAACGACCCGCCGCATCGCTTCGAAGCCGGCACGCCGCCGATCGTGCAGGCCATCGGCCTGGGTCACGCTCTCGATTACATGGAGAAGATCGGTCGTTCGGCGATTGCCCGGCATGAGGCAGACCTTGCGGCCTACGCCGCCGAGCGTCTTCGTTCGGTCAACTCGTTGCGTATCATCGGCGAGGCCCCGGACAAGGGCAGCATCTTCGCCTTCGAGCTTGCCGGCATCCACGCCCATGACGTGTCCATGCTGATAGACCGTCGCGGTATTGCGGTGCGCGCCGGCACGCATTGCGCTATGCCCCTCTTGAAGCGGTTCGGCGTCACCTCCACATGCCGAGCATCGTTCGGCATGTACAATACGCGCGCCGAGGTGGATGCTCTTGCCGATGCGCTCGACTATGCGCGTACATTCTTTGCCTAAGGAAATGACCATGGCCGTGGAAGACAGCGAACTAAAATGGGATGCCCGCGAAGGCATCGTCCAGTCGGCGATACCTCATGAAGAGATCGCGCGCCTGAGCGACGACATCATTGCTGCGCTGAAAACGGTCTACGACCCGGAAATCCCGTCGGATATTTTCGAGCTCGGTCTTATCTACAAGATCGACATCGAGGACGACCGCATGGTCAAGATCGTCATGACGCTGACCGCTCCCGGTTGCCCGGTTGCCGGCGAGATGCCGGGCTGGGTCGAGAACGCCGTCGGTGCCGTCGAAGGCGTCTCGGGCGTCGATGTATCGATGACGTTCGACCCACCGTGGACGCCGGAGCGGATGTCCGAAGAGGCGCAGGTCGCCGTCGGCTGGTATTGATCCGTTTACACACGGACCTTACATTCTATCCAACACCACCGGACCTTCAATCCGTGTGCGCAAGGAGAAGAGCCCATGGGCTTTGCAGTTATGACCATGACCGAGTCGGCAGCGAACCGCGTGAAGGCGATCGTCGGCAATTCCGGACCTGATGCCAAGGGCGTGCGCGTCGGCATCAAGAAGGGCGGCTGCGCGGGCATGGAATATACCGTCGATCTCGTCACCGAGCCGAACCTGAAGGACGACCTGATCGAGCATGCCGGTGCCAAGGTCTGGATCGAGCCGTCTGCCGTTCTCTATCTTCTCGGCACGCAGATGGACTTCGAGACGGGCAAGATGCGCTCCGGCTTCACCTTCGTGAACCCGAACCAAACGTCCGCATGCGGTTGCGGTGAATCCGTTGAATTGAAACCTGCGGATCTTGCCGCACTTGCCAAGGAGCGCGAGGCCCAGGCGCACGCCGGCTAAGCAGGCAAGTGGGACGACATCCGGCAGGTAAGGAAAGGGCCATCGTGGCCCTTTTTCGTTTTCTATTCATGGCGCAGTGCGTCGATCGGGTTCAGCTGTGCGGCCCGGCGCGCCGGAAAATAGCCGAACACGACACCGATTATCGCTGAGAATGCGAAAGCGACGATGATAATCGAAGGACTTGTGACAAACGGCACGCCGAGAAATCCGACGGCGCCGTAGGCGAGAGCGAGGCCCACCATGATGCCGGTCACGCCGCCGAACACCGACAGCATCACCGCTTCCACGAGGAACTGCGTCAGGACCTGTTTTTCCAGCGCCCCGATAGCCAGCCGTATGCCGATCTCCCGCGTCCGTTCAGTGACCGAGACCAGCATGATGTTCATGATGCCGATGCCGCCGACGAGCAGGCTCACGGCCGCTACCGCTCCCAGAAGGCCGGTGAGAAGCGTTGTCGTACCCGTCATTGCAGCGGCCATCTGCGACATGTCACTGACCGAGAAATCGTCGTCGCGGCCGATAGCAATCCGGCGGCGCTCGCGCAGAAGGCTTTCGACGTCCGACTGTACCTTGGCGGTGGGCACGCCGTCCTGTGCCGACAGGATGATGCTGGATATGGTGTTCGTCCCGCCGATCCGCCGCTGATGCAGCTTGAGTGGCATGATGATCGTATCGTCCTGATCGTCGCCCATTCCGGATTGGCCCTTGGCCTGGAGCAGGCCGATGACCGGGCACGAGATGTTGCTGACGCGGATTGTCTGTCCGACAGGATCGATTGCGCCGAAAAGCTCGCGGCTCACCGTCTGGCCGATGATGCAGGCGGCCTGTCCGCGTTCTTCCGCCGGCACGAAGTTGCGCCCGGACGAAAGATCCCAGTCCTGAGCGATCATGTAGTCGTTGGTGGTGCCGATGACGCTCGTCGAGCGGTTTGCGCCGCCGGCAATGACGGTCGCTGTGCCGCGGTTGAGCGGAGCGACTGCACGCAGACCGGAAACCTGATTGCGCATGGCCTCAACGTCGCGATCTTCGAACCGCTTGGCTTCTGCGCTGGCCCGGCCCGGTCCCCATTGCCCGGGGCGAACGAAGAGGGTGTTGGTGCCGAGGCGGGAAAGCTCGGACTGGACCTGTGCGGTGGTACCGTTGCCGATCGTGACCATGGCGATCACGGCAGCAACGCCGATCACGACGCCGAGGATAGTCAGGAAGGAGCGCAGAAGGTTGCGGCGAATGGCGCGCCAGGCGAGCTTGGACGTCTCAAGAAACATGATCCGGCTCCTTCACATGGGCATGATCGCTGGCCAGACGCCCGTCGATGAAGCGGAGCAGGCGCTTGCCATATGCCGCGATGCCCTCTTCGTGCGTGACCATGATGACAGTGATGCCGTGCTCGCTGTTGAGACGGGAAATCAACTCCATGATCTCGCGGCTGGTCTTGGTGTCGAGGTTGCCCGTGGGTTCGTCGGCAAGCAGGACAGCCGGACTGGTGACGATGGCGCGGGCGATTGCGACGCGCTGCTGCTGACCACCGGACAATTCCTGGGTGGTGTGACCTTCTCGGCCTTTCAGTCCAACTTGCTCAAGGGCCTGCAGGGCGAGCGTCCGTCGCGCGGCAGCCGGCACTCCGCGGTAGACCAGCGGCAGTTCGACATTCTCGACGGCCGAGGTGCGGGCCAGCAGGTTGAACCCCTGGAAAACGAAGCCCAGCATGTGCCGGCGCAGCATCGTGAGCTGTGTCCGACTGAAGTCGCTTGTGGAAATGCCTTGGAACAGGTAGTCGCCGGAAGAGGGCACATCCAGGCCGCCGATGATGTTCATCGTTGTCGACTTGCCGGAACCGGAAGGCCCCATGATGGAAACGAACTCTCCTGCGGCGATCTGCAGGTCGACATGATCGAGCGCACGGATCGTCGCCTCTCCGCGTCCATAGAACTTTGAAACCTGGCGGAACTCGATCAGCGGCGCCTGGGTCATCTCACGGTCAGCCATTGCGGGCGACAGCATCGGTGATCAACAGGTCGCCTTCCTGCAATTTGCCGGAGCGGACAACCGTGGATTGTCCGTCGGAAGGACCCGTCTGTACGCTTGCGCGCTGGGGGGCGCCATCGCGCAGAACCCAAACGCTGCGTTCCGCGGCGGAGCCCTGACCTGCAGCCTGCCGGTCACGACCCATGCGGGGAGGGCGGAACAGCTGCGTCAGGATGCTGCCACCGCCACGACGGGATTCGGCCGGAGGCGAGTAGCGCAATGCCGCATTCGGCACGAGAAGGGCATCCTCGACCGATTCCACCACGACATCGGCCGTGGCGGTCATTCCCGGCCGCAACAGGAGATCGTCGTTGTCGACGCTGAGGATTGCCTTGTAGGTGACCACGTTATTGACCGTCTCGGAGGCGAAGCGCACGGTCTGGATCCTGGCGGGAAAGCTGCGGTCAGGGTAGGCATCGACGGAGAAGCTTGCCTCCTGTCCTTCCTGCACCTGCCCGACATCGGCCTCGTCCACGGCCACCTGAAGCTCCATACGCCGGAGATCTCCGGCGATGGTGAAAAGAACCGGGGCATTCAGGGAGGACGCGACCGTCTGGCCGGGCTCTGCTCCGCGGGTGAGGATCACTCCGCCTATTGGAGATACGATCTTTGATTTGCCGAGATTGACCTCGGCTAGCCGCAGGCTGGCTTGCGCAGACAGGACGGATGCTTCACTCACCGCTTTGGTGGCGATGGCTGCTTCATGGGCGTAGCGTGCTACATCCAGCTCCTGCTGACTGGTGATGTTACGGCTGGCCAATCCCGTCAGGCGATCGAAGGTCGTCTTGGTGGATGCGACGTCGGTTTCGGCCTTCAGCAGGTTGGCGCCGGCAGAGGCCAGTTGCGCTCTGGAATTCTCGAGGTCGGCCTGCAGCTTGCTCGTGTCCAGTTCAGCGAGCACGTCGCCAGCACTGACGAAGGAATTGTAGGTGACGTTGACAGCACGGATGGTTCCGGACAACTCGCTGGAGATGTCCACCTGGTCGGTGGGCTGAACCGAGCCTGTTGCCGTGACGATAACCTCAAGGCTACCACGCTGGGCCGGCAAGGTCGTGTAGCTGTAAGACGGGCCATTGCCCTGCAGGAAGACATAGCCGCCGACGCCCACGACGATGACGGCGACCGACGCCAGCGCCCACACCGCCTTGCGACGTGGCGGCCGCTTTCCTCCATTGGTCAGGATTGCGCCAAGGTCGGGAACTGTGCTTGACTTGCTGCCACCGATGTCTTTCTCAGCCTTCAATTCCCATTCCTTTGCATCTCACCTTCGATGGTCCTCATGCTGAAGCCTGTTTCGTCTCCAGATCAAGAGCCATGATCACCTCCGGCATGACATGTAAGCCCCTCAAATCCAACTTAAACTTCGGTAAGGTCGCGGCTACTCAGCCGGAAACCATAACCAGCCAAAGAGATTGATGCCCTCTACGGTTGTGCTAAGGATTCTGCGTCCAATTGTGGACATGGAGAATCTCAGTGAACCGGAAAATCATTGCTGCCGTCAGCGTGCTGGCGGCTCTTTTTGCATCTGCAGGTACCTCTTCCGCGGAAGACCTCGTCTTCACCCTCAAGAATACGACAAACTCCACACTTGAGCGCTTCCATACGTCGCCGGTCGGCGTGAACGACTGGGAAGATGATGTCTTCGGCGATGACGTACTCGAGCCCGGCGAGAGCATCGAAATCACCATCGCCGACGGCCGCACCGTTTGCGAGTACGATATGCGCTTCGAGTTCTCGGAAGATTCCGATCTCGACACCACTGAAGATTCCCAGAACCTCTGCGAGATGGGTTCTTACGAAATTCACGAGTGATTTCCCGACGCCCTGCATCCAATCATCCTCTCGCACGTTAGAGCACTGCGAAAAGGAGAACGCCATGATAGATGCAGGACGAATCAAGGAACACGCCAAGGTCATCGGTGCCGATGGCGCTCCCGTTGGCACCGTCGATCGTGTCGAAGGCAGCCGTATCAAGCTCACGAAAGCCGATAGCGGTGAAGGAGGCCACCAAGGCCACCATCACTTCATTCCGCTGGAACTGGTGGCTGATATCGAAGGCGACACGGTGCGGCTCAGCGCCAACGGCGATGTCGCGGTCTCGTTTGAGGAAGAAGAAGGCGGAAGCGCCGTGCACTGACGAAAATGCCCTGCAATGCGGGGCATCTTTTTCCTATCCAGGAGTAATCTGCTCCGCTGGGGCGGGCACGCCGAAACGCTCCGGGAGGAATGCCGATTCGTGGGTCTGTCCCGCCAAGCGGGTGGTCTTGTTGGATGGACCACTGTTCGACGGCCAGAGGAATACGGCCAACACATAGACCGACATCCCAAGGACGAACGCCTGAATGATTGATCTTCGGGTCATGGCTTCTCCTGCTCTCCACAACCCGTTCCGAATATTTTCGTTCCTCGTGCTGCGGTCACGCCCTCGTCAACGCAAATCAATTCTCGGCCGACATTTCCATGGGGGATGCCATGATCTCGGTTTCTCCAATCGAGCGATCTACGTACTTGAATGCGAGAATGCTCAACACCGATGCGAGCATAACAACGAAAATAATGCGCATGCGTAACTCCTTCGGGCACAAAAACCCCGAAGCCTCCAAGAGGTTCCCGCGCGGTTCCACGAATGTTTTTGAGCGTTGCATGGCTGCATCAGCCGCATTTGCCGTGGCAGATCAGCGGTCACGGAGTGCTTTCACGTCGTCGGCATTTACAATAAGCGTGATGGCAATTGATGATGTCCGGAAGAACCAAGAGAGAGATGCGAATGACTGTCACCATTGCCGTGGAGCCACCACGCCAGCCGGAAGTCATCCGTCTCCTTGAACTCTCCGACGCCTATGCTGCCTCGCTCTATCCGGCGGAGAGCAATCATCTCGTCGACATTTCAACCCTGGAGAAGCCATCGGTCCTGTTCCTCGTTGCGCGAAACGAGGCAGCTATCGTGGGATGTTGCGCTCTGGTCGATGCGGGCGATGGCACCGCCGAAATCAAACGCATGTTCGTTGACCCCGCCGCGCGCGGATTGCGGATCGGAAAGCGTCTTCTGGACGAGATCGTAAATCAGGCGCGGTCGCGCTCCACGACCGCAATCAGACTGGAAACCGGCATCCACCAGCCAGAAGCCATCGGTCTCTACCGGGCGTATGGTTTTGAGGATATTGCGCCGTTCGGATCCTACAAGCCAGATCCGCTGAGCCTTTTCATGGAGAAGAAACTGTTCTGACCGGAGCGACCTCCGCGTCATAGTCTTCCTGATTGGTCGCAAGGGCGGCCGATTCAATATCAAGCGGATCGGCCAGCTTGACCTCGCGAATCCACTCTCTCCAGATGGAGACCATCAGCGCCATAAGGACAGGGCCAAGGAACAAGCCGAGGAATCCCATCGTCTTCACGCCGCCGACGAGGCCGAAGAATGTCGGAAGGAATGGGAGCTTGATGGGGCCGCCGACGAGCCGTGGCCGGACCGTCTTGTCGACGATGAACAGTTCCACTGATCCCCAGATCAGAAGGCCTATGCCGGCGAAGTAGGACCCGCTTGCGGCCAGATAGATCGAAACCAGGGTGAAGGAGAGGGGCGCGCCGCCGGGAATAAGCGCCATGACGCCGGTCAGTACGCCCAAGGTTACAGGGGACGGAACGCCGGCGATCCAGTATGCGATGCCGAGGACGATACCTTCGCCAATCGCGATCAGGGTCATCCCCGTGACCGTCGAACTGATCGTTGCGGGTACCACGCGAGACATCCGCTCCCAGCGAACCGGCAGGATACGTTCTCCCAGAAGATCGATCTGGCGGCTGAAGGACGCCCCGTCACGATAGACGAAGAACAGGGCAATCATCATGAAGAGCAATGTCAGGAGCAGATGGAAGGCGCCGTCGCCGGCGGCGATGACGGCCCTGTAGATGTTGCCGATATTGGCGCCACTGACAATCTGGACAAGTTCGCCGATGGCGCCCGGCGCTCCAATCCTTCGATCCCATTGCTCGGTGAGCCATTCTCCCAGACCTGGAAGGTTGGCAATCCAGACGGGAACGGGCGCGCCGTCACGGTTTACGTCCAACACCCAGGCGACCCATTCGCGGACTTCGCCGATTGTGTATGAGACTGCGATGCCGATTGGGACGATCAGGAAAATCAGGATGAAGATGATGGCGAGCGTCGCTCCCACCGTCGTATTGCCGCCGATGTGATTCAACATCCTGCGATATAATGGCCAACTCGCGAACCCGATAACGAGCGCGGCAAGGACCGGAACGACGAAGCCATGAAAGAAGTAGATGCCGGCGATCACGATCAGAACCAGCAGCCAGCGCGCGGCTGAAATCGGCGGAATGAGCGCCGTACGGCTATGGGCTACCGGCCCCAGCCACCGCGGACCATCCTGAATTTTAGGAGATCTACTCACCGTCGTTCCAACTCCCTTTGCACGGCCCCACATATGGAGCCGTGGCTATTATGGTGCAAGTTTTACTTCAACCCGTTAAAATCGTTTGCTGATCACTTGCTCCAACAGGCTTAAGGGCTAAATATGACGAATATCCAACTTACTGAACTAATCTGATGAATGTTTCGCCACGTCAGTTCCTTCTCCGGGATCGAACATTGCAGGCCCATGCCAAGTTTGAGGCCGCCGTCGGCTGCCACCCCGAATTAGCAGAATGTGGTGCTGACCACCTCACGGTTGGTCGGGCGTATAAGGAATTTCTGGATGGCTGATACGGTCACCGTCAATCTGACCAATTGCGACCGCGAGCCGATCCATGTCCCCGGCAGCATCCAGCCCCACGGATGTCTGATTGCGTGCGACAAGGCAGGCGCCACAATCGAACGGCACTCGGCCAATGCTGCGGACATGTTGTCCGTTTCGGGCGAGATGGTCGGGGTACGACTGGACGAGGTCTTTGGCCGCGAATTGGCCCACACCCTGCGCAATGCGATCGCAACAGCGGGCGATCCTGCACGACCGGCTCTGCGTCATGGTCTTCAGCTTCCGTCCGGCGGGCGTTTCGACGTCTCCATTCACACGTTCGAATCCCACGCCATCTTTGAGTTCGAGCCCGTGGTTGCGGCCAACGACCAGCCTTTGGAAGTGGCGCGCATGCTTATCAGCCGCATCAGGAACATCGGTAATGTCGATGAGCTTCTGGAGCGCTCTGCCCGCCTGATCCACGCGCTCCTCGGCTACGATCGTGTGATGATCTACCAGTTCGAGCAGGATGGGGCAGGCAAGGTGATCAGCGAGCACAAGCGGCGCGACCTGGAAAGCTTCAAGGGCCAGTATTTTCCTGCAAGCGACATCCCCAGGCAGGCGCGTATTCTCTATGTGAAGAATACGATCCGCGTCATATCCGATGCGAATGATGTCCGGGTTCCAATCCTTCCGGAACTCGAGGAAGCGCATAGCCCTATCGACCTTTCATTTGCGCACCTGAGAAGCGTGTCTCCAGTTCACTGTGAGTACCTGCGCAACATGGGGGTCGGTGCGTCAATGTCGATCTCCATTATCGTAGAAGGAGAGCTGTGGGGCTTGATCGCCTGTCACCACTACTCCCCCAAGGCGCTTTCGATGCCGCAACGGATTGCCGCCGAAACCTTTGGTGAATTCTTCTCCCTGCACCTGAGCGCCTTGCGCCAGAAGGAGATCGTGGAGAAGAGCCGTGCGGTGCGCCGCTCGCTCGACCGCTTCCTGCAGCAGGCGGCCTATCATCAGGACATCCGACAATTGCTTCGGTCGTCGCTCGAAGATTTCTGGCGGATGCTTCCTACGGACGGCGCAGGTCTATGGCTTGGCGGCGTTTGGACGGTTGTCGGAGCCGGTCCCTCGCAGATGGATGCAGCAAGACTGGCTGAGATCGTCGCGGACAAAACGGCCGGCAAAGTGTGGTCCACTCGTCAGCTTGCTGCCGATCTTCCTGCCTTGGATCTCTCGTCGGTCCAGATCGCAGGCGTCATTGCGATACCGCTCTCCCAGCGTTCGCGCGACTATCTGTTTTTCTTCCGCAAGGAGATGGTGCAGACCCTCAACTGGGCGGGAAATCCGGAGAAGTCTTACGAAACAGGACCTTTGGGCGATCGTCTGACGCCGCGCAAGAGCTTTGCCATCTGGAAGGAGACGGTCCGCGATCAGGCGCAGCCTTGGAGCCCATCCGATGTGGAGGTGGCCGATGCCATCCGCGCCGTTCTTGTGGAGATCGTGCTGCACCACAACGAGCTTATCGCCGATGAAAGAGGCAAGGCCGACGTCCGCCAGCGGATGTTGAACGAGGAACTGAACCACCGGGTCAAGAACATCCTGTCGGTCATCAAGTCGCTTGTCGGTCAGCCGATCGATGCAGCGCAGGATATCGGCAGCTATGTGGACGCTCTCAAGGGGCGCATCCAGGCCCTTGCGCTGGCCCATGACCAGATCGTCCGGAGTGGCGACGGAGGTATGCTGCGCGACCTTCTCGTGGCCGAGTTGCGGCCGTACCGGAATGGGGAAAACAGCAATATCCAGCTGGACGGGCCATCCGTTTGGCTGGACGCACGGTCCTTCTCGGTCATGGCGCTGATCCTTCATGAAATGACAACCAACGCGGCCAAGTACGGTGCGCTTTCGTCGGATGGCGGCACACTTGCGGTACAATGGCGCCGCATTGAAAACGGCGACTGCGAGATACGATGGACCGAACGAGGGGGACCACCTGTGGCCCAGCCGTCCAGATCTGGCTTCGGCAGCATCCTTATCGGCCGCAGCGTCGCCTATGAACTGGGTGGTGAAAGTAGCATCGGGTATCCGCCAACGGGGCTGGAAGGCTATTTCCGCATCCCGTCGGCGAGCATACAAGCTGATGAGGGATCTGAGGCAGGTAGAGCGATCGAGGACGTGGAGCTGCCGACGCTCGGTGCCGAGCAGCTCGACTTCACGGATGTCGAACTGCTGCTGGTCGAGGATCAGATGCTGATTGCCGCGGATGTCGAGGCGATGCTGGCCGCACACGGGCTTCACAAGGTGACGACAAGCCCGTCGGTGGCCGAAGCATTGCGCAAGCTCGAGAAGTTTACGCCCGACATTGCCATCCTCGACGTCAACCTTGGAACCGGCACGTCACTCCCGGTCGCGCAGGAACTGATACGACGCGGCATCCCGCTTGTGTTTGCGACGGGCTACACTGACCGCTCAATCATCCCCGCCAACCTCGATGTGCCGGTACTACGAAAGCCCTATGAGGTCTCCGCCCTGATTGGGACGTTGGCAAAGATGCTTTCAGAGCGATAGCGGGTGGGCGATATATCCGCCCGCCAACCTTGTCCGCGGCTCAGATGTCCAGGTTGTCGGCGAAGACCGCACGTTCCTGGATGAAGCGGAAGCGGGCTTCGGGCTTCGTGCCCATCAGGTTGTCGACCGCCTCGCGCGTGCCCTCGAAATCGACTTCGTCGATTGATACCTTCAGCAACGTACGCTTGGCCGGATCCATGGTGGTTTCCTTCAACTGCGCTGGCATCATTTCACCGAGGCCTTTGAACCGGCCGATCTCGACCTTCTTGCCCTTGAAGACGGTTTCCATCAGTTCGGCTCGATGGGCATCGTCCCGTGCATAGACAGTTTTCGCACCCTGACGGATGACATACAGCGGCGGCACCGCGAGATAGAGGTGGCTGCCGCGGATAAGCTCCGGCATCTCCTGATAGAAGAAGGTGATCAGCAGCGATGCAATGTGAGCGCCATCGACGTCGGCATCTGTCATGATGATGACGCGCTCGTAGCGAAGGTCCTCCTCACGGTATTTTGTCCGCGTGCCGCAGCCGAGAGCTTGCACCAGATCGGCAATCTGCTGGTTGGCAGAGAGCTTTTCGCGGCTGGCACTGCCGACGTTGAGGATCTTGCCTCGAAGCGGCAGGATGGCCTGGTTTGAGCGGCTGCGTGCCTGTTTGGCCGATCCACCTGCCGAATCGCCCTCGACGATGAAGAGTTCGGCGCCTTCCGCGGTGTTCTGCGAGCAATCAGCGAGCTTGCCAGGAAGGCGAAGCTTGCGAACCGCCGTCTTGCGGTTGACTTCTTTTTCCTTGCGACGACGCAGGCGCTCTTCAGCACGCTCTATGACCCATTCGAGCAGCTTTGCGGCTTCCGCCGGGTTGCCGGTGAGGTAGTGGTCGAAAGGATCACGGAGCGTATTCTCGACGAGGCGCTGTGCTTCGACGGTTGCCAGCTTGTCCTTCGTCTGGCCGACGAATTCCGGTTCGCGTATGAAGACGGACAGCATCCCGACCGCCGAAATCATCACGTCGTCGGTGGTGATGTCCTTGGCGCGCTTGTTCTGCGTCAGGTCGGCGTAGTTCTTGAGGCCCTTGGTCAGCGCGATGCGCAGACCGGCTTCATGCGTGCCGCCGTCAGGCGTCGGAATGGTGTTGCAATAGGAATGCAGTTGCGGATCGCCGCCATACCAGGTCACAGCCCATTCCATAGCGCCGTGGCCGCCTGTCTTCTCGGTCCGTCCAGAGAAGATCTCGCGCGTGACGGTAAAGTCCTTGCCGAGTGTCGCGGACAGGTAGTCCTTCAGTCCGCCGGGGAAGTGAAAGACCGCTTTTTCCGGGATGTCGCCACCCGGTGCCACGATGCCCGGGTCGCAGCTCCAGCGGATTTCGACGCCGCCGAATAGGTAGGCCTTGGAACGAGCCATGCGGAACAGGCGACCGGCATCGAAGCGCGCGTGCTCGCCGAAGATCTGCGGATCGGGATGGAAGCGGACCCGGGTTCCGCGACGATTGTGAACGTCGCCCAGTTCCTCCAGTCCGCCCTGCGGAACGCCGCGGGAGAAGCGCTGTCGGTAAAGCTTCCGGTTGCGGGCAACCTCGACTTCGAGCAAGTCGGAAAGCGCGTTGACGACGGACACGCCCACACCATGCAGACCGCCGGAGGTTTCGTATGCCTTGCCGTCGAATTTACCGCCGGCATGCAGTTTGGTCATGATGACTTCAAGCGTCGACTTGCCTGGCACCTGCGGGTGGTTTTCCACCGGAATGCCGCGGCCGTTGTCAGTGACGGTCAGGAAGCCTTCGGTGTCGAGATGGACCTCGATGAAGTTGGCGTGGCCGGCAACCGCTTCGTCCATCGAGTTGTCGATGACTTCCGCAAACAGGTGGTGAAGGGCTTTTTCATCGGTGCCGCCGATATACATGCCCGGGCGCATGCGCACCGGCTCGAGTCCTTCGAGCACGCGGATCGAGGAGGCGCCGTACTCATCGCCGCTGGCGGAAGCCGGAGGGGCAGGCTGCTGCTCTGCGGCTTTCGCGACGCGCGCTGCCGGTTGGGGCGCCGCCTCTACGGGCTTGGCAAGAGGCAGGTCTGCAAAAAGGTCGTTATTGTCATCCATCGGGTCTGTCGGTACTACCTGTCGAGGGGCGGAAGAGGAGGCCATACCCATCTCATGATGTTTCGAATCACCGGCAATTCTGCCAGAAAGGCGGCGTTTTCGCGATGCTGCAGGGGAACAATGCTCAGTGAGCAATGCGTCGCACAGTCCGCGAAGGCAAGGTGGACGGACCGGAAGAATCGCGTTGGGTGGTCCATGTCCACAGTTGATTTTGCTTTAGCCACAGTTTTTGCGCTTACTGTGGCGGGCGCCAGCTCCCAGGTGCTTGCCGGAGAAGGGCCACTGAAGCCCTATAAAGACGATCTTTTTTCCGGGTTTTCCGTGCTTGAGAGTTCCGACGGCGGTGACTTCGAAATCATCGATTATCAGGAAATGCGCGATATCAACGGGCGTGACCAGGTGCCGGAGCGGCGCGTCAAGTCCCGTTACGTGTCGATGGGAGTGAAGCGCCATCAGGTGAACGAGACGCTCAAGCTCGGCGACCGCCGGATCGACGTCTCTCGCGTCGGACCGGAGCGCAACGCAGCCTTCACGGTGATCTTCATTCATGGCCGGGGAGGGGATCGCCGCCTTGGTGTCAACGACCATAGTTTCGGCGGCAACTTCAACCGGCTGAAGAACATCGCGGTCATGAACGGCGGCACCTACTATTCCCCGAGTGTAGCCTCTTTCGACGCCAATGGGACGGCCGACACCGCCGCGCTGATCCGCTTTGCATCCGAACAGTCGGGAGGCAAACCCGTGCTCCTGGCCTGCGCCTCGATGGGCGGGATTATCTGCTCGGGTATAAGCCGCGACAGCGAGGCGGTCCGGCATCTGGGCGGCATGGCCCTGCTCGGAGGTCCGCCGGATACCGGGTTCGACGGAACGGCCGCGGCCAAAAGAAGGGTGCCGCTCTATCTGACCCATGGCAGCGCAGACAGCGTTTATCCTGCCGAGGCGCAGGTTTCCGTCTATAAGGCGCTGCATGCATCCGGCTATCCCGTCCGCATGTCGATCTTCAACACCGGCGGCCACGGAACGCCGATCCGGATGGCCGACTGGCGCGGGGTCCTGAATTTTCTGCTGTCCGCCGGCTGACTTCATCGCGAACGCACTCTTCATCGCGAACGCACCTGGGACGATTTCACGGTTTCTCGTGGATTTTCTGTCCGATCGAACTAAAACCGTCACAGACTTGAAATGCGCGGGACCTGAGCCCGCAGGGAAGGAGCTGAACTGATGACACCCGATGTACGGCCGCTTGTGGCGGGAAACTGGAAGATGAACGGGACGCGCGAGTCGCTCGACCAGATCAAGGCGATTGGCGACGGCGTCAAAGGCAAGCTCTCGGACAAGGTGGAGACCTTGCTTTGCCCGCCAGCGACGCTTCTCTACGTCGCAACGGCGCTCTGCACGGATAGTCCGCTGATGATCGGCGCGCAGGACTGCCACCAGAATGCCTCAGGTGCCCATACGGGCGACATCTCCGCCGCGATGATCGCAGACTGCTTCGGGACCTATGTCATCGTCGGTCATTCGGAACGCCGGACAGACCATGACGAAACCGATTCGCTGATCCGTGCCAAAGCGGAGGCCGCCTATGAAGCAGAACTGACGGCGATCATTTGCATCGGTGAAACCGCCGAGGAAAGGAAGTCCGGCCAGACGCTCGACGTCCTCAAACGGCAGCTTGCCGGTTCTGTCCCGGATGGCGCGACCGCCGAAAACACGGTGATCGCCTATGAACCGGTCTGGGCAATCGGCAGCGGCTTGACGCCGACGGTGAACGACGTCGAGGAAGCCCACGCATTCATGCGCGAGGAGCTGGTCGCCCGGTTTGGGGCTGAAGGCAAGAAGATGCGCATCCTCTATGGTGGATCGGTCAAGCCCTCCAATGCCAGGGAACTCATGGCGGTCGCGAATGTCGATGGAGCGCTGATCGGCGGCGCAAGCTTGAAAGCTGCCGATTTCCTCGCCATCTACGGTGCCTATGAAGAACTGATAGCGTAAACCTTGCCGCTAGGGCTTGGAATGCGCGGCAGCCTCATGTAAAGAGCCGCAATCTTTCCAATATTGCCCTTTGCTGAGGGCAGGGATTTTATCATGCAGACCGTTTTGATCGTCATCCACCTCATGATCGTGCTCGCGCTTGTCGGCGTCGTGCTGATCCAGCGTTCTGAAGGCGGCGGACTTGGCGTCGGCGGCGGGTCCGGCTTTATGTCGGCACGCGGTACGGCCAACGCGTTGACCCGTACGACAGCCATCCTGGCGACGCTGTTCTTCGTCACGTCGATGACGCTCGGCATCCTGGGACGCTACGAATCCCGCCCGACCGATATCCTCGATCGCATTCCAGCGACCCAGGGCACAGGCAGCGGCATTCTCGACTCGCTCGGCCCGGCTCCGTCTTCCGACGCTCCGGCTGAAGGTGGCGTGCCCACCGGCGGCGAAGCGCCCGCTGGCGGCCAGGCTCCCGTGCAGGGCGGTGCAGCAGCGCCGGCACCTGCAGCGCCAGCCAATTCGACTGGCGTTCCGACCGGCCAATAAGCGCGGTCCTCGCAGCATTCTCCGGCAGGCCAAAAGCCTGCCGGTTTTCTTTTGTCCAGATTCCGTGGGCCGTGTTCATTTTGTGAATATTAGGGCTAGCGGAATCGCTCATGAAAAGGTATCCGGTGACTCCCATGGCGCGATATGTATTTATAACAGGCGGCGTGGTTTCTTCTCTCGGAAAAGGAATTGCGGCCGCGGCACTCGGAGCGTTGCTGCAGGCCCGTGGTTATCGGGTTCGCATTCGCAAACTTGACCCTTATCTGAACGTCGATCCTGGCACTATGAGCCCGACGCAGCACGGCGAGGTCTTTGTGACCGACGACGGTGCGGAGACGGACCTTGACCTTGGCCATTACGAGCGGTTCACAGGCCGCTCGGCCAGCAAGACCGACAACATTACCACCGGCCGGATCTACAAGAACATCATCGACAAGGAACGCCGCGGCGACTACCTCGGTGCCACTGTTCAGGTCATTCCGCACGTCACCAACGAGATCAAGGACTTCGTCGTCGAAGGCAACGAAGACTTCGATTTCGTGATCTGCGAAATCGGCGGCACGGTGGGCGACATCGAGGCGATGCCCTTCGTCGAGGCGATCCGCCAGCTCGGTAACGAGCTTCCCCGCGGCAACGCCGTCTATCTCCATCTGACGCTGATGCCGTACATTCCGGCAGCCGGCGAGTTGAAGACCAAGCCCACGCAGCATTCCGTCAAGGAACTGCAGGCGCTCGGCATTGCTCCCGATATCCTCTTGGTCCGTGCTGACCGGGAAATCCCGGAAGCGGAACGCCGTAAGCTTTCGTTGTTCTGCAATGTTCGGCCGTCAGCCGTCATCCAGGCGCTCGACGTTGCCAACATCTACGACGTGCCGATGGCCTACCACAAGGAAGGCCTCGATTCGGAAGTGCTGGCGGCGTTCGGCATCGAGCCGGCCCCCAAGCCGCGCCTGCAGCTGTGGGAAGATGTCTGCAACCGCATCCACACGCCGGAAGGCGAGGTGACGATCGCGATCGTTGGCAAGTACACGGGCCTCAAGGACGCGTACAAGTCGTTGATCGAGGCGCTGCACCACGGCGGCATCGCAAACCACGTCAAGGTCAAGCTGGAATGGATCGAGTCCGAGGTCTTCGAGAAGGAAGACCCGTCGCCTTACCTGGAGAAGGTCCACGGCATTCTCGTGCCCGGTGGTTTCGGCGAGCGAGGCGCACAGGGCAAGATCAATGCCGCCCGCTTCGCCCGTGAGCGCAAGGTTCCGTACTTCGGAATCTGCTTCGGCATGCAGATGGCGGTGATCGAAGCCGCGCGCAACCTTGCCGGCATCGAGAAGGCTTCCTCGACTGAGTTCGGCCCTTCCCAGGAGCCGGTCGTCGGCCTGATGACCGAATGGGTCAAGGGCAATGCGCTGGAGAAGCGTGCGGCAGCTGGTGACCTCGGTGGGACCATGCGGCTTGGCGCCTATAACGCATCGCTCAAGAAGGACACGAAGATCGCCGACATCTACGGCTCGACGGATATTTCCGAGCGTCACCGCCACCGCTACGAGGTGAATGTCGACTACAAGGATCGCCTGGAAGACTGCGGCCTGGTCTTCTCCGGCATGTCGCCGGACGGCCTGCTGCCGGAGACGATCGAATACGCGGACCATCCGTGGTTCATCGGCGTCCAGTATCACCCGGAACTCAAGAGCCGTCCGCTCGATCCGCATCCGCTGTTTGCGAGCTTCATCGAAGCGGCACTTGAACAGAGCCGCCTCGTCTGACACAGGTTCAAAAAACCCGGTTTCGACCGGGTTTTTTTTATGGTTGTTCGAATGCCGCAGCATTGGCGTCGCTGACGGTGTTGAGCAGCGCCAGCATGGCCCCGTTCAGCGGTGTGGCAATGCCATGGCGGCGACCGGCTGCAACGACCGCGCCGTTCAGCGCCTCGATTTCGAGCGGTCTCCCGGCAATGCAATCGAAATACATCGAGGTGCCGGCCTCTGCGGGATAGCCGAGAAACGTCGCCAGTATGGTATCCGCCTCGTCTTCGGCTAACTCGGCCCCCTCGGCGCGACCCACCGAGACGGCCTCGCGCAGGATGCCGAGGGAGAGTTCCTGAATATCGGCGCGATGAAAAACACCCAACCTCTGCCGTGTCAGCGCGGTCACCGGATTGGCGATGACGTTGATCAGCAGCTTGCGCCATTGCAGGGTGAGGAAAGAATCGCTTCTACCGACCTCGATCGGCGTGCCCTCGAACAGGGCCGTGAAGGCGTCGGCCAGCGGCCCGCTCGGCACGAGCAGATCGTGGCCGACGATCTTGCGAAGCCGTATATGGTCGGGCGCAAGCCGCTCGCCGTTATAGTAGACGATCGCCGGCAGGACCGCTGCTCCGCGCACAAAGGGCGCGACGCGTTCCGTGTGACCTATGCCGTTCTGCAGGACCGCGATCGCCGTCTCCGGACCGCAGAGCCTGGAGAGCCACGGCGCGGCCGAAGCCGTATCCTGCGCCTTGGTGCAGAGTAGCACCCAATCGACCGGTTCGGCCTGTTGCGGGTCGGTGAGCGTCCGCAAGGGAATGCTGACGCTGTCATCCTTGTGATCGAAGGTAAGAGCGTCTATCGGCCTGCGGGCACAAACCGTGACCTCGTTGTCTGCAGACAGGCTCAGGCAGGCGGCTGCAACGCCGCCGATCCCGCCCAGTCCGACGACTGCAACCTTGCTTTGCCCCATTGATCCGCCTCCGTCTTCATCCTGCTTGCAGGAGACTTTAGTTTCTGCTCGGGGGAATGAAAGTGCGCCAGGCGCTACGAACCGATCGCTCGCGGCATTATCCTTTCAGAGCCTTATAGGCCGCCAGTGCACGGTCGCGCGCGAAACCATGGTCGATGATCGGCTTTGGATAGGTCTTGCCGAGCTGGATACCTGCCTTTTCCAAAACATGATCCGGTGCCTCGAACGGGCGGTGGACGTATTTCTTTTCCAGCTTCTCCAGTTCGGGCACGTGCTCGCGCACGTAGTCGCCGTCGGGATCGAACTTCTCCCCCTGCAGGATCGGGTTGAAGATACGGAAAAAGGGCGAGGCATCCGCACCGGAGCCCGCCACCCATTGCCAGTTGGCCGGGTTGTTGGCCGGGTCCGCGTCCACCAGCGTGTCGCGGAACCATTGTTCGCCCTTTCGCCAGTCGATCATCAGGTCCTTGATGAGGAAGGAGGCCGCAATCATTCGCACGCGGTTGTGCATGAAGCCGTATTTCCACAGCTGGCGCATGCCTGCATCGACGATCGGATAACCGGTCAGGCCTCTCGTCCAGGCGTGGAATTCCTTTGCGTCATATTGCCATTTGAAGCCATCGAACTTGTCATCCCAGTTGTCACGGTCGAGGGCGGGGAATTCGATCAGCAGGCTGTAGCAGAAATCGCGCCAGGCCAGTTCACGTCGGAAGTGGGCGACATTCTCGGATGACTTGCCCGATAGCCCCCTTGTCGAATGCCAGAGCCGGGCAGGGGAAATTTCGCCGTGGGCAAGATGCGCAGACAGAAGCGATGTCGCATCGACGGATGGCAGGTCGCGCCCGCGCTTGTAATCATGCAGCTCCCGATCGATGAAATCGGACAAGCGTTCTCGTGCGCCATCCTCTCCGGGTGCCCACATCGTCGGAAAGTCGGTCGCCCAGTTCGGTTTTGTTGGCAGGAGCTGCCAGCTGTCCAGGCTTTCGGATCGCGGAAGGTGATCAGGCGCAGGGATGGCTTTCGGCGGGTCGATCGGATCATGTGGCTCGCCAAGCTTCTGCATCGCGTTCCAGAACGGCGTGAAGACCTTGAAGGGCGTGCCGGAACCTGTACGAATCCTCTTCGGCTCATGCAGCAATTGGCCGTGCAGGGCGCGGATCGCTATTCCGCTCTCCTTCAGCGCGATGGCGATGTCACGATCATAGGCGGTGCGCTCGTAGGCGCGGTTGACGAATACGGTCTTCACGCCGGCCTTGCGGGCAATATCGGCCAGCACGTCGTCGGCCTTACCGGAGGCCAGAACCAGTTCGCTGCCCAGAGACTTCAGAGCAGATTTCAGGCTTTCCAGCGAATGATGCAGCCACCAGGACTGTGCCGCGCCGAGTGGCCCGATATTCAGCTCGTCCGGCTCGCGGATGTAGATCGGGATGACCGGACCACCGGCGTCGATGGCCGCATGCAGGGCCGGATTATCGTCCAGGCGCAGGTCTTTCCGGAACCAGAGGATGCTGGGGGTTGTCTGCTGTTCGGACACGCGTTCTCCTCGGCACACAAGTGCTTCAAGCTGCGAATTTTACGGAGGCTCAGTCAGGATTCAGGGGCGAAGGAGCAATATAGGGCAGAGCGAGCCCGCTGGTAGCTCCGCCGCATGCGGCGGCCGGACGATGAGTGCGTCCGAACGAGCCAAGATCTTCATCATCGAAGAGTCCTGCTTCTGATAGGCGTCCACGATCAGATTACCGTCAGCGTCCCGCCGCAGTGTTGCACGCATGTAGTCCTGGCGCTTGTCATTGGCGGCAAGGCCATGCGCGGCCAGTGCCTGAGCCTGGCGGTTTCGTTCGGGCAGGTGCGCAAGCTTGCGCAGGAGAGGTTCGAGGAATAAAAGGCTGCAGACGAGGCTGGCCACCGGATTTCCCGGCAGGCCGATCACCTGCATCCTGTCCAGAGTACCGACCATCAGCGGCTTGCCGGGGCGCATGGCGATCCGCCAGAAGTCCAGCTCCATTCCCGCATCCTTGAGCGTTGCCTGGACGATGTCATGGTCGCCCACCGAAGCGCCGCCCAGCGTCACGAGAACGTCGACGCCGGCTTCACGCACAGCGCCGATCGCGCGGGTGATTTCCTCAGGACGATCCGGCACGATGCCGAGATCGACGACATCGCCTCCATTGTCGCAGATGATTGCGCGCACGCCAAAGGTGTTGGAGGCGATGATTTGTCCTGCAGCCGGCTCACTTCCCGGTGGGAGAAGCTCGTCGCCGGTGGCGAGTATGGCGACCTTGGGACGGCGAAAGACCGAAAGCGACGGATGGTTCATGGCGGCTGCGACGGTCAAATTCGAAAAGTCGAGCAGCGTGCCTGCGGAGAGAACGGCTTCATCTTTCACAAAGTCCTGGCCGCGTGGCCGGATATGTCTTCCAATGGCGACAGCGAATTTGGTCCGGATGCGATTGCCGTCCAGCACCTCCGCGTCTTCCTGGATAAGGATAGTGTCGGCCTCTGCGGGAACGGGTGCGCCGGTGAATATCCGCACCACCTCGCGCGCACCGACACTTCCTGCAAAGGGATGGCCGGCCGCTGCCGTGCCAGCTACGGTCAGTTCCGATCCGATCTCCGGCGCATCGGCTGCCCGCAATGCGTAACCGTCCATGGCGGAGGCGTCGAAGGGCGGTTGCGTGAGCCGTGCATGGAGCGGCGTCGCAAGTACACGTCCGTTCGCATCAGCCAACGGCAGTTCTTCGGTCTCGTGCACCGGGCGCGCCCGGTCGAGCAGCCTTGCCTTTGCATCGGCAACGGGCAGAAGCGCCATGATCAGTCACCTTTTCGGTGGTAAGTGCCAGACTTGCCGCCTGTCTTTTCGATGAGTTGGATGCCACCGATCTCCATGCCTTTGTCGGCAGCCTTGGCCATGTCGTAGATCGTCAGGCAAGCAACCGAGACGGCGGTCAGTGCTTCCATCTCGACGCCGGTCCTGCCGGTGAGCTTGGCGGTGGCCGTGACCCGTAGACCGGGAAGAGACGTGTCTTCGGTGATCTCCAGGGCAACCTTGGTCAGCATCAGCGGGTGGCAGAGCGGGATGAGGTCGGCGGTCTTCTTTGCGGCCATGATGCCCGCAAGCCGGGCAGTGCCGATGACATCGCCCTTCTTGGCGTTTCCCTCGCGGATGAGCGCCAGGGTCTCCGGCAGCATCCGCACATAGCCCTCGGCGGTCGCGGAGCGCGGCGTTTCTGCCTTGGCGCCCACGTCCACCATGTTTGCCTCGCCGGAGGTGCCGATGTGGGTGAGGCGTGGTTCCGCCATCACTCGGCCGCCACCGACTTTGCGTCACCCCGCAACAGGGAGCGCGTCGCCGCCGCAACGTCCTCTTGCCGCATCAGGCTTTCGCCGACGAGGAAAGTGCTGATGCCCGATTTCTGCAGGCGCAGGCAATCCGCATGGGTGAAGATACCGCTTTCGCCGATGAGCACGCGGTCGTCGGGGACCATCGCGGCGAGCTTCTCGGACGTGTCGAGGCTAACCTCGAAGGTGCGCAGGTTTCGATTGTTGATGCCGAGGAGTGGTGACGTCAGCTTCAGCGCGCGTTCGGTCTCTTCCGCGTCATGGACCTCGACGAGAACATCCATGCCGAGCGCCAGCGTTTCGTCTTCCAGCCTGCGCGCCTCGTCATCGGTAAGCGACGCCATGATCAGCAGGATGCAATCTGCTCCCCAGGCGCGTGCCTCGTGGACCTGGTAGGTGTCGAACATGAAATCCTTGCGGAGCGCAGGCAGGGCGCAGGCATTGCGGGCGGCCGTCAGGAACTCCGAAGCGCCCTGGAAGCTGGGCGCGTCCGTCAGTACCGAGAGACATGTGGCGCCACCGTCCGCGTAGGCCGCCGCCAGGGCAGGGGGATCGAAGTCGGGCCGGATCAGTCCCTTTGACGGGCTTGCCTTCTTGATCTCGGCGATCAGTCCGAACTCACCCTTGTCCTGCTTTGCCTTGAGCGCCTGATAGAATCCGCGAGGCGCGGTCTGACCGGCGGCCATCGCCTTGAGGTCCGCCAGCGGGATCCGTGCCTTGGCGGCCTCGATTTCCTTGAGCTTGTAGGCTTCGATCTTCTTCAGGATGTCGGTCATCGGGCAGTCTCAGTGTTCTTCGTTGGAAACAGCGACCAGACGATCGAGCGCTGCTGCTGCCGCGCCACTATCGAGGGCGCGTGAGGCGAGGTGCATGCCTTCCATGATATCGCTCGCCTTGCCGGCGACGACGAGTGCTGCGGCGGCGTTGCACAGCGATATGTCGCGGTAGGCATTCTTGGCACCACTCAAAACGGCGCGCAAGGCAGCAGCATTGGCGACGCCATCCCCGCCCTTCAAATCTGCAAGGACCGCTTGCGGCACGCCGAAGTCGGCCGGCGTCAGTTCGAAGCTGCGTATTTCACCATTCTCCAGCGCGACGACATTGGTCGTGCCGGTCGTGGTGACTTCATCCATGCCGTCGCCATAGACGACCCAGACCCGCTCCGAGCCGAGATCGCGCAACACCTCGGCGATCGGCATCAACCAGCGCGGCGAGAAGACGCCGAGCAGCTGGCGCTTTGCACCTGCCGGGTTGGACAACGGTCCGAGGATGTTGAAGATCGTTCGCGTTCCAAGTTCGACGCGGCTTGGACCGACATGCCGCATGGCGGAATGGTGCATCGAGGCGAACATGAAGCCGATCCCGGCTTCCCGGATGCAGCGGCCGATATGCTCTGCGTCTATCTCGAGGTTCACTCCCAAGGCCGACAGCGCATCCGCGGCGCCGGACTTGGAACTCAACGCGCGATTGCCGTGCTTGGCCACCGGAACACCGCAGCCAGCAACGATGAGCGAGGCGAGGGTGGAGATGTTGTAAGTGCCCGTGCCGTCGCCGCCGGTACCGACGATGTCGACCGCGTCGGCAGGCGCGCTGACGGGCAACATCTTCGCCCGCATGGTGCTCACCGCGCCGGCGATTTCGTCAACCGTTTCACCCCGCACACGCAGCGCCATGAGGAAGCCGCCGATCTGTGAGGGCGTCGCTGCGCCCGACATCAGGATCTCGAACGCGTCGCGGGCTTCGTTTCTGGTCAGGCTCTCGCCGTTTGCCACCTTCGCAATCAGCGGCTTCAATTCAGCCATGTCGCGTCACCTTCCTCACAGCGTCAGCGGATCGTGCCGGTCACCTGATCGGCAACGGCCTGGTTGATCGAGACGCCATAGTCGTTCTGCAGGCGGTTCACCATCTGGTCGAGCATGTCGTCGCCTGCCGATTCTGCCATCCGCAGCAGCGGCTCGTTGGATGCAAGCGCATCGGCTGTCGCCTGCTCGGACGCGGTAACCTTGATCAACATGCGGCTTTCGCCGTCGGCTGCCGTCGCGGTCGTCACGAGATCGACCGGACCCGCAAAGAGCGCAGTTGTCGCTTCCGGTCCGAAGATCGCATCCTCGCCAGTCCGGCGTAGACCCTGCTTCGTCTCGACGGCAACGCCCAGATCTTCCGCAATCGCAGCAATCGTTTCGCCCTTCTCGAGCCGCTCCTTGAGCTCCGTCGCACGAGCGGCCAATGCCTCGCGCTGCTGTTCTGCGGTCCAGTCGGCAACAACCTTTTCGCGGATTTCGTCGAGCGTCTGTTCGCGCTCGGGAATGATTTCTGCGACTTCGAACCAGACGTAGCCGTAGTTACCGAGCGAAACGGGCAGCGGCTGTGCTCCAGGTTCTGTCCGGAAGACATCGCCCAGCAGTGTTTCGGCGGGCGGCAGGGTGCTGATCTTGTTGCCCTGCTGGTCGTTGCCGGAGGTATCGGTGGTCACGGTGGCGACGTTGAGTTTCAGTTCCTTCCCGGCCTCCTCCAGCGTGGCGCCGGTCGCGCGGATTTCTTCAAACCGATCGTGCGCGTTCAGGACTTCCTGGGATGCGGCAGAAAGAGCCAGCTGCTGGCGAACCTCCTCCTTGACTTCGTCGAACGACTTCGTGGCTTCAGGCGTGATGTTCGTCACGCGCAGGATCACGGGACCGAACGAGCCGTCGATGACCGGCGTAGTGCCGCCTTCCGTGGTGACCGAGAATGCAGCCTCCGCAAGGCTCTGGTCCGGCATGTTGTCTTTGGTGAAATTGCCGAGCTGGACGTCGGAGGCCGTCTTCCCCTGGTCCGTGATCAGTTGATCGAAGGTCGTCGTCTGATCCTTGAGCTGAGCTGCCGCTGCCTCGGCCATCTCCCGGTCAGAGTAGGTCAACTGCTCGATGGTGCGCGTGCCGCGCGTCGTAAAGCTTTCCTTGCGGCGATCGTATTCCGCACGGGCCTCTTCATCCGTGATGGCGGACGCATCGGCAATATCGGTGGGCTGCAGAGTTACATAGGTGAAGCGACGGAATTCCGGTGCACGGTAGCGCGCCTTCGCGCCTTCGAACCATGCGGAAAGGACGTCGTCCGTCGGTGCCTTGACCGGATCGATGTTTGCATTCGACAGCAGCAGGTATTCGACGCTTCTCGTCTCGTCTCGATACTGCTTGAGGGCATCCAGCATGACCTGCGGCGGCTTGAACCCGTCGGAAACAGCTTCAACAATCTGGCTGCGGACCGCAACCTTGCTGCGCTCCGTGATATAGTCGTCTTCGCGAAGACCTGCATTGCTCAGACGCGAGGTGAAGAGGTTGCGATCGAACTGGCCGTTCGATCCCTGGAAGGCCGGATCTTCGGCGATCAGCATTGCGAGGCGGTCGTGCGACAGCCCGAGCCCCATGTCCTGCGAAAGCTGGTCCAGAGCTGCTCCGGCTGCAAGTTGGGAGAAGACCTGCTGTTCGATGCCGAAGGCGCGGGCCTGCTCGGTAGTCAGCTGCATTCCAAACTGCCGTCCCAGTCCTGCCATCTGACGCTGATAGGCGAGGGCGAATTCCTGCGCCGACACTTCCTGGTCGCCGACAGTCATCACGGTGTTCGCGTCAGTGGTCACCAGGGAGGTTGAAACACCCCACACACCGAAGGATGCGACCAACAGCAGAAGGAGCGCCTTGGAGACCCAGGAGCGGGAAGCGTTTCTAAGGGAATTGAGCATTGCCTACGATACCTTGCGAAATGTCGGGCCGCCGTTGGGCGGCATGGTGAATTGTCTCTAGAACAATCCTTCAAGGAAATGAAGGCATCCGCATGCAAAAGCGCCGCGACTTCGGAGTTGTTTCGTCCGATCCGCGCAAAAATGGTCTGCGTCATGCCCTGTCAGCAAGCCGGTGGCATGGAACGGAAAGCTCCATGCCGGGCTACAGGCGCTATTTTGAGAAGATGAAGAAGGCGCCCAGCGCGATGAAGGCAAACCCCACCCCCTGTTTCCAGTGAAACGCCTCGCCGAGGTAGAATACCGAGAAGACCACGAAAACGGACAGAGTGATGATTTCCTGGATGGTCTTCAACTGGGCTGCGTTGAAGTAGCCGTGCCCGATGCGGTTGGCGGGCACCTGGAAGCAATATTCCAGCAGCGCGATGCCCCAGCTTACCAGGATGACGAGGTAAAGCGCTTCGGTCTTGAACTTCAGATGGCCATACCAGGCAAAGGTCATGAAGATGTTGGACAGGACAAGCAGGCCGACGGTGACGAAGGGGATGGCAGTGGGGGACATGGACGGGGGGATTCCGGTGAGTGCAATACGCAACCGCAATCACGTCCCGCCGCGAAATACAAGAGGATCGCAATCTCGCTTTACAACAGATGAAGCGTACCGCCGGGGAGCCATCTGATATTGTTTCCATTGTTCCCACCTGATAGCAGCTCATTTCGGTATGCATGGCCCGAACGTGTTTCCGGTGACACCGGCGGACAACCAGTAAGGCAAGTCACGGATTTCCGTCGTGGATGATCTCTCTCATCGCGCCGACAAGGCGGATCGCGGCCTCCAAGGGGTTGCGGGCGGCGTGGATGCCAAGCGGTCGCCAATCTCGCGCCTGCTGCTTGGTGCGAGCCTTGTCCTCATAGCCTTCAACCTTCGCCCGGTTTTCTCGAGCGTCTCGGCACTTCTGCCGGAAATCCGTTCCGAGCTCGGCCTTGGCGACATCGGCGCCGGTTTTCTGACGACGCTGCCGGTCGTATGCCTCGGCGCCTTTTCGCCACTTGCGCCGCGCCTGGCGCAGCGAATCGGAACAGAGCGGACGCTCCTTCTGGTGGTCCTGCTCCTGGCGTTCGGCACGGCACTTCGCGGGCTTCCTTACGTCCCCATGCTGTTTCTCGGGACGGCGATCGCAGGCGCCTGCATTGCGGTCAGCAACGTGCTCTTGCCCGGTCTGGTGAAACGTGACTTTCCGGACCGTATGGCACTCCTGACAGGCCTCTACACGATGGCCCTGTGCGGCGGTGCTGCGGCCGCCGCCGGACTGACACTCCCGATCAAGCAAGCCTTGGGCGGCTCGCTCGGCGCAACTCTTGCCGTGTGGGCCGTACCCGCGGCAATCGCAGCTTTAATCTGGCTGCCGCAGGTAACCGGGGCGGCCCACAAGGGGGGACGGAGCAGCAAACGCGTTGTCGGCCTCTGGAGGGACAGGCTTGCGTGGCAGGTCACGCTCTTCATGGGGCTTCAGTCCGCTCTCGCATACTGCGTCTTCGGCTGGCTGGTTCCGATCCTGCGCGAGAGAGGGCTCGACGGAATAGCCGCCGGCGGTATCGTCTCGGTTTCTGTGATGGTCCAGGCTGCCGCCTGCCTGGTGATACCGCATATCTCCGTGAGGGGCAGGGATCAGAGTATCATCAATGCGGTGCTCTGCGTCATCTCCGTGGGCGCCCTGCTGGGCCTGCTGTTCGCGCCCTTGTCAACGGTATGGATCTGGGCCGTGTTGCAGGGTATCGGGCAGGGCGGCTTGATCGCCGCAGCGATGACCAACATCGTCCTGCGGTCGCGAGATCCACTGGTCGCCTCGCACCTTTCCGGCATGGCCCAATGTGTCGGCTACCTGCTTGCCTCCATAGGTCCTTTGATTGTTGGCCTGATCAGAGGCTGGACGGGAAGTTTTGCCGCCACGTCCGTCTTGTTCGTCGCTCTTGGCGTTGGCGCCGCGATCAACGGCTGGCTCGCCGGTCGGGCCCGGTACGTGAATGTTGGGGTGATAGACACGACCGACGACTAGTTGCCCCTATCCGTGGACGATCTCCAGGTGACGCTGGAGCCGTTTTCCGTAGGCCTGGCTGATCCGGTCGAAGATGATCGCGATCCCGACAATGGCGAGACCGTTGAAGACGCCGAGCGTGAAATATTGGTTGGAGATTGCCCTCAGCACCGGTTGTCCGAGCCCTTGAACCCCGATCATGGACGCAATGACCACCATGGCGAGTGCCATCATGATCGTCTGGTTGATGCCGGCCATGATCGTCGGAAGCGCCAGCGGCATCTGAACGTCCTTGAGCTTTTGCCAGCTCGATGACCCGAAGGCGTCGGCAGCTTCCAGCACGTCCCGGTCGACCAGGCGGATGCCGAGATTGGTCAGCCTTATCATCGGCGGAAGTGCGTAGATCACCACCGCGATCAAGCCAGGCACCTTGCCTATACCGAGCAGCATCACGACCGGTATCAGATAGACGAAGCTTGGCATGGTTTGCATGACGTCAAGCACCGGATTGATGATGCTCTGCAATCGGTTGGAGCGGGACATCGCGATGCCGATCGGTATGCCGATGACGATCGACAGCACGGTGCAGACGAAGATCATCGAGATTGTCTTCATCGTATCGTCCCACATGTCGAACCAGCCGATGAGCAGGAGTGTGATGACGCAGCCAATGACGATCTTCCAACTACGGCTGGCAAACCAGGCAATCAACGCGATGACGATCAGTATGATCGGCCATGGGGTGCGCGTGAGGAGCCGCTCCGAATAGATCAGGAAGAACTGCAATGGCTCGAAAAACGATTCGATCGTATCGCCATAAGCGCGCGTGAAAGAGCGGAATCCATCGTCGATGGACTTTTTCAGGTCGCGCAACATGCCGTCGTTCATATGCGGGAAACGGGTCAACCAGTCCATGACGGTCCTCCGATAGAGCCAGAGCGTCTGAATGACCGACAAGATCAAGGACCGGTGATGCGCCGCAGCACCGGTCCGCACATCTGTTTAGAGTGCAGCCTTGATCTTTTCGGCGACTTCAGGCGAGACCCAGGTGGTCCAGATGTCCTCGTTTTCCTTGAGGAAGTGCTTTGCGCCGTCCTCGCCGGTCGCCTGGTTGTCGGTCATCCAGGCCATCAGTGCATTGACCGTCGCATTGCTCCAGGCACGCTTGTTGAGATAGTCCATCACGTCCGGACCGGCGCGATCGGCAAAGCTCTTGGTGAGCATGGTCTGGACGGTATCCTTGGGCCAGTCGTTCTTCTTCGGATCGGGGCAGTCCGCGACCGTATTGCAGCGCTTCCACTCCGCCGCGTCGTAAGGCACGCCGTGCTCGATCTTCACCATCTCGTACTTGCCGAGGAGAGCGGTGGGCGCCCAGTAATACCCGACCCAGCCCTGCTTGCTTTCGTAGGCCTTGGAGATCGAGCCGTCCAAACCGGCCGCAGACCCGGTATCGACCAACGTGAACCCGGCATCTTCGCCGCCAAAGGCCTTGAAGAGTTGCGCCGTCGCGACCGTGCCGCCCCAGCCGGCCGGGCCATTATGGATCGCGCCCTTGGACTTATCCTCCGGATCGGGAAACAGTTCCGGATGTTTCAGCACATCCTCTATGGTCTTGACCTCGGGATTGGCATCCGCGAGATATTTCGGGATCCACCATCCCTGGACTGCTCCGTCGGACAGGGCAACTGCTGCACCCACGAGCTTGCCTTCGGACACGCCGCGCCCGACGATTTCGGGCAGCAGGTCGATCCAGCCTTCCGGTGCAAGGTCGGGCTCACCCTTTTCCACCATGGAGGTGAGGGTAGGCACTGTGTCGCCGACGATAATTTCGGCGTTGCAGCCGAAGCCTTCATTGAGGACGAGTTGATCGAGGGCAGCAAGCACTTCGGCGCTCTGCCAGTTCATGCTGGCGATGGTGACGTCACCGCATTCGGCCAGTGAGGCACTGGCGCCGAAGGTCACGAAGCCTAAGGCGAGACATGTGGAAGCAAGCAGCTTTTTCATTTAATGTTCCCCTGGTTATAAGCGTCCGGCGGGCGGATTTCTGGCGACGTTTCCTCCACGTCACCAACATGCTCAATGCGAAAGGGTCTTTTTGCCCTTTATGCTCTCCAGTTTTGCAGGGTTGTGCGCCAGCACTGTCTTGTTTGCGCCGGCCCCTTTCCGATTTCCGTCACCATTCCGTCGCCGATGCGTCAGAAAAATGGGAGGCCGCATTCTCCCCTTGCGGGAGGACTGCCCCATATACGAGTGCCAAGGCACGGAAAGTCATGGTGCCGGGGATCAAGACGGAGGGTCAGAACCATGCATGTTCTAAGGAAAGTTGCGGCCGTGGCGGTCGCCTGCGCATTTTCTGCCGGTGTCGCCAATGCCCAGGTGGTGGTGTCATCCAAGATCGACACCGAGGGTGGGGTGTTGGGCAACATCATCCTGAGTATTCTCAATGCCAACGGCATTGCGACGACGGACCGCTTGCAACTGGGAGCGACACCCGTCGTTCGTACGGCGATCACCGCCGGAGAAATCGATATCTACCCGGAGTACACCGGCAACGCTGCCTACTTCTTCGAAAAGGCGGACGACCCGGCCTGGAAGAATGCAGCGCAGGCATATGAACAGGCAAAAACGCTCGACTACGATGCCAACAAGATCGTGTGGCTGACGCCGTCACCGGCCAACAATACCTGGGCGATCGCTCTCCGGAAGGATGTCGCGGATGAAAACAGTCTCGCGACCCTTACCGATTTCGGCAAGTATGTCGCCGGGGGCGGCGAGGTTGTGCTTGCCGCATCGTCAGAATTCGTGAACTCGGCCGCCGCCCTGCCTGCGTTCCAGACGACCTATGGCTTCAAGATGAAACCGGAGCAGCTCATCACGCTTTCGGGCGGTGATACCGCGGCCACTATCGCCGCCGCCGCCAACCAGACCAACGGCGCCAATGCGGCAATGGTCTATGGTACGGATGGCGGCATTGCGCCCTCGGGACTCGTGGTTCTCGAGGACGACAAGGGCGTCCAGCCCGTGTACCAGCCGGCGCCGATCATCCGGGAAGATGCGCTCAAGCAGCATCCGGAGATCGCCGATCTGCTCAAGCCGGTATTTGAAAAGCTGGACCTGGTGACGCTCCAGGGTCTGAATGGCCGTGTTCAACTTGGCGGAGAGCCCGCCAAGACGGTTGCCGAGGATTTCCTGAAGAAGAACGGCTTGCTGAAGTAGTTGTTTGACGGCTCCCTGAATGGCAAGTTGACGGCCTCCGGGGAATTGCGGTGGGGACGCCATTTGACTTTTCGCCCAGACAAGCTTGGCGTCGCCATAGCCCTTCTTGCGGTCTATGGGGCATTGTCTCCCTTCGCGACGATGCGGGCTAACCGCATCGTCCGTGGCGAGTCACTCGGAATGCTTTCGGCCCTGCCGACGTGGGCAGGATGGCTTCTTGCTTTTACGGTTCTGGGGGCTGCATCCGTCGCCCTTTCAAGAAGCCCCGCGGTCGCCAGGTTCCTGGCGGCTGCACTGGCGCTGGCCATGCTCATCGTCTGCGTCGGACTGTCCGGGACGTTTCTGGCGCCCGCCGACAACGCCTATGCGCGGATCTCGCCCGCGTCCGGGTTCTGGTTGCTGCTTTTCACCTTCTCCCTTCTGGCGACCGATTCGATCACCCGCATGCGGCCAAGTCCCGTCCTGCGGCTCGTGTATCTGGCCACCGCAGTGGGTCTCGTATACCTCACCCTTGTGTCCGGTATCTGGGACGGCCTTTCCGTCATGAAGGAATATTCCGCACGTGCGGATGTCTTCTGGACGGAGGCGTCCCGTCACCTGGCTCTGGCGCTGGGTTCCCTTTTCGCCGCTATGTTGGCGGGCTTGCCTCTCGGCGTGCTCTGCGAGCGCGTCCCGGCGCTACGGGCAGGGGTCCTCAACACGCTCAATCTCATCCAGACCATACCGTCCATTGCGCTTTTTGGCATTCTGATAGGGCCGCTCGGCTGGGTGGCGGTCAATGTGCCGGGGGCGTCGGCGATCGGCATCCGCGGAATCGGCATGGCGCCGGCCTTCGTGGCACTGTTCCTCTATTCCCTCCTGCCAGTTGTCGCCAACACGGTGGCTGGACTGAATGGGGTGCCGGGGGCCACGCGGGAGGCGGCCCGGGGGATCGGGATGACCTCGGCGCAGCGTCTTTTCCGGGTGGAACTCCCGCTCGCACTGCCCGTGATCCTGACCGGTATCCGAATAGTTCTGGTCCAGAACATCGGGCTTGCCACCATCGCCGCCCTGATTGGCGGTGGAGGCTTCGGCACCTTCGTCTTCCAGGGACTCGGGCAGACCGCGACCGATCTCGTGTTGCTGGGAGCCTTGCCGACGGTGGCGCTGGCCTTTGTCTCCGCGGTCATTCTCGATGCGCTGATCGAAATGAACAGAACTGTTGCCGTGAACAAGAGGGCCGCATGATCGAGATCGAATCCGTCTCAAAGCTCTATGACGGAAGACCAGTGGTCGATGATGTCTCCATGGTCGTCGAGCCACGTAGTATCGCCGTCATCGTCGGGACGTCTGGGTCGGGAAAGACGACGCTGCTGCGGATGATCAACCGATTGGTCGAGGGGGATGCCGGTGCAATCCGCCTGGATGGCGCTGACAATCGCTCGATCGCCGGTTACGAGTTGAGGCGCCGCATCGGTTACGCGATACAGGGGCATGGACTGTTTCCGCACAAGACAGTGGCTGACAATATCGCCACGGTCCCGACTTTGCTCGGCTGGGACAGGCCGCGCGTAAACGACAAGGTGAGGGAGCTCCTGTCGTTGTTCCAGCTCGATCCGGACGTGTTCGGGACACGTTACCCGCACGAACTGTCCGGCGGCGAACAGCAGCGCGTCGGTGTGGCGCGGGCGCTTGCCGCCGAACCCAATGTCCTGTTGATGGACGAGCCGTTTGGAGCTCTCGATCCGATCATCCGTGCCAAGGCGCAGGAAGACCTGCTCGCCATACAGAAGCATTTCTCCACGACGATCATCCTCGTTACCCATGACATGGAGGAGGCATTTCGGCTCGCCGACAAGATCGCGGTGATGGATGGCGGGCGGCTCCTGCAATACGGTCGGCCGGACGAGCTCATTCGACAGCCGGCAACGCCGTTCGTAGAAGCCTTGATCGGAGCAAGCGAGCGCCCCTTCCGCATACTTTCGCTCAAAACCGTGGGAGAGGCGGTGGAGCCGGGTGGTGCGGACGGACCGCCCTTGCCGGAACAAACGAGCCAAAAGGACGCGCTGGCGCAGATGATGTGGACAGGGCGCCATGCGATGCCAGTCGTCACGGCGGAGGGCAATCCAATCGGCCGCGTGACGTTGGATGGTTTGATGAAGCGGGCCGAAGCATGAGCAAGGGGATACCCCATGTCCTGCGCGCCGGCTTGCTTGCGCTGCTCCTTGCATTTCTACTCACGCCACAGACATTCGAGCCACTGTTGAAACCGCTTGTGCAAGCCAATGCGCCGGCAATCTACAATCAAGGCAGCCTGCTTTCTCTGACGATCCAGCACCTCACGATCGTCCTTGTCGCGACGCTTGCCGCGACGATCGTGGCGGTCAGTCTGGCAATCCTCGTCAGCCGCCCGATCGGTGCGGAATTTCTTCCCCTGTCCCGCAGCCTCGTCAATATAGGGCAGACCTTTCCACCCGTGGCAGTGCTGGCACTTGCGGTGCCGGTGCTGGGCTTCGGTGAGAAGCCCACGTTGGTCGCGCTCTTTCTCTATGGACTTCTGCCGATCTTCGAGAACACACTGACCGGCCTGACGACGCTGCCGCCAGCTGTGATGGAAGCGGCGCGCGGCACGGGAATGACCGGCTTGCAAAGGCTGCTAAAGATAGAAGTTCCTCTGGCCATGCCTGTCATTCTTGCCGGCATACGCCTTTCAGTGGTCATCAGCCTGGCGACTGCAACCATAGGATCGACGGTAGCGGCCAAGACGCTCGGGGAGGTCATCATCGCGGGCCTGCAGACAAACAATCTTGCTTTCGTCTTGCAAGGCGGTCTGATCGTCGGGGCGCTGGCTATGCTGATTTATGACGGGCTTTCTGCCGTCGAGCAGCGTCTGTCGACCAGGGCATGAGGAGGGAATTCCATGCAGCACGTGCCGATTTGTCCGCGAAAAGGAAGGTGCCCATGCTATCGCAGCGTGTAAGTTTCTATGTGTTGCTCGCCCTGGTGACGCTGGCATTCGTCGCAATCGTGCTGCCGTTCTATTCGGCGATCTTCTGGGCGGTGGTGTTCGCGATTATCTTCTTTCCCCTGCATTCGAGGCTGGAAGCCGCTCTTGGTAACCGCCGCAATACGGCAGCCCTCCTCTCGGTGGCCATCTGCGTGTGCCTGGTCATCATTCCCGGCATGATCATCCTGAGCTCGCTCGTGCGCGAGGCGAACAATCTCTACCAACAGATCGATACGGGACAGATCGATATTCGTCGGCTGCTTCAGCAGTTGCAGGATGCGCTGCCGGCGTTCATGCAGAAATGGCTGCAATCGCTCGAGCTTTCCGGCTTCGCGGAACTACGCGAGCGCCTGTCCTCGGCGATCATGGAAGGCGGGCGCTTCTTTGCCGGGCGCGCACTCACCTTCGGACAAAACACGTTGCAGTTCTTCGTGGCCTTCGGTGTGATGCTCTATCTGATGTTCTTCCTCTTCCGGGACGGCCGCTGGCTTGCAAAGACGATCAGGCGCGCTTCACCGCTCAGTGACGCCCATACACGGCTTTTCACATCGAAGTTCGCATCGGTGGTGCGGGCAAGCGTTCGCGGCAACATCATTATCGCTCTGGTGCAGGGAGCCATCGGCGGCGTCACATTCTGGGCGCTGGGCGTGGCGCCGGCAATGTTGTTGGGTGTGCTGATGTCGTTCCTGTCGCTGCTCCCGGCAGTGGGAGCGGCCGTGGTCTGGGTGCCGGCCGCTCTCTATCTCGCATTGATGGGGTACTGGCTGAAGGCGGCAATACTGGTTGCGGTCGGGGTCCTGGTCATCGGCTTGGTTGACAACCTACTGCGGCCGCCGCTGGTGGGCAAGGAGACCAAATTGCCTGACTACGTTGTGTTGATCTCGACGATCGGGGGTCTCTCGCTGCTGGGTATCAACGGGTTCGTCATCGGCCCGCTGGTCGCCGCACTGTTTATCTCTGCATGGAGTACCTTCGCAGACGAGCAGGGCTCATTGGGAAGTCCCGGGCACTAAGTCCTGGCTCCATCGTGGCCTTATCCATCGTGGCTTTGCGATGCCCGAGAACGGGCACCGCCCTATCTCCTGTTCATCTCTGCAACCCGAAACCGCTTCACCTGAACTTCGGAGGGCGCGCAGACATGTTGGTCGCCAGCTCGTGCATCGACGCTCGCTTTCCGAGCAGCTGAAGCATTCGCTTTGCCTCCTTCGGGCTCAACCCATGCTTCTGGCAGGTGGCTTCGACGCAGTGGTCGCGGGGCGGGCCGGGCGCCCTGATTTGACGATTGCCGATCTGTTTCATCACCGTCTCCTCCCAAGATCAGGAGGCGCTCATATACGGCCGACGTCAAGAGAAAATAGAACTGCCGCCGTTCTCGCGAAGCCACCGCCAGGACAAGCGTGTTTCACATCCGAAGCCGCGGTGAGGAGTCATGAACGACGGAATCATCACGCTTCAGGTGCGCGCTGCAGTTGACGCTGTGAGAGCCAAACGCTAAAGCCCTTTCGTCTGTCAATCATCGCGGCGACACTCGAATGAGCTGTCTGGCGATGACGTTGGAAGAGTGTCCGAGTGGTTTAAGGAACCGGTCTTGAAAACCGGCGTGCGGGAGACCGTACCGTGGGTTCGAATCCCACCTCTTCCGCCACAAGCCCATATTCTGAACTCCATGCCTCCCGAAGAGTTATTGAGCGTGCCTAAGGGCCTGATCTTTACCTAAGTCGCCTGCGAAAACTGAAGCTATGGTGCCTTTTCGGCCGGCAAGTCGTGAGCTTGGCCGGATTCTCGCAGCTCTTGCAGCGTCCTTCCTTCGCAATTGCCTCCGCCATCGCTTCCAATTGCCGCTGCGCGTCCCTTTATGGAGATCGTGCCAGCAATCCTGTCCGATGCCACGTAGGTTGCGACGCCGTCTGGTCCTATCCTCGAAAAATAGTACGCGTGGTAGGTGTCCTTGAACTTGCAAGCGATCACGATTGGAAACTGAGAAAACGGGTTGTCTTGCGCCAGAACCGGCGCAGTGGGGAAAAGTTGAAGCGACGCCGCTGTTATCGAGAAAATGAACAACGACCTGGCCAACCGCGTGTGTACTCGATGATAGGGCATTAGCTGATCCTCCCCGGACTCCATGTGCCGTCTCACTGCAAAGCGCATATCTTACTGGGTCACATCCGGAACGATGTTGCGGATACTCTGGTCTTCAACGTAACTCGACGGCCGCTTCTGTCTTTTTCCGAGATCCGGGACATCGAATTTCACGCGTTCGTACGGGATAGAGCCAAGGATGTGTGAAATGCAGTTGATCCTGGCTCGCTTCTTGTCGTCGGAAGGCACAATCCACCAGGGGGCGTGGCTGCTATCGGTCATGCGCAACATCACATCATAGGCGCGTGAGTAGTCCCACCAGCGTTGATAGGATTCAACATCCATGGGGCTGAGCTTCCACTGCCGGAGCGGGTCATCGATCCTGCGCTTGAAACGCCGCCCCTGTTCCTCTTCGCTGACCGTGAGGAAGTATTTGAGGAGGACGATACCGCTTTCAACGATAGCCGCTTCGAAGCGGGGGGCCAGCTCGATAAACCGATCGGCCTTCTTGTCGCTGCAAAAGCCCATGACCCGATCGACGCCCGCGCGATTGTACCAGCTACGGTCGAAGATAACGACCTCGCCGGCGGCCGGTAGATGGGCGATGTACCGTTGCATGTAGATCTGCGATTTCTCGCGATCGGTGGGAGCTGGAAGAGCTGCTACTCGAAAGACGCGCGGGCTTACCTTTTCGGTAATGCGCTTGATCATACCCCCTTTGCCCGCAGCGTCGCGTCCCTCGAACACGATAACGATCCGGGCACCGGATTTCTTCACCCACGCCTGAAGGTGGGCCAATTCTACCTGCAGGCGGTGAAGCTCCTTGTCGTAGTCAAACGACTTCTTCTTTCGCTTTTCCTTGCCGTCCACTGTTTCGATTTCGTTCTTTGGATCGTACATCTCGTCCATAACGTCCTCCATCATGTTGTCCGGCTCACGTTTATTGGCGCGCGCCACATCTCCGCGGTTCCGCCGCTCAGGGCCTGCAGCGCTTCTTCGCGATCGTTGAAAAGATTTTGGACGCCCATGGCTCTAATGACGCCGGCACGGTCCAGAATGTCCCGGCTCTCTTCATTGAGATCCGCAATCGCGATGAGGATATCCCGCTCGGCAAGGCTTTGAACAACGTCATCGAGAGCGGCTGCTCCGGTACTGTCGATATGAGCGATGGCGCCGGCGTCAAGCACAAGGCACCGGGTAGACTCCGGGAGTTCCTTGGCGACGGTCATCAACCGCATCCTGACATGGTCGGCGCTGTAAAACAGAATATTGCCGCGTATCGTGAAAATGGACACGCCTTCGAGAGGCTGGGCCTCTGGGAACCGAGCCAGGTCGAAAAGACCCTCTCTTCCTTCGATGCGGCCAAGAAAGCCGTCGTCGGGAAACATCGTCTTGCGGAGCAGGTAGACAAGTGTTGCTGCCACCGCGACGATGACGCCATTCAATACGCCGAAGCTGATGGCTCCCCACATGGCAATCAGTGCGAAAATGAATTCGATGCGACTGATGTTCCAGATCTTTTTCAGCTCACGGACGTCTATGAGGCTGATGGCCGCGCTGACGAGGATGGCTGCGAGCGCGGGTAGGGGCAATATGCGCAGGGCACTATGGAAAAACACAAGAGCCACGATGAGCGCCCCTGCAGAAACCAGCCCGGCTACCTGAGAGACCCCACCGGCGGATAAGTTGATAGCCGTTCGCGAGTCCGAAAAGCTAATTGGAAATGAGCCGAACAGCCCGGGCACGATGTTGGCCGCGCCGAGACCGACAAGTTCCTGGTTGGCGTCCACGTCCTGGCCTGTGCGTGAGCCGAAGCTCCGCGCTGTCACGATGCCTGCACCGAAACTGACGAGAAATACGGCTGCAGAGCCGAGCACGATCTTGTCGAGGGGCAACTGGTGAAGCGCTGGCAGGGAGAACACCGGCAGGCCGCGGGGGATGTCGCCGACGACCGCGATGCCGTTTCCCTCGAAATTGAAAACGGCTGAGAGAACAACGGACACGACAACCACGAGAACCGGGCCGGGAAGCTTGAGATTGAAAGCTTTGACTGCTGACAGCAGCGCAAACATTGACAGGCCGACAGCGAGGGAAGGCAGGTGGATCGAGGCGCTCTTCGCCAGGATTTCGAGAACGGGGGGTAGCAGCCCGTCCGATTCGATCTTGACGCCGGTCAGGCGGCCGATCTGGCCGACCAAAATCGAAAGTGACACGCCTGCGAAAAAGCCGACGAGGATGGGGCGGGAGAGAAAGCTTGCCAGGACCCCAAGCCGCAGCAGTTTCGCCACGATGCAGAAGAGGCCGACCCCCAGCGCCAGCGACGAGGCGATAGCGACCCGATCGATGCCTGCTGCTGCGGGCTCAGCAGCAATGATGGCTGCCATGGCGGCGGCGAGAACAGTCATTGTTGCCGCGTCTGGGCCGACGACCAGCAGGCGGGATGGGCCGAAGATCGCATAGGCGATAGGAGCGACAATGCTGGCGTAGATGCCTGTCTCCGGCGGCAGGCCGGCAATGGCTGGATAGGCGATGGCGCTCGGCAGGCCGACTGCGGCTATAGACAACCCGGCCGGAATATCCTTCCGAAGCCAGTCTCGACCAAAACCAGAGAGACCCCGCGGCAGCGGTAGTTTGCCTGTCACTTCGCGCTCCTTTGACTACTCCTGTCATGTGTCCGATCGGTGGTTGGAAATATTCATGCTGCTCCACGATGCCGAGTGTGGCGAAGGATGACGGGGGGCACTGCGGTAATGCTGTTGCGCTGATATTTGCGGTCTGCCGTCCGCATGAGCCTGAACTGCGCGGCCGGGACTGTGGGCGCTGTCAAGGTGAACACGAAACGGGGCGTGACCGTTCTCGAAGCCGTCTTGCAAATCGGTGCGCATACCAATGCGCATGTTGCAAAATGACGTGGAAAGTAGTGGCCGCCCGGAATGCGCCCCTTCGAAAACATCAGCGCGCGCAAGGCAGGATGTTCGAGCAATGCCGCCCCTCCCTGGTCTCGGCCGGTGCAGACCTGGCTGTTGCAGATCTGGCCTTTGCCGATTTCGGAGGAATATTAGGCCAGCGAGACAGTGGATGCCTGTAACATCACGTAGCATCTCGTAAGTTGCGCCATGCAGATAGATTTCCGAACTACAATTGGCTCCGACGGAGCCACTTTGAGGAATGTGCGGGCTTCCGACAGATAACTTGAGACGTGATCGATGCTGGAGCGACGTTTTCTGTTCCATGGATTTTGTCGAAAAGCTCGCAAGAGGATCTCGACGCCGTAACGTAACATCGGCCCATGTTTGCGGCCCACGTCTGCGCTTGATCGAGTGCTGCCTCAGACGTTTGCCGACCTCGCCGAAGCGGAAGTGACCGAACTCGCGCAAGGAGTAATCCCGGTGACAAACTGTAGATCTTTCAAGCTGCTTACGGGCCTGTTGGCCGCCGCGTTCTGGATTCTCCCAGGCTCCGCTGCTGTATCTCAAACGCCCATCCCCATACCGAAGCCTGTCTCGCCGACCAGTGACGAGGCGGAGGCCGATCTGCTTTCGGATGATGAGCTTGAAGTGCTTGTTGCGCCTATCGCTTTGTATCCGGACGAACTGGTTGCTGCCATCTCATCGGCATCGCTCTTTCCCCTGCAGATCGTGGAGGCGGAGCGCTTCCTGAAGTCCAAGGAAAAGAATTCCGATCTCAAGCCCAAAAAGGAATGGGATGGCAGCGTTGTTTCGCTGCTCAATTACCCGGACATCGTCGAAATGATGAGTGATGACCTCGACTGGACACAGTCGCTGGCGGAAGCACTGACCACTCAGCAGAAGGATGTGCTAATTGCCATCCAGCAGCTTCGTGACGAGGCGGTTGCCAAGGATATCATCAAGACGGATGACAAGGTCACGGTTGTTACGGAGAACGAGAACGTCATCATTCGTCCCACAGATCCGCAGAAAGTCTATATCCCGCAATATCCGCCCGAAATGCTTTATGCGGAGGATTATCAACCTGCGCCGATCTCCTACTACCCGGATTACTACGAGAGCTATTATTATCCGGGCGCGACTTTCTTCGCAGGAGCCGTCACAGGGGCCGCCTGGGCCGCTGTCGTCAATTGGGATGACTGGGGGGTATGGGGCGGTGATTGGGACGGCGACGTCGATATCGACTGCAACGACTGCTTCAAGAACCGGGACTTCAACGGCAAAGTCAAATTGAACGATATCGACTGGAACAACGTCGACAGGAGCAAGCTGAATGTCGGAAAGGACCAGCTTGCGAAATTGGATCGCTCGACGATCAAGAACAGCCTGCAGGCCGATAATCGCAACCAGCTGAAGAACAAGGCTGCAGCGGAACGGTCAAGCCGCGGGGTATCGGCACAGAACGCGCGCCCGCGCGCAGAGGATATTCGCAAGAGCACGGTCGAAGGCTTGAAATCCCGCCCGAAACCGCAGGCGAACAATGCAGCGAACCGTCCAAATGCCGACCGGGCCAAAACGCGTCCGAGCCAGGCTGCCAATCGTCCCAACACTAAACCGGCGGCAGGTGCCAAAAAGAAGTCGGGCTCAAAGAAAATGGCTGCTCGCCCTCAGAACCAGCCGCGCCAGAAGAACGCGCTTGGCAATGTACAGTCGGGCCGCCGCGAAGCGGTCGCGTCCAACCGGGGTCGGCATAGCATGGGAGGGGGACAACGTGGGGCGCCGCGCGTGGCCCAACATCACTCTCGTCCCATCCCGCGAGGTGGCGGAGGACGCGGCGGCGGTGGTCGGCGATAGTACGCCGTTCACAATCCTGGCGACAATGACGGGGAGGTGCCCGGTCTCACAGCTGGATGTCGTGTACCGAGATCCCATTGATCTGGACGACGCCGCATCGTGAAATTTGCCTTGATGCGAGGAGTTGCGCGGCCAAGACAACCGATTCAAACGTTCAAGGCACGGTGGTCCGACAGGCATGGGGCATCGGCACGTTCGACCCGGCTTGAGGCTTGCTGACCGAACCCCCGTTGATCCTCCCCATGTCGAAACGAAATTCGGCGGATACTGCGGCCAGCGTGCGATTGGAATATCTCTTGTCGCCGGTTACTTCCGATCCGATCCACCGAGGTAGCGCCGGGCTGTCGCTCTCGCTCGACATTTCGATTTCCGCGATTGTCAGGCCTTCATGAGGACCTTCGAAAACATCCACTTCCCAGATCGAGCCTTGGTGATGAACGTTGTATCGTGTCTTTTCCAATATGCGCCCTGCGGCGTGGGCGAGAAGCTCCTGCGCCTCCTCAACGGGGATTTCGTACTCATACTCCTGCCTGCACAGTCCGTGCCTGCGTAGCTTGATGGCCAGCCGCCCGGTTATGCCATCGACGATCCGCACCCGCACCGAGTTTGCGCCGCGGGACGCAAGATACCCCTGCAAAAACTGGTGCGAATCCGTGATTTCGCCTCGCCACGCGTCGTTGCGGACCAGGAACTTGCGCTCGATCTCGACGGTCTTCATGAGAGTCCCTCGCAAGGTTGTGCTGGGCGCCGACCGGAGTGTGATGAAGACTATTCCAACGGACGTTCCCATGTCAGGAAGAATCCGACATCTCCGGGCATGCCGTCCGGAAAATTGATGATCGCCGCCTTTAGGCCATAGCCTTGCGGCTTCGCTATCTGCTTAAAGAGCTCGTAGAGCTCTTTCGCCTTGCCCTCCAGCGTGTCCTGCCAGCCGTCAAGGTTGTTGTTGATGGCGCGGCCGCTGTCCGAGCAGAAGCTGGAAGGGAAACTGTAGATCATAGCCTCGAACTTTCCGTCCGTAGCGGCCTTCATCACCAGCCGCTTTATCACGGCGCGTTCATGCTCTCCGATGTGCTTCTTGAAAAAGTCATCAACGAATTCGGCATGTTTCTTGGCGTCGAGTGCCTTGATCTTGTCTTCTCTCTCCATTTCCTGGAGCTGAAGCTCAAGCGCTTGCTTGCGCAGCTCCTGAGCACTCATCATGGATCCCGAAGGGGGTGTCTCGGTCACAGTCATTGCCGCTCCTCCAACATTCTCCTGTAAGCTGTATGCGAGCCGCATTTGGCAACAACATAGGCGCCCCTTCAAGTAACTTACGGTAACTTGCGCTTTGTCGTGGCCCAATAAATATCCGGGTGCGATCTCCCACTCGATATGTGTTCGAACTATCCCGGGCGTTCCATGCAAGGTAGAAAATGGTTGCGTTGGCTGACCAGCCGGCTGACGGATCAGGCACTTTCTTGCGGCCCCTTTCGCCTTCTTACCAAGGCCCTTTCCCACGCCAGGCTTGAACGCTTTTGGTGTATGCGCATTGGTGTATGGCGATCAGAAAGTATCAACGGATCGGGTGCTCCGTGGCCTTCCTGTAGAAACGAACTCCTGTCTATAGACTGGCGACGATCAGCCTTGAGGGGTCGAGGATACGAACCCGTCGATGAAGTCGCCCGTCGAGACGAATGATCCGGCGTGAACTCAGCCTGGTAAAAGCGCGAGCTACGGATTCAACCGTCAGCCCCAGGTAGTCCGCAATATCCGCCCGAGACATCAGAAGCTCGAATTCGGGTCCGCCACCGGCGCTCTTGCACGCTTCTTCCTCGATAAAGCCTGCGACACGCGCCACGGCGGTCGGACGCACGATGAGCGACTGTCGCACGTAGGCGAAACTCAGGTTGCGCAGACATAGGTCCAGCAGGCTAACAGGCAAAGGCATGGATCCCGACGTGGAGAACGGACGCAGGCGGGTTTCACAGATTGCCTCCGCATAGTCTTCGTGGTGGCCACTGGCCTCAAGTCCGAACCACTCACCCGCACTGTGGAACGCCAATATATTCCGGCATCCGCTCGGCGAGACTCGATAAACGCGCACCGCTCCCGTATCGATCCTGTATATCTTCATCGCCTTGTCACCCCGCCTATAGATGACATCGCCCGCGAAGAACGTCCTGGTGCCAACCGGTCCAAAACTGCTCGTACTGGGGACCGTAACGGGATTGAGCCGCTTGAAGTCCTGTTCCGCGACATAGCTCGTAGCTGTCATGTGGAGATCCTCCCCAGTGAACCACTACGAAATGTCGGAGGGTAGGGGAATCGGGAACGACCACTAAGGGTTTATACGGGGGCGCGCCACGCCGTTGTAACTCAATACCATGCGGACCAAGTCGGCAATATTGTGGGCTCCCATCTTAGCCATCATGTTGGCGCGGTGGACTTCCACCGTTCTCGCACTGATGCCTAAATCGAAGGCGATAGCCTTATTCTGAAGCCCCTCGACGACACCCGCCAAAACCTGTTGTTCACGTTCCGTCAGTTGACGAAGCCGCGCCTTGACCGTGTTCCGTTCAGCGGTGGTCGCGATTGGATCACCTTGTGAGGCAACTCGGTTTATCGCGCGGATAAGGACGTCGTCCTTGAAGGGTTTCTCGATAAAGTCGGCAGCGCCCGCCTTCATGGCTTGGACGGCCATGGAGACGTCGCCGTGGCACGTAATGATAATGGTGGGGATCTCTATGTCCAGCGCACGCAACCGCAGAAGGAGATCAATACCATTGATCTGCGGCATCCTGAGGTCTGTCACCAGGCATGCCTTTTCAGGCAATGGCAGCAAGGCGAGAAACGTAAGAGCGGATTCGTATGCGCAAACGGAATAGCCGGCTGACGCCAGTAGAAACGTCAAAGATTTGCGAAATGTCTCATCGTCGTCCACGACATGGACAATCACATCATTTGGCATCTGGCCTCTCCAAGAGGGGGAGCGTGAACGAAAAGATCGATCCCACCCCGGCACCCGGCCGAGCCGATATGTTCCCCCCATGCGCTTCTATGATGCGCTTTGACATTGCCAAGCCTACGCCAATACCGCGCGGCTTATTGCTAACGAATGGGTGAAACAGAGTTTCGTCCCATTCGATTCCAGCTCCCGTGTCGGATATCTCCACGACAATGGTGTCATCAGTCCCGTTTTTTGTTGAGATACGTAAATTCCGACGCTGCGCACCTTCCATCGCCTCAACGGCATTTCGAACCAGGTTCATTACGACTTGCTCGATCTGGATCCGGTCGACCAGAACACGGTCGCGCTTTGCCTCCAGGAGATACTCTGTGCTCAATCGAGAAGAACCGGTCCCCAAAAGTGTGATTTCCATCGCCTCGTCGATTAGTTGATGGACGTGCTCCACTGACTTGTCGCCCGCTGTGCGGGCAACGAAGTCTCGGAGACGGTTTATGATATCTCCGGCTCGCAGGGCATGGCGGGTGATTTCTGACAGCACCTCCTGCACCTGCGTGGAGGAAGTGTCGCCAGTGGTGGCCATCAAACGGGTACATCCCTGGGAATAGTTTGCGATCGCTGCAAGCGGCTGCGTAAGCTCATGAGCCAGCGTTGCTGCCATTTCTCCGAGTTCCGTTACACGAGCCATGTGGGCAAGCTCGGCCTGAAGTTGCCGAACCTGATGCACGGAATCCGACTCGCGAGGTAGCTTCTGAAGCATTGCTGAGGTGAAGGGTGCGATCGCGGCCGTGTCTGCTACAAAGGACAAGGCTGCGGGGAAAATCTCTCCGTTCTTCGGCCGGGCAATACCTGTGAGCAACTCGCTGCAGGCGGCCACGTGGGGTTTGGCGTGACGGTCCGTTGCCGTCGCCTGCCAAACGAAATCGACATCTCTGCCAACCAGCTCATGCTCGCTGTAGCCGAAGAATGCCAGCGCCGCTGCATTGCAGGCAGCAATATTTCCGGCTTGATCAAGAAGCAGAAGGGCATTTGGAACGAGATCGAATATCCGCTTGATGTGATGTAGTCGGTCCTGATCCGCGACAAAGGTCGATGTGGGCAGCCGAGGATAGGATTCGTGATGACGGGCGGACATCAGGCCGGCCCTGCCAAGAATGTGGATCGTGGCTGGAAGAACATTTCAACTCCTCCCGACACTGGCCGCCGCCTCACGCCGTCCCTCCGGAACGGGGGTAATGCAGTTGGCGGTTTGGATATGCAGCTAGATTACCACCAGCGTGCGAGTAATTCGCGTAGCATCACGTATTATCTATCGCGCGCAGATTTCCTCGCCTCGGTCCGCGGGTTTCGAACTCAGGGGAGGGTTGGCGGGACTGCCGGCAGATGGCTGGTTGTATGGGGAGGCCTTCCGGTGCTTGGCCTTGATTGATCGTGTTCAATGCCGGAGACGATGACTTCGGATACCTTGCTGGTGCGCGGAATTCCAACGAACGAAACCTGAGAGCAGAAAATGTCTCGTGACCAGCGCGGTTGCCTGATGCCGAACAGCCCTCAAGACGCTCAGGTCGTCGGGCATCAACTAGCGTCGTAGTAAGGGTGTCAGGGATGTGGCAGCCAATCGCCGAAGCTCCTATCGCACAAGATATCGAACTCGCGGTAATCGACGGGGGAGGTGTCCATGCTCTGATATTCCCCTGCAAAAAGAGTTCCAACGGTTGGGTGAATGCCAAGACGGGCGAACTCCTGGATGTTCACCCCACACACTGGCGCATCTGGCGGGACGCACCTCCGCGTAATTTTGACAGCTAGCAACGCAATTGGGTTGCCCGGTCGTCCGTAGATTCAGTGCATAGCCCATTGCTTGCAATCAATGACATCGCCACACAGCCCGGCATAATCCGGCATGTGCGGAGGTACCGGAACGGGCCTTTTTTCTTTGACTCGCCGGCGGCGACGTATCTGGCGACAAACAACGGTGGGGAGAGAGGCGTGCGCGGCTTCGGTGTCCATTCGGAAGTGGGAAAGCTTCGAACCGTCATGGTGTGCAAGCCATCTCTGGCTCATCAGCGTCTGACGCCCGGAAACTGTCATGACCTGCTCTTCGATGATGTCATCTGGGTTCAGGAGGCACAAAGAGACCATCACGACATGGTCCTGAAGATGCAGGAGAGAGGCGTTGAGGTACTAGAGCTCCATGATCTGCTTGGCCAAACGCTCACAGATGTGGCAGCGCGCGATTTCGTTCTCGACCGTCAGGTCACGCCCCACGTACTCGGATCACAGGTCGCAGAAGCGATACGACCTTGGCTTGACGAGATGCCTGCGGTGCAGCTTGCGACTTTCTTGATTGGCGGAATCGCAATAGCCGATCTTCCGGACGGCAAGAGCAAGTCGCTGATGTTGAGTGCCTTGGCGCCGACGGAATTCGTTATCCCGCCTCTTCCAAACACCTTGTTTCAGCGTGATCCGTCCTGCTGGATCTATAACGGCGTCACATGCAACCCCATGTTCTGGCAGGCGAGACGCGCAGAAACCTTGCTCCAGCGTGCCATCTACAAATTCCACCCTGTGTTCCAATCCGGAGATTTTGAGATCTGGTGGGGCGATTCCGACGAGCAGTTCGCGAACGCTTCGATGGAAGGGGGCGACGTGATGCCTATTGGCAACGGAACCGTGCTGATCGGGATGGGAGAGCGCACGACCTATCAGGCCGTCGGGCAACTGGCGCGCGCGCTCTTCAGGAGCAAGGCGGCGACCAGGGTGATCGGGTGCCTGATGCCAAAGAGCCGCGCTGCCATGCATCTCGACACAGTCTTCAGCTTCTGCGATCGCGACCTGGCCACTCTGTTCTCGGAGGTCGTCGATCAGGTCCGCTGCTATAGCATGCATCCGAAGGATGATGATGGAGATTTCGAGGTTCATCCCGAAAAGCAGCCGATGCTTGAGGTCGTCCGCGAAGCACTGGGAATACCGCATTTGCGCACCGTGCAGACGGGAGGCAACTCTTACCAGGCCGAACGCGAGCAGTGGGATGACGGCAACAATGTCGTGGCGCTCGAGCCGGGAGTTGTCGTCGCCTACGACCGCAACACCTACACGAACACCCTTCTTCGCAAGGCGGGTGTTGAGGTCATAACCATTCGCGGGTCCGAACTTGGACGAGGTCGTGGTGGTGGACACTGCATGACGTGCCCCATTTGGCGTGACCCGGCGTACTGACGCGACTTGCCCTGCAACTGACTTTACGGAGTGAGACAATGAGCTTCAATCTGCGCAATCGTTCTCTTCTTACCGTCCAGGATTATACGCCGAGAGAATTCAGGTACCTTCTCGATCTCGCTCGTGACCTGAAGCGCGCCAAGTATGCTCGCACCGAACAGCAGCATCTGAAGGGCAAAGAGATCTGCCTCATCTTCGAGAAGACCTCGACCCGGACACGATGTGCATTCGAGGTCGCCTGCTCCGATCAAGGTGCCAACGTGACATATCTGGATCCGTCAGGCTCGCAGATAGGACACAAGGAGTCCTTCAAGGACACCGCGCGGGTCTTGGGGCGCATGTACGATGCGATTGAATACCGCGGCTCCGCCCAGCACGGAGTGGAAACCCTGGCGCGTTTTGCCGGCGTGCCCGTCTACAATGGACTTACTGACGAGTACCATCCGACGCAGATGCTTGCTGACGTAATGACGATGCGCGAGCACAGCGACAAGCCCGTGGCTGACATCAAATATGCCTATGTAGGCGACACGCGCTCCAACATGGGGCACTCGTTGCTGATCGCCGGCTCCCTGATGGGCATGGATGTGCGCATCTGCGGTCCGAAGTCTCTCTGGCCTGCGGAGGAGTACCTGAAGATCGCCAAGGAGCTGCAGGAGAGGTCCGGAGCGCGTCTCTTGGTCACGGACGATCCCAAGGAGGCAGTTCAAGGCGTGGATTTCGTACACACGGACGTGTGGGTCTCGATGGGTGAACCCAAGGATGTCTGGCGCGAACGCATCAATCTGCTCACGCCGTATCAAGTGAATGGGGATCTAATGAAGGCCACGGGGAATCCTCAGGCAAAGTTCATGCATTGCCTGCCGGCCTTCCATGACACCGAGACGACCTTGGGCAAGCAGATCGAACAGGATTACGGCATGGGTAACGGGCTTGAAGTCACTGACGAAGTCTTCGAGTCCGAGGTCAATATTGCCTTCGAGCAGGCAGAAAATCGTCTGCATACGATCAAGGCGCTGCTGGTGGCCACCCTGGGAGATTGACATGCGTGTGGTGATCGCACTTGGCGGGAACGCGCTTCTTCGGCGTGGAGAGGCAATGACTGCAGATGTTCAAAGGCGGAATACGCGCGTAGCGGCGGAAGCGATTGCACCCCTGGCCGCGGAGCATCAGTTGATAATAACCCATGGCAACGGCCCGCAGGTCGGATTACTCGCCCTTCAAGGAGCGTCTTACAAACCAGACGAGGCCTATCCGCTCGATATCCTGGGTGCCGAAACTGAGGGCATGATCGGGTATATGCTCGAGCAGGAGCTTGGAAATCTGCTGCCTTTCGAACAGCCCCTGGCAACATTGCTGACCATGGTCGAAGTCGATGCCGACGATCCCGGCTTCCTCGATCCCAGCAAGTTTGTCGGTCCCGTCTATGAGCGAGCAGACGCCGATCGTATTCGCGCGGAAAAAGGGTGGGTCTTCAAGCAAGATGGTGAGAAATGGCGGCGGGTCGTTGCTTCGCCTATCCCCAAGCGCATCTTCGAGATCCGCCCCGTAAGGTGGCTGCTGGAACAAGGTACCATCGTTATTTGCGCAGGTGGCGGCGGTATTCCGACGATGTACGAAAAGAACAGCGATCGGAAGCTGATTGGCGTGGAGGCGGTGATCGACAAGGACTTGTGCTCGGAGCTGTTGGCACGAGAACTCGATGCCGATCTCCTCATCATGGCGACCGACGCCCCGGCTGTCTGCGTCGATTGGGGCAAGCCGTCCCAGAAGGCGATCAACAAGGCTCGCCCCGAAGATCTCGAACAGTTCAATTTTCCGGCCGGCTCCATGGGGCCGAAGGTGGATGCGGCTTGCCGTTTTGCTCAGACAACCGGAAAAACGGCAGCAATCGGTGCCCTGGCCGATATTGCAGGTCTCGTCAGTGGTGAGCGCGGTACGGTGATCAACAGCGGCTTTCCCGGGTTGACCTGGCATGCATGACATGGCTGTCGTCCGGAGTTGATCAAGTATTGGAAACGGCAGGGCGAGCATCGGCACCCCCTGCGGCTTGCGTGTCTTCAACCATCGACACGGCAGCATTCCGTCTCTGCCAGACGTAGACGGGGATCCCGAGCATGAGAAGAACCAGACCGTAAAGCACCGGGTCGGCACCCGAGCCGTAAAGCGTGAATATTGCGAAAGCGAATGCGACAAGTTCGACAGCGGTCACCCGTTCCACTTTTTGTCCGTCGGTGACGCGGGCGGCGACAAGGCTTCGGGCAAGCGAGCAGAACGCGTAGGGGACGACGGCCGTCATTGTGCTTAGGCCGACCATCAACCGATAGACGGCCGCAAAACCTTCCGACCCGACAGCCTGGACGACGACCAACAGGGTGGCGAGCGAGGCCGAGACTATCATGCCCACCGCCGGCACGCCGCGTGAGGAAAGCTGTGCGAAGAGTGGCGGAAACAGCCCATCTCGAGCGGCCGCCATCGGAACCTGCCCCATCAGAAGCGTCCAGCCATTGAGGGCGCCAATCGAAGAAAGCACGACCGCGATCGAGATCGCAAGCTCTCCGGCTCGTCCCCACATGATCCTGGCCACATCGGAAAAGGGGGCGACGGAATGCACGAGTTGCTCCCGGGGAACGATGCCCATGACCACAACCGTGCCGAGCACATAAAGAGCCGCGGCGATGGAGATGCCGAGCACCGTTGAACGCGGGATTGTACGCCGTGCGTCGCGGACATCGCCCGCGGGGACAGTTGCGGATTCCAGTCCGAGGTAAGCAAACATGGTCAACGGCGCCAAAGCTGCAACGGACTGGAACAGTGGCTGGCCGCTGGGATTGAATTCGGAAAAATGCGACATGTCGATGAAAAACAGTCCGACGATGGCAACCGCACCGAACGGAATGAGCTTGGCATAGGTCGTGATCTGGGAAAAAAGGCCTGCCGCATGAACACCACGAAGGTTCACAAGCACGACCGTCCAAATCACCCCGAGCGTCAGCATGGTTGCGGCAAAGCGGTTTCCAAACGTGGGAACGAGATCGACTACCACTCCCGCGAAGGCTATCGCGATGACGGGGAGTGATGTCCAGATGGAAATCCAGTAACCCCAGGCGATCAGGAACCCCGCAAAGTCACCATAGGCCAGCCGTGTGTACGCGTAGGGTCCACCGACGGCAGGCACCAGGCTGGCAAGTCGCGCGAATGTCAGGCCAAGACAGATCGCGCCCAGTCCCATGACGATCCAGACGATGATCGCAAGATTTCCGTAAGGGGCGACCGCTGCAGGCGAAAGGTAGAAACCGGAACCTACCATGTTACCGACCACGATGGCGGTACATGCGGCTAATCCCAGACTTTTGCCGTTCGGCGACGTGGTCATGAATCCGCCTCCGAGACTTGTCTCCCAGGTGCTGCTGGCCAACCTTTCAGGCGCGCCATCTTCCATCCAAGGAATGAGCGTCGCAATCCGGTTTAATGCGTAGACAGAGATCGCCTGGACGTCTTCCCGGTCCGCGAGAATAGGAGCCTGCGCACCGTTCGGGACGCCTCATCGGTTACGTTGATTGCAATCAACGACGACGCCTTACCCAGAGTGTAGGATTACCAATCTGAGACGCACGAGGCAGCCCTGTCGCCGCCTGGGGACAACGGCGGGTTCTGGAGGGACGAATGGAGTTCCTAAAGGCATTTCCGATTGCAGTCATTGACGAGGATTTTGACGGCAAGAGCGCTGCCGGGCGTGGAATGCGCGATCTGGCGGCAGCTATCGAGAGAGAGGGGTTCCGCGTCGTTTCCGGCCTCTCCTACGATGACGCAAGTCGTCTGGTGCATATTTTCAATACGGAATCCTGTTGGCTGGTTTCCGTGGATGGTGTGGAGGACAAAGCCACTCGCTGGCAAGTGCTTGAAGAGGTCTTGAGTGCAAAGCGTCGGAAGAACGACAGGCTGCCAATATTTCTCTTCGGTGATGAGACCACGGCCGAAGATGTACCGTCCGGTGTGCTGCGCCACGCCAATGCCTTCCTGCGCTTGTTTGAGGATTCTGCGGAATTCATGGCCCGCGCAATCGTGCAGGCTGCGAGGAACTACCTCGACAGGCTCCCGCCGCCGATGTTCAAGGCCTTGATGGCCTATACGCTTGAGGGTGCATATTCCTGGCATACGCCGGGTCATGGCGGCGGCGTTGCCTTCCGCAAAAGCCCCGTCGGACAGCTCTTTTATACCTTCTTCGGCGAAAACACGCTCAGGTCCGACATTTCGGTATCAGTCGGCAGCGTCGGTTCATTGCTCGATCATGTCGGTCCGATAGCCGATGGCGAGCGAAATGCTGCACGCATCTTCGGTACCGATGAGACACTGTTCGTTGTCGGCGGCACGTCAACCGCAAACAAGATCGTCTGGCACGGCATGGTCGGGCGAGGGGATCTCGTGCTTTGCGATCGCAATTGCCACAAATCGATCCTGCACTCGCTGATCATGACCGGGGCGACCCCGATATACCTCATTCCGTCACGCAACGGCCTCGGCATCATCGGCCCGATTTCGAAGGACCAGTTCACGCCGCAAGCCATCGGACGAAAGATCGCTGCAAGTCCCTTTGCCGGTCAAACCAGCGGCAAGGTGCGCCTGATGGTCATAACCAATTCCACCTATGACGGGCTTTGCTACAATGTCGATGCCATCAAGACGTCGCTTGGTGATGCGGTCGAAGTACTGCATTTCGACGAGGCCTGGTACGCCTACGCGAACTTCCACGAGTTCTACGATGGCTTCCATGGGATCTCTTCAACTCAGCCGGCACGCTCGCAGAATGCCATTACCTTCGCGACGCACTCGACGCACAAGCTGTTGGCGGCATTCTCCCAAGCATCGATGATCCACATCCAGCATGCGGAGAACAAGCACCTCGACATCACGCGCTTCAACGAAGCTTTCATGATGCACACCTCGACATCACCTCAATATGGCATCATTGCCTCGTGCGATGTCGCGGCTGCCATGATGGAGCAGCCAGCCGGACGCGCTTTGGTGCAGGAGATGATCGACGAGGCGATCAGCTTCCGCCGTGCGATGAACTCGGTACGAAAGCAGATGGACGGATCCTGGTGGTTCGACATTTGGGAACCAACCGTCGCTGAAGCAACGCCAAGCGACAGCCATGACGACTGGGTTCTGAAACCGGATGATGCGTGGCACGGCTTCGCGGATCTCGCTGAAAACCATGTCATGGTCGATCCGATCAAGGTGACGATCCTTTCTCCGGGATTGTCGGCGAATGGCACTCTTCAGGAACACGGAATTCCCGCCGCCGTCGTCACGAGGTTCCTCTCCTCACGCCGCATCGAAATCGAAAAGACCGGACTGTACTCCTTCCTTGTCCTTTTCTCGATGGGGACCACCCGCGGCAAGTGGAGCACTCTCGTCACCGAACTCATCAATTTCAAGGATCTCTATGACGCCAATGCCCCGCTGACACGCGCACTGCCCGCAATCGCGCAAGCCCATCCGGACGCCTATGCAGGGATGGGACTGCGAGACTTGTGCGAGCGCATCCACGAGGTCTACCTCAAGGACGATGTGCCCAAGGCCCAGCGTGAGATGTACACCGTGCTCCCTGAAATGGCATTGCGGCCGGCGGATGCGTACGATCATCTGGTCAAAGGTCAGATCGAGAGCGTCGAGATCGACAATCTCATGAACCGCACCCTTGCTGTGATGATCGTTCCCTATCCGCCTGGTATTCCTTTGATAATGCCCGGCGAGCGGATCACTGAGGCTACCAGATCGATCCAGGACTATCTGCTCTACGCCCGTGAGTTCGACCGGAGATTCCCCGGTTTCGAGACCGACGTTCACGGATTGCGATTTGCGCCCGGGGACGGAGGGCGTCGCTACCTTGTGGACTGCGTTGCGGAGGGACCGTGACGATGATCCCGCGCGATGTGAAGTCTCCCACCGTCGCCATCCCGTTCCACAAGATGCTGAAGGTTGTCGCCGTCGTGGACCGCGACAATCCGCAGATCGATGAGTTGCTCGCGCAGATCGCAGCTGAAAAGTTCGAGGTCGAACTGCGCGAGGACTACACGGCGGATGTGTCGGAAGACGCGTCCGTCGGAGCCTATATCGGCTCCGTCGAAGGCGGGCGGCTGGAGAACGCACGCACCTTTCTTCGTTCCGTTCGTGAAATTGGCTTTCGCACCCCGATCTGGGCGATGGCGGACACTGTGACGATTGCGGATCTCGATGTCGTTGAAATGGCCGGTGAAGTTGATGGTTTCGTATATCTGGGCCAGCAGACGCCGACTTTCTACGCGAAGCAGATCATTTCCAGCCTGATCAGTTACGGAAAGTCGCTGTTGCCTCCATTTTTTGGGGGAATGATGGCTTACGACGGTGAGGCCAACATCGCCTTCGATTGCCCCGGCCATCAAGGGGGGCAATTCTATCGAAAGTCCCCGGCGGGACAGCTCTTTTTTAAGTATTTCGGAGAAAGCATCTTCCGAAACGACCTGTGCAATGCGGATGTGGATCTTGGCGATCTGCTTATCCACGAGGGTCCCGCGGTCGATGCCCAGAAACAGGCGGCGCGCATCTTTGGTGCCGATCGAACCTACTTCATTCTGAACGGCACGAGTACCTCCAACAAAGTGGTGACCAACGCTGTGCTACGAGCTGGCGATCTCGTGCTCTTCGACCGCAACAATCACAAGTCATTGCACCAGGGTGCTCTCGTGCAAGCTGGCGCTATTCCCATTTTTCTTCCGACCGCCCGCAATGCTTTCGGGATGATTGGTGCGGTGGACTGGGACGCCTGGGATGAGAACTGGTTGCGCGAGAAGATCGCGACGCATCCGCTGATTGCCGACAAGGATCGCGCCAAAGTCCACAGACCCTTCCGCCTCGCTTGCATCCAGCTCGCCACCTATGACGGAACTATCTACAACGTGCGTCAGGTGATGGAGAAGATCGGCCATCTCTGTGACTACGTGCTCTGGGATGAGGCATGGATCGGATACAACGCGTTTCATCCCCTTTTCGAGGGCCGCAGCCCCATGCGGCTCGATGATCTGTCGGCAGACATGCCCGGCCTGTTCTCAACCCAGTCGGTTCACAAGCAGGGCGCGGGTTTTTCACAGGCGTCCCAGATTCACAAACGGGACGAACACATCCGGGATCAGAGCAGATTTATCGAGCACAAGCGCTTCAACGAATCCCTGTTGATGAATGTGTCGACGTCCCCCTTTTATCCGCTGTTTGCTTCGCTTGACGTCAACGCCAAGATTCACGAGGGCAAGGCAGGGGAGATGCTCTGGGATCGCTGTATCGCATTGGGCATTGAGGTGCGCAAGAAGTTCCGAAGCTTCGTGAAGCACTACGAAACCAATGCAGCAGATCCTGAGGATCAGTGGTTCTTCGATCCCTTCGTGCCGGATACAGTTACAGTGACGGGCTCACCCCATGTCAGCGATGTCGTTGATATGCCTTGGGAGGATATCTCCACCGATGTGCTGAAGAAAGAGCCGCAGTGCTGGCATTTCGATCCGGACGCTAAATGGCATGGCTACACAGGTTATGCTTCCGGCTACACCATGGTGGATCCCAACAAGCTGACGCTGCTAACACCCGGTATCGACCGGAAGACGGGCGAGTATCGTAACTTCGGCATCCCCGCGACGGTCGTCGCAAACTATCTACGTGAGCAGCGGGTGGTGCCGGAAAAGTGCGACCTTAACAGCCTGCTCTTCCTCCTCACGCCAGCAGAAGACGAAAGCAAGCTGAATACGCTTGTGGCGAAGCTGGTGAAGTTCAAGAACCTCTGGGATCGGGATGCCTCATTGCAGGAGGTGTTGCCAACCGTCTTCGCTGCAAACCGCGAGCGTTATGCCGGCTATACATTGCGGCAGGTTTGCAACGAGATGCACTCCTTCTACCGGACCGCTGGTGTCAAACAACTTCAGCGACTGTGCTTCCGTTCAGAAAGTTTTCCGGAACCGGCGATGTCACCCAAGCTTGCCTATGAAGCGCTGGTTGCCAACAATGTCGACTACGTGCCGCTCTCGGAAGCCGCAGGTCGCATCTCTGCTACCCTGGCACTGATATATCCGCCGGGTATCGGCGTGATTGTTCCGGGCGAACGCTGGGACGATCGGGCGCGCGCGATGCGTGAGTACTTCCTGGCTTTCGAAGAGTCGTTCAACCGCTTCCCCGGCTTCAACTACGAGGTGCAGGGCGTCTTCCAGGAGCGCGTTGATGGGCGGGTAAAATTCCACACGTATGTCGTACGCGAGCAAGATGAGAGGATCTCGTCATGACCGATAACACCATGCATCTCGCGAAAGAGGCCTCCGGCAAGAAAAAGATGAACTTGATGCAGCTGACCTTCATCGTTGCCGTGAATATGATGGGGTCTGGGATTATTATGCTGCCAGCCAACATGGCTCAGGTCGGCGCGATTTCGCTACTTTCCTGGCTGGTAACGGCTCTCGGTTCGATGGCGATCGCCTATGGTTTTGCTCAGGCTGGACTATTCAATCAACGTCCTGGCGGAATGTCCGCCTATGCGGAAGACGCCTACGGGAAGGATGGTTACTTCCTGGTGTTCTTCCTCTACTTCCTGTCGCTCGCAATCGGCAATGTCGCCATTGGCATCTCTGCGGTAGGCTATCTGGCCGGGTTTTTTCCGGCTTTGACTTCGACGCCTATCATGACTTGCCTGGCGTTGATTGTTCTGCTCTGGCTGACGACAGCAGCAAATTTCGGTGGACCGCGCATTACCGGCCGGATTGGATCGATCACGGTGTGGGGTGTCATCATCCCTGTCGGGTTGCTGTCGATCATCGGTTGGTTCTGGTTCAGTTCCAGCACGTTTGCCGCTGCCTGGAATCCCAATGGGCTCACGCTGGGGCAGGGGATGGGATCCAGCATTTCTTTGACACTCTGGGCCTTTCTCGGCATGGAGTCGGCGGCTCAGAATTCGGACGCAGTGGAAAATCCGAAGCGTGACGTCCCCCTCGCGTGCATGTTCGGCACACTGGGGGCCGCAGTAATCTACATCCTGTCGACGACGGTCATTCAGGGGATCGTGCCAAATGCCGATCTCGCTGTGTCGACAGGGCCATTCGCGCTCGCTTATGCGACCATGTTCAATTCGACGATTGGCTCGGTGATTATGGCACTGGCCGTGCTTGCCTGCCTCGGCTCCCTTCTGGGCTGGCAGTTCACCATTGCGCAAACCGCACGCACGGCGGCGCAGGAAAGGATGTTCCCTGCGGTGTTCTCTCGCGTGAACGAGATGGGCGCGCCCGTCCACGGCATGATTATCCTCGGCATCGTCCAGACATGCCTGGCGCTCATGACCATTTCACCGACCTTGAACGAGCAGTTTTCAGCCCTGGTTAACCTCGCTGTCGTGACGAACGTGCTGCCTTACATCATCGCGCTCTCAGCGCTGTTCGTCATGATGAAGACCGCAGGCGTATCCCAGGCGAAGTATCGCCTGACTGCCTTCGTGGCGACGGTTGGCATGCTCTACAGCGTCTTTGCCATCTACGCCTCGGGTAAGGATGCTGTCCTCGGCGGCATGATGGTGACAGGGATTGGTTTCATCATTTACGGCTGGATTTCGCCGCGCTTTACGGGCGGCGTGAGCCGACAGCCTGTCGCTTGAAGAGGATGCTCCAGGAGGACCCGCCATGCCAAGTACAAGAAACCCATGGATCGGCGTCGCGGTTACAGCGCTGGCCGCAGTGCTCGCACAAGCTATGTGGACGCCCAGTTACGCGCAGACATTGGATCGTATCCGTAGCTCCGGCATGGTGAAGTTCGGCTACGAGCCGGACGCGAGACCGTTCTCGTTTGCGAATGACCAGGGGACACCCGATGGATACGCGGTGGCCCTCTGCAACCAAATAGCCGACAACTTGAAAAAGGATGTCCCGCAGCTGAAGGTGGAGTGGATCTCGGTCGGCGAAGCCCGGCACCGTGCAGTCCAGGATGGAGTGGTCGATCTTGTCTGTGGCGCAGAGCCTGTAACGCTTACGCGAAGACAGGAAGTCTCGTTTTCCATCTCGATTTTCCCCAGTGGAACTGGTGCATTGTTGAGCACGAGTGCGCCACTGGCTCTCCTTGAGGTTCTGGAGTTCGGGGAGCCATCAATCCGGCCCGTCTGGCGCGGTTCTCCGGCACGCACCGTCCTTGAGAACAAGACGTTCTCAGCAGTTGCCGGCACAACAAGCGAGCAATGGCTGTCGGAGAGGATCAATACTTTCCATCTCGCGGCGACAGCCAAGTCGGTGGATGGCTACCAGCAAGGCATCGACGGTGTGATCGATGGCAGTTCGGCCGCGCTGTTCGGGGATATGCCTGTGCTCATGGACGCATCAGCTCGTAGTGAAAACTCGGGCAATCTGGTTGTTCTGAAACGCCATTTCACCTACGAGCCGCTTGGCTTGGAATTGTCCCGCGGAGACGAGGACTTCCGGTTGACCGTCGATCGCGCCTTGAGTGAGATGTATCGGTCACCGGGTTTTCGGTTGTTCTTCACGACCTGGTTCGGTCCGCCGGACGATGCGATCGTAACCTTTTTCCGACAGACGGCCCTGCCAGAGTAGATTTTGCACGATGCTGCCGCCAATCGGGGCTCGTAGATTGAGGCGGTGATCTACAGATCTGCTCTCCTGCTGAGGAGGAGGATCCGATGCGAAACCTTGAGGAGGAGAGTTCCATCGCGTCCCCGCGTGCTGGAATCGAAGTTGTCTTGGCCGAGGTGCGACGAAACCCCCTCTTTGCCCTCATAGTCTTCGTGCCTCTCGTTATCGTCTTGGAACAGGTCTCGCCAGAGGCGCATACCTGGTTGTTTTTCCTCTCGGTGGCCGCCATCGTTCCGCTGGCAGCGCTACTGAGCCGCGCGACCGAATCGGTGGCAGCGAAGACCGGGGATGCCGTTGGAGGCCTCCTCAACGCCACGCTCGGTAATCTGACTGAGCTCGTTATCTCGCTCGCTGCACTGCAGGCCGGACAATACCTGCTGGTCAAGGCTTCGATCGCGGGCGCGATCGTCACCAATACCCTTTTCATGCTGGGTGGGTCGTTTCTTCTTGGCGGGCTCAAACATCATCTGCAGGAGTTCAACAGGGTCAATGCGCGTTTTCAGGCGAGCCTTCTGTTCCTGGCAACGATAGCCATTCTGGTGCCCTCGCTTGTCAGTGAGGGGGAGAGTGCGTCTGCCGCAGCACTTTCCCAGCAGCTTAGCCTGGGCTTGGCGATCTTGCTCATCGCCGTCTACGGACTCGGCATGCTGTTTTCCCTGAAGACCCACAAGGAGCTGTTTACCAGCGTCAATCACGCGACAGCGGAAGAAAAATCATGGCCCGTTTCGGTGGGTGTTACCTTGTTGATTGTCATCACGCTCCTGGTCGCGATGGTGAGTGAGATCTTCGTGGGCTCCGTCCAGATTGCCGCTCAACATCTTGGGATGACGCCCGCGTTCGTCGGCTTTATTGTCGTCGCTCTTGTGGGAGGGGCCGCGGAGATGACAAGTGCCTTCTCTGCCGCGCGCTCAAACCGCCTTGATCTCAGCGTCGGCATTGCGTTGGGCAGTGCGGCGCAAATCGCTCTTTTCGTTGCCCCGGTAATGGTGCTTGTCAGCTATTTTTTAGGGCCGGAACCGATGTCCCTGCAATTCTGGCCCGGGGCGGTCACGATGATGCTGATCGCCACGATGTCGGCGTCCATGCTGTCCAATAGTGGGCAAGCAGCATGGTATGCGGGCGTCATGGCCCTGGCGGTCTATGCCATTTTTGGCCTTACCCTGTTTCTGCTGCCACCCGGAGCGGCGCAATGAACCACACGCGGGCCGACGATCAGGGTGCAAAGCGGCTATTCCGCGCAATTCTCAACCCCGTCGACCGCTCGAGCGAGATCCTGTTCGGATTGATCATGGTCATGACATTCACGAACTCCCTCAGCGCTACAGAAGCCGAACGCGCGGACGTTCGGGTCATGCTGATTGGCGCTCTCGGCTGCAATCTTGCGTGGGGAATCATCGATGCGGTGATGTTCCTCATGAATTCCATGGCTGAGCGCAAGCTGAACGAGCGAACAGTTCATCTGGCGCGGGCCGCTGACAATCCGGGCACCGGGCGCGGCATTGTGGCGGAGGCGCTGCCCAGCATTGTGCTGCCTGCGCTTTCGGCCGATGACCTGGATCGTATCAGGTTGTACTTGGTGGGTTTGCCTGAAGACAAAGTGCGTGCGCGGGTTAACGCAATGGATCTTGCCGGCGCGCTCGGTGTATTTCTTCTTGTATTCTTGTGCACCTTTCCTGTCGTGGCTCCATTCATCATCATAACGGACGCCATGCTTGCGGTCAGTGTCTCCAACACGATTGCTTGCGGGCTGTTGTTTTTGACGGGGTACTCCCTGGGGCGTCACTATGGCCACCCGTTCCGTGTCGGCTTTTCAATGGTCGCCGCCGGGTTGGTGCTGGTTGCCATAGCGTCCGCACTGGGCGGGTGACCAAGCCCGTGCAGTCGCGCGCTTTGTTTCAGCAGGGCACAGCGCCGCGATTTCACCATGCAGGGACATAGGATGCGCCAGCAAAGCTCTGGTGGTGCTTGGAGGCTCAGTCCGCCAAAGCACATCCATCAGCCGTTACTAAATCTCGCACTATTGCCGCCGCTAAAAGTGGTTATGTTTAACCATCGGGAACAATGGGAGTAGGGCGATGAAGATGGACTTCGTTGAAGTAAATCAGCAAAACGACAATTTCATCGTTCGTGTCGTGGAGAACGGCGTCTCCAGCGAAAAAATATTCACGGTCGAGGGGCAGGCGTATTTCTGGGCAGACGGTCAAAGTCTCAGACTAGGCTTGCCTATGGTGAAAGAAATTTTCGCGGCAGATCAGCAGCAGGAGATGGCTCGGGATTTGGTCCCAGCCTGATCGCTCCTCTTGCGACGAGGCATCACCGCGCCTAGCGACAGCCTCTAGCGCGGCTCGACCCAGAGATTGAGATAGAGCGGATCGAACTCCGCCAGGCTGCTCAACCGGTCCCAGTCAAGGATTGTGATGATCTGGTTCACCCAGGAGATCAGTCCCTCGCGCCGCATGGTCTGAATAACGCGATTCATATGGACCAGCGACAATCCCATGACGTCAGCCATCTCCCCTTGTGAAAGGGGGAAGGCAAAGCTCTGTCCATCAACGCGATCGACCACTTTCAGGCGCGAGTAAAGCTCGCACAGGATGTGGGCGAGATGTGACGACTTCGAACGACGCCCCATGGCGACAATCCATGACCGGGTGATTGAGCCGTGTATGAGCGTATCGAGCCACAGCATTCGGGAAAGGTGCGGCGCATTCTCCGTGATGGCCTTGAGTTCAGGATGCTCGGCAAGCGCGACGCGGCAAGGGGAGAGGGCGACAATGCCATGGTCCATGGTCTTCATCATGAAGGCGTGAAGGTCGACGAAGTCACCAGGCACGTGAAGCGCTGTTATTTGGCGAGTACCATCTTCGGTGAGCTTGTAGCGAGCGGCAAAGCCCTCGACGATCAGCGTGCTGGTTCCGGGACGTGACCCATCCGCCACGATGTCTTCACCCTTGGCGAAGCGTCGTTCCTTCCTCAGCACTTTCTGCAGCAGGGTTCTTTCGTCTGCCGATAGAACATCTCTGTGCTCAAGGTTCTTAAAGAGAGGATCGATCACTCAGTATTCCTTCCTGGCTCGCCGTTGGGTCCACTCTTCCGGACACGGTCGTCGGCAACCTTACCCAACACAACACCCAAGCAGGGAACAAGGTTGCCTTGATCGGACGGTGAACGACATGGGCAGATCGTTCATGCGCGAGGAGCGCCCTTACCGGTCGAGGGCGAATCGGCGTCGATGTCCGCGAGGAGCAGCTGCAACCTGTGCTCGGTGGCTCCCTCGACTTCCGGACCGGATGGTGACAGCAGGCGGTGCCGCGCTTTACGAAGCATTAACCACGCCGGGAAGAATTCAAAATAACCCCCAGAAATTGTTCGCATTTTCGCCATTTTGAAAAGAAAAGTCGGCAGCATTGCGGGGTCGATCGCTGAGTGGGCGTCGGCGGAAGGCAATGGCTGCGAAAGGCGGATGCGCGCAGCCGGTGATTGTTAGGGGCATACGAGTTTGAAATTTAGCGGTGGCAAGCTTTCGCGTCCGGCAAGATGGCTCGGGTTGACTATGGTATGCGTGAGCGTGGCATCCTGCGCCAGCACGCCGGAACCCAAATCGAAGCCACGGAGCAAGGAATATTTCTCAGAGAAGGAATACGGCGTCAAAGCCAGCCCTCGCATGGTTTCCGAGGGCAAGCCCGTGCCGAAGGGTGGCGGCCGATTCATGGTCGGCAAGCCTTACCAGGTTAAAGGCAAGACCTACGTTCCGTCGGAAGATCCTGACTATAACAAAAGCGGCCTGGCGTCGTGGTATGGCTCCGCCTTCCATGGCCGGGTGACCGCCAACGGCGAAGTCTATGACAAGGGACATCTGTCCGCCGCGCATCCGACATTCCCGCTTCCCAGCTACGCGCGCGTGACGAATGTCGAGACCGGCTCATCGGTCATCGTGCGCGTCAACGACCGCGGTCCGTTTCATCCTGGTCGTATCATAGACGTCTCGTCGAAGACCGCCGACCTTCTGGACATGAAGCGCACCGGTACCGCGAACGTGAACGTGCAATATGTCGGCAGGGCCCGCATGGACGGCCACGACATGCCGTATCTGATGGCTTCCTACCTTCGCAAGGGCGACCGCATGCCTTCGGTTCAGCCGGAAGGGCAGATCGCCACGGGCGTGATGGTGGCTTCGAACGAGCCACTTGGAGACCAGCTTCAAAACTATGGATCCCGCGTTCCGACGCCGATTGCCCTCAATGGATCGACGCCAAGTGGCCCGGCAGTGCCATCCGGTCAGGCTTTTCAGGCACTCGGTGTGCTAACGGAATTCGCGGTCCTGCCGGAAGTCGGGCCGATGCCCGCAGAGCGGCCGGGCTACGGCCTGGCTGGAACGACAGGCAGCCTGTCTTCCGCCTACGTGGTAGAGCCTGTATCGTCCATCGATCTCGTGTTCGATGCCGTCATGGTGCGAAACGACGGGTTGACGGAACGGTCGATCCTTTCCTATGCGGAGCGGCAGGCAGCCAAAAAAACAGGACAGTGACCGAAACGCGATTGTCGGTCCTGTCCCATATTGATACGCCTGACGCTTCATCGTGCATGGGGCGATCATGAAGTTCTTGTTCTTTGTTTTTCTGGCCGTTCTGCAAATGGGGGTGGCTCAAACAGCCGCCCAGACGCAGCATGCTGCCGTCGCTTTCGCGACCAAGGCCAGGCAGGCATATCTGGTTGAGGCGAAGACCGGCACCGTTCTGCTGGCGGTCAACGAGAACCAGGCATTTCCTCCGGCATCGCTTGCCAAGCTGATGGCCATGGAAGTCGTCTTCAGTGCCCTGAAACGGGGCGATATCAGCGGGGAAACAGTGTTTCCGGTGAGCGAACATGCCTGGCGTACAGGCGGCGCTCCCTCAGGCACGACCACGATGTTCGCAGCGCTCAACTCGCGGATGCGGGTGGACGACCTTGTCCGTGGCGTCATCATCCAGAATGCCAATGATGCCTGCATCATCCTTGCCGAAGGGATCAGCGGTTCGGAAGGCGAGTTTGCGGCACGCATGACCGCACGTGCCAAGGACCTCGGCTTCGGGCGCTCGAACTTCGGCAATGCGACAGGCCTTCCTGACGCGAAGAGCGTCACCACGGCACGCGATCTCGTCGAGCTGGCACGGCATATTCACCGGGAATATCCGGAATATTATCCGCTGTATTCACAGCCCGACTTCGAGTGGAACAAGATATTCCAACGCAACAAGAACCCGTTGCTGGGCCTCAACATGGGCGTTGATGGACTGGGCGCGGGATTTGCGGAAGGCACCGGCTATGCGTTGACGGCCTCGGTCGCGCACGATGGAACTCGCTTGTTCCTGGCTCTCGGCGGGCTTGCCAGCGACAAGGAGAGACTTGAGGAAAGCCGCCGTATCCTCGAATGGGGCTTGTCTTCGTTCGAAACCAAGGTCCTGTTTAGGGCAGGGGAGGTCGTCGGGCAGGCGAGCGTCTACGGCGGCGATCACCGGTACGTCGATCTCATCGCCAGGGAACCGATCGATATCTATCTTCCCACCAACAACCCGGAAAGGCTGACCGGCCGGATCGTCTACCACTGGCCGTTGCGGGCTCCCGTTTCCGAGGGGCAGCAGGTTGGTACGCTGCGGATCCTTTCCGGCGACAGGCTTGTTCGTGAAGTTGAATTGGTGACCTCTCAGCAGATCGGGACAGGCAGCCTTAGCTCGCGAGCCACAGACGCATTGCTGGAGCTCATGTTCTTCTGGCTGTAAACTCTTGACGGTTCCATGCCGCGGCCACTTGCGGTAAAGCGATGGCCTCGGGACCATCTTCGGATACGTCCATCAATGTGATGAGCAAAAATAGCTCCATAAGCGTGAAGAGCTTAACCGGTTTGGCAAAACGACCAGGATTGTTTGTAACGTTCGAAGGCGGCGAAGGGGCAGGGAAGTCCACCCAGATTCGTCACCTGGCAGATTCGCTGCGTCGTCGCGGACACGACGTTCTCGTGACCCGGGAACCGGGCGGTTCGCCGGGTGCCGAGGCCGTGCGCCATGTGATTCTTTCGGGTGCGGCCGAGGAGTTCGGCGTGCGCATGGAGGCGATCCTGTTTGCGGCTGCCCGCAACGATCATGTGGAAGAGGTCATTCGTCCCGCTCTCCAGGCAGGCGTCATCGTGCTTTGCGATCGCTTCATGGATTCCTCCCGTGTCTACCAGGGGGTAACCGGCAATCTCGAGGCAGACTATCTGGAAGCCTTGCAAAGGGTCGCAGTGGCCGGCGTTGTCCCTGACTGCACGATCATCATGGACCTGTCCGCCGAAAAGGGCCTTGCGCGTGCCAGAAGCCGCGGTGGCGATGCGGCTCCCGATCGATTCGAAAGGGAAGAGGTGCAGACGCACGAGAAACGCAGAGAGGCCTATCTCGAGATTGCAGCAGCCGATCCGGGCCGGTGTCATGTCGTGGATGCCGACCGCGCTTCCGATGATATTGCGAAGGACATCCTTGCGATCGTCGAGCCTCTTGCTGGTCCGGAAAGCTCCAGCGTTCCCAATGACGTGGAAACGGTCGAATGAGTGAAGAAGCGCATGTGCTGGACGGTGCCATCGCGCCGGCGCGCAACACGCATCTCTTCGGGCACCAGCAGGCGGAAGCCTTCCTCGCCCGCAGCTATCGCTCCGGGAAGGGCCACCACGCCATTCTGATCGAAGGTCCTGAAGGGATCGGCAAGGCGACGCTTGCATTTCGTTTCGCCAATCACGTGCTGTCGCATCCCGATCCTGCGACAGCGCCTGACCACCTTGCTCCGCCGGATCCAGAATCCACCGTCAGCCGTCAGATCGCTTCCGGCGCCTCGCACAACTTGCTGCATCTCGCGAGACCGGTGGACGAGAAGACCGGCCGGACAAAGACGGCAATCACAATCGACGAGGTGAGGCGCGCGGGACACTTTTTCTCGCAGACGTCGGGCACCGGAAATTGGCGTATCGTTATCATCGACCCGGCCGACGACCTCAACCGGAACGCCGCGAACGCAATCCTCAAGATCCTCGAAGAGCCCCCGAAGAGGGCAATGTTCCTCGTCCTCTCCCATGCTCCGGGGAAACTGCTGCCGACCATCCGTTCCCGTTGCCAGCCGCTGCGCCTGTCACCGCTCGCAGACGCTGATCTCCTGTGCTCCCTTGAAGCATTGAGGATTCCTATCGATGGGGGAAAGACACAGGAAACGGTGCTGGCGATGTCCAAGGGCAGCGTTTCCCAGGCGCTCAAGCTTCTGAACTACGGTGGGGCAGACATAGTCACCGCCTTCAACGAGGTGTTGACGGCGGATGGACCTGCCGCACGCAAGGCGATGCATCGCCTGGCGGATGTCCTGTCCGCGAAAGACAGCGACGTCGTCTTCGGGTTCTTCCTCAACCATCTCGGCGACCACCTGATGGAACGCGCGCGGCAGACCGCGCTCTCGGGTGATCTCCCAACCGCCGACCGGCTGGCGCGGGTGGCCGGCGAAATCACCGAGAAGATCAACGTCTCGCAGGCCTACAACCTGGATCGCAAACAGACCATTCTATCCATTCTGCAGGCGGCGCGCGCCTGAAGCCGAGGCTGGTGCGCGGGGCAGGGTATTCGAACTGTGGGTTTCGCTGGTGGCAAACATGCGCTAAGAGCGGCTTGACAAATTTTACAATTTTGAGTGCCCGCCGATGCCGAACAAGACGCCCTATTACATCACGACCGCGATCTCCTACCCGAACGGCAAGCCGCATATCGGCCATGCCTATGAACTGATCGCGACCGATGCGATGGCGCGCTTCCAGCGTCTCGACGGGAAGGATGTCTTCTTCCTGACAGGCACCGACGAACACGGCCAGAAGATGCAGCAGACGGCGAAGGCGGAAGGCATTGCGCCGGAGGCGCTGGCCGAGCGCAATTCCAACGAATTCCGCGAGATGGGCAAGCTGCTCAATGCATCGAACGACGACTTCATCCGCACGACGGAGCCGCGGCACCATGAGGCGTCCAAGGACATCTGGAACCGCATGGCCGCCAATGGCGACGTCTACAAGGACAGCTATGCCGGATGGTATTCGGTCCGGGACGAGGCCTACTACCAGGAAGGCGAAACCGAGCTTCGCGGGGACGGTGTGCGTTATGGGCCGCAGGGAACGCCTGTCGAGTGGGTGCAGGAGGAGAGCTACTTCTTCAAGCTCTCCGCCTATGAGGACAAGCTCCTCAAGCTCTACGAAGAGCAGCCGGATTTCATCGGGCCTGCCGAACGCCGCAACGAGGTGATCTCGTTCGTGAAGTCGGGCTTGAAGGACCTGTCGATTTCCCGCACCACTTTCGACTGGGGCATCAAGGTTCCGAACGATCCGGCGCACGTGATGTATGTTTGGGTCGACGCCCTGACCAACTACATCACCGCCACCGGCTATCTGGAAGACCAGACCGGCCCGCGGGCGAAATACTGGCCAGCCGACGTGCACATCATCGGCAAGGACATCATCCGCTTCCACGCCGTCTACTGGCCTGCATTCCTGATGTCAGCCGGACTGCCGCTGCCCAAGCGCGTCTTCGCCCATGGCTTCCTGCTCAACAAGGGCGAGAAGATGTCGAAGTCGCTCGGCAACGTCGTCGATCCGGTCAATCTTGTGAACCATTTCGGGCTCGACCAGGTCCGCTACTTCTTCCTGCGCGAAGTGTCGTTTGGCCAGGACGGCAGCTATAGCGAGGAAGGTATCGGCATCCGCATCAATGCGGATCTCGCCAACGGAATCGGCAATCTTGCCAGCCGGTCGCTATCGATGATCGTCAAGAATTGCGACGGCCAGATCCCGCAGCCGGGTGAACTCACCGACGAGGACAAGGCCATGCTGGCCGCCGCCGACGGACTGCTGGCGATCTCCCGCGAGGAGATGGACAAGCAGATGATCCACAAGGCGCTGGCAGCCATCATTGCTGTCGTGTCGGAAACCGACCGCTACTTTGCCGGCCAGGAGCCCTGGGCGCTGAAAAAGACCGACCCGGAACGCATGGGCACTGTGCTCTACGTGACAGCCGAAGTCGTCCGCCAGATCGCCATCCTGCTGCAGCCTTACATGCCGCAGTCAACGGCGAAGCTGCTCGACCTGGTTGCAGCGCCTGCCGACAAGCGTGATTTCGCGGCGCTGGGCGAGGCCGGGCGTCTCGTGCCGGGAACGCCGCTTGAGACGCCGACGCCGGTTTTCCCACGCTATGTCGCCCCCGAGGCAACCGCCTGAAACTGAAGTACTGACATGCTGATCGATACCCACTGCCATCTGGATTTCCCCGATTTCGACGCCGAGCGCGACGAGTTGATCGCCCGTGCCCATCGATCCGGCGTCATGCAGATGGTGACGATATCGACGCGCGTCCGGAAGCTGGAAGGTCTTCTGGCGCTTGTCGAGCGCTATCCGTCCGTCTTCTGCTCCGTCGGCACGCATCCGAACAATGCCGATGAGGAGCTGGATATCACGGCCGACGAGCTTGTGAGGCTGGCCCAGAGCCACGAGAAGATCGTGGCGATCGGCGAAGCGGGGCTCGACTATTTCTATGATACGCAGAAGCCGGAGGATCAGCAGACGGGCTTGCGGCGGCACATTGAGGCATCGCGGCGGACGCAGCTTCCGTTGGTGATCCACAGCCGTAGCGCCGACGAGGACATGGCGGCCATCCTGAGGGAAGAAAGCGGGAAGGGGGCCTTCCCCTTTATCCTGCACTGCTTCTCGTCGGGGCCTGAGCTGGCCCGCATCGGCGTCGAACTGGGCGGCTACATTTCCTTCTCCGGGATACTGACATTCCCCAAGTCGCAAGAACTGCGCGACATTGCCAAGACTGTCCCGCACGACCGACTGCTGGTGGAAACCGACGCGCCGTATCTGGCGCCCAAGACATGGCGCGGAAAGCGCAACGAGCCTTCCTATGTCGTCAATACGGCCGAAGTTCTCGCCGAGACGCTTGGATTGAGCTTCCAGGCGATGGCGCAGATAACCACAGAAAACGCATTTAGGCTCTTCAGCAAGATGCCGAGGCTCTGATCGGCATGCGTTATCGCCGCCGCTTCACGATCGTCGGCTGCGCGTCATCTCCGGGCGTTCCACGGATCAACGGAGACTGGGGTGCCTGCAACCCCGACAATCCGCGCAACCGCCGCACGCGGGCAGCATTCCTCGTCGAACAGTTTGCAGCCGATGGCGGCTGCACGACCATCGTCGTCGATACAGGCCCGGACTTCCGCGAACAGATGATCGCCGCAAAAGTCCGGCGCGTGGATGCGGTTCTCTATACGCATGCGCATGCGGACCATGTCCACGGGATCGACGATCTGCGGGGATATTACACTCAGCAGCGTCACCGCATACCGATCTATGCGGACGCGTTGACCATGGAGCGGATCCGCCAGGGCTTTGCCTATTGCCTGGAAACGCCGCCCGGCGGCAATTACCCGCCAATCGTCGAGCCGCACGTGATCCGTTCGATGGCCGAGCCGACCATCATCGATGGCGCTGGCGGTCCGATATCAGTGCTGGCGCATCGCCAGGTTCACGGCGACATCTATTCGCTCGGCTTCCGTTTCGGCGGTGTCGCGTACTGCAGCGACGTGAGCGACTTTCCGGCGGAAAGCCTGCCGCGTCTTGAAGGTCTCGACGTGCTGGTCATCGACGCGCTGCAGCACCATCATCATCCGAGCCATCTTTCGCTCGATCAGGCGCTTGAGTGGATCGGCAGACTGGTGCCACGACAGGCGGTTCTGACGCACATGCACATTCCGCTGGACTATGATGCCGTCATGGAGGCTACGCCGAGCCACGTGCAGCCGGCCTATGACGGTATGAGCTTCGAGGTCGAGATCGAAGTACCGGTCAGTATCTGATGCATAGCATGAGAAGCCGTCTGCAAGCCGCTGGGATACAAATGATACGCACATGTTCCATAATCTATCTTATGCGATATTTGTT